>JAQAZG010000004.1 GCA_027864655.1 Oleispirillum naphthae
TGCGGCAATCATCCCAACAACCGGAAACTGTCAGGTATCTCTCCGAACACCTGTCAGATATCTCCCCGGTCTGAACAGTCCCCTTGACCCCATACTTGTTTTTCGCCGCAAAGCGGCCATCAACCGTCACGCCGCGCGATGGCTCTATGGCGCTACGCGCAAAAGAAAAAACATATGGGATCAAAGGGCCTTCCGGCCCTTTGCGGGTCCGGGCAGCGCCTGGCCTGGTGTTACACCCCGAGGCAGGCGGCGAGTTGGGCGCCTTCGGCGATCAGGTCGGCGAGGCGGCCTTCGCCGATGACGCGCCCGCGGTCCAGCAGCACGGCGCGGTCGGCGAGTGCGGCGGCGAAGCCGCGGTTCTGTTCGGAGAGGAGGATGCCGACGCCGGTGGCCTTGATTTCGGCAAGCGCGGCGGCGAGGTCCTCCACCGCCTTGGGGGCGATGCCTTCGGAGGGTTCGTCGAGCAGCAGCATGCGCGGCTGGCCCATCAGGGTGCGGGCGACGGTGAGCATCTGCTGTTCGCCGCCGGAGAGCAGTCCGGCGTCGCGCTTCAGGAGCGTCTTGAGGTGGGGGAAGACGGCGAGCACGCGGTCTTCGTCCCAGGCCGGGGCGCCGGGGCGGGGGGCGCGGCGGCCGACGTCGAGGTTTTCCCACACGGTGAGGCGGGCGAACACCCGGCGGTCTTCCGGCACCCAGCCGAGCCCGGCGCGCGCCGCGGCGTGGGGGGGGCATCCGGTGATATTTTCGCCTTCGAAACGAATTTCTCCGGCGGTGATGTCGGTAAGTCCCATCGCCGACTTGAGAGTGGTGGATTTTCCCGCGCCGTTGCGGCCGATCAGGGCCACCGCCTCGCCGCCGCCGACGGCGAGCGAGAGGCCGAACAGCACCTGCACCGCGCCGTATCCCGCGCACAGTCCGGCGATTTCCAGCACGGCTTGTTCCTTTCCTGAAAAAAGCACTTAACGCATTGCAAAGCCGCAAATAATGCCTAGCCTATAACGGCGAGGAACAACGCTTTAAAAAAGCTAAGGATACGAAAAATGGGTCCTGTCCTATCGGTCGGTTGCGAGACCATGGTGGCCGAGATCGTCGCGCATGCGCGGCACAAAATGCAAGCGGCACATACCCCCCCCCAGGAAATCGATGCGGTGGCCGAGTTCATCGGCCAGTTCTACCGCACCGTGCCGCCGGACGACGTGCTCGGCAAGCCGTTGGAATACCTCTACGGCTCGGGGCGGTCGGCCTGGGGCCTGGCGCAGAAGCGCCGCCCCGGCGAGCTGCTGCTGCGGGTGTTCAACCCGTCGCATGCGGAGAACGGCTGGTCGTGCGAGCACACCGTGGTCGAGGTGGTGAACGACGACATGCCGTTCCTGGTGGATTCGGTGACCGGCACGCTGAACGACCTGGGGCTGGAGACTCTGGTGCTGATCCACCCGGTGGTGGCGGTGGAGCGCGACGCCAAGGGCGCGCTCGCCGCGCTGTTGCCGGCGGACGCCGGCGACGGCGGCCAGGGGCAGGCCGAATCGGTGATGCATCTGGAGGTGACGCGGCAGAGCGACGCCGCGATGCTGGAACGCATCGCCAAGGAGCTTTCGGCGACGCTGTCCGACGTGCGCGCCGCGGTGGAGGACTGGGAGGCGATGCGCGGCCGCATCGACGAGGCGCTCACCGAGGGCTTCCCCGAGGGCGGCGACGACCCGCTGGAATGCCGCGCCTTCCTGGAATGGCTGCGCCAGCACCACTTCACCATGCTCGGCGCACGGGTCTATCACGCCGTGGGCAAGGGCGGCGCGCAAACCCTGAAGCTCGACCCGGACTCCGGTCTCGGCGTGCTGCGCGACCCGGAGCGCCGCGTCTTCGACGAATTGCAGACCAACGCGGCGGGCCAGGTGGAGACCCGCATCTTCGGCGACGAGGGGCCTTCGGTCCTGGTGACCAAGAGCAACCGCCGCGCCACCGTGCACCGCCCGGTGGCGATGGACGCCATCGTGGTGAAGCGCCGCAACGCGGAAGGCCACGTCATCGGGGTGTGGCTGTTCGTCGGCCTGTTCACCGCCGACGTCTACACCAACTCGCCGCTCGCGGTGCCGATGCTGCACGGCAAGATCACCCGGGTGATCGCCGCGGCGGGCTACAAGCGCAAGGGCCACGACGGCAAGAAGCTGCTGTCGATTCTGGAAAACCTGCCGCGCGACGAACTGTTCCAGTCCTCCGAGGCGCATCTCGGCCGCGTCGCGGTGGGGATTCTGCAACTGCATGAGCGCCGCCGCGCCGCGCTGTTCGTCCGTCCGGACGATTTCGAGCGCTTCATCTCGTGCCTGGTGTACGTGCCGCGTGATCGTTTCGATACCGCACTGAGGCATGCGATCCAGGATATCCTGGCCAAGGCGTTCGACGGCACCATCCTTTCCTACTACACCCAGATCGCCGATGCGCCGCTCGCGCGCCTGCATGTCATCGTGCGCACCCGGCCCGGCGCGGTGCCGGTGTTCGACGCCCGCGAGGTGGAGGCGCGCATCGCCGCCGTGGCGCGCGCCTGGGACGACCGGCTGCGCGACGCCCTGGTGCGCGGCCTCGGCGAGGAGCGGGCGGCCAACCTGCACCGCCGCTATGGCCGCGCCTTCCCCACCAACTATACCGAGCACTTCGATGCCGAGGCCGCGGTCTACGACATCGAACGGGTGGAGGAAATTCTCGCCTCCGGTGTGCTGGGGATGAACCTCTACCGGCCGCTCGAAGCCCCGGAAACGGAAGTCCGCCTGAAGATCTACCGCGGCGGACGCGCGGTGCCGCTGTGCGACATCCTGCCGATGCTCGAGAACATGGGCCTCAAGGTGATGGAGGAGATTCCCCATGCGATCAAGGTCGGCGGCGGCGCGGCGGAGGAAGGCGGCGCCAACGTGTGGGTTCACGACTTCGGCATGCGCGCCGCGCATGGCGGCGGCGTGGACATCGCCGCGGTGCGCCGCCCCTTCCAGGAGGCGCTTTCCCGCGTCTGGAACGGCGAGATGGAAAGCGACGCCTACAACCGTCTGGTCATCGGCGCCGGGTTGACGGCGCGCGAGGTCACGGTGCTGCGCGCCTACGGGCGCTATCTGCGGCAGGTGCGGTTCTCCTTCTCGCAGGCCTACATGGCCGATGCGCTCCTCGAAAACGCAGCGGTGACGCGGCACATCATCGATCTCTTCCACATCCGTAACGATCCCTTCCACAACGCGGAAACCCGCGAGGCGGAAAGCACCCGCCTGGAGGCGGCGATCGCCCAGGAGCTGGACGCCATCGAGAACGCCGACCACGACCGCATTCTCCGGCGTTTCCTCAACCTGGTGCACGCCACCATCCGCACCAACTACTACCAGACCGAGGCGGACGGTTCGGCGAAGCCCACGCTGGCCTTCAAGCTGGCGAGCCGCGAGGTCATCGACCTGCCGAAGCCCAGGCCCTGGGTGGAGGTGTTCGTCTATTCGCCGCGCCTCGAAGCGGTGCACCTGCGCGGCGGGCCGGTGGCGCGCGGCGGCATCCGCTGGTCCGACCGGCCGGAGGACTACCGCACCGAAATCCTCGGCCTGATCAAGGCGCAGATGGTGAAGAACGCGGTGATCGTGCCGGTGGGCGCCAAGGGCGGCTTCCTGGTCAAGCGGCCCCCGGCGGAAGGCGGGCGCGAGGCGTTCCAGAAGGAAGGCGTGGAGTGCTACAAGCTGTTCATGCGGGCGCTGCTCGGCCTGACCGACAATTTGGCGGGCGGCAAGGTGGTGCCGCCCAGGGACGTGGTGCGCCACGACGGCGACGACCCCTACCTCGTGGTCGCCGCGGACAAGGGCACCGCCACCTTCTCCGACATCGCCAATGCGGAGTCCGGGGCGGCGGGCTTCTGGCTTTCCGACGCCTTCGCCTCCGGCGGATCGCAGGGCTATGACCACAAGGTCATGGGCATCACCGCGCGCGGCGCGTGGGAGTGCGTGAAGCGCCACTTCCGCGAACTCGGCCGCGACATCCAGTCCGAGCCCTTCGACGTGGCGGCGGTGGGCGACATGGCGGGCGACGTGTTCGGCAACGGCATGCTGCAATCGGAGACCATCCGCCTCATCGGCGCGTTCAACCACATGCACGTGTTCGTCGATCCGGATCCGGACCCGGCGGCCTCCTTCGCGGAGCGCAAGCGCCTGTTCGATACGCCGCGCCTCACCTGGGCGGACTATAACCCGAAGCTGCTCTCCAAGGGCGGCGCGGTGTTCAGCCGCCAGTCCAAGTCGGTCACCGTCTCGCCCGAGGTGCAGGCGCGACTCGGCCTGACGGAGGCGACGCTGCCGCCCAACGAACTGATCCGCGCCATCCTCGCCGCCGAGGTGGATCTCTTGTTCTTCGGCGGCATCGGCACCTACCTGCGCGCCAGCGACGAAACCGACGCCGAGGTGGGCGACCGCGCCAACGACGCGGTGCGCATCACCGCGAAGGAGGTCCGCGCCAAGGTGGTGGGCGAGGGCGCCAACCTCGGCGTGACGCAGCGCTCCCGCATCGAGTTCGCGCTGAGGGGCGGGCGCATCAACACCGACGCCATCGACAACTCCGCGGGCGTCGATTGCTCCGACCACGAGGTCAACATCAAGATCCTGCTCAACGACATCGTCGCCCGCGGCGACATGACGATGAAGCAGAGGAACGTGCTCCTCGCGTCGATGACCGACGAGGTCGGCACCCTGGTGCTGCGCGACAACTATCTGCAGGGCCAGGCGCTTTCGATGATGGAGGCGTGCGGGCCGGAACGCCTGGACGAACAGGCCCGCCTGATCCGTCACCTGGAACGCCTGGGGCGGCTCGACCGCGCCATCGAGTTCCTTCCCAACGAAGAGGAGATCGCCGACCGTATCGCCAAGCGTGGCATTCTGACGCGCAGCGAATCCGCGGTGGTGATGCCCTACTGCAAGCTCTGGCTGTTCGACGAGATCATCGACAGCGGCCTGCCGGACGCGCCGATGCTCAAGGACGAGCTCCTCGGCTACTTCCCCACGCCGCTGCGCGAGGGCTTCGCCGCGGCGATCGAAACCCACCGCCTGCGGCGCGAGATCGTCGCCACCGTGGTCGGCAACGCCCTGGTCAACCGCGTCGGCGGCACCCTGCTTACCGAAATGATCGAGGAAACCGGCCGCGGCCCGGCGGATATCGCCCGCGCCTTCCTGGTCGCGCGCGAGGCCTACCACCTCAACGACCTCTGGGCGGAGATCGAGGCCCAGGACAACCGCATCCCCGCGGGCGTGCAACTCGACCTGCTGATCGCGGTGAACAAGGCGGCGCGCGCCGTGGTGGCGTGGATTCTCCACCATGCCGGGGTGGAAATCGACATCGGCGGCCTTTCCATCCGCTTGCGTAACGGTGTCGATGCGCTTCTTACCGTCAACGACGCCCACGGCGAGGCGGCGGAAGGCGCGGCCGCGGCGCAGGCCGCGGAATGGGTGGCCGCGGGCGTGCCGGAAGACCTCGCCCGCCACATCGCGGTGCTCGGCAGCCTCGTCGCGGTGCCCGACATCGTCGGACTCGCCGAAACCCGCCAGGTGGAAATCCCGCAGGCGGCGCGCGTCTATCACGCCGTCGGCGAACGTTTCGGCTTCCGCTGGGCGCGCGATGCGGCGGCCCGCCTGCCGGTGCGCTCCCACTGGCAGAAGCTCGCCATCGGCGCGCTGATCGAGGACTTCGCCGAACAGCAACGCGACGTCGCCGAAGGCGTGCTCGCCCTCATCCCCGGCGGAGAGAAGCCGAAATCCGTCGATGAGGCGCTCGCCGCCTGGACCGAGGCCAACGCCTACGCGGTGCAGCAGCTCGACCGCCTGCTCGCCGAATACCGCGAAAGCCCGCAGGCCCCGGACCTCGCCATGCTCACCGTCGCGGCCCGCCAAACCCGCACCATGGCGCGGGCGTAAAACCAGAACTTCGCGCGGAGGGACTCGGTCCCTCCGCGCTTTCCTAAAACCAGGCCAGGGGCTCTGCCCCTGGACCCCGCCGGGGATTCGATCCCCGGACCCCATGACTTTGGTTTTTCGCCGCGTAGCGGCATTCAACGCCCGTGTTGCTTATGGCGCTACGCGCAAAAACCAAAGTTATGGGGTGCGCGAGGGGATTGGAGCCGACCGCCGGAGGCGGTGGGAACGCCCAGAGGGCGTTCCCAAGGCGGAGATGTCCCCTCGCAGCGTTTTTGTTTCCCGGGCGGTGTGATAGAACCGGACGGACGAGGCTGGGGTTCACCGCGGGGCAGGGCACATGGCAGGGCAGACGGGTGCTTCGGGCGGGAGCCGGGCGGTATGGGGGTGGTGCCTGTACGACTGGGCCAACTCCGCCTTTCCCACCGTGGTGCTGACCTTCGTGTTTTCCACCTATTTCACCAAGGCGGTGGCCGAAACGCCGGAGTCCGGCACGGCGCTGTGGGGCTGGGCGATGTCCGCCGCCGGGGTGGCGATCGCCGTGGCGAGCCCGGTGCTCGGCGCGATGGCAGACCGCATGGGCCGCCGCACGCTGTGGGTCGGCGCGTTCACCGCTGCGACGTGCGTCTTCACCGCCGCCTTGTGGTGGATTGCGCCGGAGCCTGCCTCGGTGCTGCCGTGCCTGACCCTGGTGGCCGCCGCGACAGTCTGTTTCGAAATCGCAACGGTCTTCTACAATGCGCTGCTGCCGGATTTGGCTGCGCCTTCCCGCATCGGCCGCATCTCCGGCTGGGCCTGGGGGGTGGGCTATGCGGGCGGGCTTACCTGCCTCGTCGCCGTTCTGTTCGGTCTGGTCAGGGCGTCGCCGCCGCCCTTCGGCCTCGACCCCGCGGTGGCGGAGCCGGTGCGCGCCGCCGCGCCCTTCGTCGCCATCTGGATGGCGGTCTTTTCCCTGCCGCTGTTGGTGTGGGTGAAGGACCCGGCCACCGGCGCGGCGGGCGGCCTTGCCGCCGCCGCCGGGGGCGCGTTCCGGGGGCTGCGCGCGACCATCCGCGCCTGGCCGAAGGATGCGCGCATCGGGCGCTTCCTGCTCGCCCGCATGCTCTATACCGACGGGCTCAACACCCTCTTCGCCTTCGGCGGGGTCTATGCCGCGGGCACCTTCGGCCTGTCGCTCGCCGAGGTCATCGCCTTCGGCATCGGCCTCAACGTCACCGCCGGGCTGGGCGCAGCCGCCTTCGGCTGGCTCGACGACCGGATGGGGCCGAAGCGGGTGGTGCTGATCTCGCTCGCCGCGATGACCGGCATCGGCGCGGTCCTCGTCGTGACCTCGGATGTCCGCCTGTTCTGGGGGCTGGGGCTGGCGCTGGGGGTGTTCGTCGGCCCCGCCCAGGCGGCCAGCCGCACCTTCATGGCCCGCATCGCCCCGCCTGAGGCGGTCGCCGCCTGTTTCGGCCTCTATGCCCTCTCCGGCAAGGTCACCGCCTTCCTCGGCCCCGCGGCGCTCGCCACCGCTACCGCGGCGTTCGCTTCCCAACGCGCCGGAATGGCCACCATCCTCGCCTTCCTCGCCGCGGGCGGCCTGCTGCTCGCCGCCGTGCCGGGAACGCGGCGGGGGTAATACAAAAACTTTGCGAGGGGTCTTGGACCCCTCGCGCACCCCATAACTTTTTTTGCCGCGCAACGGCAAGCGACACCTCCCGTGGCGACCGCACGGGCCTATGGCGCTGCGCACGAAAATAAGAAGTTATGGGGGGTCCGGAGGGGCCGAGTCCCTCCGGGAAGTTTTGGCCTTACCCCAGTTTCACGGCGGTGCCGTTGGCGGAGACCATGAGCATGGTCTTGTCGTCGCCGCCGATCACCTCGTAGTCGAGGTCCACGCCGACCACGGCGTGCGCGCCCAGATTGTAGGCTTCTTCCTTCATCTGGGCGATCGCCAGGACCTTGGCCTCGCGCAGGGATTTTTCGTAGGCTCCGGCGCGGCCGCCGACGACGTCGCGGATCGAGGCGAAGAAATCCTTGAACAGGTTGGTGCCCATGATCGCCTCGCCGGAAACGATGCCGAGGTAGAGGGCGACCTTGTGGTCCTGAATGCCGTCGGTGGTGGTGACCATGATCGCGTCGCTGGGGTTGGGTTTTGCCATTTGCCGATGTCTCCGAAAAAATCCGTTGGCCGTGAAACGCCTTGGAAATCCATCCGTCCGGAAGCGGACGGTCAATGGCGGAAGTGTCGCATTCCGGTGAACACCATGGCAAGGTTCGCGTCGTCGGCGGCGGCGATCACCTCGGCGTCGCGGATCGAGCCGCCGGGCTGGATCACCGCCGTGGCCCCGGCTTCCGCCGCGGCGAGGAGGCCGTCGGCGAAGGGGAAGAAGGCGTCGGAGGCGACGACGCTGCCCTTGGCGAGGGAGGCGGGAAGCTTGGCGATGTCCGCGGCGTCGCCCGCCTTGTGCGCGGCGATGCGCGAGGAATCGACGCGGCTCATCTGTCCCGCGCCGATGCCGACGGTTGCGCCGTCCTTGGCATAGACGATGGCGTTGGACTTGACGTGCTTGGCGACGGTGAAGGCGAAGAGGAGGTCGCGCAGCTCCTGCTCCGTCGGCGCACGCTTGGTCACCACTTTCACGTCGGCGGCGGCGATGCGGCCGTTGTCGCGCGACTGCATGAGGATGCCGCCGGAGAGCGTTTTGGCGAACCAGCCGGGGGCCGCGGCATCCGGCATGCCGCCGGTGAGCAAGAGGCGCAGGTTCTTCTTCGCGGCGAAGATGGCGAGCGCGCCGTCCTCCGCCTCGGGGGCGATCACCACCTCGGTGAAGATCTTCGCGACCTCTTCGGCAAGCGCCGTGGTGAGCGTGCGGTTGACTGCGACGATGCCGCCGAAGGCGCTGACCGGGTCGCATTTCAGCGCCTCGGCATAAGCGGCGGAGAGGTCCTTGCCGGTGGCGACGCCGCAGGGATTGGCGTGCTTGATGATCGCCACCGCCGGAGCCTCGAACTCGGCGACCAGCTCGAACGCGGCATCGGTGTCGTTGAGGTTGTTGTAGGAGAGCTCCTTGCCCTGCACCTGGCGCGCGGTGGCGACGCCGGGGCGCGCCGCGCCGTCGGTGTAGAACGCCGCCTGCTGGTGCGGGTTCTCGCCGTAGCGCAGTTCCTGCGCCAGTGTGCCGGTGAGGAACAGGCGCTCGGGGAAGGTCTTGCCTTCCTGCCGCGAGAACCAGGTGGAGATCGCCGCATCGTAGGCGCCGGTGCGGGCGAAGGCCTTCCCCGCCATGGCACGGCGGAAGGCGGCGGCGGTGGCGCCGCCGTTGGCGGCGATTTCGGCGAGCAGCGGCGTATAGTCCGCGGGATCGACGATCACGGTGACGGCGGCGTGGTTCTTCGCCGCGGCGCGGATCATCGAGGGGCCGCCGATGTCGATGTTCTCGACGCAGGTTTCGAAGTCCGCGCCCTTGGCCACGGTGGCCTCGAACGGGTAGAGGTTGACCACCACCAGGTCGATCGGCGGAATGCCGTGGTCGGCCATCGCCGCCTCGTGCGCCGCGTTGCCGCGGATGCCGAGGATGCCGCCGTGGATCTTCGGGTGCAGGGTCTTCACCCGGCCGTCCAGCATCTCGGGGAAACCGGTGTGATCCGCCACTTCCGTCACCGGGATGCCCGCATCGCGGATCGCCGCGGCGGAGCCGCCGGTGGAGAGCAGGACCACGCCCGCATCGTGCAGGGCGCGGGCCAGGTCCACCAGGCCGGTCTTGTCGGAAACCGAAATCAGGGCGCGGGCAATCCGCGGGTTCAACGTCTCAGCCATTGGCCGTCCTCTTTATCGAAAGTCTCGGGTGTCAGTGCGGTCCGGTTTCGGACCCTTGGTATTCCGGCACCACGCGGCGCATCACGGCCAGCGCGGCATCGAGGTCGCCGGCGCGGCAGGCGGCCTCCATTTTGTCGAGGAGGGCGCGGATGTCCGCCAGCTCCACCGGGCGCGGCGCGGCGAGCAGAACGCCCTTGGTCGCGGTGGGCAGCAGCTGCTCCTCGCCGTGGAAGATTTCCTCGAAGAGTTTTTCGCCGGGGCGCAGCCCGGTGTAGACGATGGGCACGTCCACCTCGGGGCGCAAGCCCGCAAGGCGGATCATCTGCCGCGCGAGATCGACGATCTTCACCGGCTGGCCCATTTCGAGGACGTAGATCTTGCCCTCGTGCCCGGCTGCGGCATCCGGCGCGGCGCCCATGGCGCCCGCCTCGATGACCAGTTCCACCGCTTCGCGGATGGTCATGAAATAGCGCCGCATCTCCGGGTGGGTGACGGTGATCGGCCCGCCCTCGCGCAACTGCTTCTCGAACAGCGGCACCACCGAGCCGGTGGAGCCGAGCACGTTGCCGAAGCGCACGGTGACGAAGCGGGTGCCGCGGGTTTCCGGTGCCAGGTCCATCGCCTGGCAGAGGCATTCCGCCATGCGCTTGCTTGCGCCCATCACGTTGGTGGGGTTGACCGCCTTGTCGGTGGAGACCATCACCATGGTGGAAACGCCATGCGCGACGCAGGCCTCCGCGACGTTGCGCGAGCCCGCCGCGTTGGTGATCAGGCCTTCCAGCGGGTTGGCCTCCACCAGAGGCACGTGCTTCAGCGCCGCGGCGTGGAACACCAGCTCGGGGCGGCGCTCGGTGAAGATCGCATCCAGGCGGGCGCGGTCGCGCACGTCGCCGATCAGCGCGGCGCGCGGCATCTCCGGCCGGGTGCGGAAAAGCTCCATGTCGATGGTGTAGAGGGCGAATTCCGAGGCTTCCACCAGGGTCATCTCGGCGGGGCCGAAGCCCGCCACCTGGCGCACCAGCTCGCTGCCGATGGAGCCGCCCGCGCCGGTGACGAGAACGCGGCGGCCGCGGATGAAGGCGGCCATGCGGTCGCGGTCGAGCACGGTTTGCGGACGCTGCAGCAGGTCCTCGATCGCCACCGGCTTGAGGTCGAAGGCCTGATCGGCGAGCGCGGTGCGCAGGTCGTCGAGGCGCGGCAGGCGCGACAGGCCGAGGCCGAGCGCCTGGGTTTCCTCCGCCATGCGGGCGACCACCTCGCCGTCGAAGGTGTCCTTGGTGAGAATCACCCGCTGCGGCCGCCGCCCCTTGGCGGTCAGGGTTTCCACCACCGGCGCGAGGTCGTCGAGGGTGCCCATCACCTCGACGCCGCGGATGCGCCGCCCCACCCGCGCCGAGGTTTCGCCGAGGATGGCGACGACGCGGTAGTTGGCCTGCGGGTTGGTTTCCATGGCGCGGATGAACAGGTCGGCGGCGTCTCCCGCGCCGATCAGCAGCACCGGCACGCGGGCGTTCTGCGCCGCGTCGGCGTGCAGGGTGATGCGCCGGTCCTTCAGCATGCGGTAGGCGAAGCGCGGTCCGCCGAGCAGCACCATCAGCACGCCCCAGGCGATGAACGGCGTGGAACGGGGGAAGCCTTCGAGGCGGTTGTAGAGGAACAGGCCGAGGGTGAAGGCGGCGATGAGCAGGGTGACGCCGCGCACGATCGCCAGGAGGTCGTTGACCGAGGCGTAGCGCCAGATGCCGGCGTACATCTTCTGGGTGCGGAAGGCGACCGCCGCGATCGCGGTGAAGACGCCCGCCATGAAGAGAAGGTCGTGCGGGGCGAAACGGTCGAAAACCGCGAAGTCGAGCCGCAGATAAAGCGCCACCGGCAGGGCCAGCGCCGCCATGACCAGGTCATGGACGAAGACGATATGCTTGCGGGACAGACGCATGAAGACTTCTTCGGTTGCCGCTGAAATGCGGGCGAGAAGGTACACCCTTTGCCCGTGCATCGGAAGCAAAAGCCGAAACCGGACTCACGCCGCGTCGCGGTTGCGGTATTTCGACTGGAAGAGGGCCAGAATCAACGCGGTGGCGACCGCCGCCGCGGCCAGGGCGAGCCACGGGCCGGTACGCGCGGCGGCACGCGCGAGCGCGATGA
The DNA here is from genome assembly GCA_027864655.1 of Oleispirillum naphthae. Taxonomy (GTDB): domain Bacteria; phylum Pseudomonadota; class Alphaproteobacteria; order Rhodospirillales; family Rhodospirillaceae; genus Oleispirillum; species Oleispirillum naphthae. Next base: position 11,860 of record JAQAZG010000004.1, read on the forward strand.
GGACGATATCGGCAAAGGCGATGAGCGCGCTTACCCGCGCGTGCGACCAGCCGCCCTGCGTCGCCCGCTGGTAGAAGTGTTCGCGGTGCGCCCGCCACACCGGCTTTCCGGCGAATGCCCGGCGCGCGAGCGTGACCGTGGCGTCCGCCCAGTAGACGGCGGGCAGGATCAGCGCCACCGCCCAGCCCGCGGGGTGCAGCGCGGTCATGCTGAGCAGCAGGTAGCCGAGGACGAAGCCGAGCGGAATGCTGCCGACGTCGCCCATGAAGATCTTCGCGGGGTGCCAGTTCCAGACCAGGAAGCCGAGCGTCGTCCCGGCGACGATGGCGAGAGGCCCGCCCGCCAGAACCCCCGGTGCGGCGACGAACAGGCCGAGCGCGATGGCGATGGTCTCCACCCCGGTGATGCCGTCGATGCCGTCCATGAAGTTGAACAGGTTGACGAACCACACCCAGGCGAGGCCGAGGACAAGCTTTTCCGCCCACGACGGGAGAAGCCCGCCGAGGATCGCGCTTTTCGGCATCAGGGCGAGGACGGCGGCGGCGGCAACGATCTGCGCGGCGAAGCGCGGCAGCGGCGTCAGGGTGCGGCGGTCGTCGATCCAGGAAACCGCGGCGAGCAGCAGCGCGCCCGCCAGCATCGCCCAGTCGGCGGCGGAGCCGCCGTGGCTGGAAAACCAGACCGCCAGGCCGCCGAGGACCAAAGGCGTCACCGCCAGGCCGCCGCCGCGCGGCGTGGGGACGGCGTGGCTGCTGCGCGCGTTGGGCATGTCGAGAATCCGCCGCGCCCGCAACCAGCGCAGCGCCAGGCCGGTGGCCGCCGCCCCGGCGAGGCAGAAGCCGCCGAAGAGAAGGCCCGGCGTCATGCCCCGGTCTCCGCCGCGGCGAGCGAGCGGTAGAGCGCCTCCACCTGCGCCGCGACGATCGGGTCGGCATAGGTTTCCTCGATGCGGCGGCGCGCCTCCGCGCCCATGCGGCGGCGCAGCGCCGGGTCGGCGGCGAGGCGGGCGATCGCCTCGGCGATGGCGGCGGAATCCTTCACCGGCACCAGCAGGCCGTTCTCCCCGTCGGCCACCAGGCTGCGGCAGCCCGGCGCATCGGCGGCGATCAGCGGACGGCCGCAGGCCGCCGCCTCCAGCAACGCCTTGGGCATGCCCTCGCGGTAGGAGGGCAGCAGCGCGATGTGGCTTTCCGCCCAGACCTGTCCGATGTCCTTGCGCGGACCCTTCCACTCGATCAGGCCGTCGGCGTTCCACAGGCACAGGGTGGCGGGGTGGATGCTCTGCGGGTTGGCCGGGTCCACGTCGCCGACCAGGCGCAGCCGCACCGGCAGGCCGCGCTCGCGCAGGATGCGCGCCGCCTCCACCGTCTCGCCGATGCCCTTGTCCCACAGCATGCGGGAGACCACGGAGACGACGATGGTTTCGCCCGGCGGTTCCGGCAGCGGGCGGAAGCGTTCGGCGTCCACGCCCGACCCGGGGATGAGGACGATGCGCTCCGGCGCGATCACCCCGGCCTTGGCGAAGATCGCCGCGTCGTCCGGGTTCTGCACCAGAAGGCGCGAGCCCGGGCGGTCCAGCGCCAGGCGCAGCGCCGCCAGAACCACCCGCCGCAGCAGCCCGGCCTTGCGGCCCTCGCTGATGAACAAAAAGCCCAGGCCGATCATCGCGTTGACCGCCACCGGAATTCCCGCCAGCTGCGCCGCGATGGCGCCGTAGACCACCGGCTTCAGCGCGACATGGTGCACCAGGGCGGGCGTGGTCTCCTCGTAACAGCGGCGCAGGCCGTTGAGGGCCAGGTATTCGCGCAAGGGATTGGTGGAGGCGCGGTTCACCGGCCAGGGGTGGACGGCGTAGCCGAGCGCCTCGATCTGCGCGCGCTTGTCCTTCACCGCGCAGACGACGCCGACGGTGAAGCCCGCCGCCTTGGCCGCGCCCGCCATCGGCAGGCGGTGCGACAGGAAGGCGAAGTCCTCGGTCACGGCAAACAGCATGCGCGGCGCGGGCTCGGCGGGAATTGCCGGGCGGGCGGACAGGATGAGGAAGAGGAAGACGAAGGTCACCCCCCACCACGGCGCCCAGATCGAGAAGTTGAAGCACGCCGTCCCCCAGAAGGCGCACGACAGGGCGAGGCGCGCCGCGTGGCGCAGGCTGCCGCCGCGGAACACCGCCAGCGCGTCGCGCACGATCAGCCCGGCCACGGCGAGGAAGGCGGGCGCGAAGCCGATGCCGCCCGTCTCGGCGAGGATTTCCAGAATCCAGTTGTGCGGATGCGACGGCACGAAGGCCTGCCCCGCGCCGGGGATCAGGTGGTCGGCCCCGGGAATGTGGGCGATGGCGTTGAGCCCGATGCCGATCCACGGCCGTTCCGGCAGACGCTCCAGAATGAAGGCCCAGATGTGCTGGCGCTGGTATTCCACCAGCCACAGCGGCAGGCCGAGCGCGCCGATGTTTTCGGGGTTGCGTCCGCCCGGGTGCAGCGCGAGCGCGGCCACCGCCGCCGCGGCGAGGACGAGAAGGACGGGAATCGCCAGCCGCGCCCGGGGAGACCGCGCCGCCGGCAGGAAGAGGGCGGCGAGACCTGCCACCGCCAGACCGGCGAAGGCGTCGCGGCTGTCGGTGGCGACGGCGAACACGGCATAAAGCACGGCCCCGGCGCACGCGGCGATGCGGCGCGCGCCGGGCTGGGCCCAGCCCGCCCAGGCGAGGAAAGGCACGACGCAGACGAGGGCGGTGGAAAACGCCTTGTAGCGCATCCACGGGCCGTCTCCCGCGCCGGTGCGGCGCAGGGCGGCGATGGTTTCCGGCGCGAGGACGAGGGCCGCCAGGGACAGGGCGAGCGCCGCGGCGATGCCGAACAGCAGGAAGTCCCGGGCGATGCGGGCGAGGCGCGGGGCGCGGTCGAGGATCGACCACAAATAGACGCCGCCGCCCAGGACCACGGCGACGCGCAGCCAGGTTCCGGCGCTTTCCAGCCGGTCCGGGGAGACGAACAGGTTGGGCGCCCAGGCAAGCAGCATCACCACGCATGCAAGCCCCAGCGGATGAAACAGCGCGGCGAGCAGCAACCGCCGCGCATGCCGGGCGCGGTCGGGCACGGAGAGCCCGGCAAGCAGGGCGGCGGCGGCCACGATCAGAACCGGGGCGGCGCCGAAGGCGCCTGCGGGAACCACGAGACCGATCAAAGCGGCGGTCAGGCGATGACGCCACGACTCCGAAGACAGGGAAACGGACTGGGACAAGACGGCAAGCTCCGCACCGGCCACGACGCGCCGAGGCTACGGTGCCGCCACGCCGCCGTCAAGCAGCGCCCCGGGAGGAGAGAAAAACCAGGCCGGGGGGCGCCCTGCCCTGGACCCGCAAGGGGATCGTAGCCGTTCCCGAGGTGGGGCGGCAGCCCCGCCTGCTTGCAGGCGTTATCCCCGGCGGAAGCGGGCGGCGAAGAAGCCGTCGAGGCCGCCCGCATCGGGCAGGTGGCAGGGCAGGGTGCGCAGCGCGCCGTCGGGGCGGAGCGCGAAGTCCCAGCCGCCGATTTCCGCGGCGCTAATCGGCGCGGGCGCGAAGCCCGGCGGCGGCGCGGCGGTCTCCTCCTCCGGCTGCAGCGAGCAGACGCAATAGACCAGGGTTCCGCCCGGCTTGACCAGACGCGCGGCATCGGCGAGGAGGCGCTTCTGGGTTTCCGCCAGGCTCGCGACGTCGGCGGGGGATTTGATCCACGCGGCGTCGGGGTGGCGGCGCAGGGTTCCGGTGGCGGAGCACGGCGCGTCCATCAGCACCGCGTCGAAGGGCTCGGGCGGGGTCCACGCCGCGGCGTCGGCGGCGACGATCTCGGCGGCGAGCCCGGTGCGCGCGAGGTTCTCGCGCAGGCGGTCGAGGCGCGCCGCCGAGCGGTCGAGCGCGGTGACGTTTGCGCCCGCGGCGGCGAGTTGCAGGGTCTTGCCGCCCGGTGCGGCGCAAAGGTCGAGCACGCGCTTGCCCGCGACGTCGCCGAACAGGCGGGCGGGCAGGGCGGCGGCGGCGTCCTGCACCCACCATGCGCCCCCGGCGAAGCCGGGCAGTTCCTCCAGCGGACCTGCGGGGCGCAGGCGCAGGCTGCCGGTGGGCAAAACCGTAGCCTCCAGGCGCGCGGCCCAGTCTTCGGCCTCGGCGGGGTTGCGCAGACTGATGTCGAGCGGCGGCTCGGCGAGCAGCGCGCCCGCGATGCGGCGCGCCGTCTCCTCGCCGTAGGCGGAAGTCCAGGAGGCGAGCAGCCAGTCGGGCAGGTTGGCGGCCTTGCGCCGCACCGAATCGAAGGCCGAAGGATCGCGCTGCACCCGGCGGATCACCGCGTTGACCAGGCCCGACTGGCGGAAAAAGCCCTTGTCGCGCGCCAGCGCGACGGAGGTGGAGGAGACCGCGTGCGGCGAGGTGCCCATGTAGAACGCCTGGGTCAGTCCAATGGCGAGCACATGACGTACCCCGCGCGCCGAGGGCGGCAGCGGGCGGCCGAGGCAGGCATCGATCACCGCGTCGATCTCTCCCTTGCGGCGCAGGGCGAGGGCGACGAGGGCGCGGGCGAAGGCGCGGTCGCGCACCGGCAACTCGCGGGTGAGGCGGGAAAACGCCTCGTCCATCGGCTGGCGGCGGTCGAGAACGGCCTTCAGAATTTCATAAGCGGCGGCACGGTGCGGCATGGCCGCAAGGCATACGGCAAAAGTGGGGGAAAGGGAAGAGCGGGGAAAACCAGGCCGGGCCCTGCCCGGACCCGCGAGGGGCCGGGAGGCCCCTCGACCCCGTAACTTGTTTTTCGCCGCGTAGCGGCAGGCAACCGTCACGTCGCGTGATGACTCTATGGCGCTCCGCGCGAAAACCAAAAGTTATGGGGTGCGCGAGGGGACCGAGTCCCCTCGCAAAGTTCTGGTTTTTTCCCGTCACAACCGCCAGAGGTCGATGCCGGGCGGCAGGGCGGTGCGGTCGAGCGCGCCCTTGACGTCGGCGACGATGCCCGCGCCGTCCTTGAGCAGGGGCAGGATGGCGGGCCAGCCGCCGTTGCGGAAAGCGGCGTGGGACACCGCGAGCACCACCGCGTCGGCGGGTTTCAGCTCAGCGGCGGGGAGCAGGCGGACGCCGTATTCGGCGAAGGCTTCCTCCGGGTCGGCGACCGGGTCGTGCATCTGCACCGCGATGCCGAAGGCGGCGAGTTCCGCCACGATGTCCACCACCTTGGTGTTGCGGATGTCGGGCACGTCCTCCTTGAAGGTGAGGCCGAGCACGGTGACCAGCGGGCGGACGCAGCCGCCGCGGGCGAGCAGGCGGCGCACCACCTCCCGCGCCACGTGGGGGCCCATGCCGTCGTTGATGCGGCGTCCGGCGAGGATGACCTCGGGGTGGTAGCCCGCGCGTTCCGCGCGGTGGGTGAGGTAGTAGGGGTCCACGCCGATGCAGTGGCCGCCGACGAGGCCCGGCGAGAACGGCAGGAAGTTCCATTTCGTCCCCGCCGCCGCCAGCACGTCGCGGGTGTCGATGCCGAGGCGGGCGAAGATCAGCGACAGTTCGTTCATCAGGGCGATGTTGATGTCGCGCTGGGTGTTCTCGATCACCTTGGCGGCTTCCGCCACCTTGAGCGACGGCGCCTGGTGGATGCCCGCGGTGACCACCGCGCCGTAGACCGCGGCGACGGTTTCCAGGGTGGCCGCGTCGGAGCCGGAGACCACCTTCCTGATGGTGGTGAATCGGTGTTCCTTGTCGCCGGGATTGATCCGTTCCGGGCTGTAGCCGACGGTGAAGTCGCGGCCGAATTTCAGGCCGCTTTCCGCCTCCAGCACCGGCACGCAGTCCTCCTCCGTCGCGCCGGGGTAGACCGTGCTCTCGTAGACGACGATGTCGCCGGTCTTGAGCACGCGCCCGACGGTGCGCGAGGCGGCGATGAGGGGGCGGAGGTCGGGCAGCCGCGCCTCGTCGATCGGCGTCGGCACGGTGACGATGTGGAAGTCGGCCTGGGCGAGATCGGCGGGATCGGAGGTGAAGAAGAGGTCGGCCTCGCGCAGTTCGGCTTCCGGCACTTCGCCGGTGCGGTCGCGGCCTTCCGCGAGTTCGCGGATGCGCCGCCGGTTGATGTCGAAGGCGACGATGCGCCCCCCGGAACGGCCGAAAGCGACGGCCAGCGGCAGCCCGACGTAACCGAGGCCGACGACGGAAATCTTGCGTGCGTGCGTGCTCATGTCATGCCCGAGATTTGGCGAGAAGGAATAAAACGCCCGGATGCTACCCGCCACGACTGCGCACGACAAGGACGATCGTGGCCGCGGGTTTGACGCCGCGGCGTTTCCCTGGCAAACCAGAGCCTGCTGACGGGATCATCGGGCGCGGGTGCATCGTGTGTGGAATCGCGGGTTTGTGGAGTTTCGCGGGCGGACGGGCGGATGAGCTTGCCGCGCTGGGCCGCGGCATGGCCGACGCCATCGCCCATCGCGGGCCGGACAAGGGCGCGGTGTGGACCGATGCGGAGGCCGGGGTGGCGCTGGCGCACCGCCGCCTCTCCATCGTCGATCTTTCGCCTGCGGGCGACCAGCCGATGCGGAGCGCCGACGGCCGCTGGGCGATCGTCTACAACGGCGAGATCTACAACGCCGCCGAGGTGGCGCGCGACCTGCCCGGCATCGCCTGGCGCGGCCATTCGGATACCGAAGTGCTGCTGGAAGCCTGCGCCGCCTGGGGCGTGGACGCGGCGGTGCGGCGCTTCGTCGGGATGTTCGCCTTCGCCCTGTGGGACCGCCGCGAGCGCCGCCTGGTTCTGGTGCGCGACCGTTTGGGGATCAAGCCGCTCTATTACGCGCGGCAGGGCGGGGTGTTCCTCTTCGGCTCGGAATTGAAGGCCTTGCGCGCCTGCCCCGGTTTTTCGGCGGAGGTGAACCCGGCGGCGATCGGGCCGTTTTTGCAGCGCGGCTGCGTGCCCGGCGCGATGTCGATCTACCGCGGCGTGGCGAAGCTGCCGCCCGGCCACATGCTGAGCGTGGACGCGGGCGGCGAGGCCCTGGCCTGCTGGTGGGACCTCGCGGCGGTGGCGGAGGCCGGACAGGCCGCCCAGGACGCGCGGACGGAGGAGGAGATCACCGAGGCGCTGGACCTGCTGCTGCGCGACGCGGTGGCGGGGCGCATGGTGGCGGACGTGCCGCTGGGGGCGTTCCTGTCCGGCGGCATCGATTCCTCCCTGGTGGTGTCGCTGATGCAGGCGCAGTCGGCGCAGCCGGTGCGCACCTTCTCCATCGGCTTCGCCGAAAAGGCGTTCGACGAGGCGCCGCATGCGCGCGCCGTGGCCGCCCACCTCGGCACCGCGCACACCGAGATGGAGGTCTCCCCCGAGGAGGCGCAGGAGGTGATCCCCCTGCTCGCCGAGATGTACGACGAGCCGTTCGCCGATTCGTCGCAGATTCCCACCTTCCTGGTGTCGCGCCTGGCGCGCCGCCACGTCACCGTGTCGCTTTCCGGCGACGGCGGCGACGAGGTGTTCGCGGGGTATACGCGCTATCTCGGCATCGCGTCGTTGTGGCGGAAGACCGGCTGGATTCCCGCGCCGCTGCGCCGCGCCATGGCGGCGGGGCTGCGCCTGCCGCCGCCGGAGGCGTGGGACGCCCTGTTCGCGCCGGTGCCCGCGCGCTGCAAGCCCAGCCATTTCGGCGACAAGATCCACAAGGGCGCGGCGCTGCTCGGCCTCGACGGCGTGGATGCGATGTACCGCCGCGTCACCGCGCAGTGGCCGGACGGCGCGCTGCCGGTGCCGGGCGGCGGCGGCATCCAGCCCGACGACGGGCTTGCCGCGCGCCTGCCCGGCCTGGTGGCGCGGCTGCGCTGCCGCGACATGCTGGGGTATCTGCCCGACGACATCCTCACCAAGGTGGACCGCGCCAGCATGGCGGTGAGCCTGGAGGCGCGGGTGCCGCTGCTCGACCACCGGGTGGTGGCGTTCGCCTGGAGCCTGCCGCCCGGCCTGCTGATCCGCGGCGGGGTGGGCAAGCACATCCTGCGCCGGGTGCTCGACCGCTATGTGCCGCGCGCGCTGATCGACCGCCCGAAGATCGGCTTCGGCGTGCCGGTGGGGCAATGGTTGCGCGGCCCTCTGCGCGACTGGGGGGAGGAGTTGCTCTCCCCCGCGGCGTTGAAGGACAATCCCTTCCTCGATGCGGCGGCGGTGCGCCGCACCTGGAGCCAGCACCAGTCGGGGCTGCACAACCGGCAATACCGCCTGTGGCACATCCTGATGCTGCAGGCCTGGCTTCGCCGCTGGGGAATCTAAGATTCAGAAAATGCTGGAGAAACTGCCGATCGGCCCGCCGCGCAGCATCTCGGCGAGGCGGTTGAGCCCGTCCTCGACCTTGGCGCGGGACTTGCCGCCGCCGAGGCCCAGGCGCACCGCGGGCGGCGCGGCGCGGCGGCCGAGGACGAAGTGGTCGGCGGCGGAGACGATGATGCCGCGGTTGCGCGCGGCGCGGGTGAACTCGTCGGAGCGCCAGGGCTCCGGCAGGGTGAGCCAGAGGTGGTAGGTGCCGGTGTCGCCCGCCACCGCGAAGCCGTCCAGCGCCTTGAGCGCGAGGTTGCGCCGCGCGCGCGCCTCGGCGCGGTGCCAGCGGCAGGAATCCACCGCGGTGCCGTCCTCGATCCAGCGGGTGGCGACCTCCAGCGTCAGCGGCGCGGGGGTCATGGTGGACAGCCGCACCCCGGCGGAGAGCGCGGGGAGAAGCTCCACCGGGCCGATCATGTAACCGACGCGCAGGCCCGGGGCCATGCATTTGGCGGCGCTGTTGAGGTAGATGGTGCGTTCCGGCGCGAGCGCGGCCAAGGGCGGCAGGCGCTCGAAATCCTCGGCGAGGAAGCCGTAGACGTCGTCCTCGATGATCCAGATGCCGTGGCGGTTGGCGAGCCGGGCGAGGGTTTCGCGGCGGTCGCGCGGCCACACCGTGCCGGTGGGGTTCTGGTAGTTGGGGACGATGTAGACGGCGCGCGGCGCATGGTGGAGCACGGCGTGCTCCAGGGCCTCGGCGGTCATGCCGTGGTCGTCCATGGCGAGCCCCTGCAGGCGCACGCCGAGCAGGCGGGCGAGGTTTTTCATCCCCGGATAGGTGAACTCGTCGCAGAGCACGGTGTCGCCGGCGCGGCACAGCGTCAAGAGCGCGGCGAGCATGCCGTTCTGCGCGCCGTTGTTGATGATCAGGCGGTCCGGCGCGTTGGGCGCGCCCTGGGTCTCCGCCCAACTGGCGAGGATGCGCTTGGCGCGGTCGAGGTCGGTGTCGCTGGGGTAGCCGAGCAGGGTGCCGAGGTGGGGGTGCGCGGTGAGCACCGGCAGGGTGTCGCGCAGGCGCTCGGTGGCGATGCCCTCGGCGGGCAGGTTGACCGCGAAGTCGAAGACGTCGGGTTCCGAATCGTGCCGCGTGGACAGCGGCGTGAAGGTCATCAGCGACGGCTTGACGAAGGTGCCGCGCCCGACCTCGCCGCTCACCAGATCGCGGCGGATCGCCTCCGCATAGGCACGGGTGATGGTGCCCACGGTGACGCCCAGGCGGTCCGCCAGGTCGCGATGCGTCGGCAGGCGGTCGCCGGGGGCGAGTTCGCCCGTGGTCACGGCTTCGGCGATGGCTTCGGCGATGGCGATGTAGCGGGGACCGGAACGGGAGGAGATATCGGGAGTCCACGTTGTCATGGTGACAATAAATACATTGACGTCCGAATTGAGTCAATTTATCTATTGTCCGTAGACAATCGAGACACCTTCGGGAGGAAATGTCATGAACAAGACAGAATGTCTCGGTACATATGGACTGCGCACCGGCAGACGGCCCGCCGCGGCGGCGCGGCGCGAACCGCGCGCCATCGCCGAACGGGTCGCCGAGTGGTGCAACCGCATCGCCTTCCGCCGTTCGCTGCGGGTGTTGCCCGACCGGATGCTGGCGGCCATGGGGATGACCCGGGCGCAGGCGGCGGCGGAAGCGGCAAAGCCGTTCTGGCAGGTCTGAGGTATCGATACGGAACCCCCCGGGCGGGGCCGCCGGATTTCCGGCGGCCCCGCCCGGCGTTTGTGCCGGTGGGATTGTCACGATCTTTCGTGCCGGATTGTGCCGGTCCGGCGCGGGTTCAGGCCCCGACGACGACGCGGTCGCGTCCGCCGCGCTTCGCCATGTAGAGCGCGTTGTCGGCGGCGTGCAGAAGTTCGTCCAGGTTGCCCCCGGCGCACAGCGGCGTCGCGCCGATGCTGATGGTGAAGTTGAGGTTCGACTCCGGGCCGAGGTGCAGATGGTGGGCGCCGATCGTCTCGCGCAGGCGGTTGAGCAGGGCTTCCGCCTCGGGAATGCTCATCGGCGCGGTGAGGATGGCGAATTCCTCGCCGCCGACGCGGCAGAACAGCGCGGTTTCCGGCAGGGCGTCGGCGGCCACCTGGGCGAAACTGCGCAGCGCCGCGTCGCCCGCGGCGTGGCCGAAACGGTCGTTGATGCTTTTGAAGAAGTCGATGTCGGCGATCGCCAGAAGGCCGGGCCGCGCCGGATCGGCCGGTTGCGACAGCATCAGCGGCGCGGTGTCGAAAAAATAGCGCCGGTTGTGCAGGCCGGTGTTGTCGTCGCGGTACATCAGGCGGCGGATCTGCTCGTTCTGTTCGGCGATGCTCTGCTTCTGGCTGTCGATCTGCTCGGCGAGTTCGGCGAGTTGCGCGGCGTTGTCCTCGGAGAAGGCGAGCGAGGTTTGCAGGTCGCTTGCGATGCGTTCCAGCCGCGCGTTTTCCTCCGCCATGTAGTCGAGATTGTGCAGGAGCTTGCGCTCGGCCTCGCGGTCACCGGTAAGGTCGATGGCGACGCCGATGATGCCGACGATGTCGCCCGCGCGATTGATCGCCGGAATCTTCAAGAAGCGGGCGTCGATGCTCATGCCGCAGGGGCAGCTTATCCGCGCGTCGTAGATGCGGTGCTCGCCGGAGTTCAGGACCGCGAGATCGCTCTCCCGTGCCTTGTCCGCCTCCGGCCCCTTCAACCCCTCGAACGCCAGCCTTTCCGGCAGGTCGGTGCGCAGGCAGCCGCATATCTCTTCGAAGCGGCGGTTGCACCAAGTGTACCCGAGATCGCGGCTCTTCAGGAAGACGGCGAGCGGCAGGGAATCGAGGATCGATTCCAGTTCGCACCCCGGGAGCAGCCTGGACACACCGTGCACTATCATGCGTTCCCTTTCGGCCGGCACACCGGGCGTTTACCCGGTGCAGGGAGAATACGCGTCCGGATTGCCGCTTGGCAAGCCGCGCCTCTCCCCCTCCGCCGTCCGCCCCGCCGCCGATGGGAAGTCCCGCCTTGCGTGGCGCGGGCGGAGAGGGTAGGAACGCAAAGCGGCTGTTTCAGAGGGGAAATTCAAGGTGGCGCGAGTTCTGGTGACGGGCGGTGCGGGCTATATCGGCAGCCACGTGGTCTATGCCGCGCTGGAGGCCGGGCACGACGTGGCGGTGGTGGACGACCTGTCCACCGGCGAGCGGGAGAATCTGCCGCCGGAGGCACGGTTCCTCGAGGGCGATGTCGGCGACCGCGCCTTCATCGGCACGGCGCTGGCCGCGGTGCGTCCCGAGGCGGTGATGCATTTCGCCGGGTCGATCATCGTCACCGAATCCATGGAAAAGCCGCTGCCCTACTACCGCAACAACGTGGCGGGCAGCCTGACCCTGATCGAGGCGTGCGCCGCGGCGGGGGTGCCGCGCTTCGTGTTTTCCTCCTCGGCGGCGGTCTATGGCGCGATCGACGGCGGCATGGCGGCGGAAACCGCGCCCCTGCGCCCCACCAGCCCCTACGGCTGGAGCAAGCTGATGACCGAGCGCATGCTCGCCGACGCGGCGGCGGCGCACGGCTTTGCCTATGCCGCGCTGCGCTATTTCAACGTCGCCGGGGCCGACGCGGCGGGACGCTCCGGCCAGGGCGGCCCCAACGCCACCCACCTTTTGAAGATCGCCTGCCAGACGGCGCAGGGCAAACGCCCGGCGATGCAGATCTACGGCGACGACTACCCGACCCCGGACGGCACCTGCGTGCGCGACTACCTGCACGTTTCCGACCTGGCGGAGGCGCATGTGCGGGCGCTCGCCTACCTGGAAAACACCGGCGGGAACCTGGTCGTCAACTGCGGCATCGGCAAGGGCTATTCGGTGCGCGAGGTGATCGCCGCGGTGGAGGCGGTGATCGGCCGCCCCCTGGCGGCGAGCGTCGGGCCGCGCCGCCCCGGCGACCCGCCCTATCTCGTCGCCGACCCGGCGAAGATCGGCCGCGTGCTCGGCTGGCGGCCGAAACACCCCGACCTCGAAACCATGATCCGCTCCGCGCTGGCCTGGGAATCCGGCCGCCGCAGCGGCGGCTGAGCCGTCCCGCCACCTTTCATTCACGGCATGAATTTCATGGCTTGAACGATACTGCCGTCGGCAGTATCCTGCCGCGCGGAACCTTTGCACGGTGTGGCATGTCCGACGAAACCCGAACCCAGGCCGAACTCGACCTTCTCGCCGCCCTGGAAGGGGGCGAGGAGATCACCCAGATGTCGCTGTCCAGGCGCATGATGGTGTCGATCGGCCTGGTCAACGCGCTGCTCAAGCGCGCCGTCAACAAGGGCTTCGTCAAGGTCAAGGCGGCGCCGCGCAAGCGCTACGTCTATTACGTCACGCCCAAGGGCTTCCGCGAAAAGGCGCGCCTCGTCGCCGACTACCTGGAATTTTCGCTGCATTTCTTCCGCAAGGCGCGCACCCAGTTCGACGAACTGCTGGGGGTTCTGCACCGGGGCGGCGCGCGCCGCATCGTGGTGATCGGCGGCGGCGAGCTGATGGAAATCCTGATGCTGTCGCAGCAGGACAGCGGCATCGAGGTGGTCGCGGTTCTGGACCGCGCCACCAACAAGGAGCGCCTGCAGGGCGTCCCGGTGGTCCGCTCCTTCGAGGAGCTGCCCGATGCGGACGCCGTCATCGTCGCCGAAACCCGCGACCCGCAGGAAGCCTTCGACCGCGCCTGCGCGGCCCTGGGTCCGGGGCGGGTTTTCGCGCCGCCGCTGTTGCGCATCCGGCGCGGCGATGCGGAGGCGGAAAAGGGTCCGGAAAGCGATAACCGCAAGCCGAAGAACCAGGCGGAGTGATTTGAAAATGTCAGGAAAGCAGGCCAGCCCTTTGAATTTTGCCATGATCGGCGCCGCGGGATACATCGCGCCGCGCCACATGACGGCGATCAAGGATACCGGCAACCGCCTGGTTGCGGCGCTCGATCCGAACGATTCGGTGGGGATCATCGACAGCTTCTTCCCCGATGCGCACTTCTTCGTCGAGTTCGAACGCTTCGACCGCCACATCGACAAGCAGCGCCGCCGCGGCGCCGGCATCGATTACGTGGCGATCTGCTCGCCCAACTATCTGCACGACGCGCACATGCGTTTCGCCCTGCGCGCCGGGGCCGACGCGATCTGCGAAAAGCCGCTGGTGCTCAACCCGTGGAACATCGACGGCATCGCCGAGATCGAGGCGGAAAGCGGCCACCGCGTCTTCAACATCCTGCAACTGCGCCTGCACCCGGCGATCCGGGAGTTGCGCCGCCGCGTCGCCGAGGCGCCCGCGGGCAAGGTGTTCGATGTGGACCTCACCTATCTCACCTCGCGCGGCAACTGGTATTACACCAGCTGGAAGGGCGACATCGCGAAGTCGGGCGGCGTCGCCACCAACATCGGCGTGCACTTCTTCGACATGCTGGCCTGGGTGTTCGGCAAGCGCCTGGACAGCCGCGTCCACGTGTTGCAGACCGATGCGGCGAGCGGCTTCCTCACCTATGAGCGGGCGCGGGTGCGCTGGTTCCTGTCGATCAACCAGGACCACCTGCCGGAAGCCGCCAAGGCGGCGGGCAAGCGCACCTACCGCTCGATCCTGATCGAAGGCGAGGAGCTGGAGTTTTCCGAAGGGTTCACCAACCTGCACACCGAATCCTACCGCGACATCCTGGCGGGGGGCGGCTTCGGCATTCAGGAATCGCGGGCCTCGATCGAGGCGGTGCACGACATCCGCACCGCCGCGCCGCTCGGACTGGCGGGGGATTACCACCCGCTCGCCGCCGTCGCGGCGAAGGGCTGACCGGACCGTGCGCGAGGGGGATTCCGCATGCATGTGATGACCGTCCTGGGCGCCCGTCCGCAGTTCATCAAGGCCGCGCCTCTCTGCTTCGCCCTGCGCGACGCCGGGGTGCGCGAAAGCCTGGTGCACACCGGCCAGCACTACGACGACCGGATGTCGGAGATCTTCTTCCGCGAGCTCGGCATTCCCGAGCCGTCGGTCAACCTCGGCATCGGCTCCGGCGCCCACGGGCGGCAGACCGGCGCGATGCTGGTGGCGATCGAGGACCTGCTGCTGGAGCGCAAACCCGACCTGATGCTGGTCTACGGCGACACCAACTCCACCCTCGCCGGGGGCCTGGCGGCGGCGAAGCTGGGCGTGCCCATCGCCCATGTCGAGGCGGGGCTGCGGTCGTTCAACCGCACCATGCCGGAGGAGATCAACCGCGTCCTCACCGACCACTGCGCCGACCTTTTGTTCTGTCCGACGCAAACGGCGGTGGCCAACCTGGCGTCGGAAAACCTGCGCAACGGCGTGCATCTGGTGGGCGACACCATGTACGACGCGCTGTTGCGCTTCGCCCCGGCGGCGCGGGAGTCGTCGCGGGTTCTCGACGATCTCGGCCTCTCCGGGCAGCGCTTCCTGCTGGCCACCCTGCACCGCCCCTACAACGTCGATGAGCCGAAGGTCCTTTCCGAGATCTTCGTGGCGTTCGCGCGGCTTGCCCTGCCGGTGGTGTTTCCGGCGCATCCGCGCACTCTGGCCCGCATCCGCGCCTTCGGCCTGGAGGTGCCGGGCAACGTGCGCACGGTGGAGCCTCTGGGGTATCTCGACATGCTGGCGCTGCTGCATGCCGCGGGCCTGGTGATGACCGATTCCGGCGGCGTGCAGAAGGAGGCCTGCTTCGCCGGGACGCCGTGCGTCACCCTGCGGCCGGAAACCGAGTGGGTGGAAACCGTGGAATCCGGGTGGAACCGCCTGGCCTGGGGCCGCGCCGAGGATATCGTCGCCGCGGTGGAGGCGCAGTCCCGCCCGCCCGCCCGGCCCCTGCGGGCCTATGGCGACGGCCATGCCGCGGAAAAGATCGCCGCGGTCCTGGCGGCCCGTGGCGGAGACGGGGCATGAACCCAGGCCGCATCGCATGGATCACCCGCAGCATCGGGCCGCTGGCGATGTCGCAGGCCTTCGCCATGGCCTGCGGCCTCGCCACCACCACGGTGTGGGCGCGGTTTCTGCCGGTCGAGACCTACGGCGAGTTCCGCACCGTCCTTTCGGTGATCAGCTTCGTTTCCACCTTCTGCCTGCTCGGCACGGCGCAGGCCGCGACCATGGCGGCGGCGCAGAACCGCGACGGCAGCCTGATTCCGTTGTTGCGCGGCAAGATGCTGGCGAGCGGCGTGGGCAGCCTGGCGCTGGCCGGAGCGGCGGTCTATTACGGCAACACCGGCGGCGGGTCCTCCGGCATTGCCGCCGCGCTGGTGGTGGCGGCGGTGGTCTTTCCCTTCTACAACGTCGCCGACATCTGGCAGGCCTGGGTCAACGGCAAGGCGCGCTTCGTCGAACAGGCCTTGGGGCGCGGCGCGATTGCGATGCTCAACCTTGCCGCGGTGGCGGGCGGAGCCCTCCTCGGCCTTGGGCATCTGTGGCCGATTCTCGCCGCCTACATGGCAGCACAGGCGGCGGTGAACGCGGTGATTCTGACCCGTGCTGCGATGCGGCGGAAAAACCGCGATATCGACCCCGCGATCCTGCGTTATGGAAACCACGCTACGGCGGCGCTGGTGTTCAACAGCCTGCTGTCACTGGATATGGTGATTCTCAACCACTACGCCTCGGCGGCGGAGGTGGCGGCCTTCGCCATCGCCATGCAGTTTCCCGAGCAGTTGAAGACAGTGTTCTCGGTGATTATTCAGGCGGCTGCGCCGACAATCTATCGCTCCGTCAGCGTCGTTGAGTCCTGGCGAACCCTGCGGCATTCCTTCTGGTTGCTGTACGCCGGCATGGTGGTCCTGGGGGTCGCAGGGGTCTTTCTGCTGCCGACCGTCGTGCGTTGGCTGTTCTCGGAACGCTACGCGCATGCGGCGGAATACGGGAAATGGTTGTGGCTGTGCATGGCGTTGACCGGGCCGATCGGCCTTCTCGGACATATGCTTCTGGCCACCAAACAGAAATTCTTCCTGTATGCGCCGAACATCGGGTTTCCCTTGCTTCAGGCGGGGCTCTACCTCTATCTCGCCCGCGACGGCATCGCCGGGATGACCACGGCGCGAATCATCGCGACGACGGCGCTCGGCCTGTTGCACGTGGCCAATCTTTGCGCGCGGTACCGCTTTGAAACCCGAAGGGAGAGGGCATGATTTTGCGTGGAAGCTCGAAGTCATATCAAGGGGTTGCGGCTCTTGCGCCGATTCGGCCCGGCAGCCGCGCCCGGAGACTGGGAGGGGGATCATGACCCGGCCGATCCGCATTGCCCTGCTCTTCTGGGCCGACCGCAGCAACACCACGTTGAGCTATCAGCACGGCTGGCCCAAGGCGTTTCTGGAAAGCCCGCGCTTTTCCTGCGTGCCGATCAATCTGGCCGGGCGGGGCTGGGCGGGCAAGGCGGAGGTGGTGTCCACCCTGATGAAGGGCGGGTTCGAGGCCATCGTCGTCATGCACTCCTGCTTCTCCAACCAGCAGAATCTCCGGCGGTTGCTGCTTTGGGTGGTGTCGCGCTGCCCGCAGCCCAAGGCCTATTTCATCGGCAACGAATACAAGCTGATGCCGGAGAAGATCGCCTTCTGCCGCCGCCTGGGGATTTCCCTGCTGCTGTCGCAGAGCAACGACGAGCGCGTGCTCGAGATGTACCGCAAGGCGCTGGGCTGCACCGTCGCCTGCATCCCCAATACCGGCCTCGATACGGATACCTTCTATCCGGTGACGCCGCTGGCCGGGCGCGACATCGACATCGGCTTCCGCGCCTACGAGGCGCCGCTCTACATGGGCAACAACGAGAAACCGGAAATCGCGGACTTCTTCAATGCGCGCGCGGCGGAGTACGGCCTGCGGGTGGACATCTCCCTGGAGCACAAGGACCGTTTCGACGCCAAGGGCTACGCCGCGTTCCTCAACCGCTGCCGCGGCCAGCTCGGCACCGAATCCGGCAGCGAGTTCTTCGAACTGACCGATGAAACGCGCTACCGCGTCAACGCTTTCCAGAAGGCGCGCCCGGAGGCGACGTGGCCGGAGATCAAGGCGAAATTCTTCGACGTCTACGAGGGTCCGATGGTGCCGATGCGCATCATCAGCGGCCGCCAGGTCGAGGCGGCGGCGTGCAAGACCGTGCAGATTCTCTTCACCGGCCGCTACAATGATTATTTCCAGCCGGACGAGCACTACATTCCGCTGGAAAAGGATTTTTCCAACGCCGACGAGGTGGTGCGCAAGTTGCGCGACGACGCCTATTGCGCACGCCTGACGGATGCCGCCTACGACGTGGCGATGGGGCAACTGACCTATGCGCACCTGCTCGGACGCCTGGCCGATCTCCTGGCGGATGTGGTGTGAGGCGGCGGCAAACGTTGTAACGACCGGACGCGCCGGATTATAAAACCGGACAGCCCGCAAGGGCTCCGGGAAGACAGGAAGGAAAAGAACGACCATGTGCGGTATCGCGGGTTTCGCCACGCTCTCCGGCCGGTCGCCGGAACGGCCCGCCGCCGTGCTGGCGGCGCAGGAGCGTCTGATCGCGCATCGCGGCCCCGACGGGCGCGGCGCCTGGATCGCGCCGGGGAATGCCGCGGGTTTCGTGCACCGGCGTCTCGCCATCATCGACCTGACCGAGGCGGCGGCGCAGCCGATGAGCGCGCCCAACGGCGCCACCATCGTCTTCAACGGCGAGGTCTACAACCACGTGGAGCTGCGTGCGCAGTTCGCCGAAAGCGGCTGGGCGTTCCGCTCCCGCTCCGACACCGAGTGCATCCTCGCCGCCTACGAGGCGCACGGCGAGGACTGCATGCGCGATTTGCGCGGCATGTTCGCCTTCGCCATCTGGGACGAGCGCAAGCGGCGCCTGTTCTGCGCGCGCGATCGCTTCGGCATCAAGCCGTTCTATTACGCCGTGGTGGACGGGGTTCTCTATTTCGCCTCCGAGGCCAAGGCGCTGCTGCCCTTCCTGCCCGACATCGGCACCGACGCCGACGCCCTGGCGCAGTATCTGGTCTTCCAGTACACCATCGGCGAGCAGACCCTGTTCAAGGGCATCCGCCAGCTCCTGCCCGGCCATGCGCTCAAGGTCGAGAACGGCAAGCTCACCGTCTGGCGCTATTGGGACGTCAGCTACGACATCGATTTCGACCACAGCCCGCGCTATTTCGAGAACCGCCTGGTGGAACTGGTCGAGGAGTCCCTCGCCCTGCACCTGCGCAGCGACGTGCCGGTGGGGTCCTACGTTTCGGGCGGCATCGATTCCAGCCTGCTGGCGATTCTCGCCGGGCGCACCGGGGCCGCGGCGAACCTCGGCTTCCACGGCAAGTTCACCGAATTCCCCGGCTACGACGAAAGCGCATACGCCGCATGCGCCACGGAGCGCGCGGGCGCGGAACTGCAGGTCATCGACATCACCGCGGAGGACTTCCGCCGCCATATCCGCGACGTCATCCGCCACCTCGACTTCCCGGTCGCCGGGCCGGGGTCGTTCCCGCAGTTCATGGTTTCCAAGCTCGCCGCCGAGCGGGTCAAGGTGGTCCTCGGCGGCCAGGGCGGCGACGAGATATTCGGCGGCTACGCGCGCTATCTGCTCGCCTATTTCGAGCAGTGCATCAGCGCCGCGATCAACGGCACCTACCGGAACGGCAACTTCGTCGTCACCATCGAGTCGATCATTCCGAATCTCGGCCTGTTGCGGGAATACCAGCCGCTGATCAAGCAGTTCTGGAGCGAGGGGCTGTTCGATTCCCTGGACGAGCGGTATCTGCGCCTGGTCGATCGTTCCGCCGACATGCAGGACGAGGTGGAGTGGTCCGCGCTCGACCGCGCCAAAGTGGTCGAGGACTTCAAGACGATCTTCAAGAACCCCGCCAACGTGCGCAAGGGCGCCTATTTCGACAGCATGACCCACTTCGACTTCAAGTGCCTGCTGCCCGCCCTGTTGCAGGTGGAAGACCGGATGAGCATGGCGCACGGGCTGGAAAGCCGGGTGCCCTTCCTCGATCATCCGCTGGTGGAGTTCGCCGCGACCGTGCCCGCCGACGTCAAGTTCGCGGGCGGCCACATGAAGCGCCTGCTCAAGGTCGCCTTCGAGGATACCCTTCCCGGCGAGATCGCGCACCGGCGCGACAAGATGGGCTTCCCGGTGCCGCTCAAGGAGTGGTTCGGCGGCGAATTGAAGGGCGACGTCGAGGACATCTTCCGCAACATGAAGGAAAAGTCCCGCCCCTACATCAACGCCGATGCGGTGCTGGCCAACTTCGGCCAGGCGGGGCGCTTCTCGCGCAAGGCCTGGGGCTTGCTGAGCCTCGAATTGTGGCATCAGATCTTTCACGACCGCGCGGCGGATTACCGCGCGATGCTTGCCGATCCCGTCGTCGATACAGAGGTGGTTTTCAAATGAAGGCGTTCATTACCGGTGGCTTCGGCCAGGTGGGGTCCCATATCGCCGAGTTTCTGCTCGCGCGCGGCGACGAAGTCATGGCGATCGACAATTTCGCCACCGGCCGCCGCGAGCACCTGATCGCCCAGGACCGCCTGCACGCGGTCGAGGGCAGCATCGCCGACAAGGAGCTGGTGGACCGGCTGGTCGGCGACTTCAAGCCCGACGTCCTGATCCATACCGCCGCGTCCTACAAGGACCCGGACGACTGGTACTCCGACGCCCTGACCAACGTCGTCGGCGGCGCCAACGTGGTGCAGGCGGCGAAGGCCAACAAGGTGGGGCGCTTCGTCTACTTCCAGACCGCCCTGTGCTATGGCCTGAAGCCGCAGCAGCAGCCGATCCGCCTCGACCATCCGAAGCTGCCGGGCAACAGCAGCTACGCCATCACCAAGACCGCGGCGGAGGACTACCTGGAGCTTTCCGGCCTCGACTTCGTGACCTTCCGCCTCGCCAACGTCATCGGCCCGCGCAACGTCTCCGGCCCGTTGCCGATCTTCTTCCAGCGCCTGTCCGAGGGGAAGCGCTGCTTCGTCACCACGGCGCGCCGCGATTTCGTCTTCGTCAAGGACCTGGCGCGGGCGGCGGTGCGCGCCGCCGACGGCACCGGGCACGGCACCTATCACTTTTCCTCCGGCACCGACGTGCCGATCATCGACCTCTACGATGCGGTGGTCGAGGCGATGATTCTCAACGACTATCCGGAGCCGGAGGTCCGCCCCCTCGGCCCCGACGACACCGCATCGATTCTGCTCGACCCGTCGCGCACCTTCGCCGACTTCGGCGATATCCGCTTCACGCCGTTGAAGGAAACCGTGCGCGCCGCGGTGGAATACTACCGTGCCTACGGGGTTTCCGGCGGCTATACCCACCTCAAGCACGAACCCGGCAAGAAGTAAGGGAGAGCGGCGTTGCGCATTCTGATCACCGGCGGGGCGGGGTGCCTCGGCTCCAACCTAGTGGAGCGGCTCGCCCCCGCCGGGCACGAGATCCTGGTCGTGGACAACTTCGCCACCGGCAAGCGCGCGTCGCTGCCGCCGGCGGCGGGCCTGGCCGTGGCCGAGGGCAGCATCGCCGATGCGGCCCTGGTGGACCGCTGCTTCGACGGCTTCCGTCCGACCCACGTCATCCACAGCGCCGCCGCCTACAAGGACCCGGCGGACTGGCGCGAGGACATCGCCACCAACGTCGCCGGGACGGTCAACGTCGCCGCCGCGGCGGCCCGCCACGCGGTGAAGCGGTTCGTCAATTTCCAGACCGCCCTGTGCTACGGGCGGCCGCGGACGGTGCCGATTCCGGTGGACCATCCGGCCGCGCCGTTCACCAGCTACGGCATCTCCAAGACCGCGGGCGAGCAGTACCTGCTGATGAGCGGCCTGCCGGTGGTTTCCCTGCGGCTGGCCAACGTCACCGGGCCGCGCCTCGCCATCGGGCCGATCCCCACCTTCTACAAGCGGCTGAAGGCGGGGCAGAAGTGCTTCTGCTCCGACACCGTGCGCGACTTCCTCGATATGGAGGACTTCTTCTCCCTGATCGATCTGGCGCTGGCGGAAGGCGCGCCGACCGGGGTGTTCAACGTCTCCACCGGAGAGGGCCACACCATCAAGGACATCTTCGACGTGGTGGTGGCGCACCTCGGCGTCAGCCTGGACGAGCCGGTGCCGGTTCTGCCGCCGGGCGGCGACGACGTGCCCGCCGTGGTGCTGGACCCCGTGCGCACCACGGAAGCCTTCGGCTGGACGCCGCGTTTCGGCTTCGCCGAGACCATCGGCCGCATGCTCGCCTGGTACGACCTCCATGGGGTCACCGACGTCTACAGCCACCTCTCCGCCCCGACTGCCGAAGGAAACCGGACATGACCCAGGCCAACTTCGCCGATGCGCGTCTTCTCGTCGTCGGGGGCGCCGGTTTCGTCGGCAGCAACCTCGTCCGGCAGCTTCTGGAGCAGGACCCTCGCGAGATCGTCATCGTCGATAACCTGCTGTCGTCCGACATCTCCAACGTCCCCGACGATCCGCGGGTGCGCTTCGTCCTCGGTTCGATCACCGACGACCGTATCCTGCGCGCCCTGCCGGAGGACCTGGACTTCGCCTGGCACCTCGCCTGCTACCACGGCAACCAGAGCTCGATCGCCGATCCCTTCGCCGACCACGAGAACAACACCCTGACCAGCCTCAAGCTGTTCGACCGGCTGAAGGACATCCGCAGCCTGAAGAAGGTGGTCTATGCCGCGGCGGGCTGCGCGGTGGCGGAAAAGACCTTCGGCACCGCCACGGCGACGACCGAGGACGCGCCGGTGTCGCTCTACCACGACAGCCCGTATTCGATCTCCAAGCTGATCGGCGAACTCTACGGCAACTACTTCTGGGGCCGTTACGGCATGCCGCTGGTCAAGGCGCGCTTCCAGAACGTCTTCGGCCCGCGGGAGATTCTCGGCGCGGGGCGGTGGCGCGGCACCGTGCACACGGTGTGGCGCAACGTCACCCCGACCTTCATCTGGAAGGCGCTGAACCGCGAGGCCCTGCCGCTCGACAACGGCGGCAACGCCAGCCGCGACTTCATCTTCGTCGAGGACATGGCGCGCGGCCTCATCGCCTGCGCCCGGAACGGCAAGCCGGGCGAGGTCTACAACCTCGCCTCCGGCGTGGAGACCACCATCGGCGACCTCGCGGCGACGATCAACCAGGCGACCGGCAACCCGACGCCGGTGGACCTGCGCCCGGCGCGCGACTGGGACCATTCGGGCAAGCGCTTCGGCTCCACCGAGAAATCGCGGCGGGAGCTCGGCTTTGCGGCCGAGGTTTCGGTGCGCGAGGGTATCGAGAAAACGGTGGCCTGGACCCGCGCCAACCGCGCCACGATCGAACGCTGCATGGCGCAGCACGCCTACAACATGGCGCGCGTATAACCACGCTGCCGGGCGATCATGCCCGGCGTAAAGGGCACGGTGATCGGCGCGAACTCCGTGGTGACGCGCGATGCCGGTCCTTACGAGATATGGGCGGGGGTTCCCGCAGCGAAGACCCGCGGCAGTGCATAAGCAGAACAAAAAATCATCGCGATGTTCCGTGCATATATAAAAGCGACATGTAACTACGTTTTGTAATAATGGTACCTCCGCTTCACCATAGGATGGGGCTTGCATGAGCAATATGATAAATATGCAGTCTATCGTAGACGCAGTGCTCTCTGAATGGCCGGAACATGAGATCTATATCTCTAAGAGTCTGTCCGGATATACAGAGGAAGAAAGGGCTCATGTAGAGCGCCTGTCGGAACGGATATGCGCCCTGGCGGGGGATCGGTTGCCGGATTTTGCGGCCAGCTACAAGTGGCTTTGCGGGGTCTTCAACGAAGAGCAGATCGCTTTCATCCGTACCGGAAAATACCGCCGCACCAGCTTCGCCGAGGCCAACGCCGAGGTCTACGCCAACAAGGACTTCATGCAGAAGTACATGGAGGGGCTTCTGGTCTCCCAACTGTTGTGGAGCAACCATGCCCGGGCCTTCCTGTTTCATGACGCCTTCATCGACAGCTTGAAGGAGGGGACGCGTTACCTCGAGGTGGGACCGGGCCATGGTCTGTACCTGGCGACGGCGGCACTCAACCCGCGGTGCGCCGTGGTCGAGGCGTGGGACGTAAGCGCGGAAAGCCTGGAACAGACCGCGGCATCGACGCGGCGGATGGGAATTTCCCGGCCGGTGCGCCTGGCGCAGCGGGACGTGGCGGAGGTCGGCCGCCGCGCCGAGGATGGCGAGCCGTTCGACGTCGTCGTCATCAGCGAGGTGCTGGAGCACCTTGAAGACCCGCTGCGGGTGTTGAAGAACCTGCGGACCTTCCTGGTGCCGGGCGGGCGGATTTTCGTCCACTTCCCGATCAACAGTCCGGCCCCGGATCACATTTATCTGCTCACTTCCCTCGACGAGGTGCGGGCGATGGTGGAGGAGGCCGGTTTCCGCGTCGAAACGGCGGAAGAGTATCCGACGACGGGTTATACCCTGAAGCGCGCGATGGCGACCAAGGCGACCGTTTCCTGCCTGGTAATCGGTGTGAATCCTTAGGCTGCCGCTTCGGCCCGATCGATCATCGCCAGAAGGGCGGGAAGCGGGTCGGCCGCGCCGACGTCCTGTAGGGCGCTGGTCTGGTCGGTGCGCAGACGCGGCAGGCGCGGGCAGACGACGCGCAACGCCGCGTCGGCCAATCCGAGGGCCGTTGCCTCCCCTGCCTGCTTGGCCAGGGCGTACTCCCGGAAGCGGGGGTCGGGCCGGTCGATGAACACGGTCGAAGGGGCGCACAGCACGGCGGTATCGGCGAGAAGCGGCCGCAGCGCGGCGGCGCATCGCACCAGTCCGGTCGCGTAGTAGTCCAGAAGCCGCGCGAAGATGTCCGCATCCAGCGATTTCCCCTCGTTGTGGGGAATGCGCGGCGTTGCGAAATAGTAGACGCGGTCGAAGGGGCCGAACGGCGCGTCGAGCGGCGCAGGATTGCGAACGTCGAAGTGTGCCGACTTGGCTTGGCCGCCCGCGGCGGCGATGTCCGCGGCGACGCGCCAGGCGTCGTCCTCGCCTGCGGCGTAGGTCAGCACCACCCGGCCGCCGCCCGCGGCGATGATCTTGGCGGTGGTCTCGCCCAGCCCGCGGGAGCCGCCGATCACCAGGGCGGTCCGGCCATGGAAGGAGCGGCGGCCGATCAGGGAACGGATCGTCGCCATGTCCGCCTGCGCCACCGGTGGAGGACGGAGAAAGGCATCGATTATACCCTCGGCATGGGGGCAGGAGATGGCCATTTGCAGCAGACGGAATTCGGGGTTCCACGTGGTGACGCGGTAATCCAGGGCGGCGCAGGGCGCGGCGGCGGGATGGAAGGTCATCTTCAAGCCGCCGAAGATCGAGTGCAATCCGGGGCATTCCATGCCGACCAGCCGGGTGGCGGTCAGAAGCATTGCCACTTGCTCGCGGTCGAAGGTCTTGAACAGATTGGGAAACAGGGATTGGAAAAGGTCCGGATCGTAGCCGATGGGCAGTGCGCCGTGGGCATCGTCTATCTCCGCGGCGCCGCGCGTCCGGCAGACGAGGCCGCCCGGCAAGGGAGAGGGCCGATGCTCCGGCGACGGCGTGGCGGAGAAGCTTGCGCGGCCCCGCACGGCCTTTCGCCCATCGCGCTGCAACGCAAACTTCACTTCGGGAAACGTGCCGTCGAGGGTCAACTCCAGCGGCTCGCCGATCGCCACCGGCAGATCGAAGGAGACGCGCAGGGAGGCCAGAGCGCGGGCCTCGGCACGGGCCTCGGCAACCGCTTCGAGAACGCGGAGCAGGGAATGGATGCCGTGTACCACCGGCATGCCGAACATCAGACGGCGGGCGGCGATTTCGTCCACGTGCTGGGGATTGACGTCCCCCGACAACCGGGCGAAAGCGTCCTGCATTTCCCGGGTGATCTTGAGGGGGGCATTTGTCATACTGCTGGACCTTGGCGGGGCGACGGCGAGGCCGCCCGGTTTCATCGGTACGGCATCATTGCATACTCGCCCGGGAAGAAAAAGGTCGCGCGGGGCGTGGGATACGTTCCCCGCGCGCCGCGCGCAGGGGGCGGCGCCATGGCGTTCGCCCGGTCATCGGAAACCGCTAGAGGATAGAATGCTCGACCCCCAACTCACGCAGAAACTGACGCCGATTTTTCAGGATGTCTTCGATCGCGACGATCTGGTCCTGACGCCGGAGCTGTCTTCGTCCGATGTCGAGGAATGGGACAGCCTGAGCAACATCCGCCTGTTCGTCGCCATAGAGCAAGAGTTCGGCGTGCGGTTCACCACGGACGAGATCACCGCCCTCAACAACGTCGGCGAACTGGCAGACTTGATGACACGCAAGGGCATCTGATGTCGCAATCCGGTCCGGCTCTTAAGGATCTTCCTTGGCTCTGCCCGACGCCACCGGACTTCCGCGAGGCGTGCCGGAAGCTCTCCGGCCTGCCGGACGGGGCCTTCGCCGTCGAGGCGCGCCGCCTGGCCGCGCATGCGATGTCGGAAAGCCATCTGAACCAGATCTGCAAGGCGCTGGACCGGCGTAGCGCGGCCGGGCAAAGCCTGGACCCGTTGCAGCCGTTGACCTTGGCGGTGGCGGGCAACGGCACCACCGATCTTTTGGCCAAGGCCCTGCGGGGCACCGCGGTCCGCTACGGCTTCGACCTGCGGGTGGTGCAGGGGGCGTTCGGCCAGATCTCGCACGAGGCGTTGGATCCGGATTCTGAGATCAATCGGGCGGCGCCGGACTATGTGCTTC
This sequence comes from Oleispirillum naphthae, assembly GCA_027864655.1. Classification (GTDB taxonomy): domain Bacteria; phylum Pseudomonadota; class Alphaproteobacteria; order Rhodospirillales; family Rhodospirillaceae; genus Oleispirillum; species Oleispirillum naphthae. The sequence continues at coordinate 37,839 of JAQAZG010000004.1, forward strand.
TGGCGCTGGACCATCGGGCGCTGCCGCTTGCCGCAGGCCCCCGCTCTCCCGAGGAGGAGGCCGCCGACGTCGAAAAGGCGCTGGGGTGGGTGTCGTCCCTGTGCCGAGGCTTCCAAAGCCATACGCACGCGACCCTGCTGCTTCCCACCATTCCGGCTCCGGCGGCGCCGTTGTTCGGCAGCCTGGACGCCCGCGTCAACGGCGCCTGGCGGCACCTGCTGGCTGCGGTCAACCGCGGCATCGCCGAGATGGCCGCCGGCAGCGGCAGCCTGCTTCTCGATGTGGCGGGCCTGGCGGAGACGGTCGGCTTGGAAACCTGGCATGACGAGGCGCTGTGGAACATCGCCAAGCTGTCCTTCGGGCAAAGCCTGGTGCCGCTTTATGCCGATGTGGTCCTGCGGCTTCTGGCGGCCTCGCGCGGACAGACCCGCAAGTGCCTGGTCCTCGACCTCGACAACACCCTGTGGGGAGGCGTCATCGGCGACGACGGGCTCGACGGCATCGAACTGGGAAACGGCACGGCGCGGGGCGAGGCATTCCTGGCGATTCAGAAGACGGCGCTGGCCCTGCGCGATCGGGGAATCGTGCTGGCCGTTTGTTCGAAGAACCAGGACGAGATCGCGCGCCAGCCGTTTCGCCGCCACAGCGACATGCTGATCAAGGAAGACGACATCGCCGTCTTCGTCGCCAACTGGCGCGACAAGGCCGGAAATCTGCGGGACATCGCCAAGCGCCTGGACATCGGCGTCGATGCCTTGGCGCTGCTGGACGACAACCCGGCCGAGCGCGCCCTGGTGCGCCGCGAGCTGCCCCAGGTGGGCGTGCCGGAACTGCCCGAGGACCCGGCGGATTATCCGCGCGTGCTGGCCTGGTCGGGGCTGTTCGAGGCGGCCGCCTATTCGGACGAGGATGCGGTTCGCGCCAGATATTACGCGGACAATGCGCGCCGTTCCGAGGCCGGGGCGGCGGTGACCGACATGGACGGCTATCTGGCGTCGTTGGGCATGGAGATGACCGTGTCCGCATTCGACGCGATGGGTCGGACCCGGATCACCCAACTGATCAACAAAACCAATCAGTTCAACCTGACCACCCGGCGCTATACCGAACGCGACGTTCTGGCCATGGAACAGGACCCGCAGGTTCTGGCCTTGCAGATCCGGCTGAAGGATACCTTCGGCGATAACGGCATGATCAGCGTGGTGATCGGCCGCCCCGACGGCGATGCCCTGGACCTGGACACTTGGCTGATGAGCTGCCGGGTGCTGAACCGCGGCGTCGAGTGCGCGACCCTGAACGTCGTTGCCGGACTGGCCCGGCAACGGGGCTTCCGTTGGCTGCGCGGCGTCTATCGCCCGACCGAAAAGAACGCACTGGTGCGCGACCACTACCGGCGCCTGGGGTTCTCGCAGGATGGCGCGGAGGACGGCGGCGCAACAATCTGGCGTCTGCGGCTGGATTCCTTTTCTCCGCACCCCCATCACATTGCGGTCGGCCTTGCCGTCCCGGCGCCGCATCCGGTCTGACTCCATGCCGTTCAACTCCCTCGCCTTCCTGTCGCAGTTCCTGCCGCTCTTTCTGGCGGCATTCTGGCTTGCCGGGAGGTTCGGCACGGGCCGGACGGTGGCGACGGCTGTGGTTCTGGCCGCCAGCCTCGTGTTCTTCCAGGCTGCGGGCGGCTGGTATTCGCTGGGGATCGGTCTTGCCTCGCTGAGTCTGACCTATCTGATCGGTTCGCGGCTGTGCCGCAGCGACGGCGCGGGGATGCGCAGGGTGCTTTTCTTCGCCGGTCTGCTGTCCGGTTTGTTGCCTCTGATCTTTTTCAAGTACAAGTTCGCCTTTTCCCAGAGCCTGCCGGGGTTCTGGGCGGACATCGGCATGCCGCTCGCCCTTTCGTTCCTGGTCTTCCAGCAGGTGACGTTTCTGTTCGAGATGAACCGCGACGGAGCGGTGTGCCCGCGTCCTCTCGACTATTTCGCCGCAGTCCTCTTTTTCCCGAAGCTGGTCTGCGGGCCGTTGACCAGTGTTTGCGACGTGGCGCGGCAGATCGGCACGTCGGGCGGGCAGCGGGATGCCCGGCGCGACCTCTGGATCGGCGCGACCTATCTGAGTCTGGGCCTGTTCAAGAAGGCGGTGCTGTCGGACCCCCTGCGCCCCGCCGTCGATGCCGTCTATTCCAGCCTTGCCGCAGGAGCCACGCTGCCGATGGCGGAGGCCTGGACAGGTCTGCTGCTGTTCTTCCTGATGCTCTATTTCGACTTTTCCGGCTACACCGACATCGCTATCGGCTTGGCCCGCGCCTGCGGCATCGTTCTGCCCGGAAATTTCAAGTCGCCGCTCAAGGCCTGCAGCCTGGCCGATTTCTGGAGCCGTTGGCACGCCACCCTGACGAAGTTCCTGATGGGGGTGATCTATAATCCCCTGGCCTTGTGGCGGACGCGGGCGTCGATGCGGACGCGCCCGGGGAGGCTGCGCATGTTTTTCGAAACCGCCGCTTTTCCGGCGGTGGTCACCATGCTGGTTTCCGGCATCTGGCACGGCGGCGGCTGGAGCTTCATCATCTTCGGCCTGCTGCACGGCCTGGGCCTGACGGTCAATCAGGCCTGGCGGCAGTTCAAGGCGCCGCGCCTTCCGGCCGTCGCCGGGTGGGCGGCGACTTTCGTCTTCGTGATGGTCAGCCTGATCTTCTTCCGTGCCGCCGACGTCCCCACCGCGGCGCGGATGCTGGCCTCTCTGGCGGGAGTGGGCGCCGAGGGCGCCCCACGGGCGGCATCTTTGCCGGACTGGCGAATCCTCTGGGTGGCCGCAGCTGCGGCGGCGATTGCCCTGGGCCTGCCCAACAGCCACCAGATTATGGGCGAGGAGAAGGCCGCTCCGGGCATCCTGGGCGGTTTGCGCTGGGCGCCGACCCTGCCGTGGGCCGCCGGAGCCCTGGCCTGCGCCGTCTGCGCCGTTGCGCTGCTGTGGCGGTTCGGCAGCCCGCCGTTCGTCTATTCCGCCTTCTGACGCGGGGCCTCAGCCCAGGCGGATGATGTATGGATCGGCGACGAAGAAGGAATCCCAGGCATCCGCCGCCTCGGCGGGGGAAAACACCGTCCGCGCGACGTCTGGCGCGGAGGCGTCGCGGCGGACCACGTCCATCCAGATCCGCCCGCGCCGGTTCAGGTGATAGGCGTGGTAATAGGTTGCGGTTTCTCCAGGGACGACGTGCGAATGTGCAAGCCCCAGGGCGAAGCGTTTGGCGTCGCGGAACAGGCGTCGGCGGATGCGGTGGCAGAGGCCGCGCCGGAAAGCGCGCGGCACCTCCTCCCGCCAGTCGCCGAAGGTGAGGCCGTCGGCGGAGAAACCGCGGATCACGGTGAAGGAGCCGTCGCGTGCCTTCAGGCTGACGTCGAGGATGAAGCCGTTGCCGTGCACGGAGACCTGCGGATAGTGGATCATTCGGCCCGCACCGAAATCGCCGCCCGTGACGAGGCCTGCGCCGTCGAGGCGCCAGGTCCTGCCGTCGGTGCTGCGCGCGTGGTGCAGGCGGTTTCCCGGCTCGTTCGCGCCGCGGCTGACGAACCACATGCGGAAGCCGTCAGAGTCAACCAGGACCGAGGGTTCGATCAGGCCGAAGAGGCCCCGCGCCTTGGCCTCCAACTCTTCCCCCAGCGTCGATACGGAGAGTAGCGGTTCGTCGTCGAACTGCCAGGAGAGGCCGTCGTCGGACCATCCGGCGGCGATGCAGGTTTCCTGCAGCTGGGAAATTCCTTGATAGAACATCGCATAGCCGCCGCCGGGCCGGGCGACCACGGTAGGGTTGCAGGTGCGCAGGGCTTTCCAGGGGTGTGCCGGGGAGGTGGGAACCAGCAGACCGTCGCCGACGCGGGTGAAGTCGAGGCCGTCTTCGGACACGGCGAGGCCGATCTGTTCCGTCACCAGATCGCCGGCCATTCCGGCGTAATACAAAGCATAGGTCATTGAGGTCACGCCCAGTAGCGGAGGTCGGGTTGTGCATGGCCATTGGCCAGCTCGGCCATCAGCGCATCGAACTGGGCCTTCGCTCTGCCCTGATAGATGTAGCACAGCTTGCCGCCATGCCTGTTGTACAGTTTGTACCTTTTGCCGATCAGGCCGGTGAAGCGGATGACATCGTCCTTGAACCAGTCGTGGACGTCCAACTGCACGGGGAAGGTGACGATGCTGCCGTCTTCCATGCGGGTCTGCAAGGGAACCGGCTTGTCCATGAAGCAACCGACCGGATAATCGTTGCCCATGACGTGCTGCGGCATCACCGAGCACAGGTTCGCCACATGGGGCCGGATGCAGACGTAGACGATGTCCGCATCGAGTTCGAGCAGGCGGAACCAGGGAGAATGGCGGTCCATGGCAAAGGGGCGGCTTTCCATGTGTTCGGCGAGCAACCAGGCCGCATGCCGTCCCCAAACGGTGGCGTTGCACCAGGGGTGGCGGCTGCGGAGCACCCCGTCACTCAAACGGAACGCCTCGCTGATCGCGCCGCGGCGGCAGGGCATGGTTTCGGCGTCGAACACCAGCCCCCGATACGAGAACTCGCGCGGGTTGCGGATGGAATCCGTCGACATCATCAGGGTGCCCTGAGGACCGACCAATTCCTTCAACATGGCGACGGCGGCTTTGGAAAAGTCGGACGGCCGGACTTGCGGATGGGCCAGCAGGAGGTCGCTGATTCCGGAATGAATCAATACCGCCGAACCTGTGCCGATACCCGATGCGGTCAGATGGGCGCGCAGTTCGTCAACCAGCGATGCCCCTTCGTCCGTCATCGCCGAGGTCCCGGCCGAGCGGTTTTGTTCTGCTGCAGGGTGGCGACGATCCGCGAGAAACCGCCGACGGTCTGGAAGTCGCGTTCGGCGAAATGCCCTTCGTTGAAGCGGATGCCGAAACGCTCCTCGGCGGAACAGACCAGTTGCACCAGGGTTATGGAATCGAGCATCCCGGCTTCGATGAAGTCGATGTCCGGGGCGATGCGAGCCTCGGCGGTCCGGCTCTTTTCACGGATCCATGCGGCGGTCCAGTCTTCGATTTCCACAACGTCTGTCATCGTCTTCTCCGTTACCAATAACGTGCGTCCTCAAGATAGTTGTCGAGCTTCATCTCCGCCAAGCAGGCAGCGTACTGCTCGGCGAGATCGCAAGCCCAGAGATCCAGACCGCCGACCCGGGCCTTGCGGTAGAGGCCGTATTTGTCGTCGAGGTAGTCCATAAACAGCCCGAAGTCGCTATGGAGCGCCAAATCGTAGCGTGGTTCGAAGGGGACCGCATGCAAGTGGAAGGCAACGTCCCTAGGGGCGTTCGCCGCCTCGGCGATACGAAAGGAAAAGGGGCGGTGGAAGAAACTGGGACGGAGGTAATCCTGCGGCTTCTGGTGCGCGGGCAACAGAAGGCCCGGGTTGAAACACCGGGTTCCGCGCGAGACCACCAGAGTGGCCGACGGCGGCGTCAGCAGACGCTCCCACGGGGAGTGCCGCCCCATGGGGAAGGGGGCCGATTCCAGATGGTTCGCCGTCAGTTCCCGTGCGCCGCGGCCGACTGCGGCAACCGCCAGAATCGGCGACGCGCTGCGGCAGGCCCCGGGACGCGCCGACAGGACGCCGGCCAGGCCTTCGATGCGGGCGGCTTGCGGTGAAAAAGGGGTGTGGTGGAAGGCATCCCGCTTCGGTTCCTTCAGCGGATGGTAGGGAATGGCGAGCAGTCCGTCCCCCCCGACCAAAGCCAGGGTCCGCTCCATCAGCTTTCCCCGTGCCCGTCCCTCGGAGTCTCCCCGCAGAGGCGGCGACGGCATGGTTTGCAGCAGCGCGCTTTCGTCCAGGCAGAGCATGACGCGGCTGCCGGGGGTCACGCCGAGCGTGCCGAGCGCATCGACGAAGGCCTCGGCCAGACAGGCGTTCACGCGGCGCGGCTTGCGCGCCGCGATTTCCCGTTGCACACGCCCGAGAATTCGTTGCAGTAGGGGTCTACCCATGTGCCGCGCTCGCCTTTTTCCGGCAACTGATTGATCCGGCAGGAATAGCAAATCGCCGGAAGGGCTGCAAATAAATCCATCCGAGGGGCGGTTCCTGGGGGAGGATCGGGCTCAGAGCGGATAGGGCGCGGGGGTGTCGTCGATGCGTCCGTAAAGGGCCTCGCCGATGGCGAGGTCGAGGGCGTCGTCGATGTCGAGCGCCCGCCCCCGCGGGATCACCACGGCGCGCACCCGCCCGTCGAAGATGCGGTTCGCCGAAAGGATGAAATCCGCCCGCGCCGCATAGGCGACGGTGGTGATGTCGAAGATCGGCGGCGCATCCTGGCGGCGGTGATAGACGCCCTCTACCGCCAACCGCACCGAACCATCCTTTTCCTTCCGCACCATGTTGAAGTAGGGGTTGCGCTCCGCCTCGCGCACCGTGATCACCATGTCGGCGTCACCGTCCGCCAGGGTGTCGAGGCAGCAGGCGACGTCCACCGGGCGGCGCAGCGGCGAGGTGGCGGGCAGGCTGAGAAACACGTCCACCGGGTCGCCCGTTTCACGCAGGGCGCGGATGGCGTGCTGCCAGGCCAGCCACTCCGGCGCAGTGTCGGAGGCGAGCTCCGCCGGGCGGAGGAACGGCACCTCGGCTCCCGCGGCGCGCGCCGCCTCGGCGATCGCCGGGTCGTCGGTGGAGACCACCACCCGCGCGATGCCGGGAACCGCCTTGGCGACATCGACGGCGTGCGCCAGGAGCGGCTTGCCCGCCAGAGGGCAGAGGTTCTTCCCCGGCAGTCCCTTGGAGCCGCCGCGCGCGAAGATGAAGGCGACGACGCGCGGGGTCATCGCGGCATCTCCAGTTTGGCGGTGGCGAAGCCGCCCCAGCGTCCGGCGGCGCCGACGCCGATGGCGGTCAAAGCCTCGGGCGGCAGGGTCTGGCCATCCAGGCAATAGGTCCACAGGCGACCCGGCTCCTGGAAGTCCAGATTGTCGTGCAGCGCCCGACCGTCGCGGGTGCGCAGGGCGAGGAAGGGCTGGGGGCCGAAAATCTCTCCTGCTTCGACGCGGACCACCGCACGGCTGCCTTCGATGCGCAGCGACAGGCGCGGCGCCGGTCGGTCCGAGACTCCTAAAAGATCGCGGGCGGCGGCTTCGGCGCCGGAAAAGCGTACTTCGACGCCGGGGAATTCCGGCCGCACCTCGGCCAGCATCGCCCGCACCGTCGCGACGTCGCGGCGGATGTCGCGATAATCGTGGTCGGCGAAGGCGAGGATCGCCTTACCCGTCTCCGCCGCTTCGCGGAAGGCTTCGCGCAAGTGATCGGACGTCATTGCCCGAAAACGGGTGCCGACGTTGAGGCAGCGGAATATCCAGCGGCGGCAGCCGCCGGGCACCTGATAGTCGTCGTGGCTGGGCCGGTACCCCCGCCAGGAGCGCGGCGCGCGCCGCCAGTCGCCGAAGCGGCCGCCGGAGAGATCGGGCTGGTCGGTTTCGTTCTCGTGCGCCTGGTTGGCGTAGTCGAAGGGCAGCCACTGCTCCAGGAAAAGGTGGGAATCCGGCCGCTCGGCGTGGAATCCGGGGCGGTTGACCACCGGGAACCAGTCGTCCTCGAGGATGCGCCGAGCGATGATCTCCAGCAGCACGTCCTGCGAGTTGGCGAAGCTGGTGGCGGCGTGTAGCGGGTTGCGGGTCAGCGACAGTGGGTGGAAGTGCCAGTCGATCTCGTCCCGTTCCGCGCCGTGGCGGCGCAACGCATTGCGATAGAAGCGGAAGACGTTGCCGTAGCCGACGTCCTTGTGGCGCGGGTTCTCGGCATAGCGCATGTGGTCCATGCAATGCCAGGAATAGACCCAGCCGTTGCCGTCGCCGCCGCGCATCCGGTTGCGGAATTCCGGGGAGAGAAGCTCCGCCAACATGGCGTCGATGGCGTTCCACGAGGAATTGTAGGCGAGAAGCTCGGGCGCGAGCATCCGCGCCACCGCCTCTTCCCGCCCGTTCAACGGGATTTCCCGGCGTTGCAGCCGGGCGAGGGTGTCCGCGTCGGGCGGCAGGTCGATGCCGAAGCTGCCGCGCAGGCGCTCGAAGCTGGCCTCCAGGGTCTCGGTGAGGGGGCCTTCGGTGTCGATGCAGTGGACGACGTGCAGCAGTGCCATCAGAACGGCCTTATGGTGACGAGGGAACCGGTGACCCAGGAGAGCACGTGCAACAGGCCTTGGTGCGCCCGGATCGCGATCGGATCGTACAACCGTCCGGCCCCCTTGCCAAATCTCAAGCGGGCCTCGCGGAAGTGGAAGTCGAGGTCGAATGCGAGCACCCGGCCACGCATCTTGTCCACGAGGTAATAGGAATCGCCCAGACGGCAGATGTCGTTGGTCAGGATCACCGGAGCGATGGAGACGCGGTCGCAGATCATGCTGCGGAGATCGAGAACGAAGAGAACGCCCGGCTCGCTCCAGTCGCTTGCGAAAACCCGGCCGTCGATGTGGCGGGCGCACCAGACCTTCCGTATCGGCAAATGGGCGAGCACGGCACCGGTTTCCGCGCGCACGGTGCCGTCCGAGGAGAGCTCCGACAATCGGCCGTCATGCGGAAAGACCATGACGACGGCGGTTTCCCTCGGGTGATGGTGGCCCTTTTCCCCCGGTTTCCACGCGTACCACCCGTCGCTGTAGCAGGAACCGATGCCGACGCGCCCATCCGGCAGGGCGTCGATCTGGGTCGGAAGTCCGAGGCGTTGGGACGACCGGACGGCGCCGCCGACTTCATGGTGAACGTTTTTCCGGCGGCTGTCGGCGATCAGCGTCCCTTCTTCCAGGGGGAGCCAATCCCAGACGAATCCTTGGGGGAACGCCTGCTGGGCGAGTATCTCCGTCTCGTCCGGCCGATCCCGATCCAGAATGTCGTGGAGCATGAAGGCGATCCGGGCCAGACGCATCCGAAGGGGGCGCCGGCCATCGGGCCGCAAATGCCGGGCATAGAGCCGCGCACAGGTTTCCGCCAGAGCCGCCCAGTCGATGGAGTCCGGCAAGGGCTTTCCCCGTAAGGCCATAAGGCCCAGGGCGAGCGTGTCCAGAGAGGCCTCGTCGGGCGGTTGCTTCAGCGCCGAATCTCCGGCGCGGCCGAGGTCGATCGAGGGCCAGTCGGTGGACAGGTCTTGCACATCGCCGGGCAGCAAATTGTAGAAGACGAAGGGATCGACGGACAGGTCCAGGATGTCCTTGGGGCAAAGAGGGAGCGGCATCAGGGCTTGTCCGGATAGATGATGCGTTCCGCCGTGGTCAGGTGCCGGAGCATCTGCGGCAGGCCGAACCGTTCGTCGATCTTTTCCCCGCTCAGCCAGCCACGGACCATGCCTTCGAAGCCGCACTTCAGCTCGCCGCCCCAGACCGGTTCGATTTCCTCCCGGTCGATTCGGCCCTTGGGGCAAAAACTCAAGCCCTCGAAGGGCTCCAGGTGGTAGGAGCCCTTCTCGGTACGGAAGGCGGCGCTCCACCGGCCGGCGCTGATCCAGTTGGAGGCATAGGAAAAGAGAATCCCCGCCTCGCTGCGGCCGCTTCCCGCGAACACGGTGCCGGAAGGGTGCCAGGCGATCCTTCCCGCTCCCGAAACTTCCGCATGCAGGGTAACGGGGTGGCCGATGATGTCGAACACCGTGGAAAGCACATGGATGCTGTTGGCGATTCCCCAACGGGCCAGCACGGGGGAGGCATAGCGGGTCAGGTCGATGCGGTGCAGCCACTCGGTGAAGGAAAAATCGGCCGAGAGCACGGGGTCGTCGGACAGGCGCTGCCGGAGTGTGAGTACGGAGGGGTAGAATAGCCGGTTCAGGGCGACCATGGCGTTTTGTTGCGGGTGGCAGTCGATGTGGGCCGCCAGTTCCGCCGCCGTCAAGGCCGCGGGCTTTTCGACCAGAACGGGCGCACGGGTGAGTTCGGCAAGGCTCGTCAAATACCGAGAAAGCGTATCGACCGGCGCGGCGACGATGATCCTATCGTAGCGGCCGATGATCTCCGGCAGGCGTGCGAAGTCTCCGCCGAAAGCCCGATGAAAGCCGAATTCACGACGTAATGCCTCGGCCGGATCGGCCCGACGGGACAGGATGTCCACGTCGCCGATGCCGAGATGACGCACGGTCTTGGCATATTCGCGACCGATTTCGCCCGCCCCGATGATCAACAGCATGGTGATGTCCTTGGTTTCAAGTGATCGGAATTGTCTGGTCCGGGCCGTCGCGGAACCCCAGGGCCGGGCCCAGGACACGCAGCAACAGACGGTTCATTTTCGCCGTGGCGGCCAGAGACGGCAAAAGGGTCCGGTCATCGAGAATATCGGGAATGGCCAGGGAGGTAATACGGCTGACCATGGGCGCTTCCATCCGCATGTCCGGCGTGGCCAGGGTTCCCTCGATCGCAGCGTTGTTTTCGTCTATGCGGATCCAGTCGGACCCTGCTCTGATCGTGCAGGACGGGGCGGCGGTTCCGGCGGAGAAGTCGATGTGGACGCGAGAGCCGGAGGCCTCGGTTCCGGAAAGGGCGCCCGAGCACTCGATCAGGCCCTGCCCGCGTTTGCTCGGGTAGACGGCGCCGATTTTCTCCACATCCAGGCTGTGCAGCGGCGACCCGCCGAGGAACTCGAAAAGATCCAGCCAATGCGGAAGGTTGGTGGTCAGCCCGATGTCTCCGGCCGAGACCTCCATCGAGAACGTCCGCCCCCGCAGGGCCTCGCGCACCTCCGCCCAAGGCCGTGCATAGCGGTAAACATAGTTTGGAAAGACCGCCAGATTCTTGGTTTCGGCAAGGCCGAGGGCCACGCCCCACTGCGCTTCCGATTGGAACAGCAGTTTCTCGGCGAGGAAACGGCGGATGCCGAGGGCGGCGGCTTGCCGCAAAAGATCGAGCCGTGCCGTGGCGTTGGTCGAAAGGATGGCCGCGGAGAAATCGCCGGATGCGGGAAGTTCCTCCAGGAGGACCAGGTTTTTGTCCGTATGCCCGGGCACGTCGCGCCACCGTTCCGCCGTGCGTTGGCGCGATTCCGGTGAAGGGTCCACCACGGTGACGCAGCGAACCCGGGGAATGGCGGCCAAGCCTTGGACGTGGCGGCTGCCGATTTGGCCGGCTCCGACGACGAGGATGTTCATATGGAGGCTCCCTCGGATTGATCGGTGGATGGGTGCGGGGGTGTGTCCCAACCGAATACGGGCAGTCGGCGAGTCAGCAATGAGCGTGGATTGTAGCAGAGGAGTTCTATCCCCCGAGAGCGCCCCCAAACGGCCCAAGCCCCCAGTTGTTCGACAATGAAATCGCCGCTGGAGAAGGGGTTGGTGTGGTCCACGCCCTTCTTTTCCACGGCGCGGGTCTGGTCCGGCGGCATGTAGAAATAGCGGTGGTCGTAGAGGTCGATGCCGACGAACACGATACGTTTCCATCCCAGCATCAGGGCGATGTTGGTGGCACTGACCACCGAGCCGCCGCCGTGCACCACGCCGTCGGCGAAGCGCTCGCTGGGCGGGGCCATCTTGCCGCGCGCGGTGCGGCGATAGCGGAACACCGGCGCGTCGGCGCGCAGTTTCCTCTTGCCGATCAGGAGGTTGCACATCCAGGCTTCCCAGCCTTCCTGGACCAGGAACTTGGCGCCGGCGTAGCGGGGGTTGGCGTTGATCGCCGCGGCGTACTCGTCCAGCACGTCGATCTCGCCCGACATGTGGAAGTCCGCCCGCACGAAGGTCTGGCGCGGGAAGTCGCGGAAGCTGAACACGTCGTGCTCGCCGATGCGCGCCCATTCCTCGGGCGTGATGCTGCGGAGCGACGCCCCGGTGCCGCAGATGAACACGGTGTCGGAACGCCGCGCCGCCCGCAGCTCCGCTTCGCTCAGGCGGTGGTAGGCGTGGCGGCTCAGCCGGTCGAGGCTCCAGGAGCGGAAGAAGCGGGGAAAGCCGACGGTCAGCCAGTACAGGCGGATTCCCCGGCGGATCAGGGGCGCGAGGAAGCTGCCGCGGAGGCGTTGCTTGAGAGTCATTCCGTCAGGTCCACGAACGCACTGTTGCGGCGGGCCGAGTCCCGGGCGGCGTGGATGACGCGCACCACCCGGTAGCCTTCTTCGCCGGTGATCTGGGGTGTGGCGTCTTGCGCGACGCACGCGAAGAAATGGCGCATCTCGTCGAGGTACATCCGGTTGCGGTCGGCCGGTTCCCCCTGGAAGAGGGTTTCCGTCTCCGTGCCTGTGCGGTGGAGCGTCACGCGGTCGGTGAAGTAGTTCCACTCCAGGGTCGCGCCGCCGCCGATTACGCGGACGGTGCGGTGCGGCGCGCGCTGCAGGAAATCCATGTGGACGGTTCCCTGCGCGCCGTCGGCATAGTCGAGAAGCAGGTCGGCGGTGTCTTCGACGTCGATGTCCAGGCCGCCGATGTCGGCGAGGCGGGCCGATACCCGGCGCGCCGGACCGCCGAGCCAGAGCGCGAGGTCGAGTTCATGGCTGAGTTCGAGGAGTGCGCCGCCGCCCAGGTCGGCGCGGGCGGAGACGCCGCGCCGGTAGTCGGTTCCCGGCCGCCAGTGCGGCAGGTACTGGCCGACCGTGGCCTCGATGCGCAAGGGACGTCCGGCCGCGCCCCGTTTCACCGCGTCGGCGAGGGCACGGACGGAGGGCAGGAAGCGCAGGTTGTAGCCGACGAGCACGGCCAGATTCCGCGCCGCGGCGGCGCGCAGCAGCTCGGCGATGCCGTCGGGCGTCGTGGACAAGGGTTTTTCGAGGAACAGGTGGCAATCCGCTTCGGCCAGGCGCTGCGCCAGGGCAACGCGGAACGGCGCGGGGTTGGCCAGGATGGCGGCCTGGGGGCGTTCCGCCAGGGCGGCCTCCACGTCGGCGGCGGCTTCCACGCCCTCCGGCAGCGGCGGTGAGTCGCTGTCCGGGCGGCGCAGCACCAGGATGCGGCTATCCGGGCGGAGTGTCCGCAGGTTGGCGATGTGGCGGCGGGCGATGCTGCCCGACCCGACCACCAGGATCGGGGATGCGGGTGCGTGCGTCATTGCGTTCCGAACTCGTTCTGGGCGCGTTCGTAGTCGGCGCGGCGACCGATATCCAGCCAGTAGCCGTCGATGCGGTGGCACCGGACCATGCGGTCGCGGCGGATCAGCTCATCCAGGAGCTGCGGCATGTCGTAATAGGTGCCATCCGGCACCAGGCCGATGGCCGAGGGTTCGAGGACGTAGACGCCCGCGTTGACCAGGACCTGCTGGCTGGGTTTTTCCTCGATGCGGAGGACCCGGCCTTCGGTCTCGGTGACCACGCCGAATGGAATGGCGTGCTCCTGCTCGCGCACCGCCATGGTGGCCTCCGCCTGCGCGGCGCAATGGGCGTCGAGCAGCGCGGCGTAGTCCAGGCTGGTGAGCAGGTCGGCGTTGCTGACCAGCACCGGATGCGCCAGGTCCTTCGGCATCAGGCTGAGCGCCCCGGCGGTGCCGAGGCGTTTTTCCTCCCGCAGATAGCGGATGCGCGCGCCGAGCGCCGCGCCGTCGCCGAAGTGATCGACGATGACCTCGGCGCGGTAGTTCACCGCCAGCCAGATGTCGCGGAATCCCTGGGCGACGAAGCGTTCGATGATGGTTTCCAGGATCGGACGCCCGCCCACCGGCAGCATCGGCTTCGGCCGGTCGCGGGTGAGCTCGTTGAGGCGGGACCCCAGGCCTCCCGCCATGATCACCACCGGGCTTTCGCGTTCCGGACTTTGCAGGAAGTCATCGACGGAGCGCAAGCCGACGACGCGCGACGCCGTATCGATGATCGGCAGGCGGTGCATCCCGTGCACCCGCATCATCGCCAGGATGTCCTCCGGCCGGTCGCCGTCGTGCGCCACCTTGGGCCGGCGATTCATCCAGGGCGCGACGGGATCGTCCAGGGTGGCGTCGCCCAGCAGGGCGCGGCGGATGTCGCCGTCCGACAGGGTGCCGAGAAGCCGCCGTTCCGCATCCACCACCAGGGCCAGTTGCGACCGCGCCGCGTTGATCGCCGCCAGGGCCTGGCGGATCGTCGCCTCGGGCGGCACCAGCATGTCAGTCCAGTTCGGCATTCTTCATCCCATCGTCCGCGCCGGAACCCCGGCGACCCGCGCCTGCGGCGGCACGTCGCGGATCACCACCGCGCCCGCCGCCACCATCGCCCCCGCGCCGACGCACAGGCATTGTATCACGCAGGCGGCGGCGCCCACATGCGCGTCGTCCTCCACCGTCACCCCGCCGCACAGCACCGCGCCCGGCGCGACCTGGGCGTGCGCGCCGATGCGGCAATCGTGGTCGATTACCGCGCCGGTGTTGACCAGCGCGTTGACGCCCACCTGCACCCCGGTTTGCAGTGTGGCCCCCGCCATCACCTGGCAGCCCGGATCGAAGGTGACGTTGCCCGCCGTATGGGCGCACGGGTGGACGAGGGCGGGAAAGAGGTGCCCCGCGGCGGCGAAACGTTCGAACACAGCGCGGCGGATTTCCGGTTTGCCCGCGCCGCCGACGCCGTTGGCCAGCAACACCGAGCCGGGCGCGGCGGATGCCAGATAGGCGTCGTCTCCGAGCACCGGCAGGCCATCGACCTCCGCGCCGCGCAGCGTGGGGGCGGGGTCGAGGAAGCCTGCCACGGCGAAACCTGCGGCGCGGGCCAAGTCGGCGACGACGCGGCCGTGGCCTCCGGCTCCGATGACGATCAGGGGTGCGCTCATGGGTCGATCGCCTCCCCCTCCGCGTAGGCGCGGGCGGCGGGGCGGCCGCAAAGCGCCCAGAAGTCCATCGGCGAAATGCCGGTGCCGGGGCGTTTGCAGGCTAGGGTCTCGGCGGAAAGGGTCTCGCCCGCGGCGATCGGCCGCGCCGCCACCAGGCTTTTGCGCACCACCGCGCGGTTGCCGATCTCCGCCGCCACCGGGCGCTTGACGCCGTCGCCCAGCGCCGCCTCGACCTCGCGGATGGCGCGCACCATTGCCGCCAGTTCCTCCGGCTCCAGCGAGGCCTTGTGGTCGGGGCCGGGGAGCGAGCGGTCGAGGGTGAAGTGCTTTTCGATCAGCACCGCGCCGCGCGCCGCCGCGGCGACCGGGATGTGGATGCCCTGGGTGTGGTCGGAATAGCCGACCGCCAGGCCGAAGGCGGCGGCCATGGTGTCCATGGCGCGCAGGTTCACGTCGGCGGCGGCGGCGGGATATTCGGTGGTGCAGTGCAGCAGGGTGACGCGCGCGCGCAGCGCCGCCTGCCCGGCCTGCGAGAGGAAGGCGGCCTCGAACGCGGCGTGCGAGGGAGCGGTGTCCGGCGTGGCGGACAGGCCGAAGGCGAGCACGGCGAGCGCCGCCTCCACCTCGCCGAGCGAACTCATTCCGGTGGAGAGAACGATCCTTTGCGCGGCGCGCGCGATGCGCAGCAGGAACGGACCGTTGGTGATTTCGCCGGAGGGGATCTTGATCGTTTCCATCCCCATCTCGCCGGTGAGGAAGTCCAGGCTCGCACTGTCGAACGGTGTGGAGAGAAAAGCGACTTCCCGCTTCGCCGCGTGGTCGCGCAGGGCGAAGTGTGCGGCGGGCGCAAGCTCCAGCCGCCTCAGCATGTCGAGCTGGCTTTCGGCGGCACCGGTGGCGCGTTCCTGATAGGCGGCCTTGGGCGCGTCACGGCCCGCCAGATCGGCGGCGCGGAAGGTCTGGAACTTCACCGCATCGGCGCCTGCGTCGGCGGCGGCGTCGATCAGCCGGTGCGCCATCTCGATGTCGCCGTTGTGGTTGACCCCGGCCTCGGCGATGACGAACACGCTCATGGCAGGATTTCCTTGATCAACATGAAGGCTTCCGCCGCCTCCGTGCCGCATTCGGTGCCGCGCAGGGTCGCCTGCGCGCGGATGGCGCGTTCCGAACGGGGGAAGGGATGCGTGCCGGTTTCGCCTTCGTAGAGGCCCATGATTTCCACCTTGCGGTCCAGCCAGGGTCCGATCGGCGCATAGGTGGTGGGGCGGAAGGCAAGCGTCAGCGGGTCGAGGCCGAAGTTGGTTTCCGACAGGGTTTCGTAGGCCAGCACCCGCTTGACCGAGGGATGGCGGAAGCACTTGGTTGCGCCGATCCCCGCCTGGAAAACCGCGCGGTGGTCGGAGTGCGCGTCGCCCGGATGGGGCAGGTAGACGGTCTCGGCGCGCAGGCGGTCCACCGCTCCGGCGATGCGGGCGACCAGATCGCCCATCGGCACACGGTCGAGGGCGGTGGTCTCGAACCCCAGTTCGACGGTCGAGGCGAAGCCGAACGCCTCCGCCACCGCCGCGATTTCCCGTTCGCGCCCGGCGATGCGCGCGGCGTCGCCGAAGCGGGGGGTGAGCGCGGTGACGATCAGCCAGTGGATATCGTCGCCGCGGGCACGGTGCCGCAACAGGGCGCCGCCGCAACCCAGGGTTTCGTCATCGGGGTGGGGCGCGATGGCCAGAACGATGCTCATAGATAGTCTCCCGGCCGCAAACCCGGCCCGAATTCGTGGCGTTCCAGGATGAGGGTTCCCTCGCCGCATTGCACGCGAATATCGTTGCCCGCCACCCCGAGCACGCATCCCGGCTCGACGTCGGCAGGGCCGCCGGGGCCGAGGCGGGTTTTCCACACCTTGACCTCCGCGCCGCGGAACAGGGCGTGTGCCCCCGGATAGGGCGGCGCCAGGGCGCGCACCAGGTTGTGGATGCCCGATGCGGGCATCCGCCAGTCGATCTGGCCGTCCGCCCTGCCGCGTTTGCGCCAGTTGCTGGCGCGGGAGGCATCCTGCGGCACCGCGGCGGCGGTTCCGGCGCACAGGCCGAGGGCGAGTTGCCGCACCTGCGCGCGTGCCGTGGCGATCATCTTGCCGTAGAGGATTCCGGCGTCGTCGTCGTCCGCGATCGGGATGCGTTCCTGCGACAGGATGGGGCCGGAATCCGCGCCCGCATCCATCAGGAAGAAGGTCGAGCCGGTTTCCGTGAGGCCAAGGACCAGCGCCCAGATCAGGGGGTGCCGCCCGCGGTTGCGCGGCAGCAGGGCGGGGTGATAGCCGACCACGCCCCGCGGCGCGGCGGCCAGCACCGCCGGATTCAGCAGGTACGACCACCCCAGGCAGAAGCAGATATCGGCGCCGCGGTCGCGTATCCAGGCGGCCATTTCGTCCTGGCCGGAGCCTTCCGCGTGGAACACCGGGATGCCGTTGGCGCGCGCGAGAGGGGACAGGTCGGTGAAGTCGGCGTTGACGGTGGAGGCCTGCCGCGTCACCACGCCGCAAATCTCCAGGCCGGGTACGGTCAGCAGTTCCTCCAACATGGCGAGGCTGGAGTGCACGCAGCCGATGAAGACGGCGCGCAGGGAGGTCATGACGGCATATCCTGGAAGCGCTTCATCAGCAGTCCTTCCAGTGGGTGGGTGGCGATGGTCTCGAGCATCCGTTCCGAGGCGTGGCCGTCGCCGAAGGGGCTCTGCATGTCCACCAGTCCGGCGCGGAAATCCGCGGACAGGGCGTGGCGGATCGCCGAGGCGATCGTGGCGGCGTCCTCGCCTGCGTCGATCACCGAGGCGGCGCGCAGGCGGCCACGCTGGCGGTCGCCGATGTTCACCGTGGGGATACGGAACGAAGGCGCCTCCAGGATGCCGCTCGACGAGTTGCCGATCACCGCGTCGGCATGGGCGAGCGCGCCGAGATAGCGCTTCTGCCCCAGCGATACCGCGGCATGCACCCGCCCCGGGCACGCCGCGGCGAAGGCCGAGATCGCCTCGCGGATGGGGGCGTTGTCGGGGTCGGCGTTGACCCCGGTGAAGAGGATGCGGTGCCCGGGGAATTCCGCCAGCGCCGCCAGCAGGGGGGCGATGCCGCCGCCCGCCGCGTCCAGGGTGACCGGGTGGTAGGTGACGAGGAAATAGGGCGCGGCGAGGTCGAAGCCGAGGGA
Organism: Oleispirillum naphthae; assembly: GCA_027864655.1. Taxonomy (GTDB): domain Bacteria; phylum Pseudomonadota; class Alphaproteobacteria; order Rhodospirillales; family Rhodospirillaceae; genus Oleispirillum; species Oleispirillum naphthae. Next base: position 55,704 of record JAQAZG010000004.1, read on the forward strand.
CTCCGAGAGTTCGGCGCGGGAGAGGCGCGGCGTCAGGCGGATCGCGTCCAGGCCCGGCGCGCCCACCGTCCATACCCGCTCCGGCGCTTCGCCGAGCTGGATCACCCGCTGCCGGTAGGGCTCGGCGGCGGTGAAGTGCAGGTGCGACATCTTGGTCAGGGAATGGCGGATCGCCTCGTCGATCAGACCCTCGGTGAGTTCGCCGCCGTGGATGTGGGCGATCGGGATGCGCAAAATCATCGCCGCCTGCGCCGCCGCCAGGATCTCGAAGCGGTCGCCCAGGACCACCAGCAGGTCGGGACGCAAGCGGTCGAGCGCGTCGGCGAAGCCGATCACCCCGAGGCCGAGGGACTTCGCCACGCCCGCCGGCGTGTCGGAGGCGAGCAGCATGTCCACCCGCGCGTCGGGGGTGAAGCCGTCGGCCTCGATCTGCCGCACCGTCAGGCCGAATTCCGGCGACAGGTGCATGCCGGTCACCGCCAGTTGCAGGGTCAGGCGCGTGTCGGCGGCGATGCCCTTGAGCAAGGGCAGGAGCAGGCCGTATTCGGCGCGCGATCCGGTGACCACGCAGACGGTGCGCGTCATATCAGGACCCTCCCCCGAGTTTGGCGCTGCTCGGGATGTTGATCAGCCCGGCCTCCAGCCGCTCCGCCACCGGCAGCGGCCCGTGCGGGCAGGATTCGTACATCGGCAAATGGTGCATCAGCCGCCACAGCGGGCGGCACTGGTATCCGGCATCGGCGGCGGCTTGCAGGCAGGCGTCGCGCGCCGCACGGTCGGGCTCGGTGAGCACCACCGCGTTCAGCCAGTAGTTCCCCTCGCAGCCTTCCGGCTCGCGCACCGCGCGGAAGCCCGGTTTGCCGTCGAAGGCCGCGTGGTATGCCGCGGCGAGGCGGCGCTTGCGCGCCAGCATCTCGGGCAGGCGCTCCATCTGGGCGCAGCCGAGCGCGGCATTGAGATTGGGCATGCGGTAGTTGTAGCCGACCTCATCGTGGAGGAACTCCCACTGGTGTTTCACCCGTGCGGTGGTGGTGAGGTGCTTCAGCCGCTTGCCCATCTCCGCATCGTCGGTGAGGATCGCGCCGCCGCCGCCGGTGGTGATCGTCTTGTTGCCGTTGAAGCTCAAGGTGCCGACCAGGCCGAAGGTGCCGGTGTGCTTGCCGCCGATGCGGGAGCCGAGGGATTCCGCCGCGTCCTCCACCACCGGCAGGCCATAACGCCCGCAGACGTCCAGCAGGGCGGCCATGTCCACCGGGTGGCCGAACACGTGCATCGGCACCACCGCCGCGAGACGGCGTCCGGTCTGCCGGTTGCGCCAGCCGTCCGCGACCGGCTCGGCGATTTCGTCCAGGCGCGCCGCCAGGGCCTGCGGGTCGAGGCCGAGGTTGTCCGCGGCGCTGTCGGCGAAGTGGGGGATCGCGCCGCAATAGGCCACCGCGTTGGCGGTGGCGATGAAGGTCAGCGTCGGCAGCAGCACCTCGTCGTCGCGGCCGACCCCGGCGCACAGCAGCGCGGCGTGCAAGGCGGCGGTGCCGTTGACCGCCGAGACTGCATGGCGCGCGCCGGTGTAGGCCGCGAGGCGGTCCTCGAATTCGTCAACGTAGCGCCCGACCGAGGAGACCCAGCCGGTGTCCAGGCAGTCCTTGACCAGCTCCCACTCGCGCCCGGCGAATTCCGGTTCGTGCAGGGCGACCGGCTTTGCAGCGCCGCCGAGCACGGCGTTCAGGCCGGAGAGGAAGTCGTCGCAGAGGGACGTGGACATTACGGTCGTCCTAGATGTTGTAGCGCCCGGCCTTGTAACCGGCCAGGTTCGCCGGTTCGGTGAACCAACGGATGGTTTCCGCCAGGCCGCGGCGCAGGCCCTCCGGCCCGCCGTAGGCGGGAGTCCAGCCGAACAGCCCGTGCGCCTTGGCGTTGGCGGCGCACAGGCGCTCCACCTCGCTCTTCTCCGGGCGCAGGCGGGCGGCGTCGGTCTCGATCTCCACCTCCACGCCCATGATCCCGGCGATCAGGGCGACGGTGTCGCCGATCGAGATGTCGTAGCCGGAGCCGAAGTTCACCACCTCGCCCAGGCCCGCCTCGCCGGTCATCGCGGCGATGAAGCCCTCCACCGTGTCGGCGACGTAGTTGAAGTCTCGCGTCGGGTGCGTCGCGCCGAGCTTGAGCGTGCGCGCGCCCGAGGCGATCTGGGTGATCACCGTGGGGATCACCGCGCGCGCCGACTGGCGCGGGCCGTAGGTGTTGAAGGGACGCGCGATCACCACCGGCAGGTCGAAGGAGGCGTAGAAGGAATAGGCCAGTTGGTCGGCGGCGATTTTCGACGCCGAATAGGGCGACTGGCCGCACAGCGGGTGTTCCTCGGTGATCGGCACGAAGCGCGCGGTGCCGTAGACCTCGCTGGTGGAGGTGTGGACCACCCGCCGCACGCCCAGCGCGCGCGCCGCCTGTAGCACGTTGAGGGTGCCCTTGACGTTGGTGTCGATGTAGGTGTCGGGCGAATGGTAGGAGTAGGGAATGGCGATCAGCGAGGCGAGGTGCAGCACCGCGTCGCAGCCCTCCATCGCGGTACGCACGCCGTTGGGGTCGCGGATGTCGCCCGCGAAAACGTCGAGGCCGTCGCGGATATCCTGCGGCGCGCGGTCGAGCCAACCCCAGGAGCTGAAGGAGTTGTAGAGCACGAAGGCGCGGACGTCGTAACCCCGCCGCACCAGGGTTTCCGTCAGATGGGAGCCGATGAATCCGTCGGCCCCCGTAACCAGCACGCGTGTCACGATGTTCGCCCCTGAGCTGTTCGCCGCGCCGCGCCGGAAAACCGCGCCGGTGGCTGCTCCGACGTACTATATTTTGCGTCCTCGAAATGGCAAGCCTTGTCGCATCCGTCTTATCCGCACAACGATCTTCACCGGGGCGGGGCGCTGGGCTATCGTACGGCCCTCGGGTCCGCCGCCGAGCGAAGGGGTGGGCCGTCATGCATGGGAAAGACCTGGGGAATGCGCAAGCTTTCGGAACTGCTGGACTTGTCCGGCCGCGTCGCGCTGGTGACCGGCGGCGCGGGGCACATCGGACTGGCGATCTGCGAGGCGCTGGCGGAGCAGGGATGCGCGTTGGCGGTGCTCGACCGCGCGGTCCCCGAGACGCTGTGCGCCGATCTTGCCGGTCGCTTCGGCGCGCGGGCGGAAGCCGTGGTCGTCGATCTGGCGGACGAAGCGGCGGCGCGGGGCGCGGTCGCCGATGTGGTGGAACGGTTCGGCCGTCTCGACATTCTGGTCAACAACGCCGCCTTCGTCGGCACCAGCGCGTTGCAGGGCTGGGCGACGCCGTTCGCCGAGCAGTCCGCCGAAACCTGGCGCAGCGCGCTCGAAGTCAACCTCACCGCCGCCTTCGTCCTCTGCCAGGCGGCCGCCCCGGCGCTTTCCGCCTCCGGCCACGGCAGCATCGTCAACCTCGGCTCGATCTATGGCGTCGTCGGCCCCGACTGGCGCCTCTACGAGGGCACCGCGATGGGCAACCCCGCCGCCTATGCGGCGAGCAAGGGTGGCCTCATCCAGTTCACCCGCTGGCTTTCCACCACTCTTGCCCCCGCGGTGCGGGTCAACGCGGTGTCGCCGGGCGGCGTGGCGCGCGGCCAGGCGGTGGAGTTCCTCGCCCGTTACGAGGCGCGTGCTCCCCTCGGCCGCATGGCGGTGGAGGAGGACTTCAAGGGCGTCGTCGCCCTGCTGGCGAGCGACGCGGCGGCCTATATCACCGGCCAGAACATCCTGGTGGATGGGGGATGGTCGGTTTGGTAGGGTCCGCCGCGCCGAAAATCCATATCCTGTTTCCCTTCCGCGACGGTCCCTGGGGCGGCGGCAACCAACTGCTGTGCGCCCTGCGCGAGAGCTTCCGCGCGCGCGGGCAGTGGGCGGATGCGCCTGGCGATGCCGATGCGGTGCTGTTCGACAGCTTCAACGCCGCGGAGGCGGTGATCGCCTGGAAACGCCGCCTGCCGCAGGTGCCTTTCGTCCATCGCATCAACGGCCCGGTGCATCTGTACCGCGGCGAGGACAGCGGCATCGACGGCGTGGTGATGCGGCTGGCGGAACGAGCTGCCGACGGCGTGATCTTCCAGAGCGACTACACCCGCAAGGGTTTCCTCCGCATGGGGCTGCGCGAACCGCCGCTCTCCACGGTGATTCTCAATGCGCCGGACCAACGAATTTTTCATGCCGAGGGGCGGGAGCCCTCCGCCGACGGGCGGTTGCGGCTGGTCGCCGTCAGTTGGTCGGCGAATTGGAACAAGGGATTCGATGTCTACCGGCACTTCGACGAAACGCTGGACTTCTCCCGCTATGAGATGACCTTCATCGGCAACAGCCCGATTGTCTTCCGCAACATCCGCCATCTGCCGCCGCAGGACCCTGCCGGGGTCGCGGCGCTTCTGCGGCGGGCCGATATCTACGTCATGGCCAGCCGCAACGATTCCTGTTCCAATTCCCTGGCCGAGGCGATCTCCAGCGGCTTGGTGCCGGTGGCGCTGAACAGCGGCGGCAATCCGGAACTGGTGGGTGAAGGCGGCGTGTTGTTCGAGAGCGCGGCCGACGCACTGGCGGCGGTCGAACGCGCCGCGGCGGATCTGGGCGGCTTCCGCGCCCGGCTGCCGCAGCGTTCGGTGGACGGCGTGGCGGCGGCCTATGCCGCCTTCATCGCCGCGGTGTACGCCGCGCCGGGGCCGCGCAAGCGGCTTTCCGCGGCGGCGGCGCTGGGGGTGAAGGCGCGCATCCTGGCCAGCCGGGCGCGCAGCAAATGGTTCGCGGTGAAAAGGGGGCTCAAGGGATGAGCGTTTCGGACAAGGCGGTGGTCCACGCCACCGCGATCGTCGATGCCGGTGCGGAAATCGGCGCGGGAACCCACGTCTGGCACTGGGTGCACATCTGCGGCGGGGCGCGTATCGGCAAGGACGGCTCGTTCGGGCAGAACGTCTTCGTCGGCAACCGGGTGGCCATCGGCGACCGGGTGAAGGTGCAGAACAACGTCTCGATCTACGACAACGTGACCATCGAGGACGACGTCTTCTGCGGCCCCAGCATGGTCTTCACCAATGTCTACAACCCGCGCGCCCACGTTTCGCGCAAGGACGAATACCGCGACACCCGGATCTGCCGCGGCGCGACGCTGGGGGCCAACTGCACCATCGTCTGCGGCGTCACCGTCGGGGCCTACGCCTTCATCGGCGCGGGCGCGGTGATCACCCGCGACGTGCCGCCGCACGCCCTGATGGTCGGGGTTCCCGCACGGCAGAAGGGCTGGGTCAGCCATGCCGGGGAGATTCTCGGCGAAACCCTGGTCTGTCCGCGCGAGGGCCGCCGCTACCGCGTCGCCGGAGACCGCCTGGAGGAAATTTCCGATGTCTGAGCCGTCATCGATCCCGTTCATCGACCTGCAGGCGCAGCGGGCGCATCTCGGCGGCCGCGTCGAGGCGGCGATCGCCCGCGTGCTCGACCACGGCCAGTTCATCATGGGGCCGGAGGTCGCGGCGTTCGAGAAGGAACTCGCCGCCTTTGCCGGGGCGCGCCACGCGGTGAGCTGCGCCAACGGCACCGAGGCGCTGGTGATGGCGCTGATGGCCTGGGGCATCGGCCCCGGCGACGCGGTGCTGGTGCCGTCGTTCAGCTTCATCGCCACCGCCGAATGCGCGGTTCTGGTGGGCGCGACGCCGGTGTTCGTCGATGTGCTGCCCGACACCTTCGACATCGATGCCGCAGGCCTCGACGGCGCGGTGGCGGCGGCGCAGGAGATGGGTCTGCATCCACGTGCGGTGATCCCGGTGGACCTCTTCGGCCTGCCCGCGGACCACGCGGCGGTGGCCGCGGCGGCGGCGCGGCACGGCCTGCTGGTGCTCGACGACGCGGCGCAGGGCTTCGGCGGCAGCCTCAACAACCGCCGCGTCGGCGCGTTCGGCCATGCCGCCGCCACCAGCTTCTTCCCGGCCAAGCCGCTCGGCTGCTATGGCGACGGCGGCGCGGTGCTGACCGACGACGACGATCTGGCGGAGCTGCTGAAGTCGATCCGCGTGCACGGCAAGGGCGCCGACAAGTACGACAACGTGCGCCCCGGCCTCAACGCCCGGCTGGACACCCTCCAGGCGGCGGTGCTGCTGGAGAAGCTCGCGGTCTTTCCCGAGGAACTGGAGGCGCGGCAGCGCGTCGCCGAGCGCTATACCGCCGCCCTGGCCGACTGCGCCGAAACCCCGGCCGGCCGCGCGGGCGCGCGCTCGGCCTGGGCGCAATACACCATCCTGGTGGACGACCGGGAAAAGGTGATGGCGGCGTGCAAGGCCGCAGGCGTGCCGACCCAGGTCTACTACCCGATCCCGATGCACGCCCAGACCGGCTATGCCCGCTATCCGCAGGCGCCGGGCGGCTGCCCGGTTTCGGAGAGCCTGGCGCGGCGGGTGCTGAGCCTGCCGATGCACCCCTATCTTGCCGCGGACGACCAGGACCGGGTGATCGCGGCGGTGCGCGGCGCGCTCTGAGGCGATTGCCGCAGGCTCATTCCGCGTGGCGGAGCTTGGTCTGCTTGGCCAGGCGCTCCACGTCGGCGGCGACCATTTCCTTGACCAGGTCGGCGAACGGCGTGGTGTGTTTCCAGCCGAGCACGGTGTGCGCCTTGGTCGGGTCGCCGAGCAGGAGGTCCACCTCGGTGGGGCGGAAATAGCGCGGGTCCACCCGCACCACCACCGCGCCGCTCTCGGCATCCGTGCCGGTTTCGTCCACCCCCTTGCCCTGCCAGACGATCTTCCGCCCGACCTCGGCGAAGGCGCGCTCGACGAATTCGCGCACCGAGTGGGTCTCGCCGGTGGCGAGCACGTAGTCGCCCGGGGTTTCCTGTTGCAGGATGCGCCACATCCCGTCCACGTAGTCGCGGGCATGGCCCCAGTCGCGCTTGGCGTCGAGGTTGCCGAGATAGAGGCAGTCCTGCAGCCCCTGCCGGATCGCGGCGACCGCCATGGTGATCTTGCGGGTGACGAAGGTCTCGCCGCGCAGGGGGCTTTCGTGGTTGAACAGGATGCCGTTGCTGGCGTGCATGCCGTAGGCCTCGCGGTAGTTCACCGTGATCCAGTAGGCATAGATCTTCGCCGCCGCATAGGGGCTGCGCGGATAGAACGGCGTGGTCTCGCGCTGCGGGATTTCCTGCGCCTTGCCGTAGAGCTCGGAGGTCGAGGCCTGGTAGAAGCGGGTCTTCTTCTCCAGGCCGAGGATGCGCACCGCCTCGAGCAGGCGCAGCGTGCCCAGCGCGTCGGAATTGGCGGTGTATTCGGCGGTCTCGAAGCTGACCTGGACGTGGCTTTGCGCCGCGAGGTTGTAGATCTCGTCGGGCTGAACCTCCTGCACCAGGCGGATCAGGTTGGTGGCGTCGGTCATGTCGCCGTAGTGCAGGCGGTATTTCACCCCGCCCGCGTGCGGGTCCTGGTAGAGGTGGTCGATGCGGCCGGTGTTGAACGACGAGGACCGGCGCTTCACGCCGTGGACCTCGTAGCCCTTGGCGAGCAGCAGTTCCGACAGATAGGCCCCGTCCTGGCCGGTGACTCCGGTGATCAGCGCACGCTTCATTTCGAGACTTTCGTTTCGGTTTCCAGGGCGAGGCCGCGAAGCCCCCGCCGATTTTGCAAAAACCAGTGGTAATAGCCGCGAAGTCCCTCGCCAAGAGGGATTTTCCTGCGCCAGCCGATTTCCCGCAGGCGGGAGGAATCGAGCAGCTTGCGCGGCATGCCGTCGGGGTGCGAGGTGTCGAAGTGCACTCGCCCGGCATAGCCCACCGCCTCGGCGATGAGGGCGGCGAACCCGGCGATGGAGACCTCCTCGCCGGAGCCGACGTTGACGATCTCCTCCCCCGAGTAGCGGCGCATCAAAAAGACGCAGGCGTCCGCCATGTCGTCCACGTGCATGAACTCCCGCAGCGGCCTGCCGGTGCCCCACACCGCCACCTCGGGGTCGTTCGCTTCCTTCGCCGCGTGGAAGCGGCTCAACAAGGCGGCGGGCACGTGGCTGTGCAGCGGGTGGAAGTTGTCGCCCGGGCCGTAGAGGTTGGTCGGCATCGCCGAGATATAGTCGCGGCCGAATTCGCGGCGCAGCGCCTGGGCGAGCTTGATCCCCGCGATCTTGGCCAGGGCGTACCACTCGTTGGTGGGTTCGAGCGGCCCGGTGAGCAGGGCGGATTCGGGGATCGGCTGCGGCGCCTCGCGCGGATAGATGCACGACGAGCCGAGGAACAGCAGGCGGCCGACATCGTTCGCGTGCGCCGCGCGGATGACGTTGGCGGCGATCATCAGGTTTTCGTAGAGGAACTCGGACGGCAGGGTGGAATTGGCGTGGATGCCGCCGACCCGCCCGGCGGTGAGGAAGATCGCGTCCGGGCGCTGCGCGGCGATCCAGGCCTCGGTTTCCGCCTGGCGGGTGAGGTCGAGGTCGCGGTGCGAGGCGGTGAGCACGGTGCAGGATTCTTGCGCCAGGCGGCGCACGATCGCGCCGCCCACCATGCCGGTGTGCCCGGCCACCCAGACGCGCTTTCCGGCAAGATCGTAGGAAAAGGTCATGGTTCCCCTCCGATCAGGTGCGAAATCTCGGCCAGATGGCGCGCCACCGCGGCGGCGTCCCCCCGGCTTTCGATGTTGAGGCGGAGCAGAGGCTCGGTGTTGGAGCGGCGCAGGTTGAACCGCCAGTCGGCGAACTCCAGGGATACCCCGTCGGTGTCGTCGCGGCGCGGCCCCTGCGGCAGGTAGCGGGCGAGGATGCGCTGCGTCGTCGCCGCCGCATCGGTTTGGAAATTCACCTCGCCGCTGCACGGGAAGGCGGCGATGCGTTCCCCCACCAGTTCGGCCAGGGTGCGGCCGCTGCGGCCGATCAGCCCGGCGACCAGGAGCCAGGGGATCATGCCGCTGTCGCAATAGGCGAAATCGCGGAAATAGTGGTGGCCGCTCATCTCGCCGCCGTAGACCGCGTCCTCGGCGCGCATCCGCTCCTTGATGAAGGCGTGGCCGGTCTTGCAGCGCACCGGAACGCCGCCCGCGCGCGTCACCTCGGCGATGGTGTTCCACTCCAGGCGCGGGTCGTGGACGATCTTCGCGCCGGGGTGCCTTTGCAGCAGCGCGCAGGCGAGCAGGCCGACGAGATAGTACCCCTCGATGAAGTTTCCGTCCGCGTCGTAGAGGAAGCAGCGGTCGGCATCGCCATCCCAGGCGACGCCGAGGTCGGCCCCGGCGGCGCGCACCGCCTGCGCCGTCGCTTCGCGCATCTCCGGCAAGAGCGGGTTGGGAATGCCGTCGGGGAAGTCGCCGTCGGGCTCGCAGCGCACCGGCACGATGCGGCAGGGCAGGCGCTGCGCCAGTTCGGCGACGATCGGCCCGGCGCAGCCGTTGCCCGCGTCGGCGACGATGGTGAGGCGGGAAAGCGCGTCTGCGTCCACATAGCCGAGCAGATGGTCGATGTAGGCGGAGCGGTCGGCGTCGCGCACCACCTGTCCCGGTTTTACCGCGGGCGGCGGCGCGGCGGCCTCGGTGCGGGCGCGGATCGCGGCGAGCCCGGAATCGCCGGAGATCGGCCGCGCGCCGCTGCGCACCAGCTTCATGCCGTTGTGGCCCTTGGGGTTGTGGCTGGCGGTGACCATGATGCCGCCGCCGACGCCGTCCTTTTCGCGATGCGCGGTCTGGAAATAGACCTCTTCCGTCGCGCAGAGGCCGATGTCCACCACGCCGGAGCCGCCCTCGGCCAGCCCGGCGATCAGCGCGGCGGCGAGCTCCGGGCTTTCCAGCCGGGCGTCGCGGCCGACCACGGTAGCGCCGGGGCGGATTTCCTCGGCGAAGGCGCGGCCGATGCGCCTTGCGATCGCCGCATCCAGGGTGGCGGGCACCTCGCCCCGGATGTCGTAGGCCTTGAAACAGGACAGCGTCATCACGCCCCGTCCCGGCCCGGGGTGTGCTGGGTGACGCGCCGTCCGTGGGAGAACCGCACCAGAAGCCGGAAAAGCGCCTGGAAGGCGGCATCGGGCAAGGCGCGGTGCAGCGCCAGCCAGGCGAAGAACGGGCTCAGCGGATAGGTGGAGGGCTGCCGCCGCCAGGTCCGCCACAGCGCCCACAGGGCGCCCCAGGTGTAGGCTTCCGGATTGCGGGCCTGCACCTCGGTCCACAGGCTGCCGTGCAGGTGGCGCGATTTGGACAGCAGCATGCCGCCGCTGGTGACGCGGTAGTGGAACAGCGGTTCGGGCGCCACCACGCCGAAGCGGCCGCGCGCGCCGAGGCGGATGTTGAACTCCCAATCCTCGTAGCCGCGGCGCATCGTCTCGTCGTAGCCGCCCACCGCCACCCATTCCGCCCGGCGGATGAGGACGCAGTAGGGCATCTGGTTGAGGAACAGCTGTTCGAAGAAGTTGTAGTGCTTCTTCAACACGCCGCGGGATTCCCCCTCCAGGCGGATGTGGGAGAAGGCGAAGGCCGCCTCCGGGTGGGCGGCCAGCGCCGCGGCCAGCTTTTCCAGGGCGTCCGGTTCCAGCCAGTCGTCGGCGTCGAGCGGCAGCACCAACTCGCCGGTGGCGGCGGCAAAGCCCGCGTTGCGCGCCGCGGGCAGGCCGCGGTTGGGCTGGCGCACCAGGCGGATGTCGGAAAGCGAGTCGAGCAGGGCCACGGTGGCGGGGTCGGTGGAGCCGTCGTCCACCACGATGATCTCGCGCGGCGGCAGGCTCTGGGCACGCAGCGAGTCCAGGGTTTGCGGCAGGGTGGCGCCGCTGTCGTAGCAGGGGATGACGATGCTGATCGATCGATCGGCGGTCACGGCTTTCCCTTTCCGCAACGGCAGTCGGCCCAGATTTCACCCCAGGGCGTGGCCACCTCGGCAATGCTCAGCCCGGCGGATTCCATTTCGGTGCGGAACTCGGCCAGGGTGTGCTCGATCTTGTGATCGTCGTCACCATAATAGTTTACACCCAATTCCTTGCGCAGCGCCATTTGCCATTCGCGGCTGAAGTGCGGCACGCGGATGAGGAACCTTTCCGCGCCGGTGGCGGCGGTCAGGGCGGAGAGGAAGCCGACGCGATCGACGATGTGTTCGAGGACGTTGGACAGTACCACCACGTTCCAGCCGCCCTCGGGCACCGTGCGCGTCGCGTCGCCCTCGACGAAGGAGAGGTTGGGCGGGTTGTCGGCGGCCATCGCCTGGGCGAGGCGCGGCTTGTTCATGTCGATGCCGAGCACGGTGCTGCCCGGGCGGGCGCGGGCGATGCTGCGCGCCACCGCGCCATAGCCGCAGCCGACGTCGAGCACGCGGTCGCCGTTGCCGATGCGGTCGATGAAGAAGTCGTGATAGCGGGTGAGGCGGTGCTTCGGATGCTCGCCCTTGCCGTAGGCCATGGCGCGCTCGGCGGTCACCAGTTCCAGCCGGTCGCGCACCGCCATCAGGCGGCGCAGCCCCTGCGCCGGGTCGGGGTGGCGGGAGTCGAGAACCAGAATTCCGGTGATCAAGCCGGTGCGCAGCCGTTCCGGCAGCAGGCGCCAGATCGTGGCCAGAAGATCGGCGAGGCGGAGCAGCAGGGCTTTCACGAACGGGCCTCCAGAAGCGTGCGGAAAACGCAGGCGTGGCGGTCGATCCACGGCGCGATGTCGAACTCTGCCACGGCGCGGGCGCGGGCGGCAACGCTCATCGCCCCCGCGGCGGCGGCGACCGCCAGCATGCCCTCGCCCACCGCCTCGGCGGCGGGGGTGTGGATGGCCTCCCAATCCTCGGGCAGGGGCAGGCCGACGCCCGCCTCCGGCCCCACCAGCTCGGGCACGCCGCCGCTCGCCGAATGGAGCACCGGCAGGCCGCAGGCCATCGCCTCGAGCACGGTGTTGGGGCAGGGGTCGAGGTATTTGGTCATCACGTAGGCGTCGGCGGCGCGGTAGACCTGCGGCGCGTCCTCCTGGGTGTAGGCCCCGGTGAAGGCCACCGCGCCGTCGAGGCCGAGGCGGCGGATCGCCGCCTCCGCCGTGGCGCGGGCGGCGTCGGCGACCCAGCCCGCGACGGTCAGGCGCGCGTCGAGCCCGGCGGCGCGCGCCGCCGCCAGCCCGGCGATCGTCGCCTCCAGGCGGTAGGCGATGTGGGCGTCGATCTTGCCGGACAGCAGGAAGGTGAACGGCCGCTCCGCCCGCTCCGTCGCCGGGGCGAAACGCCGGGTGTCGATGGCGTTGAACAGAACCTCCCCCGGGCCCTGCCGCTCGCCGAGGAAGCGGTCGGCGGCGCGGCGGCAGAAGGCGCTCTGCCAGAACACGTGGTCGGCGCGGTGGTAGGCGCGCGCCATCACCGCGTTCATCCCCTTCCAGTCGCCCGCGTACCAGCCGGGATAGAACACGCCGTTCTGGTTGAGCACGATGGGGATCCTGCGCAGGCGCAGCCAGTCGAGCGCCGCGGCGGGCAGGTAGGGAGCGTTGGACAGGGTGTAGACGAGGTTGTAGGTCCAGCGGCGCTCGGGGAAGTATTCCTTGAGGCGCTTCACCTTGACCAGAGGCCCGCCGACGTTGCCCGCGCGCGCGCCGCCGTAGAACACCCGCGGCTCCCCGCCGCCTCCGGAAAACGGCGTCGCGGCCAGGGTCTGCGCCAGCAGCGCGGCGCGCCAGCCGCTGCGCAGCGCGGTCTTGGCCAGGGAGTCTCGGCGGGCGTTCGTGCTCATCGTGCGATCAGCGGCTGATAGACCTTGCGCCAGTGGTCGCGGCCGACCACCGGCCAGTCGGCGGCCTTCACCGCCTCCCGCGCCGCGGCGCGCAGGGCCTGGGAGTCCGCTTCCGGCAGGGCGAGGATGGCGGCGGCGCGCGCGGCGACGCCCGCGGCATCCTCCGGCTCCACCAGGCCGCCGCTCAGCCCGTCGGTCACCAGGTCGGGGGCCATGCCGACGCGGGTGGAGACCACCGGCACGCCGCTCGACATGCTTTCCATCAGCCCCATCGGGCCGCCCTCCTCGCGCGAGGTGACGAAATAGAGGTCGAGCGCATGGTAGCACTCCGCCAGCTCGGTGTGGCCTTCCACATAGGTGTGGACGAAGGGAATGCCGCGCGCCGCGAGCTCGCGCTTGACGTAGCCGCGCGCCGGGCCGGTGAGGAAGGCGGTGACCGGAAAGTCGCGGGCGAGTTCCGCCACCGCCGCGACGAACACGTCCGGCCCCTTGATCGGCTTCGGCTCCATGCCGTCGCCCCAGCCCACGCCGTCCTTCTGGAACGAGCCGACGACGATGCGCTCCGGCGAAATGCCGAAGCGGGCGCGCGCCGCCGCCTTCCGCTCCGGCGAGGGCGGCACGAAGAGGCGCATGTCCACGCCGATCGGGATGCGCACCAGCTTCTCCCGCGGCACGCCCCAGCCGAGCAGGCGCTCCTCGACCAGGCCCGCGCCGGTGACGATCTTCGACAGGCGGGGCACGCTTTCGAGGAAGCGGTCGATGTGTTCGGAAATCTCCGGCCCGTCCTCGCGCTTGCCGTGGAAGAACGAGGTGACGTAGCGGTTGCCGCGCGGCATGTGCGGTCCCCAGGCCAGCCACATGTACTGCGAGCCGAAGTGCACCACGCGCTCGGCGATGCGCTGCGGCTCCACGGTGGTGGCGACGCTGCCGGGGGCGAGGGCGTTGGCCTCGTCGCGCACGTGCTCGCCGACCCAGCGGATCGCCCAGTCCGCCTTCTCGATGACGAACTGCACCGCCGCGCCCTCGCCATGGTACAGGCCGCAGGCGGCGGCGGCGCGCCAGGGCAGGCAGGCGGCGCGGAACTTCCAGGGGCGCAACAGGTCCTTCAGCATCAGAACAGCAATCCGTCGAGGGGAGACCCGTCCAGCCGGGCGCGCTCCGCCAGGGCCATGCGGCGCGCCACCTCGTGCATCCGGGTGCGGGCCGACCAGCCGAGCTTTGCCCGCGCCTTGGCGGCGGAACCGAAGCCGCAGCGGATTTCCGAGGGGCGCAGCAGCGAAGGGTCGCTTTCCACATGCGCCCGCCAGTCGAGGCCGAAGGCGGAAAACGCCGCCTCGGCGAAGGCGGAGAGCGGGTTGACCTCGCCGGTGGCGATGACGAAGTCCTCGGGCTCGGGCCGTTGCAGCATCGCCCACATCGCCTCCACGTATTCCGGCGCCCAGCCCCAGTCGCGCCGCACCGAGAGGTCGCCCAGGCTGACCGTGCCGCCGCCGTCGCGGGCGATGCGCGCCGCCGCCGCCGCGATCTTGCGGGTGACGAAGCGGCCGGGCCGCATCGGCGATTCATGGTTGAACAGAATGCCGGAACAGGCGAACAGGCCGTAGCTTTCGCGGTAGTTGGCGACCTCCCAGAAGGCGGTGGACTTGGCCACCGCATAGGGGCTGCGCGGGCGGAAGGGGGAGTCCTCCGCCGCCGGGTCCTCGCCGGTGTTGCCGAAACACTCCGACGACCCGGCGTTGTAGAAGCGGATCGGCGCGGCGAGGAAGCGCACCGCCTCCAGCACGTTGAGGGTGGCGGTGGCGATGCTTTCCAGGGTCTCCACCGGCTGCTGGAAGGACAGCCCCACCGAGCTCTGGCCCGAGAGGTTGTAGATCTCGTCCGGCTCGACCTTGGCGATGACCTGCAGCACGCTGCGGAAGTCGGTGAGCGCGGCGGAATGGGTGGCCACCCGGCCGCGCAGGCCGAGCGTCGAAAGGTTGGAGAAGGCGCTCGCCTCCGCATCGCGCGAGGTGCCGTGCACCACGTATCCCTTGCCGAGCAGAAGGCGCGACAGATAGCCGCCGTCCTGGCCGGAAATGCCGAAGATCAGCGCGGTTTTGGGGGATGCGGTCATGCGGGGATCCGGGACGGGAAAGGGGGAACGCCAAGGGCGGAAATTGTGGGTGAGGCGGGGGGTAAAGTCAACCGAGGGCGGTCAGCGCGCCGGTTCGGGCAGACAGGCGGCGAGGGCGGAAAGGTCGGAGAGCACCGGCCCCGGATCGGCGGACGCGGCGAGGCTGCCCTCCGCCACTCCGGCGAAGGCGCAGCCCACCTCCCGCGCCGCGGCGCGGTCGTCCGCGCCGTCGCCGATCATCAGCATCTCCGCGGGCGCGCAGCCGACGGCGGAGAGGATCGCCCGCAGGTTCGCCGCCTTGCGGCCGTGGCCGCCGCGCACCCCGTCGAAAGCGCCGGAGGGATAGCGCTTCGCCACCACGGCGCGCAGCGGCGCTTCCGGCGTCGCACTGTTGATCCAGATGGAAATCCCGAGGCTGCGCAGGTGCGCCAGAAGCGCGGAGGCTCCCGCCCGCTCCGGGCAGGCGAGAATGCGCGCCTCGCACCACGCGCCGTATTGCTCCGCCAGTTCCCCCGCATCGGCGCCGAAGCGCGCGGCGAAGGCGGCGAAGATGGCGAAGCGGTCGCCCGGCGGATCGGCGAGCAGCGCCTCCATCGCCGCCGCGCCGCCGGGGAAGACCCCGGCCACGGCGAAGAAACCTTCCCGCTTGATCGCGTTGGAATGCACCAGGGTGCCGTCGAAATCGAACACCGCGCAGCGGATCATGGGTCCACTCCGCCGAGGGCGCAGAGCTTCGCCCACGCATCGTCGGGGATCGGCATCACCGAAAGCCGCGACTGCCGCACCAGGGGCAGCTCCGCCAGCATCGGGTCGGCCTTCACGTCCGCCAGGGTCACCGGCTTTTCGAACGGGCGCACCGCCTTCACCCGCACCGCGACGAACCGCCCGCTCTCGTCGGTCGGGTCCGGCTCCGCCTCGCCCACCACGGCGACGATCCCGGCGATCCGCTTCTCGGTCACCGAGTGATAGAAAAACGCGGTGTCGCCGACGCGCATCGCCTTCAAATTGCGCGCCGCCTGGTGGTTGCGCACGCCGGTCCACGCCTCGCTCTCCACCTTCACCTGGTCGTCCCAGCCCCACTCGCCGGGCTCGGACTTGATCAGCCAGTGCGCCATGCCGTGCCTCCTTCTCGCAACCTGTGGATGGAAAATACTCCACAGCGTGGGGAAAACCAAAACTTCGTGGAGGGACTCGGTCCCTCCATACCTCCCATAACTTTTGGCTTTTGCGCGTAGCGCCATAAGACGATCACGCGGCGTGACGGCTGATAGCCGCTGCGCGGCGAAAACAAGTTATGGGGTCTGGGGCCCGCGGCCCCAGCGGGGTCCAGGGGCAGCGCCCCTGGCCTGGTGGTTTTCCCCGGTTTACGCCATCGGGAAGACCTTCTTGTAGGGGTGGATGGTGACGCTTTGGAACAGCCCGGCCTTGGCGTAGGGGTCGGCGGCGAGGAGGGCGTCGAGCGCCGCGCGGTCGGGCGCTTCGATCACCAGGAGGGAGCCGATCATCGTCTGCCCGTCGTCGGAGAGCAGCGGCCCTCCGATGGCGAAGGGCTGGGCTTTGGCGAAGGCGAGGTGGGCTTCGCGGTTGGCGAGGCGGAGCGCCAGGGAATCGGGCTTATCCAGGCAGGTGACGGCGAAGAGCATGGGGGTTTTCCTTTGCTGGTCGGGTCAGTCCTGCTCGGCGCGCAGCGGGCGGGCGAGCAGGTCGGAGATGGTGGCGGCGATGTCCGCGCCGTCGAACAGCACGGCGGCGACGGCGGCGGCGACCGGCATGTCGATGCCGGTTTTCGCCGCGAGGTCGCGCACCGCGCGGGCGGTGGCGACGCCTTCGGTGACGGCGCGGCGTTCGGCGAGGATGTCGGCGAGGGCGCGGCCCTGGCCGAGGGCCGCGCCGAGGGAGAAGTTGCGCGACATCATCGAGGTGGCGGTGAGGATGAGGTCGCCCAGGCCCGCGAGGCCCATCAGCGAGACCGGCTGCGCGCCCTTGGCGACGGCGAGGCGGGTGATCTCGGCGAGGCCGCGGGTGATCAGCGCGGCCTGGGCGTTGTGGCCGAGGCCGCGGCCGGAGACGATGCCGCAGGCGATGGCGAGCACGTTCTTCACCGCGCCGCCGACCTCCGCCGCGATCACGTCGCGCGACCAGTAGGGGCGGAACGCCGGGGTGCCGACGGCATGGGCGAGACGGCGGGCCAGCGCCTCGTCGGCGCAGGCCAGGGTGATCGCGGTGGGCAGGCCGCGCGCCACCTCGGCGGCGAAGGTGGGGCCGGAGAGCACGCCCCAG
The DNA here is from genome assembly GCA_027864655.1 of Oleispirillum naphthae. Lineage (GTDB taxonomy): Bacteria > Pseudomonadota > Alphaproteobacteria > Rhodospirillales > Rhodospirillaceae > Oleispirillum > Oleispirillum naphthae. The sequence goes on from JAQAZG010000004.1 coordinate 72,769, forward strand.
GGGCTGCGCGGCAGCTCCTGGGTCAGCACCTCGCTCATCAGGCAGAGGGTATCCTCCTCGATGCCCTTGGCGCACATCACCACCGGCACGCCGGGGCGGTGGAAGCGGGAATAGTCGCGCAGCACGCGGCGGGCGAACTGCGCCGGAGTGACCCACAGCACCACGTCGCAGGCGGCGATCTCGGCAAGCTTGCCGGTGGCGACGACGCCGGGATCGAGCTTCACGCCGGGCAGGAAGACGCCGTTCTCGCGGGCGGCGTTGATGCCTTCCACCACGTCGGCCTCGTGCGCCCACAGGGTGGCGGCGCGGCCCGCCTTGGCCGCGGTGTTGGCGAGTGCGGTGCCCCAGGCTCCCGCGCCGACGATGCCGATCCGATCCATGGGGTATGCTCCTCGTTCGCGGGTGGGTCTCAGGCCTTGACCCCGGCGCCGCGCGCCTTGGGCGCGGCGGCGTCGAGAGGCCAGCGGGGACGCGGCTTGAAGTCCAGGGGATCGCCGCCGAAGGCGCGCAGGCGCTCCACCCCGGCCCAGGCGATCATCGCGCCGTTGTCGGTGCACAGTTTGATCGGCGGAGCGACGAAGGCAAGCCCGGATTTCGCCGCCAGGGTTTCCAGGGCGGCGCGCAGGGTGCGGTTGGCGGCGACGCCGCCCGCCACCACCAGGCAGCGGCCCGCGGGGCAGGCTTCGCGGAAGGCGGCGGCGGCGGGCGCGAGGCGGCCGCACAGGGTTTCGGTCACCGCGGCCTGGAAGCTCGCGGAGAGGTCGGCGATGTCGGCGTCGGTGGGGTCGCCGGGCAGGCGGTCCAGCGCCTGGCGCACCGCGGTCTTGAGGCCGGAGAAGGAGAAATCGAACCCCGGCGCGTGCAGCATCGGCCGCGGCAGGGAAAAACGCCTGGCGTCGCCGGTTTCGGCCCAGCGTTCGATCTGCGGCCCGCCGGGATAGGCCAGCCCCATCATCTTCGCCGCCTTGTCGAAGGCCTCGCCCGCCGCGTCGTCGATGGTGGTGCCGAGGCGGGTGTAGTCGCCGGGGCCGCGCACGATCAGGCTCTGGCAGTGGCCGCCGGAGGTGAGCAGCAGCAAATAGGGGAAGGGCACGTCGTCGGTGAGCCGCGGGGTCAGCGCGTGGCCCTCCAGGTGGTTGACCGCGACGAAGGGAATGCCCCGCGCCGCGGCGATCGCCTTGGCCGCGGTGACGCCCACCAGCACCCCGCCGATCAGCCCCGGCCCGGCGGCGGCGGCCACCGCGTCGATGCCGCCGATGCCGATGCCCGCATCCGCCAGCGCGCGGCGCAGCACCGCGTCGATGTGGGCGAGGTGGGAGCGCGCCGCGATCTCCGGCACCACGCCGCCGTAGGGGCGGTGTTCCGCGATCTGCGTGGCGATGACGTTGGCGAGAATCTCCCGCTCGCCGGTGACGACGGCGGCGGCGGTTTCATCGCAGCTGGTTTCGATGCCGAGGACGATCATGGCCTATCCAATTACCGCTTTGCAGGCGCGGGGCCAACCACTACAACACTCCTGGTTTGTCGAAAAGCGATGATCGGGGTTTGCGCGATGTCTTCTTCTCCGTTGCTCACCATCGGCACCCGCGGCAGCCCGTTGGCGATGGCGCAGACCCGCGCGGTGGCCGCCGCTCTCGCCGAGGCCGCGCCGGAACTGGCCGCGCCGGACGCCATCGCGATTTCCGTGATCAAGACCACCGGCGACGCCATTCTCGACCGCCCGCTCGCCGAGGCGGGGGGCAAGGGCCTGTTCACCAAGGAAATCGACGAGGCGATGCTGGACCGCCGCATCGACATCGCGGTGCACTCGATGAAGGACGTGCCCACCTGGCTGCCCGACGGCATCGACCTGCCGTGCATGCTGCCGCGCGAGGACCCGCGCGACGCCTTTCTCTGTCCGTATGCGGCGAGCTTCACGGCCCTGCCCGCGGGCGCGGTGGTGGGCACCGCCAGCCTGCGCCGCGGCGCGTTCGTCCTGGCGCGGCGGCCCGACCTGAAGGTGGAGACCTTCCGCGGCAACGTGCAGTCGCGCCTCGCCAAGCTGGAGGCGGGCGTGGTGGACGCCACCCTGCTGGCGCTGGCCGGGCTGAAGCGCCTCGGCCTCGCCGGGCGGGCGGCGGGGGTGCTCTCCATCGAGGAGATGCTGCCCGCGGTGGCGCAAGGGGCGATCGGCGTCACTTGCCGCGCCGACGACGCGCGGGTCCTGGATTGGCTGGCGCGCATCAACCACCCGGAAACCGTGGTCGCGGTGCGCTGCGAGCGTGCCTTCCTGCGCGTGCTCGACGGCTCCTGCCGCACCCCGATCGGCGGCCTCGCGCAGATCGGCGCGGGCGGGCGGGTGGAGTTCCTCGGCCGCCTGGCGCGCACCGACGGCAGCGCGGTGTTCGAGGCGCGGCGCGCCGGCGGCGCGGCGGAGGCCGAGGCGATCGGCGCGGACGCCGGGGCGGAGGTCAAGGCGGCGTCATGCGCGTGCTGATCACCCGTCCCCGCGACGATTCCGCCGCCACCGCCGCGCGGTTGCAGGCGATGGGGGACGAGGCGGTGGTCGAGCCGCTTCTCGACATCCGCTTCATCTCCGGCCCGGCCCCGGCCCTGTGGGACGTGCAGGCGATCCTCATCACCAGCGCCAACGGCGCGCGCGCGCTCGCCGCGGCGACGCCGGTGCGCGGGTTGCCGCTGCTTGCGGTCGGCGACGCCTCGGCGGCGGAGGCGAAGCGCCTGGGATTCGCCGCGGTGCGTTCCGCGGGCGGCGACGTCGCCACCCTGGCGCGCCTGGTGGAAACCACCCTGGCGCCGCAGGGCGGCGCGCTGTTGCAGGTGGCGGCCAATGCCGAGGCGGGCGACCTTGCCGGGAGACTCGCAACCGCCGGATTCGAGGTGCGCAAGGCACGTTTGTATGAATCTTGCCCGGTCAAGGGGTTGAGCCCCACCCTGGTGGAGAGCTTGAAATCCGCGCGGATCGGCGCGGCGCTGTTTTTTTCGCCCCGCACCGCCCGGACTTTCGTTACTCTGGCAAAGGCTGCGGGCGTGTCGGGGGACTTGCGGCCGGTTGCGGCCTATGCGTTGTCCCCGGCGGTGGCGGAGGAATTGCGGGCGGCGGATTGGCGCGCGGTGCGCGTCGCCCCCCGTCCGGAACAGGACGCCCTGCTCGCGGCGCTGGATGCCGACCGCGCGGCGGGATGTTGGGAAACGGTTGGAGGATAGGCGATGACCTCAGGCGACAAGGATGCCGACCGCACGGTGGAAGACACCGCGTCCACGGACGTGGAGCCGGTGGCCGACGACGTCGAGACCGAGGAGACGGCGGAGGAGGACGGTGCGGAGGAGTCGGGTTCCGGCGGCCGCGGCCTTCTCGCCGGGTTCCTGCTGCTGGTGATCCTGGGGCTCGGCGGCTATGCCTCGCTGCCCTACTGGCGACAGGCCATCCCCGAACCCTACCGCAGCTATCTGCCCGACCTGCCGCCCAGCGAGAACCGCCGCCTCATCGCGGGCATGGAAGACACGGTCAAGACCAACGCCGCCGAACTCGACCGCCTGCGCGGCGAGGTCAAGGCCCTGCGCGGCGAAATCGAGGAGATCGGCGACGCCGCGTCGCCCACCGGCGGTTCCACCGTCGCCGAGATCGGCGCGCTCAAGGAGCGCCTCTCCGCGCTCGAGGCGCGGCTGCGCGCCGTGGCCTCCGGCGCGCCCGCGGGCGCGGGCGGCGCGCCGGTTTCGCTCGCCTCCGCCGACGTGCTGCACCGCCTCGACCTCGTCGCCGGGCGGGTGGAGCAGCAGGCCGAGGCGATCAAGGCGATGAACGCCAAGGCCGAGCAGAAATCCACGGTGCAGAAGGACGAGGTCGCCGAGATCGCCCGCCGCCTCGACATGGTGGAGGCGACCCGCGCCGAAGCCGCGAGCGTGCTGCGCCTCTCCGACCGCATCAACGATGTGGAGAAGCTCGCCCGCGCCATGGCCTCGCGCCACGACGCCTCGCTCGCCAACCTGCTCGCCGTGGTGCAACTGCGCGCCAAGGCCGCCGACGGCCAGCCCTTCGACGCCGAGATGCGCACCGCCCGCGCGCTCGCCGACGACAAGCCCGCCTTCGATGCGCTGGCGGGCGGCTTCGCCGAGCTTGCGGGCAAGGGGGTTTCCACCACCGCCGCCTTGCGCCACAGCTTCGATGCGCTCTCCGTCGCCGCGGCGCAGGCCGCCGCCGCGCCGCAGGGCGACAGCCTGCTCGACAAGTCGATCGGCCGCGTCACCGGCCTGATCACGGTGCGCCGCCTCGACGGCAAGGACGAGAGCAAGACCGTGCCCGCGATCCTGGCGCGCGCCGAAACCTTCCTCAACGCCGGGGATTTGAACGGCGCGGTGAAGGAGCTCAAGGGCATCGAGGCGGCCTCCGCCGCGGCGGTGATGAAGCCCTGGATCGCCCGCGCCGAGGCCCGCGTCGCCCTCGACGCCGCGCTCTCCACCCTCACCTCCGACGCGCTCGCCCGCGTCGCGGCGAGCGCGATGCAGAACGCGCCCGCCGAGAACCGGAAGAAGGGGAGCTGAGGCGATGATCCGTATCCTGGGATACCTGATCGCGGTCGCCGCCCTGGTCGGCGGCGCGGTCTGGATGGCCGACCATCCCGGCGGGGTGACGGTGCGCTGGCTCTCCTGGCGGCTCGACACCTCGGTGCCGGTGCTCGCGGTCGCGCTCCTCCTGCTCGCCGCCGCCGCCACGGTGCTGATGCGCTTCGTCGGCGGCTTCCTCGCGCTGCCCGGGCATTTCGCCCGCCGCTCCCGCGAGAAGCGGCAGGTCAAGGGCACCGCCGCGCTCGCCGGCGCGGTCACCGCGCTCGCCGGCGGCGAGGCCGATGCGGCGCGCCGTTGCCTCAAGGACGCCGACAAGGCGCTCGCCAACCCGCAGCTCGCCCACCTCATCGCCGCGCAGATCGAAACCGAAAAGGGCGACGCCGCCGCCGCACAGCCGCACTACGAGGCGCTGCTGGAAACCCCGGAGACCGAACGCGCCGGGCTGCGCGGCCTGCTCGCCGCGATGCCCGCCTCCGACCCGCGGGCGCTCGACCTCGCCACCCGCGCCTTCGCCCGCGCCCCCGGCGCGGCCTGGGCGGCGCGCGCCCTCTACGCCGCGCAGATCGAGGCGGGGCTCCTCGACGCGGCGCAGGAAACCCTGGCCAAGGCACGCAAGAAGGGCGGCTTCGACGCCTCCCTCGCGGCGGAGGAATCCGCCCGCCTCACCCTCTCCCGCGCCGAGGCGGCGCGCGCCGAGGGCCGCCTTTCCGACGCGGCGAAGCTCGCCCGCGAGGCGCTCGACGCCGCCCCGGACAGCATCGCCGCGGCGCTCGCCCTGGCGCAGATCCACGCCGTGGAAAACCGCGGCAAGAAGGCCGCCGAGGTGATCGCCAAACAGTGGGCGCGCACCCCCTCGCCGAAACTGCTCGCCGCCTGGCTCGACCTCTGGCGGGAGGAGGACGCGGCGCAGCAGGTCAAGCGCGTGCGCGAACTCATCGCCGCCAATCCGGACCACCCGGAAAGCCGCCTCGCCCTCGCCGAGGCCTGCCTGCGCGCCGAATCCTTCGCCGATGCCCACGCCGCGCTCGCCCCCATCCTCGGCCCCGACGCCACGGCGAAAACCGCGGGCCGCGCCGCGCTGACCATGGCCCGCGTCCTCGCCGCCGAGGGCGCGGACCCCGGCACCCAGCGCGAGTGGATCGAACGCGCGGCCGCGGCGCTGGCGGTGGGGTGAAAGATAAGAGCTTTGCGAGGGGACTCGGTCCCCTCGCGCTCCCCATAACCCGGGTTTTTGCGCGACGGAGAACGCCGGAGGCGTTCGTAGGGACATGGCCGAAGGGCCATGGTCCGAGGCGGAGCCGAGGACGAGGAAAATGCAGAAAGCATTTTCCGAGCAAGCGCCATAAGCCCGTGCGCCTGCCACAGGGATGTTGCTGCCGCTACGCGGCGAAAACCAAAAGTTATGGGAGGCGCGGAGGGTCCGCGACCCTCCGCAACGTTTTGGTTTTTGGGACCCCTTGCCAATTTGGGAAAATATCCGTATCTTCCCGGCCTTCGTGGAAGGCTGCCGGTGTAGCTCAGGGGTAGAGCAACTGATTCGTAATCAGTAGGCCGAGTGTTCGAATCACTCCACCGGCACCAGCCTTCGTCCGCCGCGACGCGTCGCTTTCGGGCGTGCGGTTGCCGCGCATCCCGGAACCAGCCGATGTCCGAAGCGCAGAATCTCTCCGATTCGCCGGATTTCAGCCTGCCGCACACGTCGCAGCAGCTGGGCATGGGGCTGCGTCATGCGCGGCGCATGCGCGGCATGCGGCTGAAGGACCTGGCCGCCGCCGCCGGGTGTTCCGAGAGCATGCTGTCGAAGATCGAGACCGGCAGCGTCATTCCCTCGCTGAATCTGCTGCGCCGCATCGTCGGCGCGTTGGATGTGAGCATTCTCGGCCTGTTCGGCGCGTCGGATGCGACGGAGCGCATGGTGCACCGCGCCGGATCCCGCCCCAAGGTCAACGTCGGCCGGGCGGGGGCTCTGCCGGGCGTGATGCTGGAGCTTCTGATGCCGCGCGGCGAGGGCGTGATGTTGGAGGCCAACATCCACACGGTCAATCCCGGCGGCTCCTCGGCGGGGCCGACCAGCCACGTCGGCGAGGAGTTCGGCTATGTGCTCGAGGGTGCCCTGGAACTCACCGTGGACGGCGAGACGATGACCATCGGCCGCGGCGATTCGTTCTATTTCCGCTCCGAGAGGCCGCACTCCTATCGCAATTTGGGGGAGGTTCCGGCCCGGGTGCTGTGGGTCAACACGCCGCCCACCTACTAGGCAGGTTTCCCCAGGCGGGCGGTTTCTGCACGGAGTCGCCCACGGCGCGCGCGCCTCACGGAGTCTTGGGTTTTGCCTGGATTCGAGGCGCATGTGACGATTTTTTAAGCACGCACAAAAAATTCGCAAAAACTCATTCAAGTCGCTTGAATTCCATTTCTCCTCTGTCACTCTGGGGACGGAAACCCTGCCTGGCGAAGCTTGCCCGGCGCTGGGAAACAGAGGAGCTCTTGTATGAAAACCATCCTGCGTTTCAGCGTCGGCGCGCTTTTGTCCGCGGCGCTGGCGGCGGCCCCCCTGGGCGGCGCGTTCGCGAAAGACAAGGTCAAGATCGCCTTCATCGGCCCGCTCTCCGGCGGCAACGCCTCGATCGGCGTCGGCGGCCGCAACTCCGCCGAACTGGCGGTGATGATCCGCAACAAGGACCCCAAGGCCAAGTACAGCTACGAGCTGTTCAGCCAGGACGACGAGTGCAAGCCGAACGTCGGCGTGCAGGTGGCGACCAAGGCCGCCGCCGACCGCAAGACCGTCGGCGCGGTGGCGCACTACTGCTCCGCCGTGGCGATGAGCACGGTGGACGTCTACCACAAGTTCGGCCTGCCGATGATCGTCTGGGGCGCGGTGCTGCCCGACATCACCTACGGCAACGACTATAAGGAAGTCCACCGCGTCAACGGCACCATGGTCAACCAGAACGAGGTCGCCGCCGACTTCATGACCAGGCAGGGCTTCAAGACCTGGGTGATCCTGCACGACACCACCGACTACGGCAAAGGCCACAACGCCTACTTCTCCAAGTTCCTGAAGGAGAAGGGCGGCAAGATTCTCGCCACCTTCGGCGTCACCGCCGACCAGCAGGACTTCACCGCCGAACTGACCAAGGCGAAGGAGATGAAGCCCGACGTCATCTACTTCGGCGGCCTGACCCCGCTCGGCGTGCGCATCCGCCAGCAGATGGACAAGCTGGGCATCACCGCGCAGTTCGAGGGGGTTTCCGGCATCGTCTCCACCGCCTTCCTCGAAGGCCTCGATCCCAAGCTTTCCGAAGGCATCATCGCCCTGCGCGAAGGCGCGCCGGTGGAGAAGCTGCCGGGCGGCAAGTACTTCATGGAGCAGTACGACAAGGCGAAGTTCGACCAGGGCCCGGACGCCTACGGCGCGTTCGCCTTCGCCGCCGCCACCCTGTTGCTCGACGCCATCGAGACGGTCGGTCCCGACCGCAAGAAGGTCACCGCCTATCTCGGCAAGGTGAAGGACAAGGACAGCATCACCGGCCCGATCAGCTTCGACGATCACGGCCAGAACACCGTCGCCGCGATCACCAAGTACGTGGTGCAGGACGGCAAGTGGGTGCTGTGGGAAGACAGCGAATACGCCGCGGGCAAGCGCAAGCTGGCCGGACGCTGAGAACACCGTTGCGCGGCGCGGGGGCCGTCCCCGCGCCGCGCGTGATCGCGAGGGGAGACGGACGGCAGCCATGGACCTTCTGGGACAATACCTCGTCAACGGCATCATGCTGGGCACCATCTACGCCCTGGTCGCGGTCGGCTTCACCCTGTTCTTCGGGGTTCTCGACGTCATCAAGTTCTCCCACGGCGACGTTTTGATGGTCGGCGCCTTCGCCGGGTTCACCGCCGCGCTCGGCGCTGCGGCGCTCGGCTTCACCAATCCGTTCGTGCAGCTTGCCGCGAGCGTTCTCTTCGCCGTCTCCGGCACCGCGCTGCTCGGCGCGGCGATCGCCAAGTGGCTGATCCTGCCGTTGAAGAACGCGCCGCGCCTCAACATCCTGCTGATCACCCTGATGCTCGGCACCGCGCTGCGCGAATCGGTGCGTCTGTTCTATCCCGACGGCTCCAACCCCAAGGCGTTTCCCGCGCTGCTGCCCTCCACCGCATGGCAGTTCGGCAACTTCACCCTGCGGGCGGACAGCGCGCTTCTGGTGATTGCGGGCATCGCGGTGATCGTCGGCCTGCACATGCTGATCAACCGCACCCGCCTCGGCCTCGCCATCCGCGCCGTCGCGCAGGACGAGGAGACGGCGCGCACCATGGGCATCAACTACACCCTGATCGTCCTCGTCACCTTTGCGCTCGGCTCCGGCATCGCCGCGGTGGCGGGGGTGATGAACGGTCTCTACTACAACGAGGTCAACTTCGGCATGGGCCTCCTCCTCGGCCTGATCGGCTTTTCCGCCGCGATCATCGGCGGCCTGGGCAACCTCTACGGCGCCATCCTCGGCGGCTTCCTCTTCGCCGCCTTGCAGATGATCGGCGCGGTGGCGCTGCCCTTCGCCTCCGCCTACAAGGACGTTTTCGCCTTCGCCGTGGTCATCGCCCTGATGGGGTGGAAGCCCACCGGCCTGATCCCCGAACGCAGCAGCGAGCGAGTCTGACCATGCGCGCCTTCATCCTCCGCCTGCCGCCGCTCGCCGCCGCCGCTCTCGCCTTCGGCCTCGGACTGGTCTACGCCGTGGTGTTCATGGAGCAGGAGAGCGACGTCGCGGTGATCTCGCTGGTCGCCTTCGCCGCCGTGGCCGCCTTCGCCGCCGGGCGCATCGGCCTGATCCGCCGCGCCTCGCTTGCCGCGGGCACCCATCCCGGCGCGGTCGCCGCCATGGGCGGGTGCATGGCGCTGGCCCTCATCGCGGTGTTCGCCGAGGACCACTTTCCGCTTCTGATGCTCGCCACGGTGATGCTCTACGCCACCGCCGCGCTGGGCCTCAACGTGCAGTTCGGCTACACCGGCGTGGTCAATTTCGCCGGGGCCGCGTTCTTCGGCATCGGCGCCTACACTTCCGCCGAGCTGATCGGCAAGTCGGTGCTGCCGCCGGTTCTGGTGCTGCCGCTCGGCGGGCTGATCGCCGCCGTCATCGGCCTGGTGCTGGTGTTCCCGGTGGTGCGCACCCGCGGGCATTACGCCGCGGTGGTCACCATCGCCTTCTCGGTGCTGTTCAAGACCTTCCTCGAGGTCAACGACACCCTCGGCGGGCCGCAGGGGCAGAGCGTCGGTCCGGTCACGCTTCCCGGCTGGAGCTTCGCCGACGGGCCGGTGGTCTTCGGCGTCGAGACCTCGTTCTACCTCAACTACGCGCTTGCCGCGCTTCTCGTGCTCGGCCTCGCCTTCGTCATGGTGCGGCGGCTGGAGCGTTCGTGGATCGGGCTCGCGCTGGACGCGGTGCGCCTGGACGAGACCGCCTCCGCCTGTTACGGCATTCCGATCCGCCGCGCCAAGATTCTCGCCTTCGTCGCGGGCAACCTGATCATCGGCGTCGCGGGCGCGCTCTACGGCAGCATGCTGGGCTATGTCGCGCCCACCAGCTTCACCTTCTCCGACAGCCTGATCCTGGTGGCGATCGTGCTGCTCGGCGGCATGGGCAGCCCGTGGGGCACCATCCTCGCCGCCGCCATCGTCGTCATCCTGCCGGAGAAGCTGCAGGCGATTCAGGAATACCGCTTCCTGCTGTTCTCGGTGGTGGTGATGGCGATCCTGCTGTTCCGCCCCGAGGGGTTGTTGCCGCGCGCGGTGCGCCGCTATCTGCCGGTGCCGCAAAACGAGGAGGCCGCTTGATGATGCAGACCACCGATGCCGCCCCGGCCATGGAGGCCGCCGTGCCCGCCACCCCCGGACCCCTGCTCGACATCGAGGCCCTGTCCAAGAGCTTCGGCGGCGTGCGCGCCTTGAACGACGTGTCGTTCTGCCTGGGCCGCGGCGAAATTCTCGGCCTGATCGGCCCCAACGGCTCGGGCAAGACCACCTCGTTCAACGTCCTCACCGGGCTCTACCGCCCCGACGGCGGCAAGGTTCTCTTCGACGGCGGAAACATCACCGGCAATGCGCCGCAGGCGGTCTACCGCGCAGGCATCGCGCGCACCTTCCAGCGCTCGCGCCTGTGCCTGGAGCTTTCGATCTTCGACAACATCATGGTCGGCAACCACGCGCGGCTGAACCAGGGGCTGATCTTCAACCTGTTCAACCGCAAGGCCTTCCGCCTCGAGGTGGAGAGCGCGCTGGAAGAAGCCACGGCGCTCGCCGCCTCGTTCAGCCCGTTCCTCGCGGAGCGGATGTTCGCCCCGGTCGGCGCGCTGCCGATGATCGAGCGCCGCCGCATCGAGATCTGCCGCGCCCTGATCTCGCGGCCGAAGCTGCTGCTGCTGGACGAGCCCTCGGCGGGGATGACCCATGAGGAGACGCACCAGCTGATGGACGACATTCTCGCGGTGCGCGACCGCCAGGGCGGGCTTTCCATCATCATCATCGAGCACGAGATGGGCGTCATCGAGCGGGTGAGCGACAGCTGCGTGGTGCTGAACTACGGCGAGAAGATCGCCGAGGGCTCCTACCAGGACGTCGCCTCCGACCGCCAGGTTCAGGAAGCCTACCTCGGCTCCGCGTAAGGATATTTGGGTATGGACGCCATCGCTCCGCTCCCGGCAATCGAAATCTCCGGGCTCTACACCGCCTACGACAAGGCCGACGTGCTCACCGACGTCAACATCGTCGCGCCCGCCGGGCAGATCACCTGCCTCCTCGGCTCCAACGGCGCGGGCAAGACCACGCTGATCCGCTCCATCCTCGGCCTCACCCCGCCGCACGCGGGCAGCATCAAGGTGTTCGGCGAGGACGTCGCCGGCCTGCCGACGCACCGCGTCATCGCCAAGGGGGTGGCCTGCATCCCCGAAGGGCGGCGGATGTTCCCCAAGCTGACGGTGGAGGAGAACCTGCGCCTCGGCGCCTATCAGGAACCCGCGGAGGCGGAGATCCGCCGCCGCCTCGCCGAGGTCTACTCCGTCTTTCCGCGCCTGGCGGAAAGGCGCGGCCAGCTTGCGGGCACGATGTCCGGCGGCGAGCAGGCGATGGTCTCGATCGGCCGCGGCCTGATGGGCAAGCCGCGGGTGCTGCTGATCGACGAGCCCTCCCTCGGGCTTTCTCCGCTTTACGTGAAGGAAAATTTCCGCATCATCGAAAACGTCCGCGCTCAGGGCTTGACGGTTTTCCTCGTCGAGCAGAACGTGCACCAGACGCTGGCCATTTCCGATTCCGGCTATGTGGTTTCCGGCGGGCGGGTGGTGGCGCAGGGCAGCGCCGCCGAACTGAGGAACAATGCGGACGTGCGCGCCGCGTATTTTGGGTAGTCGCCGATCATGACCATGGACCTGGACGGGGTTGCGCTGACCCGCGATCTGGTCGCTTTCCGCACCGTCAACCCGCCGGGGGAGGAGCGCGCCTGCGCCGCCTTTCTCGCCGACATCCTCGCCGCGGCCGGGTTTTCCTGCACGCTGGCGCCGCTCGCCGAGGGGCGCGTCAACCTGATCGCCACGATCGGCGATGCGGCGGCGGAGCCTCTGGCCTTCACCGGGCACATCGACACCGTGCCGCTCGGGGCCAAGCCCTGGTCGGTGGACCCCTTCGCCGGGGAGATTGCGGACGGCAGGCTCTACGGACGCGGCAGCAGCGACATGAAAAGCGGCGTCGCCGCCTTCGTCGCCGCGGCGGTCTCCCGCGCCCCCCGCCTCGCCGACGGGCCGGGGGTGATGCTGCTGATCACCGCGGCGGAGGAAACCGGCTGCGAGGGTTCGCTCGCCATGCAGGATGCGGGCATGCTGCGCCGCGCCGCGGCGCTGCTGGTCGGCGAGCCCACCGGCAACCGCCCCTTCGTCGGCCACAAGGGGGCGCTCTGGCTCAAGGCGGTGACCCACGGCGTCACCGCCCACGGCTCGATGCCCGAGGCGGGCGACAACGCGGTCTACAAGGCGGCGCACGCCATCGTGCGGCTCGAGGACTTCGACTTCAACGTCGCGCGCCACCCGGTGCTCGGCAAGCCGACGCTCAACGTCGGCACCGTCGCGGGCGGCCTCAACATCAATTCGGTGCCCGACCGCGCGGAGATGCAGATCGACGTGCGCACCATCCCGGGGCAGGACCACGCCCTTCTGCGCGAGGGATTGACCGGGGTGATCGGCGAGGCCGCGGACATCGAGACCCTGTTCGACCTCGGCGGCATCTGGACCGACCCGGCCACGCCGTGGGCGGCGCGCGTCATCGGCATCGCCCAGGGCGTCACCGGCGAGGCGTTCACCCCGCAGGGCGCGCCCTATTTCACCGACGCTTCGGTGCTCACCCCGGCGCTCGGCTCGCCGCCGACGATCATCCTCGGTCCCGGCGAGACCGCGCAGGCGCACCAGACCGACGAATACGCCCTGGTCTCCCGCATCGGGCAGGCGGTGGAGATCTACGGCCGCATCCTCGACGATTGGGTGAGCCGGTGATGCGCGTCGAACCCTGCGACCTGTCCGCCGTCGCGGCGCGGCAGGAGATCGCGGCGGGGCGGCTCTCCGCCGAGGCGCTGGCGCGCTCCTGCCTCGCCCGCATCGACGCCCGCGAATCGGAAATCCACGCCTGGGCGGCGATCGATCCCGAACTCTGGATGATGCAGGCGCGCGCCGCCGATGCCGTGGGCTGCCCCGGGCCGCTCGGCGGCCTGCCGCTCGGCGTCAAGGATATCGCGGCGACCCGCGACTGCCCCACCACCTGCGGCTCGCCGATCTATACCGGGACCCGTCTGCCCTTCGACGCCGCGGCGGTCGCGCTGACCCGCCGCGCCGGAGGCGTCATCGCGGGCAAGACGGTGACCACCGAGTTCGCCGGGTTCCATCCCGGCCCGACGCGCAACCCCTATGCCGCATCGCGCACCCCCGGCGGGTCGTCTTCCGGCTCCGCCGCCGCGGTGGCGGCGGGCATGGCGCCGTTCGCGCTGGGCACCCAGACCGCGGGCTCGATCGTCCGCCCGGCGGCCTATTGCGGCGTTGCCGGGTACAAGCCCTCCTTCGGCCTGATCGACGCCACCGGCATCAAGCCCTATGCGCCCTCGCTGGATACCGTGGGGGTGATCGCGCGCAGCGTCGCCGATTGCCGCCTGTGGGCGGCGGCGGTCTCCGGCGCGGACCTCGAAGCCCCGCCGCACCTGCCGGTGCGCCTCGGCATGTGCCGCTCTCCGGCGTGGGAGTCCGCATCGCAGGCGATGCGCCGCGCCTTCGAGATCGAGCTGCCGTCGCGCATGGAGATGGCGGGCTTTACCCCGGTGGAGGTGGACCTGCCCGGCGCGTTCGCCGACGCCATGGAGGCGCAGCGCCGCATCATGCGCTGGGAGGCCGCGCGCGCGCTCGCCTTCGAGGCGGAGACCTACGGCAACCTCCTGAGTGCGGGCCTGCGCGCCCAGATCGAGGAAGGCCGGGCGATGACCTGGGCCGAAGCCGTGGAGGCCTATGCCCTGCGCGACCGGGTGATCGCGCAGCTGCCCGGGGTGTTGGCCGCCGCGGGGGTGGAGGCCTTCATCTCGCCGTCGGCGCCGGGCGTCGCGCCGCCGTTTTCCGAAGGCACCGGCAGCCCGGACTTCAACCGCCTGTGGACGCTCTTGCGCGCGCCGTGCGTGCAGATGCCGGGGTTCTCCTGCCGCGAAACCGGCATGCCGCTCGGCATGCAGGTGGTGGCGCCGCAGGGCGAGGACGCGCTGGCCCTGGCTTTGGCGGAGCGGCTCGCCGTCGCGCTGGTGTAGCGGGGCTGCCGCCCCGCACCCTGTCAGACCCTCCAAACCTCCCGTTTGTTTTGCGCGCAGCGCCATGAGCCATCACGCGGCGTGACGGTTGATGGCCGCTGCGCGGCGAAAAACCAAGGGGGGTGCGGGGAGCCTAAGGTCCCCCGCAAAGGTTTGGTTTTTTAGAGCAATGCCGTGCCCTTCGCCGCCACGGCGGCGACGGTTTCCGCGCTCGGCGGGGTTTGCCCCTTCTTGAAACCCATCTCGGCGAGTTGCAGGTCGGCGAAGCCGGAGAAACCCGCATCCTCCAGCATTTTGGCGGCGCAGCGGCTGGGGCAGCCGTTGATGGCGAGCAGCGAGGGCGCGGCCTGCGCTGCCTCCATGGTGGAGGGCAGGCGCGCGCCGATGGCGGCGAGGCAGAGCATCTTCGCATGGCCGTCGCGCGCCAGCCTGCGCGCCGCGCCGTCGGCCACCGCGCCGACATCCGCCGCGCCGGAGCAGCTCACCACCGCCGGACGGTTGGAAGGGATCTCGCTCATCGGCCGTCTCCGCCTATTTCAGCAGCGCCTTGATCTCGGCGACGGAGGGCACCTTGCCCATGGTCTTGACCACGCCGTCCACCGCCAGCGCCGGGGTGATCGCCACGCCGTACTCGGCATAGCGCGCCATGTCGGTGACCTTTTCCATCTCGAACGCGAGCCCGAGCTCGGCCGCCGCGGTTTCCGCCTGCTGCGCCAGCTGATGGCATTTGGCGCAGCCGCCACCGAAAATTTGAATCTTCATCGTATGTTACTCCTCAGTTGAAGAAAGTTCCATAAACCATGCCGCTCGCCGCCGCCATCGCCACCACCAGGGCGACGAACGCCGCGGTCTTGCGCACCCCGAGAATCGAGCCGATCACCAGCATGTTGGGCAGGCTCAAGGCCGGACCGGCGAGCAGCAGGGCGAGCGCCGGTCCCTTGCCCATGCCCGCGCCGATCAGCCCCTGCACGATCGGCACCTCGGTGAGCGTGGCGAAATACATCAAGGCCCCGGCCACCGCGGCGAACAGGTTGGCCCCCACGCCGTTGCCGCCGAGCGCGGCCTCCACCCAGGCCGAGGGGATCAGCCCCTCGTGGCCGACCCGCCCGAGCAACAGCCCGGCCACCAGAACGCCGCCCAGCAGTAACGGCAGAATCTGCTTGGCGAACCCCCAGGAGGCGGCGAGCCACTCCCGCAGCTCTCCCGGCGCGCAGCGCGCCAGCCGCGCCGCAAGCGCCGCCAAGGCAAGCAGGAAGCTCCCGGCGAGAACCCACTTGCCGCCGTAGACCGCGGCCCAGATACCCTCCGCCTCTTGCGGCGCGCCCCAGTTGGCGAACACCAGAATGCCCACCAGCGCGGCGACCAGAGCCACGTCCCAACCCACGGCCCGCGCCTCCGGGGGCGGCAGGGCCATCGCCGCGGCGGCGCGCGCCTCCTCCTCCTTGCGGAACAGCAGGTGCATGCACACGCCGATCACCAGGCTGAACCCCACCGCGCCGACGGCGCGCGCGATGCCCATCTCCGGCCCGAGAATGCGCGCGGTCAGAATGATCGCCAGAACGTTGATCGCCGGACCGGCATAAAGAAACGCCGCCGCGGGGCCCAGTCCCGCGCCCATGCGGTAGATCCCGGCGAACAGCGGCAGCACGGTGCACGAACACACCGCCAGCAACCCGCCGGACACCGAGGCGACGCCATAGGCGACGAGCCTGGGCGCATCGCGCCCGAGATAGCGCAATACCGCGCCCTGGCTGACGAAGGTGCCGATCGCCCCGGCGATGAGGAACGCCGGAACCAGACACAGCAGCACATGCTCCCGCGCGTACCAGTGCGCCAGATACACCGCCTCCAACAGCGCGTTCTGCAGCCGCAAATTCTCCACCGGCAGGAAATACAGGGCGAGAAACCCACCCAAACCCACCGCCGCCGCCTTGATCTCAGTCCGGTTCATCATGTCCTCCCTGTGAAGGAGACGAAGCAGGCGGGAAAAGGATGCGGGGAAATTAAAGAAAAAACTTTGCGAGGGGACTCGATCCCCTCGCGCACCCCATGACTTTTGGTTTTTGCGCGCAGCGCGATAAGCCCGTGTAGCGGCAACATAGGTGTTGCCTGCCGCTGCGCGGCGAAAAACCAGTTATGAGGGGCGCGGGGAGACCGAGTCTCCCCGCGAAGTTTTGGTTGTCGTCACCCCCGCGGGGTGAAGCCGCAGACGCGGCCGGTTTCGTCGAGGGTGACGCGGCAGGCGGCGGAGAGGCGGGCCTTGAGGCGGGCGCGGGCGCGGCGCAGGCGGGCCTTGGCGGCGGGGAGGGTGAGGCCTTCGCGTGCGGCGAAGGCGGCCTGGGTGAGGCCGTCGAGGTCGCAGGCGGCGAGGATGGCGCGGTCGGCTTCCGGCAGTTCGGCCAGCACCCGCGGCAGGCAGGCGGCGAGGCCGTCCACCGGCTCGGTTTCCTGCGGTTCCGGCGCGGCGAGGTCTTCGGGCAGGGGGAGGGTTTCGCGGGCGAGGCGGAAGCGGTCGATGATCAGGCGGCGCGCGGTTTCGAACAGCCAGGCGCGGGGGTTGGCGACGTCGCAGAAGCGTTTTTCCTGGCGCAGGGCGCGGAGGAAGGTTTCCTGCAGGATGTCCTCCGCCGCGTCCGGCGCGCGGGCGGAGAGCCAGCGCAGCAGTTCCGCCTCGTGGCGGGACCAGGCGGCGGAGAGGCAGGGGAAATCCGTTTTGTTCAAGCGGGTCGTCATGGATTTTCAGAAGAGAAAAAAACGTCTAGGCGCGGGTCTTTTCCCAGATCGTCATGTGAGAAAGCCAGCGTCAGGGGAGGGAATTCACGCCGTGCTATGACCTCGCTCGGGCGCAGGAAGAGATGCCAGGTTTGGTGGCAATGGTCCGGTTCGTTTGCAGAAAAAGCATGCCATGAAAGAAGGGCCAGGTTCGCCCGTCCTTTCGGGTCGCGTACGGACTGGTATCGTATGGCCTGGACGCCCGCGGCGCGCGCGGCGTCCGCCAGGTCCTGGCAGGGTTGATAATCGTTGGGGCGAGTCCAAAGCGCGGCTTTGGAACTGAAGGGGGGGTGCGTAAGGTCGATGGTTTCGGCTTGGTACGGCACCTTGAAAGCGGTGATGTGCGAGGGGTCTTGCGGGAGAACCATCTCGGGAGATTCGGCAATGACCAAAGCACGTAGAAAAGCCATTTCGGCGATCGCCGTTTCAACCTCTTCGCTGCCGTAGAACACGCCATCCTTTTGATGCGCGCGGCGGAACCGGGATCCTTTATCGTAGGGCTCGTACCGAAACGGCGTGCGAAGCAAAGGGTGCAGGTGTTCGGTTCCCGGTGGCAGGCGCGGCTTGGCTGTTTCGATCTCTTCTTCCAGGATTCGTTGTTCCAGAAGGCTGTCGGCAAGCCGCATCGTCGAGACCCACCACTGGCCCTCGACGATGCGCCACAGGCGGCCTGTAAGAATGTGAGCTTCAGATCGGAGCGCGTCGAGAGTCCACATAGCCCACAGTGTCCACCAACCCGTTGACTTTTATGATCAGGTCGATCGGCCGGCCATAAAGGACCGTATTTTGCCCCGTCATCCAGGAACGGATTGCACGTTCGTCGCCACCGAGAATGGCGTCTATGCCGCGGAAGAGCCGCAAGAGCAGGAGCGCCAACTCATAGTGCTTGCTGCCGTGCTCGAGAACGTACCCCCCTCGTTTCATGCGGGAGACCGTAGCCTCTGAAACCCCCAATACTTCGGCCAAGCGTGCATTGGTCAGGCCGAGCCGGGATGCGGCGCGAACCGTGGCTTGCGACACGATGGCGGCACGCTGGGTAGGGGGCACGCTTGCAGTTTGGATGGACCCATTTTTCTGCATGGCAACCTCCTGTCCGTAGAAATATATTATATAATATATTTCTACGGACAGGGTATAACAGATTGAGAATCCTGTCTAGGCACTCTTCATGATTATGCCGCCATGCGTTCCAGCAGGCGGGCGATGAAGCCTTCGCAGGCGCGGATTTGCGAGAGTTCGATGTATTCGTCCGGCTTGTGCGCCTGGTCGATGTCGCCGGGGCCGCAGATCACCGTGGGCATGTTCCAGCGGGTCTGGAAGCGCCCGGCCTCGGTGCCGAAGGCGACCTTGCCGTAGCTGTTGGCGCCGGAGAGATGGCTGACCATGTGGACGATCGGGTCGTTGGGGTCGGTGTCGGAACCCGGCACCGAGGAGAGGACTTCCCAGGAAAAGCCGCAGGCGGGGTGCACCGCCTTCATCGGCGGCTCCAACTCGGCGGCGACGTAGGCCTTGATTTCCTCCAGCATTCCCATGCGGTCGTCGGCGGGCACGGCGCGGATTTCGAAATCGAAGGTGCAGTCCTGCGGCACGATGTTGAGCGCGGTGCCGCCCTCGATCAGGCCGGTGTGCACCGTGGTGTGGGCGATGTCGAACATCGTGTCGAAGGGGCCTTCCTGGCTTTTGCGCCGCGCCAGGGCCTTGAGGAAGGCGATGAGCTCGGCGGCGTATTCGATGGCGTTGACCCCGGTGGGGGCGAGCGAGGAGTGGCATTCCCAACCCTTCACCCGCACCCGCACGTTGACCTTGCCCTTATGGGCGAGCATCGGGCGCATCAGGGTGGGTTCGCCGACGATGCACATTTCCGGAATCACCGGCAGGTGGGCCATGTCCTCGATCAGGCTGCACACGCCGATGCAGCCCACTTCCTCGTCGTGGGAGAAGGCGAGGTGGACAGGCTTTTTCAGCTTCGCGGCGGCGAACCGCGGCACGTAGGCGAGGATGACGGCGAGGAAGCTTTTCATGTCCGCGGTGCCGCGGCCGTAGAGGCGGCCCTCCTTCTCGGCGACGGCGAAGGGGTCGGTGGCCCAGTCCTGGCCGTCCACCGGCACCACGTCGGTGTGGCCGGAGAGGATGACCCCCGGCACGTCGGCCGGGCCGATGGTGACGAAGAGGTTGCCCTTGGTCTTTTCCGCGTTGTAGGTGCGGCGGCAGGTGGCGCCGAAGCGGGTGACGTAGGCCTCGATCCAGTCGATCAGCGCGAGGTTGGAGTCGCGGCTGACCGTGGGGAAGGCGACCAGGGTCTTGAGGAGGTTCAGGGTGTCCAGGGACTCGGACGACATGATCGGTTTGCTCGCTGTTGTGACGAACGGTATTACGCCGCGGACCTGGCGAAGTCGGCGACGGTCGCGATCAGGCGGCCGACCGCCGCCTTGGTGGCGGCGAAGTCGGCATTCTTTTCGAAGGTGGTCTCGTTCATGTAGAGGCGGCGGTTGATCTCCACCTGTAGGCTGTGGCGGCCGGCGGTGGGGTCGGAAAAGGCGCGCACCAGTTCGACGCCCTTGTAGGGGTCGTTGACCGCCACGTTGAGGCCCTCGCCGTGCAGGCACTCCGCCACCGCGTGGGTGAACGCGGGGGCGCAGGTGGTGCCGTCGCGGTCGCCGAGCACGATGTCGGCGCGCGGAATGCCCGGACCCTCCGGCGCAAGCGCGCTGCTGAACTCCGGCATCGAGTGGCAATTGATGTGATAGACCGCGCCGAAGGCGGCGTGGCGCGCGTTCAGCAGGCGTTGCAGCGCGGTGTGGTAGGGCGCGTGATAGCGGGCGATGCGGGCCTCGCACTCGGCGACGGAGAGCAGGCGGTCGTAGATCGGGTTGCCCTCGGCGGACTTGCGCCAGATCAGGCCGAGGCCGTACTGGGTTTTGATGCCGGGCGCCAGGGGGCCGGGCCACGGCGCGTCCAGCAGGTCCTGGTCCATGTCGATGATCGAGCGGTTGGCGTCCATGTAGATGCGCGGGAAGTGGGCGAGCAGCAGCGCCGCGCCCGCCGCCGGGGCGGCGGCGTAGATCTCGTCGATGTACATGTCCTCGGCCTTGCGCAGCTCGCGCATCGGCAGGGCGGGGCGGAAGTCCTGCGGATAGTCGGTGCCGCTGTGCGGGCTGTCGAACACCGCGGCGACGCGGGCCTTGGGCTCCGCATCGGCGATCGACAGAACCTGGGGGATCGGCGCGTGCATTTACGGGGTTTCCTCGATCAGGTGGCAGGCGGCCTGGGAGTTGGGGCCGGTGGGGCGCAGCATCGGCCGTTCGGCGCGGCAGCGCTCGGTGGCGAACGGGCAGCGCGGGTGGAAGTGGCAGCCCGTGGGCGGATGCAGCGGCGAGGGAATCTCGCCGATGATCTGGCCGAAGGCCTGCTTGCCGGTGGAGATGCGCGGCATGTTGGCCAAGAGCGCCTGGGTGTAGGGGTGGCGCGGCGTGTCGAACAGCGCCTCGGTGGGCGCGGTTTCGACGACGCGGCCGAGATACATGATCACCACGCGGTCGGCGATGTGCTCGACCACGCCGAGGTCGTGGCTGATGAACAGGTAGGTGAGGTCGAAGTCGCGGCGCAGGTCCATGAACAGGTTGATGATTTGCGCCTGGATCGAGACGTCGAGCGCCGCCACCGATTCGTCGCAGACCAGGAACTGCGGTTTCACCGCCAGCGCGCGGGCGATGCCGATGCGCTGGCGCTGCCCGCCGGAGAACTGGTGCGGGAAGCGCTGCTTGTAGGCGGGGTCGATGCCGCACTTCAGCATCATCTCGTCCACGTAGTCCTCGAGCTTGTCCTTGCTCACCAGGCCGTGCACCAGGGGGGCCTCGCCGATGATCTCGAACACCCGCTTGCGCGGATTGAGCGAGGCGAACGGGTCCTGGAAGATCATCTGCACCGCGACGCGGGCGCGGTAGCGCTCCTGCGGCGGCATTTCGTCGTATGCGCGGCCCTGGAAGCGGAAGGTGCCCGCGGTGGGGTCGAGGATTCCGGCGATGACGCGCCCGAGGGTGGACTTGCCGCAGCCGGATTCGCCGACCAGGCCCACCACCTCGCCCTTCATCACGTCGATATCGACGCCGTCGAGCGCATGCACGCCGAGGGGCTCGGCCACCGGCAGGCCGAACTTCCTCAGCCAGGGGTCGAGGCGGCCCGGCTGCTTTTTCAAAAACACCATGTCGATGCCGCGGGCCGAGATCACCGGCACCTTCGGCACGAGTCCCGCGGCGGGGGTCTTCTGCGCGGCGGTCATGCCGGAACTCCTTGCGGCTGGTTCATCGGGTGGAAGCACCGCACCGCGTGGCCCTCGCCCGCGAGCTCGGGCATCGCCGTGCAGGCGGCGGAGGCGCGCGGACAGCGCGGCGCGAAGGCGCAGCCCGGCGGCAGCGCGAGGAACGACGGCGTCATGCCGGGAATCTGGGTCAGGCGGTGGCCGCGCTGGTTGCGGCTGGGCACCGAGCCGATGAGGCCGTGGGTGTAGGGGTGGCGCGGGCCGGACACCACCTCGGCGATGCTGCCGGTCTCGACGATGCGGCCCGCGTACATCACCGCGACGCGGTCGGCCAGCCCGGAGATGATGGCGAGGTCGTGGGTGATCCAGATCAGCGCGGTGCCGGTCTCGCGGCAGAGCGTCTGCACCTCGGCGAGAATCTGCGCCTGGATGGTGACGTCGAGCGCCGTGGTCGGCTCGTCGGCGATGATCAGGTCCGGGCTGTGCAGCAGCGCGATGGCGATGGCGACGCGCTGGCGCATGCCGCCGGAGAACTGGTGCGGATAGGCGTCGAGGCGTTCCTCCGGGCTCGGGATGCCGACGCGGCCGAGCGCGTCGCGCGCCTTGGCGCGGGCGTCGGCGCGGCTCATCCTGGCGTGTGCGAGCAGGGTCTCGACCATCTGGGTCTCGATCTTCAGGACCGGATTGAGGGTCATCATCGGGTCCTGGAAGATCATCGCGATGCGGTTGCCGCGCAGGTCGCGCAGGCGCTTTTCGCTCGCGGTGGTGAGTTCCTCGCCGTTGAGGCGGACCGAGCCCGCGACGATGCGGCCCGGCGGGTCGATCAGGCCGAGGAGCGAGAAGCCGGTCACCGACTTGCCGGAGCCGGACTCGCCGACGAGGCCGAGAATCTCGCCGCGATCGACGCAAAGGTCCACCCCGTCCACCGACTTGACCACCCCCGCCTCGGTGAAGAAGTGCGTCTTCAGGCCTTCGACCACGAGGGTCGGCGCGGCCCCGGAAACCTTGGTCTCGGTCATTTCTGGAGCCTCGGGTTGAGAATGTCGCGCAGATGGTCGCCGACCAGATTGATCGACACCACGGTGACGAGGAGCGTGATGCCGGGGAAGAAGCTCACCCAGTAGCGCCCGCTCATCATGAAGTCGAAGCCGTTGGCGATGAGCATGCCGAGCGAGGGTTCGGTCACCGGCACGCCGACGCCGAGGAAGGAGAGCGTGGCTTCCAGCGCGATGGCGTGCGCCACCTGCATCGTCGCCACGACGATCAGCGGCGGCAGGCAGTTGGGCATGAGGTGGCCGAAGACGATGCGCGAATAGGGCAGCGCGAGGCAGCGCGCCGCCTCGATGTATTCCTTGCGGCGCTCCACCAGGGCGGTGGCGCGCACGGTGCGGGCATAATAGGCCCATTGCAGGGCGACCAGGGCGATCATCACCTTATCGACGCCGCGGCCGAGGATGGCGAGCAGGATCAGCGCGATGAGGATCGGCGGGAAGCCGAGTTGCAGATCCACCAGGCGCATCACCAGGGTGTCGCGCCAGCCGCCGGAATAGGCGGCGAAGAGGCCGAGCGCCAGGCCGATGACCAGCGCGATGACGGTGGAGCCGACGCCGATGCCGATGGAGATGCGCAGGCCGTAGAGGATGGCCGAGAGCATGTCGCGGCCCTGTTCGTCGGTGCCGAGCAGATAGGGCTTGCCGTCGATGTTGGTCATCCCCGGTTCCAGGGATCCGTCTATGATGTCGAGGGTGGCGAGGTCGTAGGGGTTCTGCGGCGCGACCAGCGGCGCGGCGACGGCGAGGAGGGTGATCGCGGCGAACACGACCAGCCCGGAAAGCGCGATGCGGTTGGCGACGAACTTGCGCACCAGGCGGTGCAGCGGCGTCTCCACCGAGACGTCGAGGGCGGCGGTGGCGGTTGCTGCGGCCATCATGCCGACTCCTTGCGGCGGATGCGCGGGTCGAGGGCCGCGTAGATGAGATCGACCGCGAAGTTGATGGTGACGAACAGCATCACGGTGAGCATCAGGTAGGCGACGATCACCGGCCGGTCGAGGTGGACGATCGAGGAGATCAGGAGCTTGCCGATGCCGGGCCAGGAGAACACCGTCTCGGTGACCACGGCGAAGGCGACCACCGAGCCGAACTCCAGGCCGAGCACGGTGACCACCGGAATCATCATGTTCTTCAGCAGGTGCACCAGGATGACGCGGGATTCCGGCAGGCCCTTGGCGCGGGCGAACTTGATGTAGTCCTGGCCGATCACCTCCCGCGTGCCGGCGCGGGACAGGCGGATCACCAGCGAGGTCTTGAACAGCGCGAGGTTGACCGCGGGGAGGATGAGGTGCCGGAGGCCGGAGACGGTGAGGAAGCTCACCTGGATGCCGAGGAAGGAGACGGTGTCGCCGCGGCCGGTGGAGGGCAGCCAGCCGAGCCACACCGCGAAGATCATGATCAGCATCATGCCGACCCAGAAGGTGGGCAGCGAGAAGCCGAGGATGGACACCGCCATGATGCCGCGGCCGGTCGGCTGCTCGGGCTTCAGCCCGGCGATCACCCCGAGCGGGATGCCGATGAGAACGGCGATGAGGATGGCGGCGAGCGCCAGTTCCAGCGTCGCGGGGAAGCGCTCGAGGATGAGGCGCACCGCGGGCTCGTTGTAGATGAACGAGGTGCCGAGGTCGCCGTGCGCCGCCCCCTTGAGGAAGACGAGGAACTGTAGCCACAGCGGCTTGTCGAGCCCCATGCGGGCGATGGTGGCGTCGATTTCGGCCTGGTCGGCTTCGGGGCTGATCAGCATGTCCACCGGGTTGCCGATGGCGTAGACGCCGACGAAGACCAGGACCGCCATCACCGCGATCACCGTCAGGCCCTGCAGAAGCCGGTTGATCACATAGCCCATGTGCGGGTCAACCTCTTAAAAACAATCGAAAAAGGGTACAGGGAAGGCGCCGGGCCGCCCCACGGGGGACGGCCCGGGCGGGATTTCGCGCAGGCGGGTCACTTCGCCGGCTTGATCTCCATGGCAATGGTGTACTGATCGACGCGCGGCACGTAGGTCAGGCTCTTCTTCATCGCCCAGGGGGTCTTTTCGAAGTGGATCGGCACGATGCCGGTGTCCGCCGCGACCAGGGCCAGGGACTCCTGCAACAGGGCCTCACGCTTCGCGTCGTCGATGGTGGCGAGCGCCTGCTTCAGCACCTCGTCCATCTTCGGGTTGCAGTAGTTGGCGTAGTTGGTGGTGCCCATGCCGAGTTCCGGCTTGCGGCAGGCGACCAGAGACTTGAGCGGCGACGAGGCCTCGCCGGTGCCGGCGCCCCAGCCCGCGAGGAAGGCGGAGAATTCCTTCTTGCCGCGGCGGGAGAAGAACACCGACTTGGTGGTGGCGTCCACGTTGGTCTTGACGCCGATGCGGGTCCAGTACTGGGCGATCGCCTGGGCGACCTTCTCGTCGTTCATGTAGCGGTCGTTGGGGGTGCCCAGCGTGATCTCGAAGCCCTTGGGATAGCCCGCCTCGGCGAGCAGCTTCTTCGCGGTCTTGGGATCGTACGGGTCGGGCTTGAGCGCCGGGTTGTTGCCGAACAGGCCGGTGGAGATGATCTGCCCCGCCGGTTCCGACTGGGTGCTCATGATCCGGTCCTTGATCGCCTTGCGGTCGATGGCGAGCGACAGGGCCTTGCGCACGCGGGCGTCGTGCAGCGGGTTCTTCGGCAGCTTGATGCCCGGCGTCGGGGCGTCGGCGGAGTCGAGCGCGACATAGATGACGCGGTTGGACAGGCCATCGACGACGCGCAGGTTCTTGTCCTTGCGCAGCTTCGCCAGATCCTGGGACGGCGGGTTCTCGATGAAGTCCACGTCGCCCGCCAAGAGCGCGGCGACGCGCGGCCCGTCGGAGGGAATCGGCTTGAAGGTCACGGTGTCCCACACCGGCTTCTTGCCCCAATAGGCGGGGTTCTCGGTCAGGACTAGACGGTCGCCCTTGACGAATTCCTTGAGCAGGAAGGGACCGGAACCCGGCACCTTGCCGGCGTTGAAGTCCTCGGTCGCCGGGTAGCCTTCGATGCCCTCGCAGCCCGCCTTCTTGAAGACGATCGGGCCGGTGAGCTTGCCGCTGCCCGCCGGGATGATGCCGATGGTCGAAAGGTCGGTCGGCATCAGCGGATAGGGCTTCGCGGTGTGCAGGACCAGGGTGTAGTCGTCGGGGGTTTCCACCGACTCGATGGACTTGGTGTAGATGGTGAAGGCCGAGGGGCTGTTCGGCACCTTCGGCACGCGGCACAGGGTGAACACCACGTCCTTCACGGTGAACGGCGCGCCGTCGTGGAACTTCACGCCCTTGCGCAGCTTGAATTCCCAGGTGGTGTCGTTCAGTGCCTTCCACGAGGAGGCCAGGCTGGGCGACAGGCGCTGGTTGGCGTCCTGATCGATCAGGCTGTCGTAGATGTGGGTGAACATCGCGTTGTTGGGAACGAGATTGTGATAGTGCGGGTCGAGCGCGCTCGGCTCCGCGGACAGGCCGATCTTGAGATCGGCGGCAAGGGCGGGATTCGCAACTGCGAGAAGCCCCGCGACGAGGGCTGTCGTTCCAGTCAATCCGTAGCGCATTGTGAGAAGTCTCCACGTCTCCGGGTTCATCGATACGATCCGCACGCAGGTGGATGCTCTCCCGACAGGCATTTTTTGTTGTTGACGATATGTTAGGCACCTGCGAACCATAGCGTCAAATATGAATCATTCATAATTCCATTCGGAAATGCTATGGCCTCGCGAATCACCATGCGTCAGATCGAGGCGCTGCGCGCCGCGGTTCTCACCGGCGGCGCATCGGCCGCGGCGCGGCTGTTGAATCTATCACAACCCTCGGTCAGCCGCCTGCTCGCCGAACTGGAGCGCGAGGTCGGCTTCGCGTTGTTCGACCGCAGCAACCGCCGCCTGCGCCCGACTCCGGAGTGCGAAGTGATCTACGCGGAGGCGGAGCACATGTTCGCGGGGCTGGCCGGAATCGCCGCGCGCGCCAACGAGATCCGCCAGTCCGGCCTCGGGCATTTGCGCATCGCCTGCATGCCCAGCCTCTCCTCCGGGGTGCTGCCGAAGATCATCGCGCGCTTCTGCCGCACCCGGCCGGACGTGCAGATCTCGCTTTCCTCCTACGGTTCGGCGACGGTGGTGGAATGGGTGTCGCGCGGCCTGGTGGACGTGGGAATCGCGCTCAAACCCCTGGAAGCGCCCAACGTGGAGAGCCGGCTTCTGATCACCGCCGACATGGTCTGTGCGATTCCCGCGGCGCATCCGCTCGCCGCCAAGGCGGTGATCGAGCCTTCCGACCTGGCGGAAGTGGACTTCATCGGGCTCACCGACGACCGCCTCTCCTGGGGGGCGATCGCCAACGTGCTGCATGCCGCGGAGATCACCCCGAAGCGCCGCATCAGCACGCAGCGCGCCTATACCGCCTATGCCCTGGTCGCCGAGGGCGCGGGGGTGACGGTGGTGGAGCCGTTCACCGCCCACGCCTTCACCGACCGCGGCGTCGTCACCCGGCCGTTCGCGCCGCGCATTCCGCTGTCGTTCTACCTGTTCTTTCCCACCGGCAAGCCGCCCTCGGGGCTGGTCCGCGAGTTCTGCGCCGCGACGCAGGAGTTCCTCGCCCGCATCAGCGGAGCGGGCGGTCTTGGCAAAATCGGGCCGATGTGATATTGATAATGACAATCAATATCACATAAGCGGTTCCCCAGGCCGCATCCCCCTGACGAGAAAAAAGCCGGAAAGGATGACGGCGATGGAACGCATCGGCCTTTTCTACGACAGCGACACCGGCACCACCAAGCGCGCCGCCAAGGCGGTGAAGGCGCACTTCGACGACCTGGAGATGACCGCGCCGATCCCCGCGGAGACGGCGACGGCGGAAGAGGTTCTGGGCTTCCGCCACCTGGTGTTCGGCCTGCCGACGATCGGCATCGGCAACATGCCGGCGGGGTGGACCCGCCTGCTCGCCCGCCTCGAGGATGCGGACCTGAGCGGCCGCACCGTCGCGCTGTTCGGCCTGGGCGACCAGCTCTGCTATGGCGACAGCTACGTCGATGCGATGGGCGATCTGGCCGATTTCCTGGCCTCGCGCGGGGCGAAGCTGGTCGGCGCGTGGCCGGCGGAAGGCTACGAATGCGCCGCATCGCGGGCGCGCCGCAACGGCAGCTTCGTCGGCCTGGCGCTCGACGAGGACAACCAGCCGGACCGGACGCCGGACCGCATCGCCGCCTGGGCCGCCGCGCTGCGCCGCGAGTTCGGCCTGCCGGACCGCGCCTGAGCGCCGCTTTGCCGCTTCCGCGCTTTCCCTTATGATAGGGGCGGAAGCGGGGCCGGAGGGGGCCTCGCGGCACGGGAGGCCCGCCCGGTGGATTCGCTGCGCACCGCCGATCTCTATCCGCCGATCGCGCCGTTTTCCTCCGGCATGCTGCCGGTGGGGGACGGCCACACCCTCTATTGGGAACAGTGCGGCGCGCCCTGGGGCCTGCCGGTGGTCTACCTGCACGGCGGGCCGGGCTCCGGCTGCCTGCCGGTGCACCGCCGCTTCTACGACCCCGACCGCTACCGCATCGTGCTGTTCGACCAGCGCGGCTGCGGCCGCTCCACGCCTTTGGGGGAAACCCGCGCCAACGCCACGGCGCGCCTCGTCGCCGATATCGAGGCGCTGCGCGCCCACCTCGCGATCGACCGCTGGCTGGTGGTCGGCGGCAGCTGGGGCACCACGCTCGCCCTCGCCTACGGCCAGGCGCACCCGGAGCGCTGCCTCGGCTTCCTGCTGCGCGGGGTGTTCCTGTTCGGCGCGGAGGAGGTGGCGTGGTTCCTCTCCGGCATGGGGCGCTTCTTCCCCGAGGCGGAGCGCCGCTGGCTCGGCCACCTGACGCCCCCGGAGCGCGGCGACCCGCTCGCCGCCTATGCGCGGCGGCTCGCCGACCCCGACCCGGCGGTGCACGGCCCTGCGGCGCACCTGTGGAACGCCTACGAGCACGCCTGCTCCAGCCTGCGCGGCCCGGGCGACGAGACGGTGTGCTGGCAGGTGCCCGCGGCGGTGGGCGGCGACGTGGTCGCCCTGGCGCGGCTGGAGGTCCACTACATGCAAAACCTCGGCTTCCTCGCGCCGGGCCAGCTTCTCGGCGGCATGGCGGCGATCCGCCACCTGCCCGCGGCGGTGGTGCAGGGCCGCTACGACATGGTCTGCCCGATCCGCACCGCGGAGCGCCTGGTGCGCGCCTGGCCGGGCGCGGCGTTCAGCATCGTCCCCGACGCCGGGCATTCGGCCTTCGAGCCGGGCATCCGCGCCGCGGTGGTGCGCCACACCGACGCCTTCGCCCGCGCCGCCCTGGGCGGTCCGCCCGGCTTCGCGCGGTGATGCCGATGATCGAGGTGACGCCGCAGATCGCGATAGCCGAAACCGAGATCGAGGAGCAGTTCGTCCGCGCCTCCGGCCCCGGCGGGCAGAACGTCAACAAGGTGTCCACCGCGGTGCGCCTGCGCTTCGACGCCGCCGCCTCGCCCGCCCTGCCGCCCGACATGCTGCGCCGCCTGCGCCGCATCGCCGGTTCGCGGATGAGCCGCGACGGCGTGCTGACCATCCTCGCCGAGGAACACCGCAGTCAGCTCCTCAACCGCCAGGCCGCGCTGGAACGCCTGCTGGAGCTGCTGCGCCGCGCCGCGGAAAGGCCGAAGCATCGCATCCCCACCCGCCCCGGCCTTGCCGCCAAGCAGCGCCGCCTGACGGCGAAACGCAGCCGCGCCACGGTGAAACAGGGGCGCGGCCGGGTGCGCGGGGAGGAGTAAGCCCCCCTTCGCGCTTTGACGATGCGCCGATTCGCGGGTATAACCCGACCGAGTGTCCCCGTAGCTCAGCAGGATAGAGCATCGGATTCCTAATCCGAGGGTCGGAGGTTCGAATCCTCTCGGGGACGCCAAACCCCAGGACCATTCCATGGTCCTGGGGTTTGGCGTTTTCGGGCGCTGAGAGAAGCCTCCCGGTTCGGCGGAGGACGCGAAGCGTCCGCAGCGACGCCGAAGGCGGTCCGAGGGCAGCGCCGAGGATGAAAAGCCGCGTTTTGACGCGGATTTTCACAATCCTCTCGGGGACGGGAAAAATCATTTTTAAACCAGATTGCGAGTGTATCTCGCATATATAATTAAAAATACCTCAAGTATATCTATATAAAATGTGAGTAATTTTAGGGTATATTCCAGAGTTTATTAAAAATAAATATGTCTAAATTCTCCGAAATGGAACAATTTTACAGTCATTATCGTTTTTTTCTGCGGTTTCTTTTTTGAGCCGAGGTTGGGGCAGATCGACTACGCGACAGTCTCCATTGGCAAGGTAGCCGATTGGAAGGCCTGCCAGCACTTCGACATCATGGGCGGGGAGGCGAATGGCATCCAACAGTGTCGCAATCGACACGCCTGCATCTTCAATGATCAGCTTGATCGAACGCGAGAGAAGGCGGGTTGCTTCCTGCTCTAGCGTGTCGTCGAGTGGTTCTCGGCGACGCCATCCTCTTGCGCTACGCGCCTTAAAAAGCCGGCTAGCATGTTCATCTGTTATGATTTCCAGATCTTTGCAGCGGTACACCATCGCTCCTAAAGAGACCTTCCACCGTTCTTTTAATGCCAGAATACCGTCAAGTGTCAGTACGGGGATTTCTGCCGGGAAACTGTCGCTGGGCATCAGGAATGCACTTGCGAAACGATGTGCCTGCGTTTCGATGAGTTTCAGGTTAGTCGCGAATTCCACGGAGTCGATATTGCGGTGAAGGATCAAGTGCGCGAGCTCATGGGCAGCGTCAAATCGAGATCGAACACAGGTCTTCTTGTCACTCGCCAGCAGCACATACGGACGTCCATCAAGTTCTGACCATGCTGACATCCCATCCAATGCCTCAGATTCGACTTCGTCGTAAGCTACAACGATTCCCGCGTTCTCCATTGCAAGGATCACATCGGAAATCGGGCCACACCCCAATCGCCAGTGCTTACGGCAAGCATCGGCGGCAGCTTCAATGTCATCCGTTCTGAGTCCTTTGAAGTGAGGCAGCTCCAGGTTCGGTATATTTAAAAGAGGGAGATCAACCCACTCCTGAATAGTTATTGAGATGTCTTGCATCCAGTGCAATCGCGCGCCGCATCGTTTGCGGTAGCTCGCTGTCGCGCTCACGAGCGATCGAAAGAAGATCGGGTTTACTCCATGTCTCGATGGTGGTTTGAGAAAAAAGGCCTTCGATACGTTAAGAGCGCGGGCAAGGTCTTCTAGTGCCTCTGGATCGGGGGTCTGACGGCCGCTTTCCCAGTTGGAAAGGGTCGAGCTTGCCCTGCCAACGAGCTGAGCGAGAGCCACCTTGGTGATGGCTCTCGCTTCTCTTGCCTCCGTGAGGCGCTCACTTTGGAATCCCGGGCTGCCTACTCGCATGGCCGTGACCTCCTACTCAAAGCAACGGACGTAGATTTATGCGTCGTCTCCGTCATCGTTCTTTTTTGCCCGCTTCTTGAGAGTCGGGCGCGCACGGTCTTCCACAATTACGGTTCCGCCGGTGTTATGCGCATCGATGATCTGCTGAAGAGAGGCACGACAAAGAATGGATTCGCAGTCGCCTGAAGGAATCACGACGCCCAGCCATGCGAGGCCGGGGGCTTTCCACGAGCCGACGACAGCGGTCAGAACGCCATAAATCGTTCCTGGAATGGGCGGGGTTATATTCCGAAAGAAGTCCAACTGCAAAGGAGAAAGCCACGCATTGGCAGAGGCCATAATGCGGCGAGTTTTTCCTGGTCTGGGAAGTGTACCAGGAGAGCAGGCGCGCGCTCGGCCCAGGACGAACCCAGGCAGGTGAACTATACTAAAATGCCCTCCGGCAGGTTGTGTTTCCACGGATTCGTTATGGGCTCCATAACGGTCTCCAGCGAGCCTAAAGGCATGCTCGGCGTGGAGGTGGAAAAGCTGTCCTCGCGCTTGTGCTCGCTCCGGTGTATCGAACCTTTCGGCCTCTTGCCACGCTTGCGCCAGCGCGCTTTCGGTCGATTCTTGAAGGGCGACAGCGAGGGGCTGAGGGATAAGATCGACAAGGCGTTTAAGCATCGCGTCGAGGCTCCAGGTTTCGTGTATCAGGATTTTATCCGAAGAAAGCTTCGTTTTCAATCCCTGTTAGGCACTAAAAAACCCCGCCCGGGAAGGGCGGGGTTTTTGCGTTATTGGGTCGCCGCAGCGGGCGTTGCCGCCGGGGTTTCGGTCTCGGCCTTCTTCGTCTCCACCTTCTGCGCCGTGGGGAAGGCATCCTGGTCCTGGCCGTATTTCGGCGCGTAGGGTCCGGCGGGGAGGCCGCGGCCGAGGCGGTAGACCGCCATCCAGTTGGCCTGGCGCGCCAGCGGCATGTAGTTGGGGGCGGCGCGCTCCGCCGCCGCGGCGATCGCCTGGGCGATCAGCCCGGCGATGCCGCCGCCGCTCGATTGCGGCTGGTAGAACACCTGCTCGGTATCCTTCCACAGGGCCTCGCCGGTCTGGCCGTCCTTGAGGGCGTAGTCGAGGGTGACCCGCGTCGTGGTGGAGAACACCGCGTAATTGGACTCCCAGACCTGGATGGTGACGTAGAGCACCGCGTCGGCGCCGAACAGCGCCGCCACCTGCTCGGTCGGCGCGGCGTGCACCAGGTCGGCGTCGGAGAGGCCGTCGTCCTCCATCACCCGTTTCACCAGGTGCACCGGGAACACGTAATAGCCGCGCTCCGCCAGGGGGATGGAGACGGTGGAGAGGTAGTAGTCGGCGGCGGTGACCTCGAGGCTGCGGTTCACCGCGGGGACGATGGCGATGCTGTGCGGGTCGGCGGCGCGGAAGGCGCCGTAGTCGTTGGGCCGCGGCGGCTGCACGCAGGCGGCCAGCGCGAGGGGGGCGAGGAGCGCGAAGAGCGCGAGGACGGGGCGGGAAAGACGCATCATTTCGCCTCCGTCGGCTGCGGCGCGGTGGGTTTCTTAAGCTGCCGTCCGCCGCGCGCATAGGCGATCATGGTGTCCATGAAGGCGGTGGATTCGGCCCAGGTGCGCTTTTCCTTGTCGAAGAAGGAAACCGCGTCCTCGACGCGGTTCTGTTCCAGCAGTTGATAGCCGTATTCCGCGTAGATGCCGGGCGGCATGCGCTTGCCCGCGGTCTCGTTGGTTTCGATGACGCGCAGCAGCGCGTCCTGGAAGGCGGGCTTTTCCGCCTCGTCGCGGGCGTAGCGGTACATCGCGGCGTCGTAGTCGCCCCAGGCGTAGAGGCGCTGCTGGACGCACCCTCCGGCGAGGAGGGCGCAGACCGCCGCGGCGGCGGCGCGCGGCAAACGGCTCATTGCGGCGCTCCCGGCAGAACGATCCGGCGCACCACCGCGCCGCTGACGAACACCGTCTCCTCGTGGATCAGGCGGCCGTCCTCGGCGAACACGCGGACGACGTGCCTGCCCGGCTCGACGCGGATGGCGCGGCCGATGAAGTCGTTGGCCTTGCCGATGCCGAT
This sequence comes from Oleispirillum naphthae, assembly GCA_027864655.1. Taxonomy (GTDB): domain Bacteria; phylum Pseudomonadota; class Alphaproteobacteria; order Rhodospirillales; family Rhodospirillaceae; genus Oleispirillum; species Oleispirillum naphthae. Next base: position 105,685 of record JAQAZG010000004.1, read on the forward strand.
GCCGTCCACCGAGAAGGTGGAGAAGGCGGGCGCGTTGGCGACGGTGAGGCTGGGCCGGGTGTCCACGGTGCGGGTCTGCTCCACCGGGTTGGCGCACGCCGCGAGAACCAGGACGCAGAGCACCGAAAGCATGCGGATCATCGGGTGGCCTCGCTGACGAAGAGGGAACGGGCGTCGGCGGGAAGCCGCCCGGAGGTGACGGCGCAGACCGCGCCTTCGTCGGTTTCGTTGGTGCCGAACAGCGACACCACGCTGATCCCGGCCACCGGCGAGGCGGGCAGGGTGATGGTGAAGCCGGTCTGGGCGCTCTTCACCTTCTCGCCCTCGCGCATCACCGCGAGGCTGTCGCCGACCTTGAGGCCCTGGCGCGCGCCGCCGCTGATGAACACCCGATCGCCCGCGACCTTGAGGATGTCGGTGCGCCACGGACGCTCGGTGAGCTTGGTGACGAGGCCGTTCATCACGTCGGAGACCGCCGCGCCGATCGCCTTGTCGTTGAGGGTGGCGTCGTAGTCGGCGCGCGAGCCGAAGCCCATCACGTCCGCCGCCTCGCTGGTCGCCTCGCCCTGGCCGGTGGCGGAGAAGAAGACATAGCCGGTGCGCGGATCGGCGAGGCGGATCTCCACCTTGGCGTGGGCGACCTGGCGCTTGGTGGCGCTGAAGAAGCCGGACTGGCCGACGGTGCTGCGGCCGAACTCGGTGACCGAGCCGAGGATCAGGGTATCGACGCCGATCAGGTCGCCGCCGCCGCCGATCGCCTGCTCGCGCTTCAGCTTGTCGATGTCGGGGCGCTCGAACACCAGGAAGCTGCCGGACTCCACCAGGCGGTTGGCCAGCATGTCGGAGGCCTGCTTGCCGAGGGGGTCGGTATCGCCGTCGCGCAGGAAGGTGCGGCCGTAGCGGGTTTCGTTGGAGAAGCGGCCGATCGCGATTTTGCGCTTCAGCACCTTGGCCTGGGGCGCCAGAGCGGCGGCCTGGGCCGCGGCGGCGGCGCTGCGCGCGACCGGCGGCTCCACCGGCTTGGGCACGGTTTCCGGCGACGCGCACGCCGCAACCAGCGTCGCCAACCCGGCGACGGCAAGCAGTCTGCTTCGGTACATCACTTCCCCCTCGATCAGAGCGTCATTGACCCGAAATCTACTCCTTCCGCCGGGCCGATCAACCGTACATAGCGGTTTTGGCGCGGCTTTCCCCCCTTGACGGCGCGCGGGCGCAGGAATACACACTATGTGTATATTCGGAGTGGGGATAATGGACACAAAAACCGACCAGCAGGCGCTTTTGCGCGACGCAATGCGTATACTCAACATGACCCGCGACGCCTTCTCGCAGCGCCTCGGGGTGACCCGGCGGGCGCTCGACAGTTGGCTGCTGCCCGGCGGCTCGCCGGAGTTCCGCTCCATGCCCGAGGTGGTGGGGCGCTTCGTCGCGGAGATTCTCGACGGGCTGCCCGCGCGCCCGCCGCGGCCCGCCGCGGGCGCGCCCGCGATCTCCTGCGAGGGCAAGCCGCAGCTGCTGACCACCGGCCAGCTCGACCTCGACACCGTCAACGAGGTGTTCCGCATCGCCGACGTGATGGAGCCGATCGCCAAACGGCGCAAGGTGACGCGGGTGCTGGAAGGCGCGGTGCTGGGCAACCTCTTCTTCGAGGCGAGCACCCGCACGCGGATGAGCTTCGGCACCGCGTTCTGCCGCCTCGGCGGCTCGGTGGTGGACACCACCGGCTTCACCTTCTCGTCGATGATCAAGGGCGAATCGATCTACGACACCAGCCGCGTCGTCAGCGGCTATGTGGACGCGCTGGTGGTGCGCCACCCGGAACTCGGCTCGGTGGCGGAGTTCGCCCGCGCCACCAACCTGCCGGTGGTCAACGCGGGCGACGGCCCGGGCGAACACCCGAGCCAGGCGCTGCTCGACCTCTACACCATCCAGCGGGAGTTCTCCCGCATCGGCAAGGTGATCGACGGCATGCACATCGCCTTCGTCGGCGATCTCAAGTACGGCCGCACCGTGCACTCGCTGAGCAAGCTTCTCGCCCTGCACAAGGGGCTGAAGTTCAGCTTCGTCTCACCTGCCTCGCTGGAAATGCCGGAACACCTGCTGGAGAAGCTCTCGGTCAACGGCCACGTCATCGAGCAGACCGACGACCTCGCCGCGGGGGTGAGGGGCGCGGACGTGCTCTACGCCACCCGCATCCAGAAGGAACGCTTTTCCAGCGAGGCGATGGAGGGCTACACCCCGGACTTCCAGGTCAACCGGGCGCTGGTGGACGCCGCCTGCAAGCCCGAGACCCTGGTGATGCATCCGCTGCCGCGCGACAGCCGCGACGGCGCCAACGACCTCTCCACCGACCTCGACCGCGACCCGCGGCTCGCCATCTTCCGCCAGACCGACAACGGCATTCCGGTGCGCATGGCGATCTTCGCGATGCTGCTGGGGGTGGAGAACCAGGTGGCGCACGCGATGCGCGACGTCACCTGGCGCACGCCGCACCCGGTGGGCGCCGACGACGCGGTGTTCGAGGGGGAAGACTGAGCCCGGCGGTCCGCGGCGGGCTCAGCCCGCCGCGGGTTGTGTCTCGGGGTTTTCCTCGGGGAGGGGAATGACGCGCGGCTCGCGCGGCGGGCGCTTGATGTCGAGGGCCAGTTGCCCCTGCACCACCCGCAGGCTCTTGTCCGACTTCACCGGCAGCGGCACGCCATGGTCGATGCAGAAGCGGATCACCGCGGCGCCCAGGGTGGTCTCGTCGATCACCACCTCGATGCGCTCGCCGTTGGGGGTTTCCACCATGATCTCGACCGAAGGCGCGGGTTCGGCATGAATCTTCAGCGCGCCCAGGTAGCCGTGCGCGATGATCTTGGTTCGTGCCGGCGAGTTGGCCGACAGCAGGGCTTGCGCCAGTTCCTCGTCGCTGAAAATCAGACGCCGCACCTCGTTGGGCATTGGAGCCTCCATTGCCTAATCCCCTCGATATGCGAATGAAAACGCCGTCGGCAAGGGGCATGCACACGCCAAGGGTAAATTTTCCGCCAAATCACCATTAAAGAGAGAAATCCAAGCGGTCTGCGCGCTTTCCCGGTGTTTTTGACGTATTCTGACAAACCGGCTCCCCAAGACGACATATCGGCGCTATTGTCTCGGCTCTTTGGTATGCAATCTTGCGGGAACCCGGAATGAAACTCCTGGCATCGGTGGCGCAGTTCGTCGGACGCACGTTCGCGGTCTGGGTGGTGGTGATAACCCTGGCGGCCTATGGCGCGCCTGTCTATTTCAAGCCGATCGCGCCCTATATCATCTGGCTGCTCGGCATGGTGATGTTCGGCATGGGGCTGACCCTGTCGCTCGGCGATTTCGTCGAGGTGGTGCGCCGCCCGCGCGAGGTGGCGCTCGGCGTCGCCGCGCAGTTCACGGTGATGCCGCTTCTCGCCTTCGCGCTCACCCGCATCGTGCCGATGAGCCCGGAAATCGCCGCGGGCGTGGTGCTGGTGGGCTGCTGCCCCGGCGGCACGTCGAGCAACGTGATGACCTACCTCGGCAAGGGCGACGTGGCGCTTTCGGTCACCCTGACCACGGTGTCTACCCTGCTCGCGCCGTTCGTCACGCCCTTCCTGGTCTGGGTGTTCGCCAGCCAGTACCTGCCGGTGGACGCGATGAGCATGTTCCTCTCCATCTCCAAGGTGGTGCTGATTCCGCTCGCCCTCGGCGCGATGGTGAAGGCGGCGCTGCCGAACTTCACCACCCGGGTGATCCCGATGCTGCCGCTGGTCAGCGTCACCGGCATCGTCCTCATCGTCGCCGCGGTGGTCGCGGTCAACCAGCCGAAACTGGCGCAGAGCGGCCTGCTCGTCGCCGCGGTGGTGATCGCCCACAACGGCCTGGGATACCTCCTCGGCTATTGGGCCAGCCGCGCCGCGGGCATGGGCCTGCCGCAGCGCAAGACCCTGGCGATCGAGGTCGGCATGCAGAACAGCGGCCTCGGCGCGGCCCTGGCGCAGGCGCACTTCTCGCCGCTCGCCGCGGTGCCGAGCGCGGTGTTCAGCGTCTGGCACAATATCTCCGGCGCGATGATCGCCAACTATTTCCGCAAGCGCTGACCGGCAAAACCAGGCCGGGCCCTGCCCGGACCCGCAAAGGGCCTTGGGCCCTTTGAATCCATAACTTTTGGTTTTTGCGCGGAGCGCGAGAAAGCCATCACGCGGCGTGACGGCCGCTGGCCGCTGCGCGGCGAAAAACTTAGGGGGGGTGGGGGGCCTGAGGTCCCCCATGAAGGTTTTGGTTTTACCGGCCCGCCGCGGCGATGCGGGAGAAGAACTCCCGGCATTCGGCGATCACCAGCTCCGGGCATTCCTCGGCGAGGTAGTGGCCGCCCGGCAGGCCGTGGCCGGTGACGGTTTGCGCGCGTTCGCGCCACAGGGCGAGGGGGTCGAAGAGTTTGCCGACGATGCCGTTATCGCCCCACAGGGCGTGCACCGGCATGGGGAGCTTGAAGCCGCCGTCGGCGTCGTCGTGGGCGATGTCGATGGCGGCGGCGGCGCGGTAGTCCTCGCAACTGCCGTGGATCGCCGCCGGGTCGGCGAAGGCGGCGAGGTATTCGGCGAGCGCCGCCTCGGAGAACGGCGTCATCCCGGCGCTGCCGGAGCCGCATTTCTTGCGCCAATAGGCCTCGGGGTCGGCGCCGATCATCCGTTCGGGGAAGGGCGCCTTCTGGATCAGGAAGAACCAGTGCCAATAGGCGCGGGCGAAGGCTTGGCCGGTGTCGCGGTACATCTCGCGCGTCGGCGCGATGTCGAGGGTCAAGAGGGCGCGCACCCGGCTGGGGAAGTCGGCGGCGAGGCGGTGGCCGACGCGCCCGCCGCGGTCGTGCCCGGCGACGAGGAATGTCTCCGCGCCGAAATGGGTCATCACCGCGGCCAGATCGCGCGCCATGGCGCGCTTGGAGTAGGGCGCGTGGTCGGGCGTGGTCTCCGGCTTCGCGGAACGGCCGTAGCCGCGCAAATCGGCGCAGACGACGCGGTAGTCGCGGGCGAGCGCCGGGGCGACGCGGTGCCACATCGCCGAGGTCTGCGGGTAGCCGTGCAGCAGCAACAACGCCGGGCCGCTGCCGCCCGTGCGGCAGAAGATGCGCGCATCTTCGGTATCGACGAACGCCTCGGTGAAGCCGGGAAACAGGGGTGCGGGCATCGGGAACCTCCGTGAAGACGCTGCTTTCAACATACACTCTGCCCGCCGCCGGACCAGGGGCGGAAAACACAAAAACTTTCCGGAGGGCCGCGGACCCTCAGAGCCTCCCATAACTTTCGGTTTTTGCGCGCAGCGCGATAGGACCGTCACGCGGCGAAAAACCAAGTTATGGGGTGCGCGAGGGGGCCAAGACCCCTCGCAAAGGTTTGGTTTTTCTCCCGGCCTTGTTTCGGACACCGCGCCGCGGTATGGTCCCCGGCTTGTGCGCACACCGTGCATGGGGAGGGCCGTCATGGGCATGCTGGCTGCGGTTTCGCGGTTCGTCGGGCGGACCTTCGCGCTGTGGGTTCTGGGGTTCTCGGCCCTGGCCTATGCCGCGCCGGAGATCTTCCGCCCCGTGGTGCCGCACATCATCTGGCTGCTCGGCGTGGTGATGTTCGGCATGGGGCTGACCCTGTCGCCCGGCGATTTCGCCGAGGTGGCGCGCCGCCCGCGCGAGGTGGCGCTCGGCGTCGCCGCGCAGTTCACGGTGATGCCGCTTCTCGCCTTCGCGCTCACCCGCATCGTGCCGATGAGCCCGGAAATCGCCGCGGGCGTGGTGCTGGTGGGCTGCTGCCCCGGCGGCACCGCGAGCAACGTGATGACCTTTCTCGCCAAGGGCGACGTGGCGCTTTCGGTGACGCTGACCACGGTGTCCACGCTGCTTGCGCCGTTCGTCACGCCGTTTCTCGTCTGGGTGTTCGCCAGCCAGTACCTGCCGGTGGACGCGGCGAGCATGTTTCTTTCCATCGTCAAGGTGATCCTCGTGCCGCTCGCCCTCGGCGCGGCGGTGAAGGCGCTGTTTCCGCGCGCGGGCGGCGTGATGCTGGCGGCGATGCCGACGATGAGCGCCGCGGTGGTGGTGCTGATCATCGCCGCGGTGGTCGCGGTCAACCAGCCGAAGCTGGCGCAGGCGGGGCTTCTCATCGTTGCGGTGGTGGCGGTGCACAACGTCGTCGGCCTGGCCACCGGCTATTTCGCTTCGCGCGCGGCGGGCATGGGGCGAGCGCAGCGCACCGCCGTGGCGATCGAGGTGGCGATGCAGAACAGCGGCCTCGGCGCGGCGTTGGCGCAGGCGCACTTCTCGCCGCTCGCCGCGGTGCCGAGCGCGATCTTCAGCGTGATGCAGAACGTCTCCGGCGCGGCGTTCACCAGCTTCGTGCGGCGCGGAGAGGCGTGAGCGGGGGGGGGGGCGATTCAGGCCCCATCCGCTCCAGGCCGTGCCGGGCCGGGAGAAGATGGGGCGCTTGGTCGAAGGACCGTATCCAAGCCGTGGATGCGCTTAATGATAATGCAAATCACTTGCAAGTCAAGCGCAATTCCGCAGGATTTTTGCGGTCAAGAAAATGCCCGGGAGGATATCCCGGGCGTTTTTCTGCGGGCCGTGCGGGGCCTCAGTTTTTCCAGGCATAGACCTCGTCGGCCGCGCTTTCCGGGCAGTGGCCGCAGCCCTTGGAGCAGCTTCCGCCGCAGGCCGCGGCAAGGCGGCAGACCCGGCCCTTGCGCTCCCAAAGCTCCAGCATGCCGCGCGCCGCATCGGGCGAGACGTGCAGGTGCAGCGCGATGTCGGACAGAGAGGCGCGGCCGCGCTGCGACAGGTAGGCGCGGATTTCACTCAGCATGGTGCAGAACCTCCTTGCCCATGGGCGCGCCGTCGCCGGGCGGCGTGCCGAGGCGGCGCAGCACGATCACCGCGGCGGCGAGGGCGGCGAGCACGCAACCGATGGCGACCGCCGAGCTTCCCGGGTGGCGGGCGAAGGTGCCCGCCTGATAGAACAGCGTCGCCATGCCGTAGCCGAGGCCGGTGGTCCAGGCGGCGGAGAAGACCGCCCAGCCCGCCCCGGTCTCGCGGTAGATCGCGCCCATGGCGGCGACGCAGGGCATGTAGAGCAGCACCGCGAGCAGGTAGGCGAAGGCGCCGATCTGTCCGTCGAAGAGGGCGGCCATGGCGCCGAAGGTGGCGGCGTCCACTTCCTCCTGTTCGGCCACGGCGTTGGTGTCCGAAAGGTCGCCGACCGAGATGCCGAGCGGGTCGGCGAGCGAATCGACCACGCCCGCGAGGTTCTCGGGGATCGTCGCCGCCGCCTCGGAAAGCCGCGCCATCAGGTCGAAGGGCTCCTCCGCCGCGGCCTCGCCCTCGGCGGCGCCCGCCTGGGCATAGAGCGCGTTCAGCGTGCCGACCACCGCCTCCTTGGCGAAGATGCCGGTGAACATCCCCACCGTGGCGGGCCAGTTCTCCTGCTGCACCCCCATCGGCGCGAGCACCGGGGTGAGCGTCTGGCCGATCTCGGACAGCACCGACTTGTCGCTGTCCTGGTTGCCGAAGCTGCCGTCGGTGCCCCAGGAGTTGAGGAACGACAGCACCACCACCACGGTGACGATGACCTTGCCGGCGCGCAGCACGAAGAGCTTCAGGCGGTCCCAGGCGCGCAGCAGCAGGCTGCCGATGCGCGGCATGTGGTAGGGCGGCAGCTCCATGATGAAGGGCGTGGTCTCGCCGCGCAGCAGGGTGTTCTTCAGCATGAAGCCGGTGGCGATCGCCGCGGCGATGCCGATGAGGTAGAGCGCGAACACCAGGTTCTGCCCGTTGGCGGGGAAGAACGCGGCGGCGAAGAGAACGTAGACCGGCAGCCGCGCGCCGCACGACATGAAGGGCGCCATCATCGCGGTGAGGACGCGGTCGCGCGGGCTTTCCAGGGTGCGGGCGGCCATCACCGCGGGCACCGAGCAGCCGAAGCCGACGATCAGCGGCACGAACGCCTTGCCCGGCAGGCCGATGGCGCGCATCACCCGGTCCATGACGAAGGCGGCGCGGGCCATGTAGCCCGAATCCTCGAGGAAGGAGAGGAAGAGGAACAGGCAGCCGATCACCGGCACGAAGGTGGCGACCGTCTGGATGCCGCCGCCGATGCCGTCGGCGAGGACGGTGACCAGCCATTCGGGCGCGCCCCAGCCGGAGAGCAGCAGGCCGAAGCCGTCCACGAACACCGCGCCGAACGCCATGTCGAAGAAATCGATGAACGCGCCGCCGATGTTCATGGTGAAGAGGAACATCGCGTACATCACCACGAGGAAGATCGGCAGGCCGAGGGCGCGGTGCAGCACGATGCGGTCGATGCGTTCGGTCGCCGCGGCGCCGATGCGGCCGCGGTGCGTCACCGCATCCGCCGCGGCCTCGGCGATGAAGCCGTAGCGCCCGTCGGCGAGCAGGATGTCCAGGGTGTCGCCGAGCGCGGCCTCCGCCTCGGCGGTAATCCGCACCAGAACCTCGAAGCCGGCGCGCGGCAGGATGCGGCGCGCGCCTTCCGGGTCCTCCAGGCAGGCGAGCGCGGCATAGCGCGCATCGGCGGCGGCGCCCTTGGCGCCGGGCTGCGTCACGCCGGGGAGCTGCCGCACCGCGGCGATCGCGGTCTCGATTTCCGCGGCGTAGGAGATCTCCGCCGCTGCGGGCTTGGGCGCGCGGATCATCGCGGCGAGCGCATCCAAAAGCTCGCGGACGCCCTTGCCGCGGGAGGCCACCATCGGCACCACCGGGCAGCCGAGCCGCCGCGACAGGGCTTCGATGTCGATGGAAAGCCCGGCGGCGTCCGCCGCATCCATCATGTTGAGGGCCACCACCACCGGCGCGCGCATCTCGAGAAGCTGCACCGTGACGTAGAGGTTGCGCTCGAGGTTGCTCGCATCGACGATGTTGAGGATGACGTCCGCCTCGCCGGAGGCGACATAGTCCCGCGCGATGCGTTCGTCCTCCGAAGCGGCGTCGCCGAAGGAAAGGCAGTAGGTGCCGGGCAGATCGACGACCTCCAGCGCAATGCCGTCGTGGGCTGCGCGGCCGGTCTTTTTTTCCACCGTGACGCCGGACCAGTTGCCTACCGCCTGCCGCGCGCCGGTGAGCGCGTTGAACAGGGTGGTCTTGCCGCAGTTGGGGTTGCCGACCACGGCGACGATGGCGTTCTGCGCGCTCATCCTCAACCTTCCTTCTCGACCAGAATGATGTCCGCCTCGGCGCGCCGCAGGCTCAGCGAAAAGCCGCGCACCACGATCTCGACCGGATCGCCGAGCGGCGCGACGCGGGTGACGCGGAAGGCCGCGCCCTTGGTCAAACCCAATGCCAGAAGTTTGCGGCGGTAAGCGGAAGAGCCTTCAAGAAAGCCCAAAACCCGCCCGGAATCTCCGACCGCCATGTCGCGCAGCACCGATGTCATGCTCACAGCCCTCTTCCCGACATGCCGCGGCGGTGCTCGCCGCGACCAGAATCTTTTCCGCCATGCCGGTGCCCAGAACCAAACGCCCGCCCCCGACCTCCACAACCATCGGTCCCGCGGAGGCGGCGTGGGCGACGCGGATCGCGGTGCCCTCGCGCAGGCCCATGGTGGCCAGCCGCAGACGCACCGCGCGCCCTCCGTCGATCGCGACGATGCGCAAGGATTGCCCCAGCGGGGCCTGCGTCAAACTCACCTGTGCCATGACTTGCCGCTCTCCGTCGAATGCCTCTCATTCTCTCTACCCAGCAAACCGTGTGCCGAACCGATCGAAAGCGAGGCGAACCTTCCCCCGAGATGTGGATGGCGTGATGATATCGCCAATCATTCGCAAGTCAAGAAGAAGTCCCCGTTTTTTCGATGGGTATCATCGGTTTTTCCTAATACGTTGAGAAAATATGAAAAAATCGCACAGGGGGATTGCCGGAGGGGGTGCGGCCCCCATCTTAGGAACGCCGCCACAGCGCCGGCGGCGGCGCAACGGCGAGAAAAGGAGGGCGTGATGCGGGCCCGCAAACGAATCGGTCTGGTCGCCCACGATGGTCGCAAACAAGACCTCGCCGAGTGGGTGAAATACAACGAAGGCACGCTCTCCCGGCACGACCTGTGGGCCTCCGGCACCACCGGCGGCATGCTGGAGGCGGTCTGCCCCAGCCTCAGGATCACCCGCCTGAAGTCCGGCCCGCTCGGCGGCGACCAGCAGCTCGGCGCGATGATCGCCGAGGAACGCCTCGACGTGCTGATCTTCTTCACCGACCCGATGACCAGCCAGCCCCACGATGTGGACGTCAAGGCGCTGATGCGGCTGTCCACCGTCTACAACATCGTCCTCGCGCTCACCCGCACCACCGCCGACTTCGTCATCCACAGCCCGCTGTTCAACAGCGGCGACTACCACCCCGTCCGCCCCGACTACGCCGCCTATATCCGCCGCAACCAGCCCGGCGAAAGCGAAGCGCGGGGGTAAAACTAGGCCTGGGGCTCCGCCCCTAGACCCCGCTGGGGACTCGTCCCCAGACCCCATAACTTCTTATTTTTGCGCGTAGCGCCATAAGTCCGTGCGGAAGCAACGGGAGATGTTGTCTGCCGCTCCGCGGCGAAAAACCAGTCATGGGGTCAAGGGGCCTTCCGGCCCCTTGCGGGTCCGGGCGGGGCCCGGCCTGGTTTTTCCGCTTGGCACGGAGGCGGTTCGCCCGTATGGTGCGCCCCTTCGTTGGAGGCTTCCGTTGCGTCCGCCGAGCAAGACGCGACCGTGATAGGCCATCCAGCCTGGACGTATCTTTCTCTCCGCGCCTCCTGATTATGTGCCGAACCGGCCGGGTCACCCGGGTTCGGCGGTTCGTCGTGGCCCGAGGGAAAGGTTGAGTTCATGGGTTTTTCCGATTTTGCGCTGCATCCCGATATCCTGAAGGCGGTTGCCGCCTGCGGCCTGGAGGTTCCGACTCCGGTGCAGGAGCAGGCGATCCCGTTCGCCATCGAGGGGCGCGACGTTTTGGCCACCGCCGCCACCGGCACCGGCAAGACTGCGGCGTTCCTGCTGCCGACGATGTCGCGCCTGCTCGGCGAGCCGGTGCGCCGCGGCCCCGGCGCGCCGGTGATTCTGGTGCTGGCGCCGACGCGCGAACTGGCGGGCCAGGTGACGCGCGCGGTGCGCGCCTTCGGCAAGTTCATCCGGATGTGGAGCGTCGAGATCGTCGGCGGCATGCCCTACCGCGAGCAGCTGCGCCAGATGGCGCGGCCGGTGGAGGTGGTGGTGGCGACGCCGGGCCGCCTGCTCGACCATGTGCGCGCCGGGCGGCTGGACCTCAGCAAGGTCGAGGCGCTGGTCATCGACGAGGCCGACCGCATGCTCGACATGGGCTTTTCCGAGGATGTGGCGGCGATCGCCGACGCCTGCCCGGCGGACCGCCAGACCCTGCTCTTCACCGCGACGCTCGACCGCCGCATGGAGGCCCTGGCGCGCGCGCTTTTGCGCGACCCGGTGCGGGTGGCGATCGAGGCCCGGCTGTCCGCGCCGGACATCGCGCAGAGTGTTTATTATGCCGACGACATGGCGCACAAGCGGGCGCTGCTGGCGCATTTCGCGGCGCAGCCGGAGGTGACCAAGGCGATCGTCTTCGCCGCCACCAAGCGCGACGCCGACGACCTCGCCCGCGAACTGGCGGAGGCGGGGCATGCGGTTTCCGCCCTGCACGGCGACATGAGCCAGGGGCAGCGCAACCACACGCTGAAGCGCCTGCACGACGGGCGCATCCGCATCCTGGTGGCGACCGACGTGGCGGCGCGCGGCATCGACGTGCGCGACATCAGCCATGTCATCAACTTCGACCTGCCGCGCGCGGCGGAAGACTACGTGCACCGCATCGGCCGCACCGGCCGCGCCGGGGCGACGGGGGCTGCGGTCTCCTTCGCCGGGCGCGACGAGGGCGGGCTGGTGGCGCGTATCGAGCGCTTCACCCATGCGCCGCTGCCGGTCGCCGTGGTGCCGGGGCTGGAGCCGCAGCTGCCGAGGCGTGCGCCGTACCGCGCCGCGCCGAAGCGCACGGGCGGCTTCGCGCCGCATGCGCCCGCTGGGGCGCACAAGGGCAAGGACGCGGGCGCGCGGCCGTGGAAGTCGGGCAAGCCGGTGCGCGGCAAGGGCGGCGAGGCGGCCCGCAAGCGCGCCTGAGGATTATTTCAGGTAATAGCCGCAGCCGACGAACACCTCGCCGACGCGCAGCACGTAGGTGCTCTTGCGCCGCAGCTTGTGGCTGACCGGATCGGTGAACACGTAGTCCACCCAGCCGCTGGCGTCGGTGCGCGCGGTGCTGACCATCTCGCGGCCGTAGGCGACGCCGTTGAAGTCGCGCTCGCCCATGAACGAGCGGCCGATCAGCTTGGGATTGTGCGGGTGCGCCAGCATCACGCCGTCCAGGCCCATCATGAAGACGTACATGCTGCCCTGGACGAATTCGCTCTTCGGGTCGGAGAGGGCGGCGGCCGCCTTCTCCGTGCCTTCGGTCTTGATCAGTTCGGCGGCGCGTTCGGCCAGGGCCTTGGCGACGCACGGCGAGCCCAGGTCCTCGTGGGCGGGCGAAACCATCAGCAGCGCCCCGCCGACGAGGACGGTGACGATCAGCAGCCGCAGATATCTCATCGCTTCCCCACTCTCTCGGCCCAGGCCTTCACCCTAGCCGTTTTCCCGAAACCTGACAATCCGGAGCCGCTTTTGCGTCGCAGCGCCCCTGCGCCGTGTCGGCCTCGTTCTCCAGGGCGCACAGCCGCGCGATCGTCGTCGCTTCGAGAACCCGCAGATTCGCGGCGTGCGCCTGGTCGAAGGCATCGCGGAAGGCGCAGTCGGCGTCGCCGGAGCAATCGGCGCAGCGGCTGTAGAAGCGGCGGCTGACGCAGGGCAGCGGCGCGATCGGCCCGTCGATCCGGCGCATCACGTCGGCGAGGGATATCTCCTCCGCAGGTTTGGCCAGGACGTAGCCGCCGTTCTTGCCGCGGAAGCTGGCGACGAGTCCGCCCGCCTTGAGTTCGAGCAGAATCGCCTCGAGGAATTTCCTCGGAATCGCCCGGCTGCCGGCGATGTCGCGGATGCGCAGGGGATGCGCGCCGTCGGATTCCGCCAGGGCGAGAAGCGCACGCAGGGCATATTTGGTTTTCTGGGAAATCACGCCGTCACCCGAACCGACCATGAGGCTGTACCAAGCCTCTATTATCTCGCGGTTTTCCACCGGACGCCAGAGGCCGCGTCAAGCCGCAGGCGGACGGACATTCTTCTCTGGGCTGCTTGCCGTCAAGCGTCTCTTGAAATCTCTACCGATTTGGTAGACAAATAAGGGAGTCATCACAGGGGGAGTAAGGCCATGTGCGTCTTGGTGAGAACCGGAAGGCGGTTGTTCTCCATCGTGGCGCTGGCGGCCGGGTTGGCCGTGGGGGCGGCTCCGGCCTTTGCGGAAGCCACCCTGCTCAACGTTTCCTACGACCCGACGCGGGAGTTCTACAAGGCGTTCAACGCCGCCTTCGCCGCGCACTGGAAGGCGGAAACCGGCGAGACGGCGCACGTCAACATGTCGCACGGCGGCTCGGGCAAGCAGGCGCGCGCGGTGATCGACGGCCAGGACGCCGACGTGGTGACCCTGGCATTGGCTTACGACATCGACGCGATCGCGGACAAGACCGGCTTCGTCGCCAAGGGCTGGCAGGCCCGCCTGCCGCACGACAGCGCGCCCTACACCTCGACCATCGTCTTCCTGGTGCGCAAGGGCAACCCCAAGGGAATCCGCGACTGGGGCGACCTCGCCAAGCCGGGCGTTCAGGTGATCACCCCCAACCCCAAGACCTCCGGCGGCGCGCGGTGGAACGTGCTGGCCGCCTGGGCCTGGGCGGAGGATGCGTTTTCCGGCGACGAGGCGAAGGCGCGCGGCTATCTGCGCGCGGTGTTCCGCAACGTGCCGGTGCTCGACACCGGGGCGCGCGGCTCCACCACCACCTTCGTCAAGCGCGGCATCGGCGACGTGCTGCTCTCCTGGGAGAACGAGGCGTTCCTCGCCATCCGCGAACTCGGGCCGCAGGCCTTCGAGATCGTGGTGCCCTCGGTGAGCATCCTCGCCCAGCCCACGGTGGCGCTGGTGGACGCCAACGCGGCGCGCCACGGCAGCCGCAAACTCGCCGAGGCCTACCTCGCCTATCTCTATTCGCCCGAGGGGCAGCGCCTCGCCGCGCGCCACTACTACCGCCCGGTCTCGCCGCAATACGCCGACCCGGCGGACATGGCGCGTTTTCCCCAGGTGAAGCTGGTGACGGTGGGCGAACGCTTCGGCGGCTGGCGCGCGGCGCAGCAGAGGTTCTTCGCCGACGGCGGCGTCTTCGACCAGATCTATCCGATGCGGTGAGACGGCATGGCGCAGGCGGCGCATAGGGGCACGCCCCCGCGGGTCATTCCCGGTTTCGGCCTCACCCTCGGGGTGACCCTGGCCTACCTCGGCCTGGTCGTCCTCGTCCCGCTTTCCATGGTGGGGGTGGAGGCCGGCGGCCTCGGCTGGGCCGGTTTCGCCGCCATCGCGGCGGAGCCGCGCACTCTGCACGCGCTCGCCGTCAGCTTCGGCGCGGCGGCGGCCGCCGCCGCGGTCAACGCGGTGTTCGGCACCCTGCTCGCCTGGGTGCTGGTGCGCTACCGCTTTCCCGGGCGGCGCATCGTCGATGCCCTGGTGGACCTGCCGTTCGCCCTGCCCACCGCGGTGGCGGGCATCTCGCTCGCCGCGCTCTATGCCCCCAACGGCTGGATCGGCGGCCTGCTCGCGCCGCTGGGCGTCAAGGTCGCCTATACGCCCTTGGGCATCGGCGTGGCGCTGGTGTTCGTCGGCCTGCCCTTCGTGGTGCGCACCGTGCAGCCGGTGCTGGCGGAGATCGACGCCGAGGTGGAGGAAAGCGCCGCCGCCCTCGGCGCGACCCGCGCGCAGGGGTTCGTCCGCGTCGTGCTGCCGCTGCTCGCGCCCGCGCTGCTCACCGGCTTCACCATGGCGTTCGCCCGCGGCGTCGGCGAGTACGGCTCGGTGATCTTCATCGCCGGCAACATCCCCATGGTCTCGGAGATCGCGCCGCTCCTCATCGTCATCCGGCTGGAGGAATACCGCACCGACGCCGCCGCGGCGATCGCCGCCCTGATGCTGGCCGCCGCCTTCGCGCTGCTGCTCGCCCTCAACTGCATCCAGGCCTGGCACCGCAGGCGGGTGGGCGCGCCATGAAGCTCTCCGGCTCCACCCGTTCCGCCGCGGTTTCCGAAGGCCGGTTCGCCCGCGCCTGCCTGCTTGCGCTCGGCCTCGCCTTCCTTGCGCTGTTCCTGCTGCTGCCGCTCGCCGCGGTGTTCGCCGAGGCGCTGTCCAAGGGCCTGGCCGTCTATGCCGCGGCAGTCGCCGAGCCCGACGCGGTGGCGGCGATCCGCCTCACCCTTCTCGTCACCGCGATCGCGGTCGCCTGCAATCTCGTCTTCGGGCTTGCCGCCTCGTGGTCGGTGGCGAAGTTCTCCTTCCCCGGCAAGAGCCTGCTGGTCACCCTGATCGACCTGCCGTTCTCCGTCTCGCCGGTGATCTCCGGCCTGATCTACGTGCTGCTGTTCGGCGCGCACGGGGTGTTCGGCCCGTGGCTGCGGGCGCACGGCGTGGAGGTGATCTTCGCGGTGCCGGGCATCGTGCTCGCCACCGTCTTCGTCACCCTGCCGTTCGTCGCGCGCGAACTCATCCCCCTGATGGAGGCGCAGGGCCGCGGCGATGAGGAGGTGGCGCGCACCTTGGGCGCCTCGGGTTGGCAGATCTTCTTCCGCGTCACCCTGCCCAACGTCAAATGGGGCCTGCTCTACGGCGTGCTGTTGTGCAACGCCCGGGCGATGGGCGAGTTCGGCGCGGTCTCCGTGGTTTCCGGCCACATCCGCGGGCTGACCAACACCATGCCGCTGCACGTGGAAATCCTCTACAACGAGTACAACTTCGCCGCCGCCTTCGCGGTGGCCTCGCTGCTGGCGCTGCTGGCGCTTCTCACCCTGGCGCTGAAGACGGTGCTGGAGGCGCGCGGCGCAGGCCCGGCGGGCGGCCCGGGGCATTGATGCGATGGAGGAGGGGCGATGAAAAACCAAAACTTTGCGGAGGGACTCGGTCCCTCCGCGCCTCCCATGACTTTTGGTTTTTGCGCGCAGCGCCATAGGCTCGTGCGGCGGCAACCGAGGAAATGCTTGCCGCTTTGCGGCGAAAAAACCAAGGGGAGGTCCGGAGGGACCGAGTCCCTCCGGGAAGTTTTTCCTTTTCCGCCGTCCCCTGAGGGCCGGTCATGCGCATAGACATCTGCAACCTCAGCAAGGCCTTCGATTCCGCCGGGCGCGCGCTCAACGGCATCGACATGAGCATCGCCGACGGCGAGCTGGTCGCCCTGCTCGGGCCTTCCGGCTCGGGCAAGACCACGCTGCTGCGCGCCATCGCCGGGCTGGAGACGCCGGATTCCGGCGAGATTCTCTTCGATGGCGAGAACGTGGCCAGCCGCGACGTGCGCGACCGCAACGTCGGCTTCGTGTTCCAGAGCTACGCCCTGTTCAAGACGATGACGGTGCAGGAGAACGTCGGCTTCGGTCTTTCGGTGCGGCCGCGCGCCACCCGCCCGCCGAAGGCGGAGATCGCCGCCCGCGCCCGCGAGCTTCTGCGCCTGGTGCAACTCGACGGCCTGGAGGACCGCACCCCGGCGCAGCTCTCCGGCGGGCAGCGGCAGCGCGTCGCGCTGGCCCGCGCGCTCGCCATCGACCCCGGCGTGCTGCTGCTCGACGAGCCCTTCGGCGCGCTCGACGCCAAGGTGCGCAAGGAGCTGCGCGGCTGGCTGCGCGACCTCCACGACCGCACCGGCCACACCACCGTCTTCGTCACCCACGACCAGGAGGAAGCGCTGGAACTCGCCGACCGCGTGGCGGTGATCAACCGCGGCCGCCTGGAACAGATCGCCACCCCGGCGGAACTCTACGGCGCGCCCGCGACGCCCTTCATCTGCGAGTTCCTCGGCTCGGTCAACGCCTTCGACGTGACGGCGGAAGGCGGCCGCGCCCTCTGGCGGGGGCACGCCCTGCCGCTGCCCGCGCCCTGCCCGGCGGGTGCGGCCCGCCTCTTCGTGCGCGCCCACGAACTCGCCGCGCTGCGCCCCGGCAGCGCCCAGCCCGGCATTCCCGGCAGCGTCGAGGGGGTGCGCCTCTCCGGCAGCCACGTCCGCCTCGATATCCGTGCGGCCTGGGGCGGCCCCCTCCTCGAAGCCGAGGTGCCGATCCTCGACTTCGACAGCCACCCGTGGAAACGCGGCGATGCCGCGGTGGCCGCCATCCTCGCCTTCCGGGCGTTCTAGGGGGCGCTTTGCACGAGTTTACAATCCGCTCTCGCGAACGCGGCGTCGCGGCTTGCGCGCGCGGGCGGCGGAGAGTACCTTCCCCCCGGTGTTTTCTTCCGATCAGAGGTTCGGTTTGAACGGCGCTTCCCTGTCGCACCTCCACCAGCTGGAGGCCGAGAGCATCCACATCATGCGCGAAGTGGCGGCTTCTTTCGAGAATCCGGTGATGCTGTATTCGATCGGCAAGGATTCGTCGGTGATGCTGCATCTGGCGCGCAAGGCGTTCTTTCCCGCGCCGCCGCCGTTTCCCTTCCTGCATGTGGACACCACCTGGAAGTTCAAGGAGATGATCGCCTTCCGCGACCGCATGGCGGCGGAATGCGGCCTCAGACTGCTGGTGCACATCAACCGGGACGGCCTGAAGCGGGGGATCGATCCGTTCGTCCACGGCTCCGCCCTGCACACCGACGTGATGAAGACCGAGGCCCTCAAGCAGGCGCTGGACAAGTACAAGTTCGATGCCGCCTTCGGCGGCGCGCGGCGCGACGAGGAGAAATCCCGCGCCAAGGAGCGCATCTTCTCCTTCCGCACCGCCAACCACCGCTGGGACCCGAAGACCCAGCGTCCGGAACTGTGGAACCTCTACAACACCCGGATCAACCCGGGGGAGAGCATCCGCGTCTTCCCGCTGTCGAACTGGACCGAGCTCGACATCTGGCAGTACATCCTGCAGGAGAGCATCCCGATCGTGCCGCTCTACTTCGCCGCGGTGCGGCCGGTGGTGGAGCGCAACGGCATGCTGATCCTGGCCGACGACGACCGCCTGCCGCTCGCCCCCGGCGAAAAGCCGATGATGAAGATGGTGCGCTTCCGCACCCTCGGCTGCTATCCGCTGACCGCGGCGATCGAATCCGACGCCGCGACCCTGCCCGAGATCGTCGCCGAGATGCAGCGCGCCCGCACCTCGGAACGGCAGGGGCGGCTGATCGACCACGACCAGGCGGGATCGATGGAGAAGAAGAAGCAGGAGGGGTACTTCTGATGGCCGAGAAGGACCTTCTGCGCTTCCTCACCTGCGGCTCGGTGGACGACGGCAAGTCCACCCTGATCGGCCGCCTGCTGTGGGACGCGAAGCTGATCTTCGACGACCAGATGCGGACGCTCGAGGCGGAGTCCCGCCGCCTCGGCACCCAGGGCGACGGCATCGATTTCGCCCTCCTCCTCGACGGGTTGCAGGCGGAGCGCGAGCAGGGCATCACCATCGACGTCGCCTATCGCTTCTTCGCCACCGAAACCCGCAAGTTCATCGTCGCCGACACCCCCGGCCACGAGCAGTACACCCGCAACATGGCCACCGGCGCTTCCACCGCCGACGCCGCGGTGATCCTGGTCGATGCGCGCAAGGGCCTGCTGCCGCAGACGCGGCGGCACAGCTTCATCGTCTCGCTGATGGGCATCCGCCACGTCGTTCTCGCGGTCAACAAGATGGATGCGGTGGACTACGGCGAGGCGGTGTTCGCCGCGATCCGCGACGACTACCTGGCCTTCGCCGCGCCGCTCGGTTTCGCCGGGCTCGACTGCCTGCCGATTTCGGCGCTCAAGGGCGACATGGTCTATAGCCGCGGCGACGCCATGCCGTGGTACGGCGGGCCCACCCTGATGGACTGCCTGGAGGCGATCGAGGCCGGCTCCGACGCCGCCGCCCTGCCCTTCCGCATGCCGGTGCAGTGGGTCTGCCGCCCCGATGCGAATTTCCGCGGCTATTGCGGCAGCATCGAATCCGGGACGCTGCGGGTCGGCGACCGGGTGGCGGTGCCGAGTTCGGGGCAGGTCTCGACGGTGCGCCGCATCGCCACCTTCAACGGCGATCTGCAGGAAGCGGCGGCGGGGGATGCGGTCAATCTGGTGCTCGCCGACGAGATCGACGTCAGCCGCGGCGAAATGCTGGCCGCCGCCGACGCCCGCCCGGATCTCTGCGATCAGTTCATGGCGAAGATCATCTGGATGCATGGCGATCCGCTGCTGCCGGGGCGCAAGTGCCTGATGAAGATCGGCGCCGATCTGGTGGCGGCGCAGGTGAGCGAGATCAAGCACAAGATCAACGTCAACACCTTCGAGGAGACGGCGGCGCGCAGCCTCGCCCTCAACGAGATCGGCATGTGCAACGTCGCCGCCGACCGGGCGGTGGCCTTCGACCCCTATGGGCGGAACCGCGGCACCGGCCGCTTCATCCTCATCGACCGCTATTCCAACGCCACCGTCGGCGCGGGCCTGATCGAGCACGCCCTGCGCCGCGCCACCAACGTGCACCGTCAGAAGGAGACGGTGGACAAGGCGGCGCGTGCCGCGATCAAGGGGCAGAAGCCCTGCGTACTGTGGTTCACCGGCCTCTCCGGTTCCGGCAAGTCCACCCTGGCCGACCTGGTGGAGCGGGAACTGCACGCCCGCGGCAGGCACACCGTGATCCTCGACGGCGACAACCTGCGCCACGGCCTCAACCGCAACCTCGGCTTCACCGACGCCGACCGGGTGGAGAACATCCGCCGCACCGCCGAGGTGGCGAAGCTTTGCGTCGAGGCGGGGCTGATCGTCCTGGTGTCGCTGATCTCGCCCTTCCGCACCGAGCGGCGGATGGCGCGCGAGCTTCTCGGCGAGGGCGAGTTCCTGGAGATCTTCGTCGATACGCCGCTTGCGCTGTGCGAGGCGCGGGACGTCAAGGGCCTGTACGCCAAGGCGCGAAAGGGCGAAATCCCGAATTTCACCGGGGTGCAGGCGCCCTATGAGCCGCCGGAGGCGCCGGAGCTGCGCATCGACGGCGACGCGACGACGCCCGAGGAGGGAGCGGCGCGCATCCTCGAGATGTTGCAGACGCGGGGAAGGTAGCGGCGGCGGGGAATACGTTCCTTTGCCCGCTTCCCCCGAAGATCAAGATTGCGCCAGACTGTATCGTTGCAACCCTTGGCCTGAAACCGTCGTGCATGTGTGGGATTGCCGGATACCTCAACCTCGGTCTCGAAGCGGAAGCGCGCGCGCCTCTGCTGGAGAGGATGACGCGCGTCATCGCCCATCGCGGGCCGGACGACGACGGAATTTACGCCGACGAGCGGGCGGGGCTCGGCTTCCGGCGTCTGAGCATCGTCGATCTGAAGGGCGGCCGCCAGCCGATGTCCGGCGGAGACGGCGCGATCCGGCTTGTCCTCAACGGCGAGATCTACAATCACGAAGCCCTGCGCGCCGACCTGAAAAAGCGGGGGTGCGCCTTCCGCACCGCTTCCGATACCGAGGTGCTGCTGCGCCTTTACGAGGTCGAGGGCCTGGCGGCGCTCTCCCGCCTCAACGGCATGTTCGCCGTTGCGATCTGGGACCGGCGCAGCGGCGAGATGCATCTCGTCCGCGACCGGCTGGGGGTGAAGCCGCTCTATTACGCGGCGGTGGACGGCGGGCTGATCTTCGCCTCCGAGATCAA
Source organism: Oleispirillum naphthae (assembly GCA_027864655.1). Taxonomy (GTDB): domain Bacteria; phylum Pseudomonadota; class Alphaproteobacteria; order Rhodospirillales; family Rhodospirillaceae; genus Oleispirillum; species Oleispirillum naphthae. Next base: position 126,472 of record JAQAZG010000004.1, read on the forward strand.
GGCGATCCTGGCGAGCGGCCGCGTCGAGAAACGGGTCGATCCCCGTGCCGTGTGGGACTATCTGACCTTCCGCTACGTTCCCGCGCCGGAAACCGTGTGGAGCGGGATCAGGAAGCTGCCGCCCGCACACATCCTGACGATGCGCGCGGGCGACGACGCGCCGCGCCTGATCCGCTGGTGGGACGTTCCCCAGGCGCCGCCGCCCGCGGAAAAATCCGATGCCGATTATGACGAGGAATTCCGCGCCTTGTTCGAGGATGCGGTGTCCCTGCGCATGCGCGCCGATGTGCCGGTCGGCATCACCCTGAGCGGCGGCCTGGATTCCAGCGCGGTGGTCGCCGCCGCGGGCGGCCGCGTGAAGACGTTTTCGGTGTCCTTCGCGGATGCGCCGGAAACCGACGAACTGCCTTTCGCCCGGGCGGTGGCGCGCCATTTCGGCACGGATCACCACGAGGTGACGATCGGCCCCCGGGAGTTCATGGACTTTCTGCCGGATCTGGTCTGGCAGACCGACGAACCGTTGGCCGATCTGGCCTCGGTGCCGTTGTTCCATGTTTGCCGTCTCGCCGCCGGGCAGGTGAAGGTGGTGCTCTCCGGCGAGGGCAGCGACGAAATCCTCGCCGGCTACACCTTCGAGCAATGGGCGAAACGCTGGGACGATGCCGCCGCCGCCGGGGCGGCGCTGCCCGCCTGGGCGCGCGGGCGGCTCGGCGGCCTGGCGGCGCGGTTTTCGCCGGAGTTGGCGGCGCGGCGCGGCCTGGCGGCGACGGTGTGCGATCAGCGGCTGACGGCGGAGCCGCTTTGCATGACCAACTACCTGTCGTCGGCGGAAAAGAGCGGCATGCTGCGCGGCGGCGGCGACTGGCCGGACAGTCTGGACCGGGTGCGCGCCGCGGTCGCCTCGCGCGGCGCGGCGCATCCGCTGGATCAGGTGCTCTACGCCTATTGCCAGGATTGGCTGGTCGAGGACCTGCTGATGAAGGCGGACCGCATGTCGATGGCGAATTCCCTGGAATTGCGCACGCCCTTTCTCGACTATCGGCTGGTCGAGTGGGCCGCTGCGCTGCCGCCGCGCTTGAAGGCCGGGCGCGGCGCGGACGGCGTCTACCGCAGCAAGGCGATTTTGCGCCGCTATGCGGCGGAGCGCTTGCCGCGGGCGATCGTCGAGAGGCCGAAGCAGGGCTTTCCGGTGCCGGTTTACGGCTGGCTGTCCGGGCGGTTGTCGGCCTGGGCGAAGGAGATGCTGCTTGCATCCGATGCGCGTTTGCGGGAATGGTTCCTTCCCGAGGCGCTGCAACGGACGGTGGCGGATGGAACCGCGCCGTCTGCGGGGGCGATGGAGCGGCATCGCTTGTGGAACCTGCTGATTCTGGAAATCTGGATGCGACGGTGGCTGGCGTGAAGGGGCGATTGCTGGCTTTGGCCTGGGCGATGCCGCCGGGGGTCTTCCCCCGCGCGTTGCAGGTCTCGCGCACCTTGCGGCAGCTCGGGCGGCAGGGCTGGGATGTGACGGTGGTGACGGTGGACCCCCGGTCCGAGGCGTCCAGGGCGGCGGACGAGCGCCTGGCGGCCTTCTATGCGGAGACCTATCGGCGGATCGTCGTCGATCCCAGGGAGGAGACGCTGCGCAGCCCCCTCTGGTTGCGGGCCTGGCGCAAGCTCGCGCCGCCGGACGACACGCGCGAGGACAATTGGCTGCGCCGCGCCGGGGTGGCGGTGCGCCGGGAACTGAAGGCGGGGCGCTACGATGCGTTCGTCAGCTTCGCCCAGCCTTGGAACGACCATGTGGTCGGGCTCGGCATCAAGCGGCGTTTCCCCGACCTGCCGTGGCTCGCCCATTTCAGCGACCCCTGGGTCGATAGCCCCTATGCGCAGTTCGCCGACGACATGCGGCGGAAGGCCGCGGAGAAGGCGGAGCGCGCAATCATCGCCGCCGCCGACGCGGTGGCGTTCATCAACCGCCATACCGCCGATCTGGTGATGCGGAAATACCCCGAGGCGTGGCGGTCCAAGGTTCATCTGGTGCCGCACGCCACCGAGCCGGACCTGCTGTCCCTGTTGCCCGCGCCGTCGCCGCGCGGCGACGCCATGCGGGTGGTCCACACCGGGAATTTCTATGGCCGCCGCGGGCCGGAGGCGGTTCTGACGGCGGTGGCCGAGCTTGCCTCCGACCCGCAGGTGCGGGGAGCGCTGCGGGTCGAGTTCGTCGGCAACGCCGAGGAAAGGCATCTGCGCATGGCCGGCGAGATGGGTGTGGGCGAGATGGTCGCCTTCTGCGGCAAGGCGGGATATTTGGAGAGCCTGGACCGCGCCCGGAACGCCGATCTCCTGCTGCTGATGGACGCGCCGGCGGCGGTGAACGTGTTCCTGCCCAGCAAGATCGTCGATTACATCATGCTGCGGCGGCCGATCCTGGGGATAACCCCGGCGGAGGGAGCCTCGGCGGAGGCACTGCGGGGATTGGGCTGCGCCATCGTCGCGCCGGACGATCCCGCGGCGATCGCCGCGGCCCTGCGCGCCGGTTTCGCCCGCTGGCGTGCGGGGGAGGAGGCCTTCCCCCTCCCCGACGCGGCGGCGGCGGAGGCCTTCCACATCGAACGGACGACCCGGCAGTTCGAGGACACGCTGCGGCAGGCCATGGACGGCCGGAGGCGGCGCCGATGAAAGCCCGGATTCATCTGGTGGCGGGAGCCCGCCCCAATTTCATGAAGGTTGCGCCGCTTTATCACGCATTGCTCGGCTGCGACTGGGCCGAGCCGGTCATCGTCCACACCGGACAGCACTATAGCGCCGAAATGTCCGATGTGTTTCTGCGCGACCTCGGGCTTCCCCGGCCGCACCATTGCCTGAATGCGCAGGGGGGCACCCATGCGCGGCAGACCGCCGCGGTGCTCTCCGCCTACGAGGACCTCTGCCTCGCCGCCCGCCCGGATTGGACGGTGGTGGCCGGCGACGTCAACTCGACCCTGGCGGCGTGCCTGGCGGCGAGGAAGCTCGACATCCCGGTCGCGCATCTGGAGGCGGGGCTGCGCAGCGGCGACCGCAGCATGCCGGAAGAGATCAACCGGCTGCTCGTCGATGCGGTCGCCGACCTGTTGTGGACGCCCTCCGAGGACGCCGACGCCAATCTGGCGCGCGAGGGGGTTCCTCCGGAGCGGGTCTGCCGTGTCGGCAACCTGATGATCGACACGTATTGCGCCCTGGAAACGCAGATTCTTGCCGCCGGAACGGCGCAGCGCCTGGGTTTGGCGCGTGGAGAATATGCCGTCGTCACCCTGCACCGCCCGGTGAACGTGGATGCTGCGCCCGCGCTGGCCCGCATCGTCGAGAGGCTGGAAGCGCTTGCCGCGGACCTGCCGCTGGCGTTTCCGGTGCACCCGCGGACCCGGGGAAGGCTGCATGAGGCAGGGTTGTGGGACCGCCTGGAACGGACCGGCATGCGTCTGCTCGATCCCTTGGGGTACGTGGATTTCATGAACCTGGTCGAAGCTTGCGGCGCGGTGCTGACGGACTCCGGCGGCGTGCAGGAGGAAACATCGTACCTCGGCGTTCCCTGCCTGACGTTGCGCGAAACCACGGAGCGTCCGGTCACCGTGACCCTGGGCGGCAACCGCCTGATCGGCGAGGACGAAATTCTGCAAGCGGTGCCGTCGGCGGTCGCCGCCGAGCGGGTTCGCCGGGTCATTCCCCTGTGGGACGGGCACGCCGCGCCGCGGGCCGCACGGAGCCTGCGCGAACGGATCGAAGGGGATGCGCGATGAGCGCCGGGGCCCTCCCGCACGCCCTCGGTCCCGCGGAAGAGGAAGTCCTCGGCCTGGTCGCCCGGCAGATCGGGGAGGACGGCCGCACCGCCTCCGTGGTTCTCGGCGCGGATGCCGGGGATTCCCTGATCGATGCGCTGCTCGCGCTCGCCGGAGTGGAAAGCGTGATCCTGTCGCGGACGGGCGAGGCCCTGTCGGCGCGCCACGGCGGCCGCTTCGGCTGGCTGGACGTGTCGGTGCCCGAGGTCCGGCTTCCCGGCAGGATGGGGCGGGTGGTGCACTATTTCGTCGCGGGCGCGCAATGGAACCTCGGTTCCCGCGCGGCATGCCAGGCGTGGCGGCTGGGGGTGCGGACGATCCGCTTCCACGATGTCGATCTCGGCGTCCAGGATGTCGGGGTGAAGGCGCTGCTGTTTCAGGAGGGCTGGAAATCCCTGATCTATCGTCTCGGCCAGACGTACTTCGTGCCGGTTCTCGAGGCGATGATGCGGCGGGTCCTGCGCCAGTTGCAGAAGGAAACGGATTCGCCGGCCGCGGCGTCCGCCGCCTTTCGTCCGGGGCGGGTGCTCTTCGCCGTGGGGTCCCTGGGGCCCGGCGGCAGCGAACGCCAGGTCGTCAACACCATCCTGGGGCTCAAGGCGCGGGGCGCCGACGATGTCGTCCTGGTGCACCAGTGGCCGATGAGCCCGCCCAACGATTTCTTCCATGAGGACCTGGCGCGGGCCGGGGTGCCCTGCCGCCTGCTGGAAGGCGCGGGCGACGTCCGGTTCGGCCCGCCGAGCGACGGCGCACGGCGGTCGAGGCTGGTCCGAAGGGTCCTGCTGATCTGCGGCGGGCAGTCCAACCTGGTGCTCAATTATCTGCGGATGTTCCGGCAGGAGCGGCCCGAAGTGGTGCACGCCTGGCTTGACGACGTCAACGTCCATGCCGGGTTGGCGGCCCTTCTGGCCGGAGTGCCGAGGATCGTGCTCGGCTGCCGGAGCCTGTCGCCGGATCATTTCCCGTTCCATCAGATCTATATGCGGCCGCTCTATCGGGTTCTTCTGGAGAACCCCTCGGTGACCGTGCTCAACAATTCGGAGGCCGGGGCGAGAAGCTATGCGAAGTGGCTCGGCGTCAGCCCCGGGCGATTCCGCGTCGTGCGCAACGGCTTCGATTTTCCGGAAGAAGAAGTCCCTGCCGCCGTCTCGGACCGCCTGCGCGCCGAATTGCGGATTCCGCACGGCGCGACGGTGGTCGGCGGGGTGATGCGGCTGTCGGCGGAGAAGGGGCCGGGCCTGTGGATCCGCGCCGCCGAGATAGTCTCCCAGAGGGTGGAAGACGCCTATTTCGTCCTGGTGGGGGATGGGCCGCTCGGCGAGGAGATCGCGGCGCAGGTGGCCGCCTCGCCCGCGCAGGCGCGGATCAGGCTGTTGGGAAAGCGCCGCGACGTCCGGAACCTTTTTTCGGTGATGGATGTGCTCGTCCTGACGTCGATGGGCGAGGGCCTGCCCAACGTCCTGATCGAGGCCCAGGCGATGGGGGTGCCCGTGGCGGCGACGAACGTCGGCGGCGTGGGCGAAATCTTCGATGACGGAGACACCGGCGTTTTTGTCGGCGGGCACACGCCGGAGGCAGTTGCCGAGGGGGTGCTCGAGGTGATAGGCAATGAGGGCATCTCGCAAAGAAGCCGCCGCAATGCGCCGGCGAGGATGCGTGAGAAATTCTCGATCGCCAGAATGGTCGGCGAGACGATGGCTGCGTACGGAAGACATTGAATGTCGGTCGGAAAGATTCTGTTCGTCATCGGTTCGCTGGATATCGGCGGCGCGGAACTGCAGATGACCATGCTGGTCAGGGAACTGGCGCGGCGCGGCATCCGGTGCGAGGTGTTCTCCCTCAACGTGTCGGGGCCGTTGCGCGGCGTTCTGCAGGCCGACGGCATCGTCGTGCATGACGGCGGCTATGCGACGAATGCCTCGCGTTGGATGAAGTTCGCGCAACTGGCCCGCGCCTTGTTCAGGCTGTTCGCCCTTTCGTGGCGGAGCAAGCCGGACGTCCTTCACGCCTATCTGCCCCTGACCAACTTCCTGGGCGCGCTGGTCGGCCGCGCGGCGGGGGTGCGCCGCATCATCACCAGCCGCCGCGCCCTGGGCACGCACCAGGACCGCTATCCCTACTGGAAGCGGGTGGACCGCATCAGCAACCGCTTGAGTCACTGCATTACCGCCAACTCCCAGGCGGTGGTGGACGACACGGTGCGGCGGGACGGGACTTCGCCGAAGAAAATCCGCCTCGTCTACAACGGCATCGATTTTCCGCGCCTGGCGGATGCCGCGGCGCGGCGCGGCGCGGTGCGGGACGAATTGGGTCTGCTCCCCCACGAACGTGGGGTGGTGTCGGTCGGCAACCTGCTTTCCTACAAGGGGCACGCCGACCTGCTGGAGGCGGTTCCCGGCATCCTGCGGAATCATCCGGGCGCCAAGTTCTTCTTCGTCGGTGAAGACCGGGGGATGGGGCCGACCCTGTCCGCCATGGCGGTCGCCAACGGCTCTGCGAACCGGGTGGTTCTCCTCGGCTACCGGGACGACATTCCCGACATCCTGGCGGCGATGGACCTGTTCGTCATGCCTTCCCATGAGGAAGGTTTCTCCAACGCGCTTCTGGAGGCGATGGCTTCCGGATTGCCGATCGTCGCCACCGACGTCGGCGGCAACCGCGAGGCGCTGGCCAACGGGGATTTCGGCCTCCTCGTTCCGCCGCACGCGCCGCCCGCCCTGAGGGAGGCGATCTGCCGGTTGCTGAACGACGAAGAGCTTTCCGGCCGTTTCGGCGGCATGGCCAAAGATCACGTGCACAGGAATTTCTCCGTTGCCAAAATGATCGATGATTTTCTTGCACTGTATGAGGGGTAGCTCAGCGGCCGAGGAACGGGGCGTCGCCGGGACGGAAAAGGGAACAAGGCGGATGGGGTTTGATGTCGGGTATGAGCGTGCGTTCGGGGGAGCCCCGCCGGCCTCGGGTCGGCGGCGGGACGCATTCCCCGCTTTTGGCCGGTGCACGAATCGAAGCGGGAATTGAGATGAGTCCACGATCGAGCGATTTCCCATTCGTTTCCATGCTCCGCGCGGCGTTTGCCGCGGAAGCGCCGTATTTCGTGAACTCGTTCGACCGTGCCGCGGCGATGTTCGGTGAAGAATGGGCGCGGAACTTCGAAGTCACCCTCCGGGAGCTTCTCGGCGCCGAACCGGCGGTCACCGCCGCGGTGCAGGGCTATGCCGACTTCGCCATGGATGCCCTGCGGCTGCATAAGCGTTTCGAAAAGACCGGGGAGTACGAGGCGAAGAGTTATGCGGATGCGAGTTCCGAGGTTTATCTCAACGCCGGCTACATGAACGACCTCTACCTGCCCGGGATCATGCTGTCGCACTTTCTTTGGCCGCACCACTACCGCCAGAGGCTGTTCTTCGAGGCGAACTTTCTGCCCGAGATGTCCGCCAAAGCCGGTTCCGCCAGGTTCGCCGAGATCGGTACGGGCACGGGATATTATTCGCGCCTTGCGCTGACGCGCGTCGCAGACAGCCGCTGCGACGGTTTCGACATCAGCCCTTCCTCGGCGGCGTACACCCGGCGCCAATGGCAGGCCTTCGGCGTGGAGGAGCGGGCGGCGCTGCACCTGAAGGACATCACCCGCGAGGCTCCTGCGGGGGAATTCGACTGGGCGGTTTCGGTCGAGGTGCTCGAGCATCTGGAGGATCCCACCGGCTTTCTTGCCGCGATTCACCGGATGATGAGGCCAGAGGGGAAGGCGTTCATCACCGCTGCCCTGAATGCGCCGAACGCCGACCACATCTACCTCTACCGCCATCCCGACGAGGTGCGGCGGCAGCTCGAAGAGGTCGGCTTCACCATCGAACAATACTATTTCGGGTCCGCCTACAGGCCCCGGACTGCGGGCGTCCCCGTTCCGGAATCGGCGGCTTTCATCGTTTCGCGGGGAGAACCATGAACGACTTCGAAAAACTGCTGGGCGTCTTCCGCGTTACCTTCGGCAAGCCGGACTTGGACCTTCGCCCGAGCCTGTCGGCGGCGGATGTCGATAACTGGGATTCCTTCAACCACATCAATCTGATCATCGCCATCGAGGAAGCCTTCGGCGTGCGGCTGAAGACGCGCGAGGTCAACTCGATGAAGAACGTCGGCGACCTTGTCGGTATCCTTAACGGCAAGGGCGCCGCGATCGCATGGCCGACTTCGGCCTGACGCATGCTGCCATGAGCGCCATACAGCAGAACCCTCAGTCCTCCGCCGTTCCAAGCTACAGCTGCGCACGGGCGGCGGTTGAACGGCTGCCTGCGCATCCGGGAAAGCGCCTGCGTATCGTTCTCGGCGGCAACTGCACGATGGATTTCCTGATTCCCGGATTGAAGCTGGCCCTGGCGGATGAAGGATACGGCTGCGACGTCGCGCCGGCGTCCTTCGACGGTTGGATTCCCGAGGCCCTTTCCGGGAGCGTCGAGGCGGACGTTTGGGTCGTCTGGGTCTCGACGATGGGGGTATCGGTCGGCGGATCGGATCGGCGCAGCCTGCCGGTCGCGGCGATTGCCGAGGCGGCGTCGGCGATTCTGAAGCGTGGGCAGAAACTGATTTTTCTGCTGCCCGAGGCCGCTGTCGAAGAGGATGACCCCGCCTCGCCGGTTGCGGCCTGGCGTCGCGGTCTGTGCGAGACGCTGCGGCAGGCGCTTCCTTCGGGAACCGTGACGGTCGATCCGGACTGCCTGCAGCGCCGCCTGGGGATCGATCGCTGGCATGCCGGACGCTACTGGAGCACCGCCAAAGCTCCCTGCCACCCCGATGCGATGACCGCGCTCGGGGCCGAGGTCGCGGTCACCATCGCCCGCTGTCTTGCGCCGCGGATCAAGGCGGTGGTGGTCGATCTCGACAATACCCTGTGGGACGGCGTGGTCGGCGAGGACGGGGTCGAGAACCTCGAACTCGACGCCAATGCCGCCGGGCGGCCGCACCTGCACCTGCAGCGTTTCCTCAAGGATCTGTCCCTGCGGGGGGTGCCGCTCGCCGTGGTTTCGAAGAACAACCGGGACGATGCCGTCCGCCCCTTCCTGGAACGGCCCGAGATGATTCTGCGGCTGGACGATTTCGTCGCCTTCGAGGCGTCCTGGGAACACAAATCCGCGGTCATCGCCCGCCTTGTCGATCGTCTGTCGCTGTTGCCCTCGGCGGTTTGTTTCCTCGACGATTCGCCGCGTGAACGCGCCGAGGTCCGCGCGGCGTTGCCCGAGCTTGCGGTGTTCGAGCTGGATGACGACCCGGAGTTGTGGGTCGATCAGCTGGTGCGCTCCCGCCTGTTCGCCATTCCCGCCGTCGGCAACGACGATGCCCTGCGGGTCAAGGACTACCGGGCCGAGATCGCGCGGCGCCGGGCCGCCGACGAAATGGGGGTCGAGGCGTTTTTGAGCGGCCTCGAAATGAAGCTGCGGCCGATGCGGATCGACGCGCGGACCTTTCCGCGCGTGGTGTCGCTGGTGCACAAGACCAATCAGTTCAACCTCACCAACCGTCGGCACGGCCCGGCCGCGATCAAGACCCTGGTCGATGCGCCGGAGAACTACGCCTATTGCTTCGAGGCGTCCGACCGCTTCGGACCGGCGGGCATCGTCGGCGTGCTGATCGCGACGCCGGAAGGCGGCGGCTGCGTTCTCGACACCTGGCTGCTGTCCTGCCGGGTTCTCAGCCGCGGTTTCGAATTCGCCATGATCGAGCATCTGCAGGCGTGGCTGGCCGCGCACGGGGGGGTGCGGGTGATCGCCCCGTGGAACCGCAGCGGCAAGAACGCCTTGCTCGGCCCGGTGCTGGACGGTATGGGTTTCACGCCGGACGGCGAGGTCTTCGTGGCTTGCCCGCCGGCGGTTCCCGCCCATCATTGCATGATCGTCGAGGATACGCCGTGTTTCTGACCCTGAACGACATCCGGGAAGGCATGGAGGCGACGGCGAGCGTTTGCCTCGACGACGAGGCGGTGAACCGCTTCATCGGCCTGACCGGGGACGAAGCGCCGATCCATGTCGATGCGCAAGCCGCCATGGCGATGGGGCTCCCCGGCCGGGTGGTCCACGGCCTGCTCGCCGCCGCGCCGCTGTCCCGCATTCTCGGCATGCAGTTGCCCGGCCCGCGGACCGTCATCCAGTCCCTGCGCCTGGATTACCGGAAGCCGGTGCCGGTCGGTTCGACCGTCCTCTACCGCGTCACGGTGAAGCGCGTCGTCAGCGCGGTGAAGACCGTGATTCTGGAGGTCCGTGCCGAAATCGGCGGAGAGGTGGCGATCGACGGCACCGCGCAATGCACTTTTCCGGCTGGGGACGATGACTAGCCGGCGCCTTTCCCCTTTTTTGCTCCTGCGTTCGGCGGAATTCCTGTTGGCGGCGGCGGTGCTGCTGTTCTTCCTTTGGAATCTGCGCCGTCTGCAGGGGCGGTTGGATCTCGGCGTCTGGGCCGTACAGATCTTCATCCCCTTCGCCGTCACCGTCGTTTCCGCGCTGCTTTGGCGGCTGCGCCGTCCGCTGTTCGGGATCGCCTTCCTGCTGGCGGCGATCGGCGGCGGCGAACTCTTTTGCGCCCTGCTTTGGCCGCCGTTGCCGCCGCTCTCCCAAAACTACCGGACGTCCGGAGAATGGCTGGACTATCTCGATGCGCGGTCGGCCAAGCTCGGCGTCAAGAAAGGGGTATTCGACCGGCGTTCGATGGCCCGGGTGGTCCGCGACCTTCGAAAGGAAGGGGTGGAAGCCTATCTCTGGCGTTCGCGGGAAGTGGTGACCCTGGGCAATGGGCAGCGGGTGCTCTTTTCCGGCGCGCTGCCGTACTCTCTGGCCGTGCATTGCAACGAGGAGGGAGCCTGGGTCACTACGCGCACCGACCGTTACGGCTTCCGCAACCCGGACGCATTGTGGGATGCGGCGCCGCCGATCGATGCGCTGTTCGTCGGCGGCTCGCCGGTCGAGGGGGCCTGCCGCCCCGATGGGGAGACCTTCATCGACGTTTTCCGCGAGCGCTTTCCCCTGACCCTGGGTCTGGGCAACGGCGTGATCCAGGCCTCGGCGCAGAAGCTGGCGTTCTACGCGCCGAAGTATCGGCCGCGGCATATCTTCGTGCTGTTCAACTTTCCGTACCTTGCCATGGTCGATGCCCCCTTGCCCGCGGCGACGCCGTATGAGGAACTCGCCCCGGAGCTGCGCAAGGAGGCGGTCGAACGCAATCGCGTCCGGAACGGACTGGAGGGGGAGAGGCTGGACGCAGCGATCGCCAAGTTCGATGCCGACCTGATCGAGAAGCGGCGGCTGTCCCGGTTGTCGGCGTTCGGCCGCGCAACGGAAGCGGCGCGCGCGGCGATCGCCAGGGACGGGTTCGTCGCGTTCGCCCTCGATCGCCTGCGCCTGCGCAGTCTCAAATGGCATTACATCGGCTACGTTCCCCGGCCGGGCATGGCGCCGGCCGCCGCCGGACTGTCGTGGCCTTCGGTGGAACGGGTCATGGCGGAGCTGGCCGGGATCGCCCGAACCTCGGGGTCCCGCCTGCATCTCATCGGCTATTGCCGGCTGGGCGGAGACTGTCTGACGCCGGAGGCCGCCGCCACCCTGCGCGCCATGGGCCGACGCATGGGGTTCGATCTCATCGACGTCGGGGAAATGACCCAGCGGAATCCGGACATGCTGGTCGTCCATCCGACGCGGCAGGGATCGCGCGAGATCGCCGAGCGCCTGATCCGCGACATCGGCGGCAGGTAGGGCGGAAATGGTCTACTCCACGTGCACCTTCGCCCTCTTCTTCATCGCCGTCGCGGCCTGGTTTTTCGCGTTGCGCGATGCGCGCGCGCAGCGCGGCCTGCTGATTTTCGCGTCCGCGTATTTCCTGTCCTTCACCGATCTCGGCAGTCTGGCCGTCGCCGCCGCCGTCCTGCTGTGCGCCGGGCTGGCCCTGCGGGCCAACCGGTCTGCCGTTCTGCGCACGCCGGTGCTGGCGGCGATCGTCACCGCGCTGGTCTGCAACCTGATGTTCTTCAAATTCCGCAGCTATCTGCCCGATTTCGAGGCCGCCTGGCTGCCGGATGCCCTGAGGACCAAGTGGCTCATTCCTCTCGGCATCAGCTTCTACACCTTCCAGGTGATCGGCGCGCTGATCGACGCGCATGGCCGCGCCGATACGGTCGGGGCCACCCGCCTGGGGCTGTTCGTGGGGTTCTTTCCGCATCTGATCGCCGGGCCGATCTGCAAGATACGCATGTTGCTGCCGCAGTTCGACGGGGTGAAACGGCCGCAACTGCGGAGCCTGGCGATCGGCACCAATCTCTTCGCGATCGGCTTCGCGAAAAAGATTCTCGTCGCCGACCCCCTGGGGACGGCGTTCGCCGATGTCTGGGCCGACCCGTCGCCGCATTCGTCCGTGGCGATATTCTGCGCCGCGCTGGCCTTCTATCTTCAGGTCTACGCGGATTTTTCGGGGTATACGGACATGGGGCGGGGCATCGCCCGCATCCTCGGCTTCAGGCTGCCGGTGAATTTCCGCGGTCCCTATCTGTCGTTCTCGCCGCTCGAGTTCTGGCAACGCTGGCATATCTCCCTCACCGACTGGTTCCGCAACTACCTCTACCATCCCGCCGCCCTGATGCTGGCGCGGCGGCTGAGGACGCATCTGTGGCGCAGAATCGCCCTCGGGGGGCTGGTGCTGGCGATCATGTCGGTGATCGGCCTGTGGCACGGGGCGGCGCCCCGTTTCGTTCTCTTCGGGGCCGTGCAGGGGGTTCTGATCCTGCTCTGGCAGATGGCCGCCCGGGGGCGGGCGCCGCGCGGCGTCTGGCGGCGTGCGGCCTGCGTGGCGGTTTTTCAGACCGTTCTCTGCCTGTCGTATCTGGTGTTCCGGGCGGAAACTCCCGCGGCGACGCTATCGATGCTGCATTCCCTTTTCACCCTGGCGGCGGGCCAGGGGGTCTCGGCCGAGGCGCTTTCGGTGCTGGGGTTCGGTTTCGCCGCGGTGTTCGCCTGCCAGGCGGTCGAGTTCACCGCGACGCGGCGGGCGGTCAGCCGCGTGCTGTGCGGAATTCGCCGCTCCTGCGCGGTGTGGGGGATCACGCTTGCCGTCCTCGCCTGCGGCATGGGCTACAAGACCGTGATTCTGGACCAGGAGATACGCCTGCCCGGGCATGCGGCGGTGGAAAAAGGCAACCTGAACAAGTTCATATATTTCGATTTCTGATTTTTTCGGCGTCGCGCGGGATCGGGCTCCGATGGCGGCCTGATTGTTGATGACTCGTTCGAAGGCGTCCTGCTACCCTCCGACCGCGAAGGCCCCCCGCGGCGAGGATGGCGGCAACCCGACGAAGACGAGACCTTTTCCTTTTCCGAGGACGGGCATGATGGCGGACACGAAAGATAGAGATACGGAACTGTCGCGGGCCTTCGACGATGTCGGGACGGGAGTATTCGGCTTTGCCTGCATCCGCGCGTGACGACCGCCTCGTCGTCGTCACGGCGGGCGAGGCGGACCGCCTGAGGGCGTTCGAGAACGACGGCCTGCTCCCCGCCAACCGGCGCTGGCTGGCCGCCTGCCTGCGGGCCTATGGCCTCAGCGCGGCGCTCTGGCGGCAGGACGGCGCGGTGACGCCCTTCCTCAAGGTCGGCCGGGCGTGGGTCTGCCTGCCGTTCACCCACTATGCCGAGGTCGATGCCGCTGGCGCGTCGGCTGCGGCGGACGGGCTGCGGCGGTGCCGGCCGGACGCGCCGGTGGAGCTGCGCACGGCGGAGCCGCCGCCGGACGCCGCCGCCGAGGCCGAGTACGACCGCTTCGTCCTCGATTGCTCCGCCGATGCCTGGGCGAACCTCTCCAGCCGCCACCGTGGCAAGATCCGCAAAGCGGAGCGCGATGGACTGCGCTTTTCCGTAGGGCCTTCCGAACTGGACGATTTCTACCGCCTCTACGCGCGGGCGATGCGCGACCTGGGGACGCCGCCGCATGCGCGGCGCTTCTTCGCCGAGTTGGCGGAGGCCCTGGGCGAGGGGATGACGGTGGCGACGGTGCGGGCGGGGGGGACCGTGGTGGCGGCGGCGGCGGCGACGGTGCGGGCGGGGGAAATGGTCAACGAGTGGGCCGCCCAGGCCGCCGCGCACGATGCCCCCTATCCCATGGATTTCCTCTATTGGCGGCTTTACGAACTGGCGGGCGAGCGGGGGTTGCACGGCCTGGACCTGGGGCGGGCGCTGCGCGGCGGCAGCCTGCACCGCTATAAAAATACTTGGCATGCGCGCGTCAGCCCCCTCTACTACCGCAGGGTCGGTTTTTCCGGCACCAGCCGCGAAAGCCGGGAGGGGCAGGGGGCACGCATGGTTTCGGCGATCTGGAAGCGCCTGCCGGTTTCGCTCAGCAACCGGCTGGGCGGCCTGGTCCGCCGGTCGATCGCCTGATTCTGGGGGATAACGCATGTGCGGCATTGCGGGACTGATCTCGAACATTCCCCCCGGCCCCCCGGATGAGGCGATGGTCCGCCGCATGTGCGGCCTGATGGCGCACCGCGGGCCGAACGACGAATCGGTGCATTGCACGGGGTCCGCCGTGCTCGGCATGCGCCGTCTGTCGGTCATCGACCTCGCCACCGGGCGCCAGCCGATGTTCTCCCCCGACGGCAGAGTCGCGGTGGTGATGAACGGCGAGATCTACAACTACCGCGAGCTCCGTGCGCACTATGCGGCCAAGGGCTATCCCTTCCGAAGCCAGAGCGACACCGAGGTGCTGGTCCCCCTCTACCTCGAACACGGCGACGACTTCGTCCGCCATCTCAACGGGATGTTCGCCATCGCCCTCTACGATGCCGGGGCGGACCGGCTGCTGCTGGCGCGCGACCGGATGGGGGTGAAACCCCTGTTCCTCCGCCGGGAAGGCGGGAGGGTGCTGTTCTCTTCCGAACTCGCCGCGCTGCTGCCGGTGCTCGCAACCGTACCGGAGACCGACGCGGAGGCGCTGGACGTCTACTTCTCCCTCGGCTATTTCCCCGCCCCCCTCACCCCGTATGCGGGGGTGGAGCGGGTGCCGCCGGGCACCCTGGTCCGCATCGAGAAGGGCGAGGTCTCGTCGGAACGCTTCTGGTCGATGGCGTTCCGACCCGAGGCGATTTCCTTCGACGACGCGGTGGAGCGCCTCGTCCACGCCCTGCGCGCCTCGGTCGAGCGCCAGATGGTCAGCGACGTGCCGGTCGGCCTGTTCATGGGCGGCGGCCTGGACAGCGCGGCGGTGGCCTGGCTGGCGGCGCATGCGGCGGGCGGCCGGTTGAACGGCTTCACCGTCGGCTTCGACGAGGCCGCCTTCGACGAGACCCCGGCGGCGCGGCGCATCGCCGAGGTCTGCGGCATCGGCCTCACCGAATGCCGTCTCGACAACGCGCTGCTGGCGGAAATGCTGCCGCGGCGCATCGCGGCGCTCTCCGAGCCCTTCGTCTCGTGGACGAACTGTTCGATCCAGCTTCTCGCCGAGACCGCGCACGGGCGGGCCACCGTGGTTCTCACCGGCGCGGGCGGCGACGAGCTGTTCGGCGGCTATCCGACCCTCACCGCGCACAAGGCCCTCGCCACCGGGCTGCTGCCCCGCTGGGGGCTGGAGGCGGCGCGCCGCCTGTTCCCGCGCCTGCCCCTGTTCAAGGGGCGCACCGATCTCGATTTCGTCCTGCGGGCGACGACCGCGGCGATGCACCACCCGCCGGAACTGCGCTATGTGCTGTTCAAGCAACTGCTGACGCCGCAGGCGAAGGCGTCCGTCTATCGCCCCGGCTTCGCCGCGCAGCTTGCGGGGAACGCGACGGCGCGCGTGGTCGAGACCATGCTCGACGAAATCGCCGGTCACCGCGACGTCATCGACCGCCTGCTGTTCCTGGATTCCCGCATGTTCCTCGGCGGCTGCGTTTTGCACTCCTTCGACCACGCCACCATGGCGGCCTCGATCGAGGCGCGGGTGCCGATCCTCGACAATGAGATGATCGACCTGGCGCTGACCATTCCGCATGCCTACAAACACCGCCTGACCACCACCAAGCGGATTTTGCGCGCCGCCCTGTCGCGGGTGCTGCCCCCCGAGATCGTCAACCTGCCGAAGCTCGGCTTCTCCCTGCCGGTCGCCGACTGGATGCGCACCGGGCCGACCCGCGACCTGATGGACGAGATTTTCCTCGGCGAAGCGGCGCGGCGCGACCCCCTGCTCGACCCTGACGCGGTGGCGGCGCTGTACCGCGCCCATCTCGCCGGGTTCGACAATCACCGCGTGCTCGAAATGCTGGCCGGGTACTATCTGTGGCGGCGGACGCCGACAAAGGAGAAGCACCGATGATCGGACGAATTGCCGCGGGGGTCTGCGCCGGGCTTCTTTTCTTCTTCGCCGCCCTGGTGATAGTCACCCCCAACGCCGTGCCCACCGGCCGCATCGCCGAGGTCGCCGTGGATGCCGCCGACATCCGCCCCGAGATCGGCCACGCCTTCGCCTTCCGCGTGCCGCGGTGGCTGCCCGAGGACAGCCGCAGCAGGTCGAGCCTTGCCCTGTTCGAGGACGGCAAGCCCCTCATCCCGCATGCGCTGCACGATTCCATCCGCACCGCGGGCAAGGGGCTTTATTCCCATTGGGGACGGCAGGTCTATTTCTCCGCCTTCGACAACAGCGACCCGCGCAGCAACGGGCGCTCGTACCGCTATCGCGTGGCCGAGGCGCTCTCCCCTCTGTGGGGGGTGGGGGCTCTGCTGCTCGGCCTTTTGCTGCTCGTTCGTCTGCGCTGTGGCGCGTTCGCCGTGATGGCGGGCGCGGGCGCGGGCGGTTTGGCCGCCTGTTTCCTTCTTCCGGCGGAGACTATGGCCACCCTGGTCAACGGCGGGATCATGGCGGCCCTTCTCGCGATATGGCCCGTGGTCTGCTGGAGCCTCGGCAGCAACGGCGCGCGGCGCGATTGGATTCGCGGCGGCGCGCTGTCTCTGGTGCCGATGCTGGTGGCGCTCGGCTATTCCGGTTTTGCCTCCATCGCCGGTATCGTGTGGCCTAGATTTCTGACGATCGGCCAGCTGCCGGCCGGTTTCACCGTCGTTTCGTTTCTTGCGTTCTGTGCGGCCGCGCGGGATTTCGCTCCGGTTTCCCGCATCATGCGGAGGGTTCCGGCGGCGTCCCCGGCGGTTTTGACCGCGTGCCTGGCCGTCGTCGCCATCGCCCCACGTCTCAGCCTTCTGGTTCTCAACTGGGATGCCTCCCCGGTCTGGGACGCCCAGGGCTACGACCTGATCACCCACGCCTTCGCGCAGACCCTGAGCATCCCGCACGACATCGATTCCATGCCCGGCATGATCGTCGTCAACGGCCTCATCTATGCGGCGTTCGGCCACTATTGGGGCATAGCACGGGTTTTCAACCTGTTGCTCAACCTGGCAACCGGCGTTCTCTTCGCGCACGCGGCGCGGATAGGCACCGGGTCGCGCACGGCGGGCCTGTTGACCTTCCTGGTCTTCGGCGTCAGCGTCGAGGTGTTCCGCCTCGATCACCTTCTGCTGACCGAGACCCTGTTCCAGTTCTTCATCGCCGCGTTGCTGTGGTGCCTGGTGGCCTATGTCGTCTGGCGGAAACCCCTGTTCGCGGCGATGGGCGGGGCTGCCGCCGCGGGGGTGATTCTGACGCGCCTGCAGGGCGCCGGACTGGTTGCCGGCGCGGTTGCGGTCCTCATCCTGCTCGTTCCGGGTGCGATGCGGCGGCGGGTCGGAGTTGCCGCGCTGCTGCTGGCGACGATGCTGCTCCTGATCCTGCCGTGGGGCGCCTGGAATGCGGCCGAGCGCGGCCGGTTTTCGTTCGGCAGTGGGCAGGAAAGCTCCGCCTTCTGGATTCACAATCATCCCGATGCGCCCCATGGGCTGGTCTTCGGGGCCCAGATGAGCGGCATTTGGGCGAAAGAGGTCCACCGCGGCGAGGGAAGGCCGACGGCGGAGCGGGTCGCCCAGCTGAATCGCAACGCCTGGGATTTTTATCGCCACAATCCGATGGTGTTTCTGGAGCGGGCGCTGGACCGCCAGTTCAGCCTTCTCTCCCTGATTCCGGATGCCTTCTTCGTCTCGCCCGTCGGCTGGAAACCCGCGGCGATGTCCGAGTTCCGCTCCGTGCGGTACTGGGCTGTCCGCCTCGACAAGATCGTTTTTCTCCTGTTGATGGCCGCGGCGCTGGTGCTCCGGCGGGATAAGACCTCCCTGGTCTCGTTGCTCCTGTTCGCGGGATACGCGGCACCGATCTCCCTCTATTCCGTGCCCGATCAGCGCATCCGCTGGCCGGTCTATATGCTGATGGCGTTGCCCTATGTCATTTACGCCGCGGGCGCGGCAAGGTCTCTAGCCCTGCCGGAGGGCCGGATGCCGCCGTCGTTTTCCGCAAGGCGGATTCTCATCGGCGCGGCGCTGGCCGCCGCAGTCTGGATGGCGCTGCACTTGGCATGGGGCCGACATCAGCAGTTCCCCGCCCTTTCGCTGCAAGGGGCGATTCCGGCTTCTTCCGCATCCGGTGAGCCGATTCCGCCGGATGGGAACGCGTTCCTCGGTTTGCCGTCGTCGCAGTGGATGGGAAGGCGGATGTTTCTCTCCGGCCGGGTGTCGCCGTATTTTCGCAGGTTCGAAGGGTATCCGTTCGGCAATCCTTACGATGCGTCGCCGTTCCTGATCGATGCTCGCCACAAGTTCTATCTGTTCAACGGCTCGGAGGAGACGAACCGGGAAGTCAAAGGCTCTCAGATTCTGATGTCGTTTGACGGTTGCGCGGCCGAAGAAGGGGTTCGGGAGACCGAGTTCCTTTCGGTCGCGGCGCGCGTCGAGGGATGGGCGCTGCGCCTGGACGACGGGCGTCTTGCGAATCTCTGGCTGCGTTGCATCCGCGCCGAGAAGAAGCGCTGATCCATGCTGTTCCAGTCGCCGCAGTTTCTGTTTCTTTTCGTCGCCACCCTGGGGGCCTATGCGGCGATGCGCGGCGACCAGGGGCGTCTGGTCGCCCTTACTCTGGCATCGCTGCTGTTCTATGCCTATGCCGGCTGGCGCGACGTGATTCTCCTCGCCGTGCTATTGGTGGCCAACCACCAGCTGTCGCGGGTGACCGAGCGCCTGGCCGGAACGCGACGCGGGCTGTATGCCCTGTGGGCGGCCGTCCTGTTCAACCTGGCGCCGCTGATCTTCTACAAGTACCTCTACTTCCTGATGCAGATCGCCGCCCCTGCCTGGGGCGCGGAACTGGGGGTCGAGCGGTATGAAATTCCGCTCGGCTCGTCGTTCTACACCTTCCTGCTGATCGCCTATCACATCGACATCCACCACGGTCTGGTGAAGCGGGAGCGGCAATTCGTCCGCATGGTGCTGTTTTCCACCTTCTTCGCCCATGTCGCCGGGCCGATCATGCGCGCCCGCGAACTGCTGCCGCAGTTCGACCACCTGCGGCCGCTGGACTATGCGGGCCTGCGCGCCGGGAGCGTGTTCATTCTGCTCGGCCTGCTCAAGAAGGTGGTGGTGGCCGACCAGGTTGCGCCGCTGGTCGATGCGCTGTTCGGCCGCAGCCAGACCGAGGCGCTGTCATTCTTTTCCGCCTGGGGCGCGGGCCTGGGCTTCGGGTTGCAGATCTATTCCGATTTCTCCGGCTATTCCGACATCGCCCTGGGGCTTGGGCTGTGCTTCGGCATCCGCCTGCGCCGCAACTTCGAGTACCCCTATCTGGCGCGCGATCCCTCCGATTTCTGGCGGCGCTGGCACATCACCCTGAGCGAATGGTTCCGCGACTACGTGTACATCCCGCTCGGCGGCAACCGCAACGGCGGGGCCGCCACCCTGTTCAACCTCGCGGCCACCATGGTGCTGTGCGGCCTGTGGCACGGCGCTTCGTGGACCTTCATCGTCTGGGGCGGCATCCATGCGGCGCTGCTGGCGTTCTATCACCTGTGCCGCCGTCCCTTGCAGGCGCTTGCGCCGTTGCCCGCGGTGCTGACCTTCCTGGTGGCGATGATCGCCTGGGTGTTCTTCCGCGCCGGCAGCCTGGCCGAGGCCGGCTCGATCGCCGGCTCCATGCTGGCGCCGGATGCCCTGGGCTCCGCCGCGGAGGGTTGGCGGTGCCTGGGGCTGGCCCTGCTGCTGCCCGGCCTGCAGTACGTCGAGCGCCTGGCGATGAGCGACGAATCCGCATTGCGCGCCGCATGGCGCGGGCTTCCCGCCTGGATCAAGGGCGGGGCCGCCGCCGCCGTGGCGGTGCTGATCGTCCTGCACATCCATTCCCAGGCGGTTTACATCTATTTCCGTTTCTAGCGAGAGAGACAGGATGCGATATCGGCGGGCAGCGGCATGGTGGGCATTGGCCTGGTTGGCGGCGATCGAGCTTTCCGTCCGCTTCCTCTTCGGGCAGATCGCCGATACCGGCCAGTTGGCCCACCTGCGCGAGAAGATCGCCAACCTCGAAGCCTTGAAGGACAGGCCCGCCGTCGTCTTCGCCGGGAACTCGGCGGCGCGGGAGAATGTCGATCCCTGGGCCTTCGCCGCGGCGGGCGGGGGCGACGCCTACAACCTCGGCATGTCCGACGGCACCTTCTACGCCATGGATAAACTGCTCGAACGCTACCGCGGCGCGCAGTTCGCCGATGTCCGCGCCGTCTATTTCCTGATCAATCCGCCGGATGTGAAGATCCGCCATCTGGTCGAGATCAAGGATGCGCAGTTCATGACCCTGCGCGAGCGGCTGTCGATCGGCATGTTCTCCGCAGAGACGCTGCTGAGCGAAATCTCGCGCCTCTATGCCTACCGCGAGGAAATCTATTACCAGATCAAGCTTCTGGCGCTGCGCAAGAAGATCACCGAGACGGGCTTCAGCGTCGCCGACGACGCCCGCGGCTTCAGCCCCCGCGACCCCGACAAGGGCGGCAGCGCCGCGGTGATGAAAAGCGAGATTCACCGGGTGATGTCCGGCTATGCCTTGCCCGGCTACCAGGCGGCGGCGCTGCTGCGCACCACCGCCCGCCTGCAAGCGGAGGGGCTGCGGGCGGTTTGGGTATTGCCGCCGCTGCCGTCCGCCGTGCGTGGGGAACTGGCGGGCGGACTGGCCGCCGAGGAGCGGCAGTTCGAGACCTGGCTGACGGCGCAGGCGGCACGGCTGAAGGTGCCGGTGATCGATGCCCGCGCCGTTGCCGCGGACGACTGCTTCTACGACTTCCTGCACCTCAAGGCCGAGGGTGCGCGCCGCTTCGGCGCTTGGCTCGCCCGCCCGGCGCCGGACGCCCGGCTGACCTGCGGCCTCAACCCTTGAGCGGCGGGGCGGCGGGCCGGGGAGGGTGACGCCGCTTCACCAGGGCGGTGCTGCTCAGGTGCTGATTGTACTGCATGTCCATGTACATGGCGGCGAGCCCGGTGATGAAGGCGTTGATGGTGAGGAACATCGCCACCAGCAGGTTGGTCGAGAGCAAAACGCCCGAGGTGAGCGCGTACCACAGCAGGCGGGCGGTGACCGGAATATCGATCAGCAGCAGCAGGAAGGCGAAGGCGTAGCACAGCACCAGGGGATGGAAGTCCCGGATCACGTACTTCTCGCCCATGCGCCGCCAGAACATCTTGAACAGCAGCCAGGGGATGGTGAACATCACCTTGCGGATCTTCAGGCGGGAAACCTCGCCGACGTTGTAGACGGGCTCGATCGGCACGTCGCGCACCCGGAAGTTCTCGATGTTGAGGCGCACCAGAAGGTCGTTCGGCTGGCCGTAGCGCTTGTACATCGCGTCCCAGTCGATGGTGGCGAGCGCATCCTCGTTGATCACCGTGTAACCGGACTGGCTGTCCGAGATGCACCAATAGCCGGAGCTCACCTTGGTCATCAGCGAAAGCCCGGCGTTGCCGAGGTAGCGGATTTTCGGAATCTTCTTCCAGGCGTGCCCGGTGAACAGGCGGTTTCCCTTGGAATAGTCGCAAAGATCTTCGACCACCGGGTCGAGAAGCGCGGGCAGATCCTCGGGGGCCATCTGGCCGTCGCCGGCCATCACCGCAGCGCAGTTGACGCCGTTGTCGCGGCACCACTTGTAGCCGGTGGCGATGGCGGCGCCGACGCCCTGGTTGGTCTCGTGGCGCAACAGGACGACGCGTTCGTCTCCGGCGGCGTGCTCCTCGACGATGGCGGCGGTGCGGTCGCGGCTGCGGTCATCGACGACGACGATGCGATCGACGTAATCGGGCATGGTGAGGAGCACCTTGGAAATCTGCGTTTCCTCGTTGTAGGACGGCACCACCACGGCCACGCTCATGCCTCGGTACATCTGGGTCTCCTATCGGTTCCGCGAAATCAGGACGGCAAGCTCGAAGGACAGGAACTCCCCGAGCGGGGACTTGCGCGCGGCGTTCAGGCGCCAGGCGCGGCGCAGCACGAGGTCGATGCCGAAGACGGCCTCTATCCTCGCCTCGGGGAAACCCGCCAGGGACTCCCGGATGGAGTCGAGGTCGAAGTAATATCCGACCGGCAGACGGCGGCGCACGCGGCGCAAGGCGCTGCGGAAATTCGGCACCACCAGCAGCATGCGGCCGTCCGGGGCGATGCGGTCGAGGTGCGCGCGCCAGAAGGCGGCGCGCTCCTCCGGTGCGATGTAGTGATAGACCTCGCAGGAATTGACCAGGTCGTATTCGCCGGGGAAAAGCGTGCCCAGGTCGAGCACGTTGCCGTTCCTGACCTCGGCGTAAAGGCCGCTTTCCGCCGCCAGTTCCGCCAGTTCCGGGGTGAAATCCACGCCGTCCATCCGTGCCACCGGCAACCGTTCGCGGATGTGGCGGCCGAGGAAGCCATTGCCGCAGCCGCAATCGAGGATGCGCAAGGGATGCGGCAACAGGGGCGGCAGCACCCGGCGCAGCAGGTGATCGTAGAGCTTGAGGCGCATCGCAATGCCGGTGCGGGTATGCCCGTTGGCGGCGAAGGAGGTGGCGTGTTCCCGCGCGAAGCGGCCGAAGCGTTCGAGGAACGTCTGTTCAAGAGAGCTCATCGCTGCCGATCTTTCTTTGCACTTCGACCCAGCCCCGCATCGTCCCGCACGCCGCCCGCTTCTGCAACCAGGGGAGCAGCGACTGCAACATTCTTCGATAGTTTTTTCCGGTGTTGCGCATGAACAGCCGCGTGTAGCGGGTCAGCCGGGCGACCTCGGGAAAATCGCCGAGTTCGTAGGGGTGGAAATAATAGACCGCGGTCTTGCCGCGGCGCAGGGAGCGGGCCAGAGCGATGCGCGACCACCAGACGCCGAATACCCGCGTCGCCACCCCGGTCCCGGCGGGGAGGCGCAGGCCGGGGAATACGGGGATGGGAATCTCCCACAAGGGGCCCGCGCCCGGCACGAAGGGATTGGCCGGATCGATCCGGTAGGGGGCGTACTGGGCGGGGACGGAGACGCCGAACTTGCCCTGCAGCTTGCGGCCGAAGCAAGCCGAGGAATCGTAGAGGAAGCCCTCTTCCGCCAGCATCGCGATCTCGCGCGGCCCGTACACCAGGTTGGGAAAGCGGAAGCCGACCACCGGCTGCCCGGCGACGTCCTCGATGATCCGTTTCGCACCGCGGATGGCGTTGCGCAGATCGGCGTCCGGCAGGGCCGTGCTATCGATGTGGTGCATGGCGTGGCATGCCAGTTCGTGGCCGCGCGCCGCCACCGCGCGCGCCGCCCCGGGATACCGCTGCGCCATCTCGCCGAGGATGAAGAACGTCGCCTTGAGTTCCAGTTCGTCGAACAGGTCGAGCACGTCGCCGACGAGATCGGGGAAGGCGCGGCGCGGCGGCATCGCGGCCTCCGCCGCGGCGACGCTCGGCCACAGCGAGGCGGGGCCGCCGGTCGCCCACCGGCAGTGGCACCACATGTCCATATCGACGGAGACGAAGCCCTGGCTGGCGTTCACGAGTTCCCCTTCCTGCGAGATCGCGCGACGAACAGATACAGCACGGCGGTGACCCCCTGGGCGAGCACGGTGCGCAACAGCAGCAGCAGGTGCGTCACCGTCGCCGCCAGCATCGCCTGATCCACCGGCACGCCCACCAGGACCAGGCCGCCCACCCAGCCGGCCTGGTGCGTTCCGGTGCGGATGAACCCCTGCACCGGCAGCAGGGCCGCGACCCACCACGCCATGTATACGACAAGCACCTGAGCGAAGGAAAGGTCGAGTCCGGTGGCATGGGCAAGGATGAAGGTTTCCCCCATCTGCACCGCCCAGAACAGCAGGCTGGCCAGCGCCGCGACGGCCAGATCTGCCGCCGGCAGGGCTGCGGCGTCGGCGAACGCGCGTGCCAGAGAGGCCAGGCCGCAGGCGATCCTGCTCCGGTTTCCGCCTTCCAGGCGCAGCGCGAGGCGGGTGCCCCAGGCCTGGCCGCGCCCCAGCACCAGGCCCCACAGCGCCGCCAGGGCGATGGCGCCGAGCGCGAGGACCAGCCGCACCCCGCCGTTGAGGATCGCCTCGCCGCCGATCGGCAGCAGGCTCAGCCCGGTGAGGAGCGCCAGAACCACCGTGGCGTCGATGGCGCGGGTCAGCAGGTACGAGGTTCCGGCCAGGGAGAGGCGCGTGCCGCCCATTCTCTTCCAGGCCCAGATGCGTGCGCCTTCGCCCAGGCCGAAGGGCAGGACGAAGGTGGCCAGACCGGCGATGTTCTCGATCAGCCAGCCCTTCAGCCAGCCGATCTTCACCTGCGGCAGGAAGCGGCGGAAGCGCACCGAGCCCAGGTACTGCTGCGCCTGCAGGGCGATCACCAGCAGAAACAACGCCCGGAGGTCGAGGTGCCGCACGTCGGCGGCGAGCTCGCCGAGATCGACGAACGCAAGAACCGCGCCGACCGAGGCCAGCGTCACCAGTGCGGCAAGGATCCAGAGGCTAGGCCGGGTCACGATGCGCCACCAGGAGGAAGGCATGGGGAAGCAGGTGCGCCGCGGTGCGGCTTCGCGCAAGGCCGCGCCGCCAGCCCGGCCGCGCCGCGAGGAAGCGGGACAACCGGGGGAACGGCGTGACGAACGCGGGCTCCAGGCGGATCGACCAGCCCGCGCGGCGGCGGACGATGCGTTCGATCTCGGCAAGGTCGTAGCGGCGGATCAGGCGGTCGCGTTCGCGCAGGGGCTGGAAGCGGCGGCGCATCACCACCGCGAGGACCAGGCTGAGGCGATAGAGCAGGCTGCGGCGGTTCAGAATCTCCGCGACCAGCATGCCTCCCGGCGCGACCAGATCCATCGCGCCGTCGAGCGCCGGTTCGATGTCGTCGATCAGCGCCAGGACGCCCATCGTCGTAACCACGCGGAAGCTGCCGGGCGCGAAGGGCAGGTTGCCGATGTCGGCGCAGACGTAGCTCGACCGCGGCGGGTGGAAGCGGTGCCGCGCGAGGAGAAGCAGGCTCTCCGCCAGGTCGATGTTGACGAACCCGTCGGCCCGCTCCGCAAAGCGGCGGGCCATCTGACAGGTGGCGCAACCGATGTCGGCCCAAAGGCCGCCTTCGGGAATCTCTGCCGTCGCCTCCGCCACCAGGTCGAGAAGAATTTCGGCGGTCACCGCCTCGCGCGCGTTCAGGCGGGCTTCGTCGAGGGCGTCCGCCGCGGCGTCCTGCGCCATGCCGTTGAAGGTGGACTTCCAGAAACGGGAGATCGCGGTCTCGCGGGGGCGCATCTCAGCCCTCCCGCGCATCGAGGTCGTAGCCGTAGACGGCGGCGGCCTCGCCGCAGACTTGGCGCAGCCGCGCCAGCAGCGCCGGGTCCCAGTTCCGCCAGGGCGGCAGGCCGCCGCCGTGGCTGGCGTTTTTCGGCTGGCGCGCCATGCCGGCGTGGATTTCCGGCCGCCAGATCAGGCCGAGGGCCTCGACCATGGCCTCCAGGCCGCTCGATTGCGCGTCGAAGATGTCCTCGAAGCGCAGCAGCCGCCAGCGCGGATCGGCGGCGCGGGCGCGGTCGAGGAAGGCGTTGGTCTTGACCCAGGCATAGGCGTACTGCTCTTCCGGCGGGCGATCCCGCCAGGCGGGCGCCTCGCCGAAATACTCCGGTTTCAGCGACCAGAAGGGCAGGCGGTCCGCCATCAGCTTCTTGAGGCCGGAGGAAGAGCCGAAGTTCAACTGCGAACGGATGAAGTCGAAGGGATGCCGCACCACGTGGAACGGCGTCGTCCCTGGGGCGGTCCCGGCCAGCAGGTTGGCGAAGCCGTAGAGATAGTTGTTCGATTCCAGATAGATCGGCGTGGCGATGCGGCGCAGGCGGCGTCCCCGCGCCAAGCGGAAGGCGAGGCGCAGCGCATTCTCGCCCAAATGGCCGGAGACGTGGGCGTTGGACAGCGGGCGGAAAAGCCGGTACGGCGCGGGCTGGTGCAGGGCCGTCACCCGATCCGGGAAGGCCTGGGAAAAGAACCACGCCAGGAATTCCGTGGCGGTGCGCCCGGTCGAGACCACATAGGCAACCCGCAGCAGATGCCGTTCATCGACCATGAAGAACCCGCCGTTTGACGAACTTGGCGGCATTGGCCGCAAGATTGAAGGTTTTGTACCACAGCCACAGCGTCCGATCATTCACCCAGTTGTCGGTGTGGGCGAGCAGGGCGATGCGGGGGTGCCGCCCGGAGGCGATGACCCGGATCAGGTCGCCGGTGGTTTCCACCCGCGGCGGCGGCAGGGCGGCGACCACGTCGCGGACGTTGAAGGCGCCGTTGTCCCACAGCATGCCGCTGTCGGAAAAATAGAGCATGTCGGCGTAGTCGATGCTGAGGTAGGGCTCGGCCACCAGACCGAACTCCTCCAGACGCCAGTGCTTCCAGAAATCGCGGTTGTCGTGCCGCGACAGGGGCCGCCCGTGCATGCACGCGGTGGTTATCGGCGCGATGCGGCGCAGGGTGGACAGGCCGTCCTCGAACAGCGCGCGGGCGCGGATGGGGTCGCCGTCCGCGTCGGACATCACCTCGTAGTGGTAGCCGATCTCGTGGCCCGCCGCGCCGACCGCGCCGACCTCCGCCGCGCCGCACAGGCCGGGTTTGACCCGGAAATAGAAGGTCGAGGAAAAGCCGAACCCGGCATCCACCCGCGCCATGGCGACGGCGTTTTTCGGGTTGGCGTCCACATCGTGGCGCAGGATGCAGAAGCGCGGCGGCAGTTGCCCGGCGTCGCGCAGGCGGATGTAGTCGCGCACGCTCAGCCCGGCCATGCCGGCGGCGGCGATGGCGGCCATCAGTTTCTCGTATTCGTCGCGGGTGAAGTCGCGCCGCCACATGACGTGTTGCTTCCGTTTTCCCATGTCCGCCATTCGGAGCATCGGCTCCGGCGGATTGTAGTTCAATCCGTCTGCTCGCGCACGGTTCCGCCCGTTTCTCAGCCCTGCCGAAGCAGGGCGGGAGAGACCATCCGCAACAGTTCCCGCCCGGTCGGGGCGGGGATGCGCCGCGCCGTCACCAGGTCGATCGCCTTGAGGAACGGCGCCTGGTCGAGCACGTGGCAGGGGTCGGCGTACCAGGTGAGGACGCCGGGCAGGTTCCGCTCCAGCATCGTCTCGACGGTCTCGGCGAACAGCGTGTGGTACTCCTCCCCCAGGGCGTACCGTACGCGGTCGGTGAGGTAGGTCCAGGAGTCCAGGATGGTCTCCGGGCAGCGCACCGAACCGAAGCAGGGGAACTCGACGAGGCCGTGCGCCAGGTAGGCCGGTCCCCTCGCCAGCCCCACCGAGGGGATGGTGGTGGAACAATAGCCGTAGCCCAGTTCCGCCGCGGTGCGGTGCATCAGATCGACCTGCGCGGGCTTCTGGAAACAGCCGAAATGGGGGGCGCGGAAGCCCAACGGCGCGGCGCCGGTGACGGCGCGGACGATGCCGTCCCCCTTGCGGATGTCGGCGATCACGGCGTCTTCGCTCATCGCATCGTAGAAGGTGATTCCGGCCCAGCGGTCGTCCTGCCATTCGGCATGAGGCAGGGCGCCGTGGTTGATGAACTCCGCCCCGGCGCGGGCGAGGCGCGCATAGGTGTCGGCCGCCCGTTGCAGTTCCGCCCCCGGCACCGCATAGGTGGCGCCGATGCCGCGCGCCGACAGCATGCGGTGCAGCTCTTCCACCGCGTCGGCGTCCCATCGGGTGTCGCAGTCGAAAGAGAGGAACAGGTGGAGCCGGTCGATGCCGGCGGCGCGGGCGGCGCGGGCGTAGGCGTCCAGGTGGCCGGTGGAGACGCGGGCGTTGCCGCCGCGCAGGCGGGAAACGATGCGGTGAAGCAGAGGAGCAAGGCTCATGCCCGTGCCTTTTCCGCAGTGATCCACAGGCTCCAGCCGAGGCGCCGCGCCAGGGCCTTGCGCCAGGAGAGCGGCAGCCGCCGGCCGAGGCGCGGCCACCAGGTGTCGAGCGCTTCGGGCACGTCGGTGCCGAGAACCCTGATCTCGGGATGGGCGAACATCGGAATCAGCTCCCGCAGGACTTCGGCCTGGGTGACCGGCCAGGTGTGGGGGTTGCCTTCCTCGCGTGCGCCGTCGCTATAGCGGCTGGCCAGGCCCAGGTTGTCGAGGAAGCGGCTTTCCATGTTGATCAGCCCTTCCTGATAGCGGACGAAATAGCGGAAGAGCAGGGAATCGCGATTGTAGAGCATCAGGCCGATGCGGCCGCCCGGCCGCAGCACGCGATGCATTTCCTCCACGGCCTTGCGGATTCCCGGGGTATGGTGGATCACCCCCCAGGAATAGACGAAATCGAAGCTTTCCGCAGCGAAGGGAAGGGATTCCGCGTCCACCTCGCGGATGTCGCCCTCCAGGCCGAATGCCTGGAAGCGCCGGGAGGTTTGCGCCGCCGCCACCGGGTTGAGGTCGATCGCGGTGATCTTTGCCCCCTGCGCCGCCCAGTTGCTCGCCATGCAGCCCATGCCGCAGCCGACCTCCAGCACCGGTTTGCCGCGGTAGCGCGCATAGTCGAAGATGCGCCCGAACTTGCCGGTGGCGTCGTGCAGGGGGTCGTTCCAGCGATAGAACACCGCGTCGGCCAGTTCGAAGAAGCGGCGGGAACCCAGTTCCACCCGTTCCATGCTGCCGTCGGGCAGGCGGTATTCCACCTCGCCGTGGGTTTCGGCATAGGTCATCGGCGCTTTGGCCCACCACTCGCGGATTGCCGCCTTGATTTCGGGTTCGTCGCCGTGGCGCATGGCGTTTCTCCCTTAGGACCGGCCGCGCAGGGCGTCGCGCAGGGCCCATGCGGCGGCGAGCGGGATCACCAGGAGGGACAGCCCCAGTTCGGTCGCCCGCGTCGCGGCAAGGATGCGCCGCCAACGCAGGGCTCTGCGGTTTTCCGGGGAAAGCGGCATCGTCCGCCGCCGTCCGTTGAGAATACGGATCGGGCAGGCGGTCCGCCGCCGCAAACCGGCCTCCAGGCTGCCGCGCCCCAAGCCGAGGGCGTCGGGATAGACCAGGACGATTTCGGCGAAGCCGTGCAGGTCCGCGGCCGACAGGGCCTCCGGCTCGCGGCTTTCGACGCGGGCGGCGGGCATGCTCGTCGGCGGGGCCGCGGCAAGCGCCACATCGACGAATATCGTCGCTGCGCCGTCTGCGGCGTCGGCCAGCGCCTCTTCGACCTGCGCCAGTTGATAGTCCAGGGAACGCGGATTGGCGGCGACGTCGCGGGCGGCGGCGATGAAGCTCCGCAGGGAATGGCCGGTCAGGCGGTCGGCGAGGCGGCCCAGGCGACCCGTCGCGGGGAAGCGCCCGGCGATGGAAAAGGCCGGGCGTGCGGCATAGGCGCAGACCAGAAACAAGGTGCGGCCGGGAATGGCGGGGGCTGGGGCGGTCGTCATGGCGCTGCGGTCGCCGGAGGTTCGTCGGCGGTCTTCGCGAAAAGGAACTCCGTGCAGGCTTCGCCGGTCTTGATGTTTTTCAGTTCGAGGCCGAGCCTTTCGCAAAACGCCACCACGTCCTTGTCGTAGACGAACTCCATCGGCCAGCCGCCGAGCCAGTCCCGGATGTCGGTGAACATGCTCATGCCGCGGTTCTTCTTGTATGCGATCATCTGCCGGATGGGGGTCATGATGTTCCACGGGCGGCAGGACATCTGGAAGCGATAGACGTACCACAGCTCCATGTAGCGGCGCACCAGCGGGCCGGAGGAGACGTACTTCTTCTTCACGTCCAGCCAGAACTGCGGCGGCGGGTCGATCTGCACGTCGGCGGAGTAGAGAGCGATGTAGAACAGCCCTCCCGGCTTCACCCGTCCCGCGGCGTTGCGGACGGCGCGCCAGACATCGCCGGTGTGGTGCAGCACCCCCCAGGAGTAGACGACGTCGAAGCGGGGCAGGCTGTCCATGTAGGCTTCGTCGAGCACCGAGCCCTGCTCCACCGACCAATTCTCGGGCCGGTTCGTCCGTTCCTGGATGTAGCGGGCGGCCTGTACCGACGTGGGGTCGTAATCGAAGCTTCTGACCGGATTGGCGCCGGACTGATGCGCCGCGATGGAGTGCAGGCCGCTGCCGCAGCCGATATCGAGGAAGCTGAGCCCCGCGAGGTCGTCGCGCCGCATGAACTCCAGGATGTGGCGCTTCGAAATGTCTATCTTCTCCTGGCTGAATTCCCTCCGGATGAAGTCCAGCCAGTTCTTTCCGAATTCGAAACGCAGATTTGGAGTTTCAGCCATTGTCCGTCCCGTCCGGCGTCAGGTCATCGGGCATTGATTTCGCTCGCGATGATATACAATGAAGACGGTCGGGATGGGAACCGCAAGTTTCCAGAAGGCGGCGGTAGATCTCCGCCACCTTCGCCTCGGTGATCGCAGGCGCCCACGCGGCGCGGGCGTGGGCGAAGGCGCGGCCGCCGAGCGCGGCGCGCGCCGCATCGTCCTCCAGAAGATGGCGCAGCGCGGCGAGGTATCCCTCCTCGGTCGGTTCCACCTTGAGGGCGAAGTCACCCTCCAGTTCCGGCACCGGCTCGCCGCTGCGGCGGTTGATCACCACCGGCAGGCCGGTGAGCAGGGCCTCCAGCACCGACTTGCTGATCTCCCAGTATTCGCTGTGCACGGCGAAGATGTCCTGCTCCGCCAGCAGGGCGCAAAGCGCGTCGTTGGCCACCGCGGGGAGGAAGCGCACGCGGTCGGCGACGGAAAGCTCCTCCGTCAGGGATTCCAGGTCGCCCCGGATCGGGCCGTCGCCGACGATGGTCAACGCGACGCCGGGCAGACGCGCCACCGCCCGGATGATCGGCGCAGGGTTCTTTTCGGCGAACAGGCGGCCGACATAGACGATGCGCGGCGGCGCATGCAGGGCGTAATCGGTTTTTTCCCGCAGGTGCAGGGTGTTGAGGACGTTGTAGCAGACCTCCACCCGCGGCGCGCCGATGCGGTGCAGGTAGGGCAGGATCGGGCGGTAGACCGGCATCGCCAGGTCGGCGTTCCGCAGCCCGGCTGCCTCGATATGCTCGTAGAAACGGTTGCGCCGCGCCTGCGCCGGGGTGGGGCCGGGGCCGACGAAGCGGCGCACCGGGTTGACGTCCGGATTGATGTGGAGGCTGACGACGTAGGGAATGCCGAGCTCGGCCTTGATCCGGCTGGCGAGGTAGGTGTTCCAGTCCGCGCCGTGGCAGCGGATGAGGTGGGGGGCGACGCGGCGGGCGATTTCGACGCCCGGCTTCGCCCATTTGCGCAACCGCCGTTCGGTGAGGAACTCGGGGCGGCGGCCGACCAGGGTGAGGTCGTCCGGGTGGTTGTGCAGAAACAGGCGGGCGGAGCCGACGGTCCTTTGCAGCAGGTCGAGCGGCGGGTGGTCATCGGTGGTGGTGAGGAGGTGCACCTCGTCGAACACCTCGCCCGGATTGTAGTATCCGGGCTGGTATTCGCCTTTCTCCAGGATGTCGGAGATGCGGTCCGGGATGATGACGAGAAGACGGAGCATTGTTCTACTTCACGGGTTTGCGGGCTGCCAGTTCGACCGATCGCCGGAACGGGTTGTAGAAATCCAGGTGTTTCAGCGGGTGGCGCAGCATGGCGGGAATTCTGGAAAGGGCGATCCGCCGCGAGTGCAGGGCGCCGAGTTCCAGCGCTTCGAAGCCGAGTTGCCGCAGCTTTGCCAGAACTTCCCAGTTGCTGCGATAGAAGATCGAGGTCTCGAAGTAGGAAGGGTCGCGCCCGAGCGAACGCAGATAGGCCGAAGCTTTGTTTCGGGGCAGCAGGAAGGCGGGCTTCCAGGGCACGTGGTAGTGCGCCTCGTCGCGCCAGGCCATGTAGTTCGGGCAGATGACGAAGACCAGGCCGCCCGGTTTCAGGAAGCGGGCGGCGGCGTCCATCACCGTATCCCAGTCGTCGATGTGCTCGATGACGTTCCAGAGAGTCACCGCGTCGAGGGATGCGGGGGCAAGATCGAGGGTGCGGGCGTCACCGCACAGATAGACCTTTTCCGGTTCGTCCTGGGGACGCAGTTGCCGCAGACGGTTGCGGGCGAAGTCCACCTCGAAGCGGGCGATTTCGATGCCAAAGGCATCGAACCCCGCCTCGCGCGCGGCCAGCACGCAACTGCCGAACCCGCTGCCGATATCGAGCACACGCGCCCCCGGCGGCAGGCGCGGCGCGATGACCTGCGTCGTGTATCCGGCGAAGGCGAGGCCGATATGGTTCTCCAGGTGGGCGCGGATCGCCTCCGGCGTGAAGGCCCCGGCATAGATCTGCGACAGATAGGCGGTCAGCGCGTCGCGGGTTTCGGGGGACAGTTCCGGTTGCAAGAGGGCTATCCTTGTGCGAGGGGCTGCGGATTCTTGGGGAACTGCCGGTCGGGCGGCGTGGCGGAGAAGATCACGCAGAAGGCATCCGCAGCCGAGGCAAGGACGGTGCCCCAGCGTAGCCGATTCCGCACACCTATACGATTGAGAATTCCCACCCCCGAAAGCCCGTAGCCGAAGCCGTCGGCGCGGGACAGATGGAATGCGCGGCCGATCGCCTCGACCTCGCCGGGGACGTATTCGTGAAAATGCTGGGGGTCGCAAAGTTGCGGCTCCAGCCCCTTCAGCCGCCGGATGCGGTTCGACAGACGCAGGCGATTGGGGGTGAAAATCACCAGCCGGCCGCCGGGGCGCAGTACCTTCAAGGCGGCGGCGAAATAGGCCTTCGGGTCGGCAAGGTGCTCGAATACTTGCCAGCTCACCACCATGTCGAAGGTCTCCCCCGCGAGGTCGCGCAGGTCGGCGACCTTCCGCCTTACCTTGGGGTGGGGGTAATGGGTTTCGGCGGCCTCGATGCTCTTGGCGGAATAATCGATGCCCAGCACCTCGCGGACGAAGGGGTATTCCGCCATTTCCCGGTCGTGAAAGCCGCAGCCGCAGCCGATGTCGAGGATGGTTTTCGGCTGGACGCGTTGGAACAGGGCGGCGATTTCGTAGCGCCGCGTCGTGTCCCAGTCGTCCGAACGGTAACTCTCCCAGTCTTCGGAGATCAGGGCGTCGAAGAACTCCCTCTGGTCCTCGACATAGCTCTGAAAGCGGTCCTGCACGGGCATCGGGTCATCCGTTTTTTGAGGATGGGGCAATCTTCTCGCAGACCAGGAGGTGGCGGAAGGCGAAATTGCGCAGCAGCGGCAGCGAGCAGAGCCATTCGTCGAGCATCCGCCCGCGGATGCGGGCCGCCATCGGTTTCTTCCACGCCGGGTGCAGCAGCGGCCACATCCAGCGCGGCTTTCCTGCCCACAGGGGGAGAAGCTGGAAGCGCCGGTGCTCGACGACGCGCAGGCGGTTCTTTTCGCACAGGCGCAGCATCTCGGCGATGGTGATGTGGAAGGTCGGCGGCAGTTCGGTGTAGGCGCGCACGCAGACGGAATTGAGCGACCGCGAATTCCCGAGGTCGAGAATGCAGCGGCCGCCGGGCCGTAGCACGCGGCCGATTTCGCAAAACGTCCGTTCGATGTCGGGGATGAAATAAAGCGCCGATAGCGAATAGAGGGTGGCGACGGAGGCATCGGGCAGCGGCAGGGCGGCGGCGTCGCCGACCGTAAAGCGCAAATGCGCGCGGCCGCAGCGCGCGGCCTGCTCCCGCGCTTCGCGGATGAAGGGGCGGCTGAAATCGATGCCGATGCCCTCGTCCGTGCAGTCGGCGAAGACGAACAGGTGTTCGCCGGTGGCGCAGCAGAGATCGAGCAAGGGACCAGGCCGGAGGTGATGGCGGATGGTGGAGAGTTTGTCCTCCAGCAGCCGGTCGGCATATTCCCGCTTCGCCTCGTCTGGCCTGCGGCAGATGGTTTCCGTCTTGTAGATATCCCCGGACTCGTAGGCGGAGCGTATGTCGTTCTTAACGTCGGCGACGGTTTTCGGCGGTGTGTCGTTGCGCCCGGTCATCGGAGGATGCCCTCGCACAGGATGCGCTTGAGGCGAGAAGCCGCGCGGCGAGGGAGACTGCGGCGCACGGGCGGCGCTTCCGGCTGGGGAAACGTGGCTTGAACCTGGAACATGCGGTGCGGGGTGCCGCCGAACTTGGTCTTGAAGGTGGTGAGGCCGCGCTGTTTGGCGTCCGTCGCGTTGGGGAAGATCGCGCCGCAATCGTACCAGCGCAGGCCTGCCGCCCGCGCGCCGAGGATCGCCCCCCAGAACAGCAGGTAGCTTGCGCCGGTCTGGTTGGCGCCATCCTCCGAACAGCCGGTATGATAGTAAGCGCCCTCGCCGAACCAGGCGGAGTTGTGACAGGCGACGATGCTGCCCGAGGGGTCGCGCACGCCCCACAGCACCGAATTGCCCGAGGCGGCGGTGACCGCTGCGATGCCTGCGAAATAGGAGCGGGGATGCGGCGGCACGCCGGTCCGCCGATAGGTGGCGCAGTGCAGGCCGTAGTAATGGTCGAGGCTCTCCGCCCAGTCCAGACGCTCGACGGAATATCCGTGTTTCCGGGCGCGGTGGATCATGCGGTGCGTGAGGGTCGAAAGGTCCGCCCACAGGCGGTCTTCCGGCTGTGCCAGGTCGATCACCTGCGACAGGCCCGAGACATCGTCGAGGCCATGAAAGACGAAGGGGTTGACCCCCCATGGCGCGTTGATAGAGGAGCGGGTGACCGGTGACAGGGTGAAGTCGAAGGCGTCCGCGCCGCACTGCCGCGCGCGGTCGAGGCAATGCCCGATGGCGGCCTCGAGAATGCGGTCGCGCGCGGCCGGGCTCAACGAACCGTCGAGCACCGGGCCGCTGCCGCTCCAGCCGGAGGAGGAAACGCGGCGGTTGTTGGGGTTGAACTGCAACGGCACCACGGCGACCAGGCGGCCGTTCTCGCGCAGGCCGAAGCTCATCTCTTGCAGTGACCATCTCTCGACCGTCAGGATCAGGTCCTGCCAGCCGAAGAGCGAGAACACCCAGCCGTCCGGGGAGCCGTGGACCAGCCCATCCCACTCCGCAGCGGAAATCTCCGCGCGGGAAATGGGATGCAAGGCGTTGCTTCCGGCCCTATCGCCCATCGTTCCGCTCCAGCCAAAGCCCCAGCATTAGGCCCGTAGACATTGCACCCGCACCCGCCGGATACCGCACCCCGGCGCGCTTGTCGCGCACGAAATCCTGCCAGGCGGCGCGGTAGACGGCCTCCGGCAGTCCGGCCGCGGCGATGCGGGCGAGCAGCCGTTCGTAGAGAGAGAGGAGGCCGGGGTCATCGGCGAGGGTTCGGTCGTAACGTAGGTTGGAGGCCATCCCCTTTTTCGTCGCCCATGCCACCTCGTCGGGAACATAGCGGCTATAGTAGCGTTTGAGGAGCATCTTGTTGCCGCGGGCGTCGGCGGGGTCGCCGATCTTGAAGCGGGTGGGCAGGCGCGCCGCGAATTCGACCATGCGATGGTCGAAGAACGGCGAGCGCACCTCCACCTGTTCGGCCAGTCCGGCGATGTCGGGGACGCGGAAGTTGGCGTCCATGGTGTAGTGGCGCAGCGACATGTAGGTGTAGAGGTCGGCGCGCGAGGCGACGTTGGCGGCGACGATGCCGTCGCGGACCGCCGCCGCCCCGGCCTCGGGGTCGTCCTCGCCGGGGTGCTGGCCGAGGTACGCCCGCAGGTAGTCGATCTGGTAATCCGCCAGTTCGCGCGTCCGGGCGGAACGGGGCAGAATCCGCCGCAGCAGGCGGCGCCGGCCGTTCCGGGGTTCCGGCGCCGCCAGTTCCTGGTTGCCGGTATAGCCGAGGAACAGTTCGTCCGCGCCGTTGCCGGAGAGCGCCACCGTGGCCGCCGGACGGATCGCCGCATAGAGGCGGCGGGAATAGCCGATCGAGATGTGGCGGCAGGGCTGATCGACCGTGGCGAGGGCATCGCGCAGCGACGGGATGAGATCGACGTGGTAGTCGAACTGCCGGTGGCGCCACTCCAGGCCGAGGTGCCGGGCGACCCGCTCGGCGATGAGCGTTTCTTCGCTCGGGTCTTCCGCGGTGTGGTAGTCGATGGTCCAGCAGGAGAGGGACCGTTGCAGGCGGTGGCGGCAGACCGCGGCGATGATGCCGGAATCGACGCCGCCGGAGAAGGTGAGCGCCACCGGCACGTCGGCGCGCAGGCGGATCGCCGTGGCGTCGGTGATCAGCGCCTCGAACTCGTCGGTCGCTTCGTCCAGGGTGCCGGTGAACTTCCGGGAAAAATCCAGCCGCCAATAGGTTTCGATGCGCGGCACGCGGTCGCCCGCAAGCTCGACCGTGGCGTGGGTGGCGGGCGGCAGGCAGCGCCCCTGGCGGAAGGCGGTGCGCCCGGGCAGGAAGTCGCCGATCGCCGCATAGGCGTCGAGATCGAGGCGCGACATTTCCTCCGTCCAGCCGGGCAGGGCGCGGAAGGCATCCAGGCTGGAGGCGAAATGGAAAACGCCGTTCAGGCCGGTCCAGTAGAGCGGCTTCTTGCCCAGGCGGTCGCGCGCCAGAAACAGGCGGCGCTCCGCCTTGTCCCATATGGCGAAGGCGAACATGCCGTTGAGGTCGCGGCAGACCTTCTCCCCCTTGAGCTTGAAGCCCTCGAGGATCACCTCGGTGTCGCTGTCGGTGGAAAAGCGCGCGCCGCGGGCTCCGTATTCCTTGCGGAGTTCCAGGTAGTTGTAGATCTCGCCGTTGAACACGATGACGAAGCGGCCTTCGTGGTCGCTCATCGGTTGTCCGCCGCCCGCGATGTCGAGGATGCTCAGGCGGGAATGGAACAGGGCGGCCTCGCCCGGCGCGGTCCACGCGCCCTCGTCGTCGCGCCCGCGATAGCGGATGGCGCCGCGCATCGCCGCTTCCAGGGCGGATGGGTCGCCCCTGCTCGCTCCCACGTATCCCGCGATGCCGCACATCTCAGGAATGTCTCCCATGCCGTAGTGAAGGTCAAGCTAAGGACAGGCCTGGGTTAAGCAGTATGCCCTCTCTCGGCAGGACCATGAGGCGAATCTGCGGCGGTGTAGAAATTTGGAACTTTTCGTCCCCAGACGCCGAGGCGCCATGTGCTGATCCCGAGAACGGCGATGGAATTGGCCTGTAGTGTTGGAAAAATCTCGTGCTCAGACCACGTGTCGCACCAGTTGTTTACGTATCCATCGTAATGATTGATCAGCCTGTAGCCGTATTCATCATAGTCCACGGACGGGAACAGGGACGATATCCAGCGAAAACCGCGCTTTCTTGATAAGTTAAATATATAGTCGGACGTGAAGAATTTTATTATCTTTAAGGTCTTTTCATGACTTATTTTTCTAAACAAGTGTATCCAGAACATGGCAAAACGCAGCTTATTCTTGAATTTATGGAAATTCGCCAGCGACAACACGTTGCCCCGCCCGTCTTCCACCGCATCGTATGCGCAGGGTTCGGAACAATATATCCAGACGTTTATCTCTCCGAAGGGTTTGACACGTTTGCAGACTTCGTTCAGGGCGCGCAGCGTGTTGCCGGTGTGCATCAAAACGCCGAGGGAATACACGTAATCGAATTTCTCTTCCCGGAACGGCATGGAAAATACGTTGCCCTGGACGATCAGGATATCTTTCGCATGGTCTCCGTAGCGTTCCAGGACGATCTTCCTGAAGATATCGACGCCGTGCGTCAGATCCAGCGCCACGATCTTTCTTGCGCCGCTTTCGATCAGGGATTTGACGGCGTATTGGCCGATGCCGCAGCCGACATCGAGGACAAGCCTGCCTTTCATATGGCGGAAGGCCTTTCCCTCGTGGGAATTACGATCGTAGATATCATGAATGGCGTAGGCTTTATCGTTGCGGTCGATTATTCGATAATTGTATCCGACGCCTTTGTCGAAATGCGTCCACTTAAAATCCCAGCTTTTATTGTATTCCGTGTCGCCGACGAATCTGGGTATGCCGTTCGTGATCCTGTAGGTCCTGCTGTCCGTGCCGATGGTTCCTTCTATGATCTCGCCGTCATCGGCCCTTTGCTCGACAGAAAGAATCCGAAGCTCTTCCATGGTTTCGGGGCAAGACAACAGATCGATGTCGATTTCATACATTAAGATCCCATCCTGTCGCTGGCCAAAAAGATCTGGCTCGGGTTCACTCGGGCACGAACATCTTCGGCATTGTGCTTCGTATGGTGTCTTCCAGGCGCGCCACGCACGCGGCGTCGAGTTCGTCCTTGTACCCTTTGATGCGGCCTTTCCGCACGAGGAAGGCATTCGGATCGTCTCGCGGCCCGTCGCCGAAGGCGTTGAATCCGGACGACTTGTAGACCAAGCGCGTGCCCGACGTCTCCACCGCCTTGAGGTTGTCGAAGGAGGCGAAGTCCACCGCGTCGGCGAGCGCCGTTTCGTCGAGGGGAATGCCGAGGAAGGCGAGCAGGCGGCGCATCTGCCCCGCCGGGTCGGTGCGCACGTCCTCGTACCGCCAGAGCAGGAAATCTGCGGTCTCGCCATGATGCTCGGCCCAGATTTCATGGAAGCGGATCAGCTTTTCCAGGCCGTACACCGGGTCGGCGATGAAGTCGGCAAGATCCCCCGGATAGGGGCTGGCGGCCACCTTGAACCTCGCCTGCATGAAGGCGGAAACCAAGGTGTCGAGCGGGTGGCGGGTGAGGAAGACGACGCGCCTGCCGCGGAAGGGGGCGACGACGTTTTCGGCGCTCAGGTCACGGGCGCGTTGGGTTTTCCAGGTCAGGGGGTGATGGGTGAACTCTCCCAATGGACCGGCGTATCCGGCGGCGCGCATCTCGGCCATTTCCACCGGGTCGAACAGCGGCATTTCCACCAGATCGTAGACCGACCGCACGTAGCGGCCGAACATGATCCGGGTCCAGGTGTTGCCGGTCTTGGGGTACCCTACGGCATGGAAATCCGGCCGGAGTTCCGGGGCCGCGGTTCTCGGTTTCCTCCCCATCAGGCGTTCCAGCAGGCCGATCATGCCGCCCCCGTGTCCTTGTCGCAGAGTCGCCAGGCCGAGCGGTGCGCCGCCCCCTGGAAGGAGTCGAGGCCGATGCCCTTCACATATTCGCCCAGCTCGACGCGGATCGGGATGGCGTTGGGCACGCAATCCAGGGAAACCATCGCCGCGCGGGTTCCGCCGTAGCTGCCGAAATCCAGCATCAGGCGGTAGGCGCCCTCCCCCAGACGCAGGTCGTCGGTGCGGCATTCGACGACGCCGTTTGCCGGAATGCGCAGGTCACCGCCCTGATGGGTGCTGTGCAGGGTGGCCACGCGCTCGGCGAACTCGTTCTGCACCAGGACGGAGAAATAGGGGTTGGCGACGGTGGCGCCTTCATAGGCGATGCGCACCAGCATGCCGCCGCCGGTGCGGAAGCGGTTGGTCGGCGTGCCGTCCGGCGCATGCGTGGAGGCCCGCCGTAGCACGTGCTTGCCGTGGGTCATGCGCGGCGCGGCGGCGAGGTCGTGGGCGGCGGCGTTCATGTCGGGCGCGTCGTCGTAGTGATGGACGCGGCGCAGGTAGGCGGTCACCGTGTCCTTGGCGGTGCCGCGGAAAACGCACCGCCCGCCGTCGAGAATGATCCCCGAGGTGCACAGCGAGGCGACGGAACGGGCGTTGTGGCTGACGTAGAGGATGGTGCGCCCTTCTTCGGCGAGTTTTTCGATGTTTTTCTGGCTCTTTTCGCGGAAGGAGACGTCGCCCACCGCCATCACCTCGTCGAGGATCAGGATGTCGGAACGCAGCATCGAAGCCACGGCGTAGGCCAGGCGCACGTACATGCCGCTGGAATAGCGTTTGACGGGAACGTCGATGAACGTCTCGATGCCCGAAAAATCGACGATCTCGTCGAACTTGGCGCGGATCTCCGCCTGCCCGATGCCGAGCAGCGCGCCCGACATGAAGACGTTCTCGCGTCCGGTCATGTCGGGGTGGAAGCCTGTTCCCACCTCGAGCAGCGAGGCGATCTTGCCGCGCAGCACCGCGCGCCCGGCGGTCGGCGGGGTGACGCCGGAGAGAATCTTCAGGAGCGTGCTCTTCCCGGAGCCGTTCTTTCCGACGATGCCCAGCACATCGCCCGGCCGGACCTCCAGGTCCAGATCCCGCAGCGCCCAGAAATAATCGTTTTCATCGCGCCCGGCGAAGGGCAGGAACTCTTTCAGGTGGGCGCGCAGGCGGCTGCCGTCGCGGCGCGGTATCAGGTACCGCTTGCCCAGGCCCTCGATGGCGATGGCGGCGCGTTCACTGGACATCGACGGCCATTCTTTCGTAGAGCGAGAACACCGAAAGCCCGCCGAGCAGCAGCAGCAGCGAAACCCCGCCCGACAGGAACAGCGCCGGGGAGAGCGCGACTTCCTTGCCCAGCAGCGCCCAGCGCGAGAACTCGACCACCCAGAGCATCGGGTTGAGGTCGTAGATCGGGCGGAAGCGGTCCGGCACCAGGGAGGCGCTGTAGACGATCGGCGTGGCGTACATCCCCGCCTGCAGGCAGAGGCCGAGGATCGGGCGGATATCGCGGAACTTCACCAGGAAGGCGGCGAACCACAACCCAACCGCCAGCGCCAGCAGCGCGGAAAACGCCAGGATCAGCGGCAGCGCCAGCATCCGCGGGGTGGGCGGATAGCCGTAGGCGAAGGCCAGCAGCAACAGGATCGCCATCATCAGAAGGCCGTCGAACAGTTCGCGCGCCACCGCCGCGACGGGCAGGATCAGGCGGGGGAAATAGACCTTCGAGATCAGCCCCATGTTGTCGAGCAGGCAGCCCGCCACCGCCAGGGTGGCGCGGCTGAACACAAGCCAGGCGGCCATGCCGGCGAAGGCGAACACCGGATAGGGGTAGCCCTCGGTATCGACCTTGAGCAGCAGGCCGAAGATCACCGTCATCATCAGCAGCAGGCCGAGAGGCTCCATCGCCGCCCACAGGGTGCCGAGCAGCATCTGTCGGTAGCGGGCGGAAATCTGGCGGCGGGAGAAGATCAGCAGCAACTCGCGGCTGCGCCATGTCCCGGCCAGGCCGAGGCCGAAGCGCACCGAGGGTTCGATGACGGTGACGGGTCCGTCGTCCGGGCGGTCTTCCGTCATCGCAGCGCCGTTCCCGGATTGGCGTCGATCCAGGCCTGAGCCATCAGCACGTTCCACAGCGGGTATCCCCAGTTCTCGCCATTCAGATGCGCGCGCCACCGCTCGCGGACCGGTGCGGCGGCGAACACACCTTGAGTCTTCAGCCGCTCTTCATCAAGCAGATTTTCCGCCCAGTCGCGCAAGGGGCCGCGCAGCCACGCGGCGAGGGGGATGCCGAAGCCCATCTTCGGACGGTCGATCAGGGTGCTCGGCACCCGCTTGTCGAGGATCTGCCGCAGCGCCCACTTGCTTTCGCCACCGCGGCGTTTCATCCGCTGCGGCAGCCGCCAGGAGAATTCGACGACGCGGTGGTCGAGCAGCGGCACCCTTGCCTCCAGCGCCACGCTCATGCTGGCGCGGTCCACCTTGGTGAGGATGTCGTCGGGCAGGTAGGTGGCGGTGTCGAGGAACTGCATGCGGTCGAGGAAGTCCGGGATGGTGCGCGCCACCGAGGCGTCCCACAGCACCCCCTTCGGCTCGTGCCCGCCGGGGACGAGGGCGTCGGGTTCCGGCCAGTGGCTGAGCATGCGGCGGTAGAGCGCGTCCGGCCCGTCGTCGAGCACGGCGCGCGCCGCGGCGTGCAGGCGATGGCCGAGGCGCGGGCGGCGCAGCGCGGCGCCCGCGAGGTCGAGCAGGCCCTCCGGCGCGGCAAGCAGCGCCCGCGCGCCCAACCGCCGTGCCGGGCGGGGCAGGGCCGCGGCCTGCGCCCATCGCTCCAGGGCCAGGGGGTAACGGCCGTACCCGGCGAACAACTCGTCGCCGCCGTCGCCGGAGAGCACGACGCTGACGTGCCGCCGCGTCAGGGCGCAGACCAGGGCGGTGGGAATCTGCGAGGAATCTGCGAACGGCTCGTCGTACCAGAGGGGCAGATCGTCAACCAGTTTCAGGGCGTCGCCGGGTTCGACGTAGAGTTCGGTGTGGCGGGTGGCGAGGTGGCGGGCGATCTCCCGCGCGAAGGGGGCTTCGTCGAACCCCTTCTCCCGGAAGCCGATGGAGAAGGTGTTGATCGGCTGGGCGCTGTTCTCGGTCATCAGGGCGGTGACCAGAGAGGAGTCGATGCCGCCCGAGAGCAGCGCCCCCAGCGGCACGTCGGAGACCATGCGCCGCTTCACCGCATCGCCGAGCAGGGCGTCGAGTTCGGCGAGGAGGTCTTCGTCGCTGCCGCGTGCCGGGTCGGCGAGGCCGCCCTCGACCACGGCGCGCAGGTCCCAGAAGGGGGAGATGCGCGGCACCCCGTCCGCGCCGAGGCGGAGGAGGCAGCCCGGCGGCAGCTTGTGCACGCCGCGATAGATGCTGTGCGGCGCGGGGATGTAGTTGTGGCGCAGGAAGGCCGACAGGGCGTCGCGGTCGAGTTCCGGCGTCCACCCGGCGCAGGCGCGCAGGGCCTTGAGTTCCGAACCGAACATCAGGACGCCGTCGAACACCCCCCAGTAGAGAGGCTTGATTCCCATCCGGTCGCGCGCCAGCACGATCTCGCGGCGTTGGCGGTCGAACAGGGCGAAGGCGAACATGCCGATCATCTCGGGAAGGACGGCTTCTATCCCCCATTCGGCGCAGGCCTCGACGATCACCTCGGTGTCCGAGGTGCCGCGCATGCGGCGGCCGCGGCCTTCCAGGCGGCGGGCGATTTCGAGGTGGGAATAGACCTCGCCGTTATAGGCGATCGCCATGCGGCCGCAGGAGGAGAGCATCGGCTGGCAGCCGGTCGGCGACAGGTCGCGGATCGCCAGCCGCCGATGCCCCAGGGCGATGCCCGCCGCCGCATCGACCCAGGTGCCGCGGGAATCCGGCCCGCGGTGCGCCAGGGTGTCGGTCATCGCGTCGGCGGTTCGTTGCAACTCGCCGTCGGCGCGGGCCGCTGCAAAGCGGTAGAGACCGGCTATTCCACACATGTCTTTGGCGCCTTCTCTGGGCATGCGCCGGGGCGGGACCGGCGCCGTTCTCAGAAAAGACCCTTTTCCATCATCGCGGTCAAGCGGCGGGAGAAGGCGGCGGCGTCGGCGACGGGTTCGCCCTCGACGATGCGGGCCTGGTCGAGCAGCAGCCAGGCGGCATCGGCGATGTCCGCGCCGTCGGCGGCGCGGCGGGCGAGCGCGGCGATCACCGGGTGGCCGGGGTTGATCTCCAGCACCCGGGCGGCATGCGCGCCGGTGCGGTTGTGCGCCTTGAGCAGGCGCTCCAGGTGCAGCGAGACGCCCGCGTCGCCCGAGACCAGGCACACCGGGCTGCTGGTCAGGCGGCTGGAGGGCTTGACCTCCGTCACCTCGTCGCCGAGGGCGGTTTTCATCATCGTGGCGAGCGCCGCGATATCGGCCCTGGGCTTGTCGTCTTCCGGCTTTTCCGCCTCCGGCGCGGTTTCGTCCGCGGCGGCGCCCTTGATCCTGGCGAGGTCCGCGCCCGCACCGCCGACGGAGGCGAATTTGCGGTCCTTGTAGGGCGGCGCCATGGCGGTCCAGAACTCGTCGATGGCGTCGGTGAGCAGCAGGACGTTCACCCCCTTGGCGGTGAAGCCCTCGATCTGCGGGTTGGCCTTGAGCGCCTCTGCCGAATCGCCGGTGAGGTAGTAGATGTGCTCCTGCCCTTCGGGCATCTCCGCCAGGTAGTCGGCGAGGCCGATCCAGCCGTCCTTGAGCGACGACTGGAAGCGGCAGAGGTCGAGCAGGGTGGCGCGGCGCTCGAAGTCCTCGTAGATGCCTTCCTTCAGCACCGCGCCGAAGGCCTCCCAGAACTCGGCGTATTTTTCTTTGTCTTCCGCCGTCTTGCCGATCTCGGCGAGCACGCGGGAGACCAGGCCGCGGCCGATCTTGCGGACCAGCGGGTTGTCCTGCAGGGTTTCGCGGCTGACGTTCAAGGGCAGGTCCGGGGTGTCCACCACGCCCTTGAGGAAGCGCAGGTAGGAGGGCACCAGCCCTTCGCAGTCGTCGGTGATGAAGACGCGGCGCACGTAGAGCTTGAGGCGCTGCTTGCGGTCCGGATCGAACAGGTCGAAGGGCCGCTCGGTGGGCACGAACACCAGGCCGGAGTATTCGATCGCGCCCTCGGCGTGCATGTGCACGGTGAGCCACGGGTCGTCGAAGGCGTGGCCGACGTGGTGGTAGAACTCGGCGTACTGTTCCGGCGTGACCTCGCACTTCGGGCGGGCCCACAGGGCGGAGGCGGTGTTGACCGTTTCCTCCTTTTCGCCGTCGGCCAGCACCACCGGCAGGTCGATGTGGTCGGAGTAGGTCTTGACGATGCGGCGCAGCGCCTCGGGCTTCAGGTACTCCTTGGCGTCGTCCTTGAGGGTGAGGACGATGCGGGTGCCGCGCGGCGCGCCGTCGAAG
This sequence comes from Oleispirillum naphthae, assembly GCA_027864655.1. Lineage (GTDB taxonomy): Bacteria > Pseudomonadota > Alphaproteobacteria > Rhodospirillales > Rhodospirillaceae > Oleispirillum > Oleispirillum naphthae. Next base: position 170,972 of record JAQAZG010000004.1, read on the forward strand.
GGCTCCACGGTGAAGTCGCCCGCGCCGTCGGAGGACCACTTCCAGCCTTCCGTCTCGCCCGCCTTGCGGCTGATCACGTCCACGCGGTCGGCGACCATGAAGGCGGAATAGAAGCCGACGCCGAACTGCCCGATCAGGGAGAGCGCCTTCTTCGCGTCGGGCTTGCCGTTCTGCGCGGCGAGCGCCTCGGCGAAGCGCCGGGTGCCGGAATGCGCGATGGTGCCGAGGTTCTCGATCAGCTCCGCGCGGTTCATGCCGATGCCGTTGTCGGCGATGGTGAGCAGCCCGGCGGCCTCATCGGAGACCAGGCGCACCTTGAAGGCGGCGTCGCCCTCGGCGAGCGCGGGTTCGGTGATCGCGGCATAGCGCAACCGGTCGCAGGCGTCGGAAGCGTTGGAGATCAACTCGCGCAGGAAGATGTCCTTCTGCGAATAAAGCGCGTGGACCACGATGTCCAAGAGCTTCGAAACTTCCGCTTGGAAATGCAGGGTTTCCACGGTCATGGCGTGGGTCGCTCCAAATGATTTGCCGGAAATATCCGTGAGCCATGTAGGGAATCGCCGACGCTCCTGTCAATGGCCGGGTGCGCGGGGCGGAGTGCATAAAACCAAAACGTTCCGAAGGGAGCCCCCTCGCAAAGTTTTTGTTTTCCGGCGGGAACCCCGTGTTTTGCCCTGGACAACGCTGCGTGCACCCCGCAGTCTCCGGGGTCATGGCGAACATCCAATCCTCCCGGGCGCGGGTCGCCGCGATTCTGGGGCCCACCAACACCGGCAAGACGCACTATGCCATCGACCGGCTGATGGCGCATGCCTCGGGCATGATCGGCTTTCCCCTGCGCCTCTTGGCGCGGGAGAACTACGACCGCGTGGTGCGGGTGCGCGGCGCGGCGCAGGTGGCGCTGGTCACCGGCGAGGAGAAGATCATCCCGCCGAATCCGCGGTATTTCATCTGCACCGTGGAGGCGATGCCGCTCGACCGCGTGGTGGATTTTCTCGCGGTGGACGAGATCCAGATGTGCGCCGATGCGGAGCGCGGCCATGTCTTCACCGACCGGCTGCTGCATGCGCGGGGGGTGCACGAGACGCTGTTTCTCGGCTCCGACACCATGCGCGGGGTGATTTCCCGCCTGGTGCCGGGGATCGAGGTGCAGACCCGGCCGCGCCTGTCCCGGTTGTCCTTCGCCGGGTCGAAGAAGCTCGCGCGTCTGCCGCGGCGCACCGCGGTGGTGGCGTTTTCCGCCGCCGACGTCTACGCCATCGCCGACATGGTGCGCCGCCACAGGGGCGGCGCGGCGGTGGTTCTGGGGGCGCTCAGCCCGCGCACCCGCAACGCCCAGGTGGAGATGTACCAGTCCGGCGAGGTGGACTTCCTGGTCGCCACCGACGCCATCGGCATGGGCCTGAACATGGACATCGACCACGTCGCCTTCGCCCAGACGGTGAAGTTCGACGGCGACGCGCCGCGGCGCCTCTCGGCGGCGGAGATCGGCCAGATCGCCGGGCGCGCCGGGCGCGCGATGAACGACGGCACCTTCGGCACCACGGCGGATGCGCCGCCGTTCGACGCCGAGACGGTGGAGCGCGTCGAGTCTCACGAGTTCCGCGCGGTGCGGGCGCTGTTCTGGCGCAGCCGGGTGCTGAAGTTCCAGTCGGTGGAGTCGCTGCTGAAGAGTCTCCTGGTGTCGCCGCCCGGGGCGGATTTTTTGCGGGCGCGGCGCGCCGACGACGTGGCGGCGCTGGAGTCGCTCGCCCGCATGCCCGAGGTGGCGGCGCGCGCGGCGCACCCGGACCGGGTGCGCCTGCTGTGGGATATCTGCCAGATTCCCGACTTCCAGAAGATCATGCCGGAGGCGCACGCGCGGCTGCTGCGCCGCCTCTTCCTCTACCTCACCGGCGACGACGGGGTGATCCCCGACGCCTTCCTTTCGCGGCACCTTGCGCGGATCGACCGCACCGACGGCGACATCGTGCATTTGTCGCAGAGAATCGCCCAGATTCGGGTGTGGACCACGGTGGCGAACCATGCCGCGTGGGTTTCCGATACGAATCATTGGCGGGAATGCACAAGATTGATTGAAGACCGCCTATCGGATGCGCTACATGACCGTCTGACGCAAAAGTTCGTGGACCGGCGCACCGCCATCCTCCTCAGTCGTTTAAAGGGGCAGAACACGTTGGAAGCAACCGTCACGCCGAACGGGGACGTTCATATCGAAGGCCAGCGTGTTGGCCGCATCGAGGGGTTGGGTTTCATCGCGGAGTTGGGTGAAGCCTCGGATCAGGCCGAGAAGGTCGTCGCCATCGCCGCCTCCAAGGCGTTGCGGGGCGAGATCGCGGCGCGCGCCCAGGCTTTGTCGGTGGCGCCGGATGCGACGTTCTCGCTCGCGCCGGACGGCGGCATCGCCTGGCACGGCACGCCGGTGGCGCGCCTGTTCGCCGGGGCCTCGCGGCTGAAACCCCGTGTCGAGGTCCTGCCCAACGAGCTTCTCGACGACGTCCTGGCCGGGATGGTGCATACCCGCATCCAGGGATGGATCGACGCGCAGGTGAAGACGGTGCTGCGCCCCCTCGTCACCCTGTCGGAAGCGGAGCTGCCCGGCCTTTCCCGCGGCATCGCCTTCCGCCTCGTCGAGGCGGGCGGCACGCTGCGGCGCGGCGCGCTGGGCGGCGATCTCGCGCACCTCAGCGACGACGACCGCAAGGCGATGGGCAAGCTCGGTGTGCGTTTCGGCGTGGAGACGGTGTATCTGCCCGACATGCTGAAGCCCGCGGCGCAGCGCCTGCTGCTCGTCCTCACCGCGATCGACCGCAAGGTGGAGGACCCCGCCGCCTTCGTCGGGGCGCATTCGCCGCTGACGCCGGGCCAGGTGTCGTTCCCGCTCGCCGAGGGGGTGGCCGCCGAGTGGGTGGAACTGCAGGGCTACCGCGTGTTCGACCGCCGCGCCGCGCGCGTCGATATGCTGGAGCGCTTCGCCGCCGAGGTCCGCCGCTTCCTGCGCGACGAGGCGCTGACCACCAAGGTGGACAGCGCGCCCGCCAAGCTCAAGGCGGAGGACGAAGCCCCCGCCGAGACGCCCGCCGCCGAAGCGGCCGCCGAAGCCCCCGCCGAAACGCCCGCCGCCGAAGCGGCCGCCGAAGCCCCCGCCGAGGCCCCCGACGCCGCGCCCGCCGAAGCGTCGGCGGCGCCTGCCGCCGAGACGGAACCGGAGAAGCCCGCCGCGCCGCAGGGCGCGAAGATTCTGCCGCCCGCCTTGATGTCGCTCTTGGGCGTCGGGGCGGAAGACACCATGGCCATCCTGCGCACCCTGGGCTACCGCGTCACCGACGCGCAGGAAGGCCTGGCGGTGCAGCCGAAGAAGAACCCGAAGAAGGCGTTTCCCGGCCGCCGCCCACCGGCCGCGGCGGAAGGCCAGCCCCGCCCCGAGGGGGCCCCGCCGCGCGAGCGCGGCCCGCGCCCGGAGCGCGGCGACCGCCCGGAGCGCGGCCCCCGGCCCGACCGTCCCGAGCGCGGCGACCGCCCGCGCGGTCCGCGGCCCGAGGGCAAGGGTCCGCGCCCGGACAAGGGGCCGCGTCCCGCCGAGGCGGCCAAGCCCGCCCGCCGCTTCGAGGTGGATCCCGATTCGCCGTTCGCGGTGCTGAAGAACTGGGGAAAGACCAAGCCGGAGTCGTGATGGCCGAAACCAGCGAAGCGCCGCGCCTGGACAAGTGGCTGTGGTTCGCGCGATTCGCCAAGACCCGCAGCCAGGCGCAGACGCTCTGCGCCTCGGGCCATGTGCGGGTGAACGGCGAGGCGGTGCGCCGCGGCCACCGGATGGTGCGCCTGGGCGATTCCATCGAGGTTCTGCTGGGGACGGTGCGCCGCGAGGTGACGGTGGCCGCCTTCGGCTCCCGCCGCGGTCCCGCGCCGGAGGCGCAGGCGCTTTACGTCGAGATCACGCCGCCGCGCCGCCTCGGCCCCGCCGAGGATCGCCCCGCTGCCGCCAGGCCGCGCGGCAGCGGCCGTCCGACGAAGCGGGAACGCCGCTTGACGGACGCGCTGATCGACCCATTTATCGAGTGACGCCAAGGCGTTCCCCTCTCCGGTGAGGGGCGCGGCGCCGCATCCGCGATCGAAAGGAGAGTTCCTGCCATGCCCTATGTCGTCACCGACGCATGCATCAAGTGCAAGTTCATGGACTGCGTCGAGGTCTGCCCGGTGGACTGCTTCTACGAGGGCGAGAACATGCTGGTGATCAATCCCAGCGAGTGCATCGATTGCGGCGTGTGCGAGCCGGAATGCCCCGCCGAGGCGATCTTCCCCGACAGCGAGGACGTCGCCGCCAAGTGGTTGCCGGTCAACCGCGAGTATGCGGAGCAATGGCCGAACATCACATCCAAGGGCACCCCGCCCGCCGATGCCGACGACTGGAAAGGCAAGCCCGGCAAGGCCGACCTGATGAGCGCCAAGCCCGCGCCGCGCTGAGGCGGCGGGCCGCGCGCCCACCTTGGGCGCATCCGTCTCGAAACCTTCACTTTTTCGCGGTAGCGCGTGAAACCCGGGATTTCCGGTGGTTTTTGGCCGCCGGTCATGCTATATCATGGGGGTTGCGTCGCGGCGACTTCCACCCCAGCACCGGAAGTCCGGACGCGAATTTTTTTAATACCGACAGCTGGACTCGCCCACGGTTGGATCGCTTCTGATCGTGAGGAGGGGGCTTCGTGTCGGGGATGGCGGATGCCGAGGCGCGGCAATCCGCCGTTGGGCCACGATGGCGTGGGGGCGATTCCGACCGCCCCGGCGCGCAAGACGGGATAGAGAGACGAAATGTCCAAGGAACAGTTCAAGACGGGCGATCACGTGGTGTACCCGACGCACGGCGTCGGGGCGGTCCTTGCGGTCGAGACGCAGCGCATCGGCGGGATGGAGCTGGAGCTGATCGTCATCGCCTTCGAACAGGACCGCATGACCCTGAAGGTGCCGGTGATGAAGGCGCAGCAGGCCGGCCTGCGCAAGCTCTCCAACAAGAAGATCATGCAGACCGCGCTCACCACGCTCAGGGGCCGCGCCACGGTGCGCCGCGCCATGTGGTCGCGCCGCGCGCAGGAATACGAGGCGAAGATCAATTCCGGCGATCCGGTGTCGATCGCCGAGGTGGTGCGCGACCTGCACCGCAACGCCCGCAATGCCGAACAGTCCTACAGCGAGCGGCAGATCTATGAGCAGGCGCTGGAGCGCCTGGCGCACGAGGTCGCCGCGGTCGAACAGATCGGCCATGCCGAGGCGACCCGCCGTCTGGAAACCCTGCTGGAAGCGGCCTGAACCCGCCTTCCTTGCCGCAGTTTGCCGAAAACCCCCGCGACACGCGTTGTCGCGGGGGTTTTTGCGGTGTAAAACCAATCAGGTGACTGCACATGAGGGCGGGAATGGGACAGGCGGAGGTGTGGCGCACGTTCGTCGAACCCGGGCGGACCTGGGTGGTAGGCGCGGTGCACGGCGAGGCGGAGCGCCTGCGGCGGGTGCATGAGGAGCTCGGCCGCCAGTACCGCCCCGGCGACCGCCTGGTCTATGCCGGAAACCTCATGGGCTACGGCCCCGACGTCATCGGCGCCTTGAACGAGGTCCTGCTCTTCCGCCGCGCCCTGATGGCGCGCTGCGACGCCGACCCCAACGACATCGTCCTCCTGCGCGGCGCGCAGGAGGAAATGTGGCGCAAGCTCCTGCAACTCCACTTCGCCCCCGATCCGGCCAACGTGCTCGACTGGATGCTCGGCCGCGGCATGCGCGCCAGCCTTTCCGCCTATGGCCTGTCCGCCGAGGCGGCGCTGGACGCCGCGCGCGACGGCCGCACCGCGCTTTCCCGCTGGACCGGCCACGCCGCCGACAGCATGGACGACCACGACGGCCACCGCTCGCTGATGGCGCACCTCCTCCATGCCGCGGTGGTCGCCGACAACTCGCTGCTCGTCGTCAACGCCGGGTTCGACCGCGGCGTCTCGCTGGACAAGCAGCTCGACAGCTTCTGGTGGGGCGGCGCCGACTTCGACACCCTGACGCCGGAAGCCTCGGGCTACCGCCTGGTGGTGCGCGGCGCCACCCACGGCAACCCCGGCGTCCGCTTCGGCCGCCATACCGCCACCCTGGACGGCGGCGCGGGCCGCGGCGGCGGCATCTGCGCTGCCCTGTTCGGCCCGGAAGGCAGCACCGTTCAGGTGGTCGAGGCGTAGAGCTAAAACCTCACGAGGGGTCTTAGACCCCTCGCGCTCCCCATAACTTTTAAGTTTTGCGCGTAGCGCCATAGAACCATCGCGCGGTGTGACGGTCGATGACCGCTGCGCGGCGAAAAACCAGTCATGGGGTCTGGGGCCCAAGGCCCCAGTGGGGTCCAGGGGCAAGGCCCCTGACCTGGTTTTTAGTTTTCCGCCGCCGGGGCGGCGGCGCGCACCGGGGCGAAGCGGCCGTAGTGCAGGGCGTAGCGCAGGGCGACGTAGGAGACCACGGCGGTGGCGACGGCAAGTTCCAGGGTTCCCCAGTGGCGGATCGCGGCGACGGTGTCGGCGGCGTGGCCGTGGCGTTCCAGGAAGGCGGCGGTCTTGAAGCTCGCCGTGGCGGCGATCACGGTGGGGAAGGTGAAGGCCGCGTAGCCGGGGGAGAACGGCAGGCGCAGCAGTTCCCAGAAGGCGATGTAGACGACGAGCGCCATCAGCGCGCCGATGCCCAGCAGCACGATGACGAGCAGCAGGTTCGGTTCCGCCGGGAAGGTGAGGTATCCGGCGAGGCAGAGGTTGGGCGGCGCGGCGAGGATGGCGATGGTGGGCTTGGCGGGCGCGGGCACCTCGGCGGCGAAGATCAGGCGGTGCAGCATCAGCGGCAGCATCACCGCGTAGGAGGCGATGCCGAACCACAGGAGCGCCTCGGAGACCGGCAGGAACGCCGGGTCGGGGGTGGAGAGCACCGCGACCACCGGGCCGATCGGCGGCACGAACCAGCTCGGCACCATGTGGTGCAGGCGCGGCTCGCGGACGCGGTGCAGGGTGAACAGCGCGAGGAAGCAGAGGTGCGCGGCGATCGCGGCGAGCCACAGGGCGCTCGCCGCGCCGTGCGAGACCTTGCCGAGGCTGACGCTGACCACCATCGAGGCCATCGCCATGGTCGGGACCACCGAGCCGACCACCGGGTGGGCGAGTTCGGTGAAGAGGGTGCGCGGGTTGAGAATGAATTTCAGCGTCAGCAGCGCCGCGATGGTGACGGCGACCAGCGCGCCCGCGGTCCGGATCGCGCCGCCGCTCGGCATCTGGGTTTCCCACGCCCAGGAAAGGCTGGCGATGCCGAGGGCGAGGCCCCCGGCGGGGGAGGGAAAGGCGTCGAGGCGGGTCTTGAGCGGCATCGCGGGCGGTCTCCGGCGTGCGAGGGGGCGTCCGCAAAACCTAGGGACTCGCAGGCGGAAATTGAAACTAAACATATTCGACGATATGTTTAATCGAAATGAACGTATCCGCGATCACGGTGAAGCAGCTCCGGGTTTTCGATGCGGTGGCGCGGCATGGGTCGCTCACCCGCGCCGCTTTGGGGCTGTTCGTCACCAAGGCGGCGGTCTCGGTGGCGCTGCGCGAGTTGGAGAACCAGCTCGGCAGCCCCTTGTTCGACCGCCGCAACAACCGCCTGATCCTCAACGCCTGCGGCGCGCAGTTGCGGCCGCTCGCCGACGACGTTTTGCAGCGCCTCGCCACCATCGAGGGGCTGTTCTCGGGGGAGAGCGTCGGCGGGCGGCTGCGCATCGGCGCGAGCGTGACCATCGGCAACCACCTGCTGCCGCGGCTGCTCGGCGGTTTTCTCCGCGAAGTGGAGATGCCGCGGCCGGAGGTGATCATCGCCAACACCGCGCAGCTCTGCCGGATGATCGAGGGCTTCGATCTCGACGCCGCCTTCGTCGAAGGCGGCACCCACGGCGCGGCGCTGGCCGTCGAGCCGTTGTGGCGCGACCGCCTGCGGGTGATCGCCGCGCCCGGACATGCGCTCGCCGACGGGCGGGCGCACGCGCTTGCCGAGCTTGGGGGCGGCACCTGGATTCTGCGGGAGGCGTCCTCCGGCACGCGGGAGCAGTTCATGCTGCGGCTGGAAGGCGCGCTGCCGGGCTGGACGCTCGGCCTGGAGTTCAACACCAACGAGGCGATCGTCAACGCGGTGGCCGCCGGGCTGGGCCTCGGCTTCCTCTCCGAACTGGCGATCGCGGACGCGCTGGCGGCGGGGCGCATCGCGGCGGTGGCGCTCGCCGAGGAATACGGGCGCAGCCTCGACCTGGTGGTGGCGCCGGGGAAATATCAGAGCCCGCTGCTCGCCCGGTTTCTCGAATTCTGCCGCGGCTGGTCGCCTCTCGGCGGGGCTGCCGCCCCGCGCCCCGCCCGGAGGGACTCGGTCCCTCCGGACCTCCCGTAACTTGCGCGCAGCGCCATAGAGCCATCACGCGGCGTGACGGTCGATGGCCGCTTACGCGGCGAAAAACCGGTTATGGGGTGCGCGAGGGGTCCAAGACCCCTCGCAAAGTGTTGCCTAGAGCCGGATGGCGAAGTTGGCCGCCTGGGTGTCGCGGAAGAACGCCTGCACCCCTTCCAGGGAATAGCCGGTCAGGTCCTTGCCCAGCATCGGCAGCTTGTCGAGGATATCCGGCGGCACGGTGATGATGTGGCAGCCGATGTCGTTGGCCTGCACGATGTGCAAGAGGCCGCGGGTGCTCGCCCAGATCACCTTGGCCTGGGGCAGGGGGGCGAGGATGGCGAGGGTTTCGCGCATCAGCGGCAGCGGGTCCACCCCGGTGTCGGCGACGCGCCCGGCGAACACCGAGACGATGGCCGGGGTGTCCGGGCACAGGCACTCGGCCACCGCGCGCACCTGCTCGGTGGTGAAGACCACGGTGACGTTGATGAAGATGCCGTCGGCGGAGAGGCGCTTGATGATCGGGCCGGTGAGCTCGCCCTTGCTGTTGGTCACCGGAATCTTGACGTTGACGTTCGGTCCCCAGGTGGCGATGGCGCGGGCCTCGGCCTCCATGGTGGGGAGGTCGTCGGCGATCACCTCCACCGCGACGGCGTGGCCGGGCACGGCGGCCAGAACCTTGCGGGCATAGGCCTCGTAGTCGGCGGCGCCGGACTTGCGCATCAGCGAGGGATTGGTGGTGAACCCCTTGATCAGCGGGTTCTTCGAAAAGCGGACGATGCTGTCGAAGTCGGCGCTGTCAACGAACAGCGCGACCTGGAGCGCCTTCGGGTCTGTCATCTGGCGAAATCCTGGGTTCTGTGGGTCCGTTAGTGCTGTAGACCAATCCCGGGATTCGATCAAGGGCGCGCGCCCGGAAAAAGGCTTTCCGGCCTAGGCGGCGAGGCGTTTTTGCGCGTTGGCGACCACCGCCTTGAGCGCGGAAAGGTCGATGCCGTCACGGCGCAGCATGGCGTGCAGGACGGGGTCGCCGTAGAGTTCGGCGAGGCTGGGTTCGCGCAGGTCCATGAAGGCGGAAGCGCGGGAAGAGCTGCCCGGGGACGGCGGGTTTGCGGTCTGCATCGGCTGGGTCCTCCTCCTGTCGCGGGTGGGCGGTTCGGGCCTGGTCTTGCGGCCTACCCTGAATCATCTGGGTCAGACCGGCTGTGATGTCCATCATGCCGCCGACGATTTCACGCTTTCCTTACATTCCGGTGTGAAATCCTTCACGAAAAAGGCGGCGGATTTCTCCGCCGCCCGCTTGCCGCGAGGGGATTTCGCCGCCTAGGCGACGGCGAGGTTGCGCAGCACGTAGGGCAGAATGCCGCCGTGGTTCATGTAGGCGATCTCGTCCGCCGTATCGATGCGGCAGGTCACGGAGATCGTCTCCTTGCCGCCGTCGGCGCGGGTGATCTCCACCGCGATGTCCTGGCGCGGCTGCACCTCGGCGAGGCCCTTGATGGTGAAGGTCTCGCTGCCGTCGAGGCCGAGGCTCTTGCGGGTCATGCCGTCCTTGAACTGCAACGGCAGGATGCCCATGCCCACCAGGTTGGAGCGGTGGATGCGCTCGAAGCTTTCCACGATCACCGCGCGCACGCCCAGAAGCTTGGTGCCCTTGGCCGCCCAGTCGCGCGACGAGCCGGTGCCGTATTCCTTGCCCGCGACGACGACGAGCGGAATGCCCCGCTCTTCGTAGGCCATGGCGGCGTCGTAGATCGACATCTGCTTGCCGTCGGGCATCAGGCGGGTGACGCCGCCCTCGGTGCCCGGCGCCATCTCGTTCTTGATGCGGATGTTGGCGAAGGTGCCGCGCATCATCACTTCGTGGTTGCCGCGGCGCGCGCCGTAGCTGTTGAAGTCGGAAATCGCGATCTGCCGTTCGGAGAGATAGGTCCCGGCCGGGCCGCTGGCCTTGATGTTGCCCGCGGGCGAGATGTGGTCGGTGGTCACCGAATCGCCGAGGATGGCGAGCGGCCGCGCGTCGATGATGTCGTCGATGCCCGGCGGGTCCATGGTCAGCCCCTCGAAGTAGGGCGGGTTCTTGACGTAGGTGGAACCGTCCTGCCAGGCGTAGGTCTCGCCCTCGGCGACCTTGACCGCCTGCCACTCCTGCGGCCCGACGAAGACGTCGGCATAGCGGTTGCGGTACATCTCGGGCGAGAGGTTGGCGACGATCGCCGACTGGATCTCCGCCGGAGACGGCCAGATGTCGGCGAGGAACACCGGCTTGCCGTCCGCGCCCGTGCCCAAGGGCTGGGTGGTGAGGTCCACCGCCATGCTGCCCGCGATCGCATAGGCCACCACCAGGGGCGGCGAGGCGAGGTAGTTCGCCTTGGTGTTGGGGGAGACGCGGCCCTCGAAGTTGCGGTTGCCGGAGAGCACGGCGCACACCGTGAGGTCGTTGGCGTCGATGGCGGCGATGAGTTCGTCGGCGAGCGGACCGGAGTTGCCGATGCAGGTGGTGCAGCCGTAACCCACGAGGTCGAAGCCGAGCTTCTCCAACGGCTCCATCAGCCCCGCGGCGGCAAGGTAGTCGGTCACCACCTGGGAGCCGGGGGCGAGCGAGGTCTTGACCCATGGCTTGGAGGTCAGGCCCTTTTCCACCGCCTTCTTGGCGAGAAGGCCCGCGGCCATCAGCACCGAGGGGTTGGAGGTGTTGGTGCAACTGGTGATCGCGGCGATCATCACGTCGCCGTGGCCGATGGTGTGGTCGCGGTCCTGCACCGCAAAGCGCGCCGCCATGTCGGCGGTGGGATAGGCGGTGCGGAAGGCGGACGCCGCGGCGGCGAGGGTGATGCGGTCCTGCGGCCGCTTCGGCCCGGCGAGCGAGGGCTGCACCGTGCCCATGTCGAGCTCCAGCGTATCGGTGAACACCGGGTCCGGCGTGGCGGAATCGCGCCACAGGCCCTGCGCCTTGGCATAGGCCTCCACCAGCTTGATGCGGTGCGCGTCGCGGCCGGTGAAGGCGAGGAAGCGCAGCGTCTCGGCATCGACGGGGAAGAAGCCGCAGGTCGCGCCGTATTCCGGCGCCATGTTGGCGATGGTGGCGCGGTCGGTGAGCGGCATGTTGTCGAGGCCGGGGCCGAAGAACTCCACGAACTTGCCGACCACGCCCTTCTTGCGCAGCATCTCGGTGACGGTGAGCACCAGATCGGTGGCGGTGGTGCCCTCCTGCATCCGCCCGGTGAGGCGGAGGCCCACCACCTCGGGAATCAGCATGGAAACCGGCTGGCCCAGCATCGCCGCCTCGGCCTCGATGCCGCCGACGCCCCAGCCGAGAACCGAAAGCCCGTTGACCATGGTGGTGTGGCTGTCGGTGCCGACCAGGGTGTCCGGATAGGCGATGGTCTTGCCGCCTTCCTCGCCGACCCACACCGTCTGCGCCAGGTACTCGACGTTGACCTGATGGCAGATGCCGGTGCCGGGCGGCACCACGCGGAAGTTGTCGAACGCGGTCTGGCCCCAGCGCAGGAAGGCATAGCGCTCGCCGTTGCGGGCGAACTCCAGCTCCATGTTGCGGGCGAGCGCGGTGGGGTTGCCGTAGACGTCCACCATCACCGAGTGGTCGATCACCAGATCCACCGGGGAGAGCGGGTTGATCTTCTGCGGGTCCTTGCCCAGCGCGGCCATGGCGTCGCGCATCGCGGCGAGGTCCACCACCGCGGGCACGCCGGTGAAGTCCTGCATCAGCACGCGGGCGGGGCGGTAGGCGATCTCCTGCTCGGAGGTGCGGTCCTTGAGCCACGCGGCGATCGCCTTGATGTCGGCGACGGTGACGGTCTTGCCGTCTTCGTAGCGCAACAGGTTCTCCAGCAGAACCTTGAGCGAGAACGGCAGACGGGAAAGACCGGGCATGCCCGCGGCCTCGGCGGCGGGAATGCTGAAATAGTCGTAGGCCTTGCCTTCGACGGTGAGGGATTTTCGGGTGTTCAGGGTGTCCTGGCCACACAGCGACATGAAAGTTCCTCCGATTTTTTCTCGGGTTGGGATGCGCGATGACAGGACGTGCGAAAACACCGGGAGACCGGTGGCGAGTGGCGACTCCGATCGGCACGTCGGAACGGCTCTACATTTAACCCTTTGACGGATGAGGACAAGAACCCCCGCGCGCGGCAGATGCAAAAAATCCGGGCGGGAAGGGTAAAAAACCGAAACTTTGCGGAGGGACTCGGTCCCTCCGCGCCTCCCCTAACTTTTTTCGCCGCGCAGCGGCAGGCGATGCGTTCGTTGCAACCGCCGCAGGCTTATGGCGCTGCGCGCAAAAATCAAACTCATGGGGTGCGCGAGGGGACCGAGTCCCCTCGCAAAGTTTTTGTGTTAATCCCGCAGGCCGTCGTAATCGGGGCCGAGGTCGTCTTGCCAGGGGCGCATGCGTTCCAGGGCGACGAGTCCGGCGATCAGCGCCGCGGCGAGGATGAGGGCGACCGCCCAGAACGGCAGTCCGACCAGGGTGTCGAGGCGGAGCTTGCCCGGTCCGCCCGAGAGCAGCAGGGGCTTGAGCGCCGGTTCGGCGTAGCCGAAGGCGACGGCCCCGGCGAGCGCGCCTGCGAGGGCGAACCAGGCGTCCTTGTAGCCGACGCCGATCTGCGCGAGCAGGGTGCCGGGGCACGCCCCGGCGAGGGTGATGCCGATGCCGAGGAGCGCGCCGCCCACGGCGTTGGCGATGACGTAGGTGGCCTTGGGGTGCAGCGCCACGCCGTAAACCCCGTTCATCACCGCGAGCAGGATGAGGCCGGTGGCGGTGGCGGTGAGGAACATCTTGAGCATGGTGAAGGTGCGGAACTGCATCTGCCCGACGATCACGCCGGGTTCGAACACGCGGCCCTTCTCCAGCGCGAAGCCGAAGGCGACGCCCATGAGGAGGCCGAGCACGACGAAGCGGTAGGTTTCCATGACGGTGTCTCCTCAGACCTTGCGGAACAGCATGGCGGTGGCGATGCCGCCCGCGAACATGAAGGCGACGGCGATCATCGAGCTGACCGCGAGCTGCGCGATGCCGGAGATGCCGTGGCCGCTGGTGCATCCCCCGGCGAGGCGCGCGCCGATGAGCAGGATGAAGCCGCCCGCGAAGGCCATGGCGGCGCGCCCGGCGAAGCTTTCGACGCCGGTGGCGCGCTTCCACACCGGGGCGACGGCGGCGCGTTTGGTGCCGGAAAGCCGGGAAGAGAGGAACGCGCCGAGCGCGATGCCGGCCACCAGCGCCACCTGCCACCAGTTCTTCGCGCCCGCGGCGTGGCCGGCGAAGTAGCCGATCTGCATCGCCCCCGCGTCGAACAGCGCGGCGATGTGCCCGCCGACGGTGACGAAGGACGACGACGCGCCGAGCGCGGTGTTGACCAGGAGGAAGGCGGGGATTTGCAGCAGCCCGATCAGCCCGCCCGCGGCGTAGGGCGACCAGGCGGCGCGGCGCAGAAGCGACCGGCTTTTGCGCCAGGGGCAGTGCGGCGACAGGCCGTTTTCGTCGTAGGAGGTTTCGGACATGGGTCGGTCCTCGTGGTTTGGGAAAATCTAATATGAATGAAATCTAATATAATAGCGCGGCGTGTCAAGCCCCTCGTGCGTCATCTGCTTTTCTCGTGAAAAGGTTGGGGCTTCGGGTATCATGCGGGCATGTTTGGCAATCCCTTTTCCACCGCCCTGCCGCTTGCGCCGTTCCCGCTGATGCTGCGGGAGGCGGCGTGCTGGCGCGGCGAGACGGAGGTGTTCGCCGGTCTCGACATGATGATCGAGGGCGGCGCGCTGTGGCTGATCCGCGGCGACAACGGCGCGGGGAAGACCACGCTGTTGCGCCTGCTCGCCGGGATGCTGCGTGCCGCGGGCGGCGTGGTTTCCTGGGGCGACGGCCAGAGTCCGCGCAAGACGCCGGAGCGGGCGCTCTTCATCGGTCATGCGGATGCGCTGAAACCGGCGTTGACGGTGGGGGAGAACCTCGGCTTCTGGGCCGGTTTTTCCGGGTTTGCGGAGTCCCCCTGGCCGCAGGCGAGCGACCCCTTCGGGGTGTGGGCCTATGCCGACGTGCCGCTGCGGGCGCTCTCCGCCGGGCAGCGCCGCCGCGTCGCGCTGACGCGGCTGGCGTTTTCCGCCGCGCCTCTGTGGCTGCTCGACGAGCCGGTGACGGCGCTCGACGCCGCGGGGCAGCGCACGGTGTGGGAGCTGGCGGCGGCGCACCGCCGCCGCGGCGGCGCGGTGGTGGCCACCACGCACGCGCCGATGAATCTGCCCGACGCGCAGGAAATGACCCTGGGAGGCCTGCGATGACCGCCTTCCTCGCCGTGGTGCGGCGCGACCTGCTGCTCGCCTACCGCGACGGCGCGGGGACGTGGACGGTGCTCGGCTTCTTCGTCATCGCGGTGGCGGTGTTTCCCCTCGGCCTGGGGCCGGAGCCGCAGTTGCTCGCCCGCGTCGCCGCGGGGGTGGTGTGGGCGATGGCGCTGCTCGCCGCGCTGCTCTCCCTCGATACCCTGTTCGACGCGGACTGGCGCGACGGCAGCCTGGAATTGCTGCTTTCCGGCGAGTTGGCCCCCGAGGCGCTGGTGCTCGCCAAGGCGCTGGCGCACTGGCTGGCGAGCGGCCTGCCGCTCATCGTCGTCGCGCCCCTTGCCGGGGTGCTTTTGCACCTGCCGGGGAATGCGGCGCCGACGCTGGCGGTTTCGCTGCTGCTCGGCACCCCGGCGTTGTCGCTCTTGGGCGCGCTCGGCGCGGCGCTGGCGCTCGGCGCCCGGCGCGGCGCGGCGCTGCTGGCGGTGATGGTGCTGCCGCTCGCCGTGCCGGTGCTGATCTTCGGCGCGGGGGCGGTGGAATCGGCGATGCTGGGGTTGGCGGCAGGGCCGGGGCTCCTCATCTTGGGAGGCATTGCGCTGATGGCGCTGGCGGTGTGTCCGTTCGCCGCGGCGGCGGCGTTGCGGCAGGCGGTGGAGTAGGCCGGGAGTGGGCAAGGCGATCGCGGCGATGGGAGGATTCTTGCAGCGGCAGGCGCAGCCCGCCCGCGTCGTCGATCTGTGCGGGCGGTTTTTGCCGTTCGCCTTCGCGCTTGCCGTGATCTGCCTCGCCGCCGGGCTGATCTCCGCCCTCGTGCTGTCGCCGCCCGATTATCAGCAGGGCGAGAGCGTGCGCATCATGTACGTGCACGTGCCCGCCGCGTGGATGGGCCTTTTCGTCTATGCCTTCATCGCGGCGCTGGGCGGCGTCGGCCTCGTCGGCGGACATCCGCTCGCCTTCCACGCCGCGCGCGCCGCAGCGCCGGTGGGCGCGGGGTTCACCGCGGCGTGCCTGGTCTCCGGCTCGCTGTGGGGCAAGCCGATGTGGGGCGCGTGGTGGGTGTGGGATGCGCGGCTGACCTCGATGCTGCTGCTGCTCTTCCTCTATTTCGGCCATGCGGCGCTCACCCGCGCCTTCGACGACCCGCGCCGCGGCGACAAGGCGGCGGCGGTGCTCGCCCTGGTCGGGTGCGTCAACCTGCCGGTGATCAAGTTTTCCGTGGACTGGTGGAACACCCTGCACCAGCCCGCCAGCGTGTTCAAAATGGGCGGCCCGGCGATCGACCCGTCGATGCTGCTGCCCCTGCTGTTGATGCTCGGAGCGTTCAAGGCGCTGTTCTTCACCCTGTGGCTGATGCGGCTGCGTTCCTCGGTGGTGGCGGCGCGGCTGCGCGCCGCGGCGGCGCGGGCGCGGGGGGCGGCGTGGCGATGAGCTTTTCCTCCCCCTATGCCGTTTACGTTCTCGCCTCCTACGGCGCGGCGTTCGCCATTCTCGGCGGCCTCGCCCTCCTCGCCTGGCGCGACTGGCGGCGGGTGAAGGCGGCGTGGGAGCGCCTGCCCGGCCGCCGGGAGGCGCCATGACGCGCAGGAAGCAGCGGCTGATCCTGATCGGCGGCGGCCTGGCGGTTCTGGCGGTGGCGGTGGCGCTGGTGCTCTCCGCGCTCGGCGAGGCGCTCACCTTCTTCTACGGCCCGGCGGACCTGCTTTCCCGCGCCGACGCCGCGGGCCGCCGGGTGCGCCTGGGCGGCCTGGTGGAGCCGGGCAGCCTGATGCGCGACGGCGCGACCGCGCGCTTCGTCGTCACCGACGGCAAGGCGGAGATGCCGGTCTCCTTCACCGGGGTGCTGCCCGATCTCTTCCGCGAGGGGCAGGGCGTGGTGGCGGAGGGCCGCCTGACGCCCGCGGGCTTCGTCGCCGAGACGGTGCTCGCCAAGCACGACGAGAAATACATGCCGCGCGAGGTCGCCGAGGTGCTGAAGAAGAACGGCGAGTGGCGGACCGCGCAATGATCGCCGAGGCCGGGCACTTCGCGCTGATTCTCGCCGCCGTGCTCGCCCTGGTGCAGGCTGCCGCGCCGGGCCTGGCGCATCTCTTCCGCCGTCCCGGCATCGCCGGGCTCACCGGGTTCGCCGCTGCGGGTCAGGCGGTGGCGATGGCCTGCGCGATGGCGGCCCTTATCCATGCCTTCGCGGTCTCCGACTTTTCGGTGCGGGTGGTGTTCGAGAACTCCCACACCGCCAAGCCGATGCTCTACAAGGTGGCCGCCGCCTGGGGCCACCACGAGGGTTCGCTGCTGTTGTGGGCGGCGCTGCTCTCCGCCTTCGGCGGCGTCACCGCGCTGTGGAACCAGGGCCTGCCCGGCGGCATGCGCCTGCGCGTGCTGGCGGTGCAGGGGCTGGTTTCCTGCGGCGTGCTCGCCTTCCTCGAACTCACCTCCAATCCGTTCGACCGCCTCTCCCCCGCGCCGTTCGAGGGGCGCGGCCTCAACCCGTTGTTGCAGGACCCCGGCCTCGCGGTGCATCCGCCGCTCTTGTACGTCGGCACCGTCGGGGTGTCGGTGGCCTTCGCCTTCGCCGTCGCCGCGCTGTGGAGCGGCCGCATCGGGCCGGGCTGGGCGCGGGCGGTGCGCGCCTGGACGCTGATCGCCTGGATCTTCCTCACCGCGGGCATCGCGCTCGGTTCCGCCTGGGCCTATGCGGAACTCGGCTGGGGCGGCTGGTGGTTCTGGGACCCGGTGGAGAACTCCGCCCTGATGCCGTGGCTCACCGCCACCGCGCTGTTGCACGCGGTGCGCGGCGTGGAGCGGCGCGGCGGCGCGGAGGGCTGGGTGGTGCTGCTCGCCATTCTCGGCTTCGGCTTCAGCCTCTTGGGGATGTTCCTGGTGCGCTCCGGGGTGCTCACCTCGGTGCACGCCTTCGCCGCCGACCCGCTGCGCGGGGTGTTCATCCTGGCGCTCTTCGGGCTGATCGAGGGCGGCGCTTTGGCTCTTTTCGCGGTGCGCGGCCACCGCCTTTCCGGGCGCATCGCGTTTGCGCCGTTCTCCCGCGACGGCGCGCTGCTGCTCAACACCGTGCTGCTCATCGTCGCCACCGGGGTGGTGCTGTTCGGCACCGTCTATCCGCTGCTCGCCGAGGTGCTGGGCATCGGGCGGATCTCCGTCGGCGCGCCGTTCTTCGACGCCACGGTGCTGCCGCTGCTCTCCCCCCTCATCGCGCTGATGGCGATCGGCCCGCTGATGCGGCCGGGGCGGGATTCGCCGCGCCGCCTGCTGCGGCCCGCGGGGATCGTCGGCGGCGTGGGGCTGCTCGCCGCCGCGGCGTCGGCGGCGTGGGGCGGCTGGGCGGCGGCGGGCTTCGGCCTTGCCGCGGCGGTGGCGGCGGGCACGGTCCTTCTGCTGTGGCGGTCGCGGCGCTCGCTCACCCGGCGCGGCCTCGGCATGGCGGTGGCGCACCTGGGCGTCGCCGTGGCGATCGCCGGGATGACCGGCGGCAGCCAACTGGCGGACGAGGCGATCGCGCGGCTGCCGGTGGGCGGCAGCCTGGTCCTCGGCGGGCGGAGCTTCACCCTGGCCGAGGTGCGCGCCGTGCCCGGCCCCAACTACATCGCCACGCGGGCGCGGGTGACCGGCCCCGGCGGCCTGGCGCTGACGCCGGAGACGCGGCGCTATGAGAACCCGCCGCAGACCACCACCGAGGCGGCGATCGCTTCGACGCCGCTCGGCGACACCTATGCGGTGATCGGCGAGGGCGGGCCGGACGGCGCGGTGCTGCGGATGTTTTCCAAGCCGCTGCTGCCCTGGTTGTGGGCCTCTTCGGTGCTGATGTGTATGGGCGGTGGGATCGCGCTTTTCGCACGGCTGCCGCGCCTGCGCAGGAGGGAACGATGAATCGCAACGCCTGGATGCCGCTGTTCGTCTTCGTCATTCTGCTCGGCATCGCCGGGGCGCGCCTGGGGCAGCCGGAGCCGCCGCTGCCCTCGGCGCTGGAAGGCAAGCCGCTGCCCGCCTTCTCCCTGCCGCTGCTGGCGGGGGAGGGGAGGCTCACTCCGGACACCCTGAAGGGCCGCCCGGCGATTCTCAACGTCTTCGGCTCGTGGTGCGCCGCCTGCGTCGCCGAGCACCCGATCTGGGCCGAGGTGGGCAAGCGGGTGGACGTCTACGGCGTCGCCTGGCTCGACGAACCGGCGAAGACCCGCGCCTGGCTCGCCGAACGCGGCAACCCGTACAAAGCCGTGGGGGTGGACAAGGACAGCCGCTTCGCCCTGGACATGGGTGTGGCGGGCGCGCCGGAGAGCTACCTGATTTCCCCCGAGGGGCGCATCGTCGCGAAAGTGCCCGGGCCGGTGACCGAGACGGTGTGGAAAGAGACCCTGCTGCCCGCGCTGGAGGCGATGAAGTGATGCGCCGTCTCCTCCTCGCGGCGGTTCTCGGCTTTTTGAGCCTCGCCCCGGCGTTCGCCTTCGAGCCGGAGGAGCGGCTGCCCGACCCGGTGCTGGAGACCCGCGCCCGCGCGCTGTCGAAGGAATTGCGCTGCGTCGTCTGCCGGAACCAGTCGATCGACGAATCCGACGCGGAACTGGCGAAGGCGATGCGCCGCCTGGTGCGCGAGCGCCTGTCCGCCGGGGACAGCGACGCCGAGGCGCTGGCCGCCCTGCAGGCGCGCTATGGCGATTTCATCCGCCTGTTGCCGCCGCTCACCGTGGGCACCGTGCTGCTGTGGGCCGCGCCGGTGGCGCTGCTGCTCGGCGGGCTGGCGGCGTGGCGCGGCGCCTTCCGCCGCCCCGGTGCGGCGTCGGCGGCGGAAATCCCGGCGGAGGATGCGGCGGCGCTGCCGCGCCCCGCCGCCCCGGTGCTGCTGGCCGCGGCGGCGGGGGCGCTGCTCGCCGCCGGGGCGGCCTATGCGGCGCTCGGGCGGCCCGGCCTGCCCGACCAGCCCTACCGCCCGCGGCTGGCCGAACGCCTGGGAGTTTCCCAGTCCTCGATCGCCGAGATGGAGGGGATGGCGGAACGGCTGGAAACGCACATCGCCAAAACGCCGGGCGATGGCCGCGCCTGGGCGATGCTGGGCCGCGCCGAACGCTACCTCGACCGCCACGCCGAGGCGGCGGCGGCGCTCTCCCGCGCTGCGGCGCTGGGAGAGACCGGCGCGGACACCCTGGGCGACCTGGCGGAGAGTTTGATTTTGCGCGACAACGCGCTCACCCCCGAGGCGCTGCGCCTGTTCGGCGCGATCCGCGCCGCCGATCCGGCGGACCCGCGCGCCGCGTGGTTCCTCGGCGCGGCGGCGGCGGAAGCCGGAGACCACCCCCGCGCCGCGGCGATCTGGCGCGACGCCGCGGCGCGCCAGCCCGCGGGCTCGGCCTGGCGGCGGCGGCTGGAAATCCAGGCGTCGCGCCTGCCCGCCCCTTGACGTTTCGCCGCACCCACCCTTCTTAAGCGGGTAGGGTTTCCTGCATGGAGAACGGCATCATGGCCTTGGGCAACACCACCGAAACCTACGGTTCCGCCACCCGCGGCGTGCATTGGCTCACCGTCGCGCTGATCGCCGCCGGGTTCGGCCTCGCCTGGACGATGACGGACATGGCGAATTCGCCGGATAAGTTCCGCCTCTACGGCCTGCACAAGTCGATCGGCGCGACGGTGCTGGCGCTCGGCCTCTTCCGCATTCTCTGGACGGTGGTTCAGCCTTCGCCGCGCGCGCTGGGCAATTCGCCGCGCTGGCAGGAGATCGCCGCCAAGGCGGTGCACGGCCTGTTGCTGCTGTGGCTGGTCGCCATGCCGCTTTCCGGCTGGCTGATGTCCGCCGCCGGAGGACACCCGGTTTCGGTGTTCGGGCTGTTCACCCTGCCCAGTCTCATCGGGCAGGACCGGGAGACCGCGCATTTCCTCAGGGAAACCCATGAGACGCTGGCCAGCCTCGGCCTCTTCCTCATCGCGGCGCATGTGGGCGCGGCGCTGTGGCACCACGTCGTGGTCAAGGACGGCACCCTCCGGCGCATGCTGCCGGGCTTCGCCGGCGGCTGCGACTGCACCGAGGCGGCCTGCGCCGACGAGGACTGCGGCTGCGGCAAGCACTGACGGTTTACCCCCCCCCGGCGCTGCCGCTTCTCACGGCAGCGCCGGGGGGATTTCCGCGCATTGTCGCGAACGCGACATTCCACGATCTCCCCAATCTCCTGAAAAACCACAGGAAGTCCCGTGGCATGAGCCTTGCTGTGTAGGCGGCGTATATAACGCCACACCCGTTATGTCGCCCAACGCCATAACGCCGCCGGAGCCACGCCATGCCGCGCATCAGCCTGACCCCGCAATTCACCATCGAGGACGAGGGCGTCAGCCGCGTCGGCGCGGACCGCATCGCGCTGTTGGAGGCGATCCGCGACCATGGGTCGATCTCCGCCGCGGGGCGTGCCGTCGGCCTCAGCTACAAAGCCGCGTGGGACGGCGTCGCGGCGCTCAACAACCTGTTTTCCGCGCCCCTGGTGGTCGCCCGCCCCGGCGGACGGCACGGCGGCGGCGCGGAACTCACCGCCGAAGGATCGGAGGTGATCGAAGCCTTCCACCTGCTCGAACGCGAACTCGCCGCCGTGATGGCCGAGCTGCAAGGCCGCCTCGGCGACGCTCCGGCGCGCCGCGCCTCCCGCCTGTTGAGGAACCTCGCCATGAAAACCAGCGCCCGCAACGCCCTGCGTTGCATCGTCGATTCCGTCACCGCCGGCCCGGTCAACGCCGAGGTCGATCTGCATCTCGCCGACGGGGTGAAGCTTGCGGTGATCGTCACCGCCCGCAGCGCCGCCGACCTCGGCCTCGCCCCGGGGGTGGAGGTGCTGGCCCTGATCAAGTCGAGCTTCGTTCTCCTCGCCCCCGCCGCCGAGGTGGGCCGCATCTCCGCCCGCAACAAGCTGTTCGGCACCGTGGCGGCGCGCGAGGACGGCGCGGTGAACAGCGAGTTCGTCCTCGACATCGGCGGCGGCAAGACCATCGCCGCGATCGTCACCAAGGAAAGCGCGGAGACGCTGGGGCTCCATGTCGGCGACGCCGCCTGCGCCCTGGTCAAGGCGTCCCACGTCATCCTCGCCGTCGAATGACCGGCAGATCAAGAAAAGGGAGACCCATGATGAGAAAACTGCGTTTCGCCGCCGCCCTCGCGCTGGCGCTGCTTCCCCTTCCGGCGCAGGCCGGGGAGACCCTGGTCGCCGTCGCCGCCAACTTCACCGCCGCGGCCAAGGAGATCGGCGCGTCCTTCACCGCCAAGACCGGGCATGGCGTGAAGTTCAGCTTCGGCTCCACCGGCAAGCTCTACACCCAGATCAGCCAGGGCGCGCCGTTCGAGGCGTTCCTCGCCGCCGACGACAAGCGCCCGGCGAAGGCGGAGAAGGAGGGCTTCGGCGTGCCGGGCTCCAGCTTCACCTATGCGGTGGGCAAGCTGGTGCTGTGGAGCAAGACCCCCGGCCTGGTGGACGCCAAGGGCGCGGTGCTGAAGACCGGCAAATTCAACAAGGTGGCGATCGCCAACCCCGCCGCCGCGCCCTACGGCGCCGCCGCGGTGGCGGCGATGCAGGCGATGGGCGTCTACGATGCGCTGAAGCCGAAGATCGTCGAGGGCAACAACATCTCGCAGGCGCACCAGTTCGCCGCCACCGGCGCGGCCGAGCTCGGCTTCGTCGCGGGCTCGCAGGTGGCGCTCACCCCCGAGGGCTCGCGCTGGATGGTGCCGGATGCCCTCTACAGTCCGATCTACCAGGACGCGGTGCTGCTGACCAAGGGGGCGAAAAACCCGGCGGCCACCGCCTTCCTCGACTATCTGCGCGGGCCGGAGGCGGCCGAGGTGCTCGCCAAATACGGCTACGGCGCCCGCAAGTAACCCGTAACGGAGGACCGGCGGCCATGGGCGACATTCTCGCGCTCACCGTGAAGCTCGCAACCGTCAGCACCTGCATGCTGCTGGTCCTCGGCACGCCCTTGGCCTGGTGGCTGGCGCAAAGCCGCCACTGGGTGAAGGAAGTGGCGTCGGCGGTGGTCGCCCTGCCGCTGGTGCTGCCGCCCACCGTGCTCGGCTTCTACCTGCTGGTGGCGATGAGCCCGGAAGGGCCGGTGAGCCGCGCCCTCGCCCCCCTCGGCATCGCGCCGCTCGCCTTCACCTTTCCCGGGCTGGTGGCGGGGTCGGTGGTCTATTCCCTGCCCTTCGTCGTCAACCCGATCCGCAACGCCTTCGAGGCGGCGGGCCGCCGCCCGATGGAGGCCGCCGCCACCCTGCGCGCCGCGCCCTTGGACGCTTTCTTCGCCGTCGCACTGCCGCTTGCTGGCCCCGGCCTGCTCACCGGCGCGATCCTCGGCTTCGCCCACACCATCGGCGAGTTCGGCGTGGTGCTGATGATCGGCGGCAGCATCCCCGGCGAGACCAAGGTGCTGTCCATCGCCATTCTCGACTACGTGGAAACCCTGCAATGGGGCACCGCGCACCGCCTCTCCGCCCTGATGCTGGGGTTCTCCTTCTGCGTCATCCTGACGATGACGGTGTTGGAAAAGCGCCTGCTTCGAGGACTGCGATGAGCCGCATCGAGGCGCACTTCGCCGGGCGCATCGGCGGCTTCGACCTCGATGCCGCCTTCACCGCGCCGGGCTCCGGAGTGACCGCGCTGTTCGGTCCCTCGGGCTGCGGCAAGACCACGGTGCTGCGCTGCATCGCCGGTCTGGAGCGCCTGCGCTACGGCCATTTCTCCCTCTCGTCGGAGGAGGTCTGGCAGGACGGCGGCAGCTTCCTGCCGCCGCATCGCCGCGCCGTGGGCTACGTCTTCCAGGAGGCCAACCTCTTCCCCCACCTGTCGGTCACCGGCAACCTGCGCTTCGGCCTGCGCCGCGCCAAGGCGGGGGCGATCGCCTTCGGCGAGGTGGTGGACCTGCTCGGCCTTTCCCGGCTGCTGGAGCGCGCCCCCGGCCGCCTCTCCGGCGGCGAGCGGCAGCGCGTGGCGATCGGCCGGGCGTTGCTCTCCCAGCCGCGCCTGCTGCTGATGGACGAGCCGCTCTCGGCGCTCGACCGGATGAGCAAGGACGAGATCCTGCCCTACCTCGAACGCCTGCACGATGCGCTCTCGATTCCGGTGTTCTACGTCAGCCACGACCTCGCCGAGGTGGAGCGCCTCGCCGACCGCCTGGTGCTGATGGAGGGGGGGCGTGTCACCGCCGCCGGGCCGATCGCCCGGCTCCTCGCCGATCCCGCCCTGCCGTTCGCGGCGCGCCGCGACGCCGCGGTGGTGATCGACGCGGCGGTCGCCGCCTGGGAACCCGCCTACGGCCTCACCCGCCTTGCGGTGGCGGGGGCGGAGATGCTGGTGCCCGGCGCGGCGGGCGCGCTGGGGGCGCGGCGGCGGCTGCGCATCGCCGCGGGCGACGTCAGCCTCTGCCGCGTCGCGCCGCAGCAGACCTCGATCCTCAACGTGCTGCCCGCACGGGTGATTTCCCTGCTGCCGGGCGAGGCGCACCAGGTCGGCGTGCTGCTCGGCCTGGGGGATGCGGGCGACGGCGCGCGCCTGATCGCGCGGATCAGCGCCAAGTCCCGCGACCTTCTGGAGCTCGCCGCGGGGGAGGCGGTGTTCGCCCAGATCAAGGGCATCGCCCTGGTCGATTCCGCCGCCGACTGAAGCGGGGACATCACTTTTAGGTTGTATTTGCCGCAAACGCGCGGTGATTTTACGACTCCGGAGCGGAAAATACCGAGGCCGGGGTGGATGCGGTTTCTCGCAGACGAATATCAACCGTAAATTCAAAAATCAAGCGAAAAAAGTTTATATTGTACCTCAATGATATACCGGAGGTTGGCGTATCCCGGTATGAAGGGCGGGATTTTCCCCGTTGTCGTTCGGCAAAAGGCTTATACCATCGGTGGTTTCTCTGAGGGGATGTCAAATTTCCCAAGAATTTACGACGAAATCTTGGGTCTGGGGTTGGAGGACTTCGATCATGATGCTGTCGAACATCAAGATAGGAACCAAGGTCGCCTCTGGTTTTTCCATGCTGATCGTGCTGATCGCCGTCGTGTCCGCGACCGCATATTTGAATGGGAACAGATTTGGAGAGACCATATTCGAATACTCCCGCATTTCCGAGAATAGCGCCAAGGTTGCGTCCATGGGGGAGGGCGTGGCCAACCTGGAAAGGTATGTGGCTCTCTTTGCGCAGACCGGGAAGGATACTTACGCGGAACACGTAAAAGATGAGCTTTCCTCCCTGCGGCAGCAGGGGCAGGCGCTGATCTCCTCGACCAACGATGTCGGCCGCCGCAGCCTGATGGAGCGGGCCGTGGAGAGCCTCGGTTCCTATGGCGCGACCTTCGACAACCTGGTGCAGGCCGAGGCGCAGCGTACCGCCGAGGAGAAGGTGATCAACGCGCTGGGTCCGAAGATGCGCGTCGTCCTCACCCAGATCATGGAGCGCACCTCCATGACCCAGGACTCCCACCTCATCGCCCTGGCGGGCGGCACCCAGGAAGCCCTGATGCTCACCCGGCTGGAGGCGCTGCGCTTCCTCAAGGAGCCGAGCGAGGACAGCGTGATGACGCTCAACAGCCGCATGGCGCGCTTCGTCGCCCGGTTGGGCGAACTGGCGAAGGCGCTGCCGGCCGGCGATCTGCGCACCATGGCGTCCGCCCTGGTCAACGACGCGGATACCTACCAGAAGGCCTTCGTCCGTCTTGCCGAGTTGCGCTTCGCGGTGCAGGCCATGGCGGACAAGACGATCGCCGAGCAGTCCGCGCTGTTCAGCGGCAAGATGGCCGACGTGCGCCACGCCCAGGACGCGCGCCTCGCCGAGACGATGACCGCAACCAACGCCCGCATCGAGGCGTCCTCCGCCGTGGTGGTGGCGCTGGCCGCGGTGGCGCTCTTCCTCGGCGTCGCCGCTGCGTTCCTCATCGGGCGCGGCATCACCGTGCCGGTGAAGCAGATGACCTCCGCGATGGAAAAGCTTGCCGCGGGCAGGCTGGAGACCGAAGTCCCGGCGCGCGGCCGCAAGGACGAGATCGGCGCGATGGCGGAGGCGGTGCAGGTGTTCAAGGACAACGCCATCCGGGTCAAGCGCCTGGAGGCGGAAAGCGAGGCGCAGAAGCGCCAGGCCGAGGCCGACCGCCGCGCCGCGTTGGACAAGATGGCCGACGAGTTCGAGGCGAGCGTCGGCCATGTCATCGAGCGGGTCGCCGCCGCGGTGTCCGAACTGCAGGCGGCTTCCGGCCAGATGGCCACCACCGCGGCGGAAACCTCCGCCCAGGCCACCTCGGTGGCGAGCGCGGCGGAGGAGGCCTCTTCCAACGTGCAGACCGTGGCTTCGGCCACCGAGGAGCTTGCCGCCTCGATCAACGAGATCGGCAAGCAGGTGGCGCACTCCGCCGAAGTGGCGGCAAAGGCGAGCCGCGAGGCCGAAGTCGCCAGCGTCTCGATCAAGAGCCTGGCGGAGAACGCCGGGCGCATCGGCGAGATCATCGGCCTGATCAACGACATCGCCAGCCAGACCAACCTCCTCGCCCTCAACGCCACGATCGAGGCGGCGCGCGCGGGCGATGCGGGCAAGGGCTTCGCCGTGGTCGCGGGCGAGGTCAAGACCCTGGCCAACCAGACCGCCAAGGCGACGGAGGAGATCGGCGCTCAGATCTCCTCGGTGCAGGACGGCACCACCGCGGTGGTGCGCGCCGTCGAGGCGATCACCGGAGTGATCGGCGACATGGGCGAGATCGCCTCCGCCGTCGCATCCGCGGTGCAGGAGCAGAACGCCGCGACCAGCGAGATCGCCCGCAACGTCGAGCAGGCGGCGATGGGCACGCAGGAGGTTTCCTCCAACATCCAGGCGGTGGAGAGCGCGGCGCAGGAAACCGGCGCCGCCGCCTCGCAGATCAACGCCTCGGCGACGGAACTCTCCCGCCAGGCCGAGTACCTGAAGACCGAGGTGCTGCGCTTCCTGCAACAGGTGCGCGCCGACAAGGCGCAGATGCAGCTGATGGTGTGGAACCGCGATGTCGAGTGCGGCGTGCCGCAGATCGACGACGACCACAAGACCCTGATGCAACTGATGAACGCGGTCTACGCCGGGATGATGTCCGGCGAGGGCGCGGGCGACGCCGCGGCGCTGCTGGAAAAGGTGGACGGCCTGCTCGCCGAGCACTGCGCCGAGGAGGAGGCGCTGATGGTCCGCACCGCCTATGCGCAGACCGCGGGGCACCGACGCGCGCACCGCGAGATGCTGGAGCGGTTGCAGGCGATCCGCCGCGATGTCCAGGCGGGCCGCACCGAGGCCGGGCGCGAGGTGTTCGAGCAGCTCGCCGCCTACCTGCGCGACCATATGCTGAAGGCGGACGTGGCGCTCGCCGACCACGCGATGGGACGGATGGAGCAGAAGGTCGCCTGAGGTTTCGCAACAGTGCGCAAGATCCCGGCAACGGGACCGCCCAACCATAAGACCCCACGCAACGGGCCCTGAGAGACCACCCAAGTCCCGGCCTCCGCAAGGAGGCCGGTTTTTTACGCCATAGCGTGCGGATACGGATTCTGAAGATTCGATAGGCGAAGTTTTGGTGTTGTCTCACCGCGCGGTGCGGGCCTTGAGTTCGGCGAAGCTGGATTGCACGAAGCCGCGTTCGTCGTCGCGCATCGGGATCAGGCCGGAGCGGAAGAGGCGGCCTTCCGGGCCGATCATGCGGTCGGCGAGGAAGCGTTCGACGAACGGCAGCAGGCCGGGGATGCGCCCGACGTGCGCCACCTTGACGTAGAGATAGAGCGGCCGCGACAGCGGATAGCGCCCGTCCTCCAGCGCCTCGTCGCCGGGGCGCACGCCCTCCACGGCCAAGCCCTTGAGGCGGTCGGCGTGGCGCTTGAGCGCGCCGTAGCCCATGATCCCCAGCGCCTGCGGGTCGTCGAGCAGGCGCTTGACGATCATCTCGTCGTCCTCGCCCGCGTCGATGTAGGCGCCGTCCTCGCGGATGTGGCCGCACACCTCGCGCACCTTTGCGTCGGGGGCGGAGACCGGCAGGGCCTCGCACCCCGGGTTCATCACCAGGTGGACGAACACGTCGCGCGTGCCCGAGGTGAGCGGCGGGCCGTAGATGCGGATCGCCGCCTTGGGGAAGCCGGGCGCGATGTCGGCCCAGGCGCGGTAGGGGTTGGGCTTCGCCTTGCCGTGGACGCGCACGGTGCGCGCCAGAGCCCGCCACAAGGTGGCGCGGCTCACCGCGAAGTCGGGGGCGGCCTGGCTGCCCGCCAGCACGATGCCGTCGTAGCCGACCTTGAACTCGGCGACGTCGGCGATGCTGTGGGAAAGGCAGTCCTCTTCCTCGATCGGGGTGATGCGTCGCGACGCGGCGACGATGTCCGGCGAGTTGAGCCCGATGTCGGAACAGAAGATCTTGAAGCCGCCGACGGTGCCGGTGGCCTCGATCACCGGGGCGCGGAAGGCGGTGTCGCGGCCGAAGTCCTCCGCCACCTCGGCGAGGAAGGCGTACATCGTCGAGGAGCCGACGATGCGCAGGGTCTCGCGCTCCGCCGCGGCGGCGGGGGCGGCGAAGGCAAGCAGGGCGGCAAGCGCGGAACAGGCGAAAAGGCGCGGCATCGGCGTCTCCCGGCGCGGGTTCGGCCCCGCGCGGCATCAGGAGGCGGCGATCAGGGTCCTCAGACCGAGAAAGATACCGGCGGCCAGCACCGCCGACAAGGGTACGGTGATCAGCCACGCGGCGACGATGGTCTGCAGGTGGCGGCGGCGCACCAGGCGGCGCTTCTGCGCCTTGCGGCGCTTGTGGTGGGTGGGCGGCGCGGGCACCGCGGTGCCGTCCGCCGCAACGCCCGGCGGCGCGATCGCGGGCAAGGGCGCGGCCTCGGCGTCGGGCCTCGCCCGCAGCTTGGCGTTGCTCCAGTATTCGCGCAGGAAGCCGACGCCGAACACCCCGCCCACCGCGATGTGGGTGGAACTCACCGGCAGGCCGAAGGCGGAGGCGACGAGAACCGTCACCGCCGCCGACAGCGCGACGCAGAAGGCGCGGGTCTGGTCCAGCTTGGTGATCTTCTCGCCGACGGTGCGGATCAGCTTCGGCCCGAACAGGCAGAGCCCGAAGGCGATGCCGAGCGCGCCGACCACCAGAACCCACAACGGCAGGGTGACCTTGGCCGCGATGTCGCCGTCCTGCGCCGCGTGCACGATGGCGGCGAGCGGCCCCACCGCGTTGGCCACGTCGTTGGCGCCGTGGGCGAAGGAGAGGAGCGCGGCGGAGAAGATCAGGGGCAGGGTGAACAGGGAGCTCACCGCCTTGCGCCGGTTCTCCAGCCGTGCGGAGGCGCGGGCGACGACGGGGCGCATCGCCATGTGGGTGGCCACCCCCGCTGCCGCGCCGAGGACGAGGATCACCGCGAGCGGCGGACGCCACACGTGGGAAAGCCCCTTGAAGATCAGGTAGGCGGTGAAGCTGGCGGCGAGCATGCCGATGAGCGGCGGAATCCACCGTCGCGAGGCGGCCATGCGGTCCGGCTGGCGGATGATCGCGGCGCGGATGAAGGTGAGGAACAGTCCGGCGACCAGCCCGCCGAGCAGCGGCGAGATCACCCAGCTCGCGACGATCGCCTGCATCGTGCCCCAGGCCACGGCGTCCGGCCCCGCGGCGATCAGCCCGGCGCCCATCACCCCGCCGACCACCGCATGGGTGGTGGAAACCGGCGCGCCGATGAAGGTGGCGAGGTTGATCCACAGCGCGGCGGCGAGCAGCGAGGACATCATCGCCAGGATGAAGGTGTCGGCGTCGGGCACGCGGCCGGGATCGACGATGCCCTTGGAGATGGTGGAGACCACGTCGCCTCCGGCGAGAATGGCGCCCGCCGCCTCGCACACCGCGGCGATGACGAGCGCGCCGACCATCGGCAGCGCGCGCGAGCCGACCGCCGGGCCGACGTTGTTGGCGACGTCGTTGGCGCCGATATTGAGCGCCATGTAGCCGCCGATCACCCCGGCGAGCACGACGAACCAGTAGCGGTCGCCCTCGCCCGAGAGGGTCAGGGTGAACAGCAGAACGCCGATGAGGAACAGCCCGCCGAGACCGACCGCGGTCTTGAAGGCGCCGAGGCGATGCGTCGCATCCTCGATCTGCGAGATGCGCTTGAGGTCTTTGTAGAGGGCGCTGTCGGACACCAATCCCCGCTTCAGGGCACGCGCCGCTCCGCTTCGGCCGCGCGGCCCCGTCTGTCATCTAACTGTCGCGGAAGTGTCATACTGGCTTTGCCGCGCGCTGTCACCCGCGGCGTGGGCAGGGCATGCATGCGCATGCTGCGGACAGCGTTCTCAACGGCTTGGCGGGGGAAGGAAAACCGCGGGCAGCGCCCCGGAAGGGGCGGCCCGCGGCGAATCGAGGTTTATGAAACCAGGGCGGCGGCGCGCTTCAGCGCCGCGAGACGGTCGGCCTGGCGGTTTTCGGCGGGCACCGCCTCCAGAACCTTCATCCGTTCGAGCAGGGAGACGGCCGGGCTGCCCTCGCCCGCGACCACTACCGGAATGCTCTGCGAAGCGGCGCGCTGCACCAGCGCGTCGATCGACATCACCGAACTGGTGTCCAGCCCGGTGACGTCGGAGCAGTCGATGACGATCGCCTGCTCGTCCTTGAACTCCGGCACCGCGCGCGTCACCGTCTTGGCGGAGCAGAAGCTGAACGCGCCCGCGAAGTGGATCAGCATGATCCGCCCCTTGGCGGCGGCGAGCAGCGCCCGCTCGGCATCGTCCATCGGCACGCTTTCCCAGTCCTTGCCGACGATCCTGAGCTGCTTCAACTGCGCGTTGGACATCTGCGAGGCGGAGATCAGCGAGGCCATGATGATGCCCACGCCCACCGCCATGATCAGGTCCACCAGCACGGTGAGCACCAGCACCGTGACCATCACCAGAATGCCGGAACGGCTGGCGCCGCGCAGGCGGCGCAGGTAGTCCCAGTCGATGATGTCCCAGCCGACCTTCAGCAGAATGCCCGCCAGCACCGCGAGCGGAATGTGCTCGGCAAGCGGCGCGAGACCGGCGACCAGGGCGAGCAGCACCAGGGCGTGGATGACGCCGGAAAGCGGCGTGCGCCCGCCCGCGCGGATGTTGACCATGGTGCGCATCGTCGCGCCCGCGCCGGGAATGCCGCCGAACAGACCCGCCACCATGTTGCCGATGCCCTGGCCGATCAGCTCCTTGTCGGATTTGTGGTGGGTGCCGGTGACGGTGTCGGCGATCAGCGAGGTGAGCAGGCTGTCGATGGTGCCGAGCAATGCCAGGATGAAGGCGGACATCACCACCTGCGACATGCCGGCGACGGTGAACGTCGGCATGATCGGCTGCGGCAGGCCGGTGGGGATATCGCCGATCACCGGGGCATCGGGCAGAAACCACAGAACCCCGAGGGTGCCGAGGATCAGCGCGATCAACGGCGAGGGAACGAGGCGGGCCACCGCCTTGGGGGTGAAGGTGACGACGGCGAGGGTCACCAGGCCGATCACCATCGCGTCGAACACCGGGTGCCCCACCGCCTGCGGAATCGAGGCCAGCGCGTCGAGCACACCGTGCTTCGAGGCCGGGTGGCCGAACAAGGGCGCCACCTCGATGGCGATGATGATGCAGCCGATGCCGCTCATGAAGCCGGAGATCACGGTGAACGGCACGAAGGCGACGAACCGCCCGAGCTTCAACACGCCGAAAGCCACCTGCAGCGCGCCGCCGAGGATCACCGTGGTGAAGGCGAGCGCCGGATTGTCCGCGAAGTGGGTGAAGATCGAGGCCATGACCACGGTCATCGGCCCGGTCGGGCCGGAAACCTGCGACGGCGTGCCGCCGAACAGGGCGGCGAACAGGCCGACGAAAATCGCGCCGTAGAGACCGGCGATGGCGCCGACGCCGGAGGCGACGCCGAAGGCGAGCGCCAGCGGCAGGGCGACCACCGCGGCGGTCAGGCCGCCGTAGATGTCGCCGCGCACGTTGTCGAAGCGCACGCCGGTGATGGCTCCGAGCACGGAACCCCTTGCGGAATCCATGAAAAGACCTCTTTCATCGCTATCGAACGGGCCGGTGCGCGGGCAGGCAGGGCGGGACCGCCGGGCCATCTTGCTCGCCACCGCAAGGACTCTGCGGCCAGCCGGAAGCGCTACATATCACAAACGTGATAAGTTGGCGCGGAAAAAACGGCGACTTTCTACCGCTGCGGCTTGACGCGGCGAAAAGCGGACGCGACATTTCCGCAATCGGATGCCGCAAACGCGGGTCCGCAACCGTCCGGCTCCTCCGCCGGCGGCCGCGCCCTTGGGGCGGCCGCGCAGGCGGCCGTGCCGGAGCGAGGGAGACACCAGACCGATGACCCGCATGTCCGGCACCTTCAACAGCCCCCTGCTTCTCGGCTTCGACCATTTCGAGCGCATGCTCGACCGAATCTCCAAGACCTCGGCCGAAGGCTACCCGCCCTACAACATCGAGCAGATCTCGGAAAACGGCCTGCGCATCACGCTCGCCGTCGCCGGATTCTCCGAATCCGATTTGAGCGTGACGCTGGAAGCCAACCAGCTCACCGTCGCGGGCCGCATCGCCGCCGACGATACGGAACGCGTCTACCTCCACCGCGGCATCGCGGCGCGGCAGTTCCAGCGCAGCTTCGTGCTGGCGGAAGGCATCGAAGTCACCGGCGCGGCGCTCGACAAGGGCCTCTTGCACATCGACCTGATGCGCCCGCCGCCGGAAACCCAGGTGCGCGAAATTAAGATCGGCAAATCCGCGCCCAAACCCTCGCGCATGACCATCGACGGCAAGGGCGAGTAACGCCAAAACCTTGCGAGGGGACATTTCCGCCTTGGGAACGCCCACCGGGCGTTCCCACCGCCTCCGGCGGTCGGCTCCAATCCCCTCGCGCTCCCCATGACTTTTGGTTTTTGCGCGCAACGCCATAGAGCCGTCACGCGGCGTGACGGTTGATCGCCCCTGTGCGGTGAAAAACAGATTAGGGGGTCAAGGGGACCGAGTCCCCTTGCGGGTCCGGGCGGAGCCCGGCCTGGTTTTTCCCTCTACGACTCCGGCGGCAGGAAGCGGGCGACGATGTCGCGGGCGAGCCGGACGGGCCTGCGGGTGGCGGCGTCGAGGCAGCACCAGCAGCTTTTGACCTCCGCCAGGGTTTCCCCGCCGCGTTCGATGGTGGTGCGGTAGAACGCCTTGGCGCCATCGAGTTTTTCCAGGAGCAGGCGCACCGCCACGCGGTCGTGGGCGAGCGCGGGGCGGCGGTAGCGGATGTCGTGGGCGAGTGCCACCCACAGCCGTGTGGAGATCGCCTCCTTGGGCGCGAAACGGCGCCAGTGGCGCAGCACGGCGGTCTGCACCCAGGAGAGATAGACGGCGTTGTTGACATGTCCCATGGCGTCGATGTCGGCGTCGGCGACATCGACGTGATAGACGAAATATTGGGTGGCTTGCGCGAACATGGCCTGCCTCCTCGTTGGGCTAGACCATAGGCCCCTTTGGGCGGTCCGTCAGTCCGGTTTTTCCGCAGTTGTCTCAGGCGGCGCGGGAACGCTCGGAGTCGAGCAGCAGCGCGTAGAGCGCGTCGGCCTCGGTGGCGCCGCGCAGCTTTTCGCAGATGCTTTTGTCGCGCAAGAGGCGGGAGACGCGGGCAAGCGCCTTCAGGTGGTCGGCGCCCGCGCCTTCGGGGGCGATCAGCAGGCAGATCAGGTCCACCGGCTGGTCGTCGATGGAGTCGAAGTCCACCGGCTGGTCGAGGCGCGCGAAGATGCCGTAGAGGCGGTCGATGCCGGTGAGCTTGGCGTGCGGAATCGCGATGCCGTTGCCGACCCCGGTGGAGCCCAGGCGCTCGCGGTCCAGCAGGCCCTCCAGGATATCGCCTTCCGCAAGGCCGGTCACGTCGGCGGCCTTCTGGGCGAGCAGCTGCAGCGCCTGTTTCTTGCTGTTCGCCCGCAGGGCGGGAATCACGGCGTTCGGTGCGATCAGGTCAGCCAGGGTCATCGTTATCCTCAATCCATTGCCGCGGTCCCGGTCCCCCGATCCGGGAACGCCCGCCGCGATCTTCCTTGCACGGACCGAGAGCCGCGCTTGGGCACGGCTCCGGTCCTGGGCGATCATGTCGTCCGGTGCATGCGGCGTATGGAGGTTCAGCCTCTGCTGTTGGTTGCTTCGGGGTCCACCCAGCCGATGTTTCCATCCTGCCGACGGTAGACCATGTTCAAGCGGCCATGGGAACTGTTCCGAAACAGAATGGCGTTTGTGTCGGAAAGGTCAAGTCGCATTACCGCGCCGGAGACGGTGCAGAGCGGAATGTCCTGGCTCATCTCGGCGACGATCACCGGCCCGGCCTCCTCGGCGGGAAGCTCGGCATCGCTGGGTTCGGGGCGGATGATGAACTGCTGCGCGAGGATGCTGTCCTCGGGGCGCGGCTTGCCGTGGTCGGTCAGGCGGCGTTTGTAGCGGCGCAGCTGCTTGGAAATTTTTTCGCTGGCGGCGTCGAAGGCGGCGTAGGAATCGGCCGCGCCGGCAGCCGACTGCAGGGTGATGCCGCGAATCGGATGGACCGAGATGTCGGCTTTCACCAGGTGCGCGTCTTTCGAGATGATGACGGCGGCGTCGATGGCGCGGTCGAAGTACTTCTCGACCAACTGGGTCAAGGTCGCTTCCGCATGGGTGCGAAAGGTGTCCCCGAGGTCGATCTGTTTCCCTTTGACGGTGATTTCCATGGCGTTCGTCCTACCTGACTCGGGCGCTCCGGCGCATCC
Source organism: Oleispirillum naphthae (assembly GCA_027864655.1). Taxonomy (GTDB): domain Bacteria; phylum Pseudomonadota; class Alphaproteobacteria; order Rhodospirillales; family Rhodospirillaceae; genus Oleispirillum; species Oleispirillum naphthae. The sequence goes on from JAQAZG010000004.1 coordinate 205,429, forward strand.
GGAAAACGCGGCGGCGCGCCGCATCTGATCACGATTTTCCTTTCGGATCGAACCCTTTGCCGTGTTGCCCCGCTGCGGCGGGGCCGCGGGCGGAGGCGGGAAGCTAGAGTTCTCTCTCCGTTTCGTCAAGTCATCCGTTCTGCCTCGCGCATGTTGTTGAACCCCATACATCAGGATATGGGCATGAGCGCGGGGTTTTTCGCGGGGGAAGGCGAAAGATTCAGGGGAGTTTGATCTTGAGTTCGCGGCGGCGTTGCGACGACGGCGCGATCTTCATCGACTCGCGGTATTTCGCCACGGTGCGCCGCGCGATGTCGATGCCGTCCCTCTTCAGGATGGCGGCGATGCGGTCGTCGGAGAGCACGTCCTCGGCGTTTTCCGCGTCGATCAGGGTCTTGATCTGGTGGCGCACCGCCTCCGCCGAGTGGGCCTCGCCGCCGCCGGTGGCGGCGAGCGCCTGGGTGAAGAAATACTTGAGCTCGAAGATGCCGCGCGGCGAGGCGAGGTATTTGTTGGTGGTGACGCGGCTGATGGTGCTTTCGTGCATGCCGATCGCCTCGGCGATGTCGCGCAGGATCAACGGCTTGAGCGCGGAGACGCCGTGGGTGAAGAAGCCCGACTGCTGGCGCACGATCTCGCTGGCCACCTTGAGGATGGTGGTGGCGCGCTGATGCAGCGACTTGACCAGCCAGTTGGCGGACTGGAACTGCTCGTTGAGGAAGGAGCGGGTGGCGCGGTCGGCCTTGGTGCTGACCTCCGCATAGTAGCGGTTGGACACCAGGACGCGCGGCAGGGTGTCGGTGTTGAGTTCGATCACCCAGCCGCCGTCGGCGCTCTGGCGCATCAGGATGTCGGGTTCCACCGGCTGTTCGCGCACCGGCTCGAAGCTCGCCGCGGGCTTGGGGTCGAGCGCGCGGATCTCCGCGATCATTTCGGCGAGGTCCTCGTCGTCCACGCCGCAGACCTTCTTCAGCCGTACGAGGTCGCGCTTGGCGAGGAGGTCGAGGTTGTCGAGAAGCGCCGCCATCGCGGGGTCGAGGCGGTCGCGGTCGGCGAGTTGCAGCGCCAGGCATTCCTTGAGCGAGCGGGCGAACACGCCCACCGGGTCGAAGCCCTGGACGATGTCGAGCACCGCCTCGATCTCCGCCTCGGCGCAGCCGAGCGCCGCCGCCGCCGCGGCGAGGCTGCCGGTGAGGTAGCCCGCGTCGTCGAGCAGGTCGATCAGGTAGGCGCCGATCATCCGTTCGTGCGGCTTCGCGCAGGAGAGCCCGAGCTGCGCGGTGAGGTGCTGGCGCAGGCTGAGGGATTCGCCCACGGTCTGTTCCAGGATGTTGCCGTCGCCTTCGTAGGCGCCGTTGCCGTAGCGGCCGAGATTGTCGGTGCCGCCGAAGCCCGCCATGCCCGCGGCGAAGGCGTCCTCCGCCGCGTCGTTGGTGAAGGTGTTGTCCACCTCGATGTCCAAGGGGGTTTCCGCCGCGCCCGCCACGGCATCGAGCAGCGCGGCTTCCGCCGGGGCCTCCACGGCTTCGGCCTGCGGCTCCGCCTCGGCGGCGCGGTCGTCCTCGTGTTCGAGCAGGGGGTTGCGTTCGAGCTCGGTTTCGACGAAGGCGGAGAGTTCGATGTTGGACATCTGCAGCAGCTTGATCGCCTGCTGCAACTGCGGCGTCATCACCAGCGACTGCGACTGCCGGAGCTCGAGTTTCGGGGTGATCGCCATGCCTGTTTCCTCCTACAGGCTGAAGTGATCGCCCAGATAGACGCGGCGGACGCCCTCGTGCGCGACGATCTCGGCGGGCGCGCCTTCCATCATCACCGCGCCGTCGTAGAGGATGTAGGCGCGGTCGATGATGTCCAGCGTCTCGCGGACGTTGTGGTCGGTGATCAGGACGCCGATGTTGCGGTCCTTGAGGTGGGCGACGAGGGTGCGGATCTCGCCCACCGCGATCGGGTCGATGCCCGCCAGCGGCTCGTCGAGGAGAATGAAGCTGGGGCGCGAGGCGAGCGCGCGGGCGATCTCGACGCGGCGGCGCTCGCCGCCCGACAGCGACAGCGCGGCGGCGCGGCGCAGGTGGGTGACCGAGAACTCGGCGAGCAGCGCTTCGAGCTGCGCCTCGCGGACGTCGGCGTCGGGCTCCACCACTTCGAGCACCGCCTTGATGTTGTCCTCCACCGAGAGGCCGCGGAAGATCGAGGCCTCCTGCGGCAGGTAGCCGATGCCCAGGCGCGCGCGGCGGTACATCGGCAGGCCGGTGATCACCATGCCGTCGAGGGAGATGGACCCGGCGTCGGGGGCGATGAGGCCGGTGACGCAGTAGAAGCAGGTGGTCTTGCCCGCGCCGTTGGGGCCGAGAAGACCCACCGCCTCGCCGCGGCGCACCGAAAGCGAGACGTTGCGCAGCACCGGGCGGCGCTTGAAGCTCTTGCCGAGGCCCTGGATTTCCAGGCCGCGCAACGGCAGGATCGGCGCCGGGGAGGGGGCTCCGGCGGGAGCGGTCGGCTGCGGCTTGGCCTTGGTCATGTGTTCGCTTTCCCTCGCATACGCCAAAAAATCCGGTGCGCCTGTTGCCGTCGGAGACGGGAGAGAAGATCGGCGCTTACCGTTCGGATTATCCGATACCACGGCGGCGGCGCAACGCTTTTCTCGGTTTTGGCCGGATTTTTGCTTGTCGGCGCGGGAAGTTAGGGCTTGACCGGAGCGGACTTCTTGCCCTCTGCGCCGCCCTTGTCCTCCTCGGGCAGCGGCTCCGCCTTCTTGGGGATGAAGCGGCCGCGCACCGGCGACGGTTTTTCGGCTTTCGCTCCAGGCAGTTGAGAGTAGAGCGTGCTCACCCCGGTGTTCATGTTGACCACCGCGTAGGCGCCGTTCAGCGTGTCGGTGCCGCGCGTCAGGCCGACGTTGTTCAAAAGCGTGGCGATGCCGGTCTTGACGTTGTAGCGGCCCTTGTCGCCGGTCACCGTCTCGGTTTTTGTCGTAATCACCACATGGCCGTGGGCGTCCACGATGTCGATGTCGCTGCCCTGGCCCGGCGCGCCGGAGTTGCCGGATTTCGCCTTCTTGCCGGATTTCGCCGCGGTCTTCGCCGCGAAGTAGGCGATCACGGTGTCGGCTTTGAGGGTGCGGTCGGCGCGCACCACCACCGCGTTGCCGCGCGCCACGGCGAAGCGCTTGGCATCCCAGTATTCCAGTTGCTCGGTGGCGGTGACCGTGGTGTCGGGGGTGACCAGCTTGGCGTTGGGCTTGCCCCGCAGCACCAGAACCGCGGCGCCGATGTCGTAGACCGCGGTGTCGCCGGTGGCGGTTTCGGTGGGGGAGACGATGCGCACATGGCCGTCGGCGTCGAGACGCCACAGCTCCGACTTGCCCGCCGCGTTCTCGCGGTAGTGGGCGGTCAGCGTGTCGGCATAGACCGTGGTGTCGTTGCGCGCCGCCGAGGCGTTGCCGCGGGCGACGAAGCGCTTGCCGTCGCGCATCCATTCGATGCCGTTGTCGGCCAGAACCTCCACCGGGGCGGGGTCGTCCGGCGCTCCCATGCCGAGGGTCTGGGCCTGCGCCGCGACCGGCGCAAGGCAGAGGATCAGGCCCGCCAGCAGCAGGGCGCGGCGCGGATCACTGGATTGGGGCATCGTTCTTCACTCCCGGTCGGAGGATCAGGCGGGACTTTCCCTTGAACAGGATGCGGCGGCCGCGGTCGGTGATGCGGAAGCCGGTGTCGCTCTTGATGTCGGCGGCGGGGCCGAATGCGGTGGCGGGGTCGTCGCCCTCGGCCGCGCCCTCATGCAGCAGGATGCGCGCCGTCGGCGAGGAGAAGGCATAGCCGCTGTCGTGGAACACCGACACCCCGCCGGAGAGGTCGAGGAGGTCGCGGTCGCGGTCGAACTTGCCCTCGGGGGCGCGGGCGATCACCCAGGTGCCGTCCTTGAGCGCGAGGTCGGCGGTGGGGGCCTCGAGCGCGATGACGCGGCTGCCGGGGGCCACCTCGTGGGCGGATTCGGAGGTCACGGTGTAGGGCTGGGAATCGGAGTCGGTGCCCTGGAAGCGGGCGTTGACGACGCGCAGGCGGTCGGGGTGGCGCGGATCGAGGCCCGACAGCGCAACGTGGAAGCGGTTGCGCTCCGCCTGGAACTGCGGCCACAGCAGAATCGCCCCCAGAAGCAGCGCGGCGACGGCGGGCAGCGCCAGCTTCATCACCCGCACGAAGCGGCTGTAGAACGAGGCGCCGTTCGGCAGGCTGCGGTTCGCTGCGGCGCCGGCGGAGAGGAAGCGCAGGTCGGGCGGCGCGCCCGCCCCGGGCGGCGCCGGCGCGGCGGCGGGCTTCCTCGCGGCCTGGCGTCTCGTCATGACACCCCGGCGCGCAGGCAATCGTGCATGTGGATGAGCCCGACCGGGTTGCCCTCCGGCGTCACCGCGAACAGGCTGGTGATCTTGAGGTCGTTCATGATCCCCAGCGCCTCGGCGGCCAGCGCGTCCGGCGAGACGGTCTTGGGGCTGGCGGTCATCACCGCGCCCGCCTTCGCCTCCAGCAGGTCGGGGGACATGTGGCGGCGCAGGTCGCCGTCGGTGATGATGCCGGCGAGCACCCCCGCCGCATCGACGATGCCGACGCAGCCGAAGCTCTTGGCCGACATCACGATCAGCGCGTCGGCCATGCGGGTTTCCGGCGGGATCAGCGGCGCCTCGGGCAGCGGGTGCATCAGCTCGCGCACCCGCAGCAGGCGCTGGCCGAGCTTGCCGCCGGGGTGGAAGGTCTTGAAGTCGCTGGCGGAGAAGCCGCGCCGCTCCAACAGCGCCACGGCGATGGCGTCGCCCATGGCCAGCGTCGCGGTGGTCGAGGTGGTGGGCGCGAGCCCGAGCGGGCAGGCCTCGCCGTTGACCGGCAGCGCCAGCACCACGTCGGCGGCGGAGCCGAGCGCGCTGCCGCGGCCCTCGGTGATCGCGATCAGCGGGATGGAGAAGCGCCGCGAATAGGCGATGATGTCGGCAAGCTCCGGCGTCTCGCCCGACTTCGAGAGCAGGATCAGCGCGTCGTCGCGGGTGATCATGCCGAGGTCGCCGTGGCTCGCCTCCGCCGGGTGGACGAAGAACGACGGCGTGCCGGTGGAGGCGAGCGTCGCGGAAATCTTGCGGCCGATGTGGCCGCTCTTGCCCATGCCGGAGACGATCACCCGGCCGTGCTCGGAGGCGAGCAGGCGGTTCTCCAGCAGGTCGAGCGCGCGGGTGAACTCCGCGCCCAGCGCGGCGCTCATTTCGGCAAGCGCCTTCGCCTCCGCTTCCAGGACGTGGCGCGCCGCGGTGAGGTCGGAGGCGACGCGGGCGGGATCGGGGGCGGGGCAGGGCATCGGCAGCGTATCCATGAGGCTTTATTTCAGTGGGCGAAGATGTCCTCGTCGGCCCAGCCGCTGAGGTCCAGCGCGGCGCGGGCGGAGAGGAAGCCGAAGCAGGCGTCGGCCAGCGCGCGGCGGCCCTCGCGTTCCAGCAGGGCGGAGAGCTTGTCCTTCAACGGGTGCAGATAGAGCACGTCGTTGGCGGCGTATTTCTGCTGCTCTTCCGTCGGGTCGGGCGCGCCCCAGTCGGAGGTCTGCTGCTCCTTGGAAAGCTCGACGCCCAGGAGGTCGCGGCAGATGTCCTTCAACCCGTGGCGGTCGGTGTTGGTGCGGCAGAGCTTGGAGGCGATCTTGGTGCAGAACACCGGCGCGCAGCTCACCCCGAGGTGGCGCGCGATCATCGCGACGTCGAAGCGCGCGAAATGGAAGATCTTGAGAATCGCCGGGTCGGCCAGCACCGCCTTCAGGCGCACCGGGTCCACGCCGGGAGAAATCTTCACCAGGTGGGCGTCGCCGTCGCCCGCGGAAAGCTGCACTAGGCAGAGGCGGTCGCGGTGCAGGTTGAGGCCCATGGTCTCGGTGTCCACGGCGATCGAGCCGGAAAACCGCACACCCTCGGGAAGGTCGCCGTGATGCAGGAAAATCGCCATTGCCGCCCTCTTGAAAGCCTGCCCCCCCACGCGCGGGCGTCTCAAGTCATACGACCGGGCGCGCCGGGATCAAAGGGTAAAAATCATCGGGGAGCGCGATGCCGTCGCGAGCGGTGGTGCCCAGGAGAAGACTCGAACTTCCACGGTATTTCTACCACAGGTACCTGAAACCTGCGCGTCTACCAATTCCGCCACCTGGGCACTGATCCGCCAAGGCCATCCGGGCACTGCGGTCAAGACCGCCGCCCGACCGGAGCAGCCGGTCAGTGAGGGAGGGTTTATGCGGGCTTGGCGGGGCAAAGTCAACTCCCTTTTTTCGTTTGCGCGGCCCATGCCGAAAGGCATAAGAAAGCCCGGCCGTTGGTTAGGGAAATGACATTTGCCGCGACCTGCCCATATGGACAGATGCCTGGCCGCTTCCTATAAAGGCGAGAGGCCGGAACGCGCGGGCCGAAAGACATCCAGGGAGACGACCGGAATGACACGGCGATTGGTGACGGTATTCGGCGGATCGGGCTTCATCGGGCGCCACCTGGTGCAACGTCTCGCAGCCACCGGCGCGGTGATCCGCATCGCCATCCGCTACCGCGAGGACGCCCATTTCCTCAAGACCATGGGCGACGTCGGGCAGATCACCACGCTGGAAACCGACATCGCCGACCCGGAGGAAATCCGCCGCGCCGCCGAGGGTGCGGACTGGGTGGTCAACCTGGTGGGCATCTTCCATCCGCGCGGACGCCATACCTTCGAAAACCTCCACGCCAAGGCGCCGGGCGAAATCGCCGCCGCGGCCAAGGCCGCCGGAGCCTCGCGCTTCGTCCATATCTCCGCCATGGGCGCGACCGCCGATGCGGAATCCGCCTATGCCCGCACCAAGGCGGAAGGCGAGGCCGCGGTGTTCGCCGCCTTTCCCGAGGCGACGATCGTCCGTCCGAGCGTCGTCTTCGGCCCGGAGGACAACTTCTTCAACCTCTTCGCCCGGATGGCGACCTTCTCCCCCTTCCTGCCGGTGATCGACAAGAACGCCTGGAGCTTCGGCGGCAAGGGCCTTTTCGGCGACGGCGGGCCGAAGTTCCAGCCGGTCTACGTCGGCGATGTCGCCGACGCCATCCTCGCCGCGCTGAAAAGCGCCGCCCACGGCGGCAAGACCTACGAACTCGGCGGGCCGCACGTCTACTCGATGCGTCAAATCATGGAAATGACGCTCGCCGAAATCCGCCGCGAGCGCCGGCTGCTGCCGATGACCTTCGGCATGGCGCGCTGCCAGGCGGCGCTGATGCGCCTGATGCCCAAGCCCCTGCTCACCCGCGACCAGGTGCTGATGATGATGCGCGACAACGTGGTTTCCGGAAGCTGCCCGGGCTTCGCCGAACTCGGCATCGAACCCACCACCGCGGAAACCATCCTGCCTACCTACCTCAACCGCTTCCGCAAAGACCACCGCCAGATCATCAAGCGGTAGAGTGAAAACGTTGCGAGGGGATTCGGTCCCCTCGCGCTCCCCATGGCTTTATGGTTTTTGCGCGTAGCGCGAGAGCGCCGTCACGCGGCGTGGCGGTTGATGGCCGCTGCGCGGCAAAAACCACTTAAGGGGTCAAGGGGGCTGCGACCCCTTGCGGGTCCAGGGCAGCGCCCTGACCTGGTTTTTCACCCCAGGCAGCGGTCGAAGCCGGGGATGTAGCCGTAGGCGGCGGCGAGCAGGGCTGCGCCGAGGATCAGGCGGTAGAGGGCGAAGGGGGCGAAGCTGGCGCGTTTCAGCCAGTGCATCAGCACCGCGATGGCGACGAGCGCGGTGAGGAAGGAGAACCCCGCGGCGTAGAGGGCGGCGGTGGTGAGCACCGGCTGGTCGAGGCGGTAGATATCGAGCCCGGCCAGGGTTCCCGCGGCGACGATGGTGGGGATGGAGAGCAGCATGGAGAAGCGGGCGGCTTCGCCGCGTTCGTAGCCGAGGAGGCGGGCGGCGGTCATGGTGATGCCGCTGCGGCTGGTGCCGGGGATCAGTGCGATCGCCTGGGCGATGCCGATGACCAGGGCGTCGGGCAGGCCCATGTGTTCGATGCGGCGGACGGTCAGCCCGATACGGTCGGCGATGTGGAGCAGGATGCCGAAGCCGAGCGTCGTCCAGCCGAGGACGAGGATGGAGCGCGCCATGGTTTCCACCATGTCCTTGGCGAGCAGCCCGGCGGCGACCACCGGGATGGTGCCGACGACGATGTGGAGCGCGAGTTTCGCCCCCGGCGAGCGGCGCATCCGCAGCGCGGCCCAAAGGCCGGCGAGCATCTGCCAGATGTCGCGCCAGAAGTAGAGCATCACCGCGCCGAGGGTTCCGACGTGGAGCGCGATGTCCATGTCGAGGCCCTGATCCGGCCAGTCGGCGAGGCAGGGCACGAGGATGAGGTGCGCCGAGGAACTGATCGGCAGGAACTCGGTAATCCCTTGGACGACCGCCAGAACGATCAGGTTCAGCCAGGTCATGATGGTGTTTCCCTCGGGTGTTTTTCTTGTCCGGCGCGCCTCCGTCCGGCGCGGACCGGCTTCTTCATATCACGATGCGTCGCCTGCCCCCAAACGGGTAAATAGTAAACACATGATGACTATATTTTGGGGGCATCCTCGGAACACGCCTCGTTCTCGCGAATTTTTGTTACTTTAGGTCAGTAGAGCTGACCTATATGCGTTTTTTCACTCGCAATCAGGGAGAAAATCCACTAAGAATCCGCTCGACTGCCTTCGCGCGGGCGGGGGTGGGGTCGGGGCCGTTCGCGCGCCGCGAGGCAGGCGCAGAAGAAGAGGAACACACCATGGCGCAGCAGAAGATGCTCCAGTTCACCAAAGTGGACCGCCGCACCCCGGACAAGCGTCCGGCCGCCGAACGCACCGAGGACTTCGCCGAGATCTACGGCGGCTTCGCCACGCCGCGCGCGGGCGAACAGGCATCGCGCTGCGAACAGTGCGGCATTCCCTTCTGCAGCCTGCACTGCCCGCTGCACAACAACATTCCCGACTGGCTGATGCTGGCGGCGACCGGGCGCATGGAGGAGGCCTACGCGGTCGCCTCGGCGACCAACACCCTGCCGGAGATCTGCGGCCGCATCTGCCCGCAGGACCGCCTGTGCGAGGGCTCCTGCGTGCTCGAACAGTCCTCCCACGGCGGCGTGACCATCGGCGCGATGGAGAAGCACATCACCGACTCCGCCTTCGCGGCGGGCTGGGTGAAGCCGTTCTCCCCGCGCATCGAGCGCCTGGAATCGGTGGGCGTCATCGGCGCGGGTCCGGCGGGCCTGGCCGCGGCGGAACAGTTGCGCATGCTCGGCTACCGCGTCGAGGTGTACGACCGCCACGACCGTGCGGGCGGCCTGCTCACCTACGGCATTCCCGGCTTCAAGCTGGAAAAGGACGTGGTCGCCCGCCGCGTCGCGGTGTTCGTGGAGAGCGGCGTGATCTTCCACACCGACGTGGACGTCGGCCGCGACGTCACCCTCGCCGAAATGCGCAGGAAGCACGCCGCGGTGGTCATCGCCACCGGCGTCTATGCGGCGCGCGGGCTGGAGATTTCCGGCAACACGCTCGACGGCGTGATCCCGGCGCTGGAGTTCCTCACCTGCTCCAACCGCCTCAACATGGGCGACAGCGTGGCCGACTTCGACAGCGGCCGCCTCAACGCCGCGGGCAAGCGGGTGGTGGTGGTCGGCGGCGGCGACACCGCCATGGACTGCCTGCGCACCGCGCTGCGCCAGGGCGCGACCTCGGTGAAGTGCCTCTACCGCCGCGACCGCGCCAACATGCCCGGCTCGCAGCGCGAGGTGGACAACGCCATCGAGGAAGGCGCGGAGTTCATCTGGCAGGCCGCTCCGGAAGCGGTGGAGGGAGCCTCCGGCCGGGTTTCCGGCGTGCGCACGGTGAAGATGCACCTCGGCCTGCCCGACGCCTCGGGCCGCCAGAGCCCCACTCCGGTGCCGGGCTCGGAATACACCCTGCCCGCCGAGATGGTGATCGAGGCGCTCGGCTTCGAGCCGGAGGACCTGCCGACGATCTTCGGCGCGCCGGAACTCAAGGTGAAGCGCAACGGCACGCTCGCGGTGGACGATGCGCTGATGACCAGCCTGCCCGGGGTGTTCGCGGCGGGGGACATCGTGCGCGGCGCCTCCCTGGTGGTGTGGGCGGTGCGCGACGGGCGCGACGTGGCGCAGCACGTGCACGCCTATGTGCGGCGGGCGGCGGCGGCGCCGTCCCTGGCGAACGCGGGTTGAGGAGGAACCGACGATGACGGAGAAGATGATGAACGCCTGGTCCTCGGCCTGGGACGATGGGCAGCCGGAAAGCGGCGAACAGTTCGTCCGCGGTTTCGCCGAAAACCGCAACCGCATGCTCGCCGCGGGCGCGGCGGACCCGATGGATGCGCACGACGCCTGCGGCGTCGGCCTCGTCGCGGCGCTGGACGGCAAGCCGCGCCGCCGCGTGGTGGAGGCCGCGATCGAGGCGCTGAAGGTGGTGTTCCACCGCGGCGCGGTGGACGCCGACGGCAAGACCGGCGACGGCGCGGGCATCCACGTGCAGATTCCGCAGGACTTCTTCAAGGACCACGTGCGCCGCACCGGCCACGAGCCGGAGAAGGGCCGCCTCGCCATCGGCATGATCTTCCTGCCGAAGACCGACCTCAACGCGCAGGAGGCCTGCCGCGCCATCGTCGAGAACGAGGTGCTGCAGTTCGGCTACGGCCTCTACGGCTGGCGTCAGGTGCCGGTGAACGTTTCGGTGATCGGCGAAAAGGCGAACGCGACGCGCCCCGAGATCGAACAGATCATGATCGTCAACACCAAGCACACCGGTGAGGACGAGTTCGAGCGCGACCTCTACATCATCCGCCGCCGCATCGAGAACCAGGTGCGGCAGAACAACATCCCCGACTTCTATATCTGCTCGATGTCGTGCCGCTCGGTGATCTACAAGGGCCTGTTCCTCGCCGAGCAGCTCACCGCGTTCTACCCCGACCTGTTGGACGAGCGCTTCGTTTCGAGCTTCGCGATCTTCCACCAGCGCTATTCCACCAACACATTCCCCACCTGGCGGCTGGCGCAGCCCTTCCGCATGCTGGCGCACAACGGCGAGATCAACACGCTCGCGGGCAACATCAACTGGATGAAGTCCTACGAGGCGCGCATGGCCGAGGAGGCCTTCGGCGCGGCGATTCCGGACTTGAAGCCGGTGATCCAGCCGGGCGGTTCGGACTCCGCCTGCCTCGACAACGTGTTCGAGCTTCTGGTGCGCGCCGGGCGCACCGCGCCGATGGTCAAGTGCATGATGATCCCGGAATCGATCGGCCAGAACAGCGGCATGCCCGAGGCGCACCGCGCGATGTTCTGGTACTTCAACACCGTGATGACGCCGTGGGACGGCCCGGCGGCGATCGCCGCCACCGACGGCCGCTGGGCGATCGCGGGGATGGACCGCAACGGCCTGCGCCCGATGCGCTACACCGTCACCGCCGACGGCCTGCTGTTCGTCGGCTCCGAGGCGGGCATGGTGCGGGTGCCGGAGGAGACGATCCTCGAGAAGGGCCGCATCGGCCCCGGCCAGATGATCGCCGTGGACCTCGCCGAGGGGCGCTTCTACCACGACCGCGAGATCAAGGACCTGCTCTCCGCCAAGAAGCCGTTCACCGAATGGGTGAAGCGGATCACCCAGATCGACGACCTGATCAAGCCCGACACCCCGGAGACCCCGGAGCTGGAGGAGACCGAACTGCGCCGCCGCCAGCTGGTCTACGGCCTGACCATGGAAGACATGGAGCTGATCCTCCAGCCGATGGTCGAGGACGGCAAGGAGGCGATCGGCTCGATGGGCGACGACGTGCCGCTCGCGGTGCTCTCCGACAACTACCGCGGCCTGCACCACTTCTTCCGCCAGAACTTCTCGCAGGTGACCAACCCGCCGATCGACAGCCTGCGCGAGACCCGCGTGATGTCGCTCAAGACCCGGCTCGGCAACCTCGGCAACATCCTCGCGGAAGAGGAGGGCCAGTGCAACCTGCTGCAACTCGACAGCCCGGTGCTGACCAACAAGGAATTCGACGCGATGCGCGCCTACATGGGCGACACCGCGTACGAGATCGACGCCACCTTCAACCCCGACGGCGGCCCCAATGCGCTGCGCACCGCGATCATGCGGATTCAGCGCGAGGCGGAGGACGCGGTGCGCGGCGGTTGCGTCCACCTCATCCTCACCGACGTCAGCCTGAGCGAGCAGCGTGCGCCGATTCCGATGATTCTCGCCGTCGGCGCGGTGCATTCGCACCTCGTGCGCAACTCGCTGCGCACCTTCACCTCGCTCAACGTGCGCTGCGGCAAGTGCATGGACACCCACTACTTCGCGGTGCTCATCGGCGTCGGCGCGACCACGGTCAACGCCTATCTCTCCCAGGAGGCGATCGCCGAGCGCCACCGCCGCGGCCTCTTCCCCGGCCTCGCCTTCGAGCAGTGCCTGAAGAACTACAAGACCGCGATCGACCAGGGCCTCCTCAAGATCATGTCGAAGATGGGCGTGGGGATGATCAGCTCCTACCGCGGCGGCTACAACTTCGAGGCGGTGGGGCTTTCGCGCACCCTGGTCGCCGAGTTCTTCCCCGGGATGAACTCGCGCATTTCCGGCATCGGGCTTTCCGGCTTGCAGCACAAGCTGGTGGAGCAGCACCAGCGCGCCTACGTCATGGAGCATCCGATGCTGCCGATGGGCGGCTTCTACCGCTACCGCAACGGCGGCGAGGCGCATGCCTGGGACGGCAAGCTCATCCACCTGGTGCAGAAGGCCTGCGCCACCGGCAACTACGCGCTCTACAAGGAATACGCCCAGGGCGTCTACGCGATGCCGCCGATCAACGTGCGCGACCTCTTGGAGATCAAGTCCGCCGGTCCGGAGGTGCAGTCGGAGGAGGTGGAATCGGTCACCGAGATCCGCAAGCATTTCCTCACCCCGGGGATGTCCTTGGGCGCGCTGTCGCCCGAGGCGCACGGCGCGCTCAACATCGCGATGAACCGCATCGGCGCGAAGTCGTGCTCCGGCGAGGGCGGCGAGGTGCGCGAGCGCTACCACCCGACGCCGGAGGGCGACAACCCCAACTCGGCGATCAAGCAGGTGGCCTCCGGGCGCTTCGGCGTCACCGCGGAATACCTCAACCAGTGCCGCGAAATCGAGATCAAGGTCGCCCAAGGCGCGAAGCCCGGCGAGGGCGGCCAGCTGCCCGGCTTCAAGGTCACCGAGATGGTGGCGAAGCTGCGCCACTCCACCCCCGGGGTGATGCTGATCAGCCCGCCGCCGCACCACGACATCTACTCGATCGAGGACCTGGCGCAGCTGATCTACGACTTGAAGCAGATCAACCCCAAGGCGCGGGTGTGCGTCAAGCTGGTGGCGCGCTCGGGCATCGGCACCATCGCCGCGGGCGTGGCCAAGGCGAAGGCGGACATCATCTCGATCTCCGCCAACTCCGGCGGCACCGGCGCTTCGCCGATGACCTCGATCAAGTTCGCCGGCCTGCCGTGGGAGCTGGGCCTCGCCGAGGCGCATCAGATGCTGACGCTGAACCGCCTGCGCCACCGCGTGACGCTGCGCACCGACGGCGGCATCAAGACCGGCCGCGACATCGTCATCGCCGCGATGCTGGGCGCCGAGGAATTCGGCATCGGCACCCTGTCCTTGATCTCCATGGGCTGCATCATGGTGCGGCAGTGCCATTCCAACACCTGCCCGGTCGGGGTGTGCACCCAGGACGAGGACCTGCGCGCCAAGTTCAAGGGCACGCCGGAGCGCGTCGTCAACCTCTTCACCTTCCTCGCCGAGGAGGTGAAGGAAATCCTCGCCAGGATCGGCGTGAAGAGCCTGGGCGAAGTCGTCGGCCGCTCCGACCTGTTGCATCAGGTCAGCCGCGGCGCGGCGCACCTCGACGACCTCGACCTCAACCCGATCCTGGTGCAGCCGGACGTCGGCGGCTGGCCGAGCCGCTGCACCCTCGCCGAGGGCGAGCGCAACGAGGTGCCGGACACCCTGGACGCGCAGATGATCCACGACGCCCGCCAGGCGCTGGAAGACGGCGAGAAGATGCAGCTCTCCTACGACGTGCGCAACGTGCAGCGCGCCATCGGCACGCGGATGTCGCACCACATCGTCACCCGCTACGGCATGTTCGGGCTGCGCCCCGGCCACATCACCGTGCAGTTGCGCGGCTCCGCCGGGCAGTCGCTCGGCGCCTTCGCGGTGCAGGGCCTGAAGCTCGAGGTGCAGGGCGACGCCAACGACTACGTGGGCAAGGGCCTCTCCGGCGGCCTCATCACCATCCGCCCGCCGATCGCCAGCAAGCTCGAAAGCCACAACAACACCATCATCGGCAACACCGTGCTCTACGGCGCGACGGCGGGCAAGCTGTTCGCCGCGGGGCAGGCGGGCGAGCGCTTCTGCGTGCGCAACTCCGGCGCCGAGGTGGTGGTGGAGGGCTGCGGCTCCAACGGCTGCGAATACATGACCGGCGGCACCGCGGTGATCCTCGGCCCGGTGGGCCACAATTTCGGGGCGGGGATGACCGGCGGCATGGCCTTCGTCTACGACCCGGACAACCGCTTCGCGGAGCTGGTCAATTCCGGCTCGGTGATCTTCCAGCGCATCGAGGCGCCCTTCTACGAGGAGAAGCTCAAGGCCCTGGTCGAGGAGCACGTGCAGGAGACCGCCTCGCGCCACGCGCAGGAGATCCTGCTCAACTGGGACCTCTTCGTGAAGCGCTTCTGGCAGGTGGTGCCGAAGGAGATGCTCGACAAGCTCGCGGTGCCGGTGACCGTGGCGGTGGCGGCGGAATAGACCGTCCGTCCGCGGCGAACGCCCTGCTGCCGGACCCGCGCTGCGGGTCCGGCGTTTTTTCATCGAACGGCGGTGGACAGGGGTTTCCTTGGCGTGGCGGTAATGGTAGCTTGCGCCCAAAATCAGAAAAAGACTTCGGACCAACAGGGAAAGTTCCGGCCGAATGCCGCCAAGGGAACCGCCGTACCGCGCCACCATCGAGGCGCTGTTCCAGTTGTTTTCCAACGCCTTGTTGGAGAAGTTCAGCCGCTCGGGCGACACCACCCTCTCCCGCGAGGAGGTGGAGGCGATCACGGCCTATTTCCGTGCCGGCAGTCCGGAACTCGACGCCTTCTACGCACAGCTGTTTTCCGCCTATGACCGCGTCAATGCGGCGATGGCGATGAACCGCATGCGCTCCGACGAGTTCAACCGCCTGCTCGTCGAAAGTTTCGAGGACTATCTGGTGGACCGCAGCGTGCCCAAGGGCGCGAAGACCCCGGCGGACCGCGTTCCGCGCGAGGTGCTGCCCGCCTTCTTCCACGCGGTGCGGCAGATTCTCGGCACCGAGTTCCTCGAGAAGTCCGCCTTCACCTGCCGCGAGGTGCGCCGCGTCATCCAGGCGCGCGACGGCGAGGCCTTCACCTGGGATGTCTTCTTCGCCGATGCCGCGGTGCGCCGCGTGCAGCAGCGCGCGATCTCGCGCTTCATCGTCTATTTCCGCGAGGACTTCGACAAGAAGAAGGTGTGGATCGTCAAGGCGCTCAACTACAACGCCGGCGGCGGCGACATGCGCGGCAGCGTGGCCAGTTCGTATCTGTTCAACGAGGGGCGGCTGAAGATCCTGATGATGGCGATGATCCGCCGCGTCGATCCTTCGGGCATGGACGCGGGGGGAAAGGCCGAACTCCTCAAGAACATCGGCGAGGAACGCCTGAAGACGGTGGAGCGGGTCAAGATGGACGTCAAGCTGCTTGACGATAAGCGTTTATTCTAACACACCTTTCACCAGGGGCTGGATGCGCCCCAGGGTCGAGACGGTGTCATGATCGTTTGCGTGCATCATCTTCTGAACGCGGCGTCGCGCACGCTGCGGGTGCAGCTGGCCGAGAAGGGGCTCTCCTTCGAGCTGCGGCCGGAGCGCCCGTGGGAACGCGCGCCCGAATTCCTGCGCCTCAACCCGGCGGGCGAGGTGCCGGTGCTGCTGGACGGGGCCAAGGTGATCGCGGGCGCCGGACCGGCGCTGGAATACGTCGAGGAACTCCACCCCGAGCCGCCGCTTCTCGGCCGCGACTCGGGACAGCGGGCGGAGGTGCGCCGCCTGCTCCACTGGTTCCTCACCAAATTCGAGGCGGAGGTCACCCAGCCGGTGGCGGGCGAGAAGATCGGCAAGCGCATCGCCCTGGCCGGGCCGCCGAATTCCCGCGCCATCTCCGCCGGGCGGCTCAACATCCACGTCCACCTCGACTACGTCGCCTGGCTGATGGAACGCCGCCGCTGGCTTGCCGGGGAGAACATGACGCTGGCCGACATCGCGGCGGCGGCGCAGCTCTCCATCCTCGACTACGCGGGCGAGGTGCCCTGGGGCCGCCACCCGGAGGCGAAGGACTGGTACGCCCGCATCAAGTCCCGCCCCGCCTTCCGCCCGCTGCTCGCCGACCGTCTGCCCGGCGTCCTGCCGCCCGCCCACTACGCCGATCTGGATTTCTGAGCCTGCGGCGCGCCCCGCCCGGTCGGGTGGGAGAATCGTGTTTGGCCCTTCCGCCTTCAGGGGTAATATGTTTCCGGTTCGCTCGCCCCCGGTTGAAAAGCCGGGCGAGGAGTCGCACGTTGAATCGACCGGATGGAGGGCGCGCAGCGCCCCGGCGCACGGCATTGCAGGAAAGGATCGACATGGGACGGGTGGTGGAAATCACGGACGTGATCTTGCGGGACGCGCACCAGAGCCTGTTGGCGACGCGCATGGCCATGGAGGACATGGTCCCCGCTTGCGAGGATCTGGACAACGCGGGCTACTGGTCGCTGGAGTGCTGGGGCGGCGCGACCTTCGACTCCTGTATCCGCTTCCTCAACGAGGATCCGTGGGAGCGCCTGCGCGCCTTCAAGAAGCTGCTGCCGAAGACGCCCTTGCAGATGCTGCTGCGCGGGCAGAACCTGCTCGGCTACCGCCACTACGAGGACGGCGTGGTG
>JAQAZG010000005.1 GCA_027864655.1 Oleispirillum naphthae
CGGCCTCCCCCGCCGCCCTCGGCCAGGCCATGCGCGACGCGATGAAGGGTTTGTAACCGCCTGCCGGACGCCGGGGCGTCCCGGCGTCCGGCGCTTTAAGCGCCGGGACGGCCCGGCGCGGACACCGAACGAGGAGGCTTCACGGTTAACCGCCGTGTCGACCCGGGTATATGGTTGGATTCAACGAGACCACTTTCCTGACCGGCGCCAACGCCACCTTCATCGCCGAGCTTTATGCCCGGTACCTGCAAGACCCCGCGTCCGTGGACGCAAGCTGGGTTCCCTATTTCGCCGATCTGGCGGACGACGCCTCCGCCGTTCATGGCGATTTTGTGGCGACTCCGTGGGCAAAGCGCGGCGCCCAGGTGATCGGCGTGCCGGACCCCGACGCGCCGCCGCCGAAGAAGCCGGGGCAGGCGATCAAGGAGGGCGCGGCCGCGATCGCGGGACCCGGCGCCTCCGAGGCGGAGGTGCGCAGGCGCATCGTCGATTCGATCCGCGCGCTGATGATGATCCGCGTCTACCGGGTGCGCGGCCACCTGATGGCCGACCTCGACCCCTTGAAGATGGCCAAGCCGCCGCAGCATCCGGAACTCGACTACCGCTCCTACGGCTTCACCGAGGACGACCTCGACCGCGAAATCTACATGGATTACGTGCTCGGGCTGGAGAAGGCGAAGCTGCGCCGCATCCTCCAGGTGGTGCAGAAGACCTATTGCGGCACCATCGGCGTCGAATACATGCACATCCAGGACCCGGACCAGAAGGCCTGGATTCAGAAGCGCATCGAGGCGGAGGCCAACCAGCCGCGCTTCACCGACCGCGGCAAGCGCGCCATCCTCGAACGCCTCACCGAGGCGGAGGGCTTCGAGCGCTTCCTGCAACTGAAATACACCGGCACCAAGCGCTTCGGCCTGGAAGGCGGCGAGACGACGATCCCCGCCATCGAGCAGGTGCTGAAGCGCGGCAGCCAGCTCGGCATCCGCGAGGTGGTGCTGGGCATGGCGCACCGCGGCCGCCTCAACATGCTGACCACGCTGCTGCACAAGCCCTACCGCGCGATGTTCTCGGAATTCCAGGGCAACCCGGCCAACCCGGAAGACGTGCAGGGCTCGGGCGACGTGAAGTACCACCTCGGCACCTCGGCGGACCGCGAGTTCGACGGCATCCCGGTGCACCTGTCGCTCACCGCCAACCCGTCGCACCTCGACGCGGTGGACCCGGTGGTGCTGGGCAAGGTGCGCGCCAAGCAGGACCAGCGCGGCGATGCCGACCGCAAGGAGGTGATGGGCCTCCTCATCCACGGCGATGCGGCGCTGGCGGGCCAGGGCGTCATCGCCGAGTGCCTGATGCTCTCGCAACTTGCGGGCTACGCCACCGGCGGCACCCTGCACTTCGTGATCAACAACCAGATCGGCTTCACCACCGCGCCGCAGGATTCGCGTTCCGGTCCGTACTGCACCGACGTGGCCAAGGGCATCCAGGCGCCGATCTTCCACGTCAACGGCGACGACCCGGAGGCGGTGGTGCACGTCGCGCGCATCGCCGTGGAGTTCCGCCAGGAGTTCAAGACCGACGTGGTGGTGGACATGGTGTGCTACCGCCGCCACGGCCACAACGAGAGCGACGAACCGGCATTCACCCAGCCGATCATGTACCGCAAGATCGCCCGCCACCCGACGACGCGCCAGGTCTATGCCCGCGCGCTGACCGAAAGCGGCGTGATCGCGGCGGGCGAGGGCGACGCCCTGGTCACCGCCTTCCACGAGCGCATGGAAACCGAGTTCGAGGCCGCCAAGTCGTTCCGCCCCAACAAGGCGGACTGGCTGGAAGGCCGCTGGGCGGGCCTCAGCCAGGGCCGCGACGCCGAGGACGGCGAGGAGGGGGGCTCCTTCTCCGAGGACGGCACCGGCGTCGAACTCGCCGCGTTGCAGGCGGTGGGGCGCGCCATCTCTTCGGTGCCCAAGGGGTTCAACGGCAACCGCAAGATCCTGCGCCAGCTCGAAGCGAAGCGCGCGATGATGGAAAGCGGCGAGGGCATCGACTGGGCCACCGCCGAGGCGCTCGCCTTCGGCACCCTGTTGGCCGAGGGCACCCCGGTGCGCCTCTCCGGCCAGGATTGCGGCCGCGGCACCTTCTCGCAGCGCCACGCGGTGCTCACCGACCAGGACAGCGAGGAGCATTACGTGCCGCTCGCCAACGTGTCGGAAACCCAGGGCCGCTTCGAGATTCTCGACAGCCCGCTCTCCGAGAACGCGGTGCTCGGCTACGAATACGGCTATTCCCTCGCCGAACCGCACCAGCTGGTGCTGTGGGAAGGCCAGTTCGGCGACTTCGCCAACGGCGCGCAGGTGATCATCGATCAGTTCATCAGCTCCGCGGAGTCGAAGTGGCTGCGCATGTCGGGCCTGGTGCTGCTGCTGCCGCACGGCTACGAGGGCCAGGGGCCGGAGCACAGCTCGGCGCGGCCCGAGCGCTACCTCCAGCTCTGCGCCGAGGACAACATCCAGTTCGGCAACTACACCACTCCGGCCAACTACTTCCACGCGCTGCGCCGCCAGGTGCACCGCAACTTCCGCAAGCCGCTGATCCTGATGACGCCGAAGTCGATGCTGCGCGACAAGCGCATGGTCAGCCCGCTCGCCGACTTCCTGCCGGAGACGCGCTTCATGCGCACCCTCGGCGAGGTGGAAACCGCCCTCGCCCCGGACGAGAAGATCCGCCGCGTGCTTCTGTGCTCCGGCAAGGTCTATTTCGACCTCGCGGCGGGGCGGGCGGAGCGCGGCATCGACGATGTCGCCATCGTCCGCGTCGAGCAGCTCTATCCCTGGCCGAAGAACACCCTGGGCAAGCACCTCTCGCGCTATCCGAATGCGGAGATCGTCTGGGTGCAGGAGGAACCGGCCAACATGGGCGCGTGGCTCTTCGTCCACCCGCGCCTGGAGTTTCTCGCCGAGGAGCTGGGCCGCCCCGACCCGCGCCCGACCTACGTCGGACGCCGCGCCGCGGCTTCCCCCGCCACCGGCCTGCACCGCAACCACGTCGCCGAGCAGGAGGGCATCGTCGAACAGGCGCTGACCGCGAAACGGGAGGACATCTTCCAGCCGTTCCGCCGCAGCACCCAGCTCGGCCGCCTGCTGCCGCAGGGTTCCGTACCGAAGAAGAAAGGCTGACCCCCAGCCGTTTACCTGATCCGAGACAGAAAAACTGGTCAAAACGCCATGCCTTATGAAATCGTCGTCCCGACGCTAGGGGAATCGGTGGTCGAAGCCACCGTCGCGAAATGGTTCAAGCAGGTCGGCGAGGCGGTCGCCGCCGACGAGCCTCTGGTCGAACTGGAGACCGACAAGGTGACGGTGGAGGTCAACGCCCCCGCCGCCGGAACCCTGGTCGAGATCGTCGCCCCCGAGGGCGCCGAGGTGGAAGTCGGCGCGCTGCTCGCCCGCCTGGGCGAGGCGGGCGCGCAGGTCATCGCCTCCGTCGCTCCCGCCCCGGCCGCCGCCCCGGCTCCCGCCGCAGCGCCCGCCGCCGCTCCCGCGGGCGCGGACGAGCTTGCCCCCGCGGTGCGCAAGATGATCGTCGAAAACGCCCTCGACCCGGCGGCGATCCCCGCCACCGGCAAGGGCGGACGCCTCACCAAGGAGGGCGTGGTCAACTTCATGGAGGGCCGCACCAAGGTGATGGCCGGGCCCGCCGCCGCCGCGCCGCTGCCCGCCGCGCCCGCCGCGCCGCCGCCGCCGCGCGCCGCCGACCCGCGCGAGGAGCGCGTCAAGATGACGCGCCTGCGCCGCCGCATCGCCGAGCGCCTGAAAGACGCCCAGAACACCGCCGCGATCCTCACCACCTTCAACGAGGTGGACATGACCGCGATCATGGACCTGCGCGCCCGCTACAAGGACTCCTTCGAGAAGAAGCACGGCGTGCGCCTCGGCTTCATGTCGTTCTTCGTCAAGGCCGCGGTCGCCGCGCTCAAGGATGTTCCGGCGGTCAACGCCGAGATCGCGGGCGACGAACTGATCTTCAAGAACTACTACGACATCGGCGTCGCCGTCGGCACGCCGCAGGGCCTGGTGGTGCCGGTGGTGCGCGACTGCGACGCCAAATCCTTCGCCCAGATCGAAAAGGAGATCGGCGGCTACGGCAAGAAGGCGCGCGACGGCAAGCTGACCATGGAAGACATGACCGGCGGCACCTTCACCATCTCCAACGGCGGCGTCTACGGCTCGCTGATGTCCACGCCGATCATCAACCCGCCGCAGTCCGCCATCCTCGGCATGCACAAGACGATGCAGCGCCCGATGGTGATGCCCGACGGGTCGATCGCCGCCCGCCCGATGATGTACCTCGCGGTCTCCTACGACCACCGCATCATCGACGGCGGCGAGGCCGTCACCTTCCTGGTCAAGATCAAGGAAGCCCTGGAAGACCCGGCGCGCCTGACGCTCGGCGTGTGACGCCAAACCCAAGGCCGGGGGCGCCGCCCCCGGCACCCCCGCCAGGGGCCGCGGCCCCTGGAACCCGTTACCGGTTTTTTGCGCGAAGCGCTGTCGAACTCCTGCGACACCGACGCGCGTCGATTGCCGCTTCGCGGCGAAAACATATGAGGTCGAGGAGGCCGAGCCTCCTCGCGGGTCCAGGGCGGAGCCCTGGCCTTGCCCAGCTTTTTTTGACAGAGGCGGAACATGAGCACGAACAAGGACAGGACATTCGACGTGGTGGTGGTGGGCGGCGGTCCGGGCGGCTATGTCTGTGCGATCCGCGCGGCGCAGTTGGGGCTTTCCGTCGCCTGCGTCGAGAAGCGCGGCGCCCTGGGCGGCACCTGCCTCAACGTCGGGTGCATTCCGTCGAAGGTGCTGTTGCAGTCCTCGCACCACTACCGCACCGCGAAAGAGGAACTGGCGGAGCACGGCGTCAAGGTGGCGGGCGTGGAGCTGGACCTGCCTGCGATGATGGGCCGCAAGGACAAGGTGGTCGCCGACTTCACCAAGGGCGTGGAGTTTTTGTTCAAGAAGAACAAGGTCGCCTACTTCAAGGGCGCGGCCGCCCTTACCGGGCCGAACGCGCTGAAGGTGAGCGGCGAGGACGGCGAGGCCGAACTGACGGCGAAGACCGTGGTGATCGCCACCGGCTCGGTCTCCGCGCCGCTGCCGGGCGTCGCCGTGGACGAAAAGACCGTGGTCTCCTCCACCGGCGCGCTGGCCCTGCCCAAGGTGCCGAAGTCGATGGTGGTGATCGGCGCGGGGGTGATCGGCCTGGAGCTCGGCTCGGTGTGGGCGCGCCTCGGCGCCGAGGTCACGGTGGTGGAGTTCCTCGGCAAGATTCTGCCGCCCTTCGACGACGAGGTCTCCAAGCAGATGCAGCGCATCCTGGAGAAGCAGGGAATGAGCTTCAAGCTCGCCCACAAGGTCACCGGCGTGACCGCCGGCAAGTCCGGGGCCACGGTCTCGGTGGAGCCGGTCAAGGGCGGCGACGCGCTCTCCCTGGAGGCCGACGTGGTGCTGGTGGCGATCGGCCGCCGCCCCTACACCGAGGGCCTGGGGCTGGAGGCGGCGGGGGTTGCGGTCTCCGAGAAGGGCTTCATTCCGGTGGATGCGCACGGGCGCACCAACGTGCCGAGCATCTACGCCATCGGCGACGTGGCCGGCGGCCTGATGCTCGCCCACAAGGCGGAAGAGGAAGGCGTGGCGGTGGCGGAAACCATCGCCGGACAGGCGGGCCACGTGAACCACGGCATCATCCCCTCGGTGGTCTATACCCACCCGGAGGTCGCCTCCGTCGGCAAGACCGAGCAGGAACTCAAGGCGGAGGGCACCGCCTATGCCGTCGGCAAGTTCCCGTTCATCGCCAATTCCCGCGCCAAGGCCAACGGCGATGCGCCGGGCTTCGTCAAGATCCTCGCCGACAAGCGCACCGACCGCGTGCTCGGCGCGCACCTCATCGGCCCCGGCGCGGGGGAACTCATCGCCGAGGTGGCGGTGGCCATGGAATTCTCCGCCTCCGCCGAGGACATCGCGCGCACCTGCCATGCCCACCCCTCGCTCTCCGAGGCGGTGAAGGAGGCGGCGCTCGATACCGCCAAGCGCGCGATCCATATTTAAAAACTAAAACGTTGCGAGGGGACTCGGTCCCCTCGCGCACCCCATAACTCATTTTTCGCCGCGACGGAGAACGCCAAAGGCGTTCGGAGGGACATGGCCGAGGACGAGGAAAATGCTAGATGCATTTTCCGAGCAAGCGGCCATCAACCGTCACGCCGCGTGATGGTTCCATCGCGCTACGCGCAAAAACCAAAGTTATGGAGTCAAGGGGGCCTTCCGGCCCCTTGCGGGTCCGGGCAGCGCCCGGCCTGGCTTTTCCCCGCGCATAAACTCCGCGTAAAGACTCTGCGGGAACTTTAGCTGCGCGGCGGCGGGTGGAGCGGCAGACTGCAGCCTGGAGCGGTTCTCGGCTACGGTTGCGTGTCATGTCGTTCGCGTCTTTGCAGTTCGTGTTCTATGCCGTCGGTTTTCTGCTGAACCTCATCGCCGCGGCGATGGCGGTTCCGGCGGCGGTGGATTATTTCGACGGAAATCCGGACTGGCGGGTGTTCCTCGCCTCGATGGCGGTGACGTTCTATGTCGGCTTGTCGCTGATGGAGGCGAACCGCAACGCCACGCGGCGGATGTCGGTGCGCACCGGTTTTCTGCTCACCACGCTGGGCTGGGTGGTGGTGACCGCGTTTGCGGCGTTGCCCTTGGCCTTCTGTTCCCTGCACATCGGGTTCACCAACGCCTTCTTCGAGGCGATGTCGGGGTTGACCACCACCGGCTCGACGGTGCTGACCGGGCTGGACGACATGGCCCCCGGGCTGCTGCTGTGGCGGTCGATGCTGCAAGGCATCGGCGGGCTGGGGATCATCGCCATGGCGATGATCATGATGCCGTTCCTGCGCGTCGGCGGCATGCAGTTGTTCCACTCCGAATCCTCCGACATTTCGGAACGTCCGGTGCCGCGCGCCTTCCACGTGGTGGGGATCACCGCGCTGGTCTATTGCGGGCTGATTCTCGCCTGCGCGGTGGCGCTGGTGGCGGCGGGGATGCCGCTGTTCGATGCGGTCAACCACGCGATGGCGGCGATCGCCACCGGCGGCTTTTCCACCAAGGACGCCTCGGTGGGGTATTTCCGCTCCGTGCCGATCGAGGCGGTGCTGATCGTCTTCATGACGCTGGGGGCGTTGCCGCTGGTGTTCTATGCCCGCCTGGCGATGAACTGGCGGCGCGCGCTTTCCCGCGAGCGGCAGGTGCCGACCTTCCTCGCGGTGCTCGGCGTGGCGATTCTCGCCGTCGCCGCTCTGCGCTGGCACACCGGGCACGTGCCGTTCGCCGCGGCGCTGCGGCAGGCGGCGTTCAACGTCACCTCGGTGCTCACCGATACCGGCTTCGCCACCGCGGATTATGGGGCCTGGGGCGAGTGGGCGGTGGCGGCGTTCATGCTGCTGATGTTCATCGGCGGCTGCGCCGGGTCCACCGCGGGCGCGATCAAGATCTTCCGCTGGCAGATTCTCTTCCGCGGCATGGTCGATCAGATGCGCCGCGCGCTGTCGCCGCACCGCGTGGCGGTGGTGCGCCACGAGGGCCACGTGGTGGACGAGGGGACCATCGGCTCGGTGCGCAATTTCTTCTTCATGTATCTCTTGACCTGGGCGGGGCTTACCACCGCCTGCATGGTCTCGGGGATGGATTATCTGTCCGCCACCAGCGGCGTCGCCCAGGCGATGGCCAACGCCGGGCCGGGGCTGGGCGAGCTGATCGGCCCGGCGGGGAACTTCCGCGAGATTCCGGATGCGGCGAAGTGGGTGCTCTCCGCGGCGATGCTGCTCGGGCGGCTGGAGTTGACAACCGTCTACGTGCTGCTGACCATGGCGTTCTGGCGCGACTGAGCGCCGTTTGCGGGGTGCCCTGCGATGACCGGTTCCGAAACCTCCCTGATCCGCGAAGAGACGCCCCTGCGGCAGCGCCTGGTGCCCTATGCCTGGGGGCTGGGCGCGGTGGTGGTGGCGGGCGGCATCGCCTATGGGCTGGAGAAGGTTCTGCCGCTGCCCAACCTCTCCCTGGTGTTCCTCTCCGCGGTGCTGCTGGTGGCGATGCGCTATGGCGCGCTGCCTGCGATCTATGCGGGGATTCTCGGCGCGGCGATCTACAACTTCTTCTTCACGCCGCCCTATTACACCTTCTTCATCGACCACGAGGGCGACAGCCTGACCCTCGCCTTCTTCCTGCTCGTCGCGGCGCTCACCGGGCATATCGCGGGCGGCGTGCGCACCCAGTTGATGTCGGCGCGGCAGGCGGCGCAGCGCACCGCCCAGCTTTATGCCTTCAGCAGCAAGGTGGCGGCGGCTTCGACCCTGGCGGAGGTGATCGGCGCGGTGCGCGGGCACGCGGCGGCGACGCTCACCGCCTCGGCCCTGGTGCTGCTGCCGCTGCCGCGCGATGCGGAGGTTCTGCGCCCCGCGCCCGGCCAGGAGGGGGAGGACGGCCTGCCCGAGGGCGACCGCGCCGCCGCCCTGGCGGCCTGGCGGTCGGGCGCGCCCGCCGGGCGGGGGGCGCGCGCCTGCGCTGCGGCCGCGCGCCTGTTCATGCCGCTTTCCACCGCGCGCGGGCGGGTGGGGGTTCTCGCCCTCGGCCTCGCGGCGGAGCGCGCCGGGGTGAGCGCCGAGCAGGAGGATCTGCTGCGCGCCGTCGCCGACCAGGCGGCGGTGGCGATCGAACGGGTGCTGCTGGCCGCGGCGGCGGAGGACTCCCGCCTGCTGTCGGAGACCGAGAGCCTGCGCGCCGCGCTGCTCTCCTCGGTCTCCCACGACCTGCGCACGCCGCTGGTCTCGGTGATCGGCTCGGCGACGACGCTTTCGGAAGTCGGCGACGTGATCTCGGCGGAGGAGCGCGCCGACCTGGTGCGCACCATCCTGGGGGAGGCGAACCGCCTCAACCGCTTCGTCCAGAACCTGCTGGACATGACGCGGCTTTCCTACGGCGGGCTCGGCCTGCGCCGCGACTGGGTGGATCTGCGCGATATCGTCGGCCACGCGGTGGGCGCGGCGCGCGACCTGCTCGCCCCCTTCGAGGTCAAGGTGGCGGTGGCCGAAGACGTGCCGCTGCTCTATGCCGACCCGGTGCTGATGGAGCAGGTGCTGGCCAACCTGCTGGACAACGCGGCGAAGTATTCGCAGCCCGGCGGGCGCATCGGCGTGGTCGCGGCGCGGCGCGGCGACAATGTGGACATCCGCGTCGCCGACCAGGGGCCGGGCATCCCGGAGGAGAACCGCGAGCGGGTGTTCGACATGTTCTTCCGCGTGCGCGCCGGGGATTCGCGGG
Source organism: Oleispirillum naphthae (assembly GCA_027864655.1). GTDB lineage: Bacteria > Pseudomonadota > Alphaproteobacteria > Rhodospirillales > Rhodospirillaceae > Oleispirillum > Oleispirillum naphthae. The sequence continues at coordinate 9,351 of JAQAZG010000005.1, forward strand.
CGGCGGGCACCGGGCTCGGGCTCGCCATCTGCCGCGGCCTGGTGGGGGCGCACGGCGGAACCATCCGCGCCGAGGCCGGGGCGCTCGGCATCGGCGCGGAGATGGTGATCACCCTGCCGCTTGCGCCGCCGCCGCCCGGCGACGACGACGGCGGCGAAGGAGAAGCGTGATGGACACGGCGGAACGGCAGACCATCCTGGTGGTGGACGACGAGGCGCAGATCCGCAAGTTCCTGCGCATCAGCCTCTATGCCCACGGCTATGCGGTGATCGAGGCGGCGCGCGGCGAGGATGCGATCCGCAAGCTCGCGGAGGAGTCGCCGGACCTGGTGGTCCTCGACCTCGGCCTGCCGGACATCGACGGGCAGGAGGTGATCCGCCGCATGCGCGAGTGGTCGTCGGCGCCGATTCTGGTGCTCTCGGTGCGCGCCGACGAGGCGGGCAAGGTGCTGGCGCTGGACGGCGGCGCCAACGACTACGTCACCAAGCCGTTCGGCATCGCCGAGCTGGTGGCGCGCGCCCGGGCTCTGCTGCGCGGCCGCGAGGCCCCCGCGGCGGCGGAGGCGGGCTACGGCCGCGGCGGCCTCGAAGTGGATTATGCGGCGCGCCGCGTGTCGGTGGACGGCGGCGAGGTGCGCCTCACCCGCAAGGAGTTCGACCTCCTGCGCCTGCTCACCCGCGACGTCGGCAAGGTGCTGACGCACGAGGCGCTGCTGCGCGCGGTGTGGGGCGACGCCTTCGCCGATCAGACCCATTACCTGCGGGTGCACATCGGCCACCTGCGGCAGAAGCTCGGCGACGACCCCAACGCGCCGCGCTTCATCCACACCGAGCCGGGGGTGGGCTACCGCCTGTCGGAATAGCTACATCGCCAGCACGTTGCTTTTCGTCACGGTGGTGCGGAACGAGGCGATCCTGTCCATCTGGGCGCGCAGTTCGTCGTCGGAGAGGCGCTTCTGCTCGATCACGCCGATCCAGCCGAGCCCGTCGTAGGCCTCGTAGCCGATGGTCTTGGCGAAGGCGATGAGCCGCCCGTCCCTGGTGATGATGATGCCCTTGCTCCGGTTCTCGGGGTTGAAGTCGTAGGTGCGGTAGAGGCCCTCGCCGTCGGAGGCGGCGATCACCCGGTGCCGCGCGTCCAGCAGCAGAACGCGGCTGCGCTCCCACTCCTCGGCGGAGAAGGTGGGCTCGTCGCGCACGATGGTGTGGGACTGCGCCCCCCAGTCGAAGAACACGCCGAGCGCCCCCACCGCCTTGCCGTCCACGTGGCCGCCCTCGCGCACCGCGGCGGCATAGAGCGCCACCGGGGAGTTGCGGTGCACCGGGTCGGTGAAGATGTCATCGACGATGTAGTCGTCGCCGCTTTGCGTGGCGATCGCCTTCTTGAACCACGGGGTGGCGGCGTAGCTGGCGCGCATCACCTCGGGGAAGCCGTCGGGCTGCGAGCAGGCGACGGGCGTGCCGTCGATGTTCACCAGCACCAGGTCGAGGTAGACGGAATAGAAGCGGTTGATCGTCGCCAGGCGGTCCACGGCGCGGGCGGCGCGCTCCTCCGACGGGTCCTCGAGGGCGCGCCGGAACGCCTCGTCGGTGGCCCACCAGCGCACGTCGGCGGTGCGTTCGTAGAGGTTGCGGACGATCAGCTGCACCAGGGTCTGCGCCATATCGACGATGCGCGTGCCCTCCAGGTCCTTGACCAGGGTGTCGCTGATGTCGAGACCCTGCTTGATGCGGTTCAGCACCACCGAGCGCATCTCCTCGGAGTTGACGGCGGCCTGGCGGGCCAGAGTCTTGACCTCGCCCGCGACCACGGCGAAGCCCTTGCCCGCCTCGCCCGCCCGCGCCGCCTCGATGGTGGCGTTGAGCGCGAGAAGCTGGGTCTGGCCGGCGATCGCTTCGCTGCTCTTGGCGAAGCCCTGGACGTCTTTCTGGATGGTGCTCATGATCAGGCGCATGCGGCGCGGCATGGTCGGTCCTCGTCTTGCGTGAAAAGATGACGGGTGGTGGTTCCCCCTCCATTCGGATAGGGAAGAATCGCAAGAACCGCGCCATCCGCGCAGAATCGCGGGCCATAATAAAATCATTATAATTCAATCGGTTGCCACAATCTGGGCAATCCGGGGGGAAATCTATCCCCAAGTTCAGCGCATACAATTTATGCACATGAATATAGCCGCATAAAAAGTCGGCAGTTTCCGGGGGTTAGTCGGGGGTATGGCGGCCGCGCGGGTGCGCCGCGGCGTGCACCGCCTTGAGCCGCACGGTGTCCACCTTGGTGTAGCGCTGCGTCGCCGCGAGCGAGGCGTGGCCCAGAAGCTCCTGGATGGTGCGCAGGTCGCCGCCCGACTCCAACAGGTGGGTGGCGAAGCTGTGGCGCAGCGCGTGCGGCGTCGCGCTTTCCGGCAGGCCGAGCAGGCCGCGCAGGCGGCGCACCTGGCGCTGCAGCACCCCGGGATTGAGCCGCCCGCCGCGCGCGCCGACGAACAGCGGCTCCTTGCCCGCGAGGCGGTAGGGGCAGGCGGCGAGGTAGGCGCCGATCGCCTCCGCGATCACCGGCAGCACCGGCACGATGCGGGTCTTGTTGCCCTTGCCGGTGACGCGCAGCGCGCCGCCCGTGGGCTTCTCCGCCGCGGAAAGGGCCAGCGCCTCGCCGATGCGCAGGCCCGCGCCGTACATCAACAGCAGGGCGGCGGCGTCGCGCTTGCCGATCCAGGGTTCGGCCTCCGCCGTCGCGGCGGCGCGCACCGCGTCCAGCGCCTCGTCGGCGGACAGCGGGCGCGGCAGGGACTGGGTGCGGCGCGGCGTGCGCAGCGCGGCGAGCGCGGCGTTGGCGCAGAGGCCTTCGCGCTCCAGCCATTTGAACAGGGTGCGCAGCGAGGAAAGCTCGCGCGCCAGCGAGGCGGAGCCGATGCCCGCGGCGTTGCGCGCCGACAGATAGGCGCGGAAGTCGCGGGTGGAGAGCGCCGCGAGGTCGGAGAGGTCCGGCGGCGCGCCGAGGTATGCGGTGAGGAAGGCGGCGAACCGCGCCACGTCGCGGGCATAGGCGTCGAGGGTGTTGGCCGCGGCGCGGCGCTCCGCGGCGAGCCACTGCCGCCACTCGGCTGCCGCGGCGGCAAGGCCGGGCGCGGCGGAAAAGCCGCTCAAGGGGTCGGTGCGCACCATCGCGACAGCACGATTGCCAGAAGGCGGGTGAGGAAGTCGAGGAGGTCGGTCGCCTGCTCGGGGTGAAAGGTTCCGGCGGAGAACGACCCCAGCGCCAGCACCCCCACCGGCACCGCATGCGGCGCGGTGCCTCCCGGCTCCCACCCCGCCGGTTCGTCGAGGCGGGCGAGCGCGTCGGAGCGGATGCGCGGGGCGAGCGCGCCGAACAGCGGGTTGCCGCTGCGCTCGGCGGCGAGGCGGATGCGCCCGCCCAGGGGGAACAGGCGCTCCACGGTGCCCGCGGGCACCCGCGCGATGCCGGAAGGCCCCTCGTGCACGCCGTCGGCCGAGGCGTCCTCGAGGATCAGGGCGACGGCATCGACGTCGAGAATGCGCGGCCAGTCGCGGGTGAGCACGCGGTGGAAGTCGGCGGGGGTCTCCACCTCGGCGAGGCGCAGCGCCGCGGAGTGGGTGCGCTGCTGCCGGGTGAGGTTGGTGCGGCTCATCGCCAGGATGTCCACCGAGGTGCGCGACAGGCGGTCGAGGTCGAGGCGCAGGCCGCGGATCATCGCCGCCTGGAAGTCGGCCACCGGGTCGTCGCCGGAAAACCGCGACGGCGGCGACATCGTGCGCAGCAGGTCGGGGCGCTCGGCGAGGAAATCCGGATAGCTCCGCAGGAAGGCTTCCACATCCTCCGGCGCGGGCAGGGTTTCGGCGGCCAGCAGGTCCTGGGCGCTCACGGCGCGAATCCCGGCCGCGCGCAGGCGGCTTTTGCGGGGCACAACAAGAAAGTCATGGCATGGAACGCCTGTGGTTTGCTAAGCACGAGGCGAGGTGGGACGCCTCCCCCGAATCGTCCGGAGTGTACCCGATGATCGCGCCCAGTGCCATATCCGATGGCGGCGCGCCGCCCGCGGGCGGCGGCAGGGCCGCGGTGTGCGTGCCGCTGCCGCTGGCCACGCTCTACGACTACCGCGTGCCCGCGGGCATGGATGCGCCGCCGGGGGCGGTGGTGCGGGTGCCGGTCGGCGGGCGCGCGGTGTGGGGCGTGGTGTGGGGCGCGGCCGAGGGCGGCCTCGAGGAGCGCCGCGTCAAGGACGTTCTCCAGGTTTCCGCGCGGCCGCCGTTCCCCGCGGCGCTGCGCCGCTTCATCGACTGGGTGGCCGACTACACGATGAGCCCCAAGGGCGCGGTGCTGCGCATGGCGCTTTCCGTCCCCGCGGCGCTGGAGGACGACGCGCCCGCCTGGGGCGTGGCGCGCGGCGCGGCGTGGCCGCAAGGCGCACGCCGCACCGCGGCGCGGCAGAAGCTGTGGGAGGCTCTGGCGGGCTGCCCGCCCCTGCCGCAGGCGGAGGCGGCGCGCCGCGCCGGAGTGGGGGCGGCGGTGGTTTCCGCGCTGCTCGCCGAGGGCGGCCTGGTGCGCGTCGCGCTGCCGCCGCGCCGCTTCGCCGAGCCTGAGGGAACCGCCGCGCCGCCGGTGCTCGGCCCGGCGCAGGCGGTGGCCGCCGCCGCCCTGGCGAAGGGCATCGGCGCGGGGTTCTCGGTGACGCTTTTGGACGGCGTCACCGGCTCGGGCAAGACCGAGGTCTATTTCGAGGCGATCGCCGAAGCGCTCGCCCAAGGCCGCCAGGCCCTGGTGCTGGTGCCGGAGATCGCGCTCACCGCGCAGTGGCTGGGCCGCTTCGAACGGCGCTTCGGCGCCGCGCCCGCGGTGTGGCATTCCGAGCTTTCCCCGGCGCTGCGCCGCGACACCTGGCGCGCCGTGGCCGACGGGCGGGTGCGGGTGCTGATCGGCGCGCGCAGCGCCCTCTTCCTGCCGTTTTCCGACCTCGGGCTGATCGTCGTGGACGAGGAGCACGAGGCCGCCTTCAAGCAGGAGGAGGGGGTGATCTACCAGGGGCGCGACATGGCGGTGGTGCGCGCCCGCATCGCGGAAATTCCGGCGGTGCTCGCCTCCGCCACGCCGTCCTTGGAGACGCTCGCCAACGTGCGCGCCGGGCGCTATGCCGCGCTCGCCCTGCCGGACCGCCACGGCGGCGCGGTGCTGCCCGCGGTCTCGGTGATCGACCTGCGCGCCGCGCCGCCGGAAAAGGGCGATTGGGGGCGCGGCTGGCTCGCCCCGCCGCTGGTGGCGGCGATCGCCGAGACCATGGAGAAGGGGGAGCAGACCCTGCTCTTCCTCAACCGCCGCGGCTATGCGCCCTTGACGCTGTGCCGCTGCTGCGGCCACCGCCTGCAATGCCCGCGCTGCACCGCTTGGCTGGTGGAGCACCGCAACGGCCGCGGCGCCCGCCTGCAATGCCACCACTGCGGCTATGCCGCGCCGCTGCCCGAGACCTGCCCCTCCTGCGGCGCGGAGGCGAGCTTCGTCCCCTGCGGCCCCGGCGTCGAGCGCCTCGACGAGGAGGTGGCGGCGCGCTTTCCCGCGGCGCGGCGGCTGATCCTCTCCAGCGACCACGCCGCCGGTCCCGCCGCCATGGCCGCGGCGCTGGCGCGCATCGCGGCGGGGGAGGTGGACGTGGCGATCGGCACCCAGGTGGTGGCCAAGGGGCACCATTTCCCCGGCCTCACCCTGGTCGGCGTGGTCGATGCCGACCTCGGGCTGGCGGGCGGCGACCTGCGCGCCGCGGAACATACCTACCAACTGCTGCACCAGGTGGCGGGCCGCGCCGGGCGCGCCGCGCGGCCGGGCCGCGTGCTGTTGCAGAGCTACGATCCGGCGCAGCCGGTGATCGCCGCGCTCGCCGCCGGGGACCGGGACTCCTTCGTCGCCGCGGAGCAGGCGTCGCGCCGCGCGCTGGGCATGCCGCCCTACGGCCGCCTCGCCGCGCTGATCGTCGCCGCGCCGTCGGAGGAGATGGCCGCCCGCACCGCGGCGGAAATCGGCCGCGCCTTCCCCGGCGACGCCGGGGCGCGGCTCTATGGTCCCGCGCCCGCCGTGCTTTCGCGGTTGCGCGGCTGGTCGCGCTTCCGCCTGCTCGTCGCCGCGCCGCGCGGCCTGCGCCTGCAGCCGCTGTTGCGCGCCTGGCTCGCCGCCGTGCCGATTCCCCGCGCGGTGCGCGTCAAGGTCGATATCGACCCCTACGGCTTCATGTGAACCGGCGCGGTTCCTCCCCCACCCCCCCGGCGGCGGCGCGGCGGAAAACCCCCGCTTTCGGCGCGGCGGACCGCATTCGCGGTTTGCAAGCGGAGATTTTCTTGTAAAATCCCGCCTGCCCTGGCGGCGTGCGGGGTTGCGGGGGCTTGTCAAGAATGATAAACATCCTCCGCGCAATCGGGGGAAGGCGTACAGTACCGTCATAATTCGCGGGGATACCGTCCCCGGAACCCACTCTAGCTTTGGGGGTTTGTCCCAGTGTCATCGATGACGTCTGAGATTTTGGGGCTTGCCGACCGCTATGCGGAGGCTCTCATCGAGCTGGCCGAACAGGACGGCGCGCTCGAAGCGGTGGAAGCCGATATCGGAAAACTGCGGGCGATCGTCGCCGAAAGCGCGGATTTCCGGTATTTCATCACGACCCCGACCTATTCCCGCGCCGACCACGTCAAGGGAATCGGCGCGGTGCTGGAGAAGGCGGGAGTCGGCGACCTGACGCGGCGCTTCGCGCTGCTCATCGCCGGCAATCGCCGCCTGTTCGCGCTTTCCGCGATCTGCGACGCCGTGCTGACCAAGCTGGCGGAACGCCGGGGCGAGGTTTCCGCCGCGGTGACCGCGGCGCGCGAACTTACCGCGGCGCAGCGCGAGTCTCTGAAAAAGGCATTGAAAAAGGCTACCGGCCGCGACGTCAACATCGAGGTCGCGGTGGATCCGAAGGTTTTGGGCGGCCTGGTCGTGCAGATCGGCTCGCACATGGTGGATAGCTCGCTGCGTTCGCAGCTGCAACGCTTGCAACTCTCTATGAAAGGGGTCGGCTGATGGAAATCCGCGCTGCGGAAATCTCCGCCATTCTGAAAAATCAGATCGCGAATTTCGGCGTCGATGCGCAGTCGGCCGAAGTCGGACAGGTTCTCTCGGTCGGTGACGGCATCGCCCGCGTCTATGGGCTGGACGGCGTCCAGGCCGGCGAGCTGGTCGAATTCCCCGGCGGCATCAAGGGTATGGCGCTGAATCTCGAAACCGACAACGTCGGCATCGTGATCTTCGGCGACGACCGCACGATCGGCGAAGGCAACGTGGTGAAGCGCACCGGCGACATCGTCTCCGTGCCGGTGGGCAAGGGCCTTCTCGGCCGCGTCGTGGACGGCCTCGGCAACCCGATCGACGGCCGCGGCGACCTCACCGACGTCAAGACGACGCTCGCCGAGGTCAAGGCGCCGGGCATCATTCCGCGCAAGTCGGTGCACGAGCCGATGCAGACCGGCGTCAAGGCGATCGACAGCCTGATCCCGATCGGCCGCGGCCAGCGCGAGCTGGTGATCGGCGACCGCCAGACCGGCAAGACCGCGATCATCCTCGACACCATCATCAACCAGAAGCGCATCAACGATAAGGCGAAGGACGAGAGCGAGAAGCTCTACTGCATCTACGTCGCGATCGGCCAGAAGCGCTCCACCGTCGCCCAGGTCTCCAAGATCCTGCAGGACAACGGCGCGATGGACTACACCATCATCGTCGCCGCCACCGCGTCGGAGCCCGCTCCGTTGCAGTTCCTCGCGCCCTATACCGGCTGCGCCATGGGCGAGTTCTTCCGCGACAACGGCATGCACGCGGTGATCTTCTACGACGATCTCACCAAGCAGGCCACCGCCTACCGCCAGATGTCGCTGCTGCTGCGCCGTCCTCCGGGGCGCGAGGCGTTCCCCGGCGACGTGTTCTACCTGCACTCCCGCCTGCTGGAGCGCGCCGCGAAGATGAACGACGACCACGGCTCCGGTTCGCTCACCGCGCTGCCGGTGATCGAAACCCAGGCGGGCGACGTTTCGGCCTACATCCCGACCAACGTGATCTCGATCACCGACGGCCAGATCTTCCTCGAGACCGAACTGTTCTATAAGGGCATCCGCCCGGCGGTGAACGTCGGCATCTCGGTGTCGCGCGTCGGCTCCGCCGCGCAGATCAAGGCGATGAAGAAGGTCGCAGGCTCGATCAAGCTGGAACTCGCGCAGTACCGCGAGATGGCGGCGTTCGCGCAGTTCGCCTCCGACCTCGACCCGGCGACGCAGAAGCTGCTGGCGCGCGGCGCGCGCCTCACCGAGGTGCTGAAGCAGCCGCAGTTCTCGCCGCAGCCGATCGAAGAGCAGGTGGTCGCCCTCTACTCGGGCACCAGCGGCTACCTCGACGGCATCGAGATCGGCGACGTCACCCGCTTCGAAGCCGGGATGATGCGCCACCTGCGCACCAGCCATCCGGACATCCTGGAGTCGATCCGCACCGAAAAGCAGATCTCCGAGGAGGTCGAGGCGAAGCTGAAAGCGGCGATGGATGCGTTCATCAAGGCGTTCGAATAACCCTTCGCGGAAGGTGAAAGCCCATGCCGAGCCTTAAAGATCTGCGGCTGCGCATCACTTCGGTCAAGTCGACGAAAAAGATCACGTCGGCGATGAAGATGGTGTCCGCCGCCAAGTTGCGCCGCGCGCAGGAGGCGGCGGAATCCGCCCGCCCCTATGCCGAGCGGATGAACCGCATGATGTGCAACCTCGCCGCCGGTCTCGGCGAGGACGCCGCCGCGCCGCGCCTGATGACCGGCAACGGCAAGGATCAGGTCCACCTCATCGTCCTCTTCACCTCCGACCGCGGGTTGTGCGGCGCGTTCAACGCCTCGGTGACGCGCAGCGTGCGCGCCAAGGTGCGCGAGCTCACCGAAGCGGGCAAGACGGTGAAGTTCTTCACCGTCGGGCGCAAGGGGCGCGACCTGTTGCGCACCGAGTTCGGCCACGACATCATCGAGGGGCGGCAGCACCTCGGCCGCAAGGGCGTCGCCTTCGCCGAGGGCGACGAGATCGCCAAGACCCTGATCGAGATGTTCGAGGACGGCGTCTTCGACGTCTGCTGGGGGGTCTACAACCGCTTCCAGTCGGCGATGACCCAGGTGGTGACCTGGCAGCAGGTGATTCCCTTCGCCTCGGCCGAACCCGCGCCCGCCGCGGACGCCGACGAGGACGAGGCCGCGGCGGTTCCGCCCGCCGATCCCTACGACTACGAACCGTCGCAGGAGGAAATCCTCAAGGCTCTGGCGCCGCGCAACATGTCGGTGCAGATGTTCCGTTTCCTGCTGGAAAGCCAGGCGTCCGAACACGGCGCGCGGATGACCGCGATGGACAACGCCACCCGCAACGCCGGAGACATGATCGACGACCTGACGCTCACCTACAACCGCACGCGTCAGTCGGTGATCACCAGCGAACTGATCGAAATCATATCCGGCGCCGAGGCCGTCTAGGCGCGCAGGCAATTCCGGGGCGGGTTCCGCCCGTCCGCCGTTCGATAGGAGTGACACTCATGGCGAAGAAAAACGTCGGTACGATCTCCCAGGTCATGGGTGCCGTCGTGGACGTCAAGTTCCCCGGCGAGATTCCGCCGATCCTCACCGCGCTCGAAACCGACAACCACGGCCGCCGCCTGGTTCTCGAAGTGGCGCAGCACCTGGGCGAGAACGTGGTGCGCACCATCGCCATGGACGCCACCGACGGCCTGGTGCGCGGCCAGGAGGTCCTCGACACCAAGGTCCCGATCGTCATGCCGGTGGGTCCGGAGACCCTGGGCCGCATCCTCAACGTCATCGGCGAACCGGTGGACGAACGCGGCCCGATCAAGACCAAGATGACCCTGCCGATCCACCGTTCCGCCCCGACCTTCGCCGAGCAGTCCACCGAGACCGAGGTGCTGGTCACCGGGATCAAGGTGGTGGACCTGCTGGAACCCTATCCGAGGGGCGGCAAGATCGGCCTGTTCGGCGGCGCGGGCGTCGGCAAGACGGTGCTGATCATGGAACTGATCAACAACATCGCCAAGGGCCACGGCGGCTATTCGGTGTTCGCCGGCGTCGGCGAGCGCACCCGCGAGGGCAACGACCTCTATCACGAGATGATCGAGTCCGGGGTTATCGACCTCGAGGGGCCGAACTCCAAGTGCGCCCTGGTCTACGGCCAGATGAACGAGCCGCCGGGCGCGCGCTCCCGCGTCGCGCTCTCGGGCCTGACGCTGGCCGAGTACTTCCGCGACGAGGAAGGCCAGGACGTGCTGTTCTTCGTGGACAACATCTTCCGCTTCACCCAGGCGGGTTCCGAAGTGTCCGCGCTTCTCGGACGCATTCCCTCCGCGGTGGGCTATCAGCCGACTCTCGGCACCGACATGGGCGCCCTGCAGGAACGCATCACCACCACCAAGAAGGGTTCGATCACCTCGGTGCAGGCGGTCTACGTGCCCGCCGACGACCTCACCGATCCGGCCCCGGCGACCACCTTCTCGCACCTCGACGCCACCACCGTGCTGTCCCGCCAGATCGCCGAACTCGGCATCTACCCGGCGGTGGACCCGCTCGACTCCACGTCGCGCATTCTCGACCCGCGCGTCGTCGGCGAGGAGCACTACGGGGTGGCCCGCGAGGTGCAGCGCGTGCTGCAAACCTACAAGTCGCTGCAGGACATCATCGCCATCCTCGGCATGGACGAACTCTCCGAAGAGGACAAGCTGACCGTGGCCCGCGCCCGCAAGATCCAGCGCTTCCTCTCCCAGCCGTTCCACGTGGCCGAGGTGTTCACCGGCACGCCGGGCGTGTTCGTGCAGCTGGAAGACACCATCAAGGGCTTCAAGGGGATCATCGAAGGCGCCTACGACCACATGCCGGAACAGGCGTTCTACATGGTCGGCACCATTGAAGAGGCGGTCGCCAAGGCCAAGAAGATGGCGGAAGCCGCTTAAGGGAAGGAACCCGAGATGGCAGAGACCACGCTTTTCGAACTCGTCTCGCCGGAGCGGCTGTTCTTCAGCGAGCCGGTGGAGATGGTGGTGGTGCCGGGGACGGAGGGCGACTTCGCCGCCCTGCCGCACCGCGCCCCGCTGCTCGCCACGGTGCGTCCCGGGGTGATCGTGATCTTCGCGGCCGGCAAGCCGAAGGAGCGCATCTTCGTGGCGGGCGGCTTTGCCGAGGTCACCGAGAAAGCCTGCACGGTGCTGGCCGAGGAGGCGGCGCTGGTCTCCGACCTGTCGCCGGCCGCCGCGGAGAAGCGCTTCGACGCCGCCAACATCGCCTACCAGGCGTCGCTCGACGGCGACGACGAAACGATGCTGCGCGCCGAGAACGAGCTCTTGATCGCGCAGGCGATGGTCGCCGCGGCGAAGGGCGATCTCGCCTACCACTGAGCGCGCGCCGCGCACCGCAAAAACCCCCGCCGGAGACGGCGGGGGTTTTTGCATGCGGGAAAGTCAGCCGGACGCATCGACGAGGCGGTCTCGTCCATCGTTTTTTGCCCGGTACATCGCCACGTCGGCGGCGTGCAGCAAGGCATCGGCGGTGGCGCCGTGTTCCGGAAAGCGGGAGAGCCCGATGCTCACGGTGACGACGAGGGGGATGTCCGCGATGACGAAGGGGTGGCGCATCGCGGCGAGGAGGCGGGCGCCGAGCACGGTGATGTCGTGGCCGTTGTCCACCAGCACGACGAACTCGTCGCCGCCCAGGCGCGCCGCGATGTCGGCGGCGCGGATGGTGGCGGCGATGCGCCGCGCCACTTCGCACAGGAGGCCGTCGCCGACGGCGTGGCCGTGGGCGTCGTTGACGCTCTTGAAGTTGTCCACGTCGATGAACAGCAGGCCGAAGGCCCGGTTCTCGCGTGCCGCCAGGCGCACCGCATGCTCCAGGTGCTCGATGAAGGCGGCGCGGTTGCGCATGCCGGTGAGCACATCGGTGACGGCGCTTTCCTGCAATTTCGCCAGCACCACGTTGCGGTGTCTTTCCTCCGCGGCGAGCCAGAGCTTGAGCAGAAGCGCGGTCCCGGCGACGAAGAACCAGCCCTTGTAGAGGCTGATCGTGGGGAAGGCTGTGGGAAACAGCGTGGACAGCAACGGATCGGAGACGGCGATCCAGAGAATCGACAGGCCGAGATAACCGATCGCGATGCGTGTCGAGTGTTTCACCGGCGGGTGTCCTTCCCCTGTTCCTCCTGCGGCGAATATACCCTTACTCTGATAAAGGTTTATCTTATATATATGAATGAGTTGCGGAAGATCAATACGAGGCGGTTCCCGCCCCGCCGCGCAGCAGCGCGACGCGCGGCGCGAAGGTCTCCACCACCGCGCGGTAGAGCGGCCGCTTGAAGGGGACGATCATCTCCGGCAGGGTGTCGAAGTCCGCCCACTTCCAGGTGGAGAACTCGGGGTGCGCGGTGGCGATGTCGATGTCCGCGTCCGCCCCGAGAAAGCGCATCAGGAACCATTTCTGCTTCTGCCCGCGGAAGCGCCCCTTCCACACCCGGTCGGCGATGGCGGGCGGCAGGTCGTAGGTCAGCCAGTCCGGGGTTTCGGCCAGCACCTCCGCCGCGCCGGTGCCGATCTCCTCGGCCATTTCGCGGAAGGCGGCGGTGCGCGGATCTTCGCCCGCGTCGATGCCGCCCTGGGGCATCTGCCAGGCGGGCTCCGGGGTGTCGATGCGTTGCGCGACGAAGACCCGGGAGGCGGGGTTCAAGAGCACGAGGCCGACGCCCAGGCGGTAGGGGCGTTCGGCATAGGGCAGGGAAGCGGTCATTGGTCCTTCACCACGGCGGAGAGCGGGGCGAGTTGCAACGCCTTGCCGGGGAAGGCGCCGAACCAGGCGTGCAGCATCGAGAGGTTGAGCGGCGTGGCGTCGGCGACGACGACCGCGCCGCCGCGCGACCGGGCGAGGGTTTCGGCATGGGCGATGTAGGCGGCGACGCGCTCGCGGAAGCTGCCCGCGGGGATCGCCACATCCACCGCCGCGTGCGCCGGGCGCATCCGGGCGGTTTCGAGGGGGGAGGCGCGGCCGGAGGCGACATAGGCGATGCCCATGCGGGCGAGGTCCTGCATCAGCGCGGCGAAATGCGGCGGCGAGGCGGCATAGCGCTCGCCGTCGCGGGCGAGCAGGCCGACGTAGACGTCGCCGCGCGCGAGCGCACGGTCCAGCCGCTCGCGGTTCTTGTCTTCGCCGAGGGCGGTGAGCAGGCCCTCCGGGCCCGGATCGACGGCGGGGAAGGCGGCGGCCTCCATGCCGAGTTCCAGCATCGTCTCGTGCCCCGCGGCGCGCGCCTGCGCCAGCCCGGCGCGCAGTTGCGGCGCGTCCACGTCGAAGGCGAGCGTCACCTCCGGCGGCATCGACTCGATGGCGGCGCGGGTGGGCTCCGCGGCGAGGCCGACGCGCACGATCACCGCGACCCGCGGAATGCGCGCCTGGGCGGTGAAGGGGCGGCCATAGGCCTGCCAGGCGTGGCGGCCGTCGGCGGCCACCGCGGGCAGCACCAGTCCGCCCGCGGTGCGCTGCTGCAGTTCCGGCAGCGGCGCCTTGGGCAGCGGCTGTTGCGGCGGCGGGAGCTTGGGCAGGTCGGCGAGCCGCGGCGGCTTGGAGGCGGCGTTGCGGTCGGCGCGCGGCGAAGGCATCTCCGGGCCTGCGGCCATGGCGGCGGGCGGCGCGGCCTGCGCGGCGGGCTTGGCCGGGGCGGCGGCGGGGGCCTGCCCCGGGGCCTGCGGCGCGGCGGCGGGCGCGCCGGACGGCGTGGCGGAGAGGGTGCCCATGCGGCGCGCCACGTCCGGGTTGTCGATGGGAACGCTGCCCGGCGGGCGGATCAGGGCGCTTCTCAGATTTTCCGGGCCGGGCGCGGGCGGCATGGAGCGGACCACGCGCCTGCCGCGGCTGGGCGTGGTCTCCGGCGCGGCCGCCGCGGCGGGCTGTTCCTCGCCTGCGGGCGTCAGCCAGAAATAGGCCGCCGCGCCGCCGCCGCCGCCCACGAGCAGCAGCAGCATCGCCACCGCCATCAGGCGTTTGCGCCGCCGGAAGCGGGCGTCCTGCGCCTCGTCCACCAGGCCGAAGGGGTCGGCCGGCGCTTCCGGTTCCTGGCCGAAGGCGTCGGAGTCCTCCGCCTTGCGCCGGAACAGGCGGGCGAACAGACCCCGGCGCGGCGGTGCGCCGTTGCCGGAGTCCGGGCCGTTGCCGGAAGATTTGCCCACCTGCTCCCCCCTGGTTCGCGCGTCCCGGTCTTACGACGGCTTGGCCGCGTAGAGGGCCAGGCCCTTCAGCAGGTCGAACGCCCGCTGCAACTGGTAGTCCTCGGCGGCCTTGTCCTGCGGCGAGGCCGGCTTGGCCGGGGTTTCCGGCGCCTGCGGCTTTTCGTCCGCGGCGTCTTCCGGCTTCTTGTCCAGGGCGTTGCGGTAGTCCGCCTCCTTCATCTGGCGGCGCGGCTCCAGCACCTCGATCTTCGCCGACGGCACCTCGATGTCCGGCTCGATGCCCACCGCCTGGATGGAGCGCCCCGACGGCGTGTAGTAGCGCGCCGTGGTGAGCTTCATCGCGCCGTGGCCGCGCAGCGGAATGATCGTCTGCACCGAGCCCTTGCCGAAGCTCTTGGTGCCCATCAGGATCGCCCGCTTCTGGTCCTGCAGCGCGCCCGCGACGATCTCCGACGCCGAGGCCGAGCCGCCGTTGATCAGCACCACCAGCGGCATGCCGTCGATGAGGTCGCCCTTCGCGGCGTTGTAGCGCTCGGTCTCGCGCGCGTCGCGGGCACGGGTGGAGACGATCTCGCCGTGGTCGAGGAAGTCGTCGGCCACCGCCACCGCCTGCTCCAGCAGGCCGCCGGGGTTGTTGCGCAGATCGAGCACGAAGCCCTTCAACGCCTTGCCCTTCTCGGCGCGCATCTCCTTGACCGCCTTCCTCAGGTTGACGTCGGTGCGCTCGTTGAACGAGGTGATGCGCAGATAGCCGATCTCGCCCTCGCTGCGGGCGCGCACCGACTTGATCTTGATCACCGCGCGCTTCAGCTTGATGTCGAAGGTTTCCTTCGCGCCGCGCCGCACCGTGATGACGATCTCGGTGCCCACCGGACCGCGCATCTTGTCCACCGCCTCGGTGAGCGCGAGGCCCAGCACCGGCACATGGTCGATGTGGGTGATCAGGTCGCCCGCCTGCACCCCCGCCTCGGCGGCGGGGGTTTCGTCGATCGGCGAGATCACCTTGACCAGACCGGCCTCCATGGTGACCTCGATGCCCAGGCCGCCGAACTCGCCCTTGGTGTCCACCTGCATGTCGGCGTAGCTCTCCTTGTCGAGATACGCCGAGTGCGGGTCCAGGGACTGCAGCATGCCGCCGATCGCCGCCTCGATCAGCTGCTTGTCGCTGACCTCCTCGACATAGTCGCGCCGCACGCGTTCGAACACGTCGCCGAACAGGTTGAGATATTCGTACGCGGAGTCGTCGTTGCGTGCAGCAGCGCCCGCGGGTGCCTCGAAGGTCAGCAGCAATGCGCCGAGCCCGAGGGCGATCATGGAGTTACGCGTCATCCTTGTCCCTTGCCTTTGCCGGCGGTGAGCCAGGGGAGTGGGTTGATGGGTTGGCCGTCGTGGCGAAGTTCCACATAAAGTTCCGGGGAAGCCGCGTCGGCCATCGCGCCGACGGGTTCCCCCGCCAACAGCGATTGTCCGGCGGCGGCGTCGATCCTGTTCATCCCCGCCAAAAGTATATGATATCCGTCCCCGTATTCGATGATCAAGAGTTGCCCGTAGCCGCGGAACGGTCCGGCGAACAAAACCACGCCGTCGAAGGGGGAAATCACCTGCGCGCGCGGCCGCGTGGCGATGGTGAGGCCCTTGGCGTGGACGCCCGCCTGGGTGATCTGGCCGTACTTCTGGGCGACCTCGCCGACGGCGGGCAGCGGCAGGGTGCCCTGCGCCGCGCCGAAGCCCTTGGGCGGGCGCGCGGGCTCGGCGCGCGGCGGCGGCCGCGCCGCGGTGCGGCCCTGCCTGGCGCGTTCGAGGGCGCGCTTGCGCGCCTCTTCGCGCTGGCGGGCGCGTTCCGCCTCCAGCTTGGCGATCAGTTCCTTGAGGTCTCCGGCTTCGCGCGCCAGCGCCTGCATGCGCGTTGCCGCCTCCTCCGAGGCATGGGCGGTCTCTTTCTGCATCGCCGCCTTGTCGGCGAACAGCGTCTTCAACTCGTCGTGGGTGTGCGCGAGGTCGGAGGTCACCGCGGCGATGCGGTCCTTCTGCCCCTTCATCTGGGCGCGCAGGGCGGAGAGCTTGTCGAGGTCGCCCTTGAGGTCGCGCGCCGAGGCCTCGATGGTCGGCACCGCGGAGCGCAGCAGAATGGCGGAGCGCACCGTGTCCGCGGGCGGGGTGGGCTGGGCGATCAGCGCCTCGGTGGGCCGCCAGGCGAGGCGCTGCAACGCCGCGATCACCGTCACCATCTGGTCGCCGCGGCGGTCGATCGCGGTTTGCAGGGCGCGCTGCTGCTTCTGCAGGGCGCGCAGCTTGTCCTCCAGGCGGGTCAGCTCCGCCTCGTGGCGGCGCACCGTGGCGGCGGCGCGCACCATCTTGCGCTTCACCTCCTGGCTGTCGCGGGAGAGCGCCTCGGCCTTGCGCTTGAGTTCCTCGTGGCGCTTCTGCTCCTCCTTCAGCGACTTCTCGACGCGGGAGAGATCGGCCTTGGGCGACGCGGGCTCCGCCGCCGCCGCCGGAAGGGCGGTGCACAGGCAGAACAGAACGGCGAGGAGGCGCGTCGGCCCCATGGGCAAAGCCTCAATCCTCGGCGAACAGGCAGCGCCCGGTCATTTCCGCAGGCTGCGGCAGGCCCATCAGGTTCAGCAGCGTCGGGGCGACGTCGCACAGCGCACCCTCCCGCAGAGCCTTCACCCGCGCGGGCGCATGGCGCAGCACCGCGCGCACCGGGCCGGTGGTGTGGGCGGTGTAGGGGCCGCCGGTGACGGGATCGCGCATCTGCTCCGCATTGCCGTGGTCCGCGGTCATCAACAGGGTCCCGCCCATCTTCGCCACCGCGGCGTCGAGGCGGCCGATGCAGAGGTCCACGGTTTCCGCCGCCTTCACCGCCGCCTCGATGATGCCGGTGTGGCCCACCATGTCGCCGTTGGCGAAGTTGATGACGATGAGGTCGAAGACGCCGCTCTCCACCGCCGCCACCAGCTTGTCGGTGACTTCCGGCGCGGACATCTCGGGCTGGAGGTCGTAGGTCGCCACCTTCGGGCTCGGCACCATGATGCGCTCTTCGCCGGGGAAGACCTTCTCCTCGCCGCCGTTGAGGAAGAAGGTGACGTGGGCGTACTTCTCGGTCTCGGCGATGCGCAGCTGCTTCAGCCCCGCCTTGGAGACCACCTCGCCGAGGACGTTGACCAGGGTCTGCGGCGGGAAGATCGCGGTCATCAGGGCGTCCAGCTCGTCGGAATAGCTGACCATGCCGACGCGCCCGACGAAGCCCACGGTCTTGGCCCGCGCAAAGCCCGCGAATGCCGGGTCGAGCAGCGCGGTGAGAATCTCCCGTGCGCGGTCGGAGCGGAAGTTGGCCATCAGCACCGCGTCGCCGTCGGCCATGCCCGCATAGGGGCCGACCACCCGCGGCGCGACGAATTCGTCGGTCTCGCCCGCCTCGTAGGCCGCCGCCATCGCGGCGTCGGCGGTCGGCGCGCCCTTGCCCGCGGCGGATACCATCGCGTCGTAGGCCTTCTGCTCGCGGTCCCAGCGCTTGTCGCGGTCCATGGCGAAATAGCGGCCGCTCACCGTGGCCACCGCCACGTTCTCGCAGTCCGCCACCGCCTTTTCGAAATCCTTGAGATAGCCGCGCCCGGCAGAGGGCGGCGTGTCGCGCCCGTCCATGAACGCATGCACCCGCACCGGAATCCCCCGTGCGTCGAGAATCCGCGCCAACGCCGCGATGTGCGCCTGGTGCGCATGCACCCCGCCGGGCGACATCAGGCCCATCAGGTGGCAGGCGCCGCCGCTCTCCGCCAGCGCCGCGATCAGTTCGTTCAGCGCCGGGGAGGCCTCGACCTCGCCGCCTGCGATCGCCGCGTCGATGCGCGGCAGGTCCTGCATCACCACCCGCCCCGCGCCGAGGTTCATGTGCCCGACCTCGGAATTGCCCATCTGCCCCTCCGGCAGGCCCACCGCCAGACCCGAAGTCTTGAGCAGCGCGTTCGGGCTCTCGGCGATGAAACGGCGCCAGTTGGGGATGTTCGCCAACTCGATGGCGTTGTCCGGCCCTGGCGGACGCTCCCCCCAGCCGTCGAGGACGCACAAGACAACGGGCTTCGGAACGGCAGTCTTCTCAGTCATCGCATTATCCGGGAGGTTGTGGCAAAACCGGGCACTCAATATAGGCGGTTCATGGCCCCCATGCTATGGCGGAGACCACAAGCGCCCTGGTGCGCATGAAGAAAAAACTTCGCGAGGGGACTCGGTCCTCCCAGGGGCAGGTAAAACCAGGCCGGGCTCTGCCCGGACCCGCAAAGGGTCTCGGACCCTTTGATCCCATAACTTTTTTCGCCGCGGAGCGGCAATCAACCGTCACGCCGCGCGATGGCTCTATGGCGCTGCGCGCAAAAACCAAAATTTATGGGGTCCGGGGACCGAGTCCCCGGCGGGTCCAGGGGCGGAGCCCCGGCCTGGTTTTCCTCACGCCCGGTGGTAGGGGTGGCCGTCGAGGATGCACTGGGCGCGGTAGATCTGTTCGGCGATGAGGCCGCGCACCAGGAGGTGGGGCCAGGTCATCGTGCCGAGGGCGAGGGTGAGGTCGGCGCGTTGGCGCACGCTTTCGTCGTGGCCGTCCGCTCCGCCGATGAGGAAGGCGGCGGCGGGCGCGCCCTGGTCGCGCCAGGCGCCGAGGGTGGCGGCGAGGTCGGTGCTGGAAAGCGATTTGCCGCGTTCGTCCAGCGCGACGATGCGCGCGCCCAGCGGCACCGCGGCGAGGAGTTTTTCCGCCTCGCGGGCTTGGCGTTCGGCGGTGGGCAGCGGGCGGCGCTCCTCCACTTCGCGCAGGTCTATAGGCGGACGCAGGCGCGCCGCGTAGTGGGCGAACAGCGCCTGTTCCGGTCCTTTGCCGCCGCGCCCGACCGCGGCGATGAGAAAGCGCATGGCGTCGCCTCAGGCGTTGAGGCGCGCCGCCGCTTCAGGCCCGCGGGGCGGCGGGAACCCCGCCGTGCCGAAAGGGCGCGCGGTTTCGGTTTCCTCGGCCGCCGGGATGTGGCCCCACATCTTTTCCAGGTTGTAGAAGGCGCGGACTTCCGGCCGGAAGATGTGGACGATGACCGATCCGGCATCGACGATCACCCAGTCGGAATTCGCCTTGCCCTCGGTGGCCGGGCGCAGCCCCGCCTCCTTGAGGCGGCGCAACATGTGGTCGGCGATCGCGCCGACCTGCCGCGACGACCGTCCGGAGGCGATCACCATGAAGTCGGCGATGTTGGTTTTTCCCGAGAGATCGATGACCGAGATGTCCTCGGCCTTGTCGTCGTCGAGCGAGCGACACACGACGCGCACCAGATCGGCGGCATCGGCGATGGCGTCCTTACCGCGACTGGGCGGCTCCTGGACGTCGGAGGAGGTTCTCAGAGAAGTTATGGTCGTCTCCATCGGTTGTTCGGCGCATCCCGCAGTTTCTGCTGCGGTTGCGTCAA
This sequence comes from Oleispirillum naphthae, assembly GCA_027864655.1. GTDB lineage: Bacteria > Pseudomonadota > Alphaproteobacteria > Rhodospirillales > Rhodospirillaceae > Oleispirillum > Oleispirillum naphthae. The sequence goes on from JAQAZG010000005.1 coordinate 29,051, forward strand.
TCTTCACTTCTTGCGTTTTTTGAGAAGTTTGTCGAGTCCGGTTTTTTCCCGGATTGCGGTGGCCGAGGCCGGGTGCCGCCGTCCGGGCAGGAAAGCCCAGACCGGCGGCGCGCTCTCGGCGAGGCGGTGCAGGCGCGGGCCGGTGCGCCGCTGATGCCGGAAGCGCTGCGCCGCGCGGCTGCTTAAGGCCTGATATGTATAGGGCTCGCGGTCGAACACGGCGACCGGAACGGTGGCGAAGATGCGTTCCCAGCGGTCCCAGTGGGGCATCTGCATCAGGTTGTCCGCGCCCATCAGCCAGACGAAGCGGATGCATGGGAAGCGCCGCCGCATGGCGCAGAGCGTGTCGGCGGTGAAGCGGGTGCCGAGGCGGGTTTCGATGTCGGTGACGCGAATCAGCGGGTGGCGCACGATCAGCCGGGCGCGGCGCACCCGTTCCGCCAGGGAGAGCATCACCCGGCTGTCCTTGAGCGGGTTCTGCGGCGTGACCAGCCACCACACCTCGTCGAGGCCGAGCGCCCTGATCGCCCGCAGGCTGATGAAACGATGGCCCGGGTGCGCCGGGTTGAACGACCCGCCGAGCAGGCCGACGGCGCGGTGGCGGCGGTCTCCGGCGGGGGGAAGCGGGCGTTTGCGGACGAGGCGCTGGTGGATCTGCATCTTATGGGTCAGACCGGACGCACCTGGCCAGTGCCGCGCACCTTGTATTTGTAGATGGTGAGCTGCTCCAGGCCGACCGGGCCGCGGGCGTGGAAGCGGCCGGTGGAGATGCCGATTTCCGCGCCCATGCCGAACTCGCCGCCGTCGGCGAACTGGGTGGAGGCGTTGTGCACCACGATGGCGCTGTCCACCGCGGCAAGAAACGCCTCCGCCGCCGCCGGGTCGGCGGTGATGATCGCATCCGTATGGTGGGAGCCGTGCGCCGCGATGTGGGCGAGCGCCTCCTCGAGCCCCGCGACGGTGCGGATGGAGACGATGGCGTCGAGGTATTCGGTGTCCCAGTCCGCCGCGCCCGCGGGCAGCACGCGCGCATCCAGCGCCGCCGCTTCGGCGTCGCCGCGCACCTCGCAGCCCGCGGAAATCAGCGCGTCGAGCACGCCCGGCAGGTGGGTGGCGAGCGCCGCGCGGTCGATCAGCACGGTCTCGGTGGCGCCGCAGATGCCGGTGCGCCGCATCTTGGCGTTGAGGGTCACCTCCCGCGCCATCGCCGGGTCGGCGGCGCTGTGGATGTAGGTGTGGCAGAGGCCGTCCAGGTGCTTGAACAGCGGGATGCGGCTCTCCGCGGTGACGCGCTCGATCAGGCCCTTGCCGCCGCGCGGCACGATGACATCGACGAACTCGGTCATCGTCAGCAGCATGCCCACGGCGGCGCGGTCGGTGGTGGGGATCGCCTGGATCGCCGCCTCCGGCAGACCGGCGGCTTTGAGCCCCGCGGCGAGCGCCGCGTGGATCGCCGAAACGGAGCGGAAGCTCTCCGACCCGCCGCGCAGGATCGCCGCGTTGCCCGCCTTGAGGCAGAGCGCCCCGGCATCGGCGGCGACGTTGGGGCGGCTTTCGAAGATCACGCCGATGACCCCCAAGGGCACCGCGACGCGCTCGATGGACAGCCCGTTGGGGCGGTCCCACTTCGCCAGGGAGCGGCCCACCGGATCGGGCAGCGCAGCCACCGCCTCCAGGCCCGCGGCCATCGCCTCGATGCGCGGCGGGGTGAGGGTGAGGCGGTCGAGCAGCGCGGCGGAAAGGCCCTTGTTCACGCCGTCGGCCACGTCCGCCGCGTTGGCCGCCGCGATCTCCGCGGCGCGGGCGCGGATCTCCGCGGCGGCGGCGGCGAGCGCGGCGTTCTTCGCCTGCGTGGGCGCGCCCGCCAGCACTGCGGCTGCGGCGCGGGCTTCGCGCCCGATCGCGTGCATCACGTCGGCGAGGGCGGTGGTCATGGCAGGGACTCCGGCAGAAGTGGGGGTCAGGAGGCGTGCCCGTTGGCGCGGGTCAAAACCAGGTCGTTGCGGTGAATGATTTCGCTGCGTCCACGGTAGCCGAGCAGGGACTCTATGTCTTGAGTTTTATGCCCGACGATCAGGCGCGCATCCTTGGCGGCATAGGCGGAGAGGCCGCGCGCCAGCTCGTGGCCCTCGGCATCCTTCACCACCACCGCGTCGCCGCGGTCGAAGCGCCCCTCCACCGCGGTCACCCCCGCGGGCAGAAGGCTCTTGCCGTGCAGCAGCGCCGCCACCGCGCCCGCATCCACGGTGAACGCGCCGCGCGGGTTGAGGGAGCCCGCGATCCAGCGCTTGCGCGCCGCGGGCGGGTCTTCCTCCGGGATGAACCAGGTGGCGCGCGCGCCGTTCAGCAGCGCGGCGATGGGGTGGGCGCCGCGGCCGCGCGCGATCGCCATGTGGCAGCCCGCGGCCATGCACACCTGCGCGGCGAGAAGCTTGGTCACCATGCCGCCGGAACCCGCGCCCTTCGGCTTGCCCGCCATGCGTTCGATCTCGCCGTCGATTCCGGTGATCTCGGGAATGTGGCGCGCCGTGGGGTCGCTGGTGGGGTCGGCGGTGTAGAGCCCGTCGATGTCGAGCGAAAACAGGATGAGCGCGCCCGCCGCGGTCATCTGCGCGATGCGCGCGGCGAGGCGGTCGTTGTCGCCGTAGCGGATTTCCTGCGTCGCCACGGTGTCGTTCTCGTTGACCACCGGCACCACGCCGAGCTTCAACAGGGTTTCCAGGGTGTTGCTGGCGTTGAGGAAGCGCCGCCGCGCCTCGGTGTCGGCGATGGTGAGCAGCACCTGCGCCACGGCGATGCCGTGCCGCGCCAGGCTGTCCTGATAGGCGTGGATCAGCTTCGCCTGCCCCGCCGCCGCCGCCGCCTGCTTCTCCTCCAGGCGCAGGGTCTTGCCCGCCAGGCCCAGGGGGCCGCGCCCCACCGCGATGGCGCCGGAGGTGACCACCACCACCTCCTTGCCGCGGGCGCGCAGGTCCGCAATGTCGTCGCTCAGAGAATCGAGCCAGCCCTGGCGGATCTCGCCGCTGGCCTCATCGACCAGGAGGGCGGAGCCGACCTTGACGACGACGCGCTTCGCCGCCGAAAGAGGATTCCGCTCCGAATGCGCCTGCATCGCCTCATGCTCCATCGGGGGTCGCCGCCCCGGAAAAACCGAAACTCTGCGAGGGGATTCGGTCCCCTCGCGCACCCCATGACTTAAAGTTTTTGCGCGAAGCGCCATAAGCCCGGGGCGGTTGCAAACGGCACGTTGCCTGCCGCTTCGCGGCGAAAAAACTTATGGGGGGCGTGGGGGGACCGAGTCCCCCCGCAAAGTTTTTCCTTCCCCCGAAAATACGCCCTACTCCTCCAGGGGCTGCCAGTCCGCGGCGTCGTCTTCCGTTTCCTCCACGTCGCCGCGCACATAGGCGGCAAGTGTATGCAAAACGGCCTGAAGGTTGTAGCCCGAAACCCCGGAAAGCGCCAGGACCGGCGAGTCGGTTTCCGCCGCAAGCGCCGCGAGCTTGGCGTCCACTTCGTCTTCGGGCAGGGAGTCGCACTTGTTGAGGCCGACGATCTCCGCCTTTTCGTCGAGGCCGCCGCCATAGGCGGCGAGTTCGCCGCGGATGATGCGGTAGCTTTCCGCCACGTCTTCGGCGGTGCCGTCGATCAGGTGCAGCAGCACCGAGGTGCGCTCCACATGGCCGAGGAAGCGGTCGCCCAGGCCCGCGCCCTCGTGCGCGCCCTCGATCAGCCCGGGGATGTCGGCGATGACGAACTCGTGCCCGCCCACCACCGCGACGCCGAGGTTGGGGAAGAGGGTGGTGAAGGGGTAGTCGCCGATCTTCGGCCGCGCCTTGGTGACGCGGGAGAGGAAGGTGGACTTCCCGGCGTTGGGCAGGCCGACCAGGCCGACGTCGGCGATCAGCTTGAGGCGCAGCCACAGCCACATCTCCTCGCCCGGCCAGCCGGGGTCGGCGCGGCGCGGCGCCTGGTTGGTCGAGGTTTTGTAGTGCGCGTTGCCGAAGCCGCCGTCGCCGCCCTTGGCCACCACCACGCGCCTGCCGGGGGCGTCCATGTCGTAGAGCAGGGTCTCGCGGTCCTCGGCCAGCACCTGGGTGCCCACCGGCACCTTGATCAGAAGCGTGTCCGCCGCGCCGCCGGTGCGGTCGCGCCCCATGCCGCCGTGGCCGCGCTGCGCCTTGAAGTGCTGCTGGTAGCGGAAATCGATCAGGGTGTTGAGGTTGGCCACCGCCTCCAGCACCACGTCGCCGCCGCGGCCGCCGTCGCCGCCGTCCGGGCCGCCGAATTCGATGTACTTCTCCCGCCGGAAGCTCAGGGAGCCGTTTCCGCCGTCGCCCGACTTGACGAAGATCTTGACCTGATCGAGGAACTTCACGCGGGGTTTCCTCCAGCGATGCAAAAAGGGGAATGGACGACCATTCCCCTTGTTTCCCCCCACCGGAACGCGGCGGATGCCGCGCGGCGGGTTATTCCGCGGACGGCGCGATGCCGATGAAGGTGCGGTTCTTCGCGCCCTTCTTGAACTCCACCTTGCCGTCCACCAGGGCGAACAGGGTGTGGTCGCGGCCGAGGCCGACGTTGTCGCCCGGATGATACTGGGTGCCGCGCTGGCGGACCAGGATGTTGCCGGCGACGACCGCCTGACCGCCGGACTTCTTCAGCCCGAGGCGGCGACCCGCGGAGTCGCGCCCGTTGCGGGAACTGCCGCCTGCTTTTTTGTGAGCCATCTCGTATTACTCCTGCTCTCGTCGGTTCAGGCGACGGCGATGTCGGTGATGCGCACGACGCTGATGTACTGGCGGTGGCCGTTCTTGCGCCGGTAGTTCTGGCGGCGCTTCTTCTTGAAGACGATGATCTTCTTGTCGCGGGCCTGCTTCATGACCTCGCCGGTGACGGTGGCGCCGGCCACGGTGGGCGCGCCGACCTTGTCGCCGACCATCAGGACCTCGTCGAAAGTCACAGCGCCGTTTTCTTCGACCGGCAGCTTCTCGACGACGATGACGTCGCCGGCTTCGACCCGGTACTGCTTGCCACCCGTCTTGATGACTGCAAACATGGTAAACCGCCTTCGTAAAACACCAAAGAAGCGCGGTACCGCGTTCACGGTCCGCGAAAGAGGCGCGTACTATAGCCGCAGGACGGCCCCTGTCAACGCTTTTCCGCCGCTCGGGAAAGCGGTTCGCGCAACGGCGCTTGACGGCGGCAGAAAGCGCCTGTAGAAAGCCCATCTTCGCCGACCGCGGCGTTAAGGAGAGGTGCCGGAGCGGTCGAACGGGGCGGTCTCGAAAACCGTTGGGCGCGCAAGCGTCCCGTGGGTTCGAATCCCACCCTCTCCGCCATGAAAAAGGGGTTCCCGCAAGGGTGCCCCTTTTTCATGGCGGAGAGGGCCGAGGCTGAGAATCCGCCGGGTTCGGCGGCGGTCCGGTCATCGCGGCTTGCGCGCGCGCGTGGCGGAGAGTAATTTTCCCAAGGGTTTCCCTCGGGGTCAGAGGTTCGTTTTGCACGCAGCTTCCCTGTCGCGCCCCCGCCGGTTGGAGGCCGAGAGCATCCACATCCTGCGCGGAGTGGCCGCCTGCTTCGAAAACCCGATCGTGCCGCTCTGCTTCGCCGCGGTGCGGCCGGCGGTGGAGCGCAGCGGCATGCTGATCCTGGCCGACGACGGCCGCCTGCCGCCCGCCCCCGGCGAAAAGCCGATGATGAAGAAGACGCGCTTCCGCACCCTCGGCTGCTATCCGCTCACCACCGCCATCGAATCCGATGCCGCGACCCTGCCCGAGATCGTCGCCGGGATGCAGTGCGCCCGCACCTCGGAACGGCAGGGGCGGCTGATCGGCCACGGCCGGGCGGGATCGACGGAGAAGAATAGGGGTGGGCCGGCAACCGGGTTCGGGACTCATCGATTGACGGTCCAGGCCATGCCTCCATCTTCGCATGGCTCGGCACCAGTATGAATCTTCCGTTGGCGTCGATGCGCCAGCGCCAAGGAGGTGACCATGTCCGCCGTTATTCAGCTTACGCTCGGGAAGACCGGCTCCACATCGATTACACAATATTTAAACTCGGCTGGAATGGAGGCGATCAAGATCCATTTTCTCTGCCCGGATTCCATTCGGAGGGGTCTTGATATTATCGCCCTCTATGCGGAAAAAAGCCGGTTTGACGAGTTTATGCATCAACACGTCAAACAAATCGAACTCGCACTGAGAGCCAGGAACATCGCGGCCACGTCCGATAGTGTGAACGTTATTTGCGGCATCAGGGAACCTGTATCCTATGCGTTGTCCGGGTATTTCCAATACTTGAGCGAAACGGACGGTTTGCGGCATGCCAAAATCATGGCCGGGACGAAAGAGGGCCTTAGAGATATGATAGAATACCTGGAGAGAGAACCCGTTAAGCAATATCGCGCGGCGTGGCTGCCCACCCTGGGAACGGAATTAAGGAATTTTACTGGAATAGACATTTTTTCGGAAGATTTCGACAGGGAGCGGGGGTGGTCCATCATCAGAAAGGGTAAGTTCAATTTACTTTTTTATCGATATGAAGGATTCAATGAGTTTATCGGCAATGCCCTGTCGGAATACCTGGGAGTTAAAATAAAACCAATTCCTCATGAGAATAATGCAAAGGTTAAGAACATATCATTACTGTATAATTTTTCGCATAACGTAATCAATATCAGCGACGATGATATCGAATGCCTGTATGGCGATGACCGGGTGAGGAATTTTTACCCGGAGGGTATGCTGGATGATTTTAGAGCGCGCTGGAGCAACAAGGGTGCGGAAGGCATGAGTTTCGAGGAAAGGGCGCTCGGCGGTCTTTTCTCGACCGCTTTTCCGCTCGAAACCGCGGAAATGGTATCGGATGCCATCTGCAATCTCATCGAACACCGCCGGATTCCCGAAGCGCCGCCGCCGCGGGCCGATATCCCGGCGGGCGCGGCCGAATCCTTGGCGCGGGCTCTTTTGACCTTCCTTTCCGGGGGGAAGATCCGAACGGTCGATCTGGACCTGTTCGTCTACGATGGCGGGGGGTTCTCGTACATCGCCTTGTTCTTGATGCTGGGGGCCTGCGACGCGGATTCCCTGTGGCGCTATGCGCCATGGCTCGTGGAATCCTGGGCGGTGGAGCCGCCCGCGCCGACGGTTCTCACCGCCCTCGATCATCGGACCTTGTCCATGGTGCTCGAGCACCTCTGACAAGGACGTTCTCCGTCCCTTCCGGGTGGTCCCGTACCTCTCCGCCATGAAAAAGCCGGACCCTTGGGGGCCGGTTTTTTTCATCCATGGCGTGGCCGACCGGGCCCGGCGGCGCCGGGTGGTCCGCGCCGTCTATTGTAAAGGCCGTCGCGGCGCGATTCCGTGGGCATGCGCCGCCGCTGATCCGGTGCGGGGAGTGGGGAGGGAGGTCGCCTCCTCCCGGCGGATCAGCCTGAGTCGGCCCGATTCGCCCCGGCCGAGAGCGGTTTTTTCTATAATTTTCACGGGCTTCAACCGCCCACCCGAGAGGGTGGAGGCGGCCGCAGCAAAGCCACCCTTGTACCACGGCGTCATGCCGCCGCACAAAATATTATTTTAGTTTCGTCCTTTTATTCAAAATGGTATGAAAAATTCATTCCATAAACCGGCGCGTGGGTTTCGTGCCATTCCGCAAGGGGACAGGCGAATGCTGGACAAGAAGCGGTATCTCGAGGAGCTGGAGAGCCTGGTCAACATCGACAGCGGCACCTACTGCAAGGCGGGCGTGGACTTCGTTGCGGAATGGTTCGCGCAGCGGTTCTCGGCGATGGGCTGGAAGACGGAATGGTTCGAGCCTGCGCCGGAAACCCTGGGCAAGAGCGTGCTCTGCACCCCGTCGGCGGCCCGCAACTTCGATCTGCTCATCCTCTGCCATATCGACACGGTGTTTCCCGCCGGAGAGGCGGAGCGCCGTCCCTTCAGCATCGAGGGAGACCGCCTGCGCGGCCCCGGCGCCGCAGATATGAAGGGCGGTTGTCTGTTTGCGCTCCACGCCCTGGAACAACTGGTGGCGGAGAAGGGGGCGCTGGGTAACGTCGGGGTGTTTTTCAACGGCGAGCACGAGATCAGCTGTCCCAACACCCGGGCGGTGATCGAGGACCTGTCGCGCGGCAGCAAGGTGATTTTCGCCACCGAGTGCGTGCGCGCCAACGGCGCGCACATCAAGCAGCGCAAGGGCATTCTCCGCTATACCCTGAAGTTCTCCGGCGTGAGCGCGCACTCGGGCAACAACCCGCAGGACGGCGCATGCGCGGTCACCGAGATGGCCAACTGGATTCTCTTCTTCAAATCCCTGGAGGACCCGGGCAAGGGCATCACGGTGAACCCGGGCATGGCGCATGGCGGCGCCAGCGTCAACACCATCCCCGATGAGGCGGAACTGCGCGTCGATATCCGCACCGTCGATTACGAGGATTCGCTCGCCATCGATGCGGCGGTGCGCGCCCGCGGCATTTTCAACCCGCGCGTATCGTTTGCGCTGGGCGGCGGCATCACCCGGCCGCCGATGAAGCCGAACGCGGCGACCGAGCGCATCTGCGCGGTGGTGGACGAGGTCAGCCTGCGCCACGGCATTACCCCGAAGTGGGCCTTCGTCGGCGGCGGTTCGGATGCCTCCTTCGCCAGCGCCATGGGCAAGCCCGCGCTTTGCGGCATCGGCCCGGTGGGCGGCGGCGCCCACACCCAGAACGAATTCATCGACACCACGGACCTCGAGGCGAGGTTCGCGGAATTCAAGGACATCGTCAGCACGCTTTCCACTCTGCAATCCGTTTAGGATCCGGCGGAACGAACCGTCGGTAACGTCCAAAAAGTGAGATATACCATGGCATTACTTCCTTATATTGCGATCGGTATCACGGGCGTCACGGGGTACCTTCTGGTCAAGCGCTACCAGACCCACATGGTGCTGCTCCTCTCCGGTCTGTTCATGGTGGCGTTGGCCGTTCTCTTCGGCGTCACCAACATTCTGCCCGGCAAGATGCCGTCTTCCGGGCTTGTCTGGTTCGATATCATCGACCTGCTGCGCTCCATCGCCACGCGGCAGAGCTCCGGCATCGGCTTCCTCATCATGGTGGCCGGGGGCTTTGCCGCCTACATGAGCCAGATCGGCGCTTCCGATGTTCTGGTGCGCATCAGCAGCCGGCCGCTCAAGGCGTTCCATCAGCCCTATCTGGTGCTGAGCCTCGCCTATCTGCTCGGCCAGTTTCTGGTCACGGTGATCCCGAGCGCCGCCGGTCTTGCCATGCTGCTGCTCGTCGTGGTGTTTCCCATGCTGACCGCGGTCGGGGTTTCCCCGGCTTCTGCGGCGGCGGTGATCGGCACCAGCGCGGGCATGACCCTCGGCCCGGCCAGCGGCACCGCGATTCTCGCCGCCAAGGTCGCGCAGATCGAACCCATCATCTATTTCGTCAAGTATCAGCTGCCCGTCGCCATTCCGACCCTGATCGCCGTTGCGGTGATGCACTTCTTCGTGCAGCGCCACTACGACCTCAAGGGCGGCGACATCTATGAGACCCCGAAGGAGGTCAAGGTGCAGGAACTCAAGGACGCGCCGCTCTGGTACGCCCTGTTCCCGCTGCTGCCGATCGTTCTGCTCATCGTGTTCAGCCGCCTGGTGCACGAGACGATCCGGCTGGATACGGTGTCCGCCCTGTTGCTGGTGTGGGTTTTCGCCGTGGTTTCCGAGCTGGTGCGCTGGCGCGACCCCAAGAAGGTGTTCGCCGACGCCATGACGCTGTTCAAGAGCATGGGCACGATGTTCGCCACCATCGTCTCCCTGATCATCGCGGCGGAGATGTTCGCCGCCGGGCTGAAGACCACCGGCCTGATCTCGCTGCTTATCGACAGCGCCCGCACCGCCGGGTTCGGCATGAGCGGCATGACCATGGTGCTGACCGCCATCGTCGGGGCCGTCACCCTCCTCACCGGCAGCGGCGTCGGCGCCTATTCCAGCTTCGCCACCCTGGCTCCGACGGTCGCTTCCGGTCTCGGCGGGTCGATCGAGGCCCTGGTCACGCCGATGCAGTTCGGCTCCGGCATGTTCCGCGCGATGTCGCCGGTGGCGGGCGTGATCATCGCCGTCGCCGGCGCCGCCGGGATCAGTCCCATCGCGGTGGTGCGGCGCACCATGCTGCCGATGGGGGTGGGCATCGTCGTCATGGTGAGCGCAAGCTTCCTGTTCCTGTAACATGATCGCCGGATGCCGCCCCTTCCCGGGCGGCGCTCCCGGCATCGTTCTTCCCCATCGGAGGGCCAGCGCTATGTCACGGGTCGCCATCGACCATGAACTCTGCACCGGCGACGGCATCTGCGCCGACGTCTGTCCCAAGGACCTGCTGCGGATGGAGGGCGGTTTTCCGCACCTCCCCGAAGGCATGGAGTCGCGTTGCAATCTGTGCGGCCAGTGCCTGGCGTTCTGCCCCACCGGCGCGGTCTCGCTCGAACGTTTTTCGGACGGCCGGGTCGAGCCGGTCGAGGCAGCCCTGCGGATCGGTCCCGAGCAGGCCGAGCAGTTCCTGAAAAGCCGCCGTTCGGTGCGCTCCTTCACCCGTCAGCCGGTCTCTCACGAGGTCATCCTGCGGCTTCTGGGGGCGGCGCGCCTCGCCCCCAGCGGCGGCAACAATCAGGTCGTCCGGTGGATCGTCGTGGAGCGTCCGGAGACCGTGCGCGAACTGGCGGAACTCATCGCGCAGTGGTTCGATACCGATGCCCGCACCGATCCGGTGGCCGGCAAGCGCTACGCCATCGATTCCATCGTCAGCCGCTTCCGCGCCGGTTCCGACGTCATCTTGCGCGGCGCGCCGCATCTCGTCGCCGCCTGTACGCCGCCCAATGCCGTCTGGGGGGCGGTGGACAGCGCCATCGCGCTGACCTTCTTCAATCTCGCGGCCCATGCCCACGGCGTCGGCTGCTGTTGGGCGGGGTATTTCATCCGGGCAGCCGCCGCCTCCCCGGCGGTGCGGGACCGGCTCGGCATCGCCCCGGATATGGTGGTCCAGGGCGCAATGGTGTTCGGCAACGCCAGGTATCCGGCCTATCGCGTGCCTGTCCGCAACACCCAGGTGGTCCGCTGGCTCTAGGCGGACGAAGCCGCGCCCGGTCCCCGCCGCCCGCTTCCGCCGCTCCGGCCTCCCCCCCAGCCGCCGGAGCCGGGAAGCGGGCGTGTCCGTCTCTACGGCCTTTGCAATTGCGAGGCGCTCTGGCTACACTGGCGGCGGCGCGCACGGCGGCCACGGTTTCCAGGGTATCGACAAGGCGGGCCCCGGGGGATGTCTTCCGAAAAGCAGAACCTGCTGCAGAGACTGCCGCTTGTGGGGGCGGCCACGCCGAGCGAGCGCAAGCTGCTCGACTACTTTGCGACGCAATACCCGCACATCGCGTTTTCCAACCTTGCGGAGATCAGCGCCCGCACCGGGGTGAGCAAGACGACGGTCACCCGCTTCGTGCGGCGTCTCGGCTATGCCGATTTTCACGTCTTCATCCGCTCCCTGCGCGACGAAGTGGTGCAGAACTTCGACACGCCGGGCGAGCGCCGCACCGCCAAGGCCCACGTCCCGGCGGGCCATATGGAAACCACCTTCGCCACCGGCGCGACGGTTCTGGAGCGCACCCTGGAGCAGGCCGATGCCGACGCCTTCGCCCGCGTCCTGGCGCTGCTCGCCGACGAAAAACGCCCGCTCTACCTGATGTCGGTGGCTTCCGGGCACGCCATCCTCCACTACTTCTACGTCCTCGCCAAATATGCGCGCCGCAACCTGCACATGCTGGGCGGCGACACATCCACCCTGAGCCAAGAGATCGTCGATGCCGGTCCCGACGCGGTGCTCTTCGCCCTTGCCGTGGACCGCCACCCGATGGCGACGCTGACCGCTCTGAAACATTTCCACCAGCTCGGCTGCGAGACGATCCTCCTCACCAACCGCCACGGCAGCCCGCTGCTGCCCTATGCGCGGCACACCCTGTTCGTCCATACCGAAGGGCAGAGCCGCTTCAAGAGCCGCTGCTCCGCCCTGGTGATGCTGGAGGCGCTGCTTGCAGGCCTGGTGGAGAGCGACCCGGAAGGGTTCGACGTCCGCTACGAGGTGATGAATGCGCTGACCCAGCAGCTCAACGTTTTCGTTCAGAAGTAGCCGTCCGCGCACGAAAAAGCCGGGCTTGGGGAAGCCCGGCTTTTTCGTGTTGCGGATGCGGCGTCAGGCGATTTCGTGGTTCGCCAGCAGCTCCAGCGCCTTGACCATCGCCGAGTGGTCCCAGGCCGAGCCGCCGTGCGCGGCGCAGGAATTGAACAGTTCCTGCGCGGTGGCGGTGTTGGGCAGGCTGAGGCCGAGAGCCTTCGCGGTGGAGAGCGCGAGGTTGAGGTCCTTCTGGTGCAGGGCGATGCGGAAGCCCGGTTCGAAGGTGCGCTTCACCATGCGGTCGCCGTGCAGTTCGAGGATGCGGGAGTTGGCGAAGCCGCCCATCAGCGCCTTGCGCACCCGCGCCGGGTCCGCCCCCGCCTTGGAGGCGAGCAGCAGCGCCTCGCCCACCGCCTCGATGGTCAGCGCGACGATGATCTGGTTGGCCACCTTGGTGGTCTGGCCGTCGCCGTTGCCGCCGACCAGGGTGATGTTCCTGCCCATCAGCTCGAACAGCGGCTTCACCGTCTCGAAGGCCTTTTCCGGGCCGCCCACCATGATGGTGAGGCTGGCCTCCCTGGCGCCGACCTCGCCGCCGGAGACCGGCGCGTCGAGGTAGGCGCAGCCCAGCGCCTCGATGCGCTTGGCGAAGTCCTTGGTGGCGACCGGCGAGATCGAGCTCATGTCCACCACGATCTTGCCCGCGGAGAGTCCCGCGGCGATGCCGTTCTCGGCGAACAGCGCGGCCTCCACGTCCGGGGTGTCGGGCACCATGACGATCACGATGTCGGCCTGGCGCGTCGCCTCCGCCGAGTTGGCGCAGGCGGTGCCGCCCGCCGCCACCAGCGCGGCGGGCACGGCGGGGATGCTGTAGAGGAAGAGGTCGTGCCCGGCGTCGATCAGGTGCTTCGCCATGGGGACGCCCATGATGCCGAGGCCGACGAATGCGATTTTGGTCATCTGGAAAACTCCGTGGTCCGGGGGTCAGAGCGCGCCCTTGTAGCGGGCGGCGAGCTGTTCGGTGCCGCGGGCGAGGATGCCGACGTCGGCCCCCACCGCGGTGAAGGTGGTGCCCGCCGCCATGTAGATGCGGGCGAGCTTCTCGTCGGCGGTGAGGATGCCCGCGGGCTTGCCGCAGGCGCGGATGCGCTTGATCGCGTCCACCACGACGGCCTGCATCTCGGGGTGGCCCGGCTGGCCGAGGTGGCCCATCGAGGCGGCGAGGTCGCCGGGGCCGATGAACACGCCATCGACGCCGTCGGTGGCGGCGATCGCTTCGAGGTTGCCGAGCGCCTCGGCGGTTTCCACCTGCACCAGCAGGCAGAGTTCCTCTTCCGCGCGGGTGTGGTAGTCCGGCACCCGGCCGAAGCGCGACGCCCGCGTCGCCCCGGCGAAGCCGCGCACGCCGCGCGGCGGGTAGCGCATCGCCTCCACCGCGGCGCGCGCCTCGGCGGCGTTCTGCACATAGGGAATGAGCAGCGACTGCGCGCCGATGTCGAGGTAGCGCTTGATCAGCACGGTGTCGTTCCACGGCACCCGCACGATCGGCGCGGCGGTGCCGCCGGTGCAGGCCAGCAACTGCGGCAGCACCGCGAGCACGTCGTTGGGCGAGTGCTCGGCGTCGATCAGCACCCAGTCGAAGCCGGACCCGGCGATCACCTCGGTGGAGACATGGCTGGAGAGGTGCGACCACAGGCCGATCTGCTGTTCGCCGGCGAGGAGACGGTGTTTGAAGACATTGACGGGCAAGTCCACGTGCATTTGAGGTCCTCGTGCGCAAGGAGGTGGGGGACGGCGTCGGTCGGCGGGCGCATCGCGCGAACCCGGGACGGGAAGCCCGTCGCCGCCGTGCCGCCGTGCTGAGGCCGGGGAGGCGCCAATACGGCAGACATCATACAAGCGTGGAAAATGCTAGGCGCGGGCGCGGGGCGAGTCAAGCCGCAAGGGGGCTCACGAGGCGCGGTCCATCATCTTCAGCAGGCGCAGGCGGCTGCCGGTGAGGTGCAGGCGCAGGGCGGCGCGCGCCGCCTCGGGGTCGGAGAGTTCGATGGCGTGGAAGATCTGCTCGTGCTCGCGCAGCACGGCGCGCAGGTAGTCGGCCCGGCCCGCTCCCGCGGCGCGGAACGAGGGCAGGCGGGTGCGCGGAATGATGCCGTCGCCCAGGCAGTCGAACAGGCGCACGAAGTGGGGGTTGCCGGTGGCCTCGGCGATGCCGCGGTGGAAGCGCATGTCGGCGGGCACCGCGTCTTCTCCGGCGGCGATGGCGGCGTCCATTTCCGCCAGAGCGGCGGCGAGGGACGCCAGGTGTTCCGCGCTGCGCCGCGACGCGGCGAGGATCGCCGCCTCGGATTCCAGCGCGATGCGCAGCTCCATGGCGGAGACGATCTCGGCGAGCGGCGAGCCGCCGGTCCCCTCGATGCGGAAGACCTCCGGCGGCTTCTGCCGCACCACGAAGGCGCCGCGCCCCTGGACCGTGGCGACCAGGCCGGTGGCGCGCAACTCGGCCACCGCCTCGCGCACCACGGTGCGGCTGACGCCGAATTCGGCCGTCATGTCGTGTTCGCTCGGCAGGCGGGAGCCGAGGGGATGGGAGCCGTCGGCGATGCGCCCGACGAGGATGCGGACGATCTGTTCGGCGAGGGACTGGCGGGCGCGCGGCTGCATGCGGGGTCTCCGGGTCGAAACTCCCGCCAGTATAGGCAAAGTTGTCTGACAAGTATAGCCGCTCCGTTGCGGAACCGTGCGCCGAGTCGGCATATCGGCAACGTAGGGACATACTTATCAGACAAGTCGGCGCGGTTCAGCGCACCAGGCAGGGCCTCTTGTTGTCGAATTTCCAGCCGGGAATGAGGAACTGCATCGCCGCGGCGTCGTCGCGCGCGCCCAGCGCCTTGTCCACGTAAAGCCGGTGCGCCGCCTCGATGCGCTCGATGTCCGGTTCGATGCCGAGGCCGGGGCGCTGCGGCAGGGCGATCGCGCCGTTTACGATCTTCAGCGGCTCGCGGGTGAGGCGTTCGCCGTCCTGCCAGATCCAGTGGGTGTCGATCGGGGCGACGTTGCCCGGCGCGGCGGCCGCGGCGTGGGTGAACATCGCCAGGGAAATGTCGAAGTGGTTGTTGGAGTGCGAGCCCCAGGTCAGCCCCCAGTCGCGGCACATCTGCGCCACCCGCACCGCGCCGCGCATCGTCCAGAAGTGCGGGTCGGCGAGCGGGATGTCCACGGCGTGGAGCTGCACCGCGTGCCCCATCTGCCGCCAGTCGGTGGCGATCATGTTGGTGGCGGTGGGGAGCCCGGTGGCGCGGCGGAATTCCGCCATCGCCTCGCGGCCGGAATAGCCGTCTTCCGCGCCGCAGGGGTCCTCCGCATAGGCGAGCACGCCGGGGAACGCCCGGGCGAGGCGCACCGCTTCTTCCAGCGGCCACGCGCCGTTGGGGTCCACCGAGACCCGCGCCTCGGGGAAGCGCGCGGCAAGCGCGGCGCAGGCCTCCATTTCCGCCTCGCCCGCGAGCACGCCGCCCTTGAGCTTGAAGTCGGCGAAGCCGTAGCGCGCCTCCGCCGCCTCGGCGAGGCGCACCACCGCCGCGGCGGTGAGCGCCGCCTCGTCGCGCAGGCGCAGCCAGTCGTCGCCGGTTTGCGCCGCGCGGTAGGGCAGGTCGGTCTTGCGGCGGTCGCCGATGTAGAAGAGGTAGCCCAGCATCTTCACCGATTCGCGCTGCCGCCCTTCGCCCAGCAGGTCGGCCACCGGCAGGCCGAGGAACTGGCCGAAGAGGTCGAGCATCGCCGCTTCCACCGCGGTCTGGGCGTGGATGGCGGTGCGCAGGTCGAAGGTTTGCAGGCCGCGGCCGCCCGCGTCGCGCGCGCCGAAGGCGGCGTGCATTTCGCGCAGCACGCGGTTGATCTCGCCGAGGGAGCGGCCGACCACCAGGGGGAGCGATTCCTCCAAAGTGCGGCGGATCGCCTCGCCGCCGGGCACCTCGCCGAGGCCGGTGTTGCCCGCGGAGTCGGAGAGGATGACGACGTTGCGGGTGAAGAAGGGGCCGTGCGCGCCGCTGAGGTTGAGCAGCATGCTGTCGTGTCCGGCCACCGGCACCACCCGCATCGCGGTGATCCGGGGGGCTCCCCCTGCGTGCGGCGTCTGCTCCGTCATCATTCCTTGCTCCTTGTCCGGTTCGCCGGTGCCCGGCGCGCGCCTTTGCGCGCGTCTCCGTTTATGAAAGCGCAACCTTAGCTTATTGCAGCCGCTGAAAATCCACGGCCGCCGCCCGATTATGCACCAAAATACGGCGGAATGCGGCATGAAAAGCGCTTGACTTGCATCGGCGAAAAGACCCCAATAGCGGAAATGCGTGCACAGTGATGGAAGCGTTTTCATAAAACCCCCGGAGAGAGGGAATGGACGCTCCGAGCGAAAGGAACCCGTTGTAAAGTAACCGTTTGGTTCGGAAAAACAGGGAGGATCAAGACCATGAAGGCACGTTTGTTGGGAATGTGTCTGGCTCTCGGCGCCGCCGTCGGCGTGGCCGCGGGCCCGGCCGGGGCCGCGGACAAGCCGATCTCCGGCAACCTGCGTATCGTCATCGGATCCAGCTCCACCGGCGGCGACACCTATCAGAACGCCGCCATCGTCGCCGAGGCGCTCTCCAAGAAGCTCGGCATCAACGCCAAGGTCGATGCGGTCGGCGTTTCCGCCGCCTTCGCCGCGGTGACGCGGGTCTCCGACGGCAGCACCGTGATGTTCTTCCACGACCAGTCCTATCTCGGCCATCTGCTGGGGCTGAAGGGCTATCCGGACATCTTCAAGGACCTCCGGATCGGGCCGACCGTGTCGATCAATCCCGGCGACGCCTTCGTCGGGGCCAAGGACTCGAAGCTCAAGACCATCGAGGACGTCATCCAGGCGTGCGGCAAGGGCGAGCGCGTGCGCGTGGCGATCCAGCCGGGCGGCGTTTCCGAGGTCTACTACGGCGCCCTCAAGAACGCCGTCGGCATCCGCTTCCCCGGCAAGGAGGGCAACCTCGTCTCGGTGAAGACCGGCTCCCAGGGCGACAAGAACCAGCTCCTCTTCGACCGCCAGGCCGAGGTGATCCACGGCTCGGTGCAGGCCAACGAGCAGTACACCCGCCTGCCCGCCGAAGATCAGAAGGCGATGCGCTTCCTCTGGCTGCCTTCGCCCTCATCGACGATCTCGCAGGCCAACCCCGAGGGCATGGGCGCTACCGGCCGCGACGAACTCCTGAAGTTCACCTCGCCCAACGTCCACGTCACCCTCGACGGCAAGGCAGACTTCACCTTCGACAAGGAATTCTTCTTCCTTTACAACAAGAAGATGGATCCCAAGGCCGTCGCCTATCTCGACAAGGCGCTCTCCGACATCTTCGCCGAGGGCAAAGTCCAGGTGACGCTGAAGAAGGCGTTCTTCATCCCGAACTTCCATCCCTCGAAGGAGGCTGCGGTCTACCTGAAGAAGAAGGCCGAGCAGTCCAAGGCCCTGATCGCCGCGACGCGGTGATCCGCATGGTCCGGCCCGGCCGCCCGCGGGCGGCCGGGCCGTCGGTTGCGTTCGCCGGAAGTCGAGGAGGAAAGAGATGTCCCGCGGTCCCGAATTCCTCAGGCTGAGCATCGAGTTCGACCGGTCTCACCTGTTCTTCCCCTACATCGTCACCGGGATTCTGCTCGCGCTCCTGGTCCTCATCGCGGCGCTGCGCGGCCCCGCCTTCATCGCGCGGCTGCGCGCGGGCGGCGTCGGCATGCTGCTGCCCGCGCCCGGGTTCGACCATGTGCGCTTCTTCGGCAGCCTCGGCCTCATCGTCGTCTACTTCGTGGCGATGGACTTCTTCTCCGACTTCGCCCCCAACACCGGGCTCAGCTTCCTCTTCACCTCCATCGTCTTCATGGCCGCGCTGTCGCTGCTCTACGTGCACGGCCCGACGCGGCGGAAACTGACGCTGATCGCCGCGTGTTCCGTCGGGCTGCCGCTCGTCGCGTGGTACGCCTTCACCACCTTCTTCAACCTCACCCTGCCGTAAGCGCCGCACGAGGACCCGATCATGGATGCGCTGTCCTTCTTCACGCCGATGACCGCCGTGCTGATCTTCGCGGGGGTGACGGTCGGCATCGTCTTCGGCGCGATCCCCGGCATGACCGCGACGATGGCGGTGGCGGTGTGCCTGCCGATGACCTACGGCCTCAACATCGACAACAGCCTGTCGCTCTTGCTGGCGCTCTACGTCGGCGGCATTTCCGGCGGCCTGGTGCCCGCCATCCTGGTCAACATTCCGGGCACGCCGTCGTCGATCATGACCACCATGGACGGCCACCCGATGGCGAAGAAGGGCGAGGCCGAGCGCGCGCTCAAGATCGGCATCGTCCCGTCGCTGTTCGGCGGGCTGTTCAGCGCCACGGTGCTGTTCTTCTTCGCGCCGCCGCTCGCCGATCTGGCGATCAAGTTCTCCTATGTCGAGAAGTTCCTGATCATCCTCTTCGCGCTCACCATCATCGCCTCGCTGTCGAAGAACCTGCTCACCGGCATCTTCAGCGGCGTGCTCGGCATCTGGCTCAGCCTGGTCGGCACCTACGACATCAACAACGGCGGCAACGGCGAGACGCGCCTGATGTTCGGCTGGATGGAGGGCTTCCTCTCCGACGGCTTCTCCCTGCTTTCGGTGCTGATCGGCCTGTTCGGCCTCTCGGTGCTGCTCGCCGAGGCGGAGAAGGGCGTGCCCGCCGAGGCGACCTCGCAATTCAAGCTGAGCGGCGCAAAGACCTTCTCGCTCTCGGTGTTCAAGGGGCAGATCGGCAACCTCATCCGCTCCGCCTCGATCGGCACCTTCGTCGGCCTGTTGCCCGGCATCGGCGGTTCCGCCGCCTCGGTGCTCGCCTACACCCAGCAGAAGAACCTCTCCAAGGCGCCGGAGAAGATGGGCACCGGCGTGCCCGAAGGGGTGATCGCCTCCGAGGCCTCCAACAACGGGCTGACCGGCGGCGCGCTGATCCCCCTGGTCTCCCTCGGCATTCCCGGCGATTCCACCACCGCGGTGATGATCGGCGCGTTCACCCTCCAGGGGTTGCAGCTCGGGCCGCTGTTCATCGGCGAGCACCTCGAAACCTGGGACATGATGGTGATCAACCTGTTCCTCGCCAATCTGGTGATGTTCGCCATCATGTTCTTCGCCATCCGCCACATCGTGAAGATCATCCAGGTGCCGAAGTACCTGCTCTACCCGGTGATCGTGGTGATGTGCACGGTGGGCGCCTATTCGGCCAACTCCGGCATCATGTTCGACGTCTGGACCTTCCTGCTGTTCGGCCTGTTCGGCTACTTCGGGCAGAAGATGGGCCTGGAGGTGACGCCCCTGATCATCGGCTTCATCCTCGGCAAGGACGCGGAGATCTACTTCGTGAAGAGCATCGAGTCCTACGGCTCGCTGTGGATATTCTTCACCAAGAGCCCGATCGCCATGGCGTTGTGGGGGCTGATCGCGGTGTCGCTCGCCTACTCCATCCACAACATCCGCAAGGCGGCCCGCCGCGGCAAGCAGGACGCCGCGCCATGACCGCGCCGGAGACCGCGCTCAGCGTCAAGGTCCGGGACATCGACAACGTCGCCATCGTCGTCGCCGCCAAGGGCGCGCGCGCCGGGCAGCGCCTCGCCGACGGCACGGTGCTGGCGGAGAACGTGCCGATGGGCCACAAGGTGGCGCTCGCCGACATTGCCGCGGGCGGGCCGATCGTCCGCTACGGCGAGGTGATCGGCCATGCGGCGCGGGTGCTTTCCCGCGGCGTCTGCGTCACCGAGGCGGACGTGCGCCTGCCCGCTGCGCCCGCGCTTGCCGCGGTGCCGCGGCTGCGGCGCAGCATCCCCCCGGCGAAGCCTCTGGAGGGCTACGTCTTCGAAGGCTACCGCAATGCCGACGGCAGCGTCGGCACCCGCAACGTGCTCGGCATCTCGATCAGCGTGCAGTGCGTCGCGGGCGTCGCCGCCCACGTGGTGGAGCGCATCCGCCGCGAGCTTCTGCCGCGCTATCCCAACGTCGATGACGTGGTCGCCCTCGACCATGCCTACGGCTGCGGCGTGGCGATCAACGCGCCGGATGCGGCGATTCCGATCCGCACCCTGCGCAACCTCGCGCGCAACCCCAACTTCGGCGGCGAGGTGCTGATCATCGGCCTGGGCTGCGAGAAGCTGTTGCCCGAAACTCTGCTGGAGGGCGCGGGCAGCATCGTCAACCTGCAGGACGAGGCGTTTTCCGGCTTCGAGGAGATGGTCGCGGCGATCCTCGCCCGCGCCGAGAAGCATCTGGCGCGGCTCGACCGCCGCCGCCGCGAGACCTGCCCGCTCTCCGACTTGGTGATCGGCGTGCAGTGCGGCGGTTCGGATGCGTTTTCCGGCGTCACCGCCAATCCGGCGGTGGGCTTCGCCGCCGACCTGATCGTGCGCGGCGGCGGCAGCGTGATGTTCTCCGAGGTCACCGAGGTGCGCGACGCCATCCACCTGCTGGTGGCGCGCGCCGCCGACGACGCGGTGGCCGACGCCCTGATCCGCGAGATGGACTGGTACGACCGCTACCTCGCGCGCGGCGGCGCGGACCGCAGCGCCAACCCCTCGCCCGGCAACAAGAAGGGCGGCCTCTCCAACGTCGTGGAAAAGGCGCTCGGCTCGGTGGTGAAGTCCGGCGCCGGGCCGATCTCCGACGTGCTCGGCCCCGGCGAGCGGATCCGCCGCAAGGGGCTGATCTTCGCCGCCACCCCCGCCAGCGATTTCGTCTGCGGCACGTTGCAGCTCGCCTCCGGCATCGCGCTGCAGGTGTTCACCACCGGCCGCGGCACGCCCTACGGCCTCGCCGCCGCGCCGGTGGTCAAGGTGGCCACCAACTCCGCCCTGGCGGCGCGCTGGCACGACCTCATCGACCTCGACGCCGGGCGCATCGCCACCGGCGCGGCGAGCCTGCCCGAGGTGGGCTGGGAACTCTTCCACCTCATCCTCGACGTCGCCGGCGGCCGCAAGACCGTGGCGGCGGACCGGCTGGGCCTGCACAACGACTTGGTCTTGTTCAACCCGGGGCCGGTAACGTAATCTGCTGCACTCCCCATCAGGGGGAGGAGAAGTGGAGGACCGCGTGCCGGACATGCCGTACCGCAAGAAGGACGCCCGCGCGCGCACCGCGCGCCGCCGCGCGGCGCGGCGGCAGGCCGGGCACGGCGTCACCCTGGAAAACGTGGCGGAGCGCGCGGGCGTCGCCCCGGCCACGGTGTCGCGGGCGATCAACCACCCGGAAAAGGTGGCGCGCGACACCCTGGAGCGGATCAACCGCGCGATCGAGCAGACCGGCTACCTGCCCAACCTGCTGGCGGGGGGGCTGGCCTCCAGCCGCAGCCGCCTGTTCGCCGCGATCATGCCGTCGATCGCCAACCTGGTCTATGCCGAGACCATCCAGAGCTTCACCCGCCGCATCCGCGAAAACGGCTACCAGGTGCTGCTGGGCGAATCCGGCTACAGCCAGGAGGAAGAGGAGGCGGTGGTCGCCGCGGTGCTCGGCCGCCGCCCCGACGGCATCATCCTGATCGGCATCAACCATTCCCTCGGTTGCCGCCGCACCCTGCTCGCCGCGAAGATTCCGGTGGTCGAGGTGTGGGACATCACGCCGACGCCGCTCGACATGGTGATCGGCTATTCCCACGAGGCGGTGGGACGCGCGGTGGCCGCCTACCTGCACGGCAAGGGCTACCGCCGCTTCGGCCTGGTGGTGGCGGGCGATGCCCGCGCGATCAAGCGCGGCCAGGCGTTCGAGGAGGAGCTTTCCCGCCTCGGCATCGCCGGGGAGCTGCCCAAGGCGGTCACGCCGCCCGGCTCCAGCCTGCAATACGGCCGCCGCCGCATGGCCGAAATGCTGGACGCGGGCTTCACCGGCGGCGCGGTGTTCTGCAGCTCCGACCGCCTCGCCCACGGCGTCTTGATCGAGGCGCAGGCGCGCGGCCTCAAGGTGCCGGAGGAACTGGCGGTGATCGGCTTCGGCGACCAGGACTTCGCGCCCTTCACCTATCCCGCTCTGACCACGGTGCGCATCGACCGCGTGCGCATGGGCCTGCTCGCCGCCGAGGCGCTGCTGGCGCGGGTCAACGACGAGGACCCGGGCGAAGCCGTGGTGGACCTCGGCTTCTCCATCGTCGAACGGGAAACCGCCTAGAAGCGGCCCCTTTCTCCGGCACGCCTCCCGCGACGCCGGTTTTCCCGGCAGGCCGCGGCGCTTTCGACGCCGGGGTCCTGGACCTTTCCCGGCGGTTCCCCATTTGCAAGGAATGCGGGAAACGGGCTTCCGGCAGGGGACGCCCCGGCGATGCCCGATGCGGGCGGGGCGAACGATGAAAGTGGAGGGAACAATGAAACGCCTGGCTTCCGGTCTGTTCGCGTTCGCCCTTTCCGCCGCCGCCCTTGCCGCCGTGGCGGCGGCCGCCGCCGCCGATTACCCGGCGCGTCCGGTGCAGATCATCGTTCCCTACAATGCCGGCGGCGGCACCGACCTCACCGCCCGCCTGATCGCCCAGACCCTGGAGAAATACCTCGGCGGCACGGTGCTCGTGCGCAACCAGCCGGGCGGCGGCGGCGGCATCGGCACCAGCGCCGCCCTGCACGCCAGGCCCGACGGCTACACCCTCGGCACCGGCTCGCAGGGCCCGCTGGCGATGTTGCCCCACTACGGCGGCATCGATTACACGATCCAGGATGTGGACTTCCTTGCCCTGATCGGCCGCAACCTGATGGTGGTGGCGGTCAACAAGAACGCGCCGATCAAGGACGGCAAGGCCTTCCTCGCCTATGCCGAGGCGCACCCGGGGCGACTCACCGTCGGCAACTCCGGCGCGGGCGGCGCCAACCAGATCGCCATGGAGGGCTTCGCCATGGCCGCGGGGGTGCAGGTGAAGAGCCTCCCCTTCGGCGGCTCCATCGCGGCGATCACCGCCTGCATCGGCGGCCACATCCAGGCGGTGGTGGCGCATCCCGCCGAGCTGATCGACCATGTCAAGGCGGGCAACCTCAGGGTGGTGATGGTGTTCGAGGACGAACGCATCCCCGCCTTTCCGGACGCGGAAACGGCCAAGGAACTGGGCGTGGACTTCACCTGGGCGGCGTGGAAGGGGTTGATCGCGCCCAAGGGCCTGCCCGCCGCGGTGCGCGCCAAGCTGGTGGCGGCGCTGGACAAGACCTTCCACGACAAGGCCTTCCTCGCCAAGATGACGGGCATGGGCGAGGACGTGGACTACCGCCGCAGCGCGGAGTTCAAGCGCCTGGCGGAGCGTGACGCGGTGGTTGCGGGCAACGTCATCCGCGCCATCGGCCTCTACGGCATGAACGGCAAGACGAAGTAGCGCCGCGCCGCGCTTGAAAGCCAAAAATCTATGTTATAGTGTACCAAAACTTCGGGATGCCCGCAGGGCTCCCGCAGGGGGGAATTTTCGACTGCGCGACCGTCGTGTCGCGGCGGGGCGGATGCGGGCAAGCATGAACGAAGTCAGACACATCGCCGAACTGTCCGCCCTGCTGTTCGGGCTGGGGGCCGCCGCCGCTTTCGCCGGACGGCGCGGCGTTGCCGCCGCGCGGATGCTGCTGGTTCTCGCCACGGCGTGCGGCGCGGCCTATCTCGGGGCGCGCTACTGGCGCGCCTGGCCGATGACGCCGATGTTCCTCGGCGCGGCGGGCCTGCCGCCGGTGCTGGGGGCGCTGGGCCTGGCCGCGCTGCGGCGGCAGGACGGGGCGCAGCGCCTCTTCGTACTGCGCGGCGTGCTGCTGCTGGGGTTCGCGGTGGGGGCGCTCGCGGCGGTCTTCCCCAAGGACTTCTACCTGCCGTTCATCAAGACCATCTCGCCGTTCGCCCATGCCCTGCTCGCCTTCGGGCTGCTCGGCCGCGCCGCCCTCTTCCTCTGCGGCATCCACGCCGCCGCCGCGCTCGCCGCGCCGGGGGCGGGCGAGGATGCGCAGCGGCGCGCCTTTTCCTGGCTGGCGCGCGGCTTCGCCTTCTGGACCCTCTCGCTGTTCGGCGGCGAGCTGTGGTGCTATGCGGGCTGGGGCACGCCGGTGGTGTGGGAGGACGCCTCGATCATCACCGCCATGGCCACCTGGTTCTTCTACGTCGGGCTGATCCACCTGCACCTCACCCGCTCGTGGAGCGCGCCCGCGCGCGCGGCGATGGCGGTGGCCGGGGTGGGGCTGATCCTCGTGCTCAACTGCGGCCCCGACCTCGGGCCGTTCCATCCCCCTTTTTCCTGGTGAGCGGCGTGCGATGAGTCTTCCGCTGCGCTTCTGGCGCACCCTCGGCAGCATCCGCGCGACCGTGGCGCTGTGCTTCCTCCTCACCCTCGACCTTGCGCTGGGGTATGTGTCGCTGCGCGCCAACCTCGGGGTGTTCGTGCCCTTGGGCGACGTCGGCCTGTTCGACTGGCTGCGCACCTACGGCGTCTACAACCCGGCGGCGACGGCATGGTTCTTCGGCCTTCTCGCGCTGCTGGCGGCGCTGGCGGCCAACACCTTCGCCTGTACCACCGAGCGGGTGTTGCAGATCCTCGCCACCGGCAGCTGGAAGCGCGACTGGGTGGTCAGGTTCGCCCCCCACATCATGCACTACGCGGTGCTGCTGATCCTCACCGGCTACGTGTGCAGCTATCTCTTCTCCACCAGCCTGCCGGGGCGCGGCCTGCGCGCCGGGGAATCGCTGCAACTGCCCGGCGGCGGGGTGGTGACCTTCCTCGGCTTCGCCCCCGAGGCCTACCGCGGCGAACGGCTCGCCGCCTTCGACGGCTACGTGCTGCATGCCAACGCGCGCCTGCGTCTCGATGCGGCGGCGGAGAGCCGCGAAGCGGCGCTCGACTTCAACCGGCCGGTGCGCTTCGGCGGCTACGGCCTCTACCTCAACGATTTCGGCCCCCGCAAGGCGAAGGGCGGCATGCGGCGCGGCGATTTCATCCGCATCACCCTGCGCCGCGACCCCTCCGCGCCGGTCTATCTGGCGGGGCTGGCGCTGTTCGCCGTCGGCCTGGGGCTCTACCTCCTCGGCCGCGGCATGAAAAAGGCAAACCATCCATGCACACCCCACGCTTGAGCTTCCTCCTCCCGGTTCTTGCGCTGCTGCCGCTTTTCGCCGCCTGCAAGGACGAGGCGAAGGACAAGACGCCGGATTTCCTCAGCATCGGCGAGTTCTCGGTCAACCGGAAGGCCGCCTACACCGAGGTGCGCGACGGCGCGGGGCGCGCCCTCGCCCTGGTGCCGCGCGGCGCGCCGCACCCCGCCGGGTTCTCCCCCGCCATGGTGGTGGAGGCGCCGGTGCGCCGGGTGGTCGCCTACCGCCCCTTCGAGACCGGCATCCTCAAGGCGCTGGGGGAGGAGGAGAGCATCGTCGGCGTCACCTATCCGCGCGACAAGTGGGCGGTGGACTACATGCGCCGGGGCTTCGACGAAGGCCGCATCGCCTTCGTCGGCGACTTCAGCCGCGTCGATTACGAGCGGATCAAGGCGCAGCACCCCGACCTGGTGCTGACCTGGGACCCCTCGATCGTGCCGATGATGGACAGCCTGGGCATTCCCACGGTGGTGACGTCCACGCCGGTGGCCACCTGCCTCAACACCCACATCCGCTTCGTCGAGTTCATCGCCCCCTTCTTCGGCAAGGAGGCGCAGGCCCAGGACTATTACCGCAAGCTGCGCGCCGCGCTGGAGAGCATCCGCGCCCGCACCAGGGGCATGCCGCAGCCCAAGGCGATGTGGGGCGACATCTTCGAAAAACGCGTCCTGGTGGAGCCGGGCAACGCCTGGGTGTCGGAACTGATCGGCCTGGCGCAGAGCGACTACCTGTTCGACGACGTCTACGGCACCTCGTGCATCGAGATCTCGACGGAGCGCTTCCTCTACAGCGGCAAGGACGCCGACATCTACTTCACCTACCGCACGCCGGACCGCGGCGCGACCTCCAAGGCGGCGCTGGCCCGCACCAACCCGCTGCTCGCCCGCGTCCGCCCGCTCGGGCCGGAGGGCAGAACCTACGCGCCGCTGCCGCACTATGCGCAGTCCGCCGACCGGCTGGACGAAATCCTCACCGAGATCGCGGCGATCCTCCACCCGCAGGCCTATCCGGGCCACGAACTGCGGTTCTTCGTCGAACTGCCGGATGAAGATCCCGCGCCCGCAAAGGACCGTTGAGCATGACCAGTCTCGTCCGTTCCCCCGCCGCGCTCGCCCGGCCCGCGCTGTCGCAGGCGGCGCAGCGCCGCTTCCTGGTGTTCTGCGGCCTTGCGGCGCTGGTCGCCGCGCTGATGCTGGCCAACGTCCGCATCGGTTCGGTCGCGTATCCGGTTGCCCGGTTGTGGGAGGCTCTGCTCCACCCCGGTGCCGCCGACGACGCCGGCTTCATCCTGTGGAACATCCGCCTGCCGCGCGCCATCGCGGCGGTGCTCGGCGGCGCGTTCCTCGCCACCTCGGGCCTGCTGTTGCAGGTGTATTTCCGCAACCCCATCGTCGGGCCGTTCATTCTCGGCATCTCCTCCGGCGCGACGGTGATGGTCTCCCTGGTGATGCTCACCACCCTCGGCCTCGGCTTCGCCGTCTTCAGCCCCTACCTCAACACCATCGCCGCGTGCCTCGGGGCCTATGGCGTGACCTTCCTGGTGGCGGCGATCGCCGGCCGGGTGAAGAACGGCGTCACCCTGCTGATCGTCGGCCTGATGACCGGCTACCTGTGCGGCGCGGTGACCGCCATCCTCACCGCTCTGGCGGAAAAGGAGCGGATCAAGGGCTTCGTGCTGTGGCAGCTCGGCAGCTTCTCCGGCTTCAAGTGGGTGGAGATCGAGGTGCTGGTGCTGCTCGGCGGGGCGCTGCTCGGCGGCATCTACCTGATGAGCAAGCCGCTCAACGCCTTCCTGCTGGGGGAAGACTACGCCGCCTCGATGGGGGTGAACATCCGGCGCTTCCGGGTGCTGATTCTGCTGCTCGCCTCCTCGCTCGCCGGACTGGTCACCGCGATGGCGGGGCCGGTGGCGTTCGTCGGGCTGGCGGTGCCGCACATGGCGCGCCTGAGCTTCGGCACCTCCGACAACCGCGTGCTCATCCCCGGGGCCTGCCTGATGGGCGCGGCGGTGACCAGCCTGTGCGACCTCATCGCGCGGATGTGGCTGTCGCCGGTGGAACTGCCGCTGTCTTCGATCACCGCGTTCTTCGGCGCGCCGGTGGTGATCGCCTTGTTGATGAAGAGGGGGATGAAGGGATGAGCGGCGGAATCGTTCTGGCCTGCGAGGACCTCTGCGTCGGCTATCGCGGCGCGGTGCTTTCCGGCGTCGGGCTCGCGGTGGAGGCCGGGCAGTTCGTCTCCCTGCTCGGGCCCAACGGCGCGGGCAAGACCACGCTGCTGCGCACCCTGTCGCGCCACCTGAAGCCGGTGTCGGGACGGGTGCGGGTGTGCGGCCGGGACTTGCAGGCGATGCGCGCGATCGACCTCGCCCGCGTCATGGCGGTGGGCCTGACCGACCCGGCGCGGCCGCCCTTGCTCTCGGTGTTCGAGTTCGCCGCGCTCGGGCGCTATCCGCACACCGGCCTCATGGGCCGCCTCGCCCCCGCCGACGTGGCGGTGGTGATGTCCGCCCTCGCCGCGGTGGCGGCGGACCATCTCGCCGACCGCCCGGTGGACCAGTTGAGCGACGGCGAGCGCCAGAAGGCGGTGCTCGCCCGCGCCCTGGCGCAGGAGCCGAAGATCCTGCTGCTCGACGAACCCACCGCGCACCTCGACCTCAAGCACCGCGTCGAGGTGATGGGCATCCTGCGCGGGCTGTGCCGTTCGCGCGGCCTCGCGGTGCTCGCCGCGCTGCACGACGTGGACATCGCGGCCAAGGTTTCCGACCGGGTGATGCTGGTCAAGGACGGGCGCACCGTGGACGACGGCCTGCCGGAGAAGGTGCTCACCTCCGCCGCGGTGGCGGCGCTCTACGGCTTCGACGCCGCGGACTTCAGCCGCGACCTGGGCGGCATCGAACTGCGCGGCGACGGCTCCGCCGGGCGCGCCTTCGTCACCGCCGGATTCGGCAGCGGCGCGGCGATCTTCCGCCTGCTGGCGAAGCGCGGCCTGGCGATCGCCACCGGGGTTCTTTCCGAGGGCGACCTCGACGCCTACGTCGCCCAGGCGCTCGGCGCGCAGGCCTTCGTCGCGCCGCGTACCGGCGGCGGGGATTCGCTTTCCGCCGCGCTCGCCGCGCTCGAAACCTGCGACTTCCTGGTCGATGCCGGGGAGAACGGGGGCGAGGCCAACCGCCGCATCCTCGAAGCGGCGCTGGCGCGCGGCCTGCCGGTGTTGCGCATGGGGCGGGCGGACGACGGCGGCCAGGGCTGCGCCTCCCTCGGCGATCTGGTCGCGGCGATCGACCGCCTGCGCGGCTGAGGCTTGCATCCGCGCGCGCGGCGGCGCATCAAGGAAACCTCGGGGAATTTCCAGGGGGTATCCGATGTTGCAGAGCGCCGTGGGCCTGTTCGGGCTGGTCGCCGTCGCCTGGCTCTTGAGCGAGAACCGCCGGTGCGTGTCGCTGCGCGTCGTCGCCGTGGGGCTGGCTTTGCAGGGCGCGGTGGCGCTCCTGATGCTCAAGGTGCCGCTGTTCTCCGGCGCGATGATGCGCCTCAACGGCGTGGTGGACGCGCTGCAATCGGCGACCCGGGCGGGGATGAGCTTCGTCTTCGGCTACCTCGGCGGCGGCGTGCTGCCGTTCGCCGAAACCGCGCCGGGCGGCGCGTGGATCATGGCGTTCCAGGCGCTGCCGCTGCTCCTGGTGATGAGCGCGCTCTCCGCGCTGCTGTTCTACTGGCGGGTGATTCCGGCGGTGGTGAAGGGGTTTTCCGCCGTGCTGCAACGCACCATGGATGTCGGCGGGGCGCTCGGCGTCGGGGTGTCGGCCAACATCTTCGTCGGCATGGTCGAGGCCCCGCTGATCGTCAAACCCTACCTCCACCGCCTCACCCGCAGCGAACTCTTCACCCTGATGACCTGCGGCATGGCCACCATCGCGGGCACGGTGATGGTGGTCTACGCCGCGATCCTCAACCCGGTGCTGCCCGGCGCGATCGGCCATATCCTCACCGCCTCGATCATCAGCGCCCCCGCCTCCATCCTCATCGCGCGGGTGATGGTGCCGGAAACCGCCGTGGCGGAAAATGCCGACGCCGCCATCGTCTCCCCCGCCACCAGTTCCATGGACGCGATCACCAAGGGCGCCGAGGAGGGGGTGAAGCTCTACCTCAACGTCGTCGCCATGCTGGTGGTCCTCGTCGCCCTGGTCTCCCTCGCCAACCAGATTCTCGCCCTGCTGCCCGAGGTGGCGGGCGCGCCGGTCTCGCTGCAACGCATCTTCGCCCTGGCGATGTGGCCGGTGGTGTGGCTGGTCGGCATTCCCCCGGCGGAGGCGATGACCGCCGCCTCGCTGATGGGCACCAAGACGGTGCTCAACGAATTCCTCGGCTACCTGCAGATGGCGGCGCTGCCCAAGGGGGCGCTCAGCCCGCGCTCGATGCTGATCATGACCTACGCGATGTGCGGCTTCGCCAACTTCGGCAGCCTGGGGATCATGATCGGCGGCCTCTCCGCCATGGCGCCGGAGCGCAAGGCGGAAATCGTCGCCCTCGGCTTCAAGTCGATCGTCGCGGGCACCCTCGCCACCTGCATGACCGGCGCGGTGGTGGGCGTGCTGTATTAGGGCCGCCAAGGCGGGGCTGCCGCCCCGCGCCCCGCCTGGAGGACCGCAGGCCCTCCAGGCCTCCCCCCATTTTTTGCGCGTCGCGCGAGAAAGCCATCACGCGGCGTGACGGTTGATGGCCGCTGCGCGGCGAAAAACTTAGGGGAGGCGCGGAGGGACCGAGTCCCTCCGCAACGTTTTGGTTTTCAAACGAGTCTCCGCCCCCCATTGGTCCGGATTATGCATTCGGATTCCCCGCGCGGCCGGCCGGCCGCGGCCTTTCACCTTCGCAAGCGGGGACTGCACGCAATGACCCATTCCACCGATCCGCTGGACTGCTCCATCGCGGAAACCGCCCGGCGCATCGCCGCCGGGGAGACCACGGCCGAGGCGGTGACCGCCGCCTCCCTCGCGCGCATCGCCGCGCTGGACCCTGCCCTGCACGCCTTCGTCGAGGTCTACGCCGAAGAGGCTGCGGCTGCGGCCAAGGCGCTGGACGCCGAGCGCGCGGCGGGCCGCGTGCGCGGACCGTTACACGGCATTCCCATTGCGATCAAGGACCTGGCGGACATCGCGGGCAAGGTCACCAGCTTCGGCTCGCGGGTGTTTTCCACCGCTCCGGCGGCGGCGACCGCGCCCTTCGTGCAGCGCCTGATCGACGCGGGCATGGTGGTGGTGGGCAAGCTGCAGATGGTGGAGTTCGCGCTCGGCAGTTGGGGCAGCAACCATTCCCGCGGCACGCCGCGCAACCCCTGCGACGCCGCGGCGCACCGCGCCCCCGGCGGTTCCTCCAGCGGTTCCGGCGTGGCGGTGGCGGCGGGCATGGTGCAGGTGGCCATCGGCTCCGACACCGGCGGCTCGATCCGCATTCCCGCCTCGCTCAACGGCATCGTCGGGCTCAAGACCACCATCGGCCTGGTGCCCACCGCCCGCGTCGCGCCGTTGAGCCCGAGCTTCGACACCATCGGCCCGATGACCCGCTGCGTGGACGATGCGCGCCTGGTGTTCGCGGCGCTGGCGGCGCGGCCCTGCCCGGCGGCGGGAAAGGGCGTCGCGGGCGGAAGCGTCGGCCTCGTCGCGGCGGAACAGCTCGCGCCGGTGGATGCGGAGGTGGCCGCGGGCGTCGCCGCCGCGGCGTCGCGCATCGCGGCGGCGGGGGCGCGGGTGGAAAGCTTCGCCCTGCCCATGGACCTGCCGGAATACCAGCGCCGCAACGGCGAGATCATGAGCTTCGAAGGCTATGCCTCGGTCGGCGACCTCGCCGAGGACCGCACCCTGCCGATCGACCCCTTCGTGCGGGAGCGCATCCTCGCCGGGCGGGGCACCACCCGCGCCGCCTACGACCGCGCCCAGGCGGACCGCGCCGCGGCGAAGCAGGCGTTCGCCGCGGCGATCGCCGGGCTCGACTTCCTTCTCCTGCCGTCCACGCCGATTCCTGCGCCGCCGCTCTCCGAGGTGGACGAGGCGGTGATGCCGATGTCGCGCTTCACCCGGCTCGCCAACTACCTCGACCTCTGCGCCGTCTCCATCCCCGCCGGACGCACCGCCGCGGGCCTGCCCTTCGGCCTGCAGATCGTCGCCCGCGGCGGCGCGGAGGCGGACCTGCTGGACTTCGCCGCCGGGGTCGAGGCGTTGCTGCGGTAGAACTTCGCGGGGGGACTCGGTCCCCCCACTCCCCCCATAACTTTTCGCCGCGTAGCGGCAGGCAATACCTTTGCGGCAACGCCCGTGCTTATGGCGCTGCGCGCAAAAGCCAAAAGCCATGGGGTGCGCGAGGGGTCCAAGACCCCTCGCAAAGCTTTTGTTGTCCCGCCCCGCGGAATTAATCCGGATTGATGTGTATGCAATCGGACGAAATTAATGCACATTGATTAAAATTTAGACGTAGAAATCATGTGCCTACCACATAGGCAGATGCGAAAGCCCCGCAACAGGCTCGCGGCGGCCCGGCAATCCGCTGCGATTCCACGAGAAAATTTTCGACCCAGGTATTTTTCGGCACGCCGCAAAGCTGGCACGGGAAATGCCCCTGTGTGCGGGTTGTTTCCGTTCATGGCGTCTGTGGGTCACCGATGTTCGCATACATGTTGAGACGGATCGTCTACGCGCTGCCCATCGCGCTGAGCGTGACGGTGATCTGTTTCCTTCTCGTCCATATCGCCCCCGGCGACCCGCTCTCCGCGGTCGCCCCGGTCGATGCGCCGACCGAGGTGATCGAGGCGCTGAAGCGCGCCTACGGCCTCGACAAGCCGCTGGTGGTGCAATACGGCCTGTGGTTGGGGCGCGCGGTGCAGGGCGATCTCGGCAGTTCGGTGGCCACCGGCCGCGCCGTGACGGGCGAGGTGTTGGGCGCGGTGAGCAACACCCTGCTGCTCGCCTTCGTCGCCGCGTGTCTGGGCTTCCTCGCCGGATGCGCCATGGGCGGCATCGCCGGCTACCGCAGCCGCAGCGTGCTCGACCGTGTGGTCAGCGCGCTCTCGGTGGCCGGGGTGAGCGTGCCGCACTACTGGCTCGGCATGGTGCTCACCATCATCTTTTCCGCGCAGCTGCACTGGCTGCCCGCGATGGGCGCGGGGCCGGGCGGCTCCGGCGCATGGACCTGGGACTATGCCCACATCCGCCATCTCATCCTGCCCGCGGTGACGCTTTCGGTGATCCCCATGGGCATGGTGGCGCGCACCGTGCGCGCCCTGGTCGCCGACGTGCTGGGGCAGGAGTTCGTGCAGGCCTTGCTGGCGAAGGGGCTGACCCACCGCCAGGTGTTCTTCCACGTGGTGAAGAACGTCGCCCCCACCGCGCTGGCGGTGATGGGGTTGCAGCTCGGCTATCTGCTCGGCGGGTCGATCCTGGTGGAGACGGTGTTCGCCTGGCCGGGCACCGGCTTCCTGCTCAACAACGCGATCTTCCAGCGCGACATCCCGCTGCTGCAGGGCACCATCCTCATCCTCAGCCTGTTCTTCGTGGCGCTCAACCTGCTGGTCGATATCGTGCAGCCGATGCTCGACCCGCGCATGCGGCGGAGCTGACGCCATGAGCATCCTCACCCCCACCGCGCCGTTGACCGTTCCCGCCGAAGTGCTGCGGTCCCCCGGCTATTGGCGCACCGTCGGCCGCCGCCTGCGCAACGACCGGGTTTCCATGGTCTGCCTCGCCATCCTGGCGCTGATCCTGATCGCCGCGGTGTTCGCGCCCATCCTCGCTCCCGCCGATCCCTACAAGGCGAGCATGCTGCACCGCCTCAAGGCGGTGGGCACCGCCGGGCATCTGCTCGGCACCGACGAGCTGGGCCGCGACATGCTGTCGCGCCTGATGTACGGCGCGCGGCTTTCCCTGCTTATGGGCTGCCTGCCGATCGGCATCGCCTTCGCCATCGGCACCACCGTCGGCGTCACCGCGGGCTTCGTCGGCGGGCGGCTCAACATGGCGGTGATGCGCGTCCTCGACGTGTTCTACGCCTTCCCCTCGGTGCTGCTGGCGGTGGCGATCTCCGGCGCTCTCGGGCCGGGCATGCTCAACAGCCTGATCTCGCTGACGCTCGTCTTCGTGCCGCCGATCACCCGCGTCGCGGAGAGCGTCACCACCCAGGTGCGCCGCCTCGACTACATCGACGCGGCGCGGATGAGCGGCGCGCCCAATTGGGTGATCGTGCGGGTGCAGGTTCTCGGCAACGTGATGGGGCCGGTGTTCGTCTACGCCACCGGGCAGATCAGCGTGTGCATGATCCTCGCCTCCGGCATGTCGTTCCTCGGCCTCGGGGTGAAGCCGCCGGAGCCGGAATGGGGCCTGATGCTCAACACCCTGCGCTCGGCGATCTACGTCAACCCGCTGGTCGCGGCGCTGCCCGGCGCGCTGATCTTCGTCACCTCCTTGTGTTTCAACCTCCTGGCCGACGGCACCCGCCTCGCCATGGACATCCGGGATTGACGCCGATGGAAACCCTCGACGCGACGATGCCCGAAACCATCCTGCCGGTCGGCGAGGACCGCGGCGGCCCGGCGCAGCCGCTGCTCATCGTCGAGGGGCTGACCAAGCGCTTTCCCATCGGCGGCGGCATGTTCAAGCGCGCCCAGGCCTACGTGCACGCGGTGGAGGGGGTGAGTTTTTCCGTCGCCAAGGGCGAGGTGCTGGGCATCGTCGGCGAATCCGGCTGCGGCAAGTCCACCACCGCGCGCCTGCTCGCCCGCCTCATCGAGCCGGATTCCGGCGAGGTGGTGGTGGACGGCGAGACGGTGGGCACGAGCGACGGCATGTCGCTGCGCGAGCTGCGCCGCAACGTGCAGATGGTGTTCCAGGATTCCTTCGCCTCGCTCAACCCGCGGCTGACCGTCGAGGACACCATCGCCTTCGGCCCGCGGGTGCACGGCGTTTCCGCAAAAGAGGCGATCGCCTCCGCGCGCGGCCTGCTCGCCCGCGTCGGCCTTGCGCCCGCGCAGTTCGCCGGGCGCTATCCGCACGAGCTTTCCGGCGGGCAGCGCCAGCGCGTCAACCTCGCCCGCGCGCTCGCCTTCTCGCCGCGCCTGCTGATCCTCGACGAGGCGGTGGCGGCGCTCGACAAGTCGGTGCAGGCGCAGGTGCTCAACCTGCTCCTCGACATCAAGGAGGACCGGGCGCTCACCTACCTCTTCATCTCCCACGACCTCAACGTGGTGCAGTACATCAGCGACCGCGTGCTGGTGATGTACCTGGGCGAGGTGGTGGAGACCGGGCCGGTGGACCGCATCTACAGCGACGCGCGCCACCCCTATACCCGCGCCCTGCTTTCCGCCGTGCCGTCGATGGACCCGGACCGCCGCACCCTGGAACCGCCGATCGCGGGCGACCCGCCCAACCCGATCGACCCGCCGAGCGGCTGCCGCTTCCGCGACCGCTGCACCTTCGCCGCCGAGGTCTGCGCCGCGCTCAAGCCGCGGCCGATCGAGGCGACGCCCGGCAGCGGACACATCGTCGCCTGCCACATGGCCGACCGCATTTCCGGCCACCCCCGGTCCGCCTGAGGAGCCGCCGCATGTTCCGCTTCCGCCCGCGCCACCCGCTTTCCACCCCGCCCGCCGAGGCCACCGGCGCGGCCGCCGCCGAGGCGCCGCTGGTGGAGGTTTCGGACCTCACCGTGGAGTTCACCGGCTCGCGCAAGGCGAGCGCGGTCAACGGCGTTTCCTTCTCCCTGCCGAAGGGCCGGGTGCTCGGCCTCCTCGGCGAGTCCGGCTCCGGCAAGAGCGTCACCCTGCGCGCCCTGATGCGCCTTCTGCCGCCGCGGCGCTCGCGCATCGGCGGGCGCATCCTGGTGGACGGGCAGGACGTTCTGGCGCTCGACGAAAAGGGGCTGGCCCACTATCGCGGCGGCATCGCCTCGATGATCTTCCAGGAGCCGATCCTCGCCTTCGACCCGGTCTATACCGTCGGCCGCCAGATCGCCGAGGCGGTGCGCGCCCACGATGCGGTGGACTGGGCCACCGCCCGCGCCCGCGCCATCGAGATGCTGGAGCACGTGCAGATTCCCCAGGCGGCGCGGCGCTACGAGTCCTATCCGCACGAGATCTCCGGCGGCATGCGGCAGCGCGCGATGATCGCGCTCGCGCTCTCCTGCCGCCCCAAGCTTCTCCTCGCCGACGAGCCGACCACGGCGCTCGACGCCACGGTGCAGATCCAGATTCTGCTGCTGCTGCGCGAGTTGCAGAAGGAGTTCGGGATGTCGGTGATCTTCGTCACCCACGATATCGGCGTGGCGGTGGAGGTCTCCGACCGCCTGGCGGTGATGTACGGCGGCCGCATCGTCGAGGAGGGCGATCTCGCCGCGGTGGTGCGCAACCCCCGCCATCCCTATACCGCGGGCCTGCTCGCCTCCACGGTGACGCCCGGCCTGCGCGGCCGCCGCCTCACGACGATTCCGGGCGCGCCGCCCGATCTCTCCGATCTGCCGCAGGGCTGCGCCTTCGCGCCGCGCTGCGCATTCGCTTCCGCCGATTGCGCGGCCGCGGTTCCGCCGGTGCGCGCCTTCGGTCAGGCGGGAAGGTTGGCCTGTTTCCACCCTCTCGAGTCCGCCGTTCCCGGTGCCCTGGGCCCCGGTCCCATCGCTGTCCCAACTGCTTAGAGGAATTGAGACATGAGACCATTTCTGCGTACCGTGGCGGGCGCCGTGCTCGCCGCCGGTCTGGCCGTCTCCGGCCAGGCCTTCGCCGCGCCTCCGCTGCGCATCGCGATGACCGCGGCGGACATTCCGCTGACCACCGGCCAGCCGGACAACGGTTTCGAGGGCTACCGTTTCCTCGGCTACACCATCTACGACTCCCTGATCAACTGGGACCTCTCCTCGGCGGACAAGGCGAGCGGCCTGACGCCGGGCCTCGCCACCTCGTGGAAGGTGGACGACGCCGACAAGACCAAGTGGATCATCCACCTGCGCAAGGGCGTGAAGTTCCATGACGGCTCCGCCTTCAACGCCGATTCGGTGGTGTGGAACTTCGAGAAGCTGCTCAACGACAAGTCGCCGCAGTTCGACCCCAAGCAGGCGGCCAACGGCCGCGGCCGCATTCCCACCGTCGCCAAGGTCGCCAAGATCGACGACATGACGGTGCGGATCACCACCAAGGAGCCGGACGCCTGGCTGCCCTACAACCTCTCCTTCATCTTCTTCTCCAGCCCCGCGCAGTGGGAAAAGCTGGGCAAGAGCTGGGAGAAGTTCGCCTATGCGCCGTCCGGCACCGGGCCGTTCAAGCTGGTGAAGATGGTGCCGCGCGAGCGCGCCGAACTGGTGCGCTTCGACGGCTATTGGGACAAGAAGCGCGTCGCCAAGTCGGAAAAGATCATCCTGATGCCGATTCCGGAGCCCAACACCCGTTCCGCCGCCCTGATGTCCGGTCAGGTGGACTGGATCGAGGCCCCGGCCCCGGACATGATCCCGCAGCTGAAGTCGGCGGGCATGGCGATCACCTCCAACGTCTACCCGCACACCTGGCCCTATCAGTTCAGCTGGCTGCCCGACAGCCCGTGGCAGGACATCCGGGTGCGCAAGGCCGCCAACCTGGCGGTGGACCGCGAAGGCCTGAAGCAGCTCCTCGGCGGCATGATGGTGCCGGCGCAGGGCCAGGTCACCGCCGATCACCCGTGGTTCGGCCACCCGGCCTTCAAGATCAAGTACGACCCGGCCGAGGCGAAGCGCCTGATGAAGGAAGCGGGCTATACCCCGGAGAAGCCGCTGCCGGTGAAGATTCTCATCTCCGCCTCCGGCTCCGGCCAGATGCTGCCGCTGCCGATGAACGAGTTCATCCAGCAGAGCCTGGCGGAAGTCGGCTTCAAGGTGACCTTCGAGGTGATGGAATGGCAGGCCCTGTTCGCCAACTGGCGCAAGGGCGTGAAGGACCCGGGCAGCCGCGGCGGCGACGCCACCAACGTGTCCTATGCCTGGCAGGACCCCTACAGCGCCTTCTACCGCTTCATGCACACCAAGGCGCAGCCCCCCGGCGGCTTCAACTGGGGCCTGTTCTCCAACCCCGAGTACGACAAGATGCTCGACGAGGCGCGCGCCACCTTCGACGCGGACAAGCAGAACGCGCTGCTCGCCAAGGTCCACGAAAAGATGGTGGACGACGCCACCTGGCTGTGGGTCGCCCACGACGTCGGGCCGCGCGCCATGACCCAAAAGGTCAAGGGCTTCGTGCAGGCGCGCAGCTGGTTCCAGGACCTCACCCCGGTCTCCGTCGCGCCGTAAGGCGGCGGACACCCAATCCAGGAAAGGCGGCCGCAAGGCCGCCTTTTTCGTGGGCAGGTAAAGCCAAAACTTCGTGGGGGACCTTGGGCCCCCCACACCCCCCATAACTGGTTTTCGCCGCGTAGCGGCCATCGACCGTCACGCCGCACGATGACTCTATGGCGCTGCGCGCAAAACCAAGAGTTATGGGAGGCCCGGAGGGTCCGCGACCCTCCGGAAAGTTTTTCCCTCAGTGCCCGAACACGCCCCAGAACATTCGGCACGAGGTGACGAAGAGGAAGAAGGCGAACGCCTTGCGCAGCAGCACCGGGTCGATGGCGTGGGCGATGCGCGCGCCGATCGGGGCGGTGAGCATGGTGGTCGGCACGATCAGGGCGAAGCCCAAGAGGTTGGCGTAGCCGAGGCTGAAGGGCGGCAGGTGCGGGTCGCCGAGGCCGGAGACGATGTAGCCGACGGTGCCGGGCAGGCCGATGATCAGGCCGATCGCCGAGGCGGTGCCGACGGCGCGGCGGATCGGCACGGCGAAGGAGGAGAGGATCGGCACGCTCAGCGTGCCGCCGCCGATGCCCATCATCACCGAAAAACCGCCGATGAAGCAGCCCAGCGGAACGCGGAAGCGCGGCCCGGCGGGCAGGGCGTCGCGCAGGGTCCAGCCTTCGCGCTTGAACGCCATGTGCGTGGCGACGAGCAGCGCGATCACCGCGAAGATCAGGGTGAGGGTAGAGCCGCGCGCCCGGCCGCCGAACACCGAGCCCGCGATCACCCCGATGACGATGCCGGGCGCGAGGGACTTCAGCAGGTCCCAGTCGAGGCCGCCCTTCTTGTTGTGGGTGCGCGCCGACATGATCGAGGTGGGGATGATGGTGGCGAGCGAGGTGCCCACCGCGAGGTGCATCCGCACCTCGGGGGCGATGCCGAGCAGGGGGAACAGCAGGTAGAGCACCGGCACGATGACGATGCCGCCGCCGACGCCGAGCACGCCGGCCAGAGTGCCCGCGATCGCCCCGGTGGCGAGCAGGGCGAGGGCGAAGGGCAGCAGGAATTCGAGGCTCATGTGGGCGGTCATCGCGTCGTCTCCGGCGCCGTGCCGTTCAGCAGCGGCGTGGTTTCCAGCATGCGGCGCGAGGCCGCGCCCGCCGCGCCGACATGGGTGCGCATCGCCGCCTCCGCCGCCGCCGCATCGCCCGCGGTCAGGGCGGCGACGATCGCCTCGTGCTCGGCGAAGGAGCGGTGCATCCGCTCGGAGGAGGCGAACTGGGCGCGCCGGTAGGGGATGACGCGGGCGCGCGCCGAAAGCGCCGCCTCGACCAGATAGGCGTTGTGGCTGGCGTTGAAGATGGTGGCGTGGAAGTCGAGGTTGGCGGCGTCGTAGGCTTCCGGATTGTCGGCGGCGAGGCAGTCGCGGCCGCGGCGGTGGATGGCGAGCAGGCGGTCGCGTTCCGTCTCGGTGATGCGTTTTGCGGCGTGGCGGGCGCAGATCGCCTCCAGCTCGGCGGAGAGTTCGAACATTTCGGCGAGGCGGCGTTCCGGCACCGCGCACACCCGCACCCCGGCGTTGGCGCGGCGCTCCAGCAGGCCGGAGGCGACGATCTGGTTGAGCGCCTCGCGCACCGGCGTGCGGGAAACCCCGAAGCGCAGCGACAGGCTCGCCTCGCTCAGGTGGGTGCCGGGCGCGATGCGGCCGAGCAGGATGTCGTCGGCCAGCGCCTGGCGGATATCCTCGACGCTGCTGCGGGCGATAAGGGCGGAAGCGGCGGTCATCGGCGGTCCTCCAGCAGTTTGGCAAGGGCGAGCAGGGTTTCCTCGGAGCCGGGGCCGCCGAGCAGCGACAGCCCGATGGGCGCGCCCGAGACCGTGGCTCCGGGGATGGAAATTTGCGGCAGGCCGCCGAGGCCCGCGGCGCAGAGGATGCGCATGGCGCGCCCGCGGTAGCGGTCGAGCGCCGCCTCGCTCTCGTTCAGCAGCGGCGCGGGGGCGGGCGAGGCGGGCAGCACGCAGACCGTGCCGGGCGGCAGCAGGGCGGTGAGGCGGCTGCGGATTTCCGCCTTGGCCTGCCGTGCGGCGGCGGCCTCCTCGGCGGTGATGCGGGCGGCGGCGGCGAAGCGCTCGCGCACGCCGGGGCCGAACTTCGGCCGGGCGGCGGCGATCCACGCGCCGTGCACCGCCCAGATCTCCGCCATCTGGCAGGTGCGGAACGCCGCGAACCAGTCGTCGAGCGGGCATTCGGCGAGCCGCGCCGGGCGGGCGGGGGCGACGATCTCCTGGAGGCGCGAGACCGCGGGGGCGAGCGCCTCGGCGACGGCGGCGTCGGCCTCCGCCCAGACGTCCACGCCGAGCAGCAGGCGGTCCGGCAGGGGTGCCTCGCAGGCGATGCCGAAGGCCGCGCCGACCCTGCCGAAGGTGGCGGCGTCGCGGGCGAACCAGCCGATGGTGTCGAAGCCGGGGGCGAGCGGCATCACCCCGGCAAGCGGAATGCGCCCGTGCGTGGTGCGGATGCCGTAGAGCCCGCAGAACGAGGCGGGGGTGCGCACCGAGCCGCCGGTGTCGGTGCCGAGCGCGGTGTCCACCGAGCCCGCCGCCACCGCCGCGGCGGAGCCGGAGGAGGAGCCGCCGGGCACGCGGCCGGGCGCGGCGGCGTTCACCGGCGTGCCGTAGTGGGCGTTGATGCCGAGCAGGCTGAAGGCGAGTTCGTCGGTGTGGGTCTTGCCGGTGAGCGTCGCCCCGGCTTCGAGCATCGCGGCGACGGCGGGCGCGGTTTCCGCCGCGGGGGCGTGGGTGCGCGCCCAGTCCGGGTTGCCGCAGCCGGTGACGCGCCCCGCCACGTCGAAAAGGTCCTTGGCGGCGAAGCTGAGACCGGCGAGCGGGCCGGTCTTCGCGCCGGGCAGGGTGAAGCGTTCGGCGAAGGCGTTGGCGGGATCGTGCATGGGGGACTCCTCGGCGGGGCGGCCTTATGGTATTGTATACAATACACCCGATCCCGCGCAATCGAAAGTGCGCGGGATGCGCTACGAGACTTGTCTAATTTTTTAAACAGGCGTAGCGTGGCCCCATCAACGCCTCTCCGTATCAGGGATATTGCCATGAGCTTCCTCGTCGATTCCACTCTTCTCCGCAGCCGGGCATTCGTCAACGGCGCATGGTGCGACGGCGCGGCGAAACGCCGCTTCGCGGTGACCGACCCGGCGACCGGCGACGTCATCGGCGAAGTGCCCGACATGGACCCCGCCGACGTGGAAGCGGCGATCGCCGCCGCCGATGCCGCCTTCCCCGCGTGGGCGGCGAAAACCGCCAAGGAACGCGCCGCGATCCTGCGCAAGTGGTACGAGCTGATCCTCGCCGCCGCCGACGACCTCGCCCTCCTGATGACCGCGGAGCAGGGCAAGCCGCTCGCCGAGGCCCGCGGCGAGGTGGTCTACGGCGCGTCCTTCGTCGAGTGGTTCGCCGAAGAGGGCAAGCGCATCTACGGCGACGTCATCCCCGCGCACAAGCCGGACGCCCGCATCGTCGTGCTGAAGCAGCCGATCGGCGTGGTCGCGGCGATCACGCCGTGGAACTTCCCCAACGCGATGATCACCCGCAAGGTCGCCCCGGCGCTCGCCGCGGGCTGCACCGCGGTGGTCAAGCCCGCGGGCGACACGCCGCTTTCGGCGCTGGCGTTGGCGCTTCTCGCCGAGCGCGCGGGGATTCCCGCGGGGGTGTTCAACATCGTCACCGCGCGGCGCGGCGCGCCGGTCGGCAAGGCGATGTGCGACAGCCCGCTGGTGCGCAAGCTCTCCTTCACCGGCTCCACCGAGGTCGGCAAGCTCCTCATCCGCGACTGCGCCGCGACGGTGAAGAAGGTGAGCATGGAGCTCGGCGGCAACGCGCCGTTCATCGTCTTCGACGATGCGGACCTCGACGCCGCGGTGGCGGGCGCGATGGCCTCGAAATACCGCAACGCCGGGCAGACCTGCGTCTGCGCCAACCGCTTCCTGGTGCAGGAGGGAGTCTACGACGCCTTCGCCGCCAGGCTCAAAGCCGCGGTCGGCGCGCTCAAGGTCGGCAACGGCATGGAGGCCGGGGTGACCCAGGGACCGCTGATCAACCAGGCCGCCGTGACCAAGGTGGAAAGCCTGGTCGCCGACGCGCTCGCCAAGGGCGCGAACGCGGTGTGCGGCGGCCGCCGCGTCACCGCGGAGGGCACCTTCTACCAGCCGACCATCCTCACCGGGGCGACCCCGGAGATGGAGATCTTCGCCGAGGAGATCTTCGGCCCGGTGGCGGTGCTCTACCGTTTCAAGACCGAGGCGGAAGCGGTGGCGATGGCCAACGACACCCGCTTCGGCCTCGCCGCCTATTTCTACGCCCGCGACGTCGGCCGCGTCTTCCGCGTCGCCGAGGCCCTGGAATACGGCATCGTCGGCATCAACGAAGGGATCATCTCCACCGCCGAGGCGCCCTTCGGCGGGGTCAAGGAATCCGGCCTGGGCCGCGAAGGCTCGATGTACGGCATCGAGGACTTCCTCGAAATCAAATACCTCTGCCTCGGCGGCATCGCCGGGTAACCGCATCAGAAACAGGAGACGAAGGTCATGTCACAGTCCGGGAACGCCGCGCTTCAGGCGCGGCGCGAGGCCGCGGTCCCGCGCGGGCTTTCCACCAATCAGCCGGTGTTCGCCGCGCGGGCGGAAAACGGCGAGATCTGGGACGTGGACGGCAAGCGCTACATCGATTTCGCCAGCGGCATCGCGGTGCTCGCCACCGGCCACCGCCACCCCAAGGTGGTCGCCGCGGCGAAGGCGCAGCTCGACAGTTTCGCCCACGTCTGCGTCCAGGTGACGCCGTACGAGCCCTACGTGAAGCTCGCCGAGCGCCTCAACGCCCTGATGCCCGGACCGGGACCGAAGAAGTCGCTGTTCCTCAACTCCGGCGCCGAGGCGGTGGAGAATGCGGTGAAGATCGCCCGCATCGCCACCGGGCGTTCGGCGGTGGTGGCGTTCAACGGCGCGTTCCACGGCCGCACCCTGCTCACCGTCGCGCTCACCGGCAAGGTCGCGCCCTACAAGCTCGGCGTCGCGCCGCTGCCGGCCGATATCTACCACGTGCCGTTCCCGGACGCCTATCACGGCATCTCGGTGGAACAGTCGCTGAAGGCGATCGACGCGCTCTTCCGCTCCGACGTGGACCCCAACCGCGTTTGCGCCTTCATCGTCGAGCCGGTGCAGGGCGAGGGCGGCTTCAACCCGGCGCCGCCCGAGTTCCTGCAGGCGCTGCGCAAGATCTGCGACCGCTACGGCATCCTGCTGATCGCCGATGAGATCCAGACCGGCTTCGGCCGCACCGGCAAGCTGTTCGCGGTGGAGCACTCCGGCGTCGCCCCCGACATGATGACGGTGGCGAAGTCGCTCGGCGGCGGCTTCCCGATTTCCGGCGTGGTCGGCAAGGCCGAGATCATGGACCACCCCGCCGTCGGCGCGGTGGGCGGCACCTACGGCGGGCACCCGATGTCCTGCGCCGCGGCGCTCGCGGTGCTCGACGTGATCGAGGAGGAAGGCCTAGTGGAGCGCGCCAGGACGATCGGCGGCATCATCACCGAGCGCCTCGAGGCGATGGCGGGGAAGAACCAGTTCTCCTGCATCGGCGACATCCGCGGCCTCGGCGCGATGCTGGCGGTGGAGCTGGTCAAGGACCGCGTCACCCGCGAACCGGCGGCCGACCTCACCAAGGCCCTGGTCGCCAAGGCGGCGGAGAACGGGCTGATGGCGCTCACCTGCGGCGTGTTCGGCAATGCGGTGCGCTTCCTGCCCGCGCTGACCATGCCGGAGGCGCAGGTGCGGGAGGGCATGGAGATTCTCGAAGCCTCCCTCGCCGAAGTGCTCTCCGCATAGCCGTGCGGCGCGCGGCCGGGCGGCGGCGCTCCCGGCCCTGATGACGAAAAACCGGAGGGACTCGGTCCCTCCGGTTTTTTCGTCGCCGCGGACACCGGCTTTTCCGGCCCCGGACGCTGCCGCTCCGCGCGGCGTTCGTGTTTAAAAAATAGGCATATTTGACCGGCTCAAGGGTTTGAACAAAAATTAAGCCCCGGGACTTGTTTAATTAATTAAACGTGGCATGCTGTTTGCGTTGTCGCCGGTGCCGTCTTTCCGGCGACCGCCGGTTTCACCCCAAGGACACGTCATGACCGATTCCGCCGCACCCGCATCCGATGTTCTGGTCCGCTTCTCCGGCGTGCGGAAGACCTATGACGGCGAGACCCTGGTGGTGAAGGACCTCAACCTGGACATCCACCGCGGCGAGTTTCTCACCCTGCTCGGGCCGTCGGGGTCCGGCAAGACCACCTCGCTGATGATGCTGGCGGGCTTCGAGGTGCCGACCGACGGCGAGATCGAGCTTGCGGGCCGCTCCATCCGCAACGTGCCGCCGCATCAGCGCGGCATCGGCATGGTGTTCCAGAACTACGCCCTGTTCCCCCACATGACGATCGAGGAGAACGTCGCCTTTCCGCTGATGGTGCGCGGCATGGACCGCGGCGCGCGCAGCGCCAAGGCGCGCGAGGCGCTTTCCATGGTGAAGCTGGAGGACCTGTGGCGGCGGCGTCCGGGGCAGCTTTCCGGCGGGCAGCAGCAGCGCGTCGCCCTGGCCCGCGCCCTGGTGTTCGAGCCGCAACTGGTGCTGATGGACGAGCCGCTCGGCGCGCTCGACAAGCAGCTGCGCGAGCACATGCAGATCGAGATCAAGCACCTGCACCAGAGCCTGGGGGTGACCGTGGTCTACGTCACCCACGACCAGACCGAGGCGCTCACCATGTCGGACCGCATCGCGGTGTTCGACGACGGGGTGATCCGGCAGCTCGACACGCCGCACGGCCTGTACGAGGAGCCGCAGAACGCCTTCGTCGCCGACTTCATCGGCGAGAACAACATGCTCGCGGGCACGGTGGAGGAGATGCTGGAGAACGGTCTCTGCCGCGTCGCGCTCGCCGACGGGCGCCACGTCACCGCGCGGGCGGTCAACGTGACCGCCGCGGGGCAGCCGACCCGCCTGTCGATGCGGCCCGAGAAGGTGCACGTGGAGGATTACGGCCCGCAGCACGTCAACCGGCTGATCGGCACGGTGAAGGAGACGATCTACCACGGCGACCACACGCGGCTGCGCCTCGCCGTGGCGGGCAATCCGGAATTCACGGTGAAGATGCGCTTCCGTCCCAACCGGCCGCGCCCCGAGGTGGGCGAGCGGGTGGCGGTGGCCTTCGCCGCGGAGGACTGCCGGGCGCTGGATGCGCCGGCG
This sequence comes from Oleispirillum naphthae, assembly GCA_027864655.1. Lineage (GTDB taxonomy): Bacteria > Pseudomonadota > Alphaproteobacteria > Rhodospirillales > Rhodospirillaceae > Oleispirillum > Oleispirillum naphthae. Next base: position 73,849 of record JAQAZG010000005.1, read on the forward strand.
GAAGACGAGAGTTGAGTTTGGGGGCCAACGCAGGGAGTACGACAGCATGAGCAAGCGTATGACGACCGCCGCGATCGCCGCGGCGCTGGTGATCGGCGGCGCAGCCTCCGCCCAGGCCCGCGATTTGAGCGTGGTGGGCTGGGGCGGCGCGTTCCAGAAGGTGATGAAGGACGTCTATTTCGATCCCTTCATGAAGGCCAGCGGCATCAAGATGACCGACGAGTCCTGGGACGGCGGCATCGGCGTGCTGCGCGCCAAGGTGGAAGGCGGCAACGCCACCTGGGACGTGGTGGAAGTGGAATCCGACGAACTGGCGGTGGGCTGCGAGGAAGGCCTGTTCGTGCCGCTCGACTGGCCGAAGATCGGCGGCAAGGCCGCCTATCTGCCCGATGCGGTGCACGAGTGCGGCGTCGGCACCATCGCCTACGACTTCGTGCTCGCCTACGACAAGGACAAGCTGAAGGCCGGGCCGACGAGCTGGGCCGACTTCTTCGACACCAAGAAGTACCCGGGCAAGCGCGGCCTGCGCGGCGGCGCCAAGTCCACCCTGGAGTTCGCCCTGATCGGCGACGGCGTGGCCCCGAAGGACGTCTACAAGGTGCTGGCGACGCCGGAAGGCCAGGACCGCGCCTTCAAGAAGCTGGACAGCATCAAGAAGGACCTGATCTTCTGGAAGGCGGGCGCGCAGCCGCCGCAGCTTCTCGCCTCGGGCGAGGTGGTGATGACCTCGGTCTACAACGGCCGCATCGACGCCGCCAACCTGAACGACAAGCGCAACTTCGGCATCGTCTGGAACGGCGCGCTGTTCACCATCGACTCCTGGGTGATCCTCAAGGGCTCGCCCAATGTCGCGAGCGCCTACAAGTTCCTCGACTTCGTCGGCAAGCCCGCCACCCAGGCGAAGCTGACCCCGGCCATCGCCTATGGCCCGACCGCCAAGGACGCCGCGAAGTACATCGACCCCAAGCGGCTGCCCGACATGCCGACCGCGCCGGACAACATGAAGAACATCGTCACCATCGATTCCGCCTTCTGGCTGGAGAACATCGACCGGCTCAACGACCGCTTCAACAAGTGGGCGGCGAGCAAGTAGAACCCGTTGCGCCGGGGGGCGGCTTGCGCCCCCCGGCCGGTTTCCCCCCGGCGGCGAGGCATGAAACGCATGAGCGAGCAGAACCACCCGTTGAAGGCCCGCCTGCGCCGCGCCGAACGGATGCGGCAGGTGAAGGCGTTCGGCCTGATCGCGCCGCTTCTGGGGTTCCTTTTGATTTCCTTCGTCGTGCCGATCGCCTCGATGATGATGCGCGCGGTCCACGATACCGAGCTTTCCTCCGTCTGGCCCGAGGTCACCGCCGCCATCCCCTCCTGGCGCGACCGCAAGGCGCTGCCGGACGAGGCGGTTTTCGCCGCGCTCGCCCACGATATCAAGGCGAGCCACAAGGACCGCACCCTCTCCACCGCGGCGCGGCGCCTCAACTACGACCTGCGCAACGGCCGCTCCCTGGTGTTTTCCACCGCACGCGCGCTGCCGGAGACGGCGGAGCGCTGGACCGATGCGGTGATCGCCGCCAACGGCCGCTGGGCCGACCCGGAAACCTGGGGCGCGGTCTATCGCGCCTCCGGCCCGGTGACCGGCTTCTTCCTCCTCGCCGCGCTCGACCGCAACCGCACCGCGACCGGCAGGATCGTCGTCGCGCCGCCGGATGAGGCGCTCTTCCTCGATGTGCTGAAGCGCACCTTCGTCGTCGGCCTCGCGGTGACGCTGATCTGCCTCGCGCTCGGCTATCCGGTCGCCTATCTGCTCGCCACGCTGCCGCCCGACCGCGGCAACCTGTTGATGATCCTGGTGCTGCTGCCGTTCTGGACGTCGCTTCTGGTGCGCACCGCCGCCTGGGTGGTGGTGCTGCAGGAGCACGGCCTGGTCAACAACGCGCTGATCTGGCTCGGCATCATCGAAAAGCCGATGCGCCTGATCTACAACCAGGTCGGCGTCTACGTGGCGATGACCCACATCCTGCTGCCGTTCATGATTCTGCCGCTCTATTCGGTGATGAAGGCGATCCCGCCCACCTATGTGCGCGCCGCGCGCTCGCTGGGCGCGGCGCCCGCCACCGCGTTTTTGCGCATCTACGTGCCGCAGACCCTGCCCGGCATCGGCGCGGGGGGCATCCTGGTGTTCATCATGGCGATCGGCTACTACATCACCCCGGCCCTGGTGGGCGGCGCGGGCGACCAGCTGATCAGCTATTTCATCGCCTATTACACCTCGAGCTCGGTGAACTGGGGCCTCGCCTCGGCGCTGGGCGCGGTGCTGCTCGCCGCCACGATGATCCTCTATGCCGTCTACAACCGCCTGGTCGGGGCGGGCGGCATCAAACTGGGATAACCGCAACATGGCCGCGCCTTCCGTCCGCACCCCTTCCGAACGCATCTGGACCGCCGTGCTGTGGGCGGTGAGCGTCCTGGTGTTCTTCTTCCTGCTGGCGCCGATTCTCGCCATCGTGCCGCTGTCGTTCTCCTCCGGGCAGTTCCTCACCTATCCGATCCCCGGCTTCTCGCTGCGCTGGTATGCCGAGTTCTTCCAGAGCGAGCAGTGGACCGGCAGCCTGGCCAACAGCCTGATCGTCGGCATCTCCGCCACGGCGCTCGCCACCGCGCTCGGCACCGTCGCCTCCCTCGGCCTGGTGCGCGCCGACTTCCGCGGCAAGGGGCTGATCATGGGGGTGCTGCTGAGCCCGATGATCGTGCCCCTGGTGATCACCGCGGTGGGGTTCTACTTCTTCTTCGCGCCGCTCGGGCTCACCGCCACCTTCCCCGGGCTGATCGTCGCGCACACCGCGCTCGCCGCGCCCTTCGTCGTGGTCACCGTCACCGCGACGCTCGCGGGCTTCGACATGAACCTCGCCCGCGCCTCGGCCAGCCTGGGGGCGGGGCCGTCCACCACCTTCTTCAAGGTGATTCTGCCGCTGATCGCGCCGGGCGTCGCCTCCGGGGCTCTCTTCGCCTTCGCCACCTCCTTCGACGAGGTGGTGATCGTGCTCTTCGTCGCCGGGCCGGGGCAGCGCACCCTGCCGCGCGAGATGTTCTCCGGCATCCGCGAGAACATCTCCCCCACCATCACCGCGGCGGCGACCATCCTCATCCTTCTCTCCATCGTTCTCCTCGCCGCGCTCGAACTGCTGCGGCGGCGCAACGCGCGGATGCGCGGCCAGGCCTGAAACGCGAAACGCCCGGCCTGAGGCCGGGCGTTTTTGCGCGCGGCGCGGTCAGTCCGCCGCCGGGATCGGCTGCCTGACGTGGTTGCGGTAGAATTGCAGCGCCGGCGGCACCAGCAGGAGGACGATCACCGCCCAGAGAATCTGGCACGGCCCGCGGGTGAAGAACACGCCGAGGCTGCCGTGGCCGATGATCAGGCCCTGGGCGAAGCCGGTCTCGGCGATCGGCCCGAGGATCAGCCCGAGGATCAGCGCGCCGAGCGAGAAGCCGCCCTTCTCCAGCACCAGCGCCAGCACCGCGAAGCCGAGCATCACGTAGACGTCGAAGATGTTGCCGTCCATGGCGTAGGAGCCGAGCGCCGAGAACAGGCACACCCCGGGGATCAAAAGCGACGTGGGGATCAGCGAGATGCGCGCGAAATAGGGGGCGAAGAACAGGCCGATGCCGAGGAAGATCAGGTTGGCGAGGAACATCGAGAGGATGAAGCCGTAGGTGATCACCCCGTGCTTGGTGAAGAGCTCCGGCCCCGGGATCATCCCGTGGATGAGCAGCCCGCCGAGGAGCGCCGCGGCGACGCTGTTGCCGGGAATGCCCAGCGTGAGGGTGGGCACCAGCGAGCCGCCGACGCAGCCGTTGTTGCCGCTTTCCGCGGCGGCGATGCCCTCCGGATTGCCCTTGCCGAAGAGCCTGCGGTTCTTCGAATGCTGGCGCGCCAGGTTGTAGGAGATGAAGGCGGCGATGGTCGCGCCCTCGCCCGGCAGGATGCCGACCAGGGTGCCGACGCACGAGCCCAGGCCGATGAACTTGCCGAGGCCCTTGGGCATCGGCTCGCGCTTGATCGACTTCACGTCCACGGTTTCGTGGACGATGTGGGACGCGCCGGTGAGCTTCAGCATTTCGGTGATCGAGAACATGCCGATCAGCGCGGGCATGAACGAGACGCCGTCGAACAGCTCGCGCATGCCCATGGTGTAGCGCAGGTTGCCCGAGATCGGGTCGGTGCCGATCACCGCGATGGCGAGCCCCAGCACGCCGGAGATCAGCGCCTTGAGCAGCTTGCCCTCCTCGGCGAGGGAGACGATGCCGACGAGGCCGAGGATCGCCAGCAGGAAGTATTCCGGCGGGCCGAACTTCAGCGCGAAGATGGCGAGAAGCGGCGCGGTGAGCAGAAGAACCAGGGTGGAGAACGTCCCGCCGACGAAGCTCGAGATCACCGAAACCTTGAGCGCCAGTCCGCCGCGGCCCTGCTGGGTGAGGGGGTAGCCCTCCATCGCGGTGGCCACCGCCGCCGGGGTGCCGGGGGTGCGCAGCAGGATGGCGGGGATGGAGCCGCCGTACATCGCGCCGCAATAGACGCCGCCCATCAGCACGAGGCCGGTGAGCGGGTGCAGCGCATAGGTCACCGGGATGAGGAGCGCCACCGCCATGGTGGCGGTGAGCCCGGGCATGCCGCCGACGATGATGCCCGCGACGGTGCCGATGAACACCGCGAGCAGCGCCGAGGGCGCGAGCAGCGATTGTGCGGCTTCGAAAATCATGCGCTTTCCTCAGAAGAGAGTCGCCTCGGGCAGGCTGACTTCCAGCAACTGGACGAAGACGATATAGACGAAGATCAGGATGCCGACGGTGGTGCCTGCGATCGGCAGGGGGCGGCGCGATCCCATGGCGGCCATGGTGAGCGGCAAAAACACCAGAGAGGACGCAAAGAAGCCGAAAATCCCGAGCGCCCAGCTGTAGGCCGCAAGCAGCACGAGCAGCGACCAGAAGCGCCGGGGGTTGCGGCCGCCGGTTTCATCCTCGCCTGCGCCTGCGGTCCGGCGGCGCAGCGAGAAAACCAGGTCCGCCACGCAGAGAATGCCCAGCGACCAGGCGAGGAACCGCACGTAGCTTGCGGTCGAGCCCTGGACGAAGGCGGGATAGCCTGCCGTGCTGCGGTGAAGCAGCACGGCAAGCAGCAGAAAACCGGCCAGCAGGGCCGGCCCGACGAGACGCTTGTTCATTACCACGGGCTCTTGTCGTAATAGCGCTTGGTCTCAACCTGCAAGTCCTTGAGGTACTTCAGGTATTCCGGGCCGGTCATCGGCAGGAGGAACTGGTTGTCCTTTTCCGCCGCGGCGATGAAGCCGGGGTCGTTCTGCACCTTGAGGAAGAGGTCGTCGAGCTTCTTGATGATCTTGGCGGGCACCTTGGCGGAGACCACGAAGCCGCGGGTGGCGGTCATCTCCACCGGATATCCCTGCTCGATGCCGGTGGGCACGTCGGGCAGAAGGGTGCTGCGCTTCTTGGTGAGGATGGCGATGATCCGCGCCTGCCCCGCCTTGTGCTGCGCGAACATCTGCGACAGGTTCATGAAGCTCGCGTCCACATGGGCGCCGAGCACCGCGGCCTTCTGTTCGGTGGAACCCTTGGTCGGCATCAGGTTGAAATCGACGCCCGCGTTCTCCTCGAACTTCTTGGCGGCGATGAAGTCGTCGGAGCCGATGCCGTTGACCGCGACGGTCATGCTCTTGCCCTTGGCGGCCTTGGCGAAGTCGGCGAGGGTCTTGTAGGGGCTTTCGGGCGGCACCACGACGATTTCCGGGTCGTCGTTGAGGTTGCCCATCACGTGGAAGCTGTCGAGGGTGTAGCGGGCGCGCTTGGAGACGATGTGCGCCACCACCTGGGTGGTGAACACCATGCCGATGGTCTGGCCGTCGGGCTTGGCTGCGGCGATTTCCTCGAAGCCCTTCTGCCCGCCGGAGCCGCCGACGTTCTTCACCACGAATTCGGCGCCGGGCCAGAACTTCTTGGCGGAGAGGATGAACAGGCGCGCGGTGGCGTCGGTGGAGCCGCCCGCCTTGGACGGAACGATGATGGTCACCGGGCCTTCCGGGTACTCGGCGTGCGCCGCAAGAGGCGCCGCCAGGCATATGGCGAGGGCGACCGGGATGATGCGCTTCAGCATGGAGTTCCTCCGTGTATTTGTTACAGACGGATTAACTTTTTATGTTACTTTTATGACAGTACCGTGTTATGCCGCCCTTCGGGGGGGTGTCAACCTGGAAAACGAGACTCCGGTTCCGACCGGGCCGTTATGCCGGGAAAGGACCGTCCGGACAGAAGGGCAACCCTCGGAAATCCGGAAGAATCGGCAGCCGAACAGAGGAGTCGGGAGAGGATCGTGCGGCGCCGCCGGGGGGAGGGCCGAGAGACTCCGGGATGACCTCCCCATGAGGGTGGAATGCAGATATCTGGTACCTATGAACTGACGATGATCCTCGGCGCGGCGACCCTGCTGCTGTGGGGGGTCAGGATGGCGCGTACCGGCGTGATGCGCATCTACGGGTCGCAGATCCACAAGACCCTGCCGCGCGCCCTGGACAACCCGGTGATTGCGCTTTTGATCGGCGCGGGCGCGGCCACCGCCCTGCAAAGCTCCATCGCGGTCGCGGTGTTCACCTCCGGGCTCGCCGCGGTGGGGGTGATCCCGGTGGCGGACGGCCTGCTCCTGCTGCTCGGCGCGGATGCGGGCAGCGCCCTGGTGGCGGCGCTGCTCACCCTCAATCTCAAGGCGATGTGGCCGATCCTGATGTTCGTCGGCTACCTGCTGCATGCGGTCTTCAGCGACACCGCCTCCCCCTTCAAGCAGGTCGGGCGGATCATGCTCGGCATCGCGATGATCCTCATCGCCCTCGCCTTCATGAGCCAGGTGTCGAGCTCGCTCGCCGCAAGCGGCCTGATCAAGATCATCGTCTCTTCGCTCGGCAGCGAACTGCTCATCGCGCTTCTGCTGTTCGCGGTGCTCACCTGGCTCGCGCACTCCTCCATCGCCATCCTTCTGTTCTGGGCGTCGCTGGTGCAGACCGGCGTCACCTCCGACCCCGACCTGATCATCGCCGCGCTCTTCGGCATCAACCTCGGCAACGCCCTGCCGCCGATCATCATGACCTGGAGCCAGGCGGCCCCGGCGCGGCGCATCGTCTTCGGCAACGCGCTGTTCAAGCTCACCGGCGTGGCCGCCGGTTTCATCTGCCTGCACCTGATCGACGGCCTCTACGCCAGGATGCCGGGGGAGCCTGGCTTCCGCGTGATGATCCTCCACATCCTGTTCAACATCGCGCTGATCGTGATGTTCGCCGCCTTCGTCACGCCGATCGCCCGCGTCCTCGAAAAGTGGTTCGCCGATCCGCCCAAGCCCGCCGACGACGTGGGGCCGAAATACATTCCCACCGCCACCGCAACCGACGCCGGCGCCCGCCCCGAACTGCTGCCGGTGACCGCGCTGTCGCGCGAGGTGCTGCGCATCGTCGGCACCATCGAGACGATGCTGGAAACGACGCTGGAAATGCTGACCACCGGCGCGGCGGAGAAGGCGCAGGACATCGCCAAGATGGAAAGCAAGGTGGACACCCTGTTCACCGCGGTGCGCGCCTATGCGGTGGACCTCACCCGCAAGGGCATGAGCGACGAGGAGCAGCACAAGGTGACGGCGCTGCTGCGCTATACCGCCAGCCTGGAGAACGCGGGCGACGTGATCAGCAAGGCGATGGTCGGCATCTCCAAGTCGATGAAGAAGGCGGGCCGCAGCTTCTCGCCGGAAGGCAAGGAGGAGATCGCCACCCTCTTCCACTACCTGGTCGGCAACACCCAGCTCGCCGCCGAGGTGATCATGGCGTGGAACCAGGACACCGCGGGCGTCCTGGTGCAGCGCAAGCGCGAACTCAAGAAGATGTGCACCGACAGCTCGGAACGGCACTTCGCCCGGCTGAGCGAGGGCATCTCGCGCACCATGGAAAGCAGCTCGGCCCACCTCGAACTGATCCTCAACATCCGCTGGATCAACGGCCAGGTCTCCTGCATCGCCTACGAGGCGCTGCCCGGCACGGAACCGGCGGACGAGGGCGTGGTGGAAGGCCTGAACGGCCACCCGGAGTGAGCGAGGGTGGTGCCCTGCCCTGGAATTGATCTGAGCTGGGAAAAGAAAGGGGGTATTCCTGCCTCGGGAAGGCCCGCTGGTACTCTCGCTGCCTTCGGCGGTCGGTTCCAGTGTTCTCTCACGCCCCATTCCCTGTTTTCAAGGGGTTGATGGTGGTGCCGCATAGCCAGGAAAAGAGCAGGGGGCGATGCACTTTTGCGCGTAATTGAGACGATGGCTTTATCTCGGTAGATCTCTTCTAATGAAGCGCATGTTATTTTTATCTCAATATGTTTCTAGCATTATGATAAATATAAAAGCATATCAGGCATGTTTTAGGAGAGATGAGGATGGGCCGTGCACCAGGAGATACAAATTTATCGCTGCGTGAAAAGCGGTTAAAGGCGGAGAATGAAAAGCTTAAGGTGGAGAATGCCGCATTGAAAGAAAAAATAAAGATAGAGAAAAAGATATCAAAATTACGTTCAAAAGAATTGAAGAGCCGTATCGGCGATTAGGTTGGTTGATTCTGTTATCTAGATTTAGTTTTTGCGTGAAGCGCCATCTGTCTACCATACGGTAGGATGGCCCCATGGCGTTATACGCAAAGGCCAAAGTTATGGGGAGCGCGAGGGGACCGAGTCCCCTCGTAAGGTTTTGGTTTTTCCCGCCTCAGAGGTACGGCGGGGTGCAGGCGGAGACCAGGGTGCAGGTTTCGTCGAAGGGATTGCGGAAGCGGTGGATCTGGCGGCTGTCGAAGAGGTAGGAATCGCCCGGTCCGAGAATGAACTTGCGCCCCTCGACGGTGAGTTCGATCCGCCCGGAGATGACGACGCCGCCCTCCTGGCTTTCGTGCTTGAGCATCGAGCGTCCGGTGTCGGCGCCGGGCTGGTAGGTCTCGAAGAGAATCTGCAACTGGTGCTTGGCCGCGTCGCCGACCTGGCGGAAGGAGATCGCGCCCTTGTTCTTGCGCTCGATCTCGCAGGCGATCTCGATCATCTCGTCCTGGCCGAAGACGATGCGCTCCGCCGCCGGGATCTCCTGGCTGAAGAATTCCGACAGCGTCATCGGAATGCCCTCCAGCACCTTGCGCAGGCTCGCCACCGAGGGGCTGTTGCGGTTCTGCTCGATCAGCGAGATGGTGCCGTTGGTCACACCGGCGCGGCGCGCCAGTTCGCGCTGCGACATTCCGGCGGTCTCGCGCACCGCGCGCAGGCGGGTTCCGACATCGAAGTCCATACGCGTCTCCCTCTCCCAACGCCTTCATAGTACGGGAAAAGTCTCCCCGGTCCAGTCCGGCGTTGGCTTTTCGCCGCGGGACGCCTAGTCTGGATTCTTCCAGACGACAGGGAGTTTCCAAGCATGCGCATTCTGGTGGTCGGCGCCGGCGGGATCGGCGGCTATTTCGGCGGGCGGCTGTTGCAGGCGGGCCGCGACGTGACCTTTCTGGTGCGGCCGGGCCGCGCCAAGCTTCTCACCGAGAACGGCTTCACCATCAGGAGCCCGCTCGGCGACTACCACCACCCGACGCCGCCCCTGATCACCGCCGACCGTCTGGACGGCGCGCCCTACGACCTGATCATCCTCAGCTGCAAGGCCTACGACCTCGCCGACGCGATGGCCTCCTTCGCCCCGGCGGTGGGGGAGGAGACGCTGATCCTGCCGCTGTTGAACGGCATGACCCACCTCGAATCCCTCGACGACCGCTTCGGCGCGGCGCATGTGCTGGGCGGGCTGTGCCTGATCTCCTCGGGCACCGACGAGACCGGCGCGATCCTCCACTTCAACCGGATGAACACCCTGGTGTTCGGCGCGCGCGCCGGCGGCCAGGCGGCCGAGGCCGGTCTGATCGCCGAGGCGCTGGGCGATGCCGGGTTCATCATGCGCCACAGCCAGGCGATCGTTCAGGAAATGTGGGAGAAGTGGGTGTTCATCGCGGTCGGCGCGGGGATCACCTGCCTGATGCGCGCCGCGGTCTGCGACATCATCGAGGCGGGCGGCGCGGGCGTGGTCAACGGCCTGTTCGAGGAATGCGCCGCGATTTCCGCCGCCGCCGGGTTCCCGCCCGGCGAATGGCTGGCGAAGCAGAAGGAGTCCTTCCTGCTCAATCCGGAGTCCCCGCTGATGGCGTCGATGCTGCGCGACATCGAGCGCGGCGGCGCGGTGGAGGCCGACCATATCCTCGGCGCGCTGCTCGACCGTGCGCCGTGCGACGACGATGCGCCGCTCCTCACCCTCGCCTTTATGCACCTCAAGGCCTACGAGGCGCGCCGCGCCCGCGAGGCCTCGTAACCGCTCAGAACGCGGCGCACGCCCCGCTCTTCGCCCCGGTGTCGAGGAAGGCTTCGAGGCAGTCGGCGTATTTGTCGGTGAATTCCCGCGTCGCCGCGCCGTAGTGGCCGGAGGGATTGCCGTCCGCGTCCTTGCGGACGAGCATGCGCGGGTCGTTCTCGTAGATCACCACCGCGGCCTGGCCGCGCGCGGCGAAGGCTTGCCGCGCCAGCGCCGCTTTCTCTTCCGCCTGCGGGTTGTAGGGGTCCTTGCCGAAGAAGGCGATGGCGATGCGCGGCGCCGCGGGCAGGCGTTCGACGGTCTGCCGCCACTCGTCGGGGGCGGAAAGCACGCTGGCGCTGCCGGTGCCGTTTTCCGCCGGGGCGGTGGCGAGCACCGCATCGACCAGCGGCGCGGCCTTGGCGTTCTCCAGGATGTGCAGGCTCTGGATCGCGCCGCGCGACTGCCCGGCCAGCACGATGCGCTTGTAGCCCAGTGCCTTGAGTTGCGGCAGCGAGGACTCGAGGTGGGAAAGCGCCCACCACAGCTGGTCGTAGTCGGGGTCGCGGTCGAAGCGCAGGATATCCCACCCCGCGAGGTTGAGCCGGTTGACGATGGGATAGGCCGCGCCCTTGCGCTGGTCGATCGTGCCGTGCTTGCCGTGCTGCCAGACGATCACGCCCTTGGCCCGCTCGGGGCCGCGGTAAAAGTATTCCGGTCCGGAGGTGAAGTCGCCGACGCTGAAGGATATCTCGCGCAGCGCATATGCCGCGCCGGGATGGACGATCTCCGCATCCGCGGCATAGACCGCGCAGGCGTTCTCCCGCTTTGCCTTGGCCTCCCGCGCGGCGCAGTATTTGAGCGCCCCCTCGGCGGCTTTTTCGCGCGAGGCGTGGCTCCACGCGGTGCCGAAAGCGCCGTCCGGCGAGACCGCGAAGGCGCGGTGTCCCGGCATGCCGAGGAAGAGGCCGCGCCAGATCGAGAGAATCTCCTCGGAGCGGGCCGGCCCCCGGTACTCGGTGAGGCGGGCGATCTCCGCATCGGTGTGCGGCACGAACGGCGTTTCGGCGCGGACCGGCGCGGCGAACAGCGCGGCGGCGCAGGCGGCGGACACTATGGGGAGTTTCATCGGCGATCGGGCCTCCTCTGCCGGACGGCAGGGAGGGTCGGGGAAAAATGCGGCGAATCCGTGGTGGATTCACCGCATTCCAAGGACCATCAGCCGAGGCCGGGGATTTCCACCCCCGCCACCTGGACCAGCAGCACCAGGTTGAGCGCCAGCACGATGGCGCAGCCGACCACCGCGGCGATCTGCACCGGGCGCGGGTTGGCGAAGCGGCCCATGATGTCGCGCCGCCCGGTGAACCACACCAGGGCGAGCATCGGCACCGGCAGGGCGAAGCTCAGCACCACCTGGCTCAGCACCAGGGCGTGGGTGGCGTTGACCCCCAGGCCGACGACGGCGAAGGCCGGGGCCATGGTGACCAGGCGGCGCAGCCACACCGGGATGGAAAAGCCGACGAAGCCCTGCATGATCATCTGCCCGGCCATGGTGCCGACCACCGAACTGGAGACGCCGGAGAAGATCAGCGAGACCAGGAAGATCGCCGCCGCGCCCGCGCCGAGAAGCGGCGTGAGGGTGTGATAGGCGGTCTCGATCTCGGCGACGTCGGGGTGCCCGGCGTGGAAGGCGGCGGAGGCCATCATCACCATCGCCATGTTGACCAGCCCGGCGATGGCGAGGGCGATCACCACCTCGCGGTGGGAGAAGCGCACCAGCTTGCCGCGTTCCGCCTCGTCGCGCGCCGGGGCGCGGTTCTGGGTGAGGCCGGAGTGCAGGTAGACGGCGTGCGGCATCACCGTGGCGCCGATGATCCCCACCGCGATGGTCAGCGCCCCGGCGTCGGGCAGGCGCGGCACCGCCACCCCGGCGGCGACGCCGCTCCACGAGATCGGGGCGATCAGCACCTCGACGAGGTAGCACAGGCCGATGGTGCCGACCATCGCGCCGATGACGACCTCCATGCGGCGGAAGCCGGAACGCTCCAGCAGCAGGATGGCGTAGGTGACGATGGCGGTCACCGTCATCCCCGCCATCAGCGGCATGTCGAACAGCAGCGCCAGGCCGATCGCGCCGCCGACGAACTCGGCGAGGTCGGTGGCCATCGCCGCCACCTCGCTCACCGCCCACATCGCCCAGACCAGGGGCGCGGGCAGGCGGTCGCGGCAGACCTCGGCGAGGTTGCGGTTGGTGACGATGCCGAGCTTGGCGGACAGCGCCTGGAACAGCATGGCGATGAGGTTGGCGGCGACCACCACCCAGAGCAGGGCATAGCCGTAGTGCGCGCCCGCCTGGATGTTGGTGGCGAAGTTGCCGGGGTCCATGTAGGCGATCGAGGCGATCACCGCCGGACCGGCGAACAGGAGAGAGGAGGAGAGGCCGCGGCGCCGCCCGGCGAGCGCCTCGCGGATGGCGATGGTGGTCGGGTCGGCCAATCCGGCGGCGGGGTAGGCCTGGGCGATTGCCTGCGATGTCATGGCCCTCTCCTGTAAATGAGAAGCATTCTCAATATAGCTTACGCTAAATCTTATGCAAGAGGCTTCAGCATGTGCCCCGTGCTATCCCGACAACGAATTGGCGGAAAAGGGTTTTCCACGGCGGGTGGATTGCGCGGAAGGGCGGGTTTGGCTATTCTGGAGGACGACTCGCATGGAGAGACGCATGGCCGCCGTAAAGCCCCCCGCCCGCAAGGAGCGCCGCCTGCTGACGCCGGAGACCCACGTCGAGGGCTTCCGCCTGGCGCGCGCGGTGCGCCGCGTCGAACTGGTGGAGGACTATGTGGAGCTGATCGCCGACCTCATCGACGCGGGCGGCGAGGCGCGGCAGGTGGACATCGCGGCGCGCATGGGCGTGGCGCAGCCCACGGTGGCGCGCATGCTCGCCCGCATGGCCGAGGACGGCCTGGTGGACAAGGAACCCTATCGCGGCGTCTTCCTCACTCCGGCAGGCCGCCGCCTGGCGGAAGAGAGCCGCGACCGCCACCAGGTGGTGGAGGCCTTCCTGCTCTCCATCGGCGTTCCCGCGGAAACCGCGCGCAAGGACGCGGAGGGCATCGAGCACCACGTCAGCCGCGAAACCCTGGAAACCATGCGCCGCCGGCTGGCGAAGCAGGGGTGAGACAAAAAAACGGCGGCCGAAGGGCTGCCGTTTCCGCGTTGGGGAGGGGATGCCTCAGGCCTGCTTGGCGCCGGCGCTCGCCGAGCGCACCTCCTCGATGAAGCGCTCCACGTCGCCCTTCATCGCGTCCGACTTCTGCGACAGCGCCTTCGCCGCCTCCTGCACGGTGCGCGAGGCGTTGCCGGTTTCCTGTGCGCCCGCATTCAGGCCTGCGATGTTCTCGCTCACCTCCTGGGCGCTGTTCGCCGCCTGCGAGATGCTGCGCGCGATGTCGGCGGTGGTGGCCTGCTGTTCCTCCACCGCGGCGGCGACCGAGGCGGTGATCGAGGTGACCGAGGACATCACCTGGGAGATCGCGGCGATCTCCTTGGCGGTGGTCTGGCTCGCCTCCTGCACCGCCATCACCTGGCTCGAGATCTCCTCGGTGGCGCGCGCCGTCTGGTTGGCGAGGTTCTTCACTTCGCCCGCGACCACGGCGAAACCCTTGCCCGCCTCGCCCGCGCGCGCCGCCTCGATGGTGGCGTTGAGGGCGAGAAGGTTGGTCTGGCTCGCCACGTCGTTGATCATCTGCACCACCTCGCCGATCTTCTGGGCGGTGGTCTCCAGGCTGCCGACCAGGGCCTCGGCGTGGGCGGTCTGCTCCGCCGCCTGCTTGACGATGGCGTCGGCCTCGTCGATGCGGCGGGCGATCTCGGAGATCGACATGTTCATCTGCTCGGTGGCGGCGGCGACGGAATCGACGCTGCTGGAGGATTCCTGCGCCGCGTTGGCCACCGCGTTGGTCTGCATCGAGGTCTGCTCCGCCACCGCCGACATCGTGGTGGAGGTCGCCTCCAGCCCCTGCGCCGCGGCCAGCAGGTCGCCGATCGAGGCGCGCATGCGGTCGTTGAACTCCAGCGTCAGGGACTGCACCTTGAGCGCCCGCTCCTCGCGTGCCTTGCGCTCGCGTTCCGCCTCCTGTGCGGCAACCCTGCGGGTGAGGGCGTTCTGCCGCCAGGCGTCCACCGCCACCGCGATGCCGCCGATCTCGTCGTGGCGGCCGGTGTGCGGCACGGTGACATCGAAGCTGCCGTTCGCCAGAACCTTGAGCGCGTCCGCGATGTCGCGGATCGGCCGCCCGATCGAGCGCCCGAGCCTCCACGAAAAGAAGAAGGAGCCGAGCAGCACCACCAGCGAGATGGCGAGTTGGGTGCGCAGGGTCGATTTGAAGCCGTCGATGCGCACCGCGAGCAGGCGGTCGAGTTCGTCGTTGCCTGCGACCGAAAGGGTGCGGCCCGCCGCGTGCAGCGCCGCCCCGGCGGCGGAGAGTTCGGCGGCGGTCGGGCGCGTGCCGTTGCCCGCCATCGCGTCGAGCTTGCCGATCAGGGTGGCGCGCGCCGCGGTGAAGGCCGCATACGGGGCTTCCAGCGCCGCCTTGGTGGTGCCGGTGAGGTTGCCGCGGATCGCCGAGGCGACGTCGGTCGCCACGCCGTCCAGCGCCCCCGTCAACTCGCCTTTGAGCGAGACGAAGCCGAGCATCTGCTCCATCGAGACCTGCCCGGCGGTCAGCATCTTCTGCGCCGCATCGAGCGTCTTGAGCGTGGCGACCTCGGTGGCGGGCAGCTTCACCGTGATCAGGTCCTGCACGTAGTAGCTGTCGAGATCGGGGTCGAGGGTGAGGTTGGAACCGTCCTGCACCCGCGTGATGTGGGTGGAAGCCGCCTCCATCGCCGGGAAGTAGGCGGCAAGGCCGCTCCCCTTGGGCAGCGCCGCCGCGGCGGCCACCGCCTTGGCCGCGGCCGCGGCGGGCTCCACCGTGTTCATCGCGGCGGCGAGTTCGGCATCCTTGGCCTTCGCCGCGGCGGCGGCGCGGCCGAGAGCCGCGGCATCGCCCTTGCCGATGGCGAGGTTGACCAGAGCGTCCATCTCGTCGCGCAGCACCCGGAAATACCGGCTGCCGCTCATCTCCTGCTCGGAGAAGACGATGCTGACGTTGGTCTGGCCGACGAAGAAATAGGTAAGAAGAAAAACCGGAAGCAGAAAAGTCGCGGAGAGAGCCGTCAACTTGGCGTTGATGCGTAATTTGTCCAGCATGAGTCTTTTTTCCCCCAGCCGCTTACCCCCTTGTGCCGCACCGCGGCGCGCGCGACACGAGAACGTATTCCGATTTTTGTGAAACCCCTTGAAACGACGTAATGGAGTAAGTGTGTCTTTTTTTATGGCGCTCCGTCAAGGCGGCAAAGACATGCATAAGATTCATGCAAATGCGCCAATTTTGCAGGGCGCGGCGCGCGGGGCTGGACAGCCGCCCTCATGGGCCCTACCTTCGCGGACGGGGGAGAACCGCGGATTTCCGTGACGAAGGAGCATGGTCAGGTGCCGTTCTTAACCGCCAAGGCAGCGCCGCCCGGATTGCCGGACGGGGTGCGCAAGAGCCGCATCGTCGCGGTCATCGTCGGCGTGGTGGCGCTGGGTTTCTCCCTGGTCACCGTCGCCAACTACTGGGTGTCGCGTTCCGCCATCCGCCAGGCGATCGTCGAAAGCGACCTGCCGCTCACCAGCGACACCCTGTATTCCGAAATCCAGCAGGACCTGCTCAAGCCGATCTTCGTCTCGTCGCTGATGGCGCACGACACCTTCCTGCGCGACTGGGTGCTGGCGGGGGAGAAGGACCCGGAGCAGATGGTCCGCTATCTCGACGAGATCAAGCGCAAGTACGACGCCTTCACCGCCTTCTTCGTTTCCGACCGCAGCCGCATCTATTACCAGAACAAGGGCATCCTCAAGACGGTGCGCGAGGACGAGCCGCGCGACGTGTGGTTCTTCCGGGTGCGCGGCATGGAGCGTCCCTACGAGACCAACGTCGATCCCGACATGGCGAACGAGGACAGCATCACCATCTTCATCAATTTCCGGGTGCTGGACTATGCCGGGCGCTTCCTCGGCGCCACCGGCGTCGGCCTGCGGGCGACCGCGGTGAAGCAACTGGTGGAGCGCTACCAGCGCGAGTACCGCCGCACCGTCTACTTCGTGGACCGCAAGGGCATGCTCGTGCTCTACGGCCACGAGATGGACGCCGCCGAGCCGGACATCCGCAAGCGCCCGGGCATCTCCGCGGTGGCCGGGGCGCTGCTCGGGCAGGAACACGGGCGCTTCGAATACCACGCCGCCAACGGCGCGACGATCTTCCTCAACAGCCGCTTCATCCCCGACCTCGACTGGTATCTCCTGGTGGAGCAGAACGGCGACGCGGCGCTCGCCCCCGCGCGGCGCACCCTGGTGCAGAACCTCGCGGTCGGCCTCTTCGCCACCCTGGTGGTGACCTGGCTGTGCGCGGTTCTGGTGCGGCGCTCGCAGCGCCACCTCGAGGAACTCGCCGCCACCGACGTGCTCACCGGCGCGCTCAGCCGGCTGGCCTTCGACGTGGTGTTCGCGCAGACGCGCCAGCGCGCCAAACGCGACGCCAAGCCGCTGGCGCTCGCCTTCTTCGACATCGACCATTTCAAGGAAATCAACGACCGCCTCGGCCATGCGATGGGCGATGCCGCCCTGGTCGCGGTGGTGGAGCGCCTGCGCGCCGAGGTGCGCTCCGGCGATGCGCTCTGCCGCTGGGGCGGCGAGGAATTCCTGCTGCTGCTGGAGGACTGCGACCTGAGCCAGGCGCGCGAGGTGGCGGAGAAGGCGCGCCAGTCCCTGCTCGCCGCGCCGCTCGAACTCGACGAAGGGCCGGCGCTTGCGGCGACGGTGAGCGTCGGCGTCGCCGAACTCAAGCCCGGCGAGGACGCCGACGGCCTGATCGCGCGCGCCGACGCGGCGCTCTACGCCGCCAAGGCGGCGGGCCGCAACCGCGTCGTCTGCGCCAACTAGCCCCTACGCGGACAACTGGTCCTGCACCAGGCGCACCCAGTAGGTGGAGCCGAGCGCCAGGGCCTCGTCGTTGAAGTCGTAGAGCGGCCGGTGCAGGTGCGCGCCGCCGGTGCCGTTGCCGATGAAGATCATCGCGCCCGGCACCCTCTCCAGCATGAAGGCGAAGTCCTCCGCGCCGGTGCGCTGCGGCATCGCGGTGTCCACGCGGTTGGCGCCGACGATCGCCGTGGCGGCCGCGGCGGCGGCCTCGGTCTGCTCCGCGGCGTTGACCAGCGGCGGATAGCGCCGCAGGTAGTCGAGTTTCGCGGTGCAGCCGTAAGTGGCGGCGAGGCCGAGGGCGACCTCGGTGAGGCGGCGCTCCAGGGTGTCGCGCACCTCGGCGGCATAGCTGCGCGCGGTGCCGCGCACCACCACCTCGGAGGGGATGATGTTGGGGGAATTGGCATCCCCCGCCGCGATGTGGCCGACGCTCAGCACCGCGGGTTCGATGGCGGAGACGTTGCGCCCGATGATTCCCTGCGTCGCCAGCACGAAGGCGGCGGCGGGCTGGGTCGGGTCGGTGGCGAGGTGCGCGCCGGAGCCGCCGTGGCCGCCGGTGCCGCAGAAGGTGGCGGTCCAGGTGTCGCTCGCCGCCAGCATCGGGCCGGTGCGCAGGGCGAAGCGGCCGAGCTCCACCTCCGGCGCGTTGTGCATGCCGTAGACCGCCGCCATCGGAAAGCGCTCCATCAGCCCTTCCTCGATCATCACCCGCGCGCCGCCCAGGCCCTCCTCGGCGGGCTGGAAGATGAAGCGCACGGTGCCCGAGAAGTCCGGGTTCTCCGCCAGATAGCGCGCCGCGCCCAAGAGCATCGCGGTGTGGCCGTCGTGGCCGCAGGCGTGCATCTTGCCCGGAACCTGCGAGGCATAGGGCAGGCCGGTCTTCTCGGTGATGAACAGGGCGTCCATGTCGGCGCGCAGGCCGATCGCGCGGTTGCCCGGATGCCGCCCTTCGAGGGTGCCGACGACGCCGGTCTTGGCGATGCCTTCGGCCACCGTGATCCCCCAGGCGCGCAGGCGCTCCGCCACCAGGGCGGCGGTGCGGGTCTCTTCGAAACCGGCCTCCGGATGGGCGTGGATGTCGCGGCGGATGGCGATCAGTTCCTTCTCGAAGGCGCGGATCGCCGCAAGAACGGTGGCGGGCGGCGTGGGACTCACGATGTCATGCTCTCGGTTGTGAAAGGGGGGCTATCTTGGGACGCCAGGACCGCAGGCGCAAGGCGTTGCTCACCACGCTGACCGAACTCATCGCCATCGCCGCGCCCGCCAATGTGGGGTGCAGCAGGCCCAGCGCCGCCACCGGAATGCCGACGACGTTGTAGGCGAAGGCCCAGAACAGGTTCTGGCGGATGGTGCGCCGCGTCGCGTGCGCGATGTCGAAGGTGGCGGCCACCAGCCGCGGGTCCGGGCGCATCAGGGTGATGCCCGCGGTCTCCATCGCCACGTCGGTGCCGCCGCCCACCGCGATGCCCACGTCCGCCGCGGCGAGCGCCGGGGCGTCGTTGACGCCGTCGCCGATCACCGCCACCACGCGGCCCTGGGCGCGCAGGTCGGCGACGCGGTGCGCCTTGTCCTCCGGCCGTGCCGCGCCGGAGAAGTGGACGATGCCGAGCTCGCCCGCGATGCGCGCGGTGGCCGCCGCGCTGTCGCCGGAAAGCATCCACGGGGTGAGGCCGCGCGCCTTCAGCGCGGCGACGGCGGCGGCGGATTCCGGCCGCGGCGTATCGGTCATGCCGATCGCGCCGAGCAATGCGCCCTCCGCCGCCACCAGGGCGACGCTGCGGCCCTTTTCCTGCCACTCCCGCACCAGGCCGGCCAGCGGCGCGGCGGAAACGCCTTCCCGCTCCAGCAGGTCGGCGGTGCCGATGACGATGCGGCGGCCCTCCACCGTGGCGGTGATTCCGGCCCCGCCGACGGCGCGGAAGCCGGAAACCGGCGGCAGCGCCATGCCCGCCGCCTTGGCGAGTATCGCCCTGGCGAGCGGATGCTCGCTGCCCGCCTGCGCCGCGGCGGCGAGGCGCAGCATCCCGGTTTCGTCGGCGAGCGCGTGCAGGGCGGTCACCTGCGGCCGCCCCTCGGTGAGGGTGCCGGTCTTGTCGAAGATCACCGTATCCACCGCGTCGGCGCGCTCCAGCGTCTCGATGTCGCGGATCAGGATGCCCGCCTTCGCCGCCGCGCCGGTGCCCGCCACCAGCGCCGCGGGCGTGGCGAGGCCGAGCGCGCACGGGCAGGCGATGACGAGAACCGAAACCGCGGCGGTCACCGCATGCTCCAGCGGCGCGCCCGCCAGCAGCCAGGCGCAGAAGGCGAGGAACGCCACCCCCGCCACCACCGGCACGAACACCGCCGCCACCTTGTCCACCAGGCGCTGGATCGGCGCCTTGCCGCCCTGCGCCGCGGAGACCAGGGCGACGATGCGCGCCAGCGTGGTGTCCGCGCCGACGCGGGCGGCGGACAGCCGCACCAGGCCGGAGCCGTTGATCGACCCGGCGGCCATGCGGTCGCCGACCTGTTTTTCCACCGGCAGGCTCTCGCCGGTGAGCAGGGATTCGTCGGCCTCGGTCGCGCCGTCGGTCACGTCGCCGTCCACCGGCACGCGCTCGCCGGGTTTGACGATGACGACGTCGCCCACCGCCACCTCGGCCACCGGCACCCGCGCCTGTTCGCCGTCGCGCTCCACCAGCGCGTCCTCGGGGCGCAGCGCCATCAGCGCGCGGATCGCCGCGGTGGTGCCGCGCTTCGCCCGTTCCTCCAGCCACTTGCCGAACAGCACCAGGGTGACGATCAGCGCCGCCGCCTCGAAATAGAGATGCGGCGGCCGCCCCACGGGCGCGGCCTGCCACAGATAAATGCTGAAGAAGAACGCCACCGAGGTGCCGAGGGAAACCAGAACGTCCATGTTGGCCGCGCCGTGGCGCAAGGCCTTCACCGCGCCGACGTGGAAGCGCCAGCCCGCGCCGAACTCCACGGGAATCGCCAGAGCCAATTGCGCCCACGGCGGCAGCAGCCCGCCGTGACCGAACGCCATCGCCACCATCTCCACGAGGAACGGCGCGGAAAGCACCGCGGAGAGCAGCAGCAAGCGCCCGGCGGCGGCATCCCGCGCCGCGGCCTCCGCCGCATCCGCGGTGGAAGCGCCCTCGCCGCTCTGCAACTTCGCGGAAAATCCCGCTTCCGCCACCGCGGCGGCAAGCGGCGCGGGGTCGGGGTCGGCGTCCGCGATTTCCACCTCGGCGGTGGCGAGCGCCAGGTTGACGCTCGCGGAGACCACGCCCGGCACGGCGGCCAGCGCCTTTTCCACCGCGCCGGAACACCCGGCGCAGCGCATGCCGCCGATGTCGAAACGCAGGACTTGCGTCGCCACGCCATAGCCCGCGTCGCGCACCGCCGCCACCACGTCCTGCGCGGTGGCGGGCGGGTCGAGCGTCACCTCGGCGGTGGCCAGGGCGAAGTTCACCGCCGCATCCCGCGCGCCGGGCAGGCGCGTGAGCGCACGCTCCACCGCGCCCGCGCAGCCCGCACAGCTCATGCCGGTGACGGCCAGACGCAAAGGATGCGCGGACGCGGCCATCACAACGGCTGCGCGGTGTATCCGGCGGCTTCCACCGCCGCCACCAGGGCCGCGGTCTCGCCGCCCTCCACGGTGGCATGCCCGGTCGGCAGGTCCACCACCACGCGCTCCACTCCCGGCGTGGCCAGCAGCGCCTTCTCCACGGCGGCGACGCACCCGGCGCAGCCCATGCCGCCGATGCTCAAAACGATCGATTGCGTGCTCATTGCGGGAAACTCCATACGCTGAGAACGATTCTTAATGTGGGGCCGCGCAGTGTCCGCGCGCAAGCGGGAAAAAACCAGGCCGGGCCCTGCCCGGACCCGCAAGGGGTCGCGGACCCCTTGACTCCCTAAGTTTTTTCGCCGCGAAGCGGCAGTCAACCGTCACGCCGCGCGATGGCTCTATGGCGCTGCGCGCAAAAAAGAAAAGTTATGGGGAGCGCGAGGGGACCGAGTCCCCTCGCAACGGTTTGGTTTTCAAGCGAACAGGCCCTTCACGCCGCGCGTCATGCTGTCGTAGGCGCGGGTGAGTTGGGCGTCGGTGATGCAGTAGGGCGGCAGCAGGTAGAGGACGTTGCCGAGCGGCCGGATGAGCATGTTCTCCGCCTTGAAGAATTCCTTGAGGCGGAGGCCGACGGCAGCGCCGAGGCCTTTTTCGCCGCTGCCGGTTTCGATGCTGACCGCGGCGATGGTGCCGCAGATGCGGGGTTTGTTCACGCCGCGGAGTTTGGCGAGTCCGGGCAGGGCGGCGCGGTGGAAGGCCTCGATTTCGGCGCGGCGTTGGGCGCAGGCGGGGGAGAGCAGCAGTTTCAGCGAGGCGTTGCCCGCGGCGCAGCCGAGCGGGTTGGCGGTATAGGAGTGGCCGTGGAGGAAGGCCTTGGCGGTATCCTCGGAGAGGAAGGCCGCATAGACCGCCTCGGTGGTGACGGTGGCGGCCATCGGCAGGAAGCCGCCGGTGATGCCCTTGGAGAGGCAGACGAAGTCCGGCGTCACCTGCGCCTTGAGGCAGGCGAAGAGGTCGCCGAGGCGGCCGAAGCCGGTCATCACCTCGTCGAAGATGACCAGCGCGCCCGCGGCCTTGAGTTTTTCCGTCCACGCCTTGAGGAACGCCGGGCGGCACATCCGCATGCCGCCCGCGCCCTGCACCAGGGGTTCGACGATGGCGGCGGCCACCGCATCGCCGTGCTCGGCGAGGTAGGCGTCGAGGGCGGCGAGCGCCTTGGCTTCCTTGGCGTCCACGGCTTCGTCGCCGTCCCAGGTGGGGGCGTTGGGCATGGTATCGACGGAGAACAGCATCCCGCCCCAGACGTCGAAGATGCCGCAGCTCACCCCTGCCGACATCGCGCCCACGGTGTCGCCGTGGTAGGCGCCCTCCATCGCGACGAAGCGGGTGCGGCGGGCGTCGCCGCGGTTTTTGGCGTACTGCACCGCCATCTTCATCGCCACCTCGACGGCGGTGGAGCCGTTGTCGGAATAGAAGACGCGGGTGAGGGGTTCCGGCAGCAGGGCGGCGATGCCCTCGGCGAGGTCCACCGCCGGGGCGTGGGTGCAGGTGGCGAAGATCACCTGTTCCAGGGTGTGCGCCTGGTGCGCCACCGCGTCGGCGATCGCCGGGTGGGCGTGGCCGTGCAGGTTGACCCACCACGAGGAGATCATGTCGAGGATTTCGTTGCCGTCGGCGTCGGTGATCACCGCGCCCTGCGCCTTGACCGCCGCGATCGGCTCCGGCGCGGTCTGCGCCTGGGTGAAGGGGTGCCAGATGACGCGGCGGTCGCGGGCGAGAAGGTCGGAGGTCATGGGGCAACTCCTTGCAGCAGCGGCGCGAAGGCGGCGGCGAGGCCGGGCAGCGCCTGCGCGGCGGAAAGCAGGCGCGCGGGCGTCGGCTCCGGGATGAAGGGCAGGGCGCCGAGGCAGGGCACGCCGGAAAAGCGGGTGATGGTGCGCGGGTTGTCGGCGCGGATGAAGGCGTCGGCAGGGTCCTGCGGACGGGTTTCGTTGAGCACCACGCCGAGCACCGGGATGCGGCGCGCGGTCAGGGCTTCCAGCGAGAGCAGCACGTGGTTGATGCTGCCCAGCCCGGCGCGGCCGACCAGCACCACCGGCAGGGCGAGGGCGGCGAACAGGTCGATCATCATCTCGGAGCCGTTGAGCGGCACCATCAGGCCGCCCGCGCCCTCCACCACGATGGCGGCGTGGCGCGCGGCGAGGGCGGCCGCGGCCGCGGCGATGGCGGCGACGCTGGGCGGGGTTTCCCCCGGCGCGGCGGCAAGATGCGGCGAGCATGCGGGTTCGAAGCAGAAGGGCTGCATCAGGACGCGTTCCGCGGGGTCGGGGTCGAGGCCGAGCATGCCGAGGGTGTAGTCGAGGTCCGGCGCGTGCCAGAGGCCGCCCGCATCCCGGGAAGCGCCGGTCTGCGTCGGCTTCATCGGCGCGAGGTCGAGCCCCGCGTGCCGCAGCCACAGGGCGAGCGCGGCGGTGGTCATGGTCTTGCCGACGTCGGTATCGGTGCCGGTGACGACGAAGCCCCTGGGCATGGGCAGGCTCCTTTCGTTTCAGCGGTGGGCGATCAGGGTGAGCACCCGGTAGGTGGCGGGCACCCCCGCATCGCTGCGGAAGTCCCGTTCGTAGGCGGCGGTGAGGCGGTGCACCTCGCGCGGGGAGAGCGGCTTGGAGGCCCCCTTGAAGGTCGCGCCGATGCCCTTGAACGACTTCAGCACCGCGAAGGCATCGGGGTAGGGGATGGCGATGTCCTGCGCCTCTTCGTGGATGACGGAAAGGCCCGCGGCGGCGGCCCAGGCGGCGTAGGCCTCTTCCGGCGGATAGGAGAGGGCTTGCAGCGGGCGCTTCAGCGCCACCGCATGGGCGGCGGCAAGCTCGAACAGGGTGCCGTGCACCGGCGTCGCGAGGGCGAAGATTCCCCCCGGCGCGAGGGCGGCGGCGAAGCGGACGATGGTCCCCGGCTTGTCGGCGAACCACTGCATGGCGAAGGACGAGGCGACGAGGTCGAAGGCGTTGCCCTCGGCGTCGAAGTCCTCCGCATCGCCGCAGAGGAAGACGTGCGGATACGGCCAGGCGGCGCGGCAGGCGCCGACCATGGCGGGCGCGAGGTCCATGCCCGCCAGCCGCGCGGCGGGGAAGCGCCGCGTCAGTTCGCGCGTCAGCACGCCGGTGCCGCAGCCGATGTCGAGGACGGTGCGCGGCGAGAAGCCGGGCGGCAGGATTGAAGCCAGGTGCCGCGCGGCGGGGATCTGTACCGCCGCGTTGTCCTCGTAGGTGGCGGCGGCGGCGGAAAAGTTGGCGGCGACGGCGGATTTGACGACGCTCATCGCTCTTCTCCTGCGCCGGTCAGCGCGGCCAGCACCTCGGCGACCATGCGCGGATGGGTGAGCGGCAGGGCGTGGCTGCCGCCCGCCACCGCCAGCACCGTGACCTGCGGCAGGCCGTCGGCGAGCTGCTGCGCCGCGTGGGCTCCGACGATGCGGTCGTCGTCGCCCTGCATCGCCACCGTGGGCACCGCGATGCGCGGCAGCAGGCGGCGCAGGTCGGTCTCGGCCAGGGCGGCGAGGCCCGCGTCCAGGGCCTTGGCGTCCAAGGGCGCGAGGATGGCGGGGATGTCGTCGAAGTCGAAGCCGGTGCGGTCCCCGGCCAGGGCCTCGGCCCAGAAGGCCTGGACGATGCCTTTGGCGTCGCGGCGCAGGCCCTGGCGCATCGCGCGCAGCGAGGCGGCATCGGCGCCGAGGCCGCTCTCGTCGGCGAGCAGGCGCACCGGGGTGGCGAGCAGCAGCAGGGCGGAGAACAGCTCCGGCGCGGCGAGCGCGGCCTTGAGCGCGATCTGTCCGCCGAGCGACCAGGCCGCGGCGGCGACCGGCGCGTCGGCGGCGTTGCCCGCGGCGGCGTTGGCCCGGGCCGCGGCGTCTTTCATCGCGCCCGCGGGATCGGTCAGGCCGTCCCACCAGTTGAGGTGCGCGGCCGGGGCGTCCTGCGGCAGGGCGGCGATCACCGCGTCCCACGCCTTGGGGCCGGTGGACCAGCCGGAGCAGAACACCACGGCGGCGGTCATTGCAGCACTCCGAGGTCGCGGCCCACGGCGGCGAAGGCGTCCGCCGCGGCGGCGAGGTCGGCGGCGGAATGCGCGCGGGTGACGGTGAGGCGCAGCCGCGCGGTGCCGGGCGGCACCGTCGGCGGGCGGATCGCGCCGCAGAGGATGCGCTTTTCCGCCAGGCGATCGGCGAAGGCGAGCGCGGCGTGGTTGTCGCCCACCATCACCGGCAGGATCGGCGAGGCGACGGCGGGCGGCATGGCGAAATCCGCCGCGGCGAGCAGGGCGTGCATGTGGCGCGCCCGGTCCATCAGCCCCTCGCCCAGCGCTCCGCGGTGTTCGATGAAGAGGCCGAGCGCGGCGTGGGAGGCGGCGATGCAGGCGGGCGGCAGGCCGGTGGAATAGATGAAGCTGCGCGCGCGGTTGACGATCAGCGCGGCGAGCGCGTGCGAACACGCGGCGAAGCCGCCGTAGCTGCCGAAGGCCTTGCCCATGCCGCAGGTGAGCACGTCGGGGGTCATCCCCAGTTCGGCGCACAGGCCCGCGCCCGCGGGGCCGAGCACGCCGATGGCGTGGCTCTCGTCCACCACGAGGAGCGCGCCCGCGCGGCGGGCGATGGCGAAGATTTCGGCGAGCGGCGCGGCGTCGCCGTCCATCGAGAAGATCGAATCGGTCACCACGATGCGGGTTTCGCCCTCCTGCGCCGGGTGGCGGGAGAGCAGGGTCTCGAGGTGGGCGGTGTCGTTGTGGCGGTAGCGGTGCCACTTGCCCCCCGACATCAAGGCGCCGTCGATCAGGCTCGCGTGGTTGAGCCGGTCGCAGAAGACCTGGGCGCGATTCCCGGCGAGCGCGGGGATCACTCCGAGATTGGTGAGGAAGCCGCTGCCGAACACCAGCGCCGTCTCCATGCCGGTGAAGTCGGCGAGCGCGGATTCCAGGGCGGCGTGCACGGTGAGATGACCGGAGGTCAGGCGCGAGCCGCCCGACGAACAGCCGAGCTGCCGCACCGCCGCGGTGGCGGCGTCGGCGAGCGCCGGATGGTGGGCAAGGTCGAGGTAGTCGTTGGACGAGAAGTTGAGCCACGTCTCGCCGCCGATCTCCAGTTTGCCGCGGTTGTCGGGCAGGGCCCTGAGGCTGCGCAAGAGTCCGCGCCGCTTCAGGTCCGAGAGCGCCTGGTCCGGTGTCATCGTCCGCGTCCCTATGCCGCGGTGGCGCCGAGCGAGTCCTCGGAGGCGGATTCCACCTCCACCTCGAAGCCCAGGTCCTTGATCATTTCGACCGCCTCGTTCGGGGTCTGGCCGTCGCAGGTGAGATAGCCTTCCACGAAGATCGAGTTGGCCGCGTACATCGCCAAGGGCTGTAGCGAGCGCAGGTGGAATTCCCGCCCGCCGGCGACGCGCAGGTCCACGTCCGGATGCATGAAACGGGCGAGAGCCAGCGCCTTCAGGCACTTGCGCGGCGTGAGGTTGGGGTCGAGGTCGCCGAACGGCGTGCCCGGCACCGGAATCAGGAAGTTGACCGGAATCGACCGCGGCCCGATCGTGCGCAGCGCATCGAACATGTCGAAGATGTCGTCCTCGGTCTCGCCCTGGCCGATGATGCCGCCGGAGCAGATGTCCAGGCCCGCTTCCTTGGCGGTCATCAGGTTGTTCACGCGGTCGGCGTAGGTGTGCGAGGTGCAGATGTTGGCGTAGTGCCGCTCGCTGGTGTTGAGGTTGTGGTTGATGCGGTCCAGCCCCGCGTCCTTCAGCTTCTTCGCCTGGTCCAGCGACAAAAAGCCGATGGAGAGGCAAAGCTCGATCGAGGTCTCGGCCTTGATCGCGCGCACCATGTCGGCGAGGGTGTCGATCTCGCGGTCGGTGGGCTGGCCGCCGGACAGCGCCATGCAGTAGCGCTTGGCGTCCATGGCGGTGGCGCGCTGCGCCTCGTCCATCGCCTTTTCCTTCTGCCACAGCTTGTACTTCTCGATCGGCGCGTGAGAGACGCGCGACTGCGAGCAGTAGTGGCAGTCCTCGCCGCACAGCCCGCTCTTGATGTTGCTCAAGAGCTGCACGTGCACGCGGTTGCCGCGATAGTGGCGGCGCACCTTGTAGGCGGCGGCCAGGATGTCCATCACCGCGTCGTCCGGCGCGGCGAGCACCGCGATCCCCTGTTCGCGGCTGAGCGGTTGCTTGGCGATCGCCTGTTCGGCGAGAGCTTGGTAGTTCATGGCGGTTCCCCTTCCGTCCACTTTACACGAAATGCAAACGGGCCGGACCATACCCCCCGGTGAGACGCCTGTCCAGGTTCACCGGCGTAGACGCGTATGCTTGCCTTGACGGCGCGGCCGGCGCATCCTCTGCGGTCACGGGGCAACCGGCCGGGACGCGGCCGGATGGAGGGAGGCCACGCGCACCGTCCGGGGGGCTTTGCGTGGGGGCGCGACTCCCCATATATCGCTTAGCAGGCCTGTTCTCGTGGGTGGCGCGCAGATGTAAGGGTAGGGCGATGGGGTCGGTGGTTTCGGTCACGGAATCGGGTGAGGCGGGCGTTGCGATGCCGAGTGTGGCGGCGCGAGCCGGCGAACCCGGCCTGCGCATCGACCGCCGCGGCGTCTGGTCCTATGCCGGCGAGCCCTTCGCCCGCAAGGACATGGTCTGCCTGCTCGCCTCGCGCCTGCGCCGCGCCGCCGACGGCGGTTACGAGGTGCTTCTGCCCTGCGATCCCCAGCCCCTGCCGGTCGCTGTGGAGGACGTGCCCTTCCTCGCGGTCGAGGTGTTCGTCTGCGGTGCGGGCGATGCGCAGGTGGTGAGCTTCCGCACCAACGTGGACCGCATCGTCACCCTGGACGCGGAACACCCGCTTTTTCTCGCGGAGGACCCGGAAAGCGGCGAATCGGTGCCGTATCTCAGCCTCGGCGACGGCATTTCGGCGCGTCTGTCGCGCCCCGTGTATTATGAACTCGCGGCCTTGGGCGAGGCGCGCCAGCACGATGGAAAGGACGTTATAGGTCTATGGAGCAGTCGGCAGTTCTTTGTTCTCGGCACGATGGTCTAGCCGGGGTTACGGTTTCGGACATCGCGGCGCGGCTGGCGCGCCTGGGGTCTTCGCCGATTCTCTCCGACCTTGGGGTTTCCGACGCATTGAACCGGGAGGCGGACCTCCTTTCGGTGACGCCGGGGCGCGAGGGCTGGCGCCCGAGCGTGGACAAGACCCAGCCCGCCGGGGTGCTGGTGCCGCTGGTCGAGCGTGACGGCGGCCTTTCCCTGCTGCTCACCCGCCGCACCGACCACCTGCATCATCATGCCGGGCAGATCTCGTTTCCCGGCGGCCGCAAGGAGGAGGCGGACCCCGACATCACCGCCACCGCCCTGCGCGAGACCGAGGAAGAGATCGGCCTGCCGCCCGCCGCGGTGCGGGTGCTCGGCGTGCTGCCGCAGTACGTGACGATTTCCGCCTATGCGATCACCCCGGTGGTCGGCGTGGTGACGCAGCCGTTCTCGCCGCGCCCCGACCCCTTCGAGGTGGCCGACGTGTTCGAGGTGCCGCTCGCCCACGTGCTCGACCCGGCGCACCACCAGCGCCACTTCCGCGAGGAGAACGGCCGCCGCCGCGGCTATTACGCCATCCCCTACGGCGACCGGCTGATCTGGGGGGCGACGGCGGGCATTCTGGTGAACTTCTCCCGCCTCATGGCCCCCGCATGACCAGCCTGCTGCTGCGCTACCTGCTGCCCTTCTTCGCGCCGTTTCTCGGCTATTTCGCCTGGGTGTGGCTGATGCGCCGCTTCGGCTCGGAACGCGAATGGACCCACCCCTGGCACGTGCTGTTCCTCGCCGGGACGCTCTGCCTGCTCGCGATGCTGGGGTTCTTCGCCCTCAGCGGCGGCGCGCCCGCCGGCTCCACCTACGTGCCGCCGGAATACACGGACGGCCGCATCGTCCCCGGCCACTACCTGCCGCCGAAAGACTGAAATTCTCCGGCGGCATCATGCATGGCGGAAGAGTGGACGGCCGTCATGGAAGTGCTTCGCCCCCGGGCGGAGCCCCGCATGCCGTCCCCCGGATGAAGACGCCGGGATATGCGCTCTAAGAGTGTCGTTTCCGTTCAATTCTCCATGATATGCGCCACATTCAGGAGAAGGCCGAGGGCCGACAATAACAAGAAGTAAAGTCTATCGTCAGATTCAGCGTATTGCGCTTATCGCTCGTGGGATGAAAATAAAATGATAGACGCCAAGCCGACGCTAATCGTGCGGAATGCCACGCCCAATGATATCCCGAATATTTTGCGGCTTTGTCTGAAAGTGTACGATGAGAAACTGTCGTATACGTCCGACCAAGTCCGAGGGCATATGAATGTCTTTCCCAAAGGGCAATTCGTCGCGGTCTACCAGGACGCCGTCGTGGGCTATTGCGCCACCTTCCGGACCGACGAAGCCACGGCCTTTCACTCTCACACCTGGGCTGAAATCACCGGCGGCGGCTATGCCTCCCGCCACGATCCGGATGGCGACTGGTTGTACGGCATGGAGGTTTGCGTCGACTCCGGCCATCGAGGTTTGCGCATCGGGCAGCGTCTCTATAATGCCCGCAAGGCGTTGGCCGTAGGCCTCAATCTGAAGGGGATCGTCTTCGGCGGACGGATTCCAGGGCTGGCGCGGCGCTGGAGGAGCGTGGGGTCGGCAGAAGCCTATGTCGAGGCGGTGGCCGACAAGCGGTTGCGGGACACAGTGCTGTCCTTCCAGTTGCGCAATGGCTTTGAGCTTCACGGAATTCTGCCGAAATATCTGCCGTTCGACAAAGAGTCAAAGGGGTATGCCGCGCACCTGGTCTGGCGAAATGCCCGCCGCACGGAATCGAGGCTGCTTACCACGCAGCAGCGGGGGCAGCTTCCCGATACCGTCCGCATCGGCGTCATTCAGTATCAGCAACGCCGCATCGCCTCTTTTGAGGAATTCAGGCAGCAGGTCGAATATTTCATCGATGCGCTCGCAAACTACAAAGCGGATTTTGCAGTGCTCCCGGAGCTGTTCAGTCTGCAATTGCTCTCGATAGA
This sequence comes from Oleispirillum naphthae, assembly GCA_027864655.1. Classification (GTDB taxonomy): domain Bacteria; phylum Pseudomonadota; class Alphaproteobacteria; order Rhodospirillales; family Rhodospirillaceae; genus Oleispirillum; species Oleispirillum naphthae. The sequence goes on from JAQAZG010000005.1 coordinate 103,918, forward strand.
GAACGAGCAAATTCCGGCCAGGGAAGCGATTGCACGCCTCACTCAATATACCGAGCAGCTGAAGAAAATGCTCTCCGAGCTTGCGGTCAACTACAACATCAATATCATCGGCGGTTCACACCCGACACGTGGAGAAAACGACAGCATCCAGAATGTTTGTTACATATGTTTGCGGGATGGTTCGATTCATAGCCAAGCAAAAATCCATCCGACACCCAATGAGCGGTATTGGTGGAACATCCAGGGAGGCTCCGAACTCTCGGTGATTATGACCGACTGCGGCCCGATCGGCGTCAATATATGCTATGATTGCGAATTTCCCGAGCTTGCACGCCACCTCGTCGATCAAGGCATGCTGATGCTGTTCGTCCCCTTCTGCACCGACGAGCGCAAAAGTTATTTGCGGGTCCGCTATTGCGGTCAGGCGCGTGCGGTCGAGAATCAATGCTACGTCATCCTTGCGGGGAACGTCGGGAACCTGCCGAAGGTCGATAACATGGACATTCAGTACGCTCAAAGCTGCATTCTCTCTCCTTGCGATTTTCCGTTCGCACGGGATGGCGTAGCGGCGGATACCACGCCCAATGTCGAGATGGTTGCTCTCGCCGACCTTCGCCTGGACATTCTCGCTCAAGCGCGCCGTTCCGGCACGGTGCAGAACCTGAAGGACCGCCGCTTCGACCTCTATTCGGTCTCCTGGCTGCCAAGCTTTGCAGCGCTTCCGGACCTCCCATAACTTTTGGTTTTTCGCGCGCGGCCCGCTAAAGCTATGGTGGGTGGGCAGCGGTCGATTGCCGCTTGCCCGGAAAATGCCGGACGCATTTTTCTCTCCCTCGGGCCATGGCCTTACGAACGTCTTCGGCGTTCTTTGCCGCGGCGAAAAAGAGTTGAGGGAGGTGTGGAGGGTCCGCGACCCTCCGCGAAGTTTTGGTTTTAGGCCGGCGGAGGCTTCCGTGGACCCGGTGGGGCAGATCGCGCCGCAGGACTGGCTGGTTCATCCCGACACCCGCGCGGTGATGGCGGCGCTTTCCGCGCGCGGCGCGGCAGCGCGCTTCGCCGGGGGGTGCGTGCGGGATTCCCTGCTCGGGTTGCCGGTGCACGACGTGGACATCGCGGTGGACTGCCCGCCCGCGGAGACGATGAGCCTGCTCGCCGCGGCGGGGATCCGCGCGGTGCCCACCGGCTTCGCCCACGGCACGGTGACCGCGGTGACGCCGTCGCGCGCCTTCGAGATCACCAGCCTGCGCCGCGACGTGGAAACCGACGGCCGCCACGCGGTGGTCGCCTTCACCGGCGACTGGGCGGCGGACGCGGCGCGCCGCGACCTCACCATCAACGCGCTTTACGCCGATGCCGGGGGCGCGGTCTACGACCCGTGCGACGGGTTGGCCGATCTCGGGGCGCGGCGGGTGCGCTTCGTCGGCGATGCGGAGCGCCGCATCGCCGAGGACGGCCTGCGCATCCTGCGCTTCTTCCGTTTCTTCGGGCGCTACGGCGCGCCGCCCGCCGACGCGGCGGCGCTCGCCGCCTGCCGCAAGCTCGCGCCGATGCTCGATGCGCTTTCCGGCGAGCGGGTGTGGGCGGAGATGCGGCGCATTCTCGCAGGGCCGGACCCCGGCGAGGTGCTGCTGTTGATGCGCGGCGAGGGGGTGGCGGAGCGGCTGATGCCCGGGGCGCTGGAGCCGGGGCGTCTGCGCGTGCTCGCCTGGCTGGAGACCCGCGGCCTCAAGGTGCCGGAGGTGGAGCCTTCGGCGGTGCGGCGGCTTGCCGCCCTGATCGCCGGAGAGGATGCGGAGGCCGACTGCGCCCGCGCCGGGGCGCTCGCCGCCGCCTGGCGTTTTTCCAATGCGGAGCGCGACCGCCTGCTCGGCGCGCTGGCGCCGCTGCCGGAGCCGGTTTGCGTTGCGATGCCGCGGGCCGCGGCGCGGCGGATGCTGCATCGCCTGGGGGCGGAGCGCTGGCGCGACCGCGTGCTGGTCGCCTGGGCCGGCTACCGCCACCGCCACGGCGCGCGCGGGCCGCTGCCCGGGGCGCGCGGCAGCGCCGCCTGGGAGGCGCTGCTGCGCCTGCCGGAGAGCGATGCGGTGCCGGAGTTCCCGGTTTCCGGGGCGGACGTTCTGGCGCTCGGCGCGGAGCCGGGGCCGGAGGTCGGCGCGGCGCTGCGGCGGCTGGAGGCGGAATGGGCGGCGGGGGATTTCGCCCTCGGGCGCGCGGCGCTGCTGGCGCGCCTGGCGGAGATCGTCGGCGGGGGGTGACCTCTGTCACTTCGTCCGCGCCGCGCTTATTCTATGCAGGTGGGGAGGAGTTGGCCCCGTCGGCACGGGGGGAGGGCCGCCTTGGCGAAGCATTCGGTATGTTTCATCGGTGACGAAACCCTGCTGGGCCTGCGCGACCCGGAGGGCTTCGGCTGGCCGCAGCGCCTGACCCGGGCGGAGCGGGACGCAGGCCACGCGGTGATCGCCTACGGCCTCGGCGTGGAGGCGGACACCACCGCCGACGTCGCCCGCCGCTGGCGCGCCGAGGCGGAGGCGCGGCTTTCCACCCTGCCCGCGTCCGCCCTGGTGTTCTGCTTCGGCCTCAACGACCAGGCGGCCGACGGCGACGGCGTGCGCGTCCCCCTGCCGGAGACCCTCTATCTCGCCGAGGCGGTGATCGCCGAGGCGGCATCCTGGCGCGCCTGCTTCTGGATCGGGCCGCCGCCGGTGGTCTCGGGCGGCGTTTCGGTGCCGGGGCGGCAGGGCAGGCCGCTGTTCTACGACCCGGTGCGCCTGCGCGGGCTGAGCCAGGGCTTCGCCGCCATCGCGGCGCGCTGCGGCGTGCCGTTCCTCGATTTGTGCGGCGCGCTTTCCGCCGACGCCCGCTATGCGGGGGCGCTGCGCAGCGGCAACGGGGTGATTCCGGCGGGCGACGGCCAGGCGGTGATCGCCGCGGCGGCCGGCGCGTGGGCGCCCTGGCGCGATTGGCTGGACAACGGGCGCGCCACCAACCTGCACTTCGTCTCCGCCGCGGCGGGCGGCTGACCCCTAGAGTTCCGGAAAGCCGCCGGTCTGGCGCAGCCCCTCGGCGAGCGCGATCGCCGCGGTCATCGCCACGTTGAGGGAGCGCGTCGCCGCGCGGATCGGCACCACCAGGCGCGCATCCGCCGCGGCGTGCACGTCCTCGGGCGCGCCCGCGCTCTCGCGGCCGAACAGCAGGATGTCGTCCGCGGCGAAGCGAAAGGCGGCAAGCGGCGTCGCGCCCCGCGTGGTCAGCAGCACCAGGCGCGCCCCCCCGGCGGCGGCGCGGAACGCCGCCCACGAGGCGTGGCGGCGCACCTCCGCCAAATTCACGTAGTCCATGCCGACGCGCTTGAGCTTCTTGTCGTCCCAGACGAAGCCCTCCGGCCCGATGATGTCGAGTCCCACGCCGAAGCAGGCGCAAAGCCGCAGGATCGCGGCGACGTTCTGCGGGATATCGGGTTCGTAGAGGGCGATGCGCATGGGGCGGAAGCTTTTGAGCAAACCGGGAAAACCGGGTACTTTTTCGGGTGCGGGCGGCGGCCCACCCCTAGGAAAGAGCCTGGCGAATTCCTAGCTGTTGCACAAGTGTCCGAGAAGATGATGTTTTGAGTCAGGGGGAAAGGATGTCCGCAGATTCGATGAAGGACGCATCTCGCCGCGATTTCCTGCTGCACGCCGCCACCGCGGTGGGCGTGGCGGGCGCTGCGGCGGCGGCCTGGCCGTTCATCGACAGCCTCAACCCGGCGGCGGATACGCGCGCGCTTTCCTCCATCGAGGTGGACCTCGCCCCGATCGCGGTGGGCATGGCGATCACCGTGAAGTGGCGCGGCAAGCCGGTGTTCATCCGTCACCGCACCGCCGCCGAGATCGCCGCCGCCGAGAGCGTGGAGGTGGACGACCTGCGCGACCCGCAACCGGATTCCGCGCGCGTTACCAAGCCCGGCTGGCTGATCCTCGTCGGCGTGTGCACCCACCTCGGCTGCGTGCCGCTGGGGCAGAAGCCCGCCGACCCGCGCGGCGACTTCGGCGGCTGGTTCTGCCCCTGCCACGGCTCCCACTACGACACCTCGGGCCGCATCCGCAAGGGCCCCGCGCCGAAGAACCTGGAAGTGCCGCAATACACCTTCCTGACCGACACCACGGTCCGCATCGGCTGATCCGGCTGGAGACGAGAGACCCATGAGCGCCCCAGGAAAACTCGACAAAGCCCTCGACTGGTTCGACTCCCGTCTGCCGATCATCTCTTTGATGAAGCATTCCGCGGTCGAGTACCCGACGCCGAAAAACCTGAACTACTGGTGGAACTTCGGCTCGCTCGCGGGCTTCATGCTGGTGATGATGATCGCCACCGGCCTGTTCCTGGCGATGCAGTACACGCCGCACGTGGACATGGCGTTCAATTCCGTCGAGCGCATCATGCGCGACGTCAACTACGGCTGGCTGATCCGCTATCTGCACATGAACGGCGCGTCGATGTTCTTCGTCGTCGTCTACATCCACGTCTTCCGCGGCCTCTACTACGGCTCCTACAAGCCGCCGCGCGAGCTTTTGTGGTGGATCGGCCTGGTCATCCTGCTGCTGATGATGGGCACCGCGTTCATGGGCTACGTGCTGCCCTGGGGGCAGATGAGCCTGTGGGGCGCGACGGTGATCACCAACCTGTTCTCCGCCTTCCCGGTGGTCGGCGAGCACATCGTCACCCTGCTGTGGGGCGGCTTCTCGGTGGACAACCCGACGCTCAACCGCTTCTTCGTGCTGCACTTCCTGCTGCCGTTCGCCATTCTCGGCGTGGTGGTGCTCCACGTCTGGGCGCTGCACACCGTGAAGTCCAACAACCCGCTCGGCATCGACGTCAACGGCCCGCAGGACACCATTCCCTTCCACCCCTACTACACGGTGAAGGACTTCTTCGGCATCGGGGTGTTCCTCATCGTCTATGCGGTGTTCGTGTTCTGGTATCCCAACGTCCTCGGCCACCCGGACAACTACATCCCGGCCAACCCGATGGTGACGCCGCCGCACATCGTGCCGGAGTGGTACTTCCTGCCGTTCTACGCGATCCTGCGCGCGGTGCCGGACAAGCTGATGGGCGTGCTGGCGATGTTCGGCGCGATCCTCATCCTCTTCGCCCTGCCGTGGATCGATTCCTCGCCGGTGCGCTCCGGCACCTTCCGTCCGTGGTTCAAGAAGGCGTTCTGGCTGTTCGTGATCGACTGCTTCGTCCTCGGCTATGCCGGGGCGATGCCCGCCGAAGGGGTGTGGATCACCGTCGGCCGCATCGCCGCGGGGTACTACTTCCTGCACTTCCTGGTGATCCTGCCGCTGCTCGCGCGCTTCGAGAAGACCCTGCCGCTGCCGGAGAGCATCGCCGCCCCGGTGCTCAAGGGCACCGCCGCCGCGGCGCTCGCGCTCATCGCCTTCATCGCCGCGCCCGGTCCGGCGCACGCCTCGGAGGGCGCGGCCCTGCGGCAGCAGTCGTGGTCGTGGCAGGGAGCGTTCGGCGCCTACGACGAGGCGCAGCTCCGCCGCGGCTATCAGGTCTACCGCGAGGTCTGCTCCGCCTGCCACAGCATGAACCTGGTCCACTTCCGCAACCTCTCGCGCCTCGGCTACACCGAGGACGCGGTGAAGGAATTCGCGGCCTCCTACCAGGTCGCCGACGGCCCGGACGACAACGGCGACATGTTCGACCGCAAGGGCCTGCCGTCGGACCGCTTCCCCGCGCCGTTCCCCAACGAGCAGGCGGCCAAGGCGGCCAACGGCGGCGCCGCGCCGCCCGACCTGTCGCTGATCGTCAAGGCGCGCGAGGGCGGGCCGGACTACGTGTTCTCGCTGCTCACCGGCTTCGCGCCGCAGCCGCCGGACCACGAGCTGCCGCCCGGCAAGTACTACAACACCGTCTTCCCCGGCAACGCCATCTCGATGCCGCCGCAGATCTCCGACGGCGTAGTGGAGTATGCCGACGGCACCGCCGACAACGCGGAGCAGATCGCCCGCGACGTCACCGCCTTCCTGCAATGGGCGGCGGAGCCGGAGCTGGAGGAGCGCCATGCCATGGGCGTCAAGGTGGTGCTCTTCCTCTTCGTCTTCACCGCGCTGTTCTATGCGCTGAAGCGGCGCGTCTGGGCCTCGGTGCACTGATCCGCTTATGCCTTGTCCGGCCCGGGCCGCCCGCGTTATGGTGCGGCCCGGGTTTTGTTTTTCCGCATGGGGGAGAAAAGGATGATCGATCCGATTCTGGGCGTGATCGGCGGCTCGGGCCTTTATGACATCGACGGACTGATCGACCGGCGCTGGGTCAGGATGGAGACGCCCTTCGGCGAACCTTCCGACGAGCTTCTTTTCGGCACCCTGGACGGGCAACGCCTGGTATTCCTGCCGCGCCACGGCCGCGGCCACCGCATTCCGCCGTCGAACATCAACTTCCGCGCCAACATCCATGCGTTGAAGGAAGCGGGGGTCACCGAGGTGGTTTCCGTCTCCGCGGTGGGCAGCCTGCGCGCCGACCTCCACCCCGGCACCTTCGTCATCGCCGATCAGTTCATCGACCGCACCTTCGCCCGCGAGAAGAGCTTTTTCGGCACCGGGCTGGTGGCGCACGTCTCCTGCGCGCAGCCGGTGTGCGCCCGCCTCGGCGACGCGCTGGAGGAAGCGGCGCGCGAACTGAAGATTCCCTGCCGCCGCGGCGGCACCTATCTGGTGATGGAGGGGCCGCAGTTCTCCTCCGCCGCGGAGTCCGAGCTCTACCGCTCCTGGCGCTGCGACGTCATCGGCATGACCAACATGCCGGAGGCGAAGCTCGCCCGCGAGGCGGAGCTGTGCTACGCCACCGTCGCCATGGTCACCGACTACGACGCCTGGCACCCGGACGAGGGCGCGGTCACCGTCGATAAGGTGCTGAAGGTGATGCAGACCAACGCCGAGTCCGCCCGCGCCCTGATCCGCCAGGTGGCGCCCAAGCTCAAGGACCGCAACGCGTTCTGCCCCGAGGGCTGCGAGGCCGCCCTGGAACACGCCCTGATCACCGCGCCGGAGGCGCGCGACCCGGCGATGGTGGAAAAGCTCCGCGTCGTCGCCGGAAGGGTGCTCCGGGGATGAAGATTGACGGCATCGCCACCCGCACCATCTGGCCCGCCGACGACGGCAAGACGGTGGAGATCATCGACCAGACCCTGCTGCCGCACGACTTCGACGTGGTCAAGCTCGCCACCGTGGAGGAGGCGGCGCGCGCCATCTCCACCATGCAGGTGCGCGGCGCGCCGCTGATCGGCGCCGCCGCCGCCTACGGCATGGCGCTGGCGATGGAGAACGACCCCTCGGATGAGTCGCTCTCCGCCGCCTACGAGACGCTGCTCGCCACCCGGCCCACCGCGGTCAACCTGCGCTGGGCGCTGGACGATGCGCGCGCCGCCATCGCCCCCGCCGCGCCCAACCGCCGTGCGCTTGCCGCCTGGGTGCGCGCCAACGAGATCGCCGACGAAGACGTCGAGATCAACCGCGCCATCGGCGCCCACGGCCTCGGCCTGCTCGACAACATCTACGGGATGAAGGGGCGCACGGGCTGCCTCAACGTGCTCACCCACTGCAATGCCGGGTGGCTCGCCACCGTGGACTGGGGCACCGCGCTGGCGCCGGTCTACATGGCCTACGATGCGGGGATGCCGGTCCACGTGTGGGTGGACGAGACCCGGCCGCGCAACCAGGGCGCCAGCCTCACCGCGTGGGAACTGGCGCACCACGGCGTGCCGCACACGGTGATCGCCGACAACGCGGGCGGCCATCTGATGCAGCACGGCCTGGTGGACGCCTGCATCGTCGGCACCGACCGCACCACCTCCACCGGCGACGTCTGCAACAAGATCGGCACCTACCTCAAGGCGCTCGCCGCCCAGGATAACGGCGTGCCGTTCTTCGTCGCCCTGCCGGGGCCGACGATCGACTGGACGCTCACCGACGGCGTGGCGCAGATTCCGATCGAACAGCGCGCCGCCGCCGAGCAGTCCCACATTTCCGGCCTCGCCGAGGACGGCGCGGTCAGGACCGTGCGCCTGGTGCCGGAGGGCAGCCCCTGCGCCAACTACGCCTTCGACGTCACCCCGGCGCGCCTGGTTTCCGCGCTGATCACCGAGCGCGGCGTCTGCGCCGCGTCCGCGGCGGGGCTTCTGTCGCTCTATCCGGAACGGAGGCAGCCATGAACATCCGCGCCCTGCGCTTCGACCTGCTGAAGACCGCGGCCGAACTTTCCCGCCTCGGCCTCAACCGCGGCACCGCGGGCAACGTCTCGGTGCGCTGCGACGACGGCTTTTTGATCACGCCGTCGGGGGTCTTGACGCAGAACCTCACCCCCGCGCAGATGGTGGAGATGACCATGGCGGGCGAGGCCCACGGCGGCCTCAAACCCTCCAGCGAGTGGCGCATGCACCGCGACGTCTACGCGGCGCGGCCGGATGTCGGCGCGGTGGTGCACACCCATGCGCCGTTCTGCACCGCGATCGCCTGCCACCGCCGCGGCATTCCGGCCTTCCACTACATGATCGCGGTGGCGGGCGGCAGGGACATCCGCTGCGCGGACTACGCCACCTTCGGCACCCAGGCGCTCTCCGACGCGGCGCTCGCCGCGCTCGAAGGCCGCACCGCCTGCCTCTTGGCCCACCACGGCATGCTCGCCACCGCGCCCAGCCTCGGCGCGGCGCTGAAACTCACCCAGGAGGTGGAGGAACTGGCCGAGCAGTTCTGGCGAGTCTTGCAGGTCGGCGCGCCGATCATCCTGCCGGATGCGGAGATGGACGTGGTCCTGGAGAAATTCAAAACCTACGGACAGCCGCGCAAGGCTTGATCCCGCGCCCGGTTGTGTCCATGTGAGGAGCCTGCCGTCTGGCCTCCCCGGCGGCTTGGCGGTATGCTGTTGCGCATTGCGCTGCGTTCTCTTTTCAGGATTCCCGACATGACTGCCAGCCATATCTCCGGCATCGACCATATCGTGGTGGGTGTCAAATCCCTGGCCGAAGCGGTGGATACCTACGCCCGCCTCGGCTTCGCGCTGACCCCCTACGGGCGGCACGACGGCATGGGCACCGGCAACCACTGCATCATGATGCCCCGCGACTACCTGGAACTCGTCGCCGTCTCGCCGGAACAAGCCGACAGCGAGCTGCGCCGCCGCCTCCGCAAGTCCCTGGAAGCCACGGGCAACGGCGTGATGGCGGTGGCTCTCGCCACCAACGACGGCGCGGCGGTGCACGCCGCGCTCGCCCGCAAGGGGGTGAAGGTCGATCCGCCGCAGGCGGTCTACCGCAGCATCGAAACCAAATCCGGCGTGGTGCGCGCCGCGCTCTCCATGGTCCGCCTGCCGGAGGATGCGCTGGTCGGCCTCTCCGCCTTCGTCGCGCAGCACCTCTCGCCCGATGCGGTGCGCCGGCCGGGCTGGATGGATCACCCCAACGGCGCGGTCGGCATCGATTCGCTCACCATCGTGGTGGAGGACCCCCTGGCCGCCAAGACCGCCTACGAGGAGTTCTTCGGCGCGGGGGCGACGGTGGTCACCGACAGCACCGTCGCGGTGCACTTCGGCGACCAGACCATCGTGCTGTGCTCGCCGGACCAGCTCACCCAGCTCCACCCCGATTGCGAACTGGAATGCCCGGACCTCAAGCCGCCGCGCCCGGTGGCGATCGGCCTCGCGGTCCGCGATATCGAGGAAACCGCCCGCGTGCTCACCGCCAACCGCGTGCCCTTCTGCCTGTCGAAGGAAGGTCTGATCCGCGTGCCGCCGTCGGAAACCCTGGGCATTCTCATTGAGTTCTCGGAAGCGGCGTAAACACCACAACTTTGCGAGGGGACTCGGTCCCCTCGCGCTCCCCATGACTTTTCGGGTTTTGCGCAAAGCGCCATAAGCCTGTGGCGGCTGCGAGCAAGGCGTTGCCTACCGCTTCGCGGCAAAAAAGGGATGGGGAGCACGAGGGGTCCAAGACCCCTCGTAATGGTTTATCTTTCAGGAGGAAGCATGGGTGCGATACGGCAGATGTCCGCGGCGGACGGCCACCGCTTTTCCATCTACCGCGCCGATCCGGTGGGCGCGCCGCGCGGCGGCGTGGTGCTGCTGCAGGAGATCTACGGCGTCAACACCCACCTGCGCGGCCTCGCCGACCTGCTGGCCGACGAAGGCTACGCGGTGATCGTGCCCGCCCTCTTCGACCGCGCGGAAAAAGGCGCGGAACTGGACTATTCCGCGGCAGGAGCGGAGCACGGCTGCCGCCTGCGCGACGCCATCGGTTGGGACGCGCCGCTTCTCGACATCGAGGCGGCGCGCGCCGCGCTCGCCCCCCTCGGCAAGGTCGCCGTGGTGGGGGAAAGCTACGGCGCAACCCTCGCCTGGCGCGCCGCGTCAAAACTTCCCTTCGCCGCCGCGGTGTGCGGCTCTCCGGGGAACCTCGCCGAATTCCTCGCGGAAACCCCGAACTGCCCGGTGCTCGCCCACTTCGGCGCAGAGGACGCCAAGACCCCGCCGCCGCTGCGCGCTTCCGCCGCGTCGCTGCCCGGCGTCGCCGCCTTCGATTATGCTGCGGGCCACGCCTTCACCTGCCCCCACCGCCCGGGCTTCGACGCCGCCGCGACGCGGCAGGCGGAGGTGCGGACGCTGGAGTTTCTGGTGCGGGAATTGGGGTAAAACCAAAACTTTGCGAGGGGACTCGGTCCCCTCGCGCTCCCCATAACTTTTGGTTTTTGCGCGCAGCGCCATAAGCCCGTGCGGCGGCAACGAATGGGTTGCCTGCCGCTTTCGCGGCGAAAAACCGGTTATGGGGTTCGGGGACCGAGTCCCCGGCGGGTCCAGGGCGGAGCCCTGGCCTTGTGTTATCTTTACACGTTGAACAGGAAGTGGAAGATATCGCCGTCTTTCACGGCATAGTCCTTCCCTTCCGAGCGCATCTTGCCCGCTTCCTTGGCGCCCGCTTCGCCCTTGCAGGCGACGAAGTCGGCATAGGCGATGGTTTCGCCGCGGATGAAGCCCTTTTCGAAATCGGTATGGATCACGCCCGCGGCCTCCGGCGCTTTTGCGCCGTTCCGCACCGTCCAGGCGCGGGCCTCCTTCGGCCCGACGGTGAAGAAGGTGATGAGGTGGAGGAGGCCGTACCCGGCGCGGATGACGCGGGAGAGGCCGGGTTCCGCAAGGCCGAGGTCGGCGAGGAACTCGGTGCGTTCGTCTTCCGGCAGTTGGGAGAGTTCCGCCTCGATCGCGGCGGAGACGATGACCGTGGCCGCGCCTTCGGCCTCGGCCTTTTCCGCCACCTTGGCGGACAGCGCGTTGCCCTTTGCGGCTTCCTCTTCCGCGACGTTGCAGACGTAGAGCACCGGCTTGCCGGTGAGGAGTTGCAGGCGGTCGAAGGCGCGGGCCTGCTCGGGGTCCGTGGGCTTGGCGGTGCGGGCGGGTTTGCCGTCGCGCAGGGCGGCGAGCACCGGCTCCATCAGGTCCACCTGGAGCTTCGCGTCCTTTTCGCCGCTTTTCGCCTTCTTCGAGAGCGGTACGATGCGCTTTTCCAGGCTGTCCAGGTCGGCGAGCATCAGCTCGGTTTCCACCGTCTCGGCGTCGCGCAGCGGGTCGATGCTGCCTTCCACGTGGGTGACGTCGTCGTTTTCGAAGCAGCGCAGCACATGGACGATGGCGTCCACCTCGCGGATGTTGGCGAGGAACTGGTTGCCCAGGCCCTCGCCCTTGGAGGCACCGCGCACCAGGCCCGCGATATCGACGAATTCGAGCTGGGTGGGAATGATCTTCGCCGACTTGGCCATCTCCGCCAGGGTGGCGAGGCGTTCGTCCGGCACCGCGACGCGGCCGACGTTGGGTTCGATGGTGCAGAACGGAAAGTTGGCGGCCTGCGCCGCCGCGGTGGCGGTGAGCGCGTTGAACAGGGTGGACTTGCCGACATTCGGCAGGCCGACGATGCCGCAGTTGAATCCCATCTTGGTCTCTCCGTTATGATTCGGCGGTGGGGGCGGCGTCGGCGCCCTTTTTCGGTTTCGGCGGGCGGGTGAGCAGCGCGACGCGGGTCATGAAGCCCGAGGCGTCGCCCGCCACCAGCATCGGCGCGGCGTCCGCCGCCGCGTCGAGCAGCGGTTCGAGCCAGGATGTCTGCTCGGCCTTGGCGAAGTCGGAGAGCACGTAGCCCTGCACGCGGTCCTTGTCGCCGGGGTGGCCGATGCCCATGCGCACCCGCACCGTATCGGCGGAGAACTGCTCCGCCAGGCTGCGCAGGCCGTTGTGCCCGGCCGCGCCGCCGCCGGTCTTGACGCGCAGCTTGCCGGGCGCGAGGTCGAGTTCGTCGTGGAAGACGATGACCTCGCCGGGCGGGATCTTGAAGAAGCGGGCGGTGGGGCCGACGCAGGCGCCGGACTTGTTCATGTAGGTTTGCGGCTTCAGCAGCATCACGCGTTCGCCGCCGATGGTTCCCTCCGCCGCGAGGCCCTGGTTGCGGACCTTCCAGACGGAGAAGCCATGGCGGCGGGCGATCGCGTCCACCGCCATGAAACCGATGTTGTGCCGATTGCGGGCGTAGTCCGTGCCCGGATTGCCCAGTCCGACGATCAAGCGCATGGCGTCGTCCGCAATCGGCCTCCTGCCTTAGGCCTTGGCTTCCGGCGCGGCCTCGGTGGCGGCCACGGTCCCGGTCTCTTCGCTCTTCAGGCCGCTCGGGGCGACGATGGTGGCGATGGTGAAGTCGCGGGTGATCGTCGGTTGCATGCCGGCGGGCAGCGCGATGGCGCTGATGTGGATCGAGTCGCCGATGTCCAGGCCCGCGAGGTCGGCGATCAGGACTTCCGGAATCTCGGAGGCCTTGCAGTGCGCCTCGATCTCGTGGCGGACGACGTTGAGCACGCCGCCGCGCTTCAGGCCCGGGGAACGCTCTTCGTTGACGAACTTCACCGGCACGTCCACGGTCACCACGGAGTCGGCGCGGATGCGCAGGAAGTCCACGTGGATCGGGCGGTCGGAGACCGGGTGGACCTGCAGGTCCTGGCACATCGTGAGCGTGGTTTCGCCCTCGATGTCGATTTCGAACTGATGGGTCCAGAAACCGGGGCGGGCCATCTGGGCGAGCAACTGGCGCGGATCGATCGAAAAGAGCACCGGCGGCTGCTTGTCACCATAGATGACGCCAGGGACGAGGCCCTGGTTACGCACCGCACGAGCTGCCCCCTTACCGGCCCGTTCCCGCTTGAGAGCGGTCAACGTCGTGGCTTTCATGACTGTTTTTCTCCTCAGCCGTCATGGTCGCGTCGGCCTCCAGGGGTGCCGACGCCAAGCGCCGTCCGCTGTGGCGCGGGCGGCGAAGCGGGTTGTTTACTCTTTTCCGCGGGCGCGGTCAATCGAACAGGCTGGAGACCGAGCGTTCCTCGCTGATCCGTTGAATCGCCTCCGCCATCAGCGGCGCGATGGACAGCACCCGCATCTTTTCCGACAGGCGCACCGCCTCGGTGGCCTGGATGCTGTCGGTGATGATCATATTTTCCAAGGGTGAGTTGGACACGCGGGAGACCGCGCCGCCGGAGAGCACGCCGTGGGTGACGTAGGCCTGCACCGAGTTGGCGCCGTCGGCGATCAGGGCGACCGCGGCGTTGCACAGGGTGCCCGCGGAATCCACGATGTCGTCCACCATCACGCAGTCGCGGCCCGAGACGTCGCCGATGATGTTCATCACCTCGGAGACCCCGGCGCGCTCGCGCCGCTTGTCGATGATCGCGAGGTCGGCGTCGAGGCGGCGCGCCAGGGTGCGGGCGCGCACCACGCCGCCGACGTCCGGGGAGACGATCATCGGGCGTTCCTTGCCGAGGCGGGCCTTGATGTCCTTGGTGAACACCGGCGCGGCATAGAGGTTGTCGAGCGGGATGTCGAAGAAGCCCTGAATCTGCCCGGAGTGGAGGTCCAGCGTGACGACGCGGCTGGCCCCCGCCTCGGTGATCAGGTTGGCCACCAGCTTGGCGGAGATCGGGGTGCGCGGGCCGGTCTTGCGGTCCTGGCGGGCGTAGCCGAAGTAGGGGATCACCGCGGTGATGCGGCGCGCCGAGCCGCGGCGCAAGGCGTCCAGCGCGATCAGCAGTTCCATCAGGTTGTCGTTGGTCGGGTACGACGTCGCCTGGATGACGAAGACGTCCTCGCCGCGTACGTTCTCGTGGATCTCGACGAAGATTTCCATGTCCGAGAAACGGCGGATGCTGGCGCTCGTCAGCTCGATGTTGAGGTAGGCGGCGATCGCCTCGGCGAGCGGGCGGTTGCTGTTACAGGCGAGGACCTTCATGGCGGCGTTTCTCCATGCAAAACCGCGCACCGATGGTGCCCAAGACGACGCGCGCGGTCCATTGGAATCGCGGCGATTGTTATCAGCCGCAAGGCACGTTGTAAACCCGCCGTCACGGTTTTTGCATATCGGCGCGGGCGCGGCGCAGGATTTCCGCGATTTCTCCGGCGGCGGCGGCGGCCACCGCGTCGGCGGCCTGGCCCCAGACGCGGTCGAGGCCGAGGGCGGGCACGTCGTTGGCCTGCACCAGCGAACCCAGCGCCCGGCCCTTGGCGTCGGTGACCGACCAGACGATTCTCACCCGCCGCACCTGGGTTCCGTCGTCGGCGGCGCGCACCGGGCCGATATCCACCCGGCCCTGCACCACCGGGGCGTCGCCGCCTTCGCCCTCGGCGGAGGCGGCGAGCCCGGCGCGGCGCAGGTGGCCGAGCATGGCGAAGCGCATCAGCGTGTTGCCGTTGCCGGTGGCGCCCATCACCGGGGCGACGAACGCCGTCTCGTCCGCGGGCGCGGGCGGCGCGGCGGGCGCGGGCGAACGGGAGAGCGGGGCGAGTCCGGCGAGGGGCGAGCGCACCGAGGGCCGGGCGGGCGGCAGGTAGCCCAGGCGGTCGGCGAGCGTCGCCGCCCCGCGGGCGGCGACGTCCGGCCGGAGGCCGGCGGCGGGCGGCAGGGCGACGATGGCCGGCGGATAGGGCCTTCCGGCCGCGGGCGGGCGGCTGAGCATCAGGCGCGGCGGCGCGGCGTCGCCGTCGCGGCGCGGCGCCTCCCACACCAGGATGCGCGGCGCGCCGGGCGGGCACGCCGCCGCGGCGGAGGCCAGCACCTCGCGCTTCACCAGTTCCTCGGCGAGCGCGGCGCGCAGCGCCTGCCCCGGCTCCGGCGGCAGAAGGGGGAACGCCGGAACGCACAGCACCTCCGCCTCCGGCAGGCCGAGTTCGCCGTCGCTGCCGGAGGGGCGTTCGAAGGGGCGTGGGGTGGAGCAGGCGGCGAGCGCCGCGAGCGCTCCGGCGGCAAGGATGCGGAGGATCATCGCTCCAGAACGATGGCGGAGAGGCAACGTCCGTAGTCCTTCTCGCCGTTCTGACAGGCGCGGCGGTAGCTGAAGAAACGGTCCGCCTCGCGGCAGGTGTCGCAGGGGGTGCGGATCACCTCGGTGACGCCGACGCGGGCGAGCTTGCGCGCCACGTAGGCGGGCAGGTCGAACATGAAACGCCCCTGGTTTTTCGACGGGGCGAAGAACTGGTCGTTTTCCGGGTTCTCGTCGATGAACATCGGCGGGAATTCCGGCCCCACCTCGTAGGTGCGCTGGGTGATCGACGGCCCCACCGCCGCGGCGATGGTGCCCGGCCGCGCGCCGAGGTCGATCATCCGCGTCACGGTTTCCTCCAGCACGCCCTTGATCGCGCCCTTCCACCCCGCGTGCGCCGCGCCGACGATGCCCTTCTGGGTGTCGGCGAGCAGCACCGGCACGCAGTCGGCGGTGAGGATGCCGAGCGCGATGCCCGGCACGTCGGTGACCATGGCGTCGGCCACCGGGGCGTCCTCGGCGGCCCAGGGATGGGTGACGGTGATGACGGTGGTGGTGTGCTGCTGGTGCAGGGTGACCAGGGCGGAGGCGGGCTGCTCCATCAGCTCCATGGCGAGCGCGCGGTTCCGCGTCACGTCGGCCGGGTCGTCGCCGGAGCCGTAGCCGCAGTTGAGCGAGGCGAAAAGGCCGGTGGAGACGCCGCGGTTGCGGGTGAAGAAGGCGTGCCGCACACGGGAAATGTCGTTCAGCGCGGAGACCGTAATCATCGTCTCGACCCCTCGTAGTCTTTCGCGTGTATCACCGCGCGGCGATGCAACCGGACGGTTCCCTCATCCCGATGAGAGTAAAGGATTTTACGGATGGTTCAATGGATTTTAGAAGCCCTCGGGCGGAGCCGCCGAAACCGGCAGTAGGGCCAGCGTCTTGAACAGGCGGCCCATGGCGTGCGGCTCGGTGAGTCGGCGGGTGCCGGCAACCAGCTCTTCGGTCTGTTCCGGCGTGGCCTGGCGCAACAGCACGGTGAGCCGCGTGGGCAGCCCCATGGCGACCAGCCACACCCCCTGGTCGGCGGGGCCGAAGGCGGCGGCGCCGTGCGCCCGCGCGGTCTCCGCGATGCGGGCGAAGTCCACGTGCGCGGTGAGGTCCACCTCGCCGGGGTCGGCCAGCGGCTGCACATAGCGGTGGCGGGAGACCGCCTGCACGGTGTCGCCGAAGCCGCTTTCCGCATGGCCGTAGTCGAAGACCAGCGCCGCGCCGCCCGAAGCGGCGATGCGCGCCGCCACCGTGGCGACGAAGGACTCGGCGGCGGGGGCGGTCTCGAAAATCTCGCCCTCGCGCGGCGGCGGCAGGCGGGAGAGCATCTCGGCGGGCGGCGCGGCCTCCGGTCCATCGACGAAGGCGAAGTCCTGGCGGAAGAGGCCGACCCGCCGTTCGCGCCAGGCGCCGCCGCGGAAGACGAACTGCGTCACCGGCAGGGCGTCGAGGAACTCGTTGGCGACGAGGTGGAGCGGTCCGTCGGGCAGGGTTTCCAGGTCCGCGTGCCAGGTGGCGGGAAAGCCCGCCAGGGCCTCGGCCTGGGCGGCGGCGAGGGTGGGGCTGGTCTCGACGAGGTGCAGTTCGATGGCGTCGGCGAAGCCGGGGACGGAGCGCGCGGCGCGCAACGCATCGGAAATCAGGGCGCCGCGGCCGGGGCCGCACTCCACCAGGGGAAAGCGCGCCGGGCGGCCCGCCGCGTGCCAGCGCAGGGCGAACCAGATGCCGATCAGTTCGCCGAAGATCTGGCTGATTTCCGGCGCGGTGACGAAGTCCCCCGCCGCGCCGAACACCCGCTCGCGGCGGTAATAGGCGGCGACCGCCTCGCCCATGAACGCGGCGAGCGGCATCGGCCCCTCGGCGCGGATGCGCGCGGCGAGCCGCGATGCGGTTTCGCCGCTCATCGCGCCGCGTCGGCGGGCGGGCGGACGAGCGCGCGGCGCACCAGCAGCAGCCCCGCCAGCAGCATCGGCACGGAGAGGAGCTGCCCCATGGTGCTCCCCCCGAACAGGAAGCCGAGCTGCGGGTCCGGCTGGCGGAACATCTCGCCGACCATGCGCGCGAGCGCATAGCCGGAGAGGAACACCCCGATGGAAAGGCCGGGGCGGCGCGCCCCTCCGGCGCGCCACAGCAGCATCATCGCGGCGAACAGCAGCAGCCCCTCCATCCCCGCCTGGTAGAGCTGGCTCGGGTGGCGCGGCAGCGGTCCGCCGCCCGGGAAGACCATGGCGAACGGCGCATCCGGGGCGATGCGGCCGTAAAGCTCGCCGTTGATGAAGTTGGCGATGCGCCCGAGAAACAGGCCCAGCGGCGCCACCGCGGCCAAGAGGTCGCCGAAGCACAAGGGCGGAATGGCGCGGGCGCGGGAGAACAGCCACGCCGCGAGCACCACGCCGAGAAAGCCGCCGTGGAACGACATGCCGCCCTTCCACACTTGGAGCGCGGCGAGCGGGTGGCCGGCATAGAACGGCAGGTTGTAGAACAGCACATAGCCCAGCCGCCCGCCGAGAATCACCCCGAGCGTCGCCCAGGCGAGGAAGTCGTCCACGTCGCGCGCGGCGATGTCGCCGGGGCTCTTGCGCGCCAGGCGCAGCGCCAGCCGCCAGCCGCCGAGCAGTCCGGCGATGTAGGCGAGCGCATACCAGCGGATGACCACCGGCCCGATGGCGATCGCCACCGGGTCGAAGTGCGGAAACATCAGGGGCGAGGACATCGCGTTCCCGTATCAGAGGTAGGGATCGGCGGCATGCAGGTAGTTCGCCACGTACTGGTGGATGCCGCTCTCCAGGCTGGTGAACGGCTTGGTATACCCCGCCTTGCGCAGGGCGCGCATGTCCGCCTGCGTGAAATATTGATAGCGGTCGCGGATTTCCGTCGGGGTGTCGATGAAGCGGATCTTCGGTTCCATGTCGAGCGCGCGGTAGACCGCGTTCGCCAGGTCGAGGAAGGACCGCGCCTGCCCGGTGCCGAGGTTGTAGAGGCCGGAAACCTGCGGGTTGTCCAAGAGCCACATCACCACCTCGACGCAGTCGCCCACCCACACGAAGTCGCGCAACTGGCCGCCGTCCGGATACTGCGGATTGTGCGATTTGAACAGCAGGCAGTGGGCGTCCGCCGCGGCGCGCGGGTAGACCTGGGCGACGACGCTCTGCTGGCTGCCCTTGTGGTATTCGTTGGGGCCGTAGACGTTGAAGAACTTCAGCCCCACCCACTGCGGCGGCGTGCGGCGGTCGTCGGCGACCTTGCTGGCGACGCGGCGGTCGAACAGGTGCTTGCTCCAGCCGTAGGCGTTGAGCGGCACCAGGCGGGCGAGCGCCGCCTCGGAAAAATCGTCGGAGAAGCCCTGCCTGCCGTCGCCGTAGGTGGCGGCGGAGGACGCGTAGATGAACCGCACCTGATGCGCCACGCACCACTTCCACAGCCCCAGCGTCAGGCTGAAGTTGTTGGCGAGGATCTTGTCGGCGTCGGTCTCGGTGGTCGAGGAGATCGCTCCCATGTGCACCACCGCCTCGATCATCTTGGCGTTGGTTTCCAGGTATTGCAGCACGTAGTCGGGGTGGACGATGTCGGCGAGGCGGCGCTTGCCGAGGTTGCGCCACTTGTCGCCGGTGCGCAGGCGGTCAACGACCACGATGTCGCGCACGCCCCGTGCTTCCAGGGCCGCGACGATGTTCGATCCGATGAAGCCGGCGCCGCCGGTGACCACGTACATTCGGGCTTTCCCTCGCGTTGCTGCGGAGACGGATCCGCGTTCCGGAAAAGAGATATGGGGTCCGGTCCGGGTGTGGACAGGGTGCCGCACCGCCATCATAATAACAAGCGCAAGGCGGCGCCACGATCTTGAAGAAGCGCCGCCCCCGACCCGCCGGAGGAAACTGCCATGTCGTCCCGCCCGCGCCTGTTCGAAGACGTCTCGCGCCTTGCCGGCGATGCCGCCACCGCCATCGGCGGCCTCAAGTCGGAGGTCGAAACCGCGGTGAAGCAGCGCCTGGAGCGCATGCTCGCCGATCTCGACATGGTGCCGCGCGAGGAATTCGAGGCGGTGCGCGCCATGGCCGCCGCCGCCCGCGAGGAGCAGGAGCGCCTCGCCGCGCGCGTCGCCGCACTGGAGGCGGCGCTCAAGGCGAAGCCCGCCGCGGCGAAGAAACCCGCGGCGAAAAAGCCCGCCGCAGCGAAAAAGCCCGCGGCCAAGCCTACCCCTGCGCCCGAGGCGTGATCGTCCCACCCGGGACGAATCGCCTCCCCGCCTGCGTGCGCGGCGGCGCGGCGCGGCGCGTCATCGAGGCGTCATCAAACTCCCCTTGCATTGCCGGAAGGGGTTTGGCACTCTAAATCTTGTGGTGGCGGTTGGGCGAACCGCGATATATGTGAATCGCCTGCCATGCGCCCCGGGTAGGGAACACCCCCTCCCGAAGAAACGCATTGACGCCGGATGCCGTTCCGGTGCACAGGGTCCGGTTCATGGCCCGGGACAGAGCTCCACCCGGGCCGCTAGCGTAGCGGAGGTTCCCCCATGCAAACCTCGGACTCCCTCTTCGATGTCGAAACCCTCCACCCGATCGAACTGATCGAACAGGTGCTGAGCGCCCGCGACTGGACGTTCGAACGCCGCGGCGACGACGAACTGGCCGTGGAGGTGCCCGGACGCTGGTGCGACTACGGCGTGTTCTTCGCCCTCGCGCCGGAACTGGAAACCCTGCACATCTCCTGCGCGCTCGACATGCGGGTGCCGGAACCGCGCCGCGCCGCCATCGCCGAACTGCTCGCCATCGCCAACGAGAAGCTGTGGATCGGCCACTTCGCCCTGTGGGCGGAGGAGGGGCTGCCGATGTTCCGCTACTCCCTGCTGCTCGGCACCGACCTCAACCTCGGCGCCGACCGCCTGGAGTCCCTCATCGACGTGGCGATCAGCGAGTGCGAGCGCTTCTACCCCGCCTTCCAGTACGTCACCTGGGGCGGCAAGGCCCCCGCCGAGGCGGTGGAAGCCGCGATGCTCGATACCGTCGGCGAGGCCTGACCCGCCCGCGAAACCCGAAGAAGCCCCCGCACAGGGGGCTTTTTTCATGGCCGCGGGCCTGCTATCCCTGAAGCCGGACAAGAAACCAAGGACACCCCCATGACCCACGCTGAGATCCTGGTCATCGGCTGCGGCAAGATGGGCGGCGCGCTCGTCTCCGGATGGCTCGCCACCGGCTGGCCGAAAACCGCCATCCGCATCGTCGAGGCCCATGCCCCCACCCGCGACGCCTGGACCGCCCAGGGCGTCGCCGCCGCCGCCGAGCCCGCCGACATCCCGGCGGACTTCGCCCCCGCCGCGGTGCTCGTCGCGGTCAAGCCGCAGGGCCTCGCCGCGGCGCTGCCCGCGGTCGCCGCCCGCCTCGCGGGCCTGCCGCAAAAGCCCCTCATCGTCTCGATCGTCGCGGGCAAGCCGATCGCCGCCTTCGAGGCCGCCTTCGGCCCCGGAACCCCGGTGCTGCGCGTCATGCCCAACACCCCCGCCGCGGTCGGCCGCGGCATCTCCGGCCTCTTCGCCAACGCCGCGGTTTCCGCGGCGCAGAAAAGCCTCGGCGAAACCCTGCTCGCCGCGGTCGGCGAAACCGTCTGGCTCGCCACCGAGGCGCAGATGCACGCCGTCACCGCGCTCTCCGGCAGCGGCCCGGCCTACGTCTTCCACCTCGTCGAGGCGATGGCGAAAGGCGGCGAAGCCCTCGGCCTCAGCCCCGAGGTCGCGATGAAACTCGCCCGCGCCACCGTCACCGGTTCCGGCGAACTGCTGCGCCGAAGCCCGGAAGACGCCGCCACCCTGCGCGCCAACGTCACCAGCCCCGGCGGCACCACCGCCGCCGCGCTCGCCGTGCTGATGGACGCAAGGAACGGCATGCCCGCCCTGCTGCCGCAGGCGCTCGCCGCCGCGGCGAAACGTTCGGAGGAGTTGGCGGGGTAAAACAAGGCCAGGGCTCCGCCCTGGACCCGCTGGGGCCGCGGGCCCCAGACCCCTGCAAGTTTTTTGCGCGTAGCGCCATAAGTCCCGGGCCGATGCAGTAGGGAATGCTTGCCGCTTCGCGGCGAAAAACCAAAGGGAGGTCCGGAGGGCCCACGCTCCTCCGGGCGGGGCGCGGGGCGGCAGCCCCGCTGAAAGAAAAAACGTCGCGGAGGGTCGCGGACCCTCCACACCTTGTGTCTGGAAGCTGCGGTATATTGATGCGCCGCCGGTCGCTCGCCGCGCGGCGGAAAAAGGAATGGGGTCCGGGGTCCGCGACCCCGGCGGGTCCAGGGCGGAGCCCTGGCCTGGTTTTTCTCGGGAAGGCAGAGATGACGATTTCGTATGAGGACTTCGAGAAGGTGGACATCCGCGTCGGGCGGGTCATCCGGGCGGAGGTCAACGCGGCGGCGCGCAAGCCCGCCTACAAGCTGTGGGTGGATTTCGGTCCCGAGGTCGGCGAGTTGAAAAGCTCGGCGCAGCTGGTGAAGCATTACACGCCGGAGGACTTGGTGGGCCGCCTGGTGATGGGGGTGGTGAACTTCCCGCCGAAGCAGATCGGCCCGGTGCGCAGCGAGTGCCTGGTGCTCGGCGTGCCGGATGCGGCGGGCGAGGTGATTCTGTTGCAGCCGGAGCGGGACGCGCCGCTCGGCGGGCGGATGTTCTGATGGCGCAGCGGCAGCAGGCAAGCGGCAGCGTGGTGAAGCTCCTTCTGGAACTGGGGCCGCTCGCGGTGTTCTTTTTCGCCAACGCCAAGGGCGCGGCGCTGACGGCGCGCTTCCCCGCGCTCGCGGCGCTGGGCGGGCCGATCTTCGTCGCCACCGCGGCGTTCATGGTGGCGATCGCGGTGGCGCTTGCGGCGTCGCTGATGCGCGACGGGCGGCTGCCGGTGATGCCCCTGGTCTCCGGCGTCGTGGTGTTCGTCTTCGGCGCGCTCACCCTGTGGTTGCAGGACGACACCTTCATCAAGATGAAGCCGACCATCGTCAACCTGCTGTTCGGCGGCGCGCTGCTGGGCGGGCTGGCGTTCGGCAAGCCGCTCTTGGGCCATGTGTTCGGCGAGGCGTTCAGCCTCACCCCCGCGGGCTGGCGCATCCTCACCAAGCGCTGGGGGCTGTTCTTCCTGTTCCTTGCGGTGCTGAACGAGGCGGTGTGGCGCAGCGTCTCCACCGACATGTGGGTGGACTTCAAGGTGTTCGGCATCATGCCGGTCACCCTGGTCTTCGCCATCGCGCAGACGCCGCTTCTGCGCCGCCATGCGCCGGAAGACGAGGCGTAAAACCAAAACCGTGCGAGGATCGAAGCCGGCCGCCAAAGGCGGTGGGAACGCCCGGTGGGCGTTCCCAAGGCTGAGATCGGACCCCTCGCACACCCCATAAGTTTTTCGCCGCGTAGCGGCAGGCAACACCCACGTTGCTGCCGCGCAGGCTTATGGCGCTTCGCGCGTGAAGAAAGATAAAGGAGGGCTGGGGCACCGCCCCAGGCGGGGTGCGGGGCGGCAGCCCCGCCGAAGGCTTTACAGCGGCAGGACCAGGCGCACCCGCAGGCCGCCCAAGGGCGAGTCCGCAAGCTGGATGTCGCCGCCGTGGCTGCGCGCCACGTCGCGGGCGATGGTGAGGCCGAGGCCGATGCCGCCGGTTTCCGGATTGCGCGAGTTGTCGATGCGGAAGAAGGCGCGGAACACGTCGGCGCGTTTTTCCGCAGGGACGCCGGGGCCGTCGTCGTCCACCAGGATCTCCACCGCGTCGGCGCGCTGGCCCACCCGCACCGCCACGTGTTTGCCGTAGCGCACCGCGTTGGAGACGAGGTTGGCGATGCAGCGCTCCACCGCCTGCGGGCGCAGCGGCAGGCTGAGGCCGCGTTCGATATGCAGGTCGATCGGCGCGCCGTTGCGGGTGAAGCGGCCGACCACGGTTTCCACCAGGGCGGAGATGTTGGCCGGGCGCATCGCCTCGCGCCCTTCGCCGCGGGCGAAGGCGAGGTAGCCCTCGACCATGCGCTCCATCTCCTCCACGTCCTCCTTGAGGTCCGCCGCCGCGGCGTCCTCGCCCATCATCGCGAGTTGCAGCTTCATCCGCGTCAGCGGCGTACGCAGGTCGTGGGAGACGCCGGCGAGCATTTCGGTGCGCTGGTCGATCTGGCGCTTGATGCGGTCGCGCATCACCAGGAAGGCCTGCGCCGCCTGGCGCACCTCGGTTGCGCCCTCGGGTTTGAACCACGGGGCGTCGCGCCCCTTGCCGAAGCTGTCCGCCGCGACGGCGAGGCGGCGCACCGCGCGCACCTGGTTGTTCATGAAGATGGTGGCGATGCCGAAGAGCAGGAGCGAGGTGCCGATCATCCAGATCAGGAAGAGGTAGATGGTGAAGCTGGAGAGGCGCTTCTTCGGCGAGGAGACGGTGAGCACGGAATCCGCCAGTTGGATGCGGATCTCGACGTTGTTGTCCTCGTCGTCGCTTTCGGCCAGTTGGAAGGGCTGGGCGAGGTTTTCCTTGAGCGCCTCGGCGAGCGCGCCGTAGGAGGGTTCCTCGTCGCCCGACGGGAGGTTGCGCAGGATTTCGCCGTCGGCGAAGACGATGTCGAGCTGCATGCGGTTGCGTGCTTCGGAGACGATCCAGGCGCGCGCCGCGGGGCCGGGGTGGTCGCGCAGGTAGGCGACGATGACCCCCGCGTCGCCCGCGACGGAAGCGGCGAGGCGGCGGGTGATGGTGCCCCAGTGACGGTCGTAGAACACCGTGGCGGTGACCAGCTGCAAGAGGATCAGCGGCGTCAGGATGATCATCAGCGAGCGGCCGAGCAGGCTTTTCGGCAGCAGCGCCTTGAAGCTGAAGCGTGCGTGCCCCGGCTCGGGCTGGGCGTTCTCCGCCATCTCTCCGGTCCCTGGTTTCAATCCGGCATCAGCATATAGCCCTTGCCCCTAACCGTTTGTAAATAGCGTGGCAGGCGCAGGTCGGATTCGATCTTTTTGCGCAGGCGGGTGACCTGCACATCGACGGTGCGCAGGTTGCGCGCCGCGCCGGTGGCGGCGGCGAGTTCCTCGCGCGAGAGAATTTCGCCGGGGCGGCGGGCGAGTTCCTTCAACAGTGCCGCCTCCGCCGGGGTGAGGCGCACCGGCGCGGCGCCGCAGAGGAGTTCGTCGCGGCGCACGTCGTAGACGCAGGCGCCGAGGTTGAGCACTTCGAGGCCCGCCTCGCCGACGCCGCCCGCATCGGCCCGCCGCGCCCGGCGCAGGATGGCGTTGATGCGGAGCAACAGTTCGCGCGGCTCGAACGGCTTGGTCAGGTAGTCGTCGGCCCCGGTCTCCAGGCCGTTGATGCGGTCCTCCGCCTCGCCCATGGCGGTGAGCATGAGGACAGGCACATCCTTGGTCTCGCGCAGGGCGCGGGTCAGGCTCATGCCGTCTTCGCCCGGCATCATCACATCGACGATGAGCAGGTCGAATTCCAGCGAGATCAGCGCCTGGCGCGCCTCCGCCGCGTCGGCGGCCTGGGAGACCATGAAGCCGTTCTCGGTGAGGAAGCGCTGCAACAGCCCGCGCAGGCGGGTGTCGTCATCGACCACCAGGATATGGGGCGGCGAGGGGGCGGTCATGCGCGCCAGCCGGAGAGCGGCGGAGTCGCCTGCGCCGGGAAGCGCGCGCGGTCCTCCTCGCTCATGATGTTCAGCATCACCTTGCGGAAGCCCTCCACCGCCTCGGCGCCCGCCTCGCGGTAGGCGCGGGCCAGGAGTTTCCGCTGGTTTTCGGTCAGCTTGCGCTCCAGTTCGATGCCCTTGGGGGAAAGCTCCAGCAGGCGCTGGCGGCGGTCGCGCAGGCCGGGGCGCTGGCGCACGTAGCCCTCCCTCAGAAGCTGGCTCAAGACCCGCGATAAACTCTGCTTAGTTATGCGTAAAGTGGATAGCAGGTCGGACACGCTGATCCCGGGCTGGCGGCCGATGAAATAGATGACTCGATGATGCGCCCGGCCAAGCCCTTGTTCCGCAAGCATTGTGTCCGGCTCTTTGGTGAACTCCCGGTAGGCGAAATAGAGGAACTCGATGCCCTGCCGCAGCTCCTCGTCGCGCAGGAACAGCGGGTTGATGCGTGTGGTTACGTCAGCCATGTTGACATATTCCGTGCCGGATGTTACTCAAAATGACACCGAGTCGGAAACAAGTGTAAACATCACGAGACCGTATCATGTCACTTCTACCTTTTGACGACCGCGACGGTTTTATCTGGTTCGACGGTCGCATGGTCCCTTGGCGCGATGCCAAGATCCACGTCCTCGCCCATGGCTTCCATTATGCATCCCTGGTGTTCGAAGGCGAACGGCTTTACGACGGCGCCATCTTCAAGGGTCAGCAGCACACCGAGCGCCTGTTCTATTCCGCGCAGCAGATGGATTTCACCATCCCTTATTCCGTCGCCGAAATCAACGCGGCGAAAGCGGAGGTGATCGCCGCGAACAAGCTCACCAACGCCTATGTGCGCCCCTTCGCGTGGCGCGGCAGCGAGCAGATGGGCGTCTCCGGCAAGCTCAACAAAATCCACGTCGCCGTCGCGGTGTGGGACTGGCCGTCCTACTTCTCGCCGGAGGCGCGGATGGCGGGCCTCAAGGTGGTCACCGGAAAATGGCGCCGCCCGGCCCCGGATTCCATCCCCTGCCATGCCAAGTGCGCGGGCGTCTACATGATCTGCACCCTCAACAAGCATGCGGCGATGGAAGCGGGCTACGACGAGAGCCTGATGCTCGACCACAAGGGCGCGATCACCGAAACCACCGCCGCCAACCTGATGTTCGTGCGCGGCAACGAGATCCACGCCCCGAGCACCGAAAGCTTCCTCAACGGCATCACCCGCCAGACCGTGCTGCCGCTGGCCGAGCGCCGCGGCTTCACCATCGTCGAGCGGACGATCCTGCCGGAGGAACTGCGCCTGTTCAGCGAGGCCTTCGTCACCGGCACCGCGGCGGAAGTCACCCCCGTCGCCTCGATCGACGACGTGGTCTTCCCCGGCCGCGAGGTCACCAAGGTGCTGATGCAGGACTACGACGACCTGGTGCACGGACGCCTGAAACTGGAAGACGCGGCGTAAGCGCCACGCACCGACCGCAAAAGGCGCAGCCCCCCGGCTGCGCCTTTTTGCATGGGGGAAAACCAGGCCGGGCTCCGCCCGGACCCGCAAGGGGCCGGGAGGCCCCTTGACCCCATAACTTGTTTTTCGCCGCGCCGCGGCAGGTATCGTCATGCTGCGTGATGATTCTATGGCGCTGCGCGCAAAAAGCAAAAGTTATGGGGTGCGCGAGGGGATTGCAGCCGACCGCCGAAGGCGGTGGGAACGCCCAGTGGGCGTTCCCAAGGCGGAAATGGTCCCTCGCAAAGTTTTATTTTTCAGGCGCCCGGTCCCGGCCTTCGTCCTCGGCGCGCATGTGGGCGACGCCGGCGCGGAGGTAGGTGTAGCCGGTCATCAGGGTGAGCAGGCCCGCGACCCAGAGGAGGATTTCGCCGATCAGGGTGATGGCGTGGCCGGGCAGGCCGGGGTCGCCGACGATGAGCACGGGGAGCGCGACGAGCTGGGTTGCGGTCTTCCATTTGGCGAGCGGCGTGACCGGCATGCCGATGCGGAGTTCGGCGAGGTACTCGCGCAGGCCGGAGACGAGGAGTTCGCGGCAGAGGATGATCGCGGCGGGGATCAGGCCGAGGCTTCCGATGCGGTCGAACGCGGCGAGGAAGAGCAGCAGCGCGGCGACGAGGAGCTTGTCGGCGATGGGGTCGAGGAAGCGGCCGATCGCCGAAACCTGGTTGAAGCGCCGCGCCAGGTATCCGTCGAAGAAATCGGTGACCGCGGCGGCGGCGAAGAGGCCGCAGGCGAGCCAGCGGGTGCAGGTGGTGTCCCAATAGAAGGTGGCGAGCATCAGCGGGATGGCGGCGATGCGGGCATAGGTGAGGATGTTGGGGAACGTCCACATGGCGGCGGCTCTCGGCGGGGCGCGGGATTGCGGCCCGGGAGTCTCATAGCACAACTCGCGGCGGCGGGGGGATGGGAAAAGTACGGGGGCTACCCCTCGTCGTGGAAGTGGGCGTAGAGGCGCTCCGCCAGGGCGCGGCTGACGCCCTCCACCGCGGCGAGGTCTTCCACCCCCGCCTCGGCGACGCCGCGGGCGGAGCCGAAGTGGTGGAGGAGCGCCTTCTTGCGCGCCGCGCCGATGCCGGGCACCGCGTCGAGCGGCGAGGCGGTGAGCGCGCGGGCGCGTTTGGCGCGGTGGCTGCCGATGGCGAAGCGGTGCGCCTCGTCGCGCAGGCGTTGCAGGTAGAACAGCACCGGGTCGTTGGGCGGCAACTGCGCCGGCGCGCGGCCCGCGCAATGGAACCACTCGCGCCCGGCGTTGCGGTCCGGCCCCTTGGCGATGGCGACCAGCGGCACGCCGTCCGCGCCGATTCCGGCGAGGATCTCGGCGGCGGCGGAGAGCTGGCCCGCGCCGCCGTCGATCAGCACGAGGTCGGGCCAGCGGGCGCGTTCCGGGTCTTCCGCCAGGGCGCGGGCGAAGCGGCGGCGGAACACCTCGCGCATCATGCCGAAGTCGTCGCCCGGCGTCGCCTCGCGGATCGTCCAGGTGCGGTAGGCCGCCTTTTCGAAGCCTTCCGGCCCGGCGACGACCATCGCGCCCACCGCATTGGTGCCCTGGATGTGGGAGTTGTCGTAGACCTCGATGCGCGCGGGCGGCGCGGGCAGGCCGAACAGTTCCGCCACGCCTTCCAGCAGGCGGGCCTGGGTCGCGGTTTCCGCGAGCTTGCGGGAAAGCGCATCGCGGGCGTTGGTTTCCGCGGTGCGCAGCAGGGCGCGCTTGGGGCCGCGCTGCGGGTGGGCGAGGGTGACCTTGTGCCCGGCGCGCAGGGAGAAGGCTTCCGCCAGCAGCGCGGCGTCGGCGGGCGCGGGGGCGGCGAGGATGAGGGGCGGCGGCGGGTGGGTGGCGTAGAACTGGCCGAGGAAGGCGGAGAGCACCTCCGCCGCTTCCGCGTCCGCGGTCTGGGAGGGGAAGTAGGCGCGGTTGCCGGTGTGCCGCCCGGCGCGGAAGAACAAGACCTGGATCGCGGTGAGGCCGCCCTCGCGGCGCGCCGCGACGATGTCGAGGTCGCGGTCCTGCCCGAGGTCGATGTCCTGGTGCGCCTGAATTTGCGAAAGCGCGCGGATGCGGTCGCGCCAGGCGGCGGCCTCCTCGTAGTCCTGGCGCTCCGCCGCCGCGCTCATCGCGCGGGCGAAGTCCTTCTGCAGGTCGTGGCTGTCGCCGGTGAGGAAGGCGCGCGCCTGCCCCACCAGGCGCGCATAGTCCGCGCGCGCGATGCGGCCGACGCATGGCGCGGAACAGCGCTTGATCTGGTGCATCAGGCAGGGGCGGGTGCGGCTTTTCAGCATCGCGTCGCTGCAATTGCGCAGCAGGAACGCCTTTTGCAGGATCACCAGCGCCTGGTTGACCGCCGCGGCGGAGGCGAACGGGCCGAAGTAGTCCGCGCCGTCGCTGCGCGCGCCGCGGTGCTTGGTGATGCGCGGCCACTCGCCCTCGCGCGAGATGCGGATGAAGGGGAAGGATTTGTCGTCGCGCAAAAGGATGTTGTAGCGGGGCTTGAGCTTCTTGATCAGGTTGCTTTCGAGAAGCAGTGCCTCGGCCTCGGTGTGGGTGGTGACGATCTCCATGGTGCGGGTGAAGGCGACCATGCGCTGTAGCCGCAGGGGCAACTGGTCGGTGCGGGTGTAGGCGACCACCCGCTTTTTCAGGTTCTTCGCCTTGCCGACGTAGAGCGCGTCGCCCTTGGCGTCGAGCATGCGGTAGACCCCGGGGGAGCCCGGCAGGGTCTTGAGCACGGCCTCGATGACTTCGGCGCCATGGGCCAGGGATGCAGCGGGTGCGTCGATCATCATGTCGCAAACACTCCATCGAAGCGGGTCTCCGCGCAAGGGCGGAGGCGAGTCCCGAATCCATGACAAGGCGGTTACGGAACCGTGACTCGCGGATCGGATTGAGTTTTCACGGAATATGACGGCTTGAAACCTTGTCCACGAAAGCTGTGGATAAGTTTGTTGGTAATCTGTGGGGGAGGCCCCCTCCGCCAAGGCTCTCCTTGGGGCGGGACGTCATTGCCTAAAACTTGAGCATAAACATCAACATATTGATTTACATAACTTATGGTCTTGTCAATACGAAAAAAACGGAAAGCTGGGGCCATTTTATGGCGTTGGCGCGCAGCCGGTGTGTCCGCCGTCACAGCTTGTGTAAAAGTCACAGCCGAGTCCGTATTTTCTTTCCGGAAAAACCGACGGGATAAATCAAAAGGTTGAAAAACCGGAAAATAACGTCACCGAAGCGACACCTGGGCGTCATTTGCGGCGGTGCGGATGCTGCCCGCCCCGCGCGGTTATTCCGGATAGGGGCTTTCGCGTTCGATCTCCACGCCCACCGACAGGGCGTCGGCGAAGACGTCGAGCTTTTCCACCCGCACCCGGCAGGCGCGGACCCGCGGGTCCTGCAGGCAGATGTCGGCCAGCCGTTCGGCCAGGGTCTCCACCAGGTTGACATGGCCGTCCTCGGCCACGGCGCGCGCCTTCTTCACGATCTGCTCGTAGCAGACCACCTTGGCGTAGTCGTCGCCGATGGGGCGGACCTCCTCGCGCACCGCGAGGTCGAGGTTGATGCGCACCCGCTGCGCCGCCACCTTCTCGGTCTCGTAGATGCCGACGCGGCTGGCGAGCACCAGATCGCGCACGAAGACATGACGCAGGCTCTTCTTCGCGTCGGCAATGCGCAGCGGCTGAACGACGTTGGAAGCACGGGTCAAGGGACGGAAACTCCATGCGCCCCGCGGGCGCGCCAAGAACGGCTCTATTCGATGTGGGCGGCGACGGCGCTTTCCTGCGCCCAGCCCATGTGCTGCCCCCCGTCGAGCGCTATCATTTGCCCGGTCATCGAGCGCGCCGCAAGAATAAACCGCAACGCCATGGCAATTTCTTGCGGCGAGGTGCCGCGCCGCAACGGCACCGCGGCGCACTGGCGGGCGAACTCCGCCTCGCTCTGCCGCGCGCTCGGCAGCGCCGGACCCGGCCCGATGCCGCACACCCGAACGCGCGGCGCCAGCGCCAGAGCCAGGGTGCGGGTCAGCGTCCACAACGCCGACTTCGAGACCGTGTAGCTGAGGAAATAGGGCGTCAGGTTCCACACCCGCTGGTCCAGCATGTTCACCACCACGCCTTCCGCCTCCTCCGGCAGTTGCCGGGCGAACGCCTGCGCCAACACCAGGGGGGTGCGCAGGTTGGGCTCGATGTGCGCGTCCCAGCTGCGCCGCGTCGCGCTGCCCACGGTGTCCATCTCGAACACCGAGGCGTTGTTGACCAGGCACCCCAACGGCCCCAGCGCCGCCACCGCGCGCGGCACCAGGCCCGCCACCGCCGCCTCGTCCGCCAGATCGCACGGCAGCACCGCCGCTCGCCCGCCCGCGGCGCAAATCGCCGCGGCGAGACCGGCCGCCTCCTCCTCCGACTCCCGGCAGTGAATGCCCACCGCCCAGCCGTCCTCGGCCAGGGCCTCCGCCATCGCCCGGCCCAACCGCCGCGCCCCGCCGGTCACCAACGCCGCACGCGGAATCGCCGGGTCGATCGCAAACATCGGACAAGCCTCCTTCTGTGCCTCCCCGACTCTCCCTTGCCCGGCAGGCGGAGTCAATAAGGCCAGGGAAAGACAAACCGTTGCGAGGGGACTCGGTCCCCTCGCGCACCCCATAACTTTACTTTTTTGCGCGCAGCGCGAGAAAACCATCATGCGGCGTGACGGTTGATAGCCGCTGCGCGGCGAAAAAAGTTAGGGGGTCAAGGGGCCGCCCGGCCCCTTGCGGGTCCGGGCGGAGCCCGGCCTGGTTTTTGGCTTTTCCGCTTGGCCCCACGGGCTGCGCCCGGAGTACGATGCGGAAACGCCCTTTCTCAAAACGCGGAGATTTCCCCATGCCGACGTTCCGCACATCCGATGGTGCAGACCTGTTCTACGACGACCTGGGCCAGGGCCGTCCCCTCCTGATGATGCCGGGGTGGAGCTGTTCCCGCCGCTTCTTCGCCCGCAACGTGGAAGTGCTGGCCAAGGACATGCGGGTGATCGCCCCGGACCTGCGCGCGCATGGGGATTCCGCAAACGTCGCCTGGGGGCACCGCATCTCCCGCTACGCCATGGATATCAAGGAACTGATCGACCGCCTCGGCCTGGAGGGCGTGACCCTGCTCGGCTGGTCGATGGGCGCGTCCGTCGCGTGGAGCTATATCGACCTCTTCGGCAATGCCCGCCTCGCCGGGCACGTCAGCGTCGATCAGTCGCCGCGCCAGTACTACACCGAAACCTGGCGCTGGGGGCAGCCCGGCTGCTACGACGCGGAATCCCTCGCCATCCTCTGCACCCGCCTGGAATACGAGGCCCCCGCCGTGGCGCGCGGCCTGGTGCGCGGCTGCTTCGGCGATACCTACAAACCCAGCGCGGAAGAAGTGGAAATGCTCGGCGAGGAAATCGACAAATGCCCCGCCGCCGCCCGCGCCGAAATCATGACCGACCACACCCACCTCGACTGGCGCGACCTCCTGCCGCGCATCGCGCTGCCCACGCTGGTCTGCGTCGGCAGGCAGTCCAAGGTCTTCCCCTGGCAGGGCAGCGCCTACGTGGGCGAAACCATCCCCGGCGCCAAAACCGCCTTCTTCGAGAACAGCGGCCATATGTCGTTCTACGAGGAAGCCGACGCCTTCAACGCCGCGGTGCGGGACTTCGTGCTGGGGCTGCCGGGGTAAAACCAAAACCTTGCGCGGGAGCATCTCCGGCGCGGGAATGCCCGTTGGGCGTTTCCGCCGCCTTCGGCGCAGGGGACCGGCGAACGCGCAATCCCGTAACGATAATCCATCTAAGAATGAGAATAATGTGTTGCGCTGCCAGGCTTGCCGGGGGCATGTAAGGCGGCTTCCGGAGGCGAGGCGTCCCGCCTTCGGCATCAAGACACGACGGAATGGTGGCTATCATGATCCGGCTGAGCCGACTGCCCAGGTATTTCCCCGGCGTTGCGCTGTGCGCGGGGGTTTCCCTGGCCGCATCCGCCCTCGAAACGGCGGAGGCGGCCCTGTTCGGCCATGCTTGGCTGGAGGCCCTGGTCCTCGCCATCCTGCTCGGGGCGGCGATCCGCACCGCCTGGACGCCCGGCCCGGCCTTCCGTCCGGGGATCAACGTCAGCGCCAAGCTGCTCCTGGAAGTCGCCGTGGTGCTGCTGGGCGCTTCGATCTCCTTCGCCACGGTGTTGGCGGCCGGGCCGAAACTTCTGGCCGGAATCGTCGGCGTCGTCGCGTTCGCCATTCTCTTCAGCTTTTCCGTGGGGCGGGTCCTGGGGCTCCACACCCGCCTCGCCCTGCTCGTCGCCTGCGGCAATTCCATTTGCGGCAACTCGGCGATTGCCGCGGTCGCCCCGGTGATCGGCGCCGACGGCGACGACATCGCCTCGTCGATCGCGTTTACCGCCGTCCTCGGAGTGGTGGTGGTGCTCACCCTGCCGCTGCTCATCGGCATTGCCGGTCTCAGCAATGCCGAATACGGCGTTCTCGCCGGGCTCACGGTCTATGCCGTGCCGCAGGTCCTGGCGGCCACCGCGCCGGTCAGCGCCCTCTCGGTGCAGGTCGGCACCCTGGTCAAACTGGTGCGCGTGCTGATGCTGGGGCCGGTGGTCCTGGTCCTCTCCCTGCTGGAAAGCCGCCTGCGCGAGGAACCCGAAGACCCCGCCCCCATGGTCACCGCGGGCGACCGGCCCCAGGGCAGGCGCGTGGCGATCCACCGCCTGGCGCCCTGGTTCATCATCGGCTTCATGGCCCTCGCCGCATGCCGCTCCACCGGCCTGCTCCCCGCCTTCGCGCTGCCCCCCATGGCAAAGGCGGCAAGCGTCCTCACCGTCCTCTCCATGGCCGCCCTCGGCCTCGGCGTGGACGTGCGCACGGTGGCGCAGGCAGGCCCCAGGGTCACCACCGCCGTGATCGTCTCCCTGCTCGCCCTGGGCAGCATCAGCCTGGCCCTGATCCACCTGATGCGCTGAAAACCAACCCGGCGAAAATCAAAAACTTCGCGGAGGGATTCGATCCTTCCGCACCTCTCATAGACTTTTGGTTCTCGTCGCGAAGGGAGCCGGGAGCGGAAAGGCGGCTATCAGTCCCAGATGGGGAAAAACAGTCATCTATTCATCTGCCGGGCATGACTACTGAGCATATTTTTATTTGGCGATCGTGAGAGACGAGGCAACGATCCTCATAGTTGGATTATTTCAGGCGTGCTGTATGAATTTTGATAAACGTATATGCAATTTATTTGGAAATAAACTTACACTATCGCACGATCTTTCATTCCCCATCCAATTCACTAAGCCAAACGCAGCCCACCACGATTACACGTTCCCAGACCAGTGGGTGCAACGTCTCGAAGCTGAGGCGAATGACGCGCAAAAATTCGCGGGACTTAAATTCGTGAGGCTGTGAAACAAGTTTTGCTTTTAGGCGCTCAGCACCATTCGTTTAAAGACGAACAAGGGCGCGAACACGCCGGGGTGGCCAACGGAATTTCTGGACCCTAATCGGTATATTGCTCCTCCATCAGGTCTGCCTGCGTGACAGCCGGATAAGGCAAACCGCTACTCTTCAGATTCCTCATCCTCGGTTTTGGACTCATCCTCATCGTCGGAGTCTTCTTCGGTTTCGGCATCGGTCTCTCGATCGTCATCGTCCGATGGGAGGCCGTCCGCCACGGGATTTTTAGATTCCTCCGCTTCCAGTGGCTGAACCGGATGGCCTTTGCCGGAAGACTTCCATCTCTGCTTTTCGCGTGAAATACGGGCCTGCCGCGCAGCCACGACGAATTCCGTATCGCACTTCGGACACGTCGGAGGAACATGCATAAAATCATAGAAACGAGTTCCACAATTTAAGCAGGTGCGTTTTGTGCCCCTTTCGGGTTTTTTTTGATACAAGATCGTTTCCTCTCGGGAATAGGCCTTTACGAAAGGCAGATCACTATCTGGAGCGAAGGATCGTCTTTATGACGCCGCGTGAGCGCCCCGAAGCTTCAGCGATCTTGCGGTCCTGCGATTCGATGAAGGCTTTTGCGGCTCCATCCCCGCCCGGGCTTTCAAGCTCGGCGGTCGGAACCTTTCGATTGGAGGTTTGCGAGCCGTCTTCATAGACGACATCGAAGAGCGTGTATTCTTTAGGTTTTTGTCTCGTTCGTGCGTTCGAAGACATGATGACCCTCGGTTGACTCAATGGATGTGGCATCGGGATCCGCCTCCATCGGGGCGGATGCGGCGCGGTTGGTCTTGCGCCGTGCGGCGAGAGCCTCGCGCTTCTGCTTCTTCTTGGCGTCTTTGCTGCGCGCCCGTTCGGCTCGCTCGAAATTGAAATTCGGCTTCATTCGTGCTCGATCTCCTCTCTCGCCATGATCCCAATCCCAGGCAAGCCTTCTCCGCTCGCCACCGGACAATAGGGCAATCGATCATCAAAATCCCGATCTAGCGCCGGTTGGGCTGAATCCCGGGAGTGTTTTTCAACTTTCAGGCCAACGGCCGATGCTGATCCCGTTCAACCAGGCCGGTGTGCGGCGGTGTCGATGCCCTGGCGATCAGGACGCCCTCGTCGCGCCTGACGCCGAGAACGGGAACTTCGATTCGTCCCAGCCGCTTGATGCCGGACGCCGATACGGCCATCGCCTCTCCCCCGGTGCCGACCAGGGCCTCCTCGGCGCCGCAGTCGCGCGCGAGAGCGGCATGGGCTTGCAGATGCGCCTCGGTGCCGTGAACGGGAATGACGAAGCGCGGGCGGGCGTGGCGATGCATGGTTGCGAGTTCCGCGCGTCCGGCATGCCCGCTGACATGGATGGTCAGCCCTTCCGGCGTGTTGTCCTGGGTCAGAATCTCGACCCCCCGCGCCCGTAGCGGCTCCAGGACGCGCGCAATCTCGCCCGCCTTTCCCGGGATCACGCTGGAGGACATCACCAGCGTGTCGCCCAGGCCAAGCTGCGGCAGACGCCAGTCCGTGCCGCCG
Organism: Oleispirillum naphthae; assembly: GCA_027864655.1. GTDB lineage: Bacteria > Pseudomonadota > Alphaproteobacteria > Rhodospirillales > Rhodospirillaceae > Oleispirillum > Oleispirillum naphthae. The sequence continues at coordinate 139,310 of JAQAZG010000005.1, forward strand.
GCAAGCCGGGCCAGGACCGCGTTCTCCTCTCCCTGCGTGCCGGTGCAGACGAGCGCCGTCTCCCGTCGGTCCAGCCCCCGCAGATGTGACGGTTCGGCAAGGATGTCCTGCGTATCGACGAGGCCGAGCCGGTCGGCCGCGTCCGCGTGCGCCCGCAGCGAACGCCCGGCGAAGGCGATCTGCCGCCCTGAGCGGAGGGCGGCGTCGGCGGCGGACATGGCACGCACGACGTTGGTTCCGAAGCAGCAAACCACCACGATGCCCGCCCGGCTTTGGAAGATACGCCGCAGCGAATCGCGGACCTCCGCCTCCGACGTCACCGGCAGGTCGCGCTCGGCGTTGGTGCTGTCGCAGACCATGGCCAGCAGCCCGGCGTTGCCGAGGGCGTGAATGGTTTTAAGGTCGGTCGGTTCGCCGATCAGCGGCGTGGGGTCGAGCTTGAAGTCGCCGGTGTGGAGGACGGTTCCGGCCGGGGTGCCGATGGCGAGGGCGACGGCTTCCGGCACCGAGTGGGTCAACCGGATCGACCGGATGGCGAAGGGGCCGATGCGGAAGGCCCCCCCCACCGGAAAGGTGCGCAGATCCGCCTCGCCAAGCGTGCCCGCTTCTTCCAGGCGCCGGGAGATCGCGGCGCCGGCGAAGGGCGTCGCCCAGATCGGGCAGGAAAGCACGCGGGGAAAGACGTACTGGATGGCGCCGATGTGGTCCTCGTGCGCGTGCGTTACGACCAGGGCATCAATGCGTCCCACGGCACGGCGAAGAGCTTCCGGATCCGGAAGCAGTGCGTCCACCTTTCCGGAACGGTCTTCCGGGAAGGCGATGCCGGCGTCCACCAGGATCCACCGCCCGCCGTGTCCGTACAGGGTCCAGTTCATGCCGATGCGGCCAAGACCGCCCACCGGGACGACCACGATCTCAGACGCCCGCGGTTGGGGCAGCCGTCGCAAAGTCCGTTGATTGAGTTGAGAGGTCGGGGATTTCCCCCGGTTTGCATCAGGGGAGTTCTTTCGTGCTCCCCTGGAGGCGCGCAGCTTTTGCTCGCGCAGGTTATTTGAATCCATTGAGGGAGGATATAGACCGTTGGGACGCGATAATCAAGGAACCTCGTCCGGATCGCCGATGAGGTGGCGTCCGGGCACGGGCACGCCGAAGGCTTGCCGAACGGCAGCCCGCCTCCGCGCTGCCCCCCATGGCAAAGGCGGCAAACATCCTCACCGTCCTCTCCATGGCCGCCCTCGGCCTCGGCGTGGACGTGCGCACGGTGGCGCAGGCAGGCCCCAAAGTCACCACCGCCGTGATCGCCTCCCTGCTCGCCCTGGGTGACCTGCTATGGAACTTTCATCCGGCTAAAAGTAGAGCCTCGGCCGAAGTGCTGAGCCCCCAAGGCTCATCTATCGATGTCGCTAAGATTGTACGATGCTTCAAAAGTCGCGTCTGCTCCCAGGTATTCATGCTGGCCGGCTTATCGGCCGCCATGGGCGCTGAGCTGACTGTTTGGTTTTTTGCGCGAAGCGCGATAAGCCTGCGCCCGATGCAACAGGGGGGTGATTGCCGCATTGCGGCGAAAAACGAGTTATGGGGTCGAGGGGACTGAGTCCCCTCGCGGGTCCGGGCAGCGCCCGGCCTTTTTTTGACCCTTACGGCCCTTTTCTCCGGCGCTTGCCTGCGGCCTTGGCACTTCGGGAGCCGCGTTTGCCGGGGGTGGGTTCGGTGGCGAGGCCGAGGTCTTTGGCTTCGAGGCGTTTGATTTCGTCGCGGAGGCGGGCGGCTTCTTCGAATTCCAGGTCGGCGGCGGCGGCGAGCATGCGTTTGTGCATGTCGGCGATGTGGGCTTTGAGGCTTTGGCCGACGAGGTGGGTGGTTTCGTCGTCGCCGGTATCGACGGTGACGTAGTCGGCCTCGTAGGGGCTTTCGATGGCTTCGGCGATGCGTTTTTTGACGCTTTCGGGTGTGATGCCGTTGGCGGCGTTGAAGGCCTGTTGCTTTTCGCGGCGGCGCTGGGTTTCCGCCAGGGCGAAATTGAGCGAGTCGGTCATCTTGTCGGCATAGAGGATGACGCGCCCATCGACGTTGCGGGCGGCGCGGCCGATGGTCTGGATGAGGGATCGGGCGGAGCGGAGGAAGCCCTCCTTATCCGCGTCGAGGATGGCGACGAGGGCGCATTCCGGGATATCGAGGCCCTCGCGCAGGAGGTTGATGCCGACGAGCACGGAGAACGCGCCGAGGCGGAGGTCGCGGACGATTTCGATGCGTTCCAGGGTGTCGATATCGGAGTGCAGGTAGCGCACCTTGATGCCCTGTTCGGCGAGGTATTCGGTGAGGTCTTCGGCCATGCGTTTGGTCAGCGTGGTGACCAGCACGCGCTGTCCTTTGGCCTCCGCCGTCTTGCATTCGGCCATCAGGTCGTCCACCTGGGTTTCCACCGGGCGGATGAGGCACACCGGGTCGAGGAGGCCGGTGGGGCGGATCACCTGTTCCACCGCCGCGCCGCCGGTTTGGTCCATCTCCCACGGGCCGGGGGTGGCGGAGACGTAGACGGTCTGCGGCCGCATCGCGTTCCACTCTTCGAACTTGAGCGGCCGGTTGTCGATGCAACTGGGCAGGCGGAAGCCGTATTCGGCGAGGGTGGACTTGCGGGCGAAGTCGCCGCGGTACATGCCGCCGATCTGCGGGATGGTGACGTGGCTTTCATCGACGAAGAGCAGCGCGTCTTCCGGCAGGTATTCGAACAGGGTGGGCGGCGGCTCGCCCGCGTTGCGCCCGGTGAGGTGGCGGGAATAGTTCTCGATGCCTTTGCAGTGGCCGGTGGCGACGAGCATTTCGAGGTCGAAGGTGGTGCGCTGCCGGATGCGTTCCGCCTCCAGGTGGCGGCCCTGGGCGAGGTAGTCGGCGAGGCGGATTTTGAGTTCCGCCTTGATCTTGTCGATCGCCTGGGAGAGGGCGGGCCGCGGCGTGACGTAGTGGCTGTTGGGGTAGACGCGGATTTCCGGCATTTCCGCGGTTTTCGCGCCGGTGAGGGGGTCGAATTCCGAGACCGCCTCCACCTCGTCGCCGAAGAAGGAGACGCGCCAGGCGCGGTCCTCGTAGTGGACGGGGAAGATTTCCAGCACGTCGCCGCGCACGCGGAAGCAGCCGCGGGTGAAGCCCGCATCGTTGCGCTTGTATTGCAGGGCGACGAGTTCGCGCGCCGCGTCGCGCGGGTCGATGGTCTGGCCGACCTTGAGGTCGAAGGCCATGCGGGCATAGGTTTCGGCGCTGCCGAGGCCGTAGAGGCAGGAGACCGAGGCGACGATGATCACGTCGCGGCGTTCCAAGAGCGAGCGCGTGGCGGCGTGGCGCATGCGGTCGATCTGCTCGTTGATGTTGGAATCCTTCTCGATATAGGTGTCGGTGCGCGGCACATAGGCTTCCGGCTGGTAGTAGTCGTAGTAGGAGACGAAGTACTCCACCGCGTTGCCGGGGAAGAAGGACTTCATCTCCTGGTAGAGCTGCGCGGCGAGGATCTTGTTGGGGGCGATGACGATGCTGGGCCGCCCGAGTTTGGCGATGCAGTGCGCCATGGTGAAGGTCTTGCCCGAGCCGGTGACGCCGAGCAGCACCTGGTCGGCGAGCCCGGCCTCCAGCCCCTCGGTGAGCGCGGCGATGGCCGTGGGCTGGTCGCCCGCGGGCGCGAAGTCCGACGTAAGGGCGAAGCGCGCGGGCGGCCCGGCGGGCGGGCGCTGGTAGACGGGCAGGATGACGCTCATGCGAGTCTCTCGCTGGGTGAGGGGGCGGGGCGTGCGGAAAGCGGCCTTCCGGGGGTACGGTGCGGGGGCCGCCGCGCGCCTGGGTCGTCCGGGACTCCGGGTATATCCTTCGGGCGTATGCCCTTTGCGAAAACCGCAGGACTTCTGGGGGCAAAGGCGCTTGCGCGGCCATCATAGCCCCAGTATCGTCCGAAGGTTGTCACGTATTCACCCACCCACGATCCAAAAAGGTCTAGAACCATGTCGATCATCGCCGAGCGTTTGTCCGCGATCAAGCCCTCGCCCACGATTGCCGTCACCACCAAGGCCAACGAGATGAAGGCCGCGGGGATGGACGTCATCGGACTGGGCGCCGGTGAGCCGGACTTCGATACCCCCGATCACATCAAGGCCGCCGCCAAGGTGGCCATCGACAAGGGTTTCACCAAATACACTCCGGCGCCGGGCATCGTGGCGCTGCGCCAGGCGATCTGCGCCAAGCTGAAACGTGACAACGGCCTGACCTACACTCCGGATCAGATTCAGGTGGCCTGCGGCGGCAAGCAGAGCATCTACAACGCGATGGCCGCCACGCTGAACCCCGGCGACGAGGTGATCATCCCCGCGCCCTACTGGGTGAGCTATCCGGACATCACGCTGCTCTGCGGCGGCGTGCCGGTGCCGGTGCTCGGCAAGGAGGAAACCGGCTTCAAGGTGACGCCGGAAGACATCGAGAAGGCGATCACGCCGAAGACCAAGTGGCTGATCCTCAACTCGCCGTCCAACCCCTCGGGCGCGGCCTACACCGAAGCGGAGCTGAAGGCGATCGGCGTCATGCTGCTGAAGCACCCGCACGTCTGGGTGATGACCGACGACATGTACGAGTTCATCGTCTACGACGGCTTCAAGTTCACCACCATCGCGCAGGTGGTGCCGGAGCTTTATCCGCGCACGCTGACGCTCAACGGCCTGTCCAAGGCCTATGCGATGACCGGCTGGCGCGTCGGCTATGCCGCCGGTGCGCTGGACGTGATCAAGGCGATGAACAAGGTGCAGTCGCAAAGCTCCACCCACACCGCCTCGATCTCGCAGCACGCCGCGGTGGAGGCCCTGAACGGCAGCCACGACTTCCTGCCCGAGCGCAACGCCGCGTTCAAGGCGCGCCGCGACGCCGTGGTGAAGCTGCTGAACGAGATTCCCGGCATCTCCTGCCGCACGCCGGAGGGCGCGTTCTACGTCTATCCGTCGTGCGCCGGCTGCATCGGCAAGAAAACCCCGGACGGCGTGCTGATCGCCGACGACAACGTGTTCATCGCGCAGCTGCTGGAAAAGACCGGCGTGGCCGCGGTGCAGGGCACGGCCTTCGGCCTGTCGCCGTATTTCCGCATTTCGTACGCCACCTCGATGGAGAACCTGGTCGAGGCGTGCAGCCGCATCGGGAAATTCTGCGCCGGTCTGTCGTAAGGAAAATCAAGCGATTTATCGACCAGCCGCCGGGGCGACCCGGCGGCTTTTTTGTTGCAAAGGCATGGCAGTCCTGGGAGCATGAAAGCGGCACTGCTTGACCCCTGAACGGGGTCCGTTTGGGGGGAACCTGGCCGATCGGCCGGGGCGGGGGTGACTGCAACCTCGACCCGAAGAACGGATGTGCCGCCGCGCGCACCCTGGCGTGCGGGGGTTTCTCCGAGCCGTTCGGCCGCGAACCGCGGGAGGAACCATAATGCCTGACAATGAGGACACCGGCATCCGTGCGACACGCGTCGCCGCCATCGTCGGCCCCTACACCAGCGGCAAGACCAGCCTGTTCGAGAGTCTCCTCTTCGCCACCGGCGGGATCACCCGCAAGGGATCGGCGGCGGACCGCTCGCGCATCGGCGACGCCTCGCCGGAGGCGAAGGGCCGCGAAATGAGCGTCGAGGCGGTGGCGGCGACCACCACGTTCCTGGACGACGCCTGGACGATTCTCGATTGCCCCGGCTCCATCGAATTCCTGCAGGACACCCGCCACGCCCTGATGGTGGCGGACATCGCGGTGGTGGTCTGCGACCCCGACCCGGCGCGCGCCGTGATGGTTGCGCCGTTCCTCAAGTTCCTCGACGACCACGAGATTCCGCACCTCATCTTCATCAACCGGATGGAGCACGCCAAGGCGTCGCTCAGCGACATCCTGAACGGCCTGCAGGCGGTCTCGGAGCGGCCTCTGGTGATGCGTCAGCTGCCGATCATCGAAGGCGAGGATGTCACCGGCTACGTCGATCTGATCCACGAGCGCGCCTACAAGTACGAGGAGGGCAAGCCCTCCACCCTGATCAGCATCCCGGCGCAGGTGGCGGACGACGAGCGCGACGCGCGCCAGGGCCTGCTGGAAAACCTCGCCGACTTCGACGACGCGCTGATGGAGGAACTGCTCAACGACGCGGAGCCCGCCAAGGCCGAGGTGTTCACCTCGCTCAAGCGCGACATCGCGGGCAACCTGGTGGTGCCGGTCCTCTTCGGCGAGGCGGAGCGCGACCACGGCGTCAACCGCCTGTGGAAGGCGCTGCGCCACGACGCGCCGCCGCCCGCGGCGACCTGGGAGCGCCGCAAGGAGGTGACGCCGGAGGGCATCGCCCAGGTGTTCAAGACGCAGCACGCCTCCCACACCGGGCGGCTTTCCTGGGTGCGGGTGTGGCAGGGCAGGCTCACCGACCAGACCGCCATCGACGGCCAGAAGATCGGCGGCCTCTATGCCTTGCAGGGTTCCGAGGTGAACAAGGTGGCCGAGGCCGGTCCCGGCGCCATTGCGGCGATCGGGCGGCTGGAGGACACCCGCCCCGGCGACGTGCTCTCCGAGGCGGGGCGCACCGCCGCGGAGATCTGGCCCGGCGCGCCGCAGGCCCTGTTCGCGCTCAAGCTCTCCACGGTCAAGGCGGGCGACGACGTGAAGCTCTCCACCGCGCTCGCCAAGCTCACCGCCGACGACGTGTCGCTCGCCTTCGGGCACGACGCGGACACCGGCGAGCTTCTGCTCTGGGGCATGGGCGAGGTGCACCTGATGGTGGCGGTGGACCGCCTGCGCAACGCCTTCAACGTCGAGGTCAAGGTCGAGAAGCCGAAGGTGCCGTTCAAGGAGACGATCAAGAAGGGCGTCACCGAGCGCGGCCGCCACAAGCGCCAGACCGGCGGCCACGGCCAGTTCGGCGATACGCTCCTCGAGGTCAAGCCGCTTCCCCGCGGCGAGGGCTTCGTCTTCACCGACCGCATCGTCGGCGGCGTGGTGCCGAAGAACTACATCCCGGCGGTGGAGGCCGGGGTGCGCGAAAGCCTCGCCAAGGGGCCGCTCGGCTTCCCGGTGGTGGACGTGGGGGTGACCTTGACCGACGGCTCCTACCACACCGTCGATTCCTCGGAAATGGCGTTCAAGACCGCGGCGGGCATCGGCATGCGCGCCGCCCTGCCGAAGTGCGAGCCGATCCTGCTGGAGCCGATCTGGGAGGTTTCGGTGGCGGTGCCCTCGGAGTGGACCTCCAAGGCGCAGCGCGCGCTCTCCCAGCGCCGCGCCCAGATTCTCGGCTACGACAAGCGGCCGGGCTGGAAGGGCTGGGACGTGGTGAAGGCGCAGGTGCCGCAGATGGAGGTGCACGACCTGATCGTCGAGTTGCGCTCGATCACCATGGGGGTGGGCACCTTCGAGTGGGCCTTCGACCATTTGCAGGAGCTCACCGGCCGCGTCGCCGACAAGGCGGTCGCCGACGCCAGGGAAGACGCCTGAAATTTTTCCTGGCGGCGGCGGGTGGGGCTTCCCATATCGGAAGGGTCCATCGAGCAAAGACCTATCCGGAGGCGGAACCGATCTTCGGTTCCGCCTTGTCTTTCCCGCGGATGGGCGTAGAATCGCCCCTGCTTCACCCGATCCGGGCCCCTCTGGCGGCGGAGACGTCCGCCGCGATGTCGGATCGCGTTGCAACCGCGCGGACGCCGCGCACCCGCTTTCCGATTTTTCATGTTTGATCAGCTCTGGCCGCTGGCCGGCACCGCCTTCATGGGTTGGCCGGTTCTGGTTTGGTGCGGATTGTTCGTCCTGGTGGGCGGGCTGCTGGCGTTCGACCTCAAGGTGCTGAACCGCACGGACCACGCCATCGGTTTCGCCGAAAGCCTCGCCACCACGCTCCTCTACGTCGCCGTCGCGGCGGCCTTCGGCGGCGGGGTGTGGGGGTTTGCCGGGGCCGAGGCGGGGATGCTCTACTTCACCGCCTTCCTGGTGGAAAAGAGCCTGTCGCTCGACAACGTCTTCGTCATCTCCACGATCTTCGCCGCCTTCGCGGTGCCGGCGAAGCACCAGCACCGGGTCCTCTTCTGGGGTATTCTCGGCGCGGTCGTCATGCGCGGCGCGATGATCGTTCTCGGCTCCGCGATGATCGCGCGCTTCCACTGGATTCTCTTCGCCTTCGGGGCGTTCCTGCTGCTCTCCGGGGTGAAGGCCCTGCTGACGCCGCCGCGCCGCCCCGACGCCGGGCCGCCGCGCCTGCTCGCGGCGCTGAAGCGCCTGCTGCCGGTGACGGCGGAGTTCCACGGCCACGCCTTCTTCGCGCGGACGCCGGGCGGCCGCCTTGCGGCGACGCCGCTGCTGCCCGCGCTGATCGTGGTGGAGGCCGCCGACGCGATCTTCGCGGTGGACAGCATTCCCGCGGTGCTGTCGATCACCGGAGACCCGTTCATCGTGCTCTCCAGCAACATCTTCGCCATCCTCGGCCTGCGCGCGCTCTATTCGGTGCTGGCGGTGATGGTGGGGCGCTTCGTCTACCTGCGCCACGGCCTGGCTGCGGTGCTGATGTTCATCGGCGCGAAGATCTTCTGGGGGGAACTCGTCGGCCCGGTGCCTGCGGCGGTTTCGCTCGCGGTGACCGTGGCGTTGCTCGGCGGGGCGGTCGCCGCCTCGCTGCTGCGGGGCAGGCTGCCGGCTTTCTGCAAGTGAGCGGAAATAAGAAAGGAGCCCTTGGGGGGAGGGCTCCTTTCTGGGCGGACCGGAAACCCCGGTGCGGTCCAAGAGGGGGGAGGGAAACCGCTATCGGGGACGGGGTGCTTGCGATCCCGCTTTATTTCCGGTTTCACGGCAACGGCCATGTCTGGGGGGAAGCGCCGGTGCCGTGCTGTCGTGGGGTCTGAGAGTGGTCCTTCTCGTCTGTTTCGATGCAGAGCCCCGCCGCAGCGGGGAAACCGAGGGATGAACCGTACTATTGCTATCGGGTCTACTGTCTCATGGGACGCGGCGGCGCGGAAACGGGAATAACCGATTATTTTGATCGGAAATTCCGCCGCACGCGGAGCGCCGCCGCCGCCCGAGTACGCGCTTGCCAAGTGCCGGGAAATGCGGGACAAAAGAAAGTCGGCTAGGCGGCAGATGTAAGGAGCCGTCCGGTATCCGCTGAGAGGAAGGCTCGCTTGTTGCACCGGCGCCTGAGCCTACGCGTCAGCATGGTCATCCTGGTCTCCGCGGCCGTGGTTGCGGCGTGCGTGGCGATCACCGCGTTGACCTTCCGCACCAGCATCGCCACCGCGCGCAAGTCGGCGACCACCGCGTTCTCCGACGTGGTGAGCCAGACCCACGACCAGATCGACGCCCTGATGTCCGGCACCCTGACGGTGGCGGAACTCGGCGCTTCGCTCGGCGGCGTCGCCCGCCCGCCGGCGAGCGACGCGCTGGCGCATCCCGGCTTTTCCACGATGATGCGCATGCTGCGGGTCGATGCCTCGCTCTATTCGGTGTTCGTCGGCCGCACCGACGGCGCCTTCTTCCAGATCATCGCGCTGCGCGGCGACCCGCGCATCGGCGAGCGCCTGCGTGCGCCCGCGGGGGCGGCCTTCGTCGGCCGCACCATCACCGCGCAGGCGGCGGAGCGGCGGCAGGACTGGGTCTACCTCGACGCCGGGGGGACGCCGATCGCGCGGCGCGCCGACCGCGCGGTGGACTACGACCCGCGCGAGCGGCCGTGGTTTACCGAGGCGCTCGCCGCCTCGGGCGCGGTGCTGTCGCGGGCCTATGTGTTCAACTCGTCGATGACCCTGGGGATGACCGCGTCGCGCGGGGTGGATGGCGGCGAAGCGGTGTTCGGCGTGGACGTCACGCTGGAGGGCCTGGCGCGCTACATCTCCGGCCTCACCGTGTCGCCGAACGCGCGCATCTATGCCTTCGACGATGCGATGTCGCTGCTCGCGGCCTCCGCCGCCGCGGCGCAGCGCGACGGCGGCGGCGATGCCGGGCGCGCCGCGCTTTCCGCCATGCTCGCCGACGGCCGGGTGGGAAGGCCGGTGCTGCTGTCCGAGGGCGGCGTGCAGCGCATCGCCGCGCTCGCCACCTGGATCGGGCCTGCGGGGCGGCGCATCCACATCGGCGTGATCGCGCCGCTTGCCGACTTCACCGCCGATCTCGACGCGCTCACCCGCCGCGTGCTGATCATCGGCGCGCTGGTGATCCTCGCCGCCGCGCCGTTGATCTACCTTCTGTCGCGCAGCATGGCGCGCACCGTCGGCGGTCTCGCCGACGATGCCGGGCGGGTGCGCAATTTCGACTTTTCCGGCCTCGCGCCGCGGCGCTCCTTCATCACCGAGTTCGACGTGCTCACCGAGGCGTTCTCCCTGATGAAGGAATCCCTGCAACTGAGGGGGCACGAACTCGCCGAGGTGCAGGCCAAGCTCGAGCGCCTGATCTCGCTGGGAGTGTCCATGGCGGCGGAGCGCGACACCTCGCGCCTGATGGAGACCATCCTGGTCGGCGCGAAGGAGATCGCCAACGCCGACGGCGGCACCCTCTACCTGCGCACCGAAGAGGATACCCTGCGCTTCGAGATCATGCACAACGACCAACTGCGCATCCGCCTGGGCGGCCCCGGCGGCGCGGCGCCGGATCTGCCCGCGGTGCCGCTCTACACCCCCGAGGGCGAGGCCAACCACCACAACGTGGCGAGCCACGCGGTGCATATGGAGCGCACCGTGGCGATCACCGACGCCTACGCCGCGCCGGGCTACGATTTTTCCGGCACGCGGGAATTCGACGCGCACACCGGCTACCGCAGCCAGTCGTTCCTCACCGTGCCGCTCAAGCCGCGCGGCGGCGCGGTGATCGGCGCGGTGCAGCTGATCAACGCGCGGCACCCGGTGGGCGGCCAGGTGGTCTCCTTCTCGCCCGAGGTGCAGAGCTTCGTCGAGGCCCTGGCGGCGCAGGCGGCGACCGCGCTCTACAACCGCACCCTGCTCGATTCGCAGAACCAGATGATGGACGGCATGATCCGCCTGGTGGCGGGCGCGATCGACGCCAAGAGCCCGTATACCGGCAGCCACTGCGCGCGCGTGCCGGAGCTCGCCCTGATGCTCGCCGAGGCGGCGAGCACGGCGGAGCAGGGACCGTTCGCCGATTTCGCCTTCTCCACGCCGGAGCAGTGGCGCGAGTTCAGGACCGGCGCGTGGCTGCACGATTGCGGCAAGGTGACGACGCCGGAATACGTCATCGACAAGGCGACCAAGCTCGAAACCATCGTCAACCGCATCCACGAGGTGCGCACCCGCTTCGAGGTGCTGTTGCGCGATGCGAAGATCGCAAGCCTCGAGGCGATGCTGGCGGGCGAGGACGCGGCGGCGGCGCGCGCCGAACTGGCGGTGCGGCAGCGCCAACTGCACGAGGACTTCGCCTTCGTCGCCGCCTGCAACGTCGGCTCGGAATCGATGAGCGATGCCGACGTGGACCGCCTCGCCCGCATCGGCGCGGCCGCCTGGCAGCGCCACTTCAGCGACCGGCTCGGGCTTTCCCACGGCGAACTCGACCGCCTCGCGGAGATTCCCGAGGCGCCGCTGCCCGCCGCCGAGACCCTGCTCGCCGACCGGCCGGAGCACCGGGTGCCGCGCTCGCAGCACGATCCGGTGTTCGACCCGTCCTACGGTTTCAACCTCAAGGTGCCGCTGCTGCGCTTCGATTTCGGCGAGCTGCACAATCTCTCGGTGCGGCGCGGCACCCTGTCCGCCGAGGAACGGGCGATCGTCAACGAGCACATCGTCCAGACCATCATCATGCTGGAGCGCCTCAACTTCCCGAAGGACCTGCAGCGGGTGCCGGAATACGCGGGCACCCACCACGAAACCCTCACCGGCTCCGGCTACCCGCGCGGCCTCACCGCGGCGGACCTCTCCATCCCGGCGCGGATCATGGCGCTCGCCGACATCTTCGAGGCGCTGACCGCCGCCGACCGTCCCTACAAGACCCCGAAGCCGCTGTCCGAGGCGGTGGACATCCTCTACCGCATGACCCGGGAGCGCGCCATCGACCCGGACGTGTTCGTGCTGTTCCTGAAAAGCGGCGTCTACCGCCGCTATGCCGAGCAGTTCCTCAAGCCCGAGCAGATCGACGACGTGGACGTCGTCGCCTATCTTCCCGCGCGCGAATCTTGACAGGCGGGCGCGATCGCGCTGCACTGCCTCCGCAACCGAGGAGAAGGCGCAGGCGATGTGGCGGGCGATGACCGAAGACGACCTGGCGGCGGTGCGGCAGATCGCCGGGACCGTGCATCCGGACTATCCGGAGGATGCGGCGGTGTTCGCCGAGCGCCTAGCGCTCTATCCGGCGGGCTGCCGCCTGTTCGCCGACGCCGAGGGCCGCGCCGCGGGCTATGCGCTCACCCATCCGTGGCGGCACGGCGCGCCGCCCAAGCTCGACACCCTGCTCGGCGCGATTCCGGCGGACGCCGACACCTATTACCTGCACGACATCGCGCTGTTGCCGTGGACGCGCGGCCGCGGCGCGGCCACCGGGCTTCTCGCCGACCTCGCCCGCCTGGCGCGGGAGGAAGGGTTTGCCCGGATGTCGCTGGTGGCGGTCAACGCCTCCCGTCCGGTGTGGGAGCGCCGCGGCTTCTCCGTCGATGCGGAGACCGCCGCCGACCTCGCCAGCTACGGCGGCGAGGCGTGGTTCATGACTCGGTCCATCGACGATACATTTTGATACACTTTTCCGGGGTCGCGGGGATATCCCTGCGACAAACCGGCTTTATCTTCCATCCTGTAACCGTGGCGAGCGGGACGACACTACAGGACGGAAGGCGGGCGGTCGCACCGCGAAGCCCGCCCTTCCGGGCCTCTCTCCCGAGCCGCGAACGGAGGTTCGAAAAACATCATGCGTGCCGGCAGCTACCTTACCCTTGCAGTGTGCGTGATCGGCCTTGCCGCCACCGATGCGGCGCAGGCGCATCCCCCGGGGCCGCCCGGCGGGTATCACGGCCCGGGGCGGACGCTGGTTCCCGACGGCTGGCACCGCGGCCACTGGCGCCACGATTGGCATGACGGCCGCTTCGGCTGGTGGTGGGCGGTCGGCCCCGCATGGTATTATTATCCGGCGCCGATCTATCCGTACCCCAACCCCTATGCGCCGCCCAGCGTGGTCGCCGCGCCCGCGGGGCAGTACGCCTACTACTGCGCCAATCCGGCGGGCTATTACCCCGCGGTGGCGCAGTGCCTGATGTCCTGGCAACTGGTCAGCCTGGCCGCGCCCGCTCCGGCGGCGGTGATGCCGGTTCCGTCTCTGCCGCCCGCGATTCCGGCCCCGGTGCCTGCACCGTCCTCTTCCGGCGGCGTGGACAAGACCACCGGCGGCACCGTGCTCGGCGCGGTGGGCGGCGCGGTGGCGGGGGCGCAGTTCGGCCAGGGTTCGGGCAGGATCGCCGCGGCGGCGCTCGGCACCCTTCTGGGCGCGTTCGTCGGCCACGAGGTCGGCCAGTCGCTCGACCGCGCCGACACGCTGGCGGCGCAGCAGGCGGCGCAGCGCGCCTATATCGCGCCGATCGGCCAGACCATCACCTGGAACACCCCGGAGACCAACCACGGCGGCACCATCACGCCGGTGCGCGAGGGCCGCGACGCGCAGAACAACGCCTGCCGCGAGTTCAAGCAGACCGTCACCATCGACGGCAGGCAGGAAAGCGTCGCCAGCACCGCCTGCCGCGGCACCGACGGCAAGTGGGTGATGATCGGACACTGAATTTCGGCAATCCCCGGCGGCGAGGTTTTCCCCCCTTTCCTCGCCGTTTAACGGCCGCCCCTTTCCCTCGGGGGCGGCCGCCCCTTTTTCCGGATCAGATGTAGTCGAGCAGGCTGACGCTCTTCAGCGAGGAGAGCGTGGCGAAGGAGGCCTGCAACAGCACCTCCTGCTGCGAGACCACGGCGGAGGCCTCCGCCACATCGACCGAAGTGAGGCTTTCCAGCGCCTCGTTGGCATAGATCTGGAATTCCGTCTGGTTGTCGATCACGGAGTTGAGCGCATTGGCCTGGGACGACAGGTCCTCCTGGATGGAGCCGAGGCCGCTGACCGCGGACGACAGCAGGTCGTAGGCGGTCTGGAGCGTGGAGGTGTCCAGGGAGGAGGCGTTGACGATCGTCTGCAGGGCACGGATGGTCTCCTCGAACGCGCTTGCGTCCGCGGTGACGCCGTAGGAGATGCTGCTGTCGCTGTCCAGCATCACCGTCGCCGGATTGCCGCCGCCCTGGTAATAGCCGGTGTCCGCCGTGGCGCTGGTGGCGCTGTAGTCGGTGTCGCTCAGGTCGATCGGCGCGGTCTGGGCCGCTCCGCCGGAGAACAGATAGCTGTCGGCGAATTTGGTGTTGAGCAGGCCGACGATGTCTTCCAGGTAGCCGGCCGCCGTGCTTTGCAGGGTGGCGAGGGTGGAGGAATCCTCGGCGCCGTCGATCGCGCCCGCGATGGCGGAGCGGATGTATTCGGCATCGTCGACGATGGTGTCCACCGTGGAGTAGGCGGTCTCGACCTTGCTCACGGCGTTTTCGGCCTGGGTGGCGAGCTGTTCCGAGCGTTCGATGTCCGCCTGCAGGCTGACCGCCGCCCCCGCCTGACCGGCGAGGCCGGAGAGGGAGGAGGACTTCAGGCCGGAGGATTGCCGGTCCAGGGCCTCGGCGTAGTTGCTCTGCACCTTCATCGCCTGGGATATCATCTGACCGTTCATTCCCGCCGTGGAAACCCGCATGGCGTGCCTCCCTTTCTTTAATTCATCATTGCGAGCAGGGCATCCCACATCTCCTGCGCGGTGGAGACGATCTGCGCTGCGGCTTCATAGTCCTGCTGGTAGGTGGTGAGCAGCGCCGTCTCTTCATCGACGTTGACGCCGTAGGTGTTGGTGAACGCGGTGGCGAGCGAAGACGCCGTCGCCGAACTGCTGTCCGCCGCGTCGGAAGCCGCCTCGGCGCGGTCGGCGAGGTCGTCGATCAGGGCCGATACGTAGCTCGAAACCGAACACGTGGAGGAGGAAAGCCCGCCCGCCGCATCGAAGGAGAGCGAACCGTCGAGCGCCGACCACACCGCCTCCAGCGCGGTGGTGTCGTCCGTGACATAGGCCGCCTCGCCCACCACCGTGGAGGCCACGGCGGCGGAGGCCAGCCCCTGCGTCGAGAGAGAATCGGAAACCGACAGGCCGGAGGCGTCGCCGGTGAGAAGGTCGTAGAAACCGAGCGACGGGTCCGATTCATAGTCGCCGGTGACGATCACGCCCGCGTCGGCGTCGTCGGCGGAGATCACCACGTGGCCGTCGGAATCGATGCTTGCGGAGACCCCGGAGATCGCGTCGAGGCCGGCGACCAGATCGCCCACCGTGGCGTAGGTGGAGAGGTCGAGGCCGACGGAGCCGGTGATCGTGCCGTCTTCGTCGGTGAGCAGGATGGTCATCGTGCCGCTGCCGGAGAGGGCGTCGGCGCTCGCCACCTCCGCCGAGGAGGAAAGGCTGTTGGGCGCGGGAACCGGGGTGCCCGCGTTGGCGGCGGCGTTTACCGCGTCCTTCACGGTGTCGGAGAGTTCGTCCAGTTCCGCCTGTATGCCGGGGAGAATTTCGTCGCGCATCTCGATCAGCGCACCGATGGAGCCGCCTTCGATCTTGCCGGTGACGTCCTCGCCGTCCAGCATGATGCCGGAAATCGCGCCGCTGCCGCCGGAATCGTAGACGGTGTCCGCGGTCAGGGTGCCGGTGGCGGCGTAGGAGAGTTCATGCACCGTCGAGGTGAGCAGCGCTTGGCCGGAGGAGGTGTAGATCCGCACCGCGCCGGAGGAGGTGGTGAAGGTGGTGATGTCCATGTAGCCGCTCAGCTCTTCGAGCGCGGTGCGGCGCTGATCCTCGAGATCGGCGGTGGAGTCCCCGTTGGCCGACGCCTTGGTGATCCGATCGTTGAGATCGTCGATCCGGTGCAGCAGGTCGTTGACCGTTTCGACGCTTTCCGCGATCGCCTGATCGGCGGAGGTGCGCGCCGACTGTACCGAGTCCGAAGCGTCGGTGACCGCGTCGGCCCAGGCCTGCAAGGCTTCCGTCACATCGTCGGCGGCGGAGGTGGAACTGGGGTCCTCGATCGCACTCGACAAGGCGGTCTGCAGGTCGGTGAGCGCCTCGGAGATGGCGGAACCGTCGGCGGTGGTTCCCAGTGCGGTGAGCAGGGTTTCGTAATAGGACGAGAGAATGGAATCGTAGGCGGAGTCCGTGGTCGCATCCATCACTCCGGCGAACAGTTTCTCGTCCACGTCGTTGCCGGTGCCGATCACCTGCACGCCGGTGGCCTGGCCGCCCACCACCGAGGTCGTGACGTAGGCGGTTTTCTTGGTGTAGCCCTCGGTTTCCGCGTTGGCGATGTTGGTGGAGGTGATGGAAATCCGCGTCTGTGCCACGGAGAGGGCGCTGGTGGCCGTATACAGGATGCTGGAGATCGACATCGCCGCTTCCTCCCGGCTTATGCCTGAAGGCGCAGGCCGCCCGCGCGCGCCGTCAGGCGCGCCACGGCATCGCCGCCCGCGCCGTAATTCAGCGTGTCCTTGCGTTCGCGCTCGGCCAGGGCCTTCATCACCGCCTCGACGCGCAGCGCGGTGGCTGCCTTGCGGGCGTTGAGCAGGGTCTGGTTCTCCTTGAGGCGGAACACCAGGTCGCGGATCTGCTTTTCCAGGTCTTCGGGGTCGAGTTCGCCCGCGGCGTGCATCGCCGCGGCGCGGCGGCGCAGCGATTGGGTGAGCGCGGCGTAGAGGTTGCCCAGCTCCTCCTTCCGCTCCACCAGGGACTGCGGCAGAGTCTCCGCCGGGACGGCGAGGATGAGGTTCTCCTCCTGCACCAGGGTGGTGAGCTCATGCAACACCGCCTGGAAATCCGCCAGGGTTTTGCGGTCGAGGGAGTCGATGGTGGCAGTGGACATGGTAGGTGTCTCCACTCAACGATGGGAAAAAAGGGCCGCGGCACGGCCGTAGGCGGCGGTGGCGGTGCGGCTCTTGCGGGTCTTGGCGAGGCGCGCCAGCACCTCGGTGCGTGCGGCGGAAAGCGCCGCCAGGGTATCGGTCAGCTCGGAAAGGATGCGCAGCCGTTCCGCCCGGTCCGCCGAGGGCGTGGCGCGGGCGGCCCGGCGGCGCGCCGCGGCGGCGCGTTTGAGCAGGCTGTCCAGGCGTGTGCGCTCGGCGTCGGGCTTCATCGGGATCACCTCTTCGCGGCCATCAGTTCGTCGTACATGTCGCTCACCGTGCTGATGATCTCGGATGCGGCGGAATAGGCCTGCTGCGCGACGATCAGGCTGGAGAACTCGGTGGCGGTATCGACGGTGGAGGATTCCAGTTCGCCGGACTCGATCGCCCCGGCGGAGCCGGAATCCGCTTCCACCAGGTTGGCCTCGCCGGAATAGATCGACGCGGCGTAGACGGTGCCGCTCTCGGCCTCCAGGCCGTTGTCGTTGGCGAAGGTGGCGAGCGGGATCTTGTAGATCGTGTAGCTGATGCCGTTGTCGAAATTGGCGTAGACGTAGCCCGAGGAATCGACGCTGACGCTGGTGAACTCGCCGAAGCGCAGGCCGTCCTGGGTTACCGCCGTCAGGGTGAGCGTGGGGTCCGCGGTGCCGTCGCCGGTGGCGTACTGGCTCAGCCCGTCGGTGGCGTCGGCGGTGCCGCAGGAGTACGCGATGCTGCTGGTGGCGCCGCCGCTGCTCCACCCCGAAATGCCGATGACGATGTCGTCGGCGGGCGTCAGGAGGGTGCCGTCCTCGTTGAAGGTGATGGTCGCCACGTTGGAGGTCACGGTGGAGCCGGTGAGGGTCACCGTGGTGGCGGTGTCGGTGGTGCCGTCGCTGCTGTAGGCGGGCTGATCGACGGTCATCTCCCAGGTGTTGGCGGCGGTCTTGGTGTAGGTCAGGGTCAGGGTATAGGCGGTGCCCAGGCTGTCGTAGACTTCCGCATCCACGGTGAAGGCGTCGCCGATTTCGGCGTCCGCGGGCAGGATCGCCTGCACCTCGAGCTCGGTGGTGGCCTCCGCCGCGCCCGCATAGTCGTTGACGTTGATCGCCTCCAGCGAGGCGGCGGAGGTGCCGGCGACGACGCTGCCGTCGCGGTCGGTGGCGTAGCCTTGCAGGTACCAGCCGCTGGAGTTGACCAGATAGCCTTCGTCGTCGGTCGAGAAGTCGCCCGCGCGGGTGTAATAGAACACGTCGCTGTCCGAGGAGTTGGCGACGACGAACCAGCCCTCCCCGTCGATGCCGAGGTCGGTGTCGCTCTCGGTGCCGACCAGGGTGCCCTGGGTGGTGAGGCTCTGGCTCGGGTTCACCGTTACGCCCGCGCCGGTGAAGTTGCTGTAGGAGCCGGAGCCGGACACCATCGACGAGAACGACGCGGTGGTGATCTTGTAGCCGTAGGTGCTGGAATTGGCGAGGTTGTTGGAAATCGTCGAGACCGCCGCCGACTGTGCGTAAAGAGCGGAGACCGCGACGTTCATGGAACTGCTGAGGGTGCTCATGGGGGAGCCTCCGTAATCGAGGGAACCGGTCAGGAATCCGAGGGTTGAGTGGCGGAGACGATGTCGCTCAGCGAGACGGTGGCGCCGTTCTCCATGATCAGCTGCGCGCTGCCGCCGGACCAATCGACCCGCGACACCACGCTGGTGGTCTCGGGGGTGATGGTGATCTCCTCGCCGTCGCTATCCTCGGCGTAGAGGGTGAGGGAATAGGTGCCGCTCTCGGCGCTGCTGCCGTTGGTGAGCGTGCCGCCCCAGGTGAAGGTGGTTTCCCCGGCCGTGGCGTCGAGCACCTCGGAGTAGACGATGGTGCCGTCTTCGTTGAGGACCTGCGCCACCAGGGTTTCGCAGTCGTCCGGCACCTCGAAGGCCCAGGACAGGCTGCCGCCCTCGGTGTAGGTGAGGTCGTCGGCGTTGTAGGTGACCTCCATGCCGACCAGCGACAGCGCCACCGAGGCGCTTTCGTTGTTGGTCGCGAGCACCAGGTTCTCGAGATAGGAGTTGGACAGAATCTGCTGTTCCACGCCCGCGTAGCTGATCAGCTGGCTGGTCATCTCCTCGGTGTCGGTGGGGTCGAGCGGGTTCTGGTTTTCCAGTTGCGCGATGAGCACGCTGAGGAAGAGCTCGTAGTTCTCCGAAAGCGATTCCACGGAACTCGCCGTGGTCGAGGAAAGACCGCTGCTGGACGTGGTCGAGCTGACTGTCGTCATCTCCGCATCTCCGTTCCAACCGGCCTTTTGAAAGCCATTTCCCGTCTGACGGGCCGGTTTGCGATGTCGCGATGGGGCGCTTGTGCGCGCCTCCATTTCCCGACAAACGCGGCGGGGACGGAAAAACTGGCGAAAAACTTTCCGGAAAAATTTTGCGCCGCGGCGCGCCAGTGTCGGCGCGCCTGTCCCGTAAGAGCGGGTAAGGCGCCAATGGCCCGGACGCGGGAGTGCGGTCGGCGGGTGCCCAGCAGCGAGGCTCGAACGGCCCCGTTTAGAGATCAACGAAGGAGATTTCACATGCCCGTCATCACGACCAACACCTCCGCCAATTCCGCCCTGCGGTACCTCAACATCAACTCCGAGGCGCAGACCAATGCCCTGAACCAGGTGGCGTCCGGTTCGCGCATCACCCGCGCTTCCGACGACGCTGCCGGCCTCGCCGTGGCGACCAAGCTGCAGTCCGACGTCGCGGTGTTGGGTCAGGCTTCGACCAACGCCAGCCACGCGGCCTCGGTGCTGGAAACCGCCGACGGCGGCCTTTCCTCGATCTCCGACGTGCTGGAGCGCATGAAGGTGCTGTGCGCCGAGGCGGTGTCGGGCGCCATCGGCGATGACGAACTCGCCTACATCGTTTCCGAATACAATACCCTGGTCGATGAAATCGACCTGATCGCCCAGACCACCACCTTCAACGGCACGTCCCTGATCGACGGTTCCTACAGCGCGACCTTCCTGGTCGGGACCTCGGCCTCCGACGTCATCTCCGTGGCGATCTCCGGTGCGGATGCCACCGACCTCAGTCTGGCGGACGTCACCACGTCGAGCGACTTCACCACGGTGCTCACCACGGTCAACTCCGCGATCAACACCCTGGCGAGCGTGCGAGCGGATGTCGGTGCGCAAGAATCGCAGTTCAGCTACCACGCCGACCAGATCACCTCGTCCGAGGAGAACCTGGATGCCGCGCAGTCGGCGATCGTCGATGCCGACGTGGCGGAAGCGCAGTCGGACTTCTCTTCCGCGCAGGTGCGGACCAACGCCGCCATCGCGGCCCTGGCCTCGGCCAACGATATGCCGCAGCAGCTCCTGTCGCTGCTGCAGTAAGCAAAGGCCAAGGCGCCCGCCCGGTTGACGGGCGGGCGCCCGACGCCCCGGGGTGGCCGGACGCTCCCCTCCTTCGCGCCGCGTGCGGCGCTGTCCGGCCCCTCCATCCCGTTTGCCGGGGAGGAAAGGCGCCATGTCCACGATCGTCACGGGTGCGAGCGGCACCACCTACATCACCGGCACCGGGTCGTCGGATTTCGACTACGCCTCGCTGATCGAGGAGGCGTACGAGGTCAAGATGGCCAACGCCTACCTGATCGACGACCAGATCGACGTGCTGGAGTCCGAGGTTTCCGGCTACGAGGAGATGCTGTCCGACCTCACCGACCTGTCGGACGCGGCGGAAACCCTGTCCGCCGCCGCGGACGATTCGGTGTTCGCGCAGCGTTCCGCCTATCTGTCGTCGTCGTCGATCTCCGACCCCGGCGAGGTGATCGGCACCACCGTCACCGAAGAGGCGGAGCTCGGCGTCTACACCATCGAGGTGAAGAGCCTCGCCACCGCCCACAAGGTCGCCTCCGACGCGGTGACCGACAAGACCGCGGCGCTCGGCTATGAAGGCACCCTCACCCTTTCGGAAGACAGCGGCGCCGCCACCGGCATCGTCATCGCCTCCGACATGTCGCTCGCCGATATCGCGGAGGCGATCAACGACGTGAGCGGCGAGAGCGGCGTCACCGCCACCCTGATCAAGAGCAGCGATTCCGGCTATACCCTGGTGCTCACTTCCGCCGATACCGGGCAGAGCATCGCCGCCACCGATACCAGCGGCTCGGTACTGCAGGACCTGGGGATCATCGATTCCAGTGGCGACTTTGCCGACGAACTGCAGGCGGCGGGGCTGGCGGAGCTCACCATCGACGGCGTCACCGTCACCAGTTCGTCCAACGACATCGAGGACGTGCTCCCCGGCGTGTCGATCAGCCTCTACGACGACACCGCGGGCAGCACCATCACGCTCGAGGTCGGCCAGGACCTGGACAGCGTCTACGAGGCGATCGAGGCTCTGGTGGACGCCTACAATACCTACCGCTCCTTCGCCCTGATTAACCAGGAAACCGATTCCGACGGCGCCGTGGATGACGCGGTGCTGTTCGGCGACAGCCTCTTGCGCTCCGCCAATTCGGCGCTCTATGCGCTGCTCGGCTCCTCGGTGGAGGTGGACGGCGAAACCTACATGCTCTCCGACATGGGCATCACCTACGCCGACGATAATACCCTCGAAATCGACGAGGACGCCCTGGAGGAGTTCCTCATCCAGCATGCGGACGTGGCGGAGGCGTTCTTCCAGCAGAGCACTTCGGTGTCCGATTCCGACCTCTACGTCGGCGACATCGCGGGCGACATGGAGGCAGGCGCCTATACCGTGGAGATCACGGTGGATGCGGACGGCAACGTCGCCGGAGCCACCATCGACGGCGTGGCGCTGGAGGTGAGCGACCAGACGCTCAAGGGCGTCGAAGGCACCGCCTACGAAGGCCTGCGCCTGGTCTATACCGGCGGCGGCGACAACGCGGGCACCACCGACAGCATCACCCTGACCGTCGAAGCGGGCCTCGCCGACCAGATGGTGGCGACGCTGGAAAGCTACGTGGACGAGGACGACGGCCGGATCCGGAACCGCATCGATTCGCTCGAAAGCACCATCGGCACCAAGCAGGACAAGCGCGACCGCATCGAGGAACGGGCGGACGCTTACTACGACTACCTCGTTGAGTATTACGCGAAGCTGCAGACGGCGATGGAGGAGGCGGAAACCTCCCTGGCGCTGATCGAGGCCCTGTTCGGATCCGATGACGATTCATGACATCTGTAATGGAGGGGAAATCCATGACCGGAAACATCCATGAAATGGGCGCCAAGGCCTACGGCGCGGCGCGCCGCACCCAGACGCCCCTGCGCATCATCGTGGAGCTTTACGATTCCGTCCTGTGCGCGGTGGCGCACGCCAAGGCGGCCTGCCTTCAGGACGATTTCGAAGGCGAATTCAATGCCATAATCGCGGCCACCAAGATCCTGCAGGGCCTCGACGGGGCGCTCAACCAGACCGACCCCAAGGCCAGGCCGATCGCCGAGATGCTGCACGACTACTACAAGACCACGATCGTGCAGCTGCACCGTGCCAAGCAGGCGAAGTCCCCGGAGTCGGAGCTGCGCTACGGCAGCGTGCAACGCCAGGTCCTGGCGATGCGCGAGGCCTTCGCGGCGATTGCGGGGGTGCCCTCCCTGGTCGTCGAGGCGGCGGAAAAATCTGCCTAGTTCCAGGCAGATACTGCCGAGTGACGGCGGGGAGCGCGGCTGTTAAAACGGGATCATAACGGTGAATGCAGTGAGCGGAATGGGCGGAACCGCAGCCGTTGACGACAGTCACGCCACGGGGACGTGGATGGACGAGATCGCCGTCAAGGTAGGGCCGGGTTCGACTTCGGAGGACATGACCGACGAGGCGCTGATGCTGCGCGTTCAGGACGGCGACAAGGAGGCCTTCCGCCTGCTCGTCGCCCGCCACATCGACCGCATCATCGGCACCGCGCGGCGCATCGTCGGCGCGGCGGAGGCCGAGGACATCGCCCAGGACGTGTTCCTCAAGGTGTGGACCGCGCGCGCCCAGTGGACGCCGGGCCAGGCGCGCTTCCGCACCTGGCTCTACCGCGTCGCGGTCAACCGCTGCATCGACCACACCCGCCGCGCCCGTTCCACCTCGATCGACGAGGTCCCCGAGATCGCCGACGACGCGCCCGGCCCGCTCGCCCAGTGCGTGCAGCGGGAGGAGGCGACGCGCCTGCGCGCCGCGATGCATCATCTGTCGGAACAGCAGAGAACCGCGATCACCCTCTATTACCACGAAAGTTTGACGGCAGGCGAGGTTGCGGAGATTATGGGCCTGCGGCTGAATGCCGTGGAGTCCCTTCTGAAGAGGGGGCGGCAAAAGCTGAGAAGCGTGCTTAAATAAAGCCACAGGACGTGGCGATTCGGAGGGATCATGACGCCAGAAGAATTCCGGGCGTTGCTCGATACCTACGGTGCCGACCTGACGCGCTGGCCACATGCGCGCCGCCAGGCGGCCCAGAAGCTGTTGCAGGATTCCGAACCCGCGCGGACCCAATTCGCGGAGGCGCAGGAACTCGACATCCTGCTGTCGGCGGCCGAGCCGGCGTTGACGGAGGCGCGGCGCAAGAGCCTCACCGATGCCATTCTCGACAACCTGCCGGACGACCCCCTGCCGCGCCAGGCGCGGGAGCTGCCGCGCGCGCCCGCGCGCCCGGCCTCGACGGATCGCGCCGTAGGGATCGGCGTTCTGGTGCGGCCGCTGGCGGGGTTGTGGGTGGCGTGCCTCGCCTGCGGCATTCTTCTCGGCGTCGGCCTTTACGTCGGGCAGCAGCGCCTGACGGCGACCGCCGAGAGCGATTGGACCGGCACGCTCACGGTGTTCGGTGTCAACTGAGGTTCGGTGCCTGAGGCGGTTTCGATGAAACGATGGCTGATCGCTTCCCTAGCCGTGAACGTCCTCCTGATCGGGGTCGGGGCCGGGTTCTTCTTCACGGCGATGGCGCCGCGGTTGCCGATGCTGCCGCCGGTGGGGCCGCGCCCGGGCATCCAGCGCGATCTTCTGCAGGCGGCGGAAACCGCGCTTTCCGGTGCGGACCGCACCCGCGCGCTCGCCATTCTCAAACGGAATTTCCAGGGCATGGAAGCGCCGCCGCCCGGCCCGCAGCCGCGGCCGGAGGACATTCTGCGCGCCTTCGTCGAGGGCCGCCTGCCGGAAGACCGGCCCTTCGCCGACCCGAATTTCGAGGAACGCCGCAAGCGCGAGATCGACGCCCTGCGCGCCACCTTCACGGAGATGATCGCGGCGCTCGACCGCCCGGCGCGCGAGGCCTTCGCCCGGGCGATCCGCACCCGCATGGACAGCGTGCGCGCCTGCCTCGATTCCGGCCCGCCGCCGCGGCCGTAAAACTCCAAAACTTCGTGGAGGGTCGCGGACCCTCCACACCTCCCATAACTTTTGATTTCTGCGCGCAGCGCCATAAACCCGTGCGATGGCAACGAGAGGCGTTGCCTGCCGCTGCGCGGCGAAAAACCTAAGGGGGAGGTGCGGAGGGCCTCAGGTCCTCCGCGAAGGGTCGGTTTTTTATTCCCCGGCGGGGCCGAAGGGCAGGGTGATGGTCACCGCGAGGCCGCCGTCCGGGCGGTTGGCGGCGGCGATTTCGCCGCCGTGGGCGGCGATGGTTCGCCGCGCGATGGCGAGGCCGAGGCCGTAGCCCTGGCCGCCGCCGCCGCGGACGAAGGGTTCGAAGATGCGGCAGAGGGTGTCGGGCGCGACGCCGGGGCCGTCGTCCTCCACGGAGATCACGTAGACGCGGCGCGCCGCATCGGCGGCGAGGCCGACGGTGACGGTCCCCCCGGCGAAGCGCAGGGCGTTGCGCACGATGTTGTCGAGCGAGCGG
This sequence comes from Oleispirillum naphthae, assembly GCA_027864655.1. Taxonomy (GTDB): domain Bacteria; phylum Pseudomonadota; class Alphaproteobacteria; order Rhodospirillales; family Rhodospirillaceae; genus Oleispirillum; species Oleispirillum naphthae. The sequence continues at coordinate 164,062 of JAQAZG010000005.1, forward strand.
CGCAGCAGTTCGGCGTGGCCGACCACGGTGGGGGCGGGCTCGGGCAGCGGGCCGATGCGCTCCGCCACCGCGACGCCGGATTCCTGCGCCTCGAAGCGCGCGTCGGAAACCACCGAAAGCAGGAGCTCCCGCGGGTCGAAATAGTCGGGCTCCGCATCCTGGCCGATCTCCACCCGCGACAGGGAGAGCAGCTCTCCCACCAGGTCGTCGAGGCGGCGCGCCTCGGCTTCGATGCGCCGGAGCCCGTCGTCGATGCGCTCCGGCGAGTGGCGGGCGAGTTCGGCGGCGAGGTGCAGCCGCGCCAGCGGCGAGCGCAACTCGTGCGAGACGTCGTGGAGCAGGCGTTCGCGCGCCGCCACCAGCTCCTGCAGGCGGGCGGCCATGGCGTCGAAGTCGCGGGCGAGGTCGGCGATCTCGTCGCTGCGCCGCCCCATCGAGGGGGCCAGCCGCGCGCCGAGGTCGCCCCCGGCGAGGCGTTCGAAGCCGCCGCGCAGCCGCCGGATCGGCCGGGTGAGGTACCAGGCGAGGACGATGCTGAACAGCAGGCCGCCGACCGCGCCGATGGTCAGGATGTCTGGCGGAATGTCGAAGGGGCCGCGGTGGCGGGAGACGTCGCGCACGTCGTAGACGAGGCGGTGCACCGCGCCGCCGGGGTCCGCCACGTCGCGCACATAGAGTCCGGGGGTCTGCGGCGCCTCGCCCGCTGGGGGTTCGATGCGCAGGCGGCTGCGGGTGACGTCCGGCCAGACGGACAGCATCTCCGAGAGCGCCTCGATGCCGCCCCAGCGCACCGCGGTTTCCGCCGCGGTCATCGTCATGGTGATGGCGTTGGGCAGGGCGGCGACGCGCGGCGGCGTGGTCGGCGTGCGGTAGAATGCGATGAACACCCACGCCGCCTCCAGGATGAAAAAGAAGGTCAGCCAGAAGCCGAGGAGAATCTTCCAGAACAGCCGCACCCGCATCAGGCGTCTCCCATGCGGTAGCCGACGCCGCGCACCGTCTCGATGGCGACGGTGCCGAGCTTCTGGCGGATGTTGCTGACGTGCACGTCGATGCTGCGGTCGTAGGGGCGGCGCGGGTGGCCGAGCACGCGCATCGAAAGCTCGTCCTTGGTGACGACGCGCGGCCGCTCGCGCAGGAGGATTTCCAAGAGGTTGAACTCGGTGGCGGTGAGGTCCAGGGGGCGCCCGTCGAGCGCCGCCTCGCGCCGCGGCGCGTCCAGGCTGAGGCCGCCGTGGAGCAGCGGCCCGGCGGCGGCGGGCTCGGCGGTGCGGCGCAGCACCGCGCGGATGCGCGCCACCAGTTCGCGCGGCAAGAAGGGCTTCGGCAGGTAGTCGTCGGCGCCCATCTCCAGGCCGAGCACGCGGTCCACGTCGTCGCCGCGCGCGGTGAGCATGAGGATGGGAATGCGGCTCTCGGCGCGGATCGTCTTGAGGGCGTCGATGCCGGTGCGGTCGGGCAGCATGACGTCGAGGATCACCGCGGCGAAGCCGCCGGAGAGCGCCGCGGCGATGCCCGCCTGCGCGGTGTGACGCGCCGACACGGTGAACCCTTCCGCGGCCAGATATTCGGTCAGCATCGCGGCGAGTTCGCGGTCGTCGTCGATCAACAGCAGAGTCGCCATGTCTTTTCCTCCGCCTTCAAGATAATCCCTCATGCCACGCTTCGCGCAACACCTGGAAGGATTTACGCCGCGCTTACACTTCCTTGCCGCTGTTTTGACGGCGGCGCGCCTGCGGCGAAGCTATATTGGCTTCGGTTGCCCGCGTGGCGGCGGTTTTTTCCAGCGAGGAGGATCCGGTGAGCGAATCGGCAGGACAGGCCTGGAGGGCGAAGCTGACGTGGCGTCGCGTCGCCGTGGCCGCAGCGGCGGTGGCGGTGCTGGCGGTGGGCGCGCGGATGCTGTGGGGCGGGCGCGAGCCGCCGCCGCCGACGGTCGCCGCGGCGCTTGCCGACATCGAGGACACGGTGCTCGCCGACGGCACGTTGCAGGCGGCGCGTCAGGTCAACGTCGGCGCGCAGGTCTCCGGCCAGATCAAGGCGATCCAGGTGAACCTCGGCGATGCGGTTTCCGAGGGCCAGCCGGTGGTGGAGATCGACTCCCTGACCCAGCAGAACGCCCTGCGCAACGCCGAGGCGGCGCTCGCCAGCGTGATCGCGCAGCGCACCGCCAAGCTCGCCTCGCTGGAGCAGGCGGAACTCACCTTCAAGCGCCAGAGCCGCCTGCTGAAGCAGGACGCGGGCTCGCGCGAGGACTACGAGGCGGCGGTGGCCGGCCTCAAGACCCTGAAGGCCGGGGTGGCGGTGCTGGACGCCGAGATCGAGCAGGCCAAGGTGGCGGTGGACACCGCCAAGGTCAACCTCGGCTATACCCGCATCAGCGCGCCGATTTCCGGCACCGTGGTGGCGGTGGCGGTGGACGAGGGCCAGACGGTCAACGCCAACCAGACCACGCCGACCCTGCTCAAGCTCGCCCAGCTCGACACCATGACGGTGTGCGCCGAGGTCTCCGAGGCGGACATCCCGCGGGTTGCGCCGGGGCAGACCGTCTATTTCACCATCCTCGGCGAGCCGGACAACCGCTACTACACCAAGGTGCGCGCCATCGAGCCCGCCTCGGAGAACTTCAGCAACAGCTGCAACGCCTCCTCCGGCACCGCGAGCAGCACCACCACCAGCACCACTTCGTCGTCCAGTTCGTCGTCCAGCAGCAACACCGCGATCTATTACAACGCGCTGTTCGACGTGCCCAATCCGGGCCGCAAGCTGCGCATCGCGATGACCGCGCAGGTCTCCATCGTGCTCGCCGAGGCGAAGCAGGCGGTGACCATCCCCGCCGCCATTCTCGGCGCGCCGGGGCGCGACGGCCTCTATACGGTGCAGGTGGCGAAGGAGGACGGCAGCGTCGAGAAGCGCCGCGTCAAGGTGGGGATCAACAACCACGTCACCGCCCAGGTGGTGGAAGGCCTGGCCGCCGGCGAGCGGGTGGTGAGCAGCCGCGCGCTCGCCGCCGCGGCGGCGGGAAGCTTCAAGCCGCGGTCGCCTATGGGGAGGCTGTTCTGATGGCCGAACCTCTGCTGCGGCTCGACGGGGTGTGGCGGGAATACCCCTCGGGCGACCAGACCATCGCCGCGCTCAAGGGACTCGACCTCACCATCGAGGCGGGCGAGATGGTGGCGATCGTCGGCGTCTCCGGCTCCGGCAAATCGACCCTGATGAACATCCTCGGCTGCCTCGACCGGCCGACCCGCGGCGCTTACCGCGTCGCCGGGCGCGACACCCGCGAGCTTTCCCCCGACCAGCTTGCGGAGCTGCGGCGCGAGCACTTCGGCTTCATCTTCCAGCGCTACCACCTGCTCTCCATCCTCGATGCGGTGGGCAATGTCGAGGTGCCCGCGGTCTATGCCGGGCGCGCCCGCGCCGAGCGCCGCGCCCGCGCCGTGGACCTGCTGGTCCGCCTCGGCCTCGACGACCGCCTCGACCACACCCCCGCCCAGCTTTCCGGCGGCCAGCAGCAGCGGGTTTCGGTGGCGCGCGCCCTGGTCAACGGCGGCCGCGTCATTCTCGCCGACGAGCCCACCGGCGCGCTCGACCGCAAGAGCGGCGAGGACATGCTGGCGTTGCTGAAGGAACTGCACGCCGAGGGCCACACCATCATCATCGTCACCCACGATCCCACGGTGGCGGCGCACGCCGAGCGCATCATCGAGATCAGCGACGGCGAAATCCTCGCCGACCGCAGCGAGACCGGCGCGGCGGCGCGGCGGCGGATGGCCGAGCCGCCGACCGCGGGCGACGGCTGGCGGGCGCGCGCCGACCGCGCGGCGGAGGCCTTCCGCATGGCGGTTCTGGCGATGGCCGCGCACCGGCTGCGCACCTTCCTCACCATGCTCGGCATCATCATCGGCATCGCCTCGGTGGTCTCGGTGGTGGCGCTGGGCGAGGGCTCGCGTCAGAAGATCCTCAAGGACATCAGCTCGATCGGCACCAACACCATCGACATCCTGCCGGGCAAGGACTTCGGCGACACCCGCTCCGGACGGGTGCGCACCCTGGTGCCGCGCGACGCCGCGGCGCTGAAGCTGCAGGACTACGTGGACAGCGTCACCCCCAGCGTCGGCGGCAGCCGCACCCTGCGCTACCGCAACATCGCGGTGACCGGCCAGGTCAACGGCGTCGGGCCGGATTACTTCCGGGTGCGCGGCTACGAGATGGCCTCGGGCATCGCCTTCACCGAGGAGAGCGTGCAGCGCCGCAGCCAGGACGTGGTGATCGACGACAACACCCTGAAGCAGATCTTCGGCGAGGATGCGGACCCGATCGGCGAGGTGATCCTCTTGGGCGACGTTCCGGCGCGGATCATCGGCGTCACTGCGGCGCGCACCGCCGCCTTCGGCAATCCGGACACGCTGAACGTGTGGATTCCCTATACCACGGCGATGAACCGGGTGCTCGGCCAGACCTACCTGCAACGCATCACCGTGCGGGTCAACGACACCACCGACACCAAGGTGGCGGAAAGCCGCATCGTCGATTTCATGCAGGCGCGCCACCGCACCAAGGACTTCTTCGTGATCAACACCGACACCATCCGCCAGACCGTGGACAAGACCACGGCGACGATGACTCTCCTGGTCTCCGCGATCGCGGTGATCTCCCTGGTGGTCGGCGGCATCGGGGTGATGAACATCATGCTGGTCTCGGTCACCGAGCGCACCCGCGAGATCGGCGTGCGCATGGCGGTCGGCGCGCGGCAGTCGGACATCATGCAGCAGTTCCTCATCGAGGCGGTGCTGGTCTGCCTGCTCGGCGGCGTGCTCGGCGTGGGGCTCGCCTTCCTCATCTACGCCCTGGTGGCGAAGAGCGGCGGCAGCGTGCAGATGGTGATTTCGGCATGGTCGATCGCCGCGGCCTTCGGCTGCTCCACGGCGATCGGCGTGGCTTTCGGTTTTCTCCCGGCGCGGCACGCGGCGCGCCTCGACCCGGTGGAGGCTTTGGCGCGGGAATGATCGGATTTCGCACACTTCACGGCGGCATCGCCGCCCTCGCGGTCCTCGGCCTCTCCGGCTGCGCCCTGCTGGAAACCGACTACGCGCGGCCGCAGCTCACCCTGCCCGCCGCCTACGCCGGTGCGGAGGCCAAGACCGCGGCGCTTTCCGGCGACTGGTGGAAAGAGTTCGGCGACGCCGACCTCGACGCCCTGGTGGCCGATGCGCTCTTGCGCAACAACGACCTCACCGTGGCGGCGGAGCGGCTGGTCCAGGCCCGCTTGAAGGCGGACCTCGCCCAGGGCGACCTCTACCCCAGCCTGTCCGCGAGCGGCGACTTCGCCCGCAAGCGCACCCTCTCGGACCCGCGCAAGACGACGCGCAGCGCCGAGGTGAGCGCCGCCCTCAGCTTCGACCCCGACCCCTGGGGCGCGCTTTCCCGCAGCCGCGACGCGGCGGACCTGGAGGCGCAGGCGAGCGCCCTCGACCTTGCGGATGCGGCGCAGGGCGTCGCCGCCACCACCGCCCAGCTCTATTGGCAGTTGGTCTACCTGCGGCAGCGGGTGGCGCTTTCGGCCGACAGCATCGCCTATGCGCAGCGCACCCTCGACCTCTCCCGGGCGAAATACGCCGCGGGCGCGGTCTCCAGCCTCGACGTGCTACAGGCGGAGCAGAGCCTGCGCACCCAGGAAGCGGCGGACACCACCTACCGCCAGAGCCTGACCGAAACCGCAAACGCGCTGGCCATCCTGTTCGACGCGCCGCCCGCCGCGGCCAAGGCGCCGCGCGCCACCCTGCCCGCGGCGGACCCGCCGCCGGTGGCGCCGGGGCTGCCCGCCCAGGTGCTGGAACGCCGCGCCGACATCCGCGCCGCCGAGGCGCGGCTGGCCGAAACCCTGGCGGAAACCGACGCGACGCGCGCAAGCTTCCTCCCCGCGTTCTCGCTCACCGGCGCCCTCGGCAGCTCCAGCGTCGCGCTCACCGACGTGCTGCGCAACCCGGTGGGAAGCCTCGGCGCGGGCCTCGTCCTGCCGTTCCTCAACTGGCGGGAGATGAACCGCACGATCAAGGTCTCGGAGTCCGAATACCGCGCCGCGGTGGCGGACTTCCGCCAGACCCTCTATGCGGCGCTGGCGGATGTGGAAAACGCGCTCTCCTCGCGCGGCCAACTGGCGCTGCAAGGGGAAAAGCTCGCCCGCGCCCTCGCCACCGCACAGGAGGCGGAAAGACTCTACGAGGTGCGCTACCGCGCCGGGGCGGTGGATCTGCAATCCTGGCTCGACGTGCAGGAGAAACGCCGCACCGCCGAGGAGTCGCTGCTCGCCAACCGCTACGACCGCCTGGCCAACCGCATCGCCCTCTACCGCGCGCTCGGCGGCTCCGCCACCCTGCCGCCCGGCCGCCTCGCCGCGGAGTGAGGCAAAAACCTTCCGGAGGGACTTGCTCGGAAAACGCTCAAGGCGTTTTCCTCATCCTCGGCTCCGCCTCGGACCGTTGCCTGCGGCAACGTCCCTACGAACGCCTTTTGGCGTTCTCCGTGGTCCCCTCGCGCTCCCCATAACATCTTGTTTTTGCGCGTAGCGCCATAAGCTTGCGATGGTTGCAACGAACGCATTGCCTGCCGCTGCGCGGCGAAAAAACTCATGGGGTGCGCGAGGGGACCGAGTCCCCTCGCAAAGTTTTTGTTTTTTCCGGCGCCGGTCGAATTCCATTCACGCCCGACCGGCTCTAGAATGGGGCAACCGTTTCCCCGATCGCGCGACAGACCGGAGGTTCTCCATGGACGCTCTTGAAAACCTGATGACGCGCCGCAGCATCCGGCGTTTTTCCGGCGAGCCGGTCTCCGAGGCCGATGCCGCCGTCCTGTTCCGCGCCGCGATGGCGGCCCCCAGCGCGGGCAACGCCCAGCCCTGGCACTTCGTCAAGATCACCGACCGCGCCATCCTGTCGCAGTTGCCCGACATCCAGCCCCATACCCGGATGATGGCGGAGGCGGCCTTCGCCATTCTGGTGTGCGCCGACGTCACCCTGGAAAAGCACGAGGGCTTCTGGGTGCAGGATTGCAGCGCCGCGGCGATGAACATTCTGCTGGCCGCGCATGCGCTCGGCCTCGGCGCGGTGTGGTGCGGCCTGCACCCGCGCATTGCCTGGGCGGAGGGGCTTTCCCGCCTGATCAACCTGCCGCATCATATCCGCCCGCTCTGCCTGGTGGCGGTCGGCCATCCGGCGGAGCGGAAGGAACCCTCGGAGCGCTTCAAGTCCGAGCGCATCCACCTCGACCGCTGGTAGACGCGGCGTTGACAGGGACGATTCCGCAAGGCTATACCGTTACACGGAGGTGCGCCCGCACCCTCCGGGGGAGGTCTTCCTGCCGATGATCGTCATCGACAATCTGCAAAAACGCTACGGCAAGCTCGCGGCGGTGGACGGGGTCAGCCTGACCGTCGAAGCCGGGGAACTGTTCGCCTATCTCGGCCCCAACGGCGCGGGCAAATCCACCACGATCAAGATTCTCACCGGCCTCACCCGGCTGTCCGGCGGCGGCGCGAGCCTCGGCGGCGCGGACATCCGCACCGATCCGATCGGCGCGAAGCGGCAGTGCGGCGTGGTGATGCAGCACGTCAACCTCGACAACGACCTGACGCTCGCCGAGAACATGGACATCCACGGCCGCCTCTTCGGCATGGATGCGCCCTCCCGCGCGGCGCGCGCCGCGGAACTGCTGGACTACGTGGGCCTGGCGGAGCGCACCGGCAGCCTGGTCTCCACCCTTTCCGGGGGGATGAAGCGGCGGCTGATGATCGCCCGCGCGCTGATGCACCGCCCGCGCATTCTCTTCCTCGACGAGCCGACGGTGGGGTTGGACGCCGACATCCGGCGGCGCATCTGGGCGCTGATCAAGACCATCCAGGGCGAGGGGACGACGGTGTTCCTCACCACCCACTACATCGAGGAGGCGGAGTTCCTCGCCGACCGCGTCGCCTTCATCGACCGGGGGAAGATCCGCGCCCTCGACACCCCGGCGGCGCTGATGGCGCGCGTCGGCGCGTGGGCGTTCGACCGCCTTTCCGAGGGCGGCATGGACACCGAGTACTTCCCGGACCACGAAACCGCGCAACGGGCGGTGACGGCGTGCGACGGCTGCCTGACGCTGCGCCGGGTGAACCTGGAAGACGCCTTCCTCACCCTCACCGGAAAGACGGTGCGATGATGCTGCACGGCCTGGGCGCGGTCTTCCTGCGCGAGATGATCCTGCTCAAGCGGCGCTTCAAGCGCTACGTCGTCGGCGTGGCGATCTCGCCGGTGCTCTATCTGGTGGCGTTCGGCACCGCGATGGGCACGGAGGCGCGCTTCGACGGCCACACCTACCTGGAGTTCCTGCTGCCCGGCCTGGTGGCGATGACGACGATGACCCAGGCCTACGGCACCGCCACCGAGATCAACATCGCGCGCTTCTACCTCCACATCTTCGAGGAGTTCCAGTCCGCGCCGATCTCGAATGTCGCCTACGTGCTCGGCGAGGTGTTCTCCGGGATGACGCGGGCGCTGCTCGGCGTCCTGGTCATCCTCGGCCTCGGCGCGGCGTTCGGCGTCTCCCTGCACACCGGGCCGTGGTTCTGGCTGGCGGCGGCGCTCAACGCCTTCGCCTTCGCCTCGCTGGCGGTGCTGCTGGCGATGCTGGTCACCGGCCACGGCGACCAGGCGCTGCTCAATTCCTTCGTGATCACGCCGATGGCCTTCCTCGGCGGCACCTTCTTCCCGCTCGACCGCATGCCCGAGTGGGCGCAGGGGTTGCTCTATGCGCTGCCGCTCACCCACGCCTCCCAGGCGATCCGCGCCGACGCCTTCGGCCAGCCGGCGCTGTGGGCGCATTTCGCGGTGCTTGCCGCGGTGGGCGTGGCGGTGTTCGCCGCCGCGCTGGTCAGCGTCGGCCGCGCACGGGACTGAATCCGCCGCGCTATATCGTAACATTCTTGACTCTCCGCTGCGCCGCGTCGTAATCGGGGGTCTCATGCTGCGCAAGGCGAGGGAGGAGACATGCTGGTGCGGAATTTCTTCGGACTGGTGGACCTGCACCGCGACGAAAAGTTCGTCTCCCTGCGCTTCCGCGCTCCGTTCAAGGTGATCTCCACCTCCGCCGCCGAGGGCGGCCTGCGCGAGGGCCTGGACCTGGTGTTCAATCACCAGTCCTGCGAGCCGCGCTTCCACACCATGCCCGCGCTCCTGGCCGCGCACCGCAAGGCGGCGCGCTATTCGGCGGAGATGATGAAGCGCCACGGCCTCGCGGGCAGCCGCGCCGCCGGGCTCGGCACCGCCGCCGAGATGAACAACCTCTGCATCGCGGAGGAGAGCTACCGCGAACTCACCGTGGCGGCGCTCGCCACCGGCGGCGTGGAGACCAACGCGGCGCGCGCCGGAGACCCCGCCTCCTATTACGAATACAACGGCGCGTTCGAGAAGCGCGGCGGCATCGGGCCGGAAAAGCCGGGCACGATCAACGTCATCGTGCTGGTCAACACGCCGCTGGCGGAGGGCGCCCTGGTGCGCGCGGTGATGACCGCGACCGAGGGCAAGACCGCGGCGTTGCAGGAGCTTTCGGTTCCGTCGCGGCAGTCCGCCGGGCTCGCCACCGGCACCGGCACCGACCAGATCGCCATCGCCGCCCCGGTTTCCGGCGCTGCGCCGCTCACCTCCGCCGGGCACCACAGCGCGCTGGGGGAGCTGATCGGCCGCACCGTGCGCGACGCGGTGAAGCAGACGCTCGCCTTCCAGAACCGCCTCACCGCGGCGTCCCAGGGCTCGGTGGGCCGCCTGCTGGAACGCTTCGGCATGGATGCGGACGGGTTCGCCGCCGCGCTGGCGGAGGTTCTGCCCGCGGGCGTGGCGGCGCTCGCCGCCGACAACCGCGAGACCATCGACCGCGAACCCCTCACCGTCGCCGGGGTGGCGGCGCTCGCCCATGTGCGCGACCAGGTGACCTGGGGGATGCTGCCGCCGCTGTGCTGGCGCGAGGCGGCGGTGGATCACGGCGCGCTGATCGCCTCCGCCGCGGCGGGGCAGCCCGCGCGGATGGCGGACTTCCGCGAAGCCCTGGCGCAGGCGGTGGCGGAAACCGGCCGCGACGACCTGCCCTTCATTGCGGTGCGCGCCGTCGCGCTCGGCTATGCGGAGAAATGGCGCGCCACCGAGGCGATGCTGGCCGCGGTGGCGGCGGAGGAAAGCGCGGAGGCGGCGCAGTGAGGCGCTTCGCCTTCCTCGCTTTGGCCGCGGGGCTGCTCGCCTCCGGCGCGGCGGCGGCGAAGCCGCGGGTGATGTCCCTCGACCTCTGTTCCGACCAGTTGCTGTTGGCGCTCGCCGAGCCGGAGCAGATCGTCTCGGTCACCGCCACGGCGCTGCGGCCCTCGGTCTCGGCCTATGCGGAGCGCGCCCGCGCGCTCGGCGTGGCGGTCAACCACGGCGCGGCGGAAGAGGCGGTGCGCCTCGCCCCGGAGATGATCTTCGCCGGGCGCTGGAGCGGCCGCGGCGCGGACGCCCTGCGCCGGATGGGCCTGCCGGTGCTGCGCTTCCCGCCGCCCACCTCGGTGGACGCGGTGATCGGGGAGTTGCGCCGCGCCGGGCAGGCGCTGGAACAGCCGGAGGCGGCGGAACGCGCGGTCGCCGCCATCCTCGCGGCGCAGGCGCGCATGCCCGACTTCGCCGATGCGCCGGGGGTGGTGCTCTACCTGCCCGGCGGCTACGGCTACGGCGGCGGCACCCTGGTCTCCGACATGCTGCGCCTCGCCCGCATGCGCAACCTGCTGGCGGAGGCGGGCCGCAGCGGATTCGCCCGCATCGATCTGGAGCACCTGGTGCTGATGCGCCCCGATCTGGTGCTGGTGGGCGAGGCGGAAGGCGGCCCCGCGCCGCGCCTCTCCGCCGGGCTGATGCGCCACCCGGCGCTGCGCCATGCGGCGGAAGGGGCGCAGCGCATGGTCTTTCCCCCCGCGCTCTGGGTATGCGGCGGCGCGCAGACGGCGGCGGCGTTGGATTACCTGCGCACCCACCGCCCCGCCGGGAACTGACGGCAAGGGGGCGGGGCGGGTTTTCATCGCCCGCCCCATGCACTACACTCGGTCCCCACGAGCGGCAAAGAACAGGGGACATCATGATGATCGTGGCGGTGGTGAACACCAAGGGCGGCAGCGGCAAGACCACCGTGGCGACCCACCTTGCGGCGCATTTCGCGCGGCGCGGCCTCGCCACCGGACTCGCCGACCTCGACCGCCAGCAGTCCTCGGCGGGCTGGCTGGCGCGGCGGCCCTACACCCTGCCCGCAATCCACCCGGTGGATCTGGAGACCGGCAAGCCGCCGAAGGAGATCGCCCGCCTGGTGGTGGACGCGCCCGCCGCGCTGAAGCGCAAGGCGGTGGCCGACGTGGTGGAGGCCGCCGACGTGCTGGTCATCCCGGTGCTGCCGTCGATCTTCGACGAGGACGGCACCCTGCGCTTCCTCAAGCACCTGGAGACGATCAAGCCGGTGAAGAAGGGCAAGCGCGACATCTGCTTCGTCGCCAACCGGGTGAAGCTGCGCACCCGCGCCGCCGAGCGCCTGGACGCCTTCCTCGCCGAACTCACCTATCCGGTGATGGCGCGGCTGCGCGATACCCAGTCCTACGCCAACCTCGCGGTGGAGGGGGGCAGCCTGTTCGACGCGCAGACCGCACGGCTGGCGGACTACCGCGCCGAATGGCAGCCGCTGCTCGACTACCTCGACAACTGCGCGCCGTAAAACCGAAACTTGCGGAGATCGAAGCCGGCCGCCGAAGGCGGCGGGAATGCCCGGTGGGCGTTCCCGAGGCGGAAATGGCCCCGCGCAGAGGTTTAGTGGAACTTCTGCGCCGGCAGGTCCGCGATGGCGCGGTCCACCAGGGCGCCCGCCTGCTTGGCGGAGAGCTTTTCCGCCATCACCTGCGATGCGGCGGCCACCGCCACGTCCACCGCGACGTGCCGGACCTCGCGCTTCGCGGCGTCCTCGGCCGCGGCGATGCGCTCCATCGCCTGGCGCTCGGCCGCGGCGACGCGGTGCTCGAGCTCCGCCGCCGCCTGCTCGCGCAGCTTGGCGGCCTCGTTCTTCGCCCGGGCGATGATCTCCTGGGATTCCTGCAGGGCGTCGCGCTGCTTGCGCTGGTATTCGGCAAGCAGGGCCTGCGCCTCGTCGCGGATGCGCCGCGCGCTCTCCAGCCGCTCGCGGATGGCGATGCCGCGCGCGTCCAGCATGGCGCAGACCTTGGCGTAGGCGGTCTTGAGGAAGATCGCGATGATGGTGAGGAAGCCCATCGCCACCCAGAAGTGCTCGTCCTGATAGAACGGCATGCTGCCATGGCCGCCGTGCTCGGCGGCGTATGCGACGGAAATCAGCCAGCCGTTCATATCCCGCGCTCCTTGGCAATCGCTTCGACCACCGGGGCGAGGCCCTCGGCATCGGCCTTCACTCCGGCGATGCGCTCGACGATGGCGGCGGCCACCTCGGCGGCGATGCCGCCGACCTCGGCCATCGCCTCGCGATGCGCGGCGTGGATGTGCTCCTCGCTTTCGGTGATCTTTGCCGAAAGCTGTTCCTCGAGCTTCTTGTGCCGGGCGGCGGCCTCCGCGGCGTTGGCGTCCATCACCCGGGAGATCTCCGCCTGGGCGGCGGAGCGGGCTTCGGCCAGAGCCTTCTCGTAGGCGGCGATCGCCGCCTCGGTTTCGGATTTCAGGCGCTCCGCCATGTCGAGATCGTCGGAGATGCGCTTCTGGCGTTCTTCCAGAATGTCGCCGACGCGCGGCAGGGCGACCTTCGACATCAGCACGTAGAGCGTGATGAAGGTGACCGCCAGCCAGAACAGCTGGGAAGCAAATGATGTAGGATCGAACTGTGGCATGGGCTGGCGTGCTCCCGGGCCTGAAACCTAAGCCTTCGAGGTTCGGCGAAATCGGCTTCCGCCCCGGGAACCGCCCCGGCAGCCGATGCACCGGGGCGATGGAGCGGAAAACGGAGTCCCCGCCGAGGCGGTTTCCCGTCGGCGGGGCGGATGGGCGCGCCTCAGGCGAACAGCGTGATCAGCGCGATGACCAGGGCGTACAGACCGATCGCTTCCGTCACCGCGAAGCCGACCCAGCCGTAGAGGTCCACGCTCGGCTTGCAGGCCGGGTTGCGGCCGACGGTCTTGATCAGCGTCGCCCAGATGTAGCCGACCATGATGGCCGACGCGGCGAGACCGATGTTGGCCATGCCGGCACCGATAAACTTTGCAGCTTGCGCGTCCATATGTCCTATTCCTTTCCAATCGACAAGAGACCCGACCTCGGGCCCCGCCACGCGGCGGGGTCCTCAAGGCACCTCAGTGCAGGTGAAGGGCATCGTGCAGGTAGATGCAACTCAACACCGTGAAAATGTACGCTTGCAGGCAGGCGATACCGAGTTCCAGAACGCCCAGGCCGACGATCCCGGCGAACGGGATGAAGCCGAAGACCCCCAGCGCGGCGATGAAGCTCGCCACCACCGCCAGCATGATGTGCCCGACCAGCATGTTGGCGGTCAGACGGACGGAGAGGCTGAAGGCGCGGGCGAAGTAGGAGAACACCTCGATCGGCACGATGATGACCGCGGTGAGCGGCGGCGCGCCGCTCGGCAGGAAGGTGTTCAGGAAGCCGATGCCGTGCTTGGCGAAGCCGACCACCGTGACCATGGCGATGACGCCCAGCGCCATCGCGCCGTTGACGATGATGTGGCTGGTGTAGGTGAAGCTGTAGGGCGTCTGCCCCAGCACGTTGCCGCACAGCACGAACATGAAGATCGAGAAGATCATCGGGAAGTACTTGCGCCCCGCATCGCCGACGTTCTCCTTGAGCATGCCGGCGACGAATTCGTAGAGCATCTCGGCGAGAGACTGCAGGCGGCCGGGAATCAGCGCCCGCTTGCTCATCGCGGCGGAGAGGAACACCGTGGACACCACGACGGCGGCGACCATGTAGAGCGCGGAATTGGAGAAGGAAATATCGATCCCACCGACGTGAATCGGCACGATCGGACGGACCTCGAACTGTTCAAGCGCGTTGATGGCCATCGAAACGTCTTTCCTTCGTTATACCTTGCGCGGACGACCGTAGCGATGATCGCCGCCCCGCACAACCCCCGGGAGGAAGCCGGAACCGGCTGCCGTCCGTTACTCGTCTTCGCGCGCGCGGCCGTCTCCCGGTTTCCCGGCAGCCGTCCGCTTCCCCGGGGGCGGCCCCAACACGGTGTCGGCCCCCCGTACGACGCGGTAAACGGTCAGAACGCCCGACGCGAACCCAACCCCCAATCCGATCATCAGCCCCCAAGGCGAGGACCCCCAGTGGTCGTCCGCCGCCCATCCCAACGCGCCCCCGAGGCCGACGCTGACCACCAGATCGGTGGTCACGCGTAAACCCAGGCCCAGCAGGCTGTGCATACCCCCCGGTTTCGGGGCCTGGCCGTCTTGCGACAGCCCGGCCTCGGCACGTGCCTCCCGGACGCGGGACCCCAGTTCCGCCAGCTTATGGGAGAGATCCTGATCTTTCGGTTCCGTCATGCGCCGTCGCCCCACTGTCCGATCCGTCCGCCGCGCCGCCGAAACGGGCGTCGTCATCGACATCAAACCGGGCCGTCGCAGCCGTGAAACCGCGTGATCCCCCAAAACCGGCGGTATTCCGCCACGAAAGCGCACGAACCATAGTGTTTGCACCTTGCACTGTCAAGGTGGAAAACCGTTCCCACGGTGCCTCGTTGCGGGAGTTAAAACTCAATGAATTCATACCAATGAAGGCTGTTCGCGGAGAGTTTCGGCGACCTTGAGATCGACCGAGACGAGTTGCGAGACGCCGCGTTCCGCCATGGTGACGCCGAACAGGCGGTCCATGCGGGCCATGGTCATGCGGTGGTGGGTGATCACCAGGAAGCGCGTTTCGCGGTCCGCCGCCATTTCTGCGAGCAAAAGACAGAAGCGATCGACGTTGGCGTCGTCCAAGGGCGCGTCCACCTCGTCGAGGATGCAGATCGGCGCCGGATTGCTGCGGAACACCGCGAACAGCAGGGCCAGCGCGGTGAGCGCCTGCTCGCCGCCGGAGAGCAGGGAAAGCAGTTGCAGCCGCTTGCCCGGCGGACTCGCCATGATCTCCAGTCCCGCGGCCAGCGGGTCGTCGTTCTCGATCAGGCTGAGGTAGGCGCGGCCGCCGCCGAACAGCACGGTGAAGATCTCCTGGAAGGCGCGGTTGACCGTCTCGAAGCTCTGCTGCAACCGCGCCTGGCCCTCGCGGTTGAGTTCCGCGATACCCTGGCGCAGCCGCGCGATGGCGGAGAGCAGGTCGGTGCGCTCGGTCTCCAGGCCCTCGATCTGCTTGCCCACGTCCTCGGCCTCGATCTCGGCGCGCAGGTTGACCGGCCCCAGGCGCTCGCGCTCCGCGGCGCGGCGCTCGGCGCGCTCGGAAATCTCGGCGGAGCCCATCTCGGCGAAGCGCGCATCGGCGACGATGCCGCCGATCGCGCAGTTGAGGTATTCGCGGCAGCGCGCCTCGATCTCGCGGCAGGCCTGGTCGCGGCGTTCCAGCGCCGCTTCGGCGCGCACCCGGTCCTCGCGGCTGGACGCCGCGGCGCGGTCCGCCTCCTTGAGGCGCGCATCGGCGGCGCGCAGGGCGGAATCCCGCACCGCCAGTGCGTCGTCGGCGGCGCGGCGCGCCGCCTCGGCGGCTTCCAGGTCGGCGGAGAGCGAGGCGCGCCGCTCCGCCAGAACCTGAGGCCGGGCGCGCAGGGACTCGCGCTCGGTCTCCGCTTCGGCGAGGCGGGAGGCCAGAGAGGCGCGGTAGTCGCGGGCGGCGGTTTCGCGTTCCGTCCAGGCGCGGTCCTCGTCGGCGAGGGAGTTCAGCCGTCCGGCGCGCATCTCGGTTTCGCGGCGGTCGGCGTCGCGCGCCGCGCGTGCGTTGAGGGTGCGGGAACGCGCCGCATCGGCGGCGGCGCGGGCCGCCGTGGCGGCGGCCTGCAATGCGGGAAGGGTGGATTCGCCGCCGTCCTCGGATGCGGCGGCGAGCGCCGCCTCCGCCTCCGCCCGCTCCACCGCCAGGGACTGGCGCGAATCGGCGAAGTGTTGCAGGCGGTCCTCCGCGTCGTCGTTTTCGCGGCGCAGGCGGTCGCGCGCCGCGCGCGCCTCTCCCGCCCTCGCCTCGGCGGCGCGCGCCGCGTCGCGCGCGGCGCGTTCGGCGGTCTCGGCGGCGGCGGCGGCCCCGGCGGCGGCGGCGCGGGCGGCCTCCGCCGCGGCGCGGGCATCGGCGAGGCGCGGCAGGCCGCCCTGCATCCCGCGCAGGCGGTTGCCCTGCTCCAGGCGCTTCGCCGCGGCGGAGGGCGCGCCGGGGCGCACGACGAATCCGTCCCAGCGCCACAGCCCGCCGTCGGCGGAAACCAGGCACTGGCCGGGGGAAAGCCTGGGCGCCAGCGCGTCGCCGGTGGCCGCATCGGGCGCCAGGAAGGCAAGCGAGAGCCGCCGCGCCAGGGCGGCGGGGGCGGAAACCCGGGCGGCGAGCGCGGGCAGCTCCGCGGGCGGCGCGGGCGGCGCGGCGAGCGGCGGATAGACCCGCCAGGCGCGCGGCGGCTTCGTCCCGCCGTCGTCCTCCGGCGCGTCGGCGCCATGGTCGAGAAGCGCGGCGGCGGCGGCCTCGAACCCCGCCTCGGCGCGCACCCGGTCGAGCACCGGCGCGCCCGCCGCGCCGGTATCGGCGGAGAGCACCGCCTCCAGGGCTTCGACCTCGGCGGCGAGGCGGCGGTGCGCCGCATCGGCTGCGGCGAACGCCTCGGCGCTCGCGGTGCGTTCCGCCGCGGCGCGGGCGCGGGCGGCCTCCGCCGCGTCGCGCGCCTCCTGCGCGGCCTCGGAGGCCGCCTCCGCCTCCGCCGCGGCGGTCTCCGCGCCGCGCATCGTCTCCGGCGGCACGCATTTCGCCTGCGCCGCGGCGATCTGCACCTCGATCTGCCGTTCCCGCGCGAGAACACGGGCGAGCGCCGCCTCCGCATCGTCGCGGCGGCGGGTCGCCGCCTTGATCGTCGCCTCGGTCTCGGCGAGGCGCGTCGTCGCCGCGGCGAGTTCGGCCTCGGCGGCGGCCAGCGCCGCCTCCGCTTCGTCCGCCTGGGCCTGCAAGGCGGCGCTCGCCGCCGGGGCGGCCTCCGCCGCCGCGGTCAGGCGGGCGCGCTCCGCCGCGATCTCCCCGCGCCGCCGCGCCGCATCGGCGCACTGCGCATCCGCCCGCGCGATGTCCCCGGCAACCTGGGCCAGCCGTTCCGCATTGCCGCGCGTCGCCCGCTCCAGGCGGCGTTCCTCGTCCTCCAGGGCCTCGCGCGCCATGGCGAAGCGTTGCAACGCCGCGTTCGCCGCATTCGCCGCCTCGCGCGCCGGGTCCACCGCGGCGAAGGCCTCCGCCTGCAACGTCGAGGCGGCTGCTGCTGCGGCGGCGGCGGCGGCCACCGCCGCTTCCGCCTCGGCGAGCGCGGCGCGCGCCTCCTCCCGCGCCGCCACCGCCTCGTCCCAGTTGCGGCGGGTGAGCGCGATTTCAAGCGCCCGGATATCCTCGGAAAGGGTGCGGTAGCGCACCGCCTGCCGCGCCTGGCGGTCCAGTCCCTGCTTCTGCGCGGTCAGCGCGTTGAGCACGTCGTCGAGGCGGGTGAGGTTGTTCTCCGCGGCGCGCAGGCGCAGTTCCGCCTCGTGGCGGCGCGAATAGAGGCCGGAAATTCCCGCCGCCTCCTCCAGCAGCGCGCGGCGCTCCGCCGGCGCGGCGGCGATCAGCGCGCCGATGCGTCCCTGCGAGACGATGGCGGTGGAGCGCGCGCCGGTGGCCGCATCGGCGAACAGGAGCTGCACGTCGCGGGCGCGCACCTCCTTGCCGTTGACGCGGTAGTTGGAGCCGCAGCCGCGCTCGATGCGGCGGCTGACCTCCAGTTCGTCGGCGGTGTTGAGGTGCGTGGGGGCGGTGCGGGCGCGGTTGTCGAGGGTCAGCGTCACCTCGGCGACGTTGCGCGCCGGGCGCTCGCGGCTGCCGGCGAAGATCACGTCGTCCATCTCGCCGCCGCGCATCTGCCGGGCGGAGGTTTCCCCCATCGCCCAGCGCATCGCCTCGACGAGATTGGACTTGCCGCAGCCGTTCGGGCCGACCACTCCGGTCAGCCCCGGTTCGACCAGGAGTTCCGTCGGCTCGACGAAGGATTTGAAACCGGAGAGGCGCAGCTTGGTGAACTGGATCATCCGGCGATTATGCCCGGTTGATCGGCGCTGCCAAGAGGGGTTTGCGATAACCGCGCGTCAGGACTTGCGTTTTGCCTCCGCCTCGGCGGCCTCGATCGCCGCCGCCAGGTCCTTGCGCGGGCTGTTGGCGGCGACCCTGTGGCCGTTGATGACGAGAGTCGGGGTCGAATCGACGCCGTAGTCCTTTTCCGCCTTTTCCCGCTGGTCCATCAGCGCCTGGAACAGTTCCTTGTCGGCCAGCGCGGTCTCCACCGCCTTGGCCGACATCCCGGCGAGGGCGGCGAGCTGGGTCAGCGCCTCGCGCGGGTTCTGCGCGGCGGCCCAGTGCCGCTGCTCGGAGAACAGCGCCTCGGAAAGCGCGGCGGCGGTCGCCTTCGGCGCGCTGTGCACCAGCATCGAGGCGGCCATCGCCACGCCGTCCAGCGGAAAGTCGGAAAACACCATGCGGGCGCGGCCGGTGTCCACATAGGTTTTGACCAGCCAGGGCCGCGTCTCGATGTGGAAGGTGGCGCAGTGCGGGCAGGTGTAGGAGGAGTATTCGAGGATCGTCACCGGCGCGCCGTCGCGCCCCAGGCTGAGATCGGCGAGGCGGGCGGGCCCGGCGGCGCGCGCGGCGCGCGGCAGCAGGCAAAGCGCGGCGGACGCCGCGGAGGCGGCAAGCAGGGAACGGCGGGTCAGCGGCACGAAGCAACTCCTCGAAAGATGCGCGACGTCCCAACAGATAAAGCGCCGATCGCGCCCTGTCATCCCCCCGCGCGGTTTCCGGCGCGGAGGGAGCGGCCGAGGGCCTCCAGCGCGGCGCGCAGGTCCGGGTCGTCGATGCCCGCCACCAGGGCCGCCTCCTCCGCCGAAAGCGGCGGCGGGTCGGGCGGCGGCGGCTTCGGCGCGGGCGGCGGCGGCAGGGTGCCGGGGGCGATCTTCAGCTTTCCCACCGCGTCGAAACCGAAATAGCCGTTGATGCGGGCGCACAGCTCCGGTTCCTGATGCTTCAGCAGCGTGGCGAAGGCGGAGGAGGCGACCCGCAGATGCAACACCGGCGGCCCGCCGTCGCGCGGCTTCGCCAGCCGCACCGGGCGGCACAGCGCCGCAGTCTCCGGCCCGGCCACCGCCTCCCAACGGGTCAACAGATCCGCCTCGACGAACCCCCTGCGCCCGATCATCGGACGCACCACCGCCGCGGCGGCCATCCCCAAGGGATGCGGCCGCCTGCGGCGCCTCGGCGGCGCAGGAACAGGCGCGGTCGGCTTCTTCATGCCTGCATCATAGGCGCGAAGGCGAAAAAGCCAAAACTTTGCGAGGGGACTCGGTCCCCTCGCGCACCCCCTAACTTTTAGCTTTTGCGCGTAGCGCGATAGAGCCATCACGCCGCGTGAGGATTGATAGCCGCTACGCGGCGGAAAACTTATGGGGTCAAGGGGTCCGCGGCCCCTTGCGGGTCCGGGCGGAGCCCGGCCTGGTTTTTCCCATCCTTGACGCCACGGCCCCGCCGGGGCATCTGAGAGCGATGCCGGATGTTCTCGCCGCCCTGCCTGCCGCGCCCGCCGTTTTGGCGGCGCGGCTGCTTGCCTGGTACGACGCCGGGCACCGCGCGTTGCCGTGGCGGCCGGAGGCGGGGGCGCTGGGCGACCCCTACCGCGTGTGGCTGTCCGAGGTGATGCTGCAACAGACCACGGTGGCCGCGGTGATCCCCTATTTCGAAAAGTTCCTGGCGTCCTGGCCGACGCTGGCGGAGCTTGCCGCCGCCGAGGATGCGGCGGTGATGGCCGCGTGGGCGGGGTTGGGTTACTACAGCCGGGCGCGCAACCTGCTCGCCTGCGCCCGCGCCGTGGCGGCGGAACACGGCGGGCGCTTCCCCGATACGGAGGAAGGCTTGCGCGCCCTGCCGGGGGTGGGGCCGTACACCGCCGCCGCTGTCGCCGCCATCGCCTTCGGCCGCCGCGCCGCCGCGGTGGACGGCAATGTGGAGCGCATCCTCGCCCGCCTGACCGACGACGCCACGCCCTTGCCCGCGTTCAAGCCCGCCGCGCGCGCCCTCGGCCTCGCGCTGGTTCCGGCGGAACGGCCCGGCGACTTCGCCCAGGCGGCGATCGACCTCGGCGCGCTGGTCTGCCGCCCGCGCGAACCGGACTGCCTGCTCTGCCCGTGGCGCGATGTCTGCCGTGCCCGCGCCGCGGGCACCATCTCCCAGCGCCCGCTGCGCCCGCCCAAGGCGGAGAAGCCGCACCGCCGCGGAACCGCCTTCTGGGTCGAGCGCGATGGCTGCGTCTGGCTGGTGCGCCGCCCGGCCAAGGGGCTGCTCGGCGGCATGGCCGCCTTCCCCTGCACCGAATGGTCCGCCGACCCGCCGCCCGCCGCGCTGCCTCCAGGCTGGGCCGCCACGCCGCTCAATGCCACGGTGCGCCACGTCTTCACTCACTTCTCCCTCGACCTCGCGGTGGTCAAACTCAGTCCCCCGCCACAGGCAGACCCCGCCACGGCCTTCGGTCCCGGCGCATGGGTGCCGATGGAAAAAATCGACGGCCTGCCCACGGTGATGGAGAAGGTGCGTGCCGCCGCTATGGGGAAAAACAAAACGTTGCGAGGGGACTCGGTCCCCTCGCGCACCCCATAACTTCTTTATTTTCGCGCGTAGCGCGATGAGACCATCGCGCGGCGTGACAGTCGATTGCCGCTTCGCGGCGAGAAAAAAGTCATGGGGTCTGGGGCCTGCGGCCCCGGCGGGGTCCGGGGGCGGAGCCCCGGCCTGTTTTTTACGCCAACCCCGCCAGTTCCGAGCGGATGCGCTGGCGCAGCAGGTCGATGGAGAGCCACTCGTTGCGGTTCTTGAAGTACCAGAAGGTCCAGCCGTTGCATGCGGGCAGGCCCTGCACGGCGGCGGCGACCTGGTGGATGGAGCCGCGGGTATCGGCGGCGATCAGGGTGCCGTCGGCGCGCACCTTGGCGGTGTAGCGCTGCCGCACGTCGGCGAGCATTTCGCCGGGGGCGAGGAGGCCGCGTTCCAGCACCGTGCCGAAGGGGACGCGCGGTTCCTGTTTCTTGTTGAACAGCTTGATCGATTCGAGGTCGGCCACCGGCTCGACCGCGCGGATGCGGTCCAGCGCGCCCGCGATGTAGGTGCGGTCCATCTCGAAGCCGATGAAGCGGCGGCCGAGGCGCTTCGCCGCCGCGCCGGTGGTTCCGGTGCCGAAGAACGGATCGACGATGGTGTCGCCGGGCTTGGTCGCGGCGAGGATGATGCGGTAGAGCAGGGCCTCGGGCTTCTGCGTCGGGTGGAGCTTCGCGCCGTCGCCGTCCTTCAGGCGCTCGCCCCCGGTGCACAGGGGGAGCAGCCAGTCGCTGCGCATTTGCAGGCCCTCGTTGAGGTCCTTCAGCGCCTCGTAGTTGAAGGTGTAGCGCGCGTCCTTGTCCTTGGCGCACCAGATCAGGGTTTCGTGGGCGTTGGTGAAGCGGGTGCCCTTGAAGTTCGGCATCGGGTTGGACTTGCGCCAGACGATGTCGTTGAGGATCCAGTAGCCGAGGTTCTGCAGCGTCGCGCCGACGCGGAAGATGTTGTGGTAGCTGCCGATCACCCACAGGGTGCCGTCGTCCTTGAGGATGCGGCGCGCCGCCTTCAGCCAGTCGGCGGTGAAGCGGTCGTAGGCGGCGAAGCTTTCGAAGCGGTCCCAGGCGTCGTCCACGCCGTCTACGCGGGAGTTGTCGGGGCGCAGCAGCTCGCCGCCCAACTGCATGTTGTAGGGCGGGTCGGCGAACACCATGTCCACCGATTTCTCGGGCATGGCGTTCATCAAGGCGATGCAATCCCCCTGATAGACGGTATCCGGCGCGAAGGTCATCATCGCCGCACCATGCCGGTTTGCCGAGTCGCCGTCAAGAGTCCTTGTGAGTCAGCAGCTTGCGGATCGGCGCGAAGGACTTGCGGTGATGCTCGGTGATGCCGTTTGTCAAGAGACCGGCCTGATGCTCCGCGGTGCCGTACCCGGCGTTGCGGCACCACCCATAGTTGGGAAAGTCCGCATCCAGCCCCAACATGATGCGGTCGCGCGCCACCTTGGCGATGATCGAGGCGGCGGCGATGGAGGCGCATTTCGCGTCGCCCTTGACGATGGCGGTGGCCGGGCAGGGCAGGCCGGGGGGCGCCTTGTCGCCGTCGATGAGGGCGTGCGCGGGGAGAATCTCCAGTTTCTCGACGGCGCGCCGCATCGCCAGGAAGGTCGCCTGGAGGATGTTGAGGGCGTCGATTTCCGCCACCGAGGCCTCGCCGGTGGCCCAGGCGACGCCGGGGCAGGCGATCAGCGCGGCGGAAAGGGTTTCGCGGCGGCGGGCGGAGAGCGCCTTGGAATCGGCGAGCGCGGCGAGCAGATCGGCGGGCACGCGGGCGCGGTCGAGGATCACCGCGGCGGCGAGCACCGGCCCGGCCCAGGGGCCGCGGCCGACCTCGTCGATCCCCGCGGCCGGGGCGGCGCAGGCGTCTTCGAAAGTGAAATCCGGCATGGGCCTCAGCGGTTCAGGAAGGGCCCGTCGGGCCGCGCCGCGAGGCGCGCCTCCAGGCGGTCGAGCGAAGTATAGACCGGCCAGCGGCCCGAGGCCACGGCGTCCAGGGACGGGGTGTCCTGGTTCAGCCGCAGGCGGTAGATCCAGAGGTTGGCCATGATCCGCTCGATGAAGTGCCGGGTCTCGCGGGAGGCGAGGGATTCGATGAACAGCAGCGGGTCGTCGCCCGCCTTGGCCTTGCGGCTCCACGCGGCGAGGTTGCCCGGCCCGCCGTTGTAGGCGACCGCGAGGAAGAACAGGTTGCCGCCGATATAGGGCTCGGCGAGCAGGTGGTTGAGGTAGCGCTGGCCGAGCGCCAGGTTGATCCCGGGGTCGAAGAGGATGTCGCGGTTGCGCGCCTCGCGCGAGATGAAGCGCGCGGTGGCGGGCATCAGCTGCATCAGGCCGCGCGCCCCGGCGTGGCTTTTGGCGTTGGGGTCGAAGCCGGATTCCTGCCGCGCGAAGGCGTAGACCAGGGCGCGGTCGAGGGTCCAGCCGCCGTCGGGGGTCCAGTTGGGCACCGGGTAGCGGGCGTTGTCGTAGATCACCCCCTCGCGGCGCTGCATCTCGGCGGAGAGGCGGATCGACAGCCCGGCGAGCCCCCCGGCCCCGGCGACGGCGACGATCGCCTGCTGCGTCGGCGGATCGACGGCGGGGAAGAGGCGGCGCAGTTCCGCCTCGGCGTAGGCGTCCTCGCCCACCTGCATCAGCGCCAGCGCGCGGCGGCCGCCGTCGTACTGCGCCACGGTGTCGCGGTCGGCGCGGGACATCGTCTCCGCATCCCAGCCGAAGCCGATGGGCAGGCCGAGGGAGCGCCGCGCGATCAGGCCGTAGAAGGTGCGCCCGTGGTCGGCGGCGAGCGAGAGCCAGGCGTTGACCGCCTGCGGCCTGCGGGCGTGCAGCGCGGCGCGCGCCGCCCACACGCCGCCCGCGGCCTGCATCCACGGGTCGGCGGAGGCGGACTCGGCGACGATGCCGAAAAAGCCTTCCGCCGCGGCGAAGCGCTTTTCCCGCCAGTTGGCGAGGCCTGCGGTCCACGCCGCCTGGGGGGCGCGCGCCGCGGAGCGGGCGGCGGCGGGTTCGGCCCAGGCGCGGGCGAGGTCGTCCTGGCCGTCGAGGAAATAGGAGAAGCCGAGCGCGCCGCGCAGGCGGTCGTAGTCGGTGTGGGTGAGCAGGCGGGGCAGCGGCGTGTCGGTGAGGATGCGCTTGGCGGTGAGCGTCGCCCCGGCGCGCAGGGCGCGGCGGAACTTGCGGGCGAGGCCGTTGGCGGCGTCGGCGTCGTGGCGGGAGAGGCGGGAGAGCGAGAGGCCGCGCAGCCACAGCTCGCCGCCGTCGATGCCGCCGCGGCCGCGCAGGCTGCGCGCGTCCTCGGCCTCGGGCACCGGGGTGGCGCGGGGGGAGCGCGCCTTCGCCAGGCGGTGGATCGCCGCGGCGTCGGGGTGGTCGGCATAGGATTCCAGCCACTGCCGCAGTTCCTCGCCGGAGCTGGTGTAGCGGGTGGGGTGGAGATAGCGCTGCGCCAGCACGGCGCCGAGCAGCACGTCGTCGGAGAGGCGTTCGATCAGGGCGTCGGCGTCGCGCCAGTGTCCGCCGCGCTGCAACGTAAAGATGCGGCGGTAGAGCGCGGCGTCGGCGGCCCCCAGCCCGCCGTCGAGCGGCTCGTCGGCGAGTTCGGAGGACGGCGCGGCGAAACCCGAAGGAGAATCGGCGGCCCGTCCCGCACCCGGAACGAGGGAGAAGGCGAGGGCGATGGTTCCGGCCAGCACGCGGACGCGCCGGCTCAGGCGCATCTTGGTGGGCGTCAACTCAAGGGTCCCCCTCTTGGGTCGGAAAGCGGATGCGTCGGCTCGTCTGCGAGAGTACCGGCCCGCGCCCCCCGGCGCAAGCGCCGGGGTGTGACGGCGATCACTATCGCGGTTCGGCTGCGGCGCCGATGCGTGCCTTGAGGCCGAGGAGGTCGCGCCACACCGCCGCCTTGCTCGACGGGTTGCGCAGCAGGAAGGCGGGGTGGAAGGTGGGCAGGGCGGCGATCTCGCCCCCGGGGCGGGAAAGGCCGTGCCAGCGGCCGCGCAGGCGGGTGATGCCGTCGTGGCTGTCGAGCAGCGCGGCGGCGGCGGAGCCGCCGAGCAGCAGGATCGCCCGGGGCGCGACGAGGTCGATGGCGCGCAGCACGAAGGGCAGGCAGAGGGCGATCTCCTCCGGCGTCGGGTTGCGGTTGCCGGGCGGACGCCACGGCACGACGTTGGTGATGTAGACCGCCTCGCGCGGCCAGCCGATGGAGGCGAGCATCTTGTCCAGCAATTGGCCCGCACGGCCGACGAAGGGTATGCCGGAGCGGTCCTCGTCCGCCCCCGGGGCCTCGCCGATCACCATCAGGCGGGCGTCCGCCGGGCCGGTGCCGAACACCGTGCGGGTGGCGGTGCGGCGCAACAGGCAGGCGTCGAACGCCTCCAGCCGGGCGCGCAGCTCTTCCAGCGTCGCGGCCCCCTCCGGCGGCAGGGCGGTTGCGCGGCGCGGCGCGGCGGGCGCGGCAGCGGGCTCTTCGCGCAGGCGCGGCTGCGGCGGCGGCGGCGCGGGCGGCGGCGCGGTGCGGTCCACCGGGTCCTCGCCCACCGCGATGTCCACCCCGGCGGCGGCATACCAGCGCAGCACCGCGGCCGCGTCGAAAGGCGCGGCGGCGGCGGGTTCGGGCGTGCGGGACTCTGTCATGGGCCGCATGCTAGCATGCGGACTTGGCGGCTGCCAGCGCGTGACGGCCCGCTGGCAGGCGCGCGCGTCTGTGCTATAACTGCGGTCCGCCGCGCCCGACGGGCGCAGGGGTTTGTTTTTGCAAGGACGTTGCCGGGATGGGTGGTGCGGACACCGAACGCGAGGAGATGGAGTTCGACGTGCTGGTCGTCGGCGGCGGCCCGGCGGGCCTGGCCGCGGCGATCCGCCTGCGGCAGAAGGCTGCCGCGGCGGGGCGCGCGCTTTCCGTCTGCGTCGTCGAGAAGGGTTCGGAGATCGGCGCGCACATCCTTTCCGGCGCGGTGATCGAGACCCGGGCGCTGGACGAGCTGATCCCGGACTGGAAAGCCAGGGGCGCGCCGGTGGGCACGCCGGTCTCCGAGGACCGCTTCCTCTTCCTCACCGAAACCCGCGCGCTGCCCCTGCCGACGCCGCCGACGATGCACAACGCGGGCAACACCGTGGCGAGCCTCGGCAATCTCTGCCGCTGGCTGGCGCAGCAGGCGGAGGAACTGGGGGCCGACGTCTTCCCCGGATTCGCCGCCGCCGCGCCGCTGGTCGAGGACGGCCGCGTCGTCGGCGTCGCCACCGGCGACATGGGGCTTTTGGCCGATGGGCAGCCGGGGCCGAGCTTCCAGCCCGGGGCGAACCTGCGCGCCCGCGTCACCCTGGTGGCGGAGGGCTGCCGCGGCTCCCTGGCGGAGGAGCTGATCGCCCGCTACCGCCTGGATGCGGGCAGGCAGCCGCAGACCTACGGCCTCGGCGTCAAGGAACTGTGGGACATCGACCCGGCGCGCCACAAGCCGGGCCTGGTGGTGCACAGCGTCGGCTGGCCGCTTTCCGCCGACGTCTACGGCGGCTCCTTCGTCTATCATGCGGAGGCCGGGCAGGTGGCGATCGGCTTCGTCGTCGGCCTGGACTACCGCAATCCCTACCTTTCGCCGTTCGAGGAATTCCAGCGCTTCAAGACCCACCCGGCGATCCGCGGCATGCTGGAGGGCGGCAAGCGCGTCGGCTTCGGCGCGCGGGCGCTCGCCGAGGGCGGCTGGCAGGCGCTGCCGAAGCTCACCTTCCCCGGCGGCGCGCTGATCGGCGACTGCGCGGGCTTCGTCAACGTGCCGAAGGTGAAGGGCACCCACACCGCGATGATGAGCGGCATCCTCGCCGCCGACGCGGCGTTCGCCGCGCTCGCCGCCGCGCCGGAGGATGCGCGCGGCGTGACGCCGGAGCGCTATCCGATGCTGGTGGAGGACTCCTGGATCGCCGCGGAGCTGAAGGCGGTGCGCAACATCCGCCCGGCGTTCCGCTGGGGGTTGTGGGGCGGCATGGCGTATGCCGCGCTCGATGCCTATGTCTTGCGGGGGATGGCGCCCTGGACGCTCGGCCACCATGCCGACAACGAATGCCTGATCCCGGCGCGAAAGGCGCGCCCCATCGCCTATCCGAAACCCGACGGGGTGCTCACCTTCGACCGCGCGTCGTCGGTCTACCTCGCCAACACCACCCACGACGAGGCGCAGCCGGTGCATCTGCGCCTGGCCGATCAGGAGGTTCCCGTTGCCCACAACCTGGCGGTTTTCGACGGTCCGGAGGAGCGCTATTGCCCGGTCGGCGTCTACGAGTTCGACCGCGGCGAAACGCCGCGCCTGCGCATCAACGCCTCCAACTGCGTGCACTGCAAAACCTGCGACATCAAGGACCCCCGCCGCAACATCCGCTGGACGGTGCCGGAAGGCGGCAGCGGCCCGAATTATCCCAACATGTGAGGCGGTGCGGACGGCGATGGCGAAACATGTGCGTCTGTGGCGGGGACTGGCCTTCGGCGGCGCGCTGATCCTCGCGGGCTGCGCGGCGGCCGACAGCGGCGCGAAGGATTCCGTCTCCGTTCCCGCGGCGGCGGAGTCCGGAAGCGGCGGTTTCGGCGCGTACCTGGCGGCGCACGCGGCGCGCCTGCGCGACGACGTGGGCGGCGCCTCGGACCATCTGTCGCGCACCCTGGAAAGCGATCCCGGCAATCTCGAGGTGCTGCGCCTTTCGCTGGTCTACGCCACCGCCGACGGCCGCTTCGACGCCGCGGCGTCGGCGGCGCGCGCCATCGCCGCGGCCAAGCCCGGCGACATCATGGCGGGCTACGTTCTGGCGGCGGAGGCGGCGCGCGGCGGCGACTGGGCGGCGGCGGACGCGCGGCTCGCGGCGATTCCGGAAAACAACCTCAACGCCCTGCTCGGCCCGCTCCTGAAGGCCTGGGTGGCGGCGGGCCGGGGCGATGCCGGCGGCGCGCTCGCGCGCCTTGCGCCGCTCGCCGCGAAAAAGGCGTTCCTGCCGGTGCACGATTTCCACGCCGCGCTGATCTGCGACCTCGCCGGGCGCGACGCGCAGGCGGAAGGCTTCTACGAAAAGACCCTGGCGGGCGAGGGCGGCCGCTCCATCCACGCATTGCAGGCGGCGGGCCGATTCTTCAACCGCACCGGCAAGCCGGCGCGCACCGCGGCGCTGCTGGCGGCCTACGCCGCCGAACACGGCGAGGCGGCGCTCACCGAGGCGCTGCGCCTCCGCCTGGTGGAGAAGAAGGCGGCGGAGCGAGTGGCCCCGAACGCGGCGGCGGGCATGGGCGAGGCGTTCTTCAGCGTCTCCTCCTCGCTCACCAACACCGACACCTGGGAGGTCACCCTGGCGCTGGGGCAGCTTGCGCTGCGCCTCGACCCCGGTCTCGACCTGGCGCGGGTGCTGGTGGGCGAGCTGTTCGAGGGGCACGAAGACTACGCGCGCGCCAATGCCGCCTATGCGGCGATCGCCGCGGACTCCGTGGTCGCCTATTCGGTGCGCCTGCGCATCGCCAAGAACCTGGAGCGCATGGAGCGCCGGGACGAGGCGGCGCGCGAACTCACCGGCCTCGCCGCGGCCTTTCCGGCGCGGCCGGAACCCCTGATCGAACTCGGCGATCTCTACCGCGGCCAGTCGCGCTATGCCGAGGCGGTCGCCGCCTACGACGGCGCGATGACCCGCATCCCGAAGCTCGACAAGCGTCACTGGGTGCTGTTCTACACCCGCGGCATCTCGCTCGAACGCTCCAACCAATGGCCGCGCGCCGAGGCCGACTTCCTCGCCGCGCTGAAGCTCGAGCCGGAGCAGCCGCTGGTGCTCAACTACCTCGGCTATTCCTGGCTCGACAAGGGCATGCACCTCGACGAGGCGCAGCAGATGATCGAGAAGGCGGTGGCGCAGCGGCCGCGCGACGGCTACATCGTCGATAGCCTGGGCTGGGCGCACTACCAGCGCGGCAACTACGCCGCGGCGGTGAAGCACCTGGAGCAGGCGGTGGTGCTGGTGGCCGACGACCCGACGATCAACGACCACCTGGGCGACGCCTACTGGCGGGTCGGGCGGCGGCTGGAGGCGCGCTACCAGTGGCAGCGCGCGCTCACCCTCGACCCCGAAGACAAGCAGGCCGAGGAACTGCGCGGCAAGCTCGCGAACGGCCTGCCGCCGACGCTGCAACCCTGAAGACGGACCGGCCCTCGCGATGACCTATCCTCCTCCCCCTCCGCGCGCGCACTCCCCCGGCCAGGCCTTCGAGACCGAGGCCCCGGCCAAGCTCAACCTCTATCTCCACGTGCTGGCGCGGCGGCCCGACGGCTACCACGACCTCGCCAGCCTGGTCGCCTTCGCCGACCTCGCCGACACCGTGCACGCCGCCCCGGCGGCGGCGTTCGGCTTCGCCGCCACCGGGCCGATGGCCGCGGCGCTCGGCGAGGATATGGAGGCCAACCTCTGCGTCCGCGCCGCGCGCGGCCTCGCCGCCCTGCTCGGGCGCGAGCCCGCGGTGGCGCTCACCCTGGTGAAGCGCCTGCCGGTGGCTTCCGGCATCGGCGGCGGCTCGGCGGATGCGGCGGCGACGCTGCGCGTGCTCACCCGCTTCTGGGGGGCGGAGCCGGAGGGACTGGCCGAGCTTGCCGCCTCTCTCGGCGCCGACGTTCCGGCGTGCCTGCGCGGCGTCGCCGCCGAGATCTTCTCCATCGGCGAGGAGGTGCGCCCGGTGCCGCCGCTCCCCGCCGCCGCGGTGGTGCTGGTCAACCCCGGCGTGCCCTTGCCCACCGCGCGGGTGTTCCGCGAGTGGGGCGGCCCCGGCACGCCGCCGCCGCCATGGCTCGCCCCGCCGCACGCCGCGGCGCTCGCCGCCAGCCTGATGAAGCGGCGCAACGACCTGACCGAGGCGGCGCTGAAGCAGGTGCCGGAAATCGCCGAGGTGCTCGCCGCGCTGTCGGCGCGGCCCGACTGCCTGCTCGCGCGGATGTCGGGCTCGGGGGCCACCTGCTTCGGCCTGTTCGAGAACGCTGACGTGGCCGCCGCGGCGGCGGAGGTGATGCAGGCGACGCACCCCACCTGGTGGGTGCGCGCCGCCCGCCTGCTGGAGTCGCCCCCCGCGGTGCGCCTCGCCGGGGCGGAGCCGCCCGCGGCCTGAGGGGCCTTGTCTCCCCGCGCGAAGTAGCGTACAAGAGGCTCCCTTTTTCCCCGCGTTCCGCGGGTCTGCTGGGGCGTCGCCAAGCGGTAAGGCAGCGGTTTTTGGTACCGCCATACGCAGGTTCGAATCCTGCCGCCCCAGCCAATCCTCACCCCACCCGCGCTACGCTTCTCCGCAACTGTCGGAAGTAGCTAACGATGAGACTCGGTAGCTAAGGATGGGAATCCGCACTTAACGATGAGACTGCGGATTCGTTAACCATCTGAAAATGCGATATTCCACACGCGGACGAAAAATTGGAGTCGGACTGTTTCTGCGTTCCGCTATCATCGGCTGTCGGAACTTTGCCGGAGCTGTTAGCCCGTCTTATTCACGAAGGAGCTGGGATGTCTGCCTGCGAGAGGGTGTGGGTAAAGGGCATCCCGCCGGAACAGGGTTCAGCGTGGGGGCTTCGGGTTTGAGGTTGCGGACGGGCGGGGTGGTTGGGGGCGATGAATATCCCAGCGATCACCGGCCGATTGGCATCAGGGCGATGGTGACATGGCAGATGATGTGGCGTCGGGGCACGCTGCGGCGAAGGCGATGCGAACGCGGGCGGCGGTTTTGATGATCCGGGCCCCCAGCTTCAGCAGGTGCAGGCGGAATGTGTCGAATAAGCGGAAGCTGGCCGCTTACTTATGGCAAGCGAGGCAGACTTTCGTCTTGCCGTACAGTTCGTCGATATCAAGCGGCTCGGGCTGCGGTCTCAGCGGATTGGGCTGCTTCCTGGAGCGCATTCGAACTACCCGGCGTTCGTGATCGACGCGGATCGCTGCGATACGCTCCGGCTGTGCCAATTCCTCCAATGACTCGCCCAGACTCCAGGTGAAGGGAGAGCCATGGCTCAACGCGGTTTTCTCGTAGCTCTTGGCCTCCTCGAATGCCTCGGGATGCTGTTCGAGCAACCGCACCCATTCGATCTTCTGCTGGAAGAAGCAGAAGGTGCAGCCCGAGCGAGACCGCCAGGCATAGTATCTGGGGAGCCCCAGGCCGGACGCTTCGAGAATCTCCAGCACACCCGCCTTGTCGATTCCAGCCTCCTTGAATGGGAGCCGGATAGTTAGCCCTTTTTGCGTCGCCGTGTAGCCCTCCCGATATTCCTCGTCGGCCCGGATCGCTACATAGCTGACGATCTGCTGCCCGGCCTGCAAGAGTGGCTTCAACCAAGCTTCAAAGGGACGAAGCTTGAGCTGCCGCGTACACCAGCGGGTCTGTGGCGAAGGCAGGAAATCATTGTAACGCTTCAGCCAGAAGTCAAAGTCGCGGTCCGGGTTGAGCCGCAGAATCGCCTTGCCTAGAAAGCCTTCAAGCTTGCCTAGAAACTCATAAACTTCCGGCAGTTCTTTGCCTGTGTCGGTGAAGAAATACTCGATATCGAGGTCGGGGTAATTCTGGCGCATGTATACGGCTAGGGCCGCACTATCCTTTCCGCCAGACAGACCAAGGACGTGTTTCATATTATTCAGCATGGCACGACGCCTTGCAGGAAGGATTCTCGCACGCCGTCTCGCCTTCGCCCAGATACCGGGCACTCATTTCGGCTAGAGCCGCAAGGATGACGTTGCGCCGCCGCGTATCGGTGCCGGCAAGCGCGTACTCCACGCGACCGATCAGGTCATTGACCGCCGCGCGATCAGCATCCGTTATGGCGAACTCGCCGGAAACCGGGGTTGGGCGGCCCTCCCGTCCGACGACAACGGCCATCGCAAGCCGCTTGTCGGGCCGCCCCTTCACTCGTGCGAAGGCTTCGGCACGAATGAACTTCTGCGCTAGGTCGGAAATCTCGATGCCGGCCTGATCGAGGTCGGCATCCACCCAATCTCGCGGCGGCTTGTTGGCGGCGAGACTCGCGATCTCCTCCATGCCCTTGTCGCCTCCTGCGAAGGTGGCGAGACGACCGACGAAGGCGTTGAGCCTGAAGTCCCCTGTTAACTGCTGAATGTTCTTCGCCCTTGAACGCAACTCGGTGAGCGCCTGGGAGGACGAGTTCGGAACCCCCAGCTCGGCGAGCATCATCTCTTGCAGGCGGGCAAGCATGTCCGCGTAGGCTTTGGTCAACTCCTGAAGGCCGTCGCGAATCCGCATGATCACTGTGTCGATCTCGGCGTCCGGTCGATCGGCGCCGCTGCCGAAGACGCTCGGGATATCGTCGAAGAGAAATTTGTTCGGGTCCGACGCCTGCTTGAAGAGTGAACGGACCTGAACGGCATTGGCCGATAGGCGTGCCGTGCGCTTGGTCCAGGGCTGCAAGCGTTCGTGAATGCCGACAAGGCCGCGCGCGACATTGATCGGCTCAAGATGCACGAGGCGATTTTTTCCATCGATCTCGCGCACGATCGCGGCGAGATCGGACAGGGTGCGACGCGACAAAACGGACAACTCCATCCAGCGGACCTGGATCGACGCGGCATCCGTCGCGAGATAATCGACATCGATATCCGAAAAGCGCGCCTGAAAAAAACCGTCGCGGTAGATCGCGAGCCGATCCCGCCGGGCGAGAAGAAGGGCAACACCCAGGATCGGCAAAAGCCCCTGTTTGATCCCGTAAGGCGGTCGGCTCCAGAGCGCGAACAGTTCGGCCATGCCGACCGTACGTCGCGCATTGCTTTCGAGGAAAGTGACGGCCATTGTCCATGCTGGGAGCAATCCGCACGGGTCGTTGGCTTCCGTAGGCGCGATGAAACGCCATTTATCGGACGCGAGCCCGTACAGCCCCGCCTTCAAAAGGATGGAGTCGAACAGTCCTCCCTCGGCCGGGTAACCGTTGATCCCGAGGCGCTCCTCTCCTTCGCGCTCGACCATCAGCTTGAGCAACGCTTTTTGGGCCGCGACGGCATTCGACGATGGCGATTGCCGGTTTACCAGTTCGTTCGGAAGCCTCGGCGCCAAGGCATACCGCGCATCCGCGATATCGGACGCAAGGCCGTTCAGTTCCGAATAGGAATAGCGGACGGGATAGGTGCCACGCCGATACCAATCCGCAGTTTCGAACATCTTTCCGAGGTCCGATTCCAGCCGGGCGCGGATATCGGCAAGGCGGGCTGATACCTCGCGCCGGGCAACGGGATCGCTGCGGAGTTCCGTTCGCTCCTCGACGATCTTGCTCATGGCAAGGAATTCACGGGCGAACTGGATGACCTGCCAAGATGCCGAGGAAAGACCGATGACCACCTCGCCCTCGGCGGCTTCGGCCGCCTCGAGGCACATCTGCGCGGCTTTCGATTTGGTCTCGTTGGCGGTCGGAATGACCAGAAGGAACCGTCCGGTCGCGCCGTCGTTCCCGGCATCAACTGCGATGCGGTCGGACAGTTCCGCCAAAGGGACAAAATCGACATCGAACCATCGGAAGGCGCCGGTCGCGTGGTAATGTCGCTTGGCAAGAAGCGGCTGCAAGCCTGCCAGCGTTCTCAACTCGCGAAAATTGACAGCCGGGATGGTGGAAAGCTCCTCGGAAAGCGCCTGATCAATGTCAAAATCGCTTCCGGCATAGATGGCGTAGGCGTCGAGGTGTTTGCGATAGACGATCAACGACCATCGTTGAAGATCGTCAAGGGCTTTGTCGGCGGCGGTCGGCCCGTCTCCCGCACAGGTCGCAAGCACCTTCGGTGTTGCGGCTAGCCCCGAGCGCTCGCGGAACAGGTCGAGGAGCGCGATAGTCTTGAGAATCCGGACGTGAACACCGGACGCGCCGATTGTTTCGCCGCGTTCGATCACTTCGACGGCCATTGACCAGCGGTGGCCGTCGGGCGAGGCGAGGATTGCCGGTTCAAGGTTGGTTCGCAGATAATCCCAAAGGCGATCCGGCGCGAAAACGTCGCCGTCGTCCGCGTTGCGCAAAAAATCTTGGAAGCCGAACGGCTCCGCCGAATTGAGGAACCCGAAGAGGCTGCGCTGGTTCTGCCCGAACCGCCGCCGCGAAATGGGACCAAGCATGCAGGCGACGATGGGATGGAGCGGCCAGCACCGTTCGAGCGTTATGGCGATGTCGGCTGCGGCACCGGGGCGGCCCGATCGAACCGCTTCAGCGGCGCTCAAACTGGCCTGCGACGGCTGCTTCGAGTGGTGGTCGGAGTGAATCGCGCGCGTGAGCAGGTCGAGTTGCTCGTCGCCGGCCGTGTTCACGACCAAATCAATGAAGCGCCCCTGGACTTTTGCCCACTCGTCCCGCAAATCCCGTGAAACGCGGGTTGCGTACTCGTCAAAGCCCTGGTGAAGAATGCCGACAACAATCAGGCGTCCTTTGCTCCGCGCGGCAGATTCCGCGAGGCGTTGAAAGAGGAAAATGTCGTGGCCAGCTTGGGCGGCACCTTCAAGAAACTTGCCCATTTCATCGAGGAAGAGGACCACGCCGCCATGCTGGTCCGGATTTTCGGCTGAGAGCTTCTCGACGACAGCGATCACCTTGTCGTCGGTCCATGGACCTACGGCGCTCCTGGGGATGTGGTGGCTAGCGGCAAGCGCCGTGCCGATGACCTCCGAAGGCTCTGCCCGTTGGCCGACGACGGGAAGAATTCGCCACCCTTTGGCTTTGGGCGGCAAGGCCGCCCAAAGCGTTTCGACGACATCTTTGCCGATGGTCGCGACGGCTTCCTTTCTCAAGGCGGCATCGCCGTTAAGGGCGGCGCTGAGAGCAACCACCAAGCTCGACTTGCCGCTGCCATAGGGGCCGGTCCACGTAAATGCAGCGTGGCCGGTTTCGCCGACATGGCGGGCCATGGTCATCAGAACGTCGGCCGATGATCGCGGACATATGAACCCCTCAAGGGCTTTCGGGTCGCCGAGGTCGGTGTCGATCCGGATAGAACGCTGGAAACGACGGGTGACATGAACACGGTCGATCAAGCTCATCATGCCGCCTTTCGTCCGTGCCTGGCCTTATAGTCGCCCCGAAGAAGGTCCTGCGCCTCCGTGGGATCGAGCGGATGGTCGCGAAGCATCTGCTTGAGCCCGGCAGTCTCGGACCAGCGAAAGTTCCCTTTGGTCGCATCTTCAAGGCCGAACAGGTGGTCGGCAAGATCAGGTTCGTCCAAAAGGAAAACCCGACCCGGTGAGCCGGGTTCGTACGCTACCATCTCGAAAGATAGCGTTCGCGTCGAGCCCTGCCGGTTCCAGAAATCGTTGAGCGCGACGGCGAACACGCCGTCCGGCAGCGTCGCCTTACTTCCTCGCGCCAGATGAAAATGACCCTTGTGTCCGCGCACCAATCCGAGCTCGGCGAGTGGCGATTCAAGGCTTTCTTCGATGGGACCATGAAGCCCGGAAGGCCGCGTTTCATACATCCGGACGAAGCACTCGACGTCACGCTGCACCGTGGTCCGCGCCACGCGCTTCCAACCCCGGCTTTCGCTGAGGCGCATCAACCCCTCGACAAGATCGTCGCGCTTGAAATTGACACTCGTGAAATGATTGAAAACCCAAAACCAAGTGGTCTTGATCGGGCGCACCGGATCGCCGCAGCACAGAAGCCAATGAATATGCCAAAGGGAAGCGGTCGACTCAAGATAGGGATCGACCCCGTTTTCCCCGAACAGGAAATCGCCTATTTCCGTGGTGGTGAGCTGACCCGCTGCGGAATCTTCGGCGATGATGCCGCAGCAATTAGCCCAATGCCGTATAGACGCGACCATGTTCTTGCCGACACCGAAGCGGGCAATGGCCTCGTCGCTCCGAAAGATTTGGCGGCTGTCGGGCAAACTCTGACCGGCGGCCACGGCATCGTAAGCCTTCTTGAGCCAGCCATAGCGGAGCGGGAAGGTTTCATGGCCCGAAAAGGCGGGCCTGTACTCGTCCCGGTAGAGGGGTCCTCGAACCATAGGGCACCTGGATGAAGCAACCAGATCGACATTATAAGCCATATGGGATAACGTCAACCGCTCCTGGAAGATTTCTCCAGGGCGGGGCGTGAGGCCGCGATTTTTTCGGGATGAGCCGCGATGCGCGAATGGTACGGTGATTGTAATCAACAAATATATCTCGACTATCAGGCGTCTACGCCCATGGACTCGCGTGTAATCTCCGCGATGGGGGAGCATTATTCCGTCTCGTTCGCAAATCCCCATGCGACAGATCACGCCCTTGGATGGGCTGCGCATAAGGCTATTGAGGATGCATCGGCAAAGATCGCTGGTGTTCTTCAGGTCGATGCCGACGAGATTATCTTTACATCAGGAGCAACGGAGGCGAACAACCTGGCCCTTCTGGGGCTGGCGCGTCGCGCGTTGCCGGGGCGACGGCGGATTCTTGTCAGTGCTATCGAGCACAGGTCGATTCTAGCTGCCGCTCGCGCAGCGGAACGGGTCGGCATTCAGGTCGATTTTCTCCCGGTGACGGACGAAGGCATCGTCGATCCGGCAGAGCTGATGGAGCGGCTCGGCGACGACGTGCTGCTGGTGTCGGTGATGGCAGTTAACAACGAGGTCGGCAGCCTACAACCGGTCAAAGCCCTTGCTGACGCGGCCCACGGTGTTGGGGCCCTTTTCCATACGGACGCGGTCCATGCGCCGACAGCAGGTATCGTCGATATGGCGGAAGTGGACGCCGACCTGGCGAGTTTCTCCGCCCACAAAATCTACGGCCCGAAGGGAATAGGCTGCCTTTATGTGCGCCGCGATCTGCACGACCGGATCGAGCCCTTGATGTATGGCGGCGGACAGCAGCAGGGATTGCGGCCCGGAACGCTGCCGGTGCCGCTCTGTGTGGGGTTCGCCGTCGCGATGGGATTGATGGCCGGAGCCGAGGCCGACGCCGAGCGCAAGCGCATCGCGACGCTGCGCGACCTATTCGTCGAACGCCTACGCCGAGCGATTCCGTGCGTCCTCCTCAACGGGCCTAGGTTGGTTGGACGCCATCCCGGCAACGCCAATCTCCGTTTCGCCGGGTTTGATGCATATGAGCTGCTGGCGATGATGCAGCCGAGAATCGCCGCATCGACGGGCTCGGCCTGCGCCTCGGGGAGTGTCGAGCCTTCCCACGTCCTGCGCGCTCTTGGCCTCTCGATCGCGGACACCAATGCCTCGGTTCGATTCGGGATCGGACGGTTCACATCCTCCCGCGATATCGACGAGGCAATCGCCGTAATTGTCGGAACTGCAAATAAGTACGATGATGGGAATAAAGTAATGCCCAGAAATACTTTCTAACACGCATGCTGCAGGCCAGGCTAACTTTCTTGTTATGCACCCACTTTTTTTCGGAGCAGGGATTCTATTTCTTCTGAAATATTCCAAATAGGATTGCCGTCGCCATCCTTGAGCATCTCTACGACTTTCGGTAATCCCGCGACAGCAAGGCCGTTAGCCAACGCCATCATTCGGCGGGGTTCGGAAATAATCTCCAATTCGCTGCTTTGGGCGACCGCGATCAGCATGAGGGCATGAACCCGCCAGGGATCACTGCCGATGATTGACCCTTCGATGATCTTATAGGTATCGAGCTTCGCCAAGGCGGCGGGCTTCAAGCCGAGCCTGGCGGCGACGCAGATCGCGAGAAACCAGAGATCAACCATGCGCGGAAAGGGGCTTTGGTCAATGACGGCGCGTCCGCCCGTTTGGCAATAGCGCTGGAAGGTTTCCCGGAATTCCTCGGGAACGCTGACATCAATGCCCTGAAACGGGTTGCTCTGGTATTTGTCGGCCACGGTACGCCCCGCTATGACGTCAGATCGAGTTCAAGGTCGGCATCCTGCCGGCGCTGGCAAACCTGGCACTCCCGCTTGTGGTTGCAATCGCAGCGGAGAACCTTTCGGTCGCTCACGCCGGGATCGTTGATGAGCATCTTCGGGTAATGGGCAGGATTGGTCAGGGTGAAGATGACACCCGCCGCCTCGTCGAGAAGTTCCTCGCATCCCGCGATCTCGGAATGGGTCAGAAAGAGGACGAGTTGGGCACTTTCGCGGATGGCGGTGCGGAGCACGGACCGCTTCACATAGCCGCTCATCATACCGAGAGGTGTATCGATGACGTTAGGGGCCTCGACATCGCTCACCTTGGTCAATGCCAAGATGAAAGCGAGCGTCAGGGCACGGCGGGACGCGCCGTTGAGGTCGCGGTCCGGATTCAGGGTGTGTTCGTTGGGGCCATAGACGATGATGTCGAATTCCGGACTGATTTCCGCGCGCTGAATGATGGCCCCCTGTTTGGGGTCCGCACCGATCATCTCCAGGAAAGTCCGGTTCATCAACTCGCTGACCTTCGCCAACTCCTCGTTGGTGATCTGCTTGTAGGCACCATCCAACACCCGAATGACGTCCTGGGTGACCTCGAGTTCGGACAGGATGCGCGTGCCCTTTTTCTGCTCGCGCAGCATCCGGTCGCGCTCGGCCGTGAGAAACTCGCAGTCGCGATTAAGATTGGCGAGTTGGGTTTCGAGGGAGGATTCCTTGTAGAGGAAGCGATCCCTCTGGTCTTTGTATTTCCGCAAGGTTTCGCGAAGCCCCTGAATATCGGTGTCCGGGAGGGCGTCGAGTTGCAATTCCAGAGCCCGGAACCTCTTGCCCGCGTCTTCTCGCAAGTTTTGAAGCGTGTCGCGATTCTCGACGACCTTTGTGTAATCGGCGATCCAGCCGGAGCTCTCGCCTCCCACCTGCGGCTGCAACGGCTTAGAACTGAAATAGAGGTCCGTCACGATGGCCTGCAAGGCATCCGAACTGCGGCTATCCTCGATAAGCTTGTGGATATGGCTGCGGCGGGCGCTGCCATCCGCCGAGTTACAGTCCAGGGACGCGCCACAGATACAGACCTCCGCGTTGAGCCTGTCCTCCAGGACGGGGATGGCCATCTTCGGGAAATCCTGGCGGTTACGCTTCTTGTCCAGGATATCGAAGGCGCTCTGGAGAACCGGTGCCAACAGGTCACGCGCTAGAGCCAAGCTTCGGAACAGCGCGGAATGGTCCTTGTTCGCGGCGACGATGCGGTCGTCGATGCGGGTGATTTCCTTTTTCGCCTCTTCCATGTCTCGACGAAGTTTGTCTTTGTCGCCTTTCTGAAGCGCGGCGGCGATCTTCTTGTCGATCTCGTTGATACGCTCGTCGAAGGCCATGAACTGCTGACGGGCATCTTCCTTATCCGCCTTGTGCTTGGCTATATCCTCTTTGATTTCCTCCAGCTGGGAGGCGATCCTGCCGAGGTCGGCTCCCATGCCGGCCTTTTTGGCGAGCCTGTTGACTTCCGCCGCCGTTCTGTTGATGTGCCCGATAGCCTTCTCGATCACGCTCAGGCCAAGCAACGACCGGATGGCCTTTTGCACGCGGTCGCGCTTGGTCGAGAGGGCCACGTCGGCTTCAATGAAGCTCAAGGCCCGGTCGCCATCGGTGAAGAATATCTCCCTCAGTTCGGGCGGGAGCTCATCGTTGATATAGGATTCCGGAGGTGCAAGCGGCGCGGTACCGTGATCGGCCAGGGCAAAAAGTTTTACGGTGGAGGGGGACCGACGCCATGAGGACCCGTCAATCTCCTCGAAGGCGGACCGGATAAGTCGGCGCCGATGCCTCGTTTCCTTCAGGCCACTCGCTGCCTTGTGGTACTTTGCGACCTCGAACTCGACGGAGACGGTGACTGGCACGCGCTTCCCCTGCGCGATGTTCCAATCGATCGGATGTAGCCGGTAATCCTCGCCACGTCCCGGCAGAGCCGCGTCTCCGTAGAGCGCCCATTGTAGAGCGGTCAGGATCGTCGTCTTTCCCGTTTCATTGGCGGCGCGGATAACAGTGAGCCTGCGCTCAGAATCGGTCGAAAAATTAATCTCCAGGTCTCGGAGCAGTCTGAAGTTCTGGAATTCCGCGCGGACCAGCTTCATCGGCTATGCCTCCTGATCCGCATGAATCTGGCCCCGGTGCTGCGCCAGGAGGCGACCGACGGTGTTGCATCGGTCGTTGATTTTCTGCTGGATATTCGTACCCTGAACGCTGTGCTTACGCTCTTCCTCAAGGATCTCGGAGACCGTCTCAATGATTTCCTCTTGGTAGCCAGGGCATCGCTCTTCGAGCTTTTGGCATTGCTCAAGGATGATGGAAATGATCTTCCGCTCATTGAGTGGCATTCCCTTTCCCCCTCACTCGCCGAACGCGGCGTTCACGAGCTGATCTATAACTGGCAACGGGCCGTCGGG
The DNA here is from genome assembly GCA_027864655.1 of Oleispirillum naphthae. Taxonomy (GTDB): domain Bacteria; phylum Pseudomonadota; class Alphaproteobacteria; order Rhodospirillales; family Rhodospirillaceae; genus Oleispirillum; species Oleispirillum naphthae. The sequence goes on from JAQAZG010000005.1 coordinate 204,171, forward strand.
CTTTCCGGCGTTCCTCGCCAGGCTGGCAAATTCCTGGGCGCGGCGCAGCTCGGATCGGATCAACGCACGCGCTTCCTTGTCAAGACTTTCACCCATGAGAGGCGGCAGCGCAAGAAAGTCATAGATGACACTGTACGTTTTACCGATCGATCTGCACGTTCTCAGAAGGCGCCCTCGCCTTTGAATCCACTGTCGCTCGACCGTCGTGCTCGCGAGAATGAACGCCTTGCAGATTTGCGGGATATTCACGCCCTCGTCGAGAACGCGCTTGGCCGTGAGAACCTGTAGTTCGCCCTCCTGGAATGAGCGGATGATGCGCGCCGTGTTTTCCCTGTCGTGCGTTTCTTCAGATGTTAATTGATGGAAGAGAACCCCATTGTCGAGCAGGGCGCGGTTGACTTCGCTGAGCTGCGCCGGTCCTTTGTCCGTCGCGTAAATAAGCGTGTGCTTGAGGGTTTTCAGGTCTTCCTTGTTCAGGAGAGCGCGGAGGGCGTCGATCTTGCCATGAGCCGTTTCCAGAAGCGCGCGACGATCGCGGTAGAGCTTGGTCAGGTATTCATCGGGCGCGCCGTCGCCCTGACGCCATGTATTCTGCTTGATCTTGACCGTCAGTTCGTACCAGGCGTCCATTTCGGTCGCTGTCAGCGTCACCGGGCAGAGATAGTAGTCGTACTCCACTAGGCAGCGCCCGATAGCTTCCTCCAGCGTGAAGCGGAACACGACATCGCCAAAGAAGGCAAAGATCGCGTCGGTGCCATCAGGGTCGTACTGCCGAACGGGCGTCGCCGACAGCGCAAGACGGTGCTCGAAGAAATCGGGCGGATGGGAGACGAAGGCCTCGCGCCCGAGATTGTGTGCCTCGTCGGCAACGAGAAGTCGGGCGCAATCGAAAGCACCCACGGCATCGTGAAACTCCTGGGAACAGAGGGTGTCATGGCTGATAACAACGACCTCAACTTGGGAGAGGCTGAGCCGCAGGCGCCGCTTGACCTGCTGAAGCACGCGGGAACGTGCCGCCGCGTTGCCGACCGTCGTCAGATTGACCGGCTTGACGCCGAAGGACTCGATCTCGTCGCACCATTGCTGGATCAGCGGAATGTAGGGCGCGGCGACGACGATCAAGAGCGGGCTCGCCGTCTCGAAAAGACGATAGGCGCCAATCATCGAGGTAAGCGTCTTGCCCGATCCGGTCGCCATTTCCAAAACGCCCCGGAAGCCGGCGTCGCACCACGCCCTGATCGCTCTGCCTTGATGCTCGAAAGGGCCTTCGTCGAACTTAAGCCAAGCGGGTATCGAGAACGAGGGCTTCGGCCTGACGGGCGTCGCGTCGTCGGGCATAGGCACCTCCGGCTGCGGAACCGACTGTTGCATCGCCTGGGCATAGAGGGCTCGGCATTCGTCCTCGGTCGGCGCATATTCCGATGAAAAGGCCCGAAGAATTTTGTCCTTGATTGCGGTCGGAAGCGAGACGACGACGCAGTTATCCTCCTTGTTCTCCCAAAGCCGACTGAATTGATAGCGGAGTTTCTCGATGATGTAGTTCTGGGTGGGATCGACCCACGACTTGGAAATGGTGACCTGCTCGAAATTCCGTGCGATCCCGGCATTGGTCATATTGCTTGATCCGTGGGCCGCGAAAGCGTCCTTCCCGGCTTCGAAAATCCAGACTTTCGGGTGGAACAGGGCGTCTTCCATGAGCGCAATCTGAACTTCGAGTCGGCCCGCGTGGAGGAGATAGGCAAGGCAGCGGAGCGTGTGTTGGCGAAGCAAGTCCTCCGTGACGAGAAGTTGCTCAAGCGCGTCTTTCGCCAAAACCTCCGGTCGTGCAGTGCCGTCCTTGAGGGCCTGCATGTCCTCGATCCGAAGAAAGGGGCTTACGATGAGGCGGAACGTGCTCGTCGTGCTGTTGATGTAGGTCGCCAACCCAGGGGCGAGCGAGGCAAGAACCGCGCTCGAAAAAAATCCGACCATGCAACTCGCTTTCTGGGCCTCCTGGAAAGCGGGCACCAAAACTTCGTCGATCAAATTGTCGTTGGGGATAAAATAGAGGGGCTTGGCGTCGTTCAGGGTCCTCAGCTTCTGCGCGTCGGTGTCCTGCGAGTCCCCCCCGTTAGCGTTCTGAACATGCGACATCACACACGGCCCTGACTCCTGGGAGGAGGAATGCGAACGCGAGCCTTTTCGGCTGCGCAAAAATAGCATGGGCGGCGCGGAGAGGTCACGCCCTTGGCCCCTGATTAGGATGCTCCATTAGCGGTATCGTCCAGCACATTTTACGTTTCGGGTTATAATTTCTATCCGGCATTAGGACGGGGCGAGCGGAAGCTTTACAATCTCCCAGCTAATATGGTGAGCACGTCATTACCGAAGGAGGATCCGGTATGGTTTTCTCCGAAAGTCCGGTATCCCTGCGCCCCTCCCTGCAACCCGATGAAACCTTGGGCTCGTGGCTGACGCGAATCGCGCTGGCCAACGGCCTCAGCCCTTCCGAGTTCTACCCGATCGTCCTGCCGGGCGGACGCCTGTACAGGACCGACCTGGACCGGTTGGCGTGCGACGACCTGGTGCGGAACCTGGCGGCCTATGCCGGGGCCGAGGAGGCGGAGGTTGCCGCCGCCACCTTCCGTCGCTGGGCGGGGTTGCTTTTCGAAGCCGACGACGGCCGCCGGAAACTGACTTGGCTACCCTGGGTCGGAACGGCGGGTGGTCGGACCTCGTTCGGGCAGCAGGCCTGTCCCCTGTGCTTGGTCGAAGATTCTCATCCCTATTTCCGCATGACCTGGCGGCTGGGCTTCGTGACCGCCTGTCCCCGCCACGGGATTCTGCTGATCGACCGATGTCCCGCATGCGGTGAACCCTTGCAGCCCCTTTTTCTGCCCCCGCCGAACGGTCGTGACCGGCTGATCGGCTGCTGGAAGTGCGGTGCCGATTACCGCCGGGCTCCGAAGGTCTCCGTCCTCGATCCCGGCGCCGTCGAGAGGGAGGGCGGCTGGAGGAAAATCGCCCGGGAGGGCTGGGCCATGCTGGGTGACTACGGTCCCCAGTATTCCCTGGCCTGGTTTCCGATCCTCTGGCGGGTCTATCGCCTGCTCGCGACGGGTCGCTTCGCCTTCCCCCTGCGGACGGGGGTGGCCGACCGCAACCGTGCGATGCCCCGTCCGGAGAACTTGCCCATGGTGAAGGAGGTGGAGAGGCTCAACCCCCGCTGCCGCCAGGCGCTGCTGTCCATGGCCGACGAACTGCTGCGGGATTGGCCGCGCGTCTTCGTCGAAGCCTGCCGGGAGGTGGGCATTGCCAGCCGGATCCTGATCAAGGACCACGCCGACGCCCCCTTCGCCTATCGCGATCCCGTGGTGAGACACCTCAGCCAGCCGATGCGGACGATGGGGGCCGACGAGACCAAGGCGGTCACCCGGTTGCTGGAAGGGGAAGGGCGCATTCCGACCCTGAAGAACCTTCTCGCCGTTTCGGGAGTGAAGGCCGGGGCCTTCGCCGATGCGGCTCCGGCGCGTCCGGTGCGGCCCTACGGCACCCATCGCTACTGGAAGTTGGACGGCGTTTCTGCCGAGGTTCGCGCCGCAGCCAAGGCCGCCGCCCATCGGGCCGGGGAGAAGGTCGGGCCGTGGGTTGAACAAGTCCTGCGGCAAAAGCTTGCGCGCGAAAGACGGGCGCATCATATCCCGAAATAATTGCGGGGGAATCCGTCATATTCGGGGGCCGAAGGGACGATGCCTGTCCGTCGCATTCCGCGAAGCCATCGCAACCTGACCGGGGTCGTCAGCCCCGGTCCCGGGCGCCGGGGTATCGCCTGCGAATCCCCGTTGGAGCGGGATTTCGTCATCCTCACCTTGTTCGACCCTGATGTGGTCGAGGTAGAAGAACAGCCAGTGCGCGTTCCTCTTCCCGGGGGGAGAGGGCGAGCGGCTTATTACGTTCCCGATTTCCTGGTGCGTCGGCGGGTGGGCGGCACGTCCCTGGTGGAGGTGAAGCCGAGCCAGATATTGGCCGCAGAGGGAGCGAATCTGGAGCCGAAGTTTGCCGCAGCCCGCGGGTACGCAGCCGGGCGGCGTTGGTCTTTCGAAGTATGGACGGAACGCGAGATTCGGACGGTACGGTTGGACAACGCCAAGTTCCTGCTGTCCTTCCGGTCGCGGGCCATGGATCCGGGGCTTTGCCTGGCGGTGATGCGCGCGGTTGCCGACGGCGCGGAATCCGTCGCGGGGATCGTCGCCAAGGCCGAGGGAGAGCGCGAACGGGGACGGTGGCTGGCCTGCCTGTGGCACCTGCTCGCCACCGGGCGTCTGGCGGCGGACTTGGGGTGTAGTTCATTGAACATGGACAGCCGCGTCATGGCGGCGGCGAGCGGAGAGCGAGATGTCGTCTAGGATGAAAACCTATCGGAAGGGAACGTCCTGCCGCGTCGCCGGTCGTGCCTGCACCATCCGGCAGGTGGTCGCCGCGGACCGGGTTCTGGTCCGCTTCAAGGATACCGGCGACATCGAAGAGGTTTCCGTAGCCGCTCTTTGCCCCCTCGACGATGAATCCGTGGCGGAAGCATGCCGCCCAGTCGATGCTCTGACGCAGGCCGAGTTCGAGGAAGCGCAACGGCGCCGGGATGTGGTGAAGGAACTGATTCCGCTGTCCGGTCGTGCGCGCGGATCCCGCATCAGGGAGATCGTCGAGGAAATCGGCGTCTCGAAGTCCACCTTGTATCGCTGGTTGAGAGCCGCTGATGAGGGCGGGACGCTGTCCGCCCTGGCGCCGCAACGGGCCAAAGTGCGCAAGAGGCGACTTTCCAAGAAGGTCGAGGCGATCGCTTCCGGCGTCATCGAGAACGCCTTTCTGACCATGCAGAAACTCAAGGGCAGCAAGGTCGTTGATCTGGTCAGGATGAAATGCCGGGCCGCCCACCTGAAGGCGCCGTCCGAGAAGACCATCAGAAGCCGCCTCAACGAAGTCGACGCGCGACGGAAGACGAAAATGCGCGAAGGCAGGAAGGCCGCCCGCGACCGCTACGACGAGGTGAAGGGGGCGTTCCCTGGGGCCGAGTACCCTTTGGATGTGGTTCAGATCGACCACACGCCTCTCGATATCGAAGTGGTCGACGACGAACACCGCCTGCCCATCGGCCGCCCCTGGCTGACGCTTGCTATGGACGTATGCAGTCGGATGGTGACCGGGTTGTATTTGTCCCTGGATGCGCCCAGTGCTTTCTCGGTGGGGATGTGCATCCGCCATTCTGTGCTGGAGAAGGACGCCGGGCTGGGGCGTCTCGGGGTTGCGGGGCAGTGGCCGGTGTGGGGGATGATGAAGACCCTTCACGCCGACAACGGCAAGGATTTCCGCAGCGAGCTTCTCCGGAAGGCATGCGAACAGCACGGCGTGAATCTGGCTTGGCGGCCGGTGCGGACGCCTCACTACGGCGGGCATATCGAACGGATTCTCGGAACCTTCGCCGGGGAAATCCACGCGCTTCCGGGGACGACCTTCTCCAACGTCAAGGAACGGGGCGAATACAAATCGGACCAGAAAGCGGTGATGACCCTGGACGAACTCGAGAGGTGGCTCACCGATCTCATCGTCAACGTCTACCACAAGAAGGAACACTCGGCCCTGAAGATGCCGCCGCTCGTCCGTTGGCAGCAGGGCATCGTCGGCGACGGTAAGCGGAAGGGTATCGGGTTGCCCGATCCCATCGCCAATCCGGAGAGGCTGCGCCTCGACTTCCTTCCCTTCACCGAGCGGTCCGTCCAGAGGGAGGGCATCGCCTGGGATAACGTATTCTATTACGCAGACGTGTTGCGGCCCTGGATCAACGCCCGCAAGGGGAGAACGGCGGTGAAATTCCTGGTCCGCCGGGACCCCAGGGATATCAGCAGGATCTGGTTCTTCGACCCGAAGATCGGCGACTACGTCGTCGTTCCCTATCGAACGCTCACGCGGCCCAGCATCAGCGTTTGGGAACTGCGGGCGGCGACCGCTCGGGTCAAGGAGCAAGGGCGCCGGGAAGTCGACGAGGACGGTATCTTTGAGGCCCTGGCGCGCATGCAGGAGATCGTCGAGACGGCCTCCAAGGAGACCAGGAAAGCCCGCCGTGCCAGGCAGGCCGGGAAGCAACGCGCGGTTTCGTTGGCGCGGGAGGCCAAGGACGGGGGGACGGGTCCCTTCGAGCCGAGGCTGGTGGTCGACAACGACGGTTCGGTCCCGCCGAAAGGCGGCGTCTCCGGGGATGAGCGGTTCGAATTCTCCGACGAAGAACTCAAGGACAAATGGGAACGGTGGTGAGGCAACGAATGCAGGCTGTTCTTCCCCTTTCGACGGCAAACGACGATTTCGGCGATTCCGGCGAGGACCGGTGGCTGCCCTATCCCGTGGCCGAGCGGATTTTGGCGCATATGCAGGAAATGCTGGACGTCCCGCAGTCGGACCGCCCTCCGGGAATGCTCGTCTACGGGCAGACCAACAACGGAAAGACGACGGTTGCACGGCGCTTCCAGAGGCTGGTCAATGCGCAGGCGCGGCGCGGCAAAGAGGGAGACGAGATGCCCGTCGTCTACGTCCAGACCCCGCCGGGTCCGGATGTCGGCCATGCTTGTGCCCTGTTGCTCCGGGCTGTCGGGGCGGCGGTTCCCGCTACTGCAACGCGGCAACGGCGTGTCGAACAGGTGACGGCCGTTCTCCCCAAAGTTGGGGCAAGGATGCTCATCTTCGACGAAATTCATAACATCCTGACTGGGGCGTCGGGCGATACGATGTATTTCCTGAATTTCCTGAAGTTCATCAGTAACGAGCTGAGGCTGCCAATCGTGACCGTCGGCACCGACGAGGCTCGGGTCGCCATGCAGACCGACCAGCAGATCGGCAACCGCTTCACGCCGATGCAGATGCCGCCTTGGAGGGTGGACAGGGAATTCGCCCTGTTCGCCATCCAGGTGTTCCGGGGAGAGCGCTTGGACGGCAGCGATTTGTTCCGCAATACGGAAGCGGTGAGAAAACTCCATGCCCAGACCGCAGGCCTGACCGGCGAAGTACGGGCGTTCGCGCGGAAGGTGGCGGCTCGGGCCGTCGATCCCGGCCACAAACTGGCGATATCCGACCTGAACGTCCCCGGCTGGATGTCGCCCGACGGACGTCGGCGATAAGGGAAGGGCGCACGGCAGCCGCGTCGAAACACGCTTGCCGTGCGCCTCATCCTGTCCTATAACCACGGCTCGGCAATTTTTTCGACATAGTCGGCCAACGACGGCCACCCCGAACCCGGACAGGGCAACCTGTGCCGGGTTGTCGTCGCTCGTGGGGAGGCTGAACCATGCTCGACGGCATTTTGTCGCTCATCGCACAGCAGTGGGAAAACCAGATCTTCGCCGGCGGTCTTGCCCTAGGCGCACTGGGCACCGCCTTGGCGCTGTTCGGCCGCCTGGGATGGGGGCGTGCCGTCTGCTGGCCGCGCGGGTTTTCCCCACCGTCACCGTCGACCGCCGTTCGCCGCTTTTCGACTACATGCAGGCGTGGCTGGCCGAACATCCCTATACCGGGCGCTGCCGGAGTCTGGTCGCGGCCACCGGTGCCGAGGGCGGCGACGGAGAAGATGGAATCCGCCTCGTGCCTGGGGAGGGGGGACACATCCTGCGTCAGGGCGGAGTCTGGTTCTGGCTGAGGCGCAGCCGGGCGACCGCCGAGGGGAAATATGCACACGCTCAAAGCCAGCGGGAGACGATCGAGCTTCGTGCTCTTACCCCACATCGCGGTGCCCTGGTCGGACTGATCGACGAAGTGGTTCGCTGCCATGGCGATCGGGCCGGAACCCTGGCTTTCTACTCCGCCGCCTCATACGGCGAATGGGTGGAATCCGGTCGCATTCCCCGCCGCCCCCTGGACAGCGTTTTCGTCGCCGACGGCATTGATGTCCTGCTGTTGGAGGATGCCCGTCGTTTCCTGGTGCGTCAGGCGTGGTACGCGGAGCGCGGGGTGCCGTGGCGCCGGGGTTACCTGTTCCACGGCCTGCCGGGAACCGGCAAGACCAGCCTGATCCGGGCGCTGGCCAGCGAGTTGGACCTCGATCTCGCGGCGCTCGACCTGTCGATGCCGGAATTGAACGACAGCAGCTTGCGGGAGTTGCTCGGCAGCCTGCCCAAACGCGCTGCCCTGGTGCTGGAGGATATCGATACCGTGGCGCCGGGGCGAGACCCCAAGGCCGAGCGCAAGCTGAGCCTGAGCGGCCTGCTGAACGCGCTCGACGGCCTGGGCGCGGCGGAAGGCCGCCTGATGTTCATGACCAGCAATCACCCCGAACGCCTCGACCCCGCCCTGATCCGTCCTGGCAGGATCGATCTGTCCGTTTCCATCGGCCCCCTGGGGCCGGTCGACGCGGCGCGCATGATCGCCCGCTTCCATCCCGATCGCCCCGATCTGGTCGCTGAAATCCTGGAATCGCTCGCCGGTCGTGACATTCCCGCCGCCGAGCTGCAGGCGCTGATGCTGAATTGTGCAGATGATTTGTCTGCTACAACACTGAACGATCCCACCTTGGAACCGCGACATGGGCCGTAAGCCCATTAAGGCCATTATGTCATTCATAAGTTAAGAAGGTTAGGTGGGCAGTCTTGATAATGTGAACTAACGCTTCTGGCAATGGAAAATCCTTGCGCGGCACCCCTGAAAGTTGTCAACTCAGGCCGGAATATCAACGGCGTGAGGGCGCTATTTTGGCAGGGGGATATACTCATCTGACGTTGGTGCGCTCAGCAATAACCAGCGTCTGCAACCGAAAATATGAGAGTGGCGTTTTGCCTTGGCAGAGCGCGCTTGCTGATGTGCTCGAAATTTGGAGCCGCTACGCCTACCTCGGTGGAGTGAGCCCCGACTACCCATATCTGGGGTTCGACGCTGAGTGGGCAGATCATATGCATAAAGGGGGCACCGACCGCATGGTAAGTGCGGCCATGCCTGCAATCTATCGTGAGAAGAAGAACAACTCCGGCGGACGCGTCTGGCAGCAGCAGTTTGCTTGGCTGCTTGGGCTAGCAGCGCACGTTGTTACTGACGTGGTAATTCACCCAGTGGTCAATCTCAAGGTCGGGAAATACGAGGCCAACAAGGTCCGTCATCGCCTTTGCGAGATGAACCAGGATGTCTGGATATATCGTCGCCGCATCAATCTCGATCTCCATTACTCTGACAATATGAAGACCGAAGTCAAGTCGTGTGGTCGCCGTTTCGACCTTGAGGATGCCGTTGAGGATCTGTGGGCGGCGTGTATGGAAACTGCTTACGGTGAACGTCCGGGTGATCATCAGATCGACAAGTGGCATGCAGCGTTCCAATCCCTCGTCGATTTTGCGGAAAATGGATGCAGAATTCCGTTCTTCAGCCGCCATCTCGTCGATGGTGCCGTCGCCTATCCCGACTTTGACGATGCCGCGCACTCGGAATTCGTCACAAATCTTCTGGTGCCGCTTGGAGATGACCTCAATGCCGACGGCATCGCCGTCGAGAGCGGTCAACCGATGGCCTTCGATGCGATATTCGATCGTGCTTTAGAGAAGACGCAGGAGCTCTGGGACGTTCTTGCCCTTGATCTGTTCGAGAGGGACATGGTTGGCAATGCCCACCTGACGGCATTCAAGGACTGGAACCTCGACACTGGCGCGGACAATGTTACTGGACGCTTGTCGTTGTGGTGAAAGAGGAAACGATGCGTAACCCACTGATGGCGTGTCTTGTTCTCGCGTTTCTGGTACCCGCCGCACCGCCTGCCAATGCGGCATCGCAGAGCGAGTTGGAGACCATGGCCGCCTCTGCCGACGCACTTGCCCGTATCGCCCGTCGCCTCGGTGGACCAGGGGTCGCCGACGACGATTTGGCGGATCGAATTGGCCGAGATCATCCCGATGTACTGCTCCCGTTCGCAGGTTACCACGTCATCGTGCGGGGCGGAGGCGCGGTGCTTATCTGCACTTCCGATGGCCGTTACGGTTTGGTCGAGGACTACGCCTGCACGCCACAAGTTGACGTGCGGCTGTTCGATCTTCCCAGTGCACCGTGCGCCTTTACCATGAGCCCTACTGCCGCATGCTCCCAGAGCGGAGGTCCATAACATGCTTGTACGCTGCCTGATTGCCGCATTTATAGCATCCATTCCCGTTGCTGCCTTTGCCGCTCCCCCTACCGATGAGGTGATTACGGTCGAGGCTATCTGGACCTCACGGGTCGTCGAACGTGAAGCCACAGACCGTCTGCACTCACCGGTTCCGGTGGCGCCGCTTACCTTATGGACGCGCATTAGCGGCACGCCGGAGGCGCTACAACGCCTCGAACATGGGGGGCTGCCGCTACGCCACGTGTGGATGCGGCAGGCCCCTGGTGGGCTGGAATCAGACGGCGCTCCCGAGGTGATCGACGAAGTTCCCCTCGACATCGCTGGCATTGAGGCGTTACGGGCGAAACTACGACAGGAAGTGGCGCAGCGTGGCCACTTCGATTGGCGTACTTGGAGCACCAAACAAAACCTGCGCCCGGGAATTTGGCTGGTACGACTGCTTTATGCCGATCGTTCACCGGTCGCCTGCCGTAGCGACGGACGCATGATCGAGGACTGTCTAATCCGCATCACTGTTGGTACTGCACCGGGGAGGACGCGATGACCCCTGAAGTCGAAGCCGCTGCGGAAAAGCGCATTGCACGTGTTCGCCATCTTCAGGACGCGGTAGCGGTTTTGCTGCGTTACAATTCCGAAGCTGCTTTCAAAAGCACGCCGGAGGAACTGATCCGATCGGTAGCGCCAGTGCTACGCAAGTCAGCGGACGAGGTTGACGAAGAAGGTGAAATCGCCCTCTGGCGGGGTTGTGATCGCCTCACGCAAATGATCGCGCCTACAACCCTTGAAAGCGCAAAACTTGTTATCGAACTGGCAGATTGGGAAACCACCGAGAACCGCAAGGAACGGCTGCCGAGCGCTGATAGTGTTCATTGCTGCAAATGGTTGTGGGTTTCGGGGGCCATCGCGTGCCTTTTCGTCTATATCGTCGCTCAGAGTGGGGCGGTCATACTTGGTCGCGCTTTGGAGGACCTGAAATATTATCAGGCGCAGATGGAGGATATCGCACAGCAGCGGGTGATGGCCAAAGACAGTGGCTCCGGATTCTTGGATCGTCTAGAGGCTAAGAGAACCAATGCGGAGGCTGGGCTCGTCGCGGCGCGTAGAACCATCATCGCATTTCCTTGGGTTCCTGAGCTGGAAGCTTCCGATTTATCTTCCGAAATGGTTAATGGTTCCGAAGTCCGGGATGAGATTGCTTCCGCCCGTGCAACTGAGACCTATGGCAGAATTTATCTTGACGTCCTTCAGGGTTACCTCATCCCGGTGCTTCTGGGGCTGATTGGCGCCTGCGCCTACATTATTCGTCAGTTCAGTTGGTCAATCGCCAACCATACCTATCGCGCGGCCAACAGAATCCGCGACTGGGTGCGGATCGTTCAGGGTGCAACTTTTGGAGCGCTTGCAGGTATTCTGGTCAGCGCATTGGGTGGTGAGGTCAGGGGCGGGGAATTCTCGATTCCGCTGGTGGCTCTGTTGTTCGGGTACAGTTCCGATCTTGCCTTTAAGACCGCTGATCAGCTCATCAACCGGTTCAAAAATTGGATCAAGCCTACGTCGGAATCGACCAAGGCAAGTTCGAGAGATGTGCCGGATTCTCAGATCCCAGGAGCGGGGTGACGTCAGTTTCTAAGTGCAAGGTTTGATCTACTGCTGTGATCCGAGGGGGCCTTTCTTAGCCCTTGTGTCGTTCGTCTGCATGGGACTGCCCTAGGTCAGTTCCTTCGGCAGAGAAGAAGTCATCCCAAGGGGCCGCAGGGATTTCCTGTTCCGTGGGGGAGGCTGGCGGCTCGTCGGCCGATTTGGCGTGTGTCATGACCACTCGCCCCGTATCGCCGATTTCGTATTCGATTTCGTCTCCGGGGTGCAATTCCAAGGCGGCACGGATTGGTCGCGGAATTGTCGTGCGGAACTTATTCGAGAGCTTGCTGGTGATCACGGGGTGCCTCGTTCGGCAAATAGCCTTTTCGCTGGATGGTATCCGCGGGTGGCGGTCACAGAAACTCCTGTCCTCGCGGCATGTCGTCGGATATGTCCGGAAGGTTTTCCGGGGTGACGGCGGCGAGCAATTCGGCGAGGGAGTAGGATGGTTGCGCTCTTGCGATCTGCACCATGTTCCCTTCGACCGTGATGTCGACAGGAATTTCCTCGGCCAGACCCGCCGCTACGGCGATGTTTCGCGGCAGACGGACAGCCAGGGAGTGCCCCCACCGGGCGACCCGCGTTCTCATATGTTCCGTCTCCTCCGTAAGCGTCATCTGATGGCTGCCTTGCGGGGGATGGCGTGCCCTGCGTGAATGACCTGTTGCTACGGCGAGAGGTCA
>JAQAZG010000006.1 GCA_027864655.1 Oleispirillum naphthae
GCGGGCACCCGCGAGGTCTCCGCCCATATCTCCGAGGTGACCGACGCCGCCGGGCGCGCCGGCGGCGGCGCCGACGAACTGCTCTCCGCGGCGGGGGAACTCGCCCGCCAATCGACGCGCCTGGACGGCGAGGTCAACGACTTCATCGCCCGCATCCGCACCGCGTAAGCCGTGCGCCGGGCGCTTCCGCAGGCCGCGGGAGCGCCCGGAGAACAACCGGATATGTTTCGTTACGGGGCGGAATGGTCTAAACTTTTTCACCCTTCACAGACAAGGCGAGACCTCCAAATGGCCCTCTCCGTCACCCCCCAGGAAACCCTGCTGCGCTCCCTCTTCATGGCCGGCCTCCACGCCGCCTCGCCGGAGCTCTGCCTCGCGCCCCACGTGCCCGCCGCGGCGGCCGGACGCACCATCGTGGTCGGCGCGGGAAAGGCCGCGGGGTCCATGGCCCTCGCCTTCGAAAAGCACTGGACCGGCGGCAACCTGGAGGGCCTGGTGGTCACGCGCTACGGCCATGCCTGCCCGACCCGCAAGATCGAGGTGGTGGAAGCGTCGCACCCGGTGCCCGATGCCGCGGGGCGGCAGGCGGCGGAGCGCATGCTGGCGATGATGCAGGGGCTTTCCGCCGACGACCTCGTGGTCTGCCTGATCTCCGGCGGCGGCTCCGCTCTGCTCGCCCTGCCCGCGCCCGGCATCTCCTTCGAGGCGAAGCGCGACATCAACATGCAGCTCCTCCTCTGCGGCGCGGACATCGCCGAGATCAACTGCGTGCGCAAGCACCTCTCGGCGATCAAGGGCGGACGGCTCGCCGCCGCCGCCGCACCGGCGCGGGTGCTCACGCTCGCGATCTCCGACGTGGTGGGCAACGACCCGGCGACCATCGCCTCCGGCCCCACGGTGCCCGACCCCTCCACCCTCGCCATGGCGCGGGAAATCGTCGCGCGCTACAAGCTCGCCTGCCCGCTGGAAATCACCGCCCGCCTCGCGGACCCCGCGGCGGAAACCCCCAAGCCCGGCGACCCGCGCCTGGCGCGCGGCGAATACCGCCTGATCGGCAGCCCCGTCGCCTCGCTGGAGGCCGCCTCCGCCCTCGCCGCGAATGCGGGCTACAAGGTGGTCAACCTCGGCGACGGCATCGCGGGCGACGCCCACGACGTGGCGCGCGAACAGGCGGCGATGGCGCTTGCGGCGAAGCGCCGCGGCGAAAAGACCTGCATCCTCTCCGGCGGCGAGACCACGGTGCAGGTCAAGGGCTCCGGCCGCGGCGGACGCAACACCGAATACCTGCTCGCCTTCTCCCTGGCGCTGGCGGGCGAACCCGGCATCTTCGCGCTTGCCTGCGATACCGACGGCATCGACGGCACCGAGGACAACGCCGGGGCCTTCTATGTGCCCGACCATTGGGATCAGGCGCAGTCCCTCGGCCTGTCGCCCGCCGACTACCTGGACAACAACGACGCCTACGGCTTCTTCCAGGCGATCGACGCCCTGGTGGAAACCGGCCCGACGCTGACCAACGTCAACGACTTCCGCGCCATCCTGATCGACCCGGTCTGAGACATTTCGGCGAACCGCCGCACCGCGGCCTTGCGCCGCGCGCGCAGGCGGGTAAAACGGATGTCTTCGAACGGCAAGACGGAAGGATCGGAAGCGATGAGCGGGTTGCGTGCGGTATGCGTGTTCTGCGGGTCCGGCGCAGGGGCGCGGCCGGAGTATGCCGCTGCGGCGGCGGAAATGGGCACGGCGGTCGCCGAGGCGGGGCTGCGCCTCGTCTACGGCGGCGGCAACGTCGGCCTGATGGGCAAGGCGGCGGATGCGGCGATGGCCGCGGGCGGCGAGGTGATCGGCGTGATCCCGCGCTTCCTCACCAGCCGCAAGGTGGAGCACCACGGCCTCTCCGAACTGCACGTCGTGGAAACCATGCACGCCCGCAAGGCGATGATGGCGGAACTCTCCGACGCCTTCGCCATTCTCCCCGGCGGCATCGGCACCCTGGAGGAACTCTTCGAGATCTGGACCTGGGCGCAGCTCGGCCTGCACGCCAAGCCCTGCGGCCTGCTCAACACCGCCGGATACTACGACGGGCTCAACGCCTTCCTCGATTCCGTGGTGACGGAGGGCTTCATGCAGGGCACCAGCCGCGCCACCCTGGCGGTGGCGGAAACCCCGCGCGGCCTGCTCGCAGCGCTCGCACGCGCCGCCGCGGCGGGCCCCGGCGGCAAGCCCCGCCTGGAACGCGCCTGAGCCTATTTCTCCAGGCGCGGGGCGAAGGCGCGGGCCTTGGCCATCGCCGCGGCTTTTTGTTCCGGAGTCAGATCGTTTTCCAACTTCAGGCGCAGTTGCTTGGCCACCGGGTCGCCCGCGCCCTCGGCCAGCACCGCCCATGTCGCCGCGGCCACCGGGTCCTTCGCCGTGCCGCGCCCCAGGGTGTAAAGCCCCGCCAGCTTGCCGTAGGCCGCCGCCATGCCCTGGCCGGCGGCGCGGGAAAACCACGCGAACGCCCCCGCCTCGTCCGGCTTGGGCGACGCCAGCAACGCCACGCCGAGGGCGAACTGCGCCTCCGCCAGCCCCTGCTCCGCCGCCTCGTGGAAGAGACCCACCGCCCGCGCCGGGTCGCGCTTCGCCCCGTCGCCGTCCCACAGCACCTTCGCCATGTTGTACTGCGCCGCGGCCAGCCCCTGCGCCGCCGCCTTCCCGTACCAGAACATCCCGGCCTCGCGGTCCGCCGCCGCGCCCTCGCCATGAAACAGCATGTAGCCGAGGTCCAGCTGCGCCGCCGCATGCCCCGCCGCCGCCGCGCGCTCGTACCACGCGCGCGCCGCGGGCAGGTCCGGCGTGCCGAGGCCCACGCCGTCCTTCAGCATGGTGGCGAACAGATACTCCGCCTCCGCATCGCCGCCGCGCGCCGCATCGCCGAACTCGCGCAACGCCGCCGCCGCATCCCCGGCGCGCAACGCCGCCCGCCCCTCCTCCACGCCCGCCCACGCGGGCGCGGCCAGAAGCAACGCCAAACCCGCCGCCGCGATCCTCAAACGCATCCGATGCCCTCCGGAAAACCTGGACACGGAATTATGCCGCCGCGGGCGAAAACAAAAGGTTAAAACCAAGCCGGGGCGCTGCCCCGGACCCGCAAGGGGCCGGACGGCCCCTTGACCCCATAACTTTCTGGTTTCTGCGCGAAGCGCGATAGACCCGTCACGCGGCGTGACGGTTGATAGCCGCTGCGCGGCGAAAAACCAAAGTTATGGGGGGAGTGGGGGGACCGAGTCCCCCCACGAAGTTTTATTTTTCCGCCCCTACACCGGCACCAGGCCCGGTTCCTCGTCCTGTTTTTCCGGGCGGTGGCGGGGGTGGTGCGGGTCTTCGGAGATGGCGAAGGCGAGCTTGCCGTCCGCGACCGTCACCTTGACCGTGCCGCCGTGGGCGAGGCGGCCGAAGAGGAGCTCCTCGGCGAGCGGCTTCTTGACGTGTTCCTGGATGACGCGGGCGAGCGGCCGCGCGCCGAAGGCGGCGTCGAAGCCCTTGTCGGCGAGCCAGGCGCGCGCCTCGGCGGAGAGTTCGATCCCCACCGCGCGGTCGCCGAGCTGGCTTTCCAGCTGCATCACGAACTTGTCCACCACCTTGAGCACGATCTCCGGCGGCAGGTGGGAGAACGCGATGATCGCGTCCAGGCGGTTGCGGAACTCCGGCGTGAACATCCGCTCGATCGCCTCGGTGTCCTCGCCTTCGCGCTGCCCCCGGCCGAAGCCCAAGGGCGCTTTCGCCATGTCGGAGGCCCCGGCATTGGTGGTGAGGATGAGGATGACGTTGCGGAAGTCCACGGACTTGCCGGCATGGTCGGTGAGATGGCCGTGGTCCATCACCTGGAGCAGCAGGTTGTAGACGTCGTTGTGCGCCTTCTCGATCTCGTCGAGCAGCAGCACGCAGTGCGGGTGCTGGTCCACCGCGTCGGTCAAGAGGCCGCCCTGGTCGAAGCCGACGTAGCCGGGCGGCGCGCCGATGAGGCGGGAGACGGTGTGGCGCTCCATGTATTCCGACATGTCGAAGCGCACCAGTTCGATGCCCAGGCTCTTCGCCAGCTGGCGCGCCGCCTCGGTCTTGCCGACGCCGGTGGGGCCGGAGAACAGGTAGTTGCCGATCGGCTTGTCCGGGTCGCGCAGCCCGGCGCGGGCGAGCTTGATCGCCGCGGCGAGTTCCTCGATCGCGGCATCCTGGCCGAACACCACGGTCTTGAGGTCGCGTTCCAGGGTCCTGAGCGCGCTGCGGTCGTCCTTGGACACCGCCTTGGGCGGGATGCGGGCGATCTTCGCCACCACCGCCTCGATATCGGCGACGCTGACGGTGCGCCGCCGTTTGGCGGGCGGCAGCAGCATGCGCGCCGCGCCCACCTCGTCGATCACGTCGATCGCCTTGTCCGGCAGCTTGCGGTCCGAGATGTAGCGCACCGAGAGGTCCACCGCCGCCTCGATCGCGGGCAGGGTGTAGCGCACCCCGTGGAAGGACTCGTAGTAGGGTTTCAGCCCCTTGAGGATCTTCACCGTATCGTCGCGCGAGGGCTCCGGCACGTCGATCTTCTGGAAGCGGCGCACCAGGGCGCGGTCCTTCTCGAACTGGTTGCGGAACTCCTTGTAGGTGGTGGAGCCGATGCAGCGCAGCTTGCCCGCCGCGAGCGCGGGCTTGAGCAGGTTGGAAGCGTCCATCGAACCGCCGGAGGTGGCCCCCGCGCCGATCAGGGTGTGGATCTCGTCGATGAACATCACCCCGCCGGGGAAGGATTCCATCTCCTTGATCACCTGCTTCAGGCGTTCCTCGAAGTCGCCGCGATAGCGCGTGCCCGCCAGCAGCACCCCCATGTCGAGCGCGAACACCGTGGCGTCGGCCAGCACCTCCGGCACCGCGCCATCGACGATGCGCAGCGCCAGGCCCTCGGCCAGGGCGGTCTTGCCGACGCCGGGGTCGCCGACGTAGAGCGGGTTGTTCTTGGCGCGGCGGCAGAGCACCTGGATGGTGCGCTCGATCTCCGCATCGCGGCCGATCAGCGGGTCGATGCGCCCTTCGCGCGCCTTGTCGTTCAGGTTGATGCAATAGGCCTTGAGCGCCTCGCCCACGGACTTCGGCGGCGGCGCCTCGGCGGCGGCGGGCTCGTCCGTGCCGCGCACCGGGCGCGCGTCGCTCATCTCCGGGTTCTTGGCGATGCCGTGGGAGATGTAGTTGACCGCATCCAGGCGCGTCATGTCCTGCAACTGCAAGAAGTAGACGGCGTGGCTCTCGCGTTCGGAGAACATCGAGACCAGCACGTTGGCGCCGGTCACCTCCTCGCGGCCCGAGGACTGCACGTGGATCACCGCGCGCTGCACCACCCGCTGGAAGCCGGAGGTGGGCTTGGGATCGCCCGGCTGTGCGGTGATCAGCGGCGTCAGCTCGGTGTCCATGAAGGCTTCGATATCGCTTTTCAGCTTGTCGAGATCGACGCCGCAGGCACGCAGCACCGCCACCGCGTCGCGGTCCTCGGCGAGCGCGTAGAGCAGGTGTTCCAGGGTCGCGTATTCGTGGCGGCGCGCCGTGGCTTCGGCGAGGGCGCGGTGCAGGCTGCGTTCCAGATTGCGCGACAACATCGGCGTCACTCCTTCTCGATCGTGCACTGCAACGGATGCTGATTCCGCCTCGCCAGATCCATCACCTGCCCGGCCTTGGTTTCCGCGACCTCGAAGGTGAAGACGCCGCAGACGCCGACGCCGCGATGATGGACCTTGAGCATGATCTCGGTGGCTTCATCATGGCTCTTGTTGAAAATCCGTTCCAGCACGTGAACCACAAACTCCATGGGCGTGTAGTCGTCGTTCAACATCAACACGCGATACATCGACGGCCGCTTGACCATCGTCCGCGCCTGCACGGAAACGCCGACGCGGCCGTCGTCGTCGTTCTGTCCGTCCCCCATACGGGGCGGCAATCCGCCCCCGGACATCGTCGCCTGGTGCCTCATCTCCGTTTCCAACCTCCTGCGCGGCCCCACCCGCCGCGGCCTTCGACTTTGATATGGGAGAAGCCCCCCGCCTACGGAAGGCCCTCCCCCAACAAACACCCCCGGCCGCCTCACGGCAGAAACCGCGAGAACGGCGGCGGCGGCAGGTCCGCCCGTCCGCTCACGCCATCGGCGGTCGCGGTGAGAAAGAATGCGCGGCTCTCCTTGCGGTTCTGCTCGGGGTAGGTTTGATCCTGCGGGCGGGGCGCGGCGAAGGCGCGGCCCGAGGGCAGCAGCGCCGCCGCCGGGAACCGCAGCGCGTCGTACGCCGCGCCGGGCGCGGCCCAGGCGTGGAACCACGGCTTGCCGTCGAGACAGCCCGCCCCGGTCCAGAAGAACCCCTGCCCGCTCAGGCGCACCGGCGCGGCAAGCGGCGTGAACGCGCCGTCGGCGGCCAGCGCCGCGGTCACCGCCTCCGCCTGCTCCGCCGTCCAGCGCGCTGCGAAGCGCTCGCCGCGCCAGGGCAGCAGCCCCGCCTCGATGACGCGCACGTCCTCGTCCCACACCGCGTTGTGCGCCAGGCGCAGCGAGGTGGTCCCCGGCGCGCAGGCGGCATGCAGGTCGTCCCCCGAAATGAAGGAGAACCAGGTGAGGCGGCGCACCGCCGGGTCGGCGACGTCGCCGGTGGCGGCGCAGCCGGAGAGAAGCGCACCGGCGGCGCAAACGGCCAAAGCCGCCCGCGCCGCGCGGAATGGGGTCGAACGGTGGTTCACCGGAGGTCCTTTCGTCGTTGTCGCCTTCCCGGATTTTGGGGTCGCGCACGGCGAGAATCCAGGGCTTTCGGATTCGCCGCGACTCGGCGGCAAAAAACGGCCTGGACAGCCGAGTCGCGGATATCTTATGGTGACCTTAAGAACCCCGGGGAATACCGGGGCGGCGGCGCAAGGGCCGCTCCGATACCGGTATGACTCGACGAAGGACGATATCTCATGCGCGAGCGCGTGGCGGCACGGCCCTCATCGCTCAACGGGCCGATTCAAGGCGCGTTCCGGCGCGGCGCGGCGGTCCGGGTGATCGCTCTCCTCGCCCTGGCCTGCTTCTGGCTGGCCGGCGCTCCGGACGCGACGGCCAAGTACGCCGCCTTCGTCATCGACGCCAATACCGGCCGCACCCTCTACGCCGACGGCGCCGACGTCCAGAACCACCCCGCCTCTCTCACCAAAATGATGACCCTCTACCTCCTGTTCGAGGATCTACAGGCCGGGCACATCACCCTGCGCAGCCCGCTCACCGTCACCGCGCGGGCGGAGCGCCAGCCGCCGAGCAGCCTCGGCCTGCACAAGGGACAGATCATCCCGGTGCACACCGCGATCGAGGCGCTGGTCATCAAGTCGGCCAACGACGTGGCGGTCACCGTGGCGGAAAACCTGGCGGGCAGCGAGGTTCTGTTCGCCCAGCGGATGACCGCGAAGGCGCGCCAGCTCGGAATGAGCCGCACCACCTTCCGCAACGCCTCGGGCCTGCACCACCGTGCGCAGCTCACCACGGCGCGCGACCTGGCGCGCCTGGCGCTCGCCTTGCAGCACGATTTCCCGAAATACTACAAATACTTCGCCCTCAAGGAATTCGACTTCGACGGGCAGACCATCTCCACCCACAACAACCTCTTGAAGTCCTATCCCGGCGCCGACGGCCTCAAGACCGGCTTCATCCAGGCCTCGGGCTTCAACCTCGCGGCCTCGGCGGTGCGCGGCGGCCACCGCCTGATCGCCGTGGTGATGGGCGGCAACACCGCGCGCTGGCGCGACCACCGCACCGCCGGCCTCTTGGACCGCGGCTTCCAGGAGATCGCGTTCGCCGACAACCGCCTGCCGCGCCCGCCGATGAACCCGGAAAATCCGCGCGCGCTCGCTTCGCTCTCGGGCGAAGGCGAGGAACGCGTCGCCGCCCTGGCGCTGCCGGCGGGCGTGGGCGAAGGCGACACCGACGCCGCCGCCCTGCCCGAACCCGCCCCCGAGAGGCCGCGCACCGTCGCGGCGCGGCCCGGCGCCTGGGGCATCCAGGTCGGGGCGTTCTCCGACCGCGCCGCGGCCGAGGGCGCGGCGCGCCACGCCATGGCGATGCAGACCGACGCCGCGGCGGCGCGCGCGCAAAGCCGCATCGAACCCCTCAAGGCCAAGACCAGAACGCTCTACCGCGCGCGCATCATCGGCCTCTCCTCCGGCGACGCCAACCGCGCCTGCACCCTGATCCAGCGGGAGGCCAAGCCGTGCATGGTGATCAAACCCTGACGCCGCTTCGCGCCGCACGCTCCGCCGCAAGGGGCGCGCCGTGCCTCATCTGACCCGCCGAACCCTTCTCGCCGGCATCGCCGCAAGCGCCGTCTGCGCGCCCGCGCCGTCGTTCGCCGCGGCGCTGCGGGCGGTGAGCTTCCCCTGGGCGCCGTGGAACGTCGGCAAGGCCGGGGAGACCGCGGTGGAAGGGGTGGCGGCGCGGCTCGCGCGGCAGGTGTTTTTGCGCGCCGGGCTTTCCGTCGGCATGACCCTGCAGCCCTGGCCGCGCTGTCACGCCGAGGCGAAAAGCGGTGCCGCCGACCTGATCTGGTGCATCACCCTCACCCCGGAGCGCGAGACCTATCTCGCCTATTCCCGTCCGCTGTGGCTGTCGTCGAATCTGGTCTTCCGCCGCCGCGAGGCCGCGCCGTGGAGCGGCTGGGGCGCACTGGCGGGCAAGACCCTGGGCATGGTGCGCGGCTACAACTACGGCCTCGACCGCGAAACGCTGCGCCGCCAGGGCACCCGCTTCGAACTGGTGAGCGGCGACGACGCGCTGATCCAGATGCTGGCCTCGCGGCGCATCGACGCCTTCGTCATGGACTGGCAGGTCTACTGCCTGCACGCCCGCATTCTCAGCCCGTCGGTCGCCGCGGCGGAGCCGAGCGGCCTTGCGGTGGCCGACCTTTCCTACCACATCGCCGCGTCGAAGCGCTCGCCCGCGGGGCGTGCGGCGCTGCCCGCGATCGACCGCGCCATCGCCGAAATGCACGACGACGGCAGCTTGGCGGCCGCCATCGCCCGCGGCATCGACCCGATGGAGCCGCCCGGCGCGCCGCCCACCCGCGCCGCCTTCTGACTACGCCCGCAAGGCCTCCGGCGGCGCGACGCCCGCGGCGGCCAGGTGCGCGGCCACCGCCGCCACCGCGGCGGCCAGCCCGGCCTCGGTCTTCGCCTCGGCGCGGACGGTAAGCTCCGCCTGGGTATTGGAGGCGCGCAACAGCCACCAGCCCTCCGCCGTTTTCACCCGCACGCCGTCCACCGTTTCCACCTCCGCGCCCGCCTCCGCCAGGCGCGCGGCCACCGCATCGACCACGGCGAACTTCTCCTCCTCGCCGCAGGGAATGCGCACCTCCGGCGTCGCGGGCAGGCGCGGCAGCGCGCCGTGCCAGGCGGAGAGTCCGCCCTGCCGCGCCGCCAGGCCCTCGATCAGGCGCAGCGCCGCATAGAGGCCGTCGTCGAAGCCGTAGTAGCGGTCGGCGAAGAAGATGTGGCCGCTCATCTCCCCGGCGAGCGGCGCGCCCTCCTCCGCCATGCGGGCGCGGATCAGCGAGTGCCCGGTGCGGCTCATCAGCGGCGCGCCGCCGAGGGCGCGGATGCGGTCGAACAGGGTCTGCGAGGACTTCACGTCGGCGATCACCGTCGCGCCGGGGCGGCGCGCCAGCACGTCCTCGGCGAGCAGCGCGAGGATGCGGTCGCCCCAGAGGATTTCGCCGGTCTCGTCCACCACGCCGAGGCGGTCGCCGTCGCCGTCGAAGGCGACGCCGAGGTCCGCCCCCTCGGCGCGCACCGCCGCGGCGAGCGGCGCAAGGTTGGCGGCCACCGCCGGGTCCGGGTGATGATGGGGGAAGCGCCCGTCCACCTCGGGAAACAGCACCCGGTGCCGCCCGGGCAGGCGGCGCGCCAGTGCCTCCGCCACCGGGCCGGTGGCGCCGTTGCCGCAGTCCCACACCACCGAAAGCGGCCGCGCCGGGGCGATGTCGCGCAGCAGGCGGGCGACGTAGGCGTCCTCCACCTCGCGTTCCTCCACCGCGCCGTCGCCGGAGACGAAGTCCCCCGCCGCGGCGCGCGCGCCGAGCGCGCGGATATCCGGGCCGAACAGCGGGCGGCCGCCCATCACCATCTTGAAGCCGTTGTGGTCCGCCGGATTGTGCGAGGCGGTGACGATGATCCCGGCGTCGGCCTTGAGCGCCTCCACCGCGAAGAACAGCATCGGCGTCGGGCCGCGCCCCACCGAGAGCACGGTGACGCCGGAGGCGGTCAGCCCGTCGATCAGCGCGGCGGCGAGATCGGGGGAGGAAAGCCGCCCGTCGCGCGCCACCGCCACGGTGCCGCCGCCCGCCTCGATCAGCCGCGAGCCGAAGGCCATGCCGAGGGCCACCGCGTCGGCGATGCGCAGGGTGCGCCCCACCTCGCCGCGGATGTCGTAGTCGCGCAGGATCGCGGGGTGGAAGCGGTGGCCGTGCACCGTCACCCGGCCGTCCCGGAGGCCGCAACCGGGCGGCCGACGCACGAATAGGCGAAGCCCCGCTCCGTCATCTCCCTGGGATCGTAGATGTTGCGCAGGTCCACCATCACCGGCGCGGCCATCAGCGCCTTGACGCGGGCGAGGTCGAGGCTGCGGAAGGCGTTCCACTCGGTGAGGATGACCAGCGCGTCCGCCCCCTCCATCGCCGCGTAGGCATCGGCGCAATAGGCCACCTCCGGCGGCAGCAGCGGCTTCGCCTCGGCCATGCCCTCGGGGTCGAAGGCGCGCACCCTGGCGCCCGCGGCGAGCAGCCCGGGAACGAGGTCGAGGCTGGCGCTGTCGCGCATGTCGTCGGTGTTGGGCTTGAAGGTCAGCCCCAGCACCGCCACCGTCTTCCCCGCGAGAACGCCCCCCACCGCCGCGGCGACGCGGCCGGTGAGCGCCTTCTTGCGCCTGTCGTTGATGTCCACCGTGGTCTCGATCAGGCGCATCGGCGAGCCGTAGTCCTTCGCCGTGCGCACCAGGGCCAGCGTGTCCTTGGGGAAGCACGAGCCGCCGTAGCCCGGCCCGGGGTGCAGGAACTTCTTGCCGATGCGGCCGTCCAGTCCGATGCCGCGGGAAACGTCGTGCACGTCCGCGCCGACCGCCTCGCAGAGATCGGCGATCTCGTTGATGAAGGTGATCTTCATCGCCAGGAAGGCGTTGCCCGCGTACTTGATGAGTTCCGAGGTCTCGCGGGAGGTGAAGACGATCGGCGTCTCGATCAGGTAGAGGACGCGGTAGAGCTGGCGCATCACCTCGCGGGCGCGCTCGCTCTCGGTGCCGATGACCACGCGGTCGGGGCGCATGAAGTCGTTGATCGCCGAGCCTTCGCGCAGGAACTCGGGGTTGGAGACGACGTCGAAATCGGCGTCCGGGCAGGTCTTGCGGATGATCTCCTCGACCTCGCGGCCGGTGCCCACCGGCACCGTCGATTTGGTCACCACCACGGTGTAGCCGTCCATCGCGGCGGCGATCTCCTCCGACGCCGCATAGACGTAGGAGAGGTCGGCGTGGCCGTCGCCGCGGCGCGACGGCGTGCCCACCGCGATGAACACCGCATCCGCCGCGCGCACCGCATCCGCAAGATCGGTGGTGAACGACAGCCGCCCCGCCTTGACGTTGGAGCGAACCATGTCGTCGAGGCCGGGTTCGAAGATCGGAATCTCGCCCCGCTTCAGCATCTCGATCTTGCGGGCGTCCTTGTCCACGCAGACCACGTCGATGCCGAATTCGGAAAAACACGTTCCCGACACCAGACCGACATAGCCGGTGCCGATCATCGCAATACGCATTGTCGCTTCACTCCACCTGTAAACGCGTGCCTGCCTTCAGCAGACCAGATCCCTCAGCGCGGCGCGCACGTCGTCGGCCAGATCCGGCCGGTGCAGCGCGAAGGCCACGTTGGCCTGCAAAAAGCCCACCTTGTCGCCGCAGTCGAAGCGCACGCCCTCAAACCGCAGGCCGTGGAACGGCACCACCGCGAGCGTCGTCGCCAGCGCGTCGGTGAGCTGAATCTCGTTGCCCGCGCCGATCATCCGCCGCCCCAAGGGCGAGAACACCACCGGGTCGAGGATGTAGCGCCCGATGATCGACAGCGTCGAGGGCGCGTCCGCGGGCTTGGGTTTCTCCACCAGGCCCTTGGCCTTGGCGAGCTTGCCGTCGTCGGTCTCGATGTCGAGGATGCCGTAGCGGAAGGTGTGCTCGCGCGGCACGTCCTGCACCGCCACCAGATTGCCGCCCAGCGGATCGTAGACGTCGGTCATCTGCTTGAGCACCGGCTCGTCGGCGAGGATCAGGTCGTCCGGCAGGATCACCGCGAACGGCTCGCCGCCCACCAGGTGGCGCGCGCACCACACCGCATGGCCGAGGCCCAAGGGCTCGGTCTGGCGGGTGTAGCTGATCTGCCCGGAGCGCGGCATGAAGCGGCGCACCGCGTCCAGCGCCTCGTCCTTGTGGCGCTCCTCGAGCATGCGCTCCAGCTCCGGCGCGTAGTCGAAGTGATCCTCCAGCGCGTTCTTGCCGCGCCCGGTGACGAAGATGAAGTGCTCCACCCCCGCCGCCGCGGCTTCCTCCACCGCGTACTGAATCAGCGGTTTATCGACGACCGGAAGCATCTCCTTCGGCATCGCCTTGGTCGCGGGCAGGAAGCGCGTACCCATGCCGCCGACCGGGAAAACCGCCTTGCGAACTCGATGACCCATGAAAGACTCCAACGTCTCTGCGAAGCGCGGATTTCACACACACCGCGCGGGGTTCTTATAAGCCGGGGCGCGGCGGGAAGTCCAGACCCGGCAGGTGACCGAACGATGACCGCCGCTCAGGCGTTCGGGATCAGGCCGGTGAAGCCGATGGCGTTGAACAACGCCCGCAATTCCTGGCGTGCTGCGATATGGGACACCGAAAGGTCCACCGCAATGCCGGGACGCCTGAGGTCGAGCAGGGTCAGGCCGGAAAGGAACAGTTCGCGGTAGATCACCCGCTCGCCCAGCCCCGCCACCGGGGTGAAGCCGATGCGCTCCGCCAGGGAGGCGATCGCCGCCTCCATCGCCCGCTTGTTGTGCGCATCCAGGTTGGACAGGCGGTTGCGCAAAACGAACCAGCGCAACGCCGCGCGGCCCTGGCGGGCGCGCTCCTTGCGGGTGTCCCACACCAGCTCGGCGTAATGGCTGGGCGCGAGCACGCGGTGGGTCTCCGGCTCGACCCGGCCGAGCACGTCGAGATCGACGAAGCTGTCGTTCAGCGGCGTGATCAGGGTGTCGGCGAAGACATGCCCGGCGCGCGACAGCCCGGTCGCCGCGCCGGGGGTATCGACGATCAGGAGTTCCTCGTTGCGGATCGCCGTCAGCGCCAGTTCCGCCAGTTCCTCGATGCCGTCGCCCGCCATGGTGTAGACCGTCGGCACCGGCAGGATGACGCCGGTCTTGCGCACCGTCTCCACGCGGTTTTCCACATAGCGCGACACCGACTTCTGCCGCGGGTCGAGGTCGATGATGCCGACGCGCCCGCCCGCGTTGGCGAAGGCCACCGCCATGTGCATGGCGATCGTCGATTTGCCGGTGCCGCCCTTTTCGTTGCCGATCACCACCACGTGGGCCGGTCTTTCTTGTTGCGCGCCGATGGCCACCTTGCCCCCCGTCCGCCGCGCCGCCATGTCCTTGGTTTTACAAAAGGCGCGGTGTCATCAGGAAGCCACATTCCACGCCCCGCCGCAACCCCGGCGAAGCGCAAAAAAACCGCGCAAAAACCGCCGCGGCGGAATATGCCCGCCGTGGATTTACATTGTACACAAAGCCCGGTAGCGTACGTGGAAATCGAATACGCCCGCATGCCCGCAGCCGCGCCGCGGGAGGTTTCCGCCCCGTCGTTCCCCACC
Source organism: Oleispirillum naphthae (assembly GCA_027864655.1). GTDB lineage: Bacteria > Pseudomonadota > Alphaproteobacteria > Rhodospirillales > Rhodospirillaceae > Oleispirillum > Oleispirillum naphthae. Next base: position 13,902 of record JAQAZG010000006.1, read on the forward strand.
CCTGCCGCGTGCCCGTGAAATGCTGTCCGAAAGTCTCCACCACATCCTGCTCTCCGCGCCGCTGTTCCTGCTGATTTTCATCGGTTACGCGGCGATGCGCGCCTTCAAATGGCCGCACGCGATGGCCGACCACCTGTCGAAGTTCGTCTTCAACATCCTCGTCCCGGCGCTTCTGTTCAGCACGATGTCGCGGTTTTCCTCCCTGCCGCCCGTGGACTCCCGGCTGCTCATCGCCTTTTTCGGCAGTTGCCTGATCGTCTTCGCGATCGGCCGCCTCGCCGCCTGGAGGCTGTTCCGGCTGGATGGGGTGTCGCAGTCGGTGTTCGGCGTCGGCTGCATCTTCTCCAACAACGTGTTCCTCGGCATTCCTCTGGCCAAGGCGACCCTCGGCGAGGCGTCGCTGCCGTCGGTGTCGCTGATCGTCGCGTTCAACGCGCTGGTCCTGTGGACCCTGGTCACCGTTTCCGTGGAGTGGTCGCTGCACGGCAGCCTGTCGTTCCGGGGCTTCGCCAAGATGCTGCGGAGCGTCCTCCTCAACCCGATCATCGTCGCCATCGTCGCCGGGCTGGCCTTCGATGCGAGCGGCCTCGCCCTGCCGGCGCTCATCGACGCGCCGGTCCAGATGCTGGCGAAGGCCACCTCGCCGATGGCGCTGGTGACCCTCGGCATGGGGCTCGCCAAGTTCGGCTTCCGCGCGGGCTGGCGCGAGGGTTCGGCGATCGCCGTCTTCAAGCTCGCGGTGCAGCCCGCCGTGGTCTGGGTCCTGGCGCTGCTGCTCGGCCTGCCGCCCCTGGAAACCCAGTCGATCGTCATGCTCGCGTCGATCGCCGTCGGCTTCAACGTCTACCTGATGGCCGACCAGTTCGGCAAGATGGGCGCCGCCACCGCCTCGGCCATCGTCATGTCCACCCTCCTCGCCGCGGTGACCACGCCGGTGGCGATCGCCCTGGTGCGCTGAAGCGGCGGTTTTCCGCTGGACAGCGCCCCTCCGGCGTGGTTATCTCCGCCCCCTGAGTTTTTCGCACATGCCCGGTTTCGCTGGAGACCCGGCAGGTTTGCTATGCGTGGAGAATGGAACGGATGCCCGTGAACAAGCAGCTTGCCCTGCCGGTCGCCGCCATGGTGGTGGTGGTGGTGGTTTCGAACATCATGGTGCAGTACCCGATCAACGACTGGCTGACCTATGGCGCGTTGACCTATCCGGTGGCGTTTTTCGTCACCGACCTGACCAACCGCGCCTTCGGCCCGGCGCAGGCGCGCCGCGTGGTGCGCTGGGGGTTCTTCTGCGCGGTGGTCCTCTCGGCATGGGTGGCGACGCCGCGCATCGCCTTCGCCTCCGGCTCCGCCTTCCTGGTGGCGCAGTTGCTGGACGTCTTCGTGTTCAACCGCCTGCGCAAGGAAAGCTGGTGGAAAGCGCCGCTCGCCTCCTCGGTGATCGGCTCGGCGATCGACACCACCTTGTTCTTCTCCCTCGCCTTCGCCGGTTCCGGCCTGCCGTGGCTGACCTGGGCCTATGGCGACTTCGCGGTGAAGATCGGCATGGCGCTCCTGATGCTTGCGCCCTATGGCGGCATCGTCCGCAGGCGTTTCGCCGGCGTTTGATTTTTATCCCTTTGTTAAACCTGCCCCGCTAAGGTGAAAACCGGACCGGCGCGCGAGCGCGCGGTCCGGTTCGGCTGTTTCCGGCGGAGGCCCCCTTGCCGCGCATCTTCCCGCGCATCGTCTGCATTCTCGCCGCCGCGCTCGCCGCCGCGCTGCCGGTGCGCGAGGCCGCGGCGCAGAGCCGCAAGCCGCTCACCCGCATGGAAAAGCTGATGGCGATTCCGCGCTTCCGCGAGGAACTGCGCCTCATCGTGGACGGCCTGGCGCAATATGCGGAAAGCCGCGACCCGCGCTTCCTTCTGGTCGGGCGGATGCCCTTGGGCCTGATGGCGACGAGCCCCTGGGAGCAGCAGCGCGAAAGCCTGCTCGACCCGGCCTCCCTCGACCGCGAGCCGGTGCCCGACACCGCGCCGGGCGCGCCGTTCCGCCGCATCCTGCACGATCTCGACGCGGTGGCGCTGGACGGCGTCAACTGCCCCAAACCGCCGCCGAAACCCGACGCGCCCAAGCCCTCCCGCGCCGAGGAAATGAAGGCGCAGGCGATCGCGCAACGCATCGCGGCGGTCCGCGCCTCGGGGATGCGGGTGATCTCGCTGGACCCGTGCGCCGCCGCCGACCCCTTCGCCACGGCGAAGCGCGGCCGCGCGGAGAAGACGCTGAGCATCGCCGAAATCGGCGCCCCGGACGCGCCGCAGCGCCTGCCCAAGGGCCGCCCGCCGTTCGAGAACGCCGCCAACGTGGACAACCTGGGCGACGTGAAGAACGGCCTGTGGATGCGCGGCCCGCGCGCCTATGCGTCGAAGGACGACTGGCTGATGGCCTTGGGTGAAAGCAACGCCGATCTGGTGATCGTCGATGCCTTCTACGCCGCCGACAAGCCGCTGACCCGCACCGACGTGCGCGGCCTGAAATACAAGCGCCTGGGCGCGCGCCGCCTGCTGCTGGCGGAGATCAACCTTTCCGCGGCGCGCGACGACCGCTACTACTGGAAGCGCGGCTGGCGGGTCGGGGAACCCGCCTTCCTGCGCGAGCCGTTGCCGGGCATGCCCTCGGACATTCTCGTCAACTACTGGATGCCGGAGTGGAAAGAAATCCTCGGGGCATACTTCAAGGGATTGATGGACCTGGGCTTCGACGGCGTGTTGCTGGACGGGCTGAACGCCCCCGACCGTCTGGAGTACGAGGTCTTCCTCGAATGAACCTGGGATCGAACCGCCATGCTGCCGACCGTCCGTTCCTATGAGGATTCGCGCCGCGCGTTCCGCTGGCACATTCCGGAGGCGTTCAACGCCGCCGCGGACAGCCTCGACCGCCAGTGCCGCCCCGGCGCCGATCCGGACCGCACCGCTCTCGTCGCGCCGCTCGCCGACGGCACCACCGCGCATTTCAGCTACGGCGCGCTGAAGCGCCTGTCCGACCTGCTCGCCGCCGCCTTCGCCGGGCGCATGCTGGAGCCCGGAGCGTGCGTCGCCACCCTGCTGCCGCAGGGGCTGGAGATGGCGCTTTCCGCGCTCGCCGCGCTCAAGGCGGGCGGCGTCGTCGCGCCGATGGACGCGGCCTGGCCCCCCGCCGGACTCGCCGCGGCGATGGCGGCGGCGGAACCCCGCATCATCGTCGCCGACCGCGCCTCTCTCGCCGTGGCGCGGCGCGCCGCCGCACGGCTGGACCCCGTGCCCGCCGTGCTTTGCGTCTCCTCCCCCTCGGACGAGGCGGAGGACTTCTGGGCGGCGCTCTACGGCGCGCCGCCGGTGCCGGTGAGCGCGTCCACCAACGCCGGCGATCCCGCCTTCCTGGTGTTCTCGCAGGGGCGCACCGGCCCGGCCAAGGCGATCCTGCACGCGCACCGCGCGGTGCTGGGCCATCTGCCCGGCCTGGAAATGGTGTTCGAGGAGATTCCGCGCGGCGGCGACATGCTGTGGTGCGCGGCGGAACCGGCGCACCCCATGGGCCTGATCTCCGGCCTGTTCGGACCGTGGATTCTCGGGGTTCCGGTGCTCGCCATGGCGGCCCCGGCCACCGGCGCGGCGGCGGAGGCGTGCTTCGCCCACATCGCCCGCCACGGCGTGCGCCTGGCGCTCTTCACCCCCGCCGCGATCGACGGCCTGCGCCGCTTCCCCGAGCCGCGCGCCCACTACAGCTTCGCCCTGCGCGCCGCCGCCTGCGTCGGCGGACGCCCGCCGCAGGACGCCGACGACTGGTGCCGCGAAACCCTCGGCCTGCCGCTCGGGCGCATCTACGGCGAGGCGGAGACCGGCCCGATCGCCGCCACCCACCCCCACTGGTTTTCCGGCGAGGGCGACGCGGCGATCGGCCGCGCCATTCCCGGCACGGTGCTGGGCGTGGTGGACGCCGACGGCCAGAGCGTGCCGATCGGCGCGGTCGGCCATGTCGCGGTGACCCAGGACCACCCCGGCCTCTGCCTCGGCTACGAGGGGCAGGCCGCAGCGGTGGCGCAGTGGGCGCGGCGCAAATACGTCGGCCGCTGGTTCCTCACCGACGACATCGCGAGCCTCGACGACGACGGCAACCTCTCCTTCGTCGCCAAGGCGGACGACGTCCTCCCCGCCGAGCAGGCGGGCTTCCTCCCCGACGACGTGGAGCGCGTGCTCGCCGCCCACCGCATGGTCGAGGCGGCGGCGGTGCTCGCCCTGCCGGACGCGGCGGGCAATCCGGAAGTGGTGGCGGCGGTGGTGGCCAAGCCGGGCTCGGGCCGCGGCGACGCCGCGGCGGAGGCCCTGCTCGCCGCCGACATCCTGGCTGCGGCGGCGAAGAGCCTTGCGCCCTATGCGCTGCCCAAGCGGCTGATCTTCGTGGCGGAGATTCCGCGCACCAACGAAAACCGGGTGCACCGCGCGCGGTTGCGCGGCCTTCTGGAAAAACCCTCCGTCAGTTCGTGACGGCGGGGGTTTCCGCGGGGGTCTCGAAATAACCGTGCGGCGCGAACAACGGCTCGGCGGCGCGGCGGGCGGCAAGGCGCGCCGCCTGATGGGCGCGTATCCGGCGCGGCAGCGGCAGGGGCGGCAGGACGAGGCGGCGCGGACGCGGCGCCGGAGCCTCGGCCGCGCCGTGCTCGCGGGCGCGGCAGGTGGGGCAATAGCGCGCCTCGAACGGCATCGGGGCGAGGCAATGGGGGCACAGCGACGCGCGCGCGCGCCACAGGCCCACGGCCATCACGCCGATCGGCCCGGCGGCCGCGCCGGCGGTGCCCCACACCTTGGTGTTCAGCCCCTTGCGGCGCGCCCACTCGCGCGCCCACAGCGAACAGCAGGCGAAGCCGCCCGCATAACCGACGCCGATCATCCATGCATTCATGCGGGTTCCCCGTATCCGGTCCTACCTGCGCGGGACCGACCGGGGAGTCTTCAGAATCGCCCGGTCTCGTCCATCGCGGCGTGCAGGGCGTGTTCCAGGCGGTCGAACGCCGCCGAATTCCCCGGCAGACCGAACCGCAGCCATTCGGGGCGGGCGGCGAAGGCCCGCACCAGCACGCCTTGCCTCGCGAGCGCATGATACAATGCGAGGCTGGCCTCGAAGTGTGTCAGTCTGAATAAATCTGTGCCGCCGGCCACGGTCAGCCCGCAGCGCGCGAAGAGGTCGTCGAGGCGCGCCGCCATCGCCGCCAGTTCGCGCCGCGCCGCGGAAATCCACGGCCTGTCGGCAAGCGCCCGCGCGCCGAGTTCCGCCGCCGGGCCGGAAACCGCCCACGGCCCCATGGCGGCGGCGAGCCGCGCGCCGAATTCCGGCGGGCACAGCGCGAAGCCCAGCCGCGCCCCGGCGAGGCCGAAGAACTTGCCGAAGGACCGCAGCACGATGAGGCCGGGAATCCCCGCATGGCGCGCCAGGCTGATCTCCGGCGTGACGTCGCAGAACGCCTCGTCCACGATCAGCCAGCGGCCATCGCGGCCGCGGCGCTCCGCGCGGCGCAGCAGGTCCAGCGCCTCATAGGCGCGGCCGTCCGGATTGTTGGGGTTGACCACCACCAGCACCGCGGCGTCGTCCCCCGCCTCGATCCCCGCGACCTCGCGCACCGGCAGGCCGCAGGCGGCCCAGGCGGCGGCATGTTCGCCGTAGGTGGGGGAGACCACCGCCACGCCGGGCGCGGCGATCAGGCGCGGCAGCCACTGGATCAGCGCCTGGGTGCCCGGCGCGGCGACCACCGCCGCGGCCGCGGCCACGCCGTATCCGGCGCGCGCCGCGGCGAGCAGCGCCTCGTTGCGCGCGGCGTCGGGCAGCGCCCCCCACGCCGCGGCGGAAACCCCCGCCACCGGGTACGGGTTGGGGTTGATCCCCGTGGAAAGGTCGAGCCACTCCGCGCGCGGCACGCCGTAGCGCGCCTCCGCAGCCGCCAGATCGCCGCCGTGTATCGGCAGGGCGTCGTCGTCGATCACCGCCACACTCCCCCAAAAAGCCTATCGCCGCGCACCATAGAGCAGTTTCGCCCGCGAGGGAACCCAATGGAGATTTGCGGCGGAGGCATGAAAAATCCGTACGCCATCCGCCGCAGAGTTTCACCCTTTCGATGGAATCCTTGATTTCGTTCCCGACGTTGGGCACAGTCGGCAGCAACCCACTCGTTGACACGGCGCACGTCTGCCGCCGCTTTTGCACTCTCACCGGGGCCGCATCCGCATGGCCAAAAAACCCGCGCAAAAGCCCGCCAAGGCCAAGAGCGGCAGCGCCAAGGCCGCAAACGGCAAGAAGCCGGACCGCGCGCGCCTGATCCTGCGCGTCGCCGACGGCGATTCCGACCTGTTGCGGATTCTCCCCTTCGGGCTGTCGCTGCCGTTCCGCGGCCTCGCCCTGCACTCCCGGAACGGCCGCAAGACCCGGCTGCACCGCGCCGTGCGCAAGCTCTATCCCTTCCTGCAGAAGCTGGAGAGCGCCGCCCTGGGGGCGGAGGGTTCGCTGATCGGCGCGCTGCCGCTGGAGGCGGCGCTGAAGAACGACGCGGCGATCGAGCGTGCGATCAAGGTGTTCGAGGTCGCCTGGCAGCTCGACCTGATCGCCATCGTCGGCCCCTCGGGGCAGCGCATCGGCTCCGGCAAGCGCACCGTGCCCGCCGGGGCGTGCGGGCTTTCCGTGGATCAGGCGGAACGCATCTACGTGGAACGTGCGGTGCGCGTCATCTTCGCCAAGAACACCGGCGCGCTGGAACGCCTGCCCGGCGAGGCGATGGCGCTCGACGCCCTGCCGCGCCTGCGCATCCTCGCGGGGATGAACGCGGGCGCGCTCGGCGAGGTGCGGGTCAAGCTCGGCCACCGCTTCGGCGCGATCCTCACCGATCAGGTGGACACCGACTGGCTCAACGCGCTGACCCACATCAAGGCGTTCCAGATGCATGCGCTGGGCAACGCCTTCGGCCCCGCGGCGACGGAGATCCTCGACTGGGACCCGCGCTACCTGCTCGCCTTCGCCCAGGCGTTCTCCGCGCCGGAGCAGATCGCCGAACTCGGCCTCGACCTGCGCCTCATCCGCTCGCCGGAGGCGCTGCTCGCCATCGGCACCTGGGCGGTGCGCGACGTCACCGACAAGATCAACGAGGAACTCAACAAGCGCGGCCGCCCCGACCTGCGCGAGCGCCAGCACGAAACCGACATCGCGGTGTTCCGCGCCATGCTGGGGAGCGACTTCGCCTCCCTGGTGAAGCAGCCCGCGCCGATCATCACCGCCTTCGGCGAGCTTCTGCGCAACATCCGCATGATGAACCCGGGGCCGGAACGCAGCGGCATCATCGAGCACATCAAGACCTTCTGCGCCCGCTACCTCGACTACATGACGCCGGAGGCGCTGGCGGCGCTCGAACTCTCCACCGAGATCGAACCGGACGAAACCGCGGGACCGACCATCCCGGAGATCGTCGGCATCATGAACGGCATCTGGGGCAAGCCGGGGCTGGGGCGGGTCTTCTTCGAGCAGCACCTGCAACGCAAGGACGGCGTGATGGCGCTGCGCGGCCTGGTGGACGACTACCGCGAGATGGTGCTGCGCGGCTCGATCCAACGCAAACAGGACATCGCCACGATCATCATCACCTCCACGGTGCTGGACCGCGCGATCGCCCGCTACATCAGCGCGTGAACCTCCGCAGGGAACATCCCCCATGAGCAAGCAGACCGACACCGCCCTCGCCACCTTCACCGGCGGATACAACTGCGCCCAGGCGGCGGTCTCCGCCTTCTGCGCGGAGCACGGCCTCGACGAGGACCTGGCGATGCGCCTCGCCTGCGGCTTCGGCGGCGGCATGGGCCGCAAGCAGGAGGTCTGCGGCGCGGTGTCCGGGGCCATCCTCGCCCTCGGGCTCGTCCACGGGCGCGGTAAGGGCGGCGACAAGGCGATGACCCAGGCCACCTACGACAAGGTCTATGCGCTGATGTCCGCATTCGAGGCGCGGCACGGTTCCTGCCTCTGCCGCGAGCTGCTGCAGGGCTGCGACGTCACCACGCCGGAAGGCACGCGCCAAGTGAAGGAACGCGGCCTGCGCGACAGCGTCTGCATGGCATGCGTCCGCTCCGCGGTGGAGATCGCCGCGGACCTGATCTAAAGCAGAAACACCGTCGCCAGGCCGAGGAAGGCGAAGAAGCCCACCGAATCGGTGAGCGCGGTGAGAAACACCCCGGAGGCCACCGCCGGGTCCACCTTGAAGCGGTCGAGGGTGAGCGGGATGAGAATCCCCGCCAGGCCCGCCACCACCATGTTGGACACCATGGCCCCGGCCAGCACCAGGCCGATCTTCACGTTGCCGGACCAGAAATAGGCGATGGTGCCGCCCACCACCGCGAGACCGAGGCCGTTGACCAGCCCCACGCCGACCTCCTTGCCGATGACGCGGCGCGCGTTGCCCGGGGTCAGTTCCTTCATCGCCAGGGCGCGCACCGAAATCGCCAGCGTCTGGGTTCCCGCATTGCCGCCCAGGCCCGCGACGATGGGCATCAAGGCCGCCAGCGTGACGACGCGGGCGATGGTGTTCTCGAACAGGCTGATCACCGTGGCGGCGATCAACGCGGTGCCGAGGTTGACGAACAGCCAGCCGAATCGGGTGCGCACCGTGCCCCACACCGCGCGGAAGATGTCGGAATCCGACACGCCGGCGAGGCGCAGCATGTCGTCCTCCGCCTCTTCGTCGATGACGTCCACGATGTCGTCCACGGTGATGCGGCCGATCAGGCGTCCGTCGCCGTCCACCACCATGGCGGAAACCCAGTCGCGGTCGCGGAAGGTCATCGCCACCGCTTCCTGGTCCATGGTGGCGGGAATCGGCTCCACATCCTCGTCGAAGATGTCGCGCAAGGGGGTCTCCGGCGCGGCGCGCAACAGCCGCGCGGGGGAAACCCGCCCCACCGGATGGTGCCGCAGGTCCACCACGAACACCTCGTAGAAGGTCTCCGGCAACTCGTCCTTGGTGGTGCGCAGGTAGTCGAGCACGTCGCCCACGGCCCAGAAATCCGGCACCGCGATCAGCTCCCGCTGCATCATGCGGCCCGCGGAAGACTCCGGATAGGCCAGCGCCTGCTCGATCCCCGCGCGGTCCGCGGCGGGCAGCGCCTGGATGACGCGGCGGCGCTCGTCGTCGTCCAACTGCTCGAGCACCGCCACCGCGTCGTCGGAGTCCATCGCCTCCACCGCCGCGGCGACGCCGTCCGCGCCCATCATGTTGAGCACGTGGTCCTGCACGTCCCCGTCCAGCGCGGGGAGAATGTCGGGGTCGATGTCGCGGCCGAGCGCCAGCACCAGCTGGGCGCGGTCGTCCGCCTCCATGCGCTCGATGATGTCGGCGACGTCGGCATAGTGCTGGTCCAGCACCAGGGCGCGGGCGCGCGCCATGTCTCCCGCGGCGATCGCCTCGGAAACCAGGCGCAGCAGAGCGTCGGTGAACCCCTCGTCGGGGAACGCCTCGTCCCCGTCCAGCGCGGCGGCGCGGGCCTCGACCTCCGCGAGACCGGGCTTGCCGTCTTCGGGATGCTTCGGCGTCTGCTCGGGAGCCATCGGAACCTCCGTTGTCCTCCGCGTCGCGGAAACGTGTTTTGCAGGGCAGGGGCGGGAAAAGCGCGTACCCCCAAGATGGGAACATACGCCCAATTCCAAAGGGCTTGTCGGGAAATTCCGTCGCGCCCCGCGAAAAGAAAAAACCCGCCGAGGATAATTATCGGCGGGTTTTTCAGATGATCCTTGGTGCGGTCGAGAAGACTCGAACTTCCACCCGTGTTACCGGACAGCGACCTCAACGCTGCGCGTCTACCAATTCCGCCACGACCGCATCCCGTGGACCCCGCAACCGCCTCGCGGCGGGGGGTTGCCAACGAAGGAAAGGTGACATACCAAATCCCTTTCCCGATGTCCAGAGGCCATGTTGGCCCTTTTCACCACTTTTCGGAAGCGTGCAATGTCCCCTTCGCCGATTTCGCCGCAACCCGCCACCGGCCTTCCCGTCACCTGGCTCGCCTCCGCCGCGCCGGTGCCCTACCCCGAAGCCGTGGCGTTCATGGAAGACCGCGTCGCGGCGATCCGCGCAGGCGCGGAAACCCAGGCGGTCTGGCTGCTCGAACATCCGCCGCTCTACACCGCCGGAACCAGCGCCGATCCCAAGGACCTGTTGATGCCCGACCGCTTCCCCGTCTATGCCAGCGGCCGCGGCGGGCAATACACCTACCACGGGCCGGGCCAGCGGGTGATCTACGTCATGCTCGACATCAAACGCTTCGGCGCCGACGTGCGCGCTTTCGTCCACGCGCTGGAAACCTGGGGCGTCGCCGCCCTCGCCCGCATGGGCGTCGCAGCCGAACCGCGCGCCGACCGCGTCGGCCTGTGGGTGGACCGCGGCGGCGGCCGCGAAGACAAGATCGCCGCCATCGGCGTGCGGGTGCGCCGCTGGGTCAGCTTTCACGGCATGTCGGTCAACGTCTGCCCCGACCTCTCCCACTTCTCCGGCATCGTCCCCTGCGGCATCGCCGACCACGGCGTCACCAGCCTTGCCGACCTCGGCATGAAAGCCGCCATGGCCGACCTCGACGCCGCGCTCGCGGAAACCTTCGCCGAGGTGTTCGGGCCGCTGGCGAAGGGGTAAATCGACCGTCACACCGCGCGATGGCTCTATCGCGCTACGCGCAAGAACGAAAAACTATCGGGGGGTTGGGGCCTCCAGGCCCCAACGGGGGACAGGGGGCAGCGCCCTCAGCCTTGTTGCACCCCCCAGCAAAAAGGGGAAGGCTCGTGCCTTCCCCCGTTCGTTCGGTCGGAGGCCGGAGCCTCTATTTGGCCGGAGCCTGCGTCTTTGCCGGTTCGCCGGATTTGGCGGGGGCTGCCTGTTTGGCCGCCGGGGCCGATTTTACGTTCGACGGCTGGGCATGGTTCATGCCGCGATGGCTGGAACTGAAATCCTTGAACGACATTTGGCTGTGCCTTTTTCTGCCGCGGTCCCGGAAGGACCGCTGAAGACACATATGGTTCTCGCCGCGGCGCGGCGCAATCACTTGAGCACGACGGTGCGCCCGTCGTTGAGGAAGACGCGGTGCTCGACGTGGAAGCGCAGGGCGTGGGCGAGGACGCGGCTTTCGATCTCGCGGCCGATGGCGGTGAGCTTTTCCGGCGTATAGGTGTGGTCCACGCGCTCGACCTCCTGCTCGATGATCGGGCCTTCGTCGAGGGCGTCGGTGACGTAATGCGCAGTGGCGCCCACCAGCTTGACGCCGCGGGCGTGCGCCTGATGGTAGGGGCGCGCGCCCTTGAAACCGGGCAGGAAGGAGTGGTGGATGTTGATGATCCGCCCCGGCAGCGCGGCGCAGGCGGCGGCGGAGAGCACCTGCATATAGCGGGCGAGCACCACCACATCGACCTTTTCCGCCTGCACCAGGTCGAGCAGCGCGGTTTCCTGTTCGGCGCGGGTATCCCTGTTCACCGGCAGGTGGACGAAGCGGATGCCGTGCCACTCCACCAGATCGCGCAGGTCCGGGTGGTTGGAGACCACGGCGGGGATATCCACGGCGAGTTCGCCGGTGCGGTGGCGGTAGAGCAGGTCGTTGAGACAGTGGTCGGCCTTGGAGACCATCAGGAGCACGCGGCTGCGCCGGCTGGCGGGGAACACGTCGATGGTCATGTCGCGGCGCACCCGGCAGAACTCCAGCGCCGCGTGCACGGCGCGCAGGGCGTGCGGGTCGGCGGCGACCTCGAACTCCGAGCGCATGAAGAAGCGCCCGGTGGAGGGGTCGGAATAGGTGGCGGACTCGGTGACGTTGACGGTGCAGTCGGCGAGCGCCTGGGTGACCGTGGCGATCACGCCGATGCCGTCGGCGCAGCGCACCGTCATCACGAAGCGGTCGAAGGCGGGCGCGGCGGGCGCCGCTCCTGCGGAAACGGGTAAAGAAGCTGCGGACACTTTTACGGAAACATCCTTGCAAGGCCGGAGCGCGGGCTACGCGCTCGGCAAAATGGTGAAGCCTTCCAGCGGCTCGTCGGCGGGCATCGGCTCGACCCTGACCGCCTGCACGCGGGCGGCGGGCGGGCCGTCCCAGCAGGTGCGGATCATCGCCTCGACGACGGCGGCAGGGCCGTCGAACACCGCCTCGACGGCGCCGTCGCGGCGATTGCGCACCCAGCCGGACAAACCGCGCGCGGCCGCCTGCTCCTGCGTCCAGGCGCGGAACCAGACCCCCTGCACCTTGCCCTCGATCACCACGCGTGCGCGCAACCGATCGCCTTCGTCCATCGTCCGCATCCCTAGTCGAGTCACGACCTCCGGCGCGGGCGCAGTTTGCCCCAAATCGCCCCCGCATCCAAGATTTTTCCGGACGGACGAAGGGGCGGCATTCCTGCCGCCCCTGCCCGCCGCGCCGAAACCGTGCGCAGAATCAGCGTTGCAGCACGCCCGCCGCTTCCTTGGTCTGGGCGATGGCGTGCCCGGCCTGGGAGGAGGCGGCGGAGATTTCGGCGATGCCGCTGTTGATGCGCGTCACCGAAGTGGAGGCTTCCTGCATGTTGCAGGACATGTCGCGGGTGACCGCGCTCTGTTCCTCCACCGCCGCCGCGGTGGCGGCGACGTAGTCGCGCATCGCGGCGATGCCGTTGCGAATATCCTCGATCACCCGCACCACCTCGGTGGAGGCGTTCTGCACGCCGCCGATTTCTCTGGTGATCTGCTCGGTCGCCCGCGCCGCCTGGTTGGCGAGGTTCTTCACCTCGTTGGCGACCACCGCGAAGCCCTTGCCCGCGTCGCCCGCACGCGCGCTTTCGATCGTCGCGTTGAGGGCCAGCAGGTTGATCTTCCCGGCGATGCTCTGGATCATCTCGACGATGCTGGTCATCGCCCCGGCGGCCTGGGTCAGGCGCTGCGACGCGACATCGGCGGTGGAGAGCTTGTCCACCATGTCGTCCGCGGCCATGCGCGACTGCGACATGCTGCGCGAGATTTCGGCGATGGAGGCGGCCAGTTCCTCCGAGGCCGAAGCGACGGTTTCGACGTTGCTGGAGGTGGCCTCCGCATCGTGCGCCGCGTTCTCCGCCTGGCTGCGGGTGCGGTCGATGGCGCTTTCCACCTCGGTGAAGTTCTGGTCGATGAGGACCTTGAGGTTGGAGAGCAGCTCGACCTGCTTGGTGATGTCGGTGGCGTACTTGACCACCTTCACCGGCCTGCCGTTGAGGTCGAGGATGGGGTTGTAGGACGCCTCGATCCAGACTTCCCGGCCGCCCTTGCCGATGCGCTTGTACTGCGCGCTCTGGTATTCCCCGGCGCGCAGCTTCTCCCAGAACCGCACGTACTCGGGGCTCTTGGCATAGCCGGACTCGACGAACATGCTGTGATGCTTGCCCTTGATCTCGTCCAGGGCGTAGCCCATCGCCGCGAGGAAATTCTCGTTGGCGTCCAGGACGGTGCCGTCGAGGGCGAAGCTGATCACCGCCTGGCTCTTGCCGATCGCCTGCACCTGTCCGGCGAGGTCGGCGAACCGGCTTTTCTCCGCCGAGACGTCGGTGGCGTACTTGACCACGCGCACCGGCTTGCCCTTGCCGTCGAGGATGGGGTTGTAGGAGGCCTCGATCCAGACTTCCCGCCCGCCCTTGCCGAGGCGCTTGAACTGCGCCACCTGCGCCTTGCCGTGGCGCAGATCCTCCCAGAACGCGGCGTATTCCGCGCTCTTGGCATAGCCGGGCTCGACGAACATGCTGTGGTGCTTGCCCTTGATCTCGTCCAGGGCGTAGCCCATGGCCGCCAGGAAGTTGGCGTTGGCGTCCAGGATCGTGCCGTTCACGTCGAACTGGATGACCGCCTGGCTGCGGCTGATCGCGGCCAGAACCGCCTCGGCGTCCGGCTGCCCCGACCCGAAAGAAAAGAGCCTCATGCCCATGATGTATTCCTTCCCGTAGGGGCTGTGCCCCGTTGCTGTTATGACGCAGCGGGAGGAGCAACCGGCATGCCAAGAGTCGCCGCAACGCGGCGGCCGCGCAAGCCCCACGCCTTCGCCTTGATTTCATGTTGCTTTTGATTTTCATTCGCGCCTTGGCGCACGCGCAACACGCAGCGAATATACGCACCCCTTGGCGGAAGGCTTAGCAAAACGCGAATCCGGGCGCGGCGCTCGCCGCGGAAGGCCGTCGGCTACCGATGCCGCGCGATCCGGTATTCGGCGAAAATGCCGTAGGCCCATTCCATCTGTTCGGCCGAGGGCGTCGAGAAGGAATGAAAGTCCTCCGCCATGCGGAAGGACAGGTATTTGGCTTTCCCCAGCTCATGGTAGGGCAGCAGCTCGATGGTACTGCCTTCGAGGCGGGCGCGCATGAACGCCGCGGTGGCGCGCAGATTGTCTTCGTCGAGGTTGACCTCGACGATCAGCGGGATGCGCACCGTCATCGGAATCTTCAGGTCATGGATGCGGCAGGCGTTCTCCAGGATCGCCGCATTGCCCTGCCCGGTGAAGCGGCGGTGCGTCTCCGCATCCATGTGCTTGATGTCGAAGAACACATGGTCGATTTTCGGCATCAGGTCCTTGCACGCATCCCACGCGAAGAAGCCGCACGTCTCCACCCAGACCGACACGCCGAGCCTTTCGCAGGCGTCGATGACCTGCCCCAGGAACGCGGGCTGCACGAACGGCTCGCCGCCGGAAAAAGTGACGCCGCCGCCGGAGTGGCGGAAGAAGATCTCGTCCCGCCGCAGCTTGGCGGCGACGGCCTCGACCCCGCTTTCCAGGCAGGCGAGTTGCAGCGCCTGTTCCGGACAGGCCGCGACGCAATCGCCGCAAAACGTGCAGCGGGCCGGGTCGAAATCCTTTGCCGCCGGGTCGAGGCCCTCGCGGCAGGCCTGCGCGCAGCGATGGCAGGCGGCGCACTTGTGCGCGTGGAAGGCCAGTTTCCGCTGCTGCGTCCAGCTTTCCGGGTTGGCGCACCACCGGCAGCGCAAGCCGCACCCGGCCAGGAAGATCGTGGTGCGGACGCCGTCGCCGTCGTGGATGGAGTAATCCTGCATTTGCAGGATCACCCCTTTTGCGCCTTCAGAAGGTTCCATGTGCCGAACGCGCGATGATCGCTTCCTGCATTTCCGGCGACAGGTTGACGAACTGGGTGCTGTAGCCCGCGACCCGGACCAGCAGGTCCTTGTAGTCTTCCGGGTGCTGCTGCGCCTTGCGCAGGGTCTCCGTCGAGAGCGTGTTGAACTGCACGTGGAACGCGCCGAGGGAGAAATAGGCGCGGATGACGTTGCCGAGATCGCGCTTGCCCTTCGGCGTGGCGACCAGGTCCTCGCCCAGGCGCAGGTTCAACAGGGTGCCGCCGGTGTGGACGTCGTGGTTCATCTTGGCGCTGGAGCGCATCGCGGCGAGCGGGCTGGTCACGTCGCTGCCCGCGTAGGGCGACACGCCTTCGGTGATCGGCTTCCGCGCCTTGCGGCCGCACGGCGTCGCGCCGACGATCCGCCCCGTCGGGATGTAGTTGGAGATGCCCATGAACGCGGAGTTGAACGGCGACCCGAAGTTGTCCTTATACGACCGGGTGGTGCGGTAGTAGGTGTTGGCGAGGTCGCGGGCGATGGCATCCACGTAGTCGTCGTCGTTGCCGTATTTGACCACCGCCAGGGCCTTGGCGCGCAGGCTTTCATAACCCTCCCAGTCCGCGTTCATCGCCGCGTCCAGCTCCGCCAGGGTGGCGGCCTTGTCCTCGAACACCAGCTTCTTGATCACCGCCAGCGAATTCGCCACCACGGCGAGGCCGATGCCGGTGAGCACCGGGCCGACGTTGTATTTCGCGCCGCCGCGGGAGAGATCGACCCCGGTCTCCACGCAGTTCTCGATGCAGGTGGAGAGGAAGGGCCGCGGCACCATCTCGGCATGCAGCTGCTGCGCGACGACGGTGGAAATCACCGAATGATGGACGAGGTTGCCGACCTGCGCGAAGACGGCGTCCTCGACCTCCCGATAGCTCGCGTAGTCCTTCACCGGCTTGGCGGGGAGGCCCAGCTTTTCCCCGGTCAGGCGGCTCTTGCCCCCGTTCAGGGCGTATTCCATCGCCGCGGCGAAGTTGACGTTGACCGCGGAGGTCCACTGCCCGGTCTTGCGGAAGTGCGGCACCACGCAGCCGCAGTTGTTCCAGTCCCGCGCGTCCTCGGGCTCGTAGCCTGCCTGCAGCAGCATCTGCGTGCCCGCCTGGTCGTTGTGAATCGCCGGGAAGCCGGTGCCCTTGCTGACCAGGTCGGTGACCGCATAGAGGAATTCGTGCGGACAGTCCGAATGGATGCGGACGCTCAGCCCCGGCTGATGGGTGCGCACCTCGTCGGTCGCCTCCAGGCAGAGGTAGGTCAGCTCGTTGGTGGCGTCGCTGCCGTCGCGCTTCCTGCCGCCGACGGTGAGGTTCTGGAACTGGTTGTACCCGGCGAAGTATCCGGTGGTGTTTTCGGAGATCGTCCACACCCACTCCGAGAACTTGAGCCACAGCGCGTGGATCAGCTCCTTCGCCTGCTCCCGGCTCAGGGTGCCGTTGGCGATGTCCGCGGCGTAATAGGGATACATGTACTGGTCGAAGCGGCCGGGATTCAACGCCAGCGGATTTTCCGTGACGATCCCGCCCAACTGCACGAACCAGACGAACTGGATCGCCTCGTGGAAGCTCTGCGGCGGATGCTCCGGCACCCGCCGGCACACCTGGGCGATCTCCAGCAGTTCGGCGGCGCGCGCGGCGTCCGGCTCCGCCGCCGCCATCTCCTCCGCCAGGTCCGCATAGCGGTTGGCGAGCAGGATGATGCCCTTGGCGGTCAGAACCGTGGCCTGGTAGTAGTGGATCCTGTCGATCGCCTCCGCATTGAGGTAGTCGAGCGCCGCGAGCTTTTCCTCGGCCTTCTGCAGAATGCCGCGATAGCCCAGGCGGAACAGATGCCCCTCGTAATCCGGCGTGATCTCGCCCACCGCCTGGCGCCACTTCGAATCGTTGTCGATGATCCCGGTGTCCACGGCGATCCGCGCCGTCGCCTCGGGCAGAGACGCCAGGAAGTGCTCCTCCAGCGACTTGCCCCGCCAATAGGGGAAAATCTCGGAGCGGACGAAGCGGCACTGCTCCTCGGTGATCTGGTAGGGGTCCTGCGGACGGGAGGGGAAGGTATCCATCTCCCGGTCCACCCACTTCCAGGAATACTCCGGCGTCAGAATCCCAGTGCGGCGGAACTTGCCCGCGGTGCCGACGATCAATTCGTCGGAGAATATCCGCACCTCGAACTCGGCGCAGAAGTCATGGAACGCCTGGGCGCGGCGGAGAATGACGGCCTTGCCCTCCGTCCTCTTGTGCGAGTCCGTATAGATCTTCGCACGCTCGCAACAGATCGAAGGCCTCGTGTTGACATAGTTCAACCGCAGCCGCTCGATGCGGTCCGTCACCCGCTTCACCACACTGTCCATGAATCCCGCCCCAATTCGATGCGTTCTAAACACGCATTATCCACCCCCCCGCCCGGATTCTCAACCGCAACGGCGAACGGCGGTCCGGCAAAAACCGGGCCGGGCCCTGCCCGGACCCGCAAGGGGACTCAGTCCCCCTCGACCCCATGACTGGGAAGGGACTGGAAGCTGCCTGTCTGGTTTATAGATGGCGTTGCGGTTAGCAGACATCACAGACGGACGCGATGGAGCAGCTCCTGCCATCCATAATCAACGAGCACAGGGTCGAATTCAAAAATGCCCTCATCGCTGAAACCCGGATCCCCCTTTTCACGGCATCGATTATGATCAAACCTTAAATCAACGATGGATTTTCCGCTCCGGCTGGAGAGTCTGGATTCTCTCCATTGACAGGGCCTTTCAATCCATATCAGAGAGTGATATATGTTCAGGCATGAAGAACTGTCAAACCTGATCGACATGGCCGGTGTTCGCCGGATGGAAAATGGTTGGCAGGTGGTCATCCGGGCAGATTGGGCCGATGTAACCGAACAACAGCCGCACGGCCTCAGTTACGCGCTTATCCTGCAGAATGAGTGCGGTGAACGAATTCTCGGTTTTGACAATTCGCATGGTTTTGACGGCGCCGATGAGCAGGACCCTTGGGATCATGAGCACAGAGTTGACCACATGGGGCAGCGCTTTCGCTACGATTTCGTCTCCGCCTCGCGGCTGATTTCGGATTTTTTCGATAAAGTGGAGCACTACTGTGCAGATCAGAATGTTTCGTCGGCATTCATAGTGGAAGACGATCATGAGTAAGACGATTCCCGCCTCCGCAATGCGCGACCGACTACTGGCGCGCCTCCAGGCGCCTCGAAAGAGCGAGGATTGGGTGCGCGTGCTCGGTATCCCAGGCCATCGCGAACTGCTTGCGTTGATCGCGCGCCACCGTCCATTGAGTATCGGCGCTCTGGCCGAACTCGCAGGCCGGGCGCAACCGAACGTCAGCCGGGCGTTGAATGCTCTTGTGTCGGCGGGTTTGGTTGAGGTCGTGTCGGATGGCAGGCGGTCCGTTCCGAAGATTACGGATGTCGGTACCGACAAGGTGCGCGAACTTGGTTTGATTGAACCCGGCAAAAATCGCGATGCAGATTCCGGACGAACCGCCGAACTGTTCTCAATTGATACCACAGAGGGAAATTGCTACGCAGAAAACCAAGAGAATGACGTTGTCGATGGCTTGCTGACGTGCTGGCTTTGGCTGTCGTCATCCGAGGAGCGGGTTGCCGCGCAGACGAAGACCGACCTCGACGCGCTCGGACGGCGCGTGCTTGAGAACTGGTGGCGTATTCTCTATCGCCGCGATGCACCATTCCGTTTGTGGGACTTCACGCTAGAGGACCAATCCAGGCCGAACTATGCGTTGCTCGCGACCGTCACCGGAAGCAGGCTCAAGCTCTCTGCGCGAGGCGACGGTAAGCCCGCGCTCGACCTCGGAGTTGCGTCGAGAACATCCCAGATAGATGCGTTCGAAGAGCTTTTGCTCGTGGAGTTTTTGCGGCCGCTTGCCGCACACCATCGGCTTCAGGGGCGTAGCGCGCGTCCATTCCACGCGTTGTTGGCACGGATCGAGGACTCACGCGATCAACCGGCCGAACGTGCCTTTTGCCGTACGGCGGGTGCGTTGGGGTTGACGGCCTATGACCTTGAGGATGCCCGTGCGATCGAGATTCGCGACCTCTTGAAACTTATCCCGGATGAGGATGCCCGTCTCGATTTCGGCTCGGCGGTACTGGCCGATTCCTTGGCCGAGGGGCAGCTCTGGACAAGGGAACAGTTCAAGCGGTTTCAGCAACGCAATGCGATGCCCATCTTGGCCGGTTTGCGGGCTCGATGCGGCGGTGACGCCAACCCAGCCATGCGTTCCTACCGAAAAGGTTATGATCTGGCACGCAGCGCGCGTATAGCCCTGCAACTCGCGGAAGACCAGCCCGTGGGAGGTGTCGAAGGGTTGTCGAAACTGTTCGGTGCGGACGATAGCATCGGTTTGAGCCCAAAAGCGCCTGGAGCGTTGCGTGCCTTTCAGGGGTTCGACGATGGGAGGCCCACGATCATCGTCGAAGATGAAGGGCCGCAGTCGAGTGCATTCATTCTTGCACGTGGAATTGGCGATTTCCTCGCCTTCGGCAGTCGGACCGCGTGCGTTGCCGACCTCTACACCGACCGGCAAGCGGTCGGGCGTGCCTTTGCGGCCGAATTCATGGCCCCGATTGGCGCAGTGGTTCGTATGGTGGAAGAGGAGGATCAACCGGTTACGCGGATTGCCGAGCATTTCGGCGTCATGCCGGTGGTAGTGCAACATCAGTATGAGAACAGTACCCACTGATCTCGTCCGATTATGGTCGGGCCACGTGATGGCTTTACCGCGCTGCGCGCAAAAACGGGAAGTTATGGGGTGCGCGAGGGGATTGGAGCCGACTGCCGGAGGCAGTGGGAACGCCCCGTCGGCGTTCCCAAGGCGGAAATGTCCCCTCGCAAAGTTTTATCTTCCGAAAGCTTTGGTTTTTCACCCCACCGCAAGCGCTGCAAACGCGGCGGCGGCTTCCACTTCGCGGGCGATGGCGGCGGCGCGGCGGGCGGCTTCGGCGTCTTCGCCCCAGGTTGCGGCCTGGTGGGTTTCGTCGAGGCGCGAGGCGGCAAAGGCGCGGTCGGCGGCGATGCGGCCTTCCACCACGGCGAGCGCCAGGACGACCGAGCCGAAGGCCCCGGCCAGCACCTGCGCCGCGGCGAGTCTCCAGGCGTCGTAGGCGGCGAAGGCGTCGCGGATGGCGGCGAGCGAGTCCTGCGGCTGGTCCACCGCGACGATGCCCACGGTGACGCGCAGGCGCGCGCCGAGCGCCGCCGCCGCCCAATCGAGCAGCGGCTGCCAGGCCTCCGCCTGGGCGGCGGCGAGGTTTTGCGGATAGGCGGCGCGGTAGCACAGGAGGTCGGCGGCGGCATGGCCGTGCAGGGCGTCGATCACCGCCTCGCGCGCCTCGGCGACGCCGTCGATGGCGGTGTTGGCGATCTGCGTCAGCGGCATGGCGCGGGCGTCCACGTGGATTTGCTGCGCGTCCCATTCCGCGGCCACCGCCTCGGCGAGCGCCCGGGTGGGCAGCACCAGGGGGCGGCGTTTCGGGGTTTTCGCGGTGCGCCCGTCGAGCACCACCGCGAAGCCGCCGTCATGCACGGCGACTCCCACGGCGGTGTAGACGCGTTTGGGTTTCGGCGCCTGCGGCAACGCCGCGGCGCGGATGCGGTCCTTGGTCATCTCCCCCCTACTTGCCGAACAGCCCCTTCATCGCGCCGCCGAGGGCGTCCACGGGATTGCTGGACGATCCCGACGACTTGGTGGACGAGGAGGTGCCGGAACTCTTGGCCGGGGTCAAGCCTTTTGCTGTGAGGCAGGGGTGCGGGTCCTTGGTCGCCTCGCCGATCAGCGCATCGCCCAAGAGCGACAGGCCGCCGGTGGCCACCGCCGCGCCGACCTTCAGCGCCGCCTTGCCCGCGCCCACCATGTCGATGCCGGTGGAGGGATTGCCGAGCGTTCCCCGCACCCGCACCAGCCCGGCGGCGGTCTGGGTGATGCCGACGTTGGCGGTCTCCTGCGGCATCGGGTCGATGCCGATGTCGAGCGCCTCGCTGCGCAGGTCCACGGAGCCCGCCATCACCACGTTGAGGGCGTCGGTTTCCGCTGCGATGCTCTTGTTGATGGTGGCGACGCCCTGCTTCACCGGCACCTTGACGACGAGGCAGGAGAGAACCGTCTTCTGCCGCGTGGCGAAGCCGGAATCGACCAGGGTGAGGCCCGACATCGCCCAATCGCCGATCGCCTTGCGCAGTTCGGCGTTGACGATCTCGCCCTTGCCGGATTCGACGTCGATGTCGCCGTTGAGGCCCGCCATCAGGGCGCGCACCGACTTGCCGGTGCCCTTGAGGTTGATCTGCAGGGTGGTGGGCACGCCCGAGATCATGCCGGTCATGCCCATGTCCTTGACCACCTGGCCGAGGGTGACGTCCTTGCCGGAGAGCGCGATGTCGAGGCCCGCGGGGCCGCCCTTGGGCCGCGCGTCGAGCACCACCTTGCCGCCCACCGTGCCGCCGCCGACGCCGAGGTCCGGCGCGGCGGAGAAGAGGCCGTCCTTGAGCGAGACGGAGAGCGCCGCCGGGGCGAGCTTGACGCCGCCGGGCAGGACGAGGGAGGCGATCTTCACTTGCGCGTCGGCATCCGCGGCGAACAGGCCGTCGAGCGGCAGCGGATCGGCCGGGAACACCTTGCCGTCGCTCCTGGCCGCCGGGGCCGCCTTGCCGCCCTTGGCCGGGGCCGCGGGCTGCGCTTTGGGCAGGCCGTCGAGCAGCTTTTGCAGGTCGAGGGATTCGGCGGTGAGGGTTGCGGTGATCTTGGGTTTCGCGCCGGAAAGCACGGCGTTCGCCGCAAGCTTGATCTCCTGGCCGCCGAGCTGGAGCACTGCGTTCTCCAGGCGGTAGGCCGCGGCCGAGGTCTTGACCGTGCCGGTGAACGCGAGCGGCGGCACCGCGGCGAGGTCGATCGCCAGCGCCTTGCCGATCTCGGCATAGGACTTGCCGTCGAAGACGAGCGCGACGTCCGCGTCCTCGCCGGTCATCGGCTTGCCGACCCGGCCCTTGGCGGAGAGGGTGACGCCCGGCACGGTGACGCCGAGGTCGAGGGTGGCGGGCTTGTTCTGGGTGAGGTTCTCGATCGGCCCGAGGCTGCCCTTCGCCCCGACCGGCAGGCCGTTGTAGACCACGTCGAGGGCGAGCTTCACCGGGTCGGAGAAGCTGGATGCGGCGGCGGAGAGCGACTTGACGTCGAGCGCGATGGTCTGGCCGCTCACCGCGTCGTCGAAGGAGAGGGTGAGGTTCTTCACGTCAACCTCGCGCACCGCGACGGCGGGCATCGCGCCGCCCTTCTTCTCCTCCGCCTTCTGCGCGGGGGCCGGGCCGGTCATCGCCGGGCCGCCTGTCATCGCCGGGCCCTGGGCGGCGGGCGAGAACTCCCAGTTGGCGCTGCCGTCCTTGCGGCGCACCAGGTCCACCGTGGTGTCGCGGATCACCAGGCGGTTGACCTGCACCGTGCCGGTGAGCGCGGCGAGAAGGCCGATCTCCGCCTCGGCGCGGCCGATGGTGAGCATCTGCGGCGCCTTCGCCCACGGCGCGTTGGACAGCTTGACGCCTTCCACCACCACCGCCGGGGAGAACGAGACCTTGAGCTTGAGCGGGCCGGAAATCTCGACCTTGCGGCCGGTCGCGTCCTCGGCCGCCTTGATGATGGTGCCGCGATAGGAATCCACGTCGATGGAAGACAGAATGCCGTAGGCGGCAGCCAACGCCACCACGACGACCCCCACCACGATCTGCACGACCCGCCGGATAGTCATGTTCCCGTTCCTTCTTCTGGTGATGACGCCGCAGGCGCCCGCATATCAAGGATTTAGGTATTCGCCGGTATCCCGACACCCCCTCGTCACGGCAATGTCTCGAAAAGCATGCCCGTCAACGCCGCGAAATCCGGCGCCACCGCGCGGGCCCCCGCGGCGAGCATCGCGCCGCCGTCGTGGTTGCCCCAGGCGACTCCGAAGGCGGCGACGCGGGCGGCGCGGGCCATTGCGATGTCGTAGACGGTGTCGCCGACCATGGCGCTGCCCGCGGGCTCCGCGCCCGCCTCCGCCATCACCTTGTGCAGCATGAAGGGATCGGGCTTGCCCGGTCCGTCGTCGGCGGTGCCGATCGCGGCGAAGCGGTGCAAGAGACCGTGGCGTTGCATCAACGCAAGCAGGCCGCGCCGCGACTTGCCGGTGGCGAGGGCGAGCAGACAGCCCGCCTCTTCGAGCGCGTCCAGGCAGGCGAGCGCGCCGGGGAAAAGCCCGTCCGGCATCGGCCGGGTTTCGCGGTCGAGTTGGTAGCGGCGCTTGTAGGCGGCGACGATTGCCTCGACGAATTGTGGCGAAATTTTGCCGACAATGTGGCCAACCGCTTCGGGCAGGGAGAGCCCGATAATGCCGCGGATCGCCGCAGGTTCCGGCGGCTCTCGCCCGCACTCGATAAAAGCTTCGGTCATACAACGCACTATGGTTGCGGCGCTGTCCACCAGGGTTCCGTCTACGTCGAACACCACCAACTTGGTTGCCACTATTTTGCCCCAATTAGCTTTACATGTGTGGCGAATTGCACTATCCCTTGGCCCGGGAAAAGGTCCAATTCGCGCCGCTGCGCCACTCTAGCACGGCGAGGACCTTGGGGCTTTCAAAGACCTATAAATTTACTTTTCTGGGGGCCAGAATGAGTAATTCTGCTAGCAGTGCGGACTCGGCGATGACCGGGGACCGCAAGAAGGAAATCGTTGGCTTGTTTCTGGGTGTGGCGTTCCTGCTCTACACCTTGTTCACCACTCCGCCGACAGGATTGTCCGTCACCGCCTGGAAGGCGATCGGCGTCACCCTGCTGATGGCGACGTGGTGGATGCTCGAGGCGGTGCCGATCGCGGTGACCGCGCTCGTCCCGCTGGTGCTGTTCCCCTGGCTCGGCGTCGTGCCGGCCAAGGTGGTGGCGCCCAACTACGCGGGCAATCTGATCTGGCTGTTCGTCGGCGGTTTTGCGCTGGCCTACGCCATGGAATCCTGGAACCTGCATCGTCGCGTGTCGCTGCTGGTTCTGAAGATTTGCGGCACCAACCCGAAGATGCTGATCCTCGGCTTCATGGTGGCCACCGGCTTCCTCTCCGCGTGGATGTCCAACACCGCTTGCGCCGCCCTGATGATGCCGATCGGCATGGCCATCGTGAAGATGGTGCAGGAAGGCGAAGGCAAGAGCGACGTGGAGAAGAAGGCCGCGACCAACTTCGGTATCTGCGTGATGCTGGGTATCGCGTTCTCCGCCTCGATGGGCGGCATGGCCACCCTGATCGGCACCCCGCCCAACGCGGTGATGGCCGGGCAGGTTGCCCAGATGACCGGCACCGCGGTGCCGTTCGCCAACTTCATCATGGTCGGCGCGCCCGCCGGTATCGCCCTCCTGGCGATCTCCTGGTGGACGCTCCCGATGTTCTTCCCGATCGCCGCGCTCGACCTCTCCCACGCCGGCGCGATCGTCGATGAGGAACTCGAGAAGCTCGGCAAGATGAGCCGCGGCGAGACGATCACCACCATCCTGTTCGTCGGCACCGCTCTGGCGTGGATCCTGCGTCCGCAGCTGGTCGGCCTTCTGCCGTCGGTCGATGTCGGCGGCAAGATCGTGCCGCTCAAGAAGTTCATCACCGACTCCACCATCGGCATGACCACCCTGCTGCTCTGCTTCGTCATTCCGGTGGACTTCAAGAAGGGCAGGATGGTGCTCGACACCTCCCTCTTCACCAAGGGCATTCCGTGGGACGCCATCCTGCTGTTCGGCGGCGGGTTCGCCCTCGGCGGCGCCCTGGCCAAGGCCGGCGTGACCACCTACGTGGCCGAACAGATGAAGTCCCTGGCGGGCATGAGCTCCATCGTGATGATCACCATCCTCGCCCTGGTCGCCATGCTGCTCACCCAGATGACCTCCAACACCGCGGTGGCCGCGACCTTCGTGCCGCTCGCCATCTCCATCGCCCAGGGTCTCGGCGTTTCGCCGCTGATCATGGCGATCCCGGTGGCTCTGGGCGCGTCGCTGGCCTTCTCGCTGCCGGTGGCCACCCCGCCGAACGCCATCGTGTTCGGTTCCGGCCTGATCCGCGTGCCCGACATGTTCAAATCGGGCATGACCTACAACCTCATCGGTATCGTCATCTCCGTCATCTCGATGTACGTGATGATGCCGATCGCCTTCGGCGTGAGGCTGTAAAGCGAACGGATTTCCGGCGGCTCCGCAAGGAGCCGCCGGTCATGCAAAAACCGGCCGCGCGAGCGGCCGGTTTTCTTTTGCGCGGAAGTTCACGCGTCGAGGTCGAACATCGGCTCGTCGCGGCCCAGCACCTCTTCGAAGCCGAGGTCGGCAAAGGTCGCCGCCATGTGCGGCGACAGCGGCGCGGTGACGCGCAGCACGCCCCCCGCCGGATGCGCCACCACGATGCTGCGCGCGTGCAGGTGCAGTTGCTTGATCCGCGTCACCCCGTCCGCCGCCTCGGGGAAGAAGGCGGCGCGGCCGCCGTACTTGCCGTCGCCGAGGATCGGCGTGCCGATGTGGGCCATGTGGGCGCGCAACTGGTGCGTCCGCCCGGTGCGCGGCATCATCGCCACCCAGGCGGCGCGCTTCTTCACCGCATCGACGACGCGGAAGTCGGTGACCGCGGTCTTGCCCTCGTCGTCGTCCACCGCGATCTTCTCCACCGGGCCGTGCTTGACCTTGGCGAGCGGTGCGGAGATGCGCCCCTGGCGCGGCTGCGGCACCCCCGCGACGATCGCCCAATAGAGCTTCTGGGTGCGGCGCTCGCGGAAGGCGGCGGTGAGCGCCTGCGCCGCGGCGCGGGTGCGCGCCAGCACCAGCACGCCGGAGGTGTCCTTGTCCAGCCTGTGCACCAGGCGAGGACGCTCCTCCAGGCCGAACTTCAAGGCGTCGAGCAGCGCGTCCACATGCATCGCGGTGTCGGTGCCGCCCTGCACCGCCAGGCCCGCGGGCTTGTTGATCACCAGCACGTGAGGGTCCTTGTGCAGCACCGCGGCGCGCAGCTCGGCGACCAGCGCCTCGGGCAGCGGCGGCGGCGGCTTGGGCGCGGCGTGCTGCGGCCTGGGCGCGAGCGGCGGGATGCGCACCGCCTGCCCGGCGGAAACCCGGTCGCCCGCCTTGACGCGCTTGCCGTCGAGCCGCACCTGGCCGGTGCGGCAGAGCTTCTCCACCTGGATGCGGCCGCATTCCGGCACGTGGCGGGCGAACCAGCGGTCGAGGCGGATGCCGTCGTCGTCGGCGGAGACGGCGAGCGTGCGCACGCCGGAAGTGTCCTGGAGGGTCATCGGGTGCCGCTTTCGTCGGTGGATTTCTTCTCGGCGCGCAGCCGGTTCCAGTAGGCGAGACGCTTGGATATCTCGCGCTCGAAGCCGCGCTCGACCGGGTGGTAGAAGGTCTCCCGCTCCATGCCCTCGGGGAAGTAGTTCTGCCCGGAGAAGCCCTCGGCGGTGTCGGGGTCGTACTGGTAGCCCGCGCTGTAGCCGAGCTCCTGCATCATCTTGGTCGGCGCGTTGAGGATGTGCATCGGCGGCGCCAGCGAGCCGGTGCGCTTCGCCGCGCGCTTCGCCGCGCCGTGCGCCTTGTACGCGCCCACCGACTTCGGCGCGGTGCCGAGGTAGATGACGAGGTAGGTGAGCGCGAGGTCGCCCTCCGGCGAGCCGAGGCGGTCGTAGGTCTCCCACGCCGAAATCGCCTGGGCGAGCGCCCCGGGATCGGCCAGGCCCACGTCCTCGACGGCGAAGCGCGTCAGGCGGCGCAGGATGTAGGCCGGGTCCTCGCCGCCGTCCAGCATGCGCGCCAGCCAATAGAGCGCGGCATCGGTGTCGGAGCCGCGCAGCGACTTGTGCAGCGCGGAGATCAGGTTGTAGTGCCCCTCCCCCGCCTTGTCGAACACCGGGGCGCGGCGCTGCACCACGCGGGCGAGGTCCGCGGGTGCGAACACCTCCCCCTCCCCGGCCATGCCGGTCACCGTCTCCACCATGTTCAGCAGCATCCGCCCGTCGCCGTCGGCCATCGCCTTCAGCGCCTCGCGCGCCGCGGCGTCGAGCGGCAGCGCGCGGCCGAGGTCCGCCTCGGCGCGGGCGAGCAGCGCCTCCAGCGCCGCATCGTCCAGGCGCTTCAGCACGATCACCTGGCAACGCGACATCAACGCCGCGTTCAATTCGAAAGACGGGTTCTCGGTGGTCGCCCCGACCAGCACCACGGTGCCGTCCTCCACATAGGGGAGGAAACCGTCCTGCTGCGCCTTGTTGAAACGGTGGATCTCATCGACGAACAGCAGCGTGCCGCGGCCAGTGGCCTTGCGCTGCTGCTTCGCCTCCTCGAACACCTTGCGCAGGTCGGCGACGCCGGAGAACACCGCCGAAAGCGGCCGGAACGCCAGATCGGTGCGCGCCGCCAGGGCGCGCGCCAGCGTCGTCTTGCCGCAGCCGGGCGGCCCCCACAGAATCAGCGACGGCACCCGCCCCTGCGCCAACTGGCGCGACAGCGGCCCATCCGCCCCGAGCACGTGGTCCTGGCCGAGAATCCCCTCCACCTCCGCCGGACGCAGACGGTCGGCCAAAGGATGCGGCGCAGCGCGCCCCGCCTTCGGCTTCTTCTCGTCCCGGTCGAACAACTCGTCGCTCATGGCTCAAAGGCTTTCCTAGAACCAGGCCGGGGGCGCTGCCCCTGGACCCCGCAAAGGGCCGCGGGCCCTTTGATCCCATAACTTATATACCAAGGAGCCGATCGCTACAGGCAACGATGCTCCTTCTTCTTTTTTGCGCGAAGCGCCATAAGCCCGTGCGTCCGCCACGGGGGCGTTGTCTGCCGCTACGCGGCGAAAAAACGGTTATGGGAGGCGCGGAGGGACCGAGTCCCTCCGCAAAGTTTTTGCTTTACTGCACCGTCACCGAGAGGCGTTCGCCGTTGCGGTCGATTTCCACCTGCCAGCCGTCGGAGGCGGCGCGCAGCGCCTTGAGCGTGGCGGCGACGGCCTTCACGCCGTGACGGTTGATCGCGACGATGCGGTCGCCGGGGCGGAAGCCGAGGCGCGCCGCGAGCGAGCCGCGCGCCACCTTGGTCACCACCACGCCGCCGGTGCCCAGCGGCAGGCCCGCCTCTTCCGCCAGGGCGGGATTGAGGTTGGCGATTTCCGCGCCGGAGAGCGGCAGGCGGCCGCCGATGGCGGTGGCGTCGCGCGGCGGCGTCTCCGGCGGTTCGATCAGGGTGGCGGCGAGTGCGATGCGGCGGCCCTGGCGCAGCACGGTGAGCGCCGCCTGGTCGCCCACCGGCACGGTGGCGAGGCGGTAGCGCAGGGCGGCGACGTCCGCGACCTCGCGCCCGTCCACCGCGAGCACGATGTCGCCGGAGCGCAGCCCCGCGTGCGCCGCCGGGCTGCCGGGGTAGACATCGGCGATGATCGCCCCGAAGGGGTGGTCGAGGCCCAGGCTGTCCGCCATGTCGGCGGAGACGGTATCGCCGTTGGCGCCGAACCACGAGCGCACCGCGTGGCCGTGCGCCAGGATGCTGGCGGCCACGGCGCGCACCATCGGGCTGGGGATGGCGAAGCCGATGCCGATGGAGCCCGCGCCCTCGCCGCGGGAATAGATCGCCGAGTTGATGCCGACGAGGCGGCCCTTCATGTCGATCAGCGCGCCGCCGGAGTTGCCGGGGTTGATCGCCGCGTCGGTCTGGATGAAGAAGCCGTAGTCGGCGATGCCCACCGAGGTGCGCGCCAGCGCCGAGACGATGCCCGAGGTGACGGTCTGGTTGAGGCCGAAGGGGTTGCCGACGGCGAGCACCAGGTCGCCCACGGCGAGCGCGTCCTCCTCGCCGAATTCCAGGTGCGGCAGGGCGTGGCCCTTGGCGTCGATCTTCAGCACCGCGATGTCGGTGCGCGGGTCGCGGCCGACCAGCACGGCGGGGAACTCGCGGCGGTCGGCGAGCACCACGGTGATCTCGTCCGCGCCGTCCACCACGTGGTTGTTGGTGACGATCACCCCGTCGGGACGGATGATCACGCCGGAGCCCAGCGCGCGCTCCACCCGCTCGCGCGGCACCGACTGGCCGAAGCCGAACTGGTCGCCGAAGAACTGGCGGAGGAAGGGGTCGTTCATCAGCGGGTTCGCCCGCTGGCGCACCGTCACCACCTTGCGGGTGTAGATGTTGACCACCGCGGGGGCCGCCGCCTTGACCAGGGGCGCGAAGGAGAGCTGCACCTCCGCCCGGTTGGCCGGGACCGCCCGGTCCTCCGCCTGCGCCGGAGCGGCGAGCGCCGCCAGCAACAGAACCCCCATCCCCCAGGCGCGCATCGTCCGCATCATCCCGTCCGGCTCCTTCTTTCCGTGAAACGACAAAGGCGGCCCGGGGGCCGCCTTCGCGATGATCTCGTCGGGGCGGGCTTTACGCCTCGGCCGCGGCCTCTTCCTCGTCCGGCATCATGGTCGGACCGGAGTCCAGGCCCTTCGCCGCCGGATCGCGATCGACCAGTTCGATGATCGCCATCGGCGCGCAGTCGCCGTACCGGAAGCCGGCCTTCAGCACGCGGGAGTAGCCGCCCTGACGGGTCGCGTAGCGGTCCTTGAGGACCGAAAACAATTTGGCGACGACCGCCTCGTCGCGCAACTGCGCATAGGCCTGACGGCGGGCGTGCAGGTCGCCGCGCTTGCCCAGCGTGATCAGCTTCTCGACGATGGGACGCAGGTCCTTCGCCTTCGGCAGCGTGGTCTTGATCTGCTCGTGCTTCAACAGCGCAGACGCCATGTTGGCGAACATCGCCTTGCGGTGCGTGCTGGTACGGTTGAGTTTACGGCCGCTCATGCGGTGACGCATTCCATCCTCCTCAAAGCTGTCGGCTCGCGCACGAGACCGATGACGTTCGCGACACCGCCGCGGGGCATGCCCCGGGGACGGCGCGCCGGGCTCCCCATGAGCCCATTCTCACCCGCGAAGGCCGGCAGCGCCTCAGTACGGCTCTTCCAGCTTCTTCGCCAGTTCCTCGATGTTCTCCGGCGGCCAGTTCGGAATGTCCATGCCGAGGTGCAGGCCCATGGAGGCCAGAACTTCCTTGATCTCGTTCAAGGACTTGCGGCCGAAGTTCGGGGTCCGCAGCATCTCGGTCTCGGTCTTCTGGACGAGGTCGCCGATATAGATGATGTTGTCGTTCTTCAGGCAATTGGCGGAGCGCACCGAAAGCTCGAGCTCGTCCACCTTGCGCAGCAGGTTCTTGTTGAACGGCAGCTCGTCGGCCTTCTCGGCTTCCGGCTGGCTCTGCGGCTCCTCGAAATTGACGAACAGCTGCATCTGGTCCTGGACGATGCGCGCGGCCAGAGCCACCGCGTCTTCCGGGGTCACCGTGCCGTCGGTGACGATGTTCATGATCAGCTTGTCGTAGTCGGTGACCTGGCCGACGCGGGTGTTCTCCACCTCGTAGGCGACCTTCAAGACCGGCGAGAAGATCGCGTCCACCGGGATCAGCCCGATCGGGCAATCCTCGGGGCGGTTCATCGCCGCCGCCACGTAGCCCTTGCCGGTGTTGACGGTGAATTCGCAGTTGAACGCCGCGCCCTCGTCCAGCGTGCAGAGCACGATGTCGGGGTTGAGAATCTCGATGTCGGAGCCCGCCTCGATCATCCCGGCGGTGACCACGCCCGGACCCACCTTCTTCAGCGCCATGCGCTTCGGGCCTTCGGCATGCATGCGCAGCGCGATGTTCTTGACGTTGAGGATGATATCGGTGACGTCCTCGCGCACGCCCGGCACCGAGGAGAATTCGTGCAGCACGTTCTCGATCTGGATCGCGGTCACTGCGGCGCCCTGCAGCGACGAGAGCAGAACGCGGCGCAGCGCGTTGCCCACGGTCATGCCGAAACCGCGCTCCAAAGGCTCGGCGATGATCTTCGCAACCCGCGTCGGATCGTCACCCGGCTCGATGGTCAGCTTGTTCGGTTTGATCAATTCCTGCCAATTCTTCTGAATCACGGGGTGCCTCATCAGACAGAGGGGGAGATTTCATCCCCAAAGACGAACAGGTGAAGCGACGGATTCCCGCCTGGGAAGCCGTCGCCTCATCCCGGATAAGCCGAATTACACGCGCCGACGCTTGCGCGGACGGCAACCGTTGTGCGGAATCGGGGTGACATCGCGGATCGCGGTGATGGTGAAGCCCACCGCCTGCAACGCGCGCAGCGCCGACTCACGCCCGGAACCCGGACCCTTGACCTCGACCTCGAGGGTCTTCATGCCGTGGTCCATGGCCTTCTTGCCGGCGTCTTCGGCGGCCATCTGCGCCGCATACGGCGTGGACTTGCGGGAACCCTTGAAGCCCATGGTGCCCGACGACGACCAGGAGATCGCATTCCCCTGCGCATCGGTGATGGTCACCATGGTGTTGTTGAACGACGCGTTGACGTGCGCGACGCCGGAAACGATATTCTTGCGTTCGCGACGACGCGGACGCGCGGCAGCTGTCTTAGCCATGTGCCATCAGCCCCTTATTTCTTCTTGCCAGCGATCGGTTTAGCCGGGCCCTTGCGGGTGCGCGCGTTGGTATGCGTGCGCTGTCCGCGAACAGGGAGGCCGCGGCGATGACGCAACCCGCGGTAGCACTTGAGGTCCATCAGCCGCTTGATATTCATCGTCGTTTCACGACGAAGGTCGCCCTCGACGGTGTAGTCACTGTCGATGACCTCGCGGATGCGCAGCACTTCCTCGTCGGAAAGCTGATTCATCCGCCGTTCGTCGCCGATGCCGACCTTGCCGCAGATCTCCTTGGCCATCTTCGGACCGATGCCGTAGATGTAGGTCAAGGCGATCAAAACGCGCTTGTTGGTCGGGATATTAACGCCTGCAATACGCGCCAATGCCGCTTCTCCCTAGCACTTGCCTTTGGTGCCGCCTGATTTCGCGGAAAAACCGAAGTCGCGGGATTATACGAAGAACTTTTCCCGAGTCAACGGCTTCCCTTGAGGGCACCGGATAATAATTCCCACGGCCGGTTCTAACCGGCCACTGTCTCCACCAACTGCCGCGTCACGTCTTCGATCGGTGCAGCGCCATCGATGGTCTTCAACAGGCCGCGCTGTTCGTAGTAAGGCAGCAGCGGCGCCGTCTGGTCGTGATACGCCTGCAAGCGCGTCGCCACGGTTTCCGCGGTGTCGTCCTTGCGGCGGATGAATTCGGTCGAGCCGCAGACGTCGCAGACGCCCTCGACTTTCGGCTTCTGGAACGTGTCGTGGTATCCCGCGCCGCACTTGGCGCACGAATACCGCCCGGTGATGCGTTCGACGATCATCGCATCGGGAACACGCACCTCGATCACCGCATCCAGCGAAAGCTCACGCTCCGCAAGCATCGCATCCAACGCTTCCGCCTGCGGAATGGTACGCGGAAAACCGTCGAGAATGAAGCCTTTCACGCAATCCGGCTCGGCAATCCGCGCGGCGATCACCCCCACCATCACGGCGTCGGGGACCAGCGCCCCCGCCTCCATGATCTTCTGGGCGGTCTTGCCGATCTCGGTGCCCGCCTTGACCGCGGCGCGCAACATGTCGCCGGTCGAAAGCTGCACGATGCCGAAGGTATCCTGCAGGATCCGCGCCTGGGTGCCCTTGCCCCCGCCGGGCGGCCCCATCAGGATGATCCGTTTGCCTTTCATCTCCATTCCCTATACTCGCCCGCCGTGCGGGAGCCCCCTTGCCTACGCCCTGCCCGCCCAAGTTACCGGCGGCGGCCGCTGCGGTTGTTCAAGCGGCTTTTCTTGATCAGACCCTCGTACTGGTGTGCCAAGAGATGCGACTGCACCTGCGTCACCGTATCCAGCGTCACCGACACCACGATGAGCAGCGAGGTGCCGCCGAAGTAGAACGGCAGGCCCCACTTGAACATCAGCAGTTCCGGCAACAGCGTCACCAGCACCAGGTAGGCCGCGCCGACCGCGGTGAGGCGGTTCAGCACGAAACGCAGGTAGTCCGCGGTGTTCTTGCCGGGGCGGATGCCGGGCACGAAGCCGCCGCCCTTCTTCAGGTTGTCGGCGGTCTCGTCCGGGTTGAACACCACCGTGGTATAGAAGAACGCGAAAAACACCACCAGCGACGAGAACGCGATCATGTAGACCGGGTTGCCGCGCGAAAACATCGCGAGGATCGGGCGGATCCATTCCGGCATGTTGGCCCCCGCCATCTGCGCGTAGGTGACCGGCAGGCCCATCAGCGCGGAGGCGAAGATCGGCGGAATCACGCCCGAGGTGTTGATCTTGAGCGGCATGTGCTGGGTGTCGCCGCCGGTCATCCGCGTCGCCGAGACCTGGCGCTTCGGATACTGGATGAGCACCTTGCGCTGCGCGCGCTCCACATAGACGATGCCCGCGATCACCGCCAGCGCCATCGCCAGAAAACCGACGATGACGAAGGCGGGCAGAGCGCCGGTCTTGCCGAGTTCCAGGGTGTGCGCCAACGCCGCGGGAATGCCCGCGACGATACCGGCGAAGATGATGAGAGAAATGCCGTTGCCGATGCCGCGCTGGGTGATCTGCTCGCCCAGCCACATCAGGAACATCGTGCCGCCCACCAGGGTCGTCACGGTGACGGCGCGGAAGAACATGCCCGGCTCCATCACCGGCGAGACGCCGCCTGCGGTCACCATGTTCTCCAAGCCGGTCGCAATGCCGTAGCCTTGCGCCGCGGCGAGCACCACGGTGAGGTAGCGCGTCCACTGGTTGATCTTCTTGCGGCCGGCCTCGCCTTCCTTCTTCATCGCCGCCACGGTCTCGGAGGCGACGCCCATCAACTGCATGATGATCGAGGCCGAGATGTAGGGCATGATGCCGAGCGCGAGGATCGACATGCGCTTCAGCGCGCCGCCGGCGAACATGTCGAAGTTGCCGAGAATGCCGCCGCCGTGCTGCTGGAACACCTGCGACAGCACCGTCGCGTCGATGCCGGGCACCGGCACCCAGGTGCCGAGACGGTAGATCACCAGAACGAACAGCGTGAACCAGATGCGGTTCTTGAGCTCCGTCGCCTTCGACAGAGCGTCCCAGCTCATACTCGAGGCGAGTTGTTCGGCAGCGGACGCCATGGGCAAAAACCTCGGTTGCGAAAGCCATCAAATCCACCGCGGAACGGCCCGATGCGGCCTGCGGCGGAAAAACGGGGAAAACCAAACGGCGCGGACGGGCCGCGGAGGAAAAAGGGGACCGGCGCGGACGCATGCCGCGCCGGTCCCCGCGTTCTGATCAGGCCTTGGCCGGAGCCTCGGCCGGGGCCGGGGCCGGAGCCAGCACGGTGACCGCGCCGCCCGCCTTCTCGACGGAGGCGATGGCGCCCGGGGTGGCGCCCACCACCTCGATCGTCACCTTGGCGGAAAGTTCGCCGGTGCCGATCAGGCGGATGCCCGCCAGAGGCTTGTGGATCACGCCCGCGGCCTTCAGCGCCTCGGCGTTCAGCGTCTGGGCGAGATCGAGCTTGCCGCCGTCGATCGCCTGCTGCAGGCGGGCGATCGTCAGCTCGGCGAACTCGACGCGGTTCGGGTTCTTGAAGCCGCGCTTCGGCAGGCGGCGGTAGATCGGCATCTGCCCGCCTTCGAAACCGTTGATCGAGACGCCGGTGCGAGACTTCTGGCCCTTGACGCCGCGGCCGCCGGTCTTGCCCTTGGTGCAGCCGATGCCGCGGCCCACCCGGGTACGGACCTTGCGGGCCCCGGCGTTGTCGGCAATCTGGTTGAGTTTCATCGCTCTATGACCTTCCTATGCGTCCGCTTATTCGTCCGCCACCTTCACGAGGTGGGCGACCTTGTTGATCATACCGCGCACCGAGGGAGTGTCCTCCAGCTCGCGGGTGCGGTGCATCTTGTTCAGCCCGAGGCCGACCAGCGTCGCCCGTTGGTCGGACTTGCGGCCGATCGGGCTGCCGGTCTGGGTGACCTTGATCGTCTTGGCGGCCATCGCTTCTTACTCCTTCACCGCGGCGGCGCCGTCGCGGCGCCCGACGATGTCGCCGACCTTCTTGCCGCGCTTGTTCGCCACCATGCGGGGCGAATTCAAGAGCGAAAGGGCGTCGAACGTCGCCTTGATCATGTTGTGCGCGTTGGCCGAGCCGGTGGACTTGGCCACCACGTCCTGCACGCCCATGGTCTCGAAGATCGCGCGCATCGGGCCGCCCGCGATGATCCCGGTGCCGGGTTCGGCGGTGCGCAGAATCACGCGGCCGGCGCCGAAGTGGCCCTGGATGTCGTGATGCAGCGTCCGGCCCTCGCGCAGCGGCACGCGGATCATGTTGCGCTTCGCCTGGTCGGTGGCCTTGCGGATCGCCTCCGGCACTTCGCGCGCCTTGCCGGTGCCGTAGCCGACACGGCCCTTCTGGTCGCCGACGACGACGAGCGCGGCGAACGAGAAACGCCGGCCGCCCTTCACCACCTTGGCGACGCGGTTGATGTGCACCAGCTTATCGATGAAATCGTCCTCGCGGTCACGCTCCCTCTCGGGACCGTTTCCCTTCTGCGGACGACGTTCGGAATTCGGATTACGAGCCATACTTCTTCATCCCCTCAGAACTGCAGTCCGCCTTCGCGGGCCGCGTCGGCGAGCGCCTTGACGCGGCCGTGGAACATGAAGCCGCCGCGGTCGAAGACCACCTCGACGACGCCCTTCGCCTTGGCGCGCTCGGCGAGCAGCTTGCCCACCGCGACGGCCGCGGCCGCATCCGAGGTCTTCTCCAGAGTGCCGCGCAGGTCCTTGTCCAGCGTGGAGGCCGCGACGATGGTCACGCCCCTCACGTCATCGATGACCTGGGCATACATGTGTTCGTTGGTGCGGTGCACCGACAGACGCGGACGTCCGGCGGCCTTCTTGCGCAGGGACCAGCGGTTGCGGGCCTTGCGGCGTACCATGAGTTCTTTTGCCGTCTTCATGATCAAGCCCTTACTTCTTCTTGCCTTCCTTGCGCAGGATCTTCTCGTCCGCATACTTCACGCCCTTGCCCTTATAGGGTTCGGGGCCGCGATAGGAGCGGATTTCGGAAGCCACCTGCCCGACACGCTGCTTGTCGTTGCCCGAAATCTCGATCTGCGTCGGCTGGGGACACGCAATGGTGATGCCGTCGGGGATCGGGAAATCGACATCGTGGGAGAAGCCGAGCGCGAGCTTCAGGATCCTGCCCTGAACCTGCGCGCGGTAACCCACGCCGACGATATCCAGCTTCTTGGTGAAGCCTTCGCTCACACCCTTGACCAGATTGTTGATGCGGGCGCGGCTGGTGCCCCACATGGAGCGCGCAAACTTGGTTTCGCTGCGCGGCTTCACCCACACCTTGCCGTCTTCGAGCTTCGCCTCGACGTCCTCGACGACGTCATAGGAAAGCTCGCCCATTTTGCCCTTGGCGCGCACGGTCTGCCCTTCGACAGAGACCGTCACGCCGGCCGGCACCACGACCGGATATTTGCCAACTCGCGACATGACCGTCCCTTCCTTAGAACACCTTGCAGAGGATTTCGCCGCCGACGTTCGCCTGGCGCGCCTCGTAGTCGGACATCACGCCACGCGGCGTGGAGAGGATGGAAATCCCCAGCCCGTTGTAGACGCGCGGCAGGCCCTTGGCGCCGGAGTAGACGCGGCGGCCCGGGGTGGAAACCCGCGCGATCTGCGAGATCACCGGTTCGCCCTCGTGGTACTTCAGCTCGATCTTGAGCTCGGCGATGCCCTTGCGGACCTCGACCTCCTCGTAACCGCGGATGTAGCCCTCGCGCACCAGAACGTCCAGGACGCTCTTGCGGAAGCGGGAAGCCGGAGCGGCGACGGACGGCTTGCGCGCCCGCTGGCCGTTCCGGATGCGGGTGAGCATATCGCCCAAAGGATCTGTCATCGACATGGATGCGCCCCCCTTACCAGCTGGACTTCGTCATGCCCGGGATCTGGCCGAAGGAGGCCAGATCGCGCAGCATCACGCGGCCCAATTTGAATTTGCGGTAGGTCCCGCGGGGACGACCGGTCAGGTCGCAGCGGTTGCGCTGGCGCACCGGGGCGGAGTTACGCGCCACCTCGGCCAGCTTTATGGTCGCCTCGAAGCGCTCTTCCGGGGTGACCTCACGGTTCATCACGACGGCCTTCAGGCGCGCGCGGCGCGCGGCGCACTTCGCGGCCATTTTGGCGCGCTTCTTGTTGCGTTCGACAGCACTGGTTTTCGCCATGGTTCCTCTCCCGGCCTTACTTGGCGAACGGCATGTTGAAACCGGCCAGAAGCGCCTTGGCTTCCTCGTCGGTCTGCGCCGTCGTGCAAATGATGATGTCCATACCCCGGACGGTATCGACCTGGTCGTACTCGATTTCCGGGAAGACGATCTGTTCCTTCAGGCCGAAAGCGAAGTTGCCGCGGCCGTCGAAGCACTTGCCGCGGATGCCGCGGAAGTCGCGGACGCGCGGCAGCGCAATGTTGACCAGACGGTCGAGGAACTCGTACATGCGGTCCTTACGCAGCGTCACCTTGCAGCCGATCGACATGCCTTCACGCAGTTTGAAGGTGGCGACGGACTTGCGCGCCTTGGTGACGACCGGACGCTGACCGGCGATCGCGGCCATTTCCTTGGCGGCGCCCTGGACCTTCTTCTGGTCCGCGACGGCGTCGCCGACGCCCATGTTCAGGACGATCTTGGTCAGCTTCGGAACCATCATCGGGTTCGCGTAGCCGAACTTATCCTGCAATTCCTTGCGAACCACGGTGTCGTAGTGTTCGCGCAAACGAGCAGCCATTGATCCCGCTCCCCTTACTTGTCGAGGACTTCGCCGGAAAGCTTCGCAACGCGAACCTTTCGGCCGTCTTCGAGAGTCTTGAACCCGACGCGGGTCGGCTTGCCTTCCTTCGGATCGACATGCGCGACGTTGGAGACGTGGATCGGAGCCTCCTTTTCCACGATCCCACCGGCCGACATCTGGCTCGGACGGGTATGGCGCTTCACCACGTTGACGCCCTGCACCACGACGCGGGAAGCGGACGGAAGCGAACGCATCACCTCGCCCTTCTTGCCCTTGTCCTTGCCGGCCAGCACGACGACGAAGTCGCCCTTCTTGATCTTCGCAGCGGACATCACAGCACCTCCGGCGACAGCGAAATGATCTTCATGTAGCCCTTGGCGCGCAGCTCGCGCACCACCGGGCCGAAGATACGGGTGCCGATCGGCTCGTTCTGCTTGTTGATCAGAACCGCCGCGTTGCGGTCGAAGCGGATGACGCTGCCGTCGGGACGGCGCACTTCCTTCGCCGTCCGCACGATGACGGCGCGGTGCACATCGCCCTTCTTGACGCGACCGCGCGGGATCGCGTCCTTCACCGACACCACGATGATGTCGCCGACCGAGGCGAACCGACGCTTGGCGCCGCCAAGCACCTTGATGCACTGCACCCGCTTCGCCCCCGAGTTGTCGGCAACGTCCAGGTTGGTTTGCATCTGAATCATGGACCGTTTCCTTTATCTTGAAACAGATATTCGAATTTATTCCGCATCCGCCGCCATGACTTCCCAGGTCTTGGTCCGGGAAATCGGAGCGCATTCGCGGATACGCACCACGTCGCCCACCTTGAACGCATTGTTCTCGTCATGGGCCGCGTACTTCTTG
Organism: Oleispirillum naphthae; assembly: GCA_027864655.1. Taxonomy (GTDB): domain Bacteria; phylum Pseudomonadota; class Alphaproteobacteria; order Rhodospirillales; family Rhodospirillaceae; genus Oleispirillum; species Oleispirillum naphthae. The sequence goes on from JAQAZG010000006.1 coordinate 52,628, forward strand.
CTACGCCGGATGAACTTCTTGTAGACGGGGTGCATGAAGCGGCGCTCGACCTTGACCGTGACGGTCTTGTCGTTGCAGTCGCTGACCACCACGCCCTGCAGGATACGCTTAGGCATTCTTCGCCTCTCCACGCTTGGCGCCCATCACCGTCTTGATGCGCGCGATATCGCGGCGCACCTGACGCACCCGGGCGGTGTTCTCCAACTGCCCGGAGGCGCGCTGGAACCGCATGTTGAACTGTTCCTTCTTCAGGGCGACGAGGTCCTCCTGAAGCTGGTCGATCGATTTCGCGCGCAACTCTTCCGCCTTCGCCATGGTTTACGCCTCCTCGGCAATCAGGCGGGCGACGAAGCGGGTCTTGATCGGGAGCTTGGCCGCGGCCAATTCGAACGCCCGACGCGCCACGTCTTCGGCAACGCCATCGACTTCAAACATGATCCGGCCCGGCTTCACCCGGCAGGACCAGAACTCCACGGAGCCCTTGCCCTTGCCCTGACGGACTTCGGCGGGCTTCGCGGTCACCGGAACATCGGGGAACACGCGGATCCACACCCGGCCCTGACGCTTCATCTGGCGGGTGATGGCGCGCCGCGCCGCCTCGATCTGCCGCGCGGTCACGCGGTCCGGCTCCATCGCCTTGAGGCCGTAGGCCCCGAAATTCAAATCCGATCCGCCTTTGGCCAGGCCGTGAATGCGGCCCTTGTGCTGCTTGCGGAACTTCGTGCGCTTTGGACTCAGCATCGTTCTTACCCTTCTTAGCGCTGCTCTTGCGCGCGCTTGTCCTGGGCCATCGGATCGTGGGCCATGATCTCGCCCTTGAAGATCCAGACCTTGACGCCGCAGGTGCCATAGGTGGTCTTGGCGGTGCCGACGCCGTAATCGACGTCCGCGCGCAGGGTGTGCAACGGCACGCGGCCCTCGCGGTACCATTCGGTACGGGCGATTTCCGCGCCGCCCAGGCGGCCCGCGCAGTTGATCCGGATGCCCAGGGCGCCCAGCCGCATCGCCGACTGCACCGCGCGCTTCATGGCGCGGCGGAACGCGACGCGGCGTTCCAGCTGCTGGGCGATGTTCTCGGCGACGAGCTGCGCGTCGAGTTCCGGCTTGCGGATTTCGACGATGTTCAGATGAACGTCGCTGCCCACCTTCTTCGAGAGCTCCTTGCGCAGGGTCTCGATGTCGGCGCCCTTGCGGCCGATGATGATGCCCGGACGCGCGGAGTGGATGGTGATGCGCGCCTTCTTGGCCGGGCGTTCGATGACGATGCGCGAGACCCCCGCCTGTTGCAGGCGGCCCTTCAGATGCTCGCGGATCGACAGATCCTCGAGCAGCAGCTGGGCATAATCGGCGCCGTCGGCGTACCAGCGGGAATCCCAGGTACGGTTGATCCCGACGCGCAGGCCGATCGGGTTGACTTTGTGTCCCATCAGACGGTCTCCTCGCGTTCGGTAACGACGATGGTCAGGTTCGAGAAGATCTTCTCGACCCGGCCGGCACGTCCACGCGCACGGGCCTGGAAGCGCTTCATCGAGATCGACTTGCCGACGAAGGCCTCCGACACCACCAGGGCATCGACGTCGAGCTGATGATTGTTTTCCGCGTTCGCGATGGCGGACTGGAGGCACTTCTTGACCTCGCCCGAGACGCGGCGCTTCGAGAACGTCAGTTCCGCCAGCGCGGATTCGGCGCTCTTGCCCCGGATCGCCGCGGCGACCAGGTTGAGTTTGCGCGGGCTGGTGCGGATGACGTGGCTGTACGCCTTCGCCGAATTCTCCGGCAGCGCGCGTTTGGCCGGCTGCTTGCCCATGTTACTTCCTCTTCGCCTTCTTGTCGGCGGTGTGCCCGTAGTAGGTACGGGTCGGAGCGAACTCGCCGAACTTATGACCGACCATCTCTTCGGTGACCAGCACCGGGATGAACTTCTGCCCATTGTGAACGCCGAAGGTGAGGCTCACGAACTGCGGCATGATCGTTGAACGGCGCGACCACGTCTTGATCACCTCATTGCGGCCGGAAGCACGGGCGGCCTCTGCCTTCTTCAGGAGGTATCCGTCCACAAACGGACCTTTCCATACGGAACGAGCCACGGTCGTTCTCCCTTACTTCTTCTTGGCCAAATGACGGCTGCGCATAATCAGTCCGTCGGTTTTCTTATTCGAGCGGGTCCGCTTGCCCTTCGTCGGCTTGCCCCACGGAGTCACCGGGTGCGCGCCGCCGTTGGTGCGACCGCCCAACGGGTGATCGACCGGGTTCATCGCGATGCCGCGTACGTGCGGGCGGCGGCCCAGCCAGCGATTGCGGCCCGCCTTGCCCAGGTTGGTGTTCTGGTTGTCCGGGTTGGACACCGCGCCCACCGTGGCGAAGCACTCGCCGCGCACCAGGCGCAGCTCGCCGCTCGACAGCCGAAGCTGAGCATAGCCGCCGTCCTTGCCGATGAGCTGCGCGTAGCAGCCCGCGGAGCGCGCCATCTGCCCGCCGCGGCCGAGCTTCAACTCGACGTTGTGGACGATGGTGCCGACCGGCATGTTCTTCATCGGCATCGCGTTGCCCGGCTTGATGTCGGCGCGTTCGGAGGCGATCACGGCGTCGCCGACGGCCAGGCGCTGCGGCGCCAGGATGTAGGCGACCTCGCCGTCCTCGTAACGCACGAAGGCGATGAAGGCGGTGCGGTTGGGGTCGTACTCCAGGCGCTCGACGGTCGCGGGAATATCCAGCTTCCGGCGCTTGAAGTCAACCAAGCGGTACTTGCGCTTGTGCCCGCCGCCGCGCCACCACACGGTGGTGCGGCCGGTGTTGTTGCGCCCGCCCGAGCTGGTCAGACCCTCGGTGAGAGTCTTTTCCGGCTTGCCCTTGTAGAGCTCGGACCGGTCCACCAGGATCAGCGCGCGCGTACCCGGCGTCGTCGGATTGAACGATTTCAAAGCCATCGTCTTACACCCCCGTCGCGACGTCGATCGTCTGGCCTGCGGCCAGGGTCACATACGCCTTCTTCATGTCGGAGCGCTGGCCGAGACGGCCCCGGAAGCGCTTCGTCTTGCCCTTCTGGCGCAGGGTGTTCACCGCGGTGACCTTCACCCCGAAGATGCCTTCCACCGCCGCCGCGACTTCGAGCTTGCTCGCGTCCAGCGGAACCTTGAAGGTCACCTGATTGTGTTCGGACCCGAGCGTCGCCTTTTCGGTGATCACCGGGATGCGCACGATGTCGTACATGCGCTCCTTCGAAATCTTGATCGCCTTGGTCATTTCAGACGCGCCTCCAGGTGCTCGACGGCGGCCTTGGTGAGAACCAGGGTGTCGCGCCGAAGAATGTCGTAAACGTTCGCGCCCTGCTGCGGCAGCACATCGATGCCGATGACGTTGCGCGAGGCGAGCGCCAGGTTGCCGTCCACCTCCGGCCCGTCGATGATCAGCGCGCTCGCCCAGCCCAGGGTCTTCAGCTTGTCGGCGAAGTCCTTGGTCTTGGCGGAGGCGAACTTGGCGTCTTCGAGAACCACCAGCTTGCCTTCGGCCGCCTTGGCCGAGAGCGCGGTCTTCAGACCGAGCTTGCGGAACTTCTTGGTCAGCTCGTGCGCATGGTCGCGGACCACCGGGCCGAAGATCGTCGCGCCGCCGCGGTACTGCGGGCTGCGCAGCGAACCCTGGCGGGCGTGGCCCGTGCCCTTCTGCTTGTAGGGCTTCTTGGTGGTGCCGGAAATCTCGCCGATTTCCTTGGTCTTGTGGGTGCCGGCGCGGCGCTTGGCGAGCTGCCAGTTGACCATGCGATGCAGAATGTCGGCGCGCACCGCGACGCCGAAAACGCCCTCGTCAAGGTCGATGGAGCCGACGCTCTTCGCGTCGAAATTGATCACGTCCTGCTTCATCGCCGCTTATTCCTTATCCTGGGAGGCGACGGCCTGTTCGGCCTGAGCCTTGATCGCGCCCGGGAGCGGAACCCCCTCGGGCAGCGGCTTCTTCACCGCGTCGCGAACCAGAACCCAGCCGCCCTCGGAACCCGGCACCGCGCCCCTGACCAGAATCAGGCCGCGGTCCTCGTCGGTGGAGACCACCTGCAGGTTCTGCTGGGTGACGCGCTCGGCGCCCATGTGGCCGGCCATCTTCTTGCCCTTGAACACCTTGCCCGGATCCTGGCACTGACCGGTGGAACCGTGGGAGCGGTGCGACACCGACACGCCGTGGGTCGCTTCCAGGCCGCGGAAGTTGTGGCGCTTCATGGCGCCCGCGAAGCCCTTGCCGATGGAGGTGCCGGCGACGTCCACGAACTGGCCGGGGACGAAGTGATTGACCGACAGCTCGCAGCCGACGTCCAGCAGGCAGTCCGCCGAAACCACGAATTCCGCCACCTTCTTCTTCGGCTCGACCTTGGCCGCCGCGAAGTGCCCGCGCATCGCCTTGGACACGTTCTTCACCTTCGCGGTTCCGACGCCGAGCTGCACCGCGGTGTAGCCGTTGGCCTCGGCGGTACGCGTCGCCACCACCTGGCAGCCGTCCACCTTCAGAACCGTGACCGGCACATGCCGCCCGTCCTCGGTGAACACGCGGGTCATGCCCATTTTCTGCGCAATCAGACCGGATCGCATGATTCCCGTTCCTTTTAGAGCTTGATCTCGACGTCAACGCCGGCCGCCAGGTCGAGCTTCATCAGCGCGTCCACGGTCTGCGGAGTCGGATCCACGATGTCCAACAGGCGCTTGTGAGTCCGGATTTCGAACTGCTCGCGCGACTTCTTGTCGATGTGCGGCGAGCGGTTCACGGTGAACTTCTCGATCCGCGTCGGCAGCGGGATCGGGCCCCGCACCTGAGCACCCGTGCGCTTGGCGGTATTGACGATCTCGCGCGTGGACTGGTCCAGCACGCGGTGATCGAACGCCTTCAAGCGAATGCGGATGTTTTGACCTTCCATCATGGCTTTCACACCGTTTTTGTGATGGGCGTCCGCTTCGCGAACCACCGGGTCCGCGCCCGGACGCCCAACTGTTCCAATCTTTACTCGATGATCGAGGCCACGACGCCGGCGCCGACGGTACGGCCGCCTTCGCGGATCGCGAAGCGCAGGCCCTCGTCCATGGCGATCGGCACGATCAGGTCCACTTCCATCGAAATGTTGTCGCCGGGCATCACCATCTCGACGCCTTCCGGCAGAACCACCGAACCCGTCACGTCCGTCGTGCGGAAGTAGAACTGCGGCCGGTAGTTCGAGAAGAACGGCGTATGACGCCCGCCTTCTTCCTTCGTCAGGATGTACGCCTCGGCCTTGAACTTGGTGTGCGGCGTGATCGAACCCGGAGCCGCCAGAACCTGGCCGCGCTCCACGTCCTCGCGCTTCGTCCCGCGCAACAGGGCGCCGATGTTGTCCCCCGCCTCGCCCTGGTCCAGAAGCTTGCGGAACATCTCCACGCCGGTGCACGTCGTCTTCACCGTGTCCTTCAGGCCGACGATCGCGACTTCCTCGCCCACCTTCACAACGCCGCGCTCGACGCGCCCGGTCACCACCGTGCCGCGCCCCGAGATCGAGAACACGTCTTCGATCGGCATCAGGAACGGCTTGTCCTTCGGGCGATCCGGCTGCGGAATGTAGCTGTCAACCGCCTTCATCAGCTCCAGGATCGATTCGCGGCCGATCTTCTCGTCGCGCCCTTCCAGAGCCGCAAGCGCCGAACCCTGAACGATCGGAATGTCGTCGCCAGGGAAGTCGTAGCTCGACAGAAGCTCGCGGATTTCCATCTCCACCAACTCCAGAAGCTCCGGATCGTCAACCTGATCGACCTTGTTCATGTACACCACGATCGCCGGAACGCCCACCTGGCGCGCCAACAGAATGTGCTCGCGCGTCTGCGGCATCGGGCCGTCCGCCGCCGAAACCACCAGGATCGCGCCGTCCATCTGCGCAGCGCCGGTGATCATGTTCTTCACGTAGTCGGCGTGGCCGGGGCAATCCACATGCGCGTAGTGACGGTTCTCCGTCGAATACTCAACGTGCGCCGTGTTGATCGTGATGCCGCGAGCCCGCTCCTCGGGAGCCTTGTCGATCATATCGTACGCGCTGAACGTCGCTCCGCCGGTCTCCGCCAGAACCTTCGTGATCGCCGCAGTCAGCGTCGTCTTGCCGTGGTCAACGTGGCCGATCGTGCCGATGTTGCAGTGCGGCTTGCTCCGCTCGAATTTTTCCTTGGACATCTTTGCCTACTCCGTCAAATCGTGTGTGTTCAACCGGCCATCTTCTCACGGATCTCGTCCGCCACGTTGCTCGGCACTTCCGCGTAATGATCGAACATCATCGTGTACTGGGCGCGGCCCTGGCTCATCGAACGCAGGGTGTTGACGTAGCCGAACATGTTGGCGAGCGGGACGTGGGCGGTGACCACACGGGCAATGCCGCGGCTGTCCATGCCGTTGACCTGACCACGGCGGCTGTTCAGATCGCCGATGATGTCGCCCATGTAGTCCTCGGGGGTGACGACCTCGACGTTCATGATGGGTTCGAGAAGCTTCGGACCGGCCTTGGCGATGCCCTCGCGGAAGGCGGCGCGCGCCGCGATTTCGAACGCGAGCACGCTCGAGTCCACGTCGTGGTAGGCGCCGTCAACCAGGGTGGCCGAGAAGTCGGTGACCGGGAAGCCTGCGAGCACGCCGTTGTCCAGCGAATGCTTCAGGCCCTTTTCCACGCCCGGAATGTATTCCTTCGGCACCGAACCGCCGATGACCTTGCTTTCGAACACGAAGCCGGTGCCCGCCTCGCCCGGCGCGAAGACGATCTTGACGCGCGCGTACTGGCCGGAACCGCCCGACTGCTTCTTGTGGGTGTAGTCGATCTCGTAGGTCTTGGAGATGGTCTCGCGGTAGGCCACCTGCGGCGCGCCGACGTTGGCCTCGACCTTGAACTCGCGGCGCATGCGATCGACGATGATTTCGAGGTGGAGTTCGCCCATGCCCTTGATCACCGTCTGACCGGATTCCTGGTCGGTGGTGACGCGGAAGGACGGATCCTCCGCGGCGAGACGCGCCAGGGCGAGGCCCATCTTTTCCATGTCGGCCTTGGTCTTCGGCTCCACCGCCACCTCGATCACCGGGTCCGGGAACTCCATGCGCTCCAGGATCACCGGGGAGGACGGCAGGCACAGGGTGTCGCCGGTGGTGGTGTCCTTGAGGCCGACCAGGGCGATGATGTCGCCGGCGTAGGCCTCTTTGACCTCTTCACGGTTGTTGGCGTGCATCTGCAGCATGCGGCCGATGCGCTCGCGCTTGTCCTTCACCGTGTTCTGCACGTAGGAGCCGCTCTCGAGCTTGCCGGAGTAGACGCGGGCGAAGGTGAGCGAGCCGACGAAGGGGTCGTTCATGATCTTGAAGGCGAGCGCCGCGAACGGCTCCTCGTCGGAAGAGTGACGCTCCACCGGGGTCTCGCCGTCCATCAGCACGCCCTTGATCGAAGGAACTTCGAGCGGGCTCGGCAGGTAGGCGACCACGGCGTCGAGCAGCGGCTGCACGCCCTTGTTCTTGAACGCGGACCCGCACAGCACCGGCACGAACTTCATGGCGACGGTGCCCTTGCGGATGCAGGTATTCAGGGTCTCTTCGTCGGGCTCGGCGCCTTCGAGGTAGGCTTCCATCACCGCATCGTCGGTTTCGACGGCGGTTTCCAGAAGCTTCTCGCGGTATTCCGCGGCCTGGTCGGCAAGCTCGGCCGGAATATCGACGTACTCGAACTCGGCGCCCAGGTTCTCGTCCTTCCAGATGACCGCCTTCATCTTGATGAGGTCGATCAGGCCCGCGTACTCGGCTTCGACGCCGATCGGCAGCTGGGTGACCAGCGGAACCGCGCCGAGGCGATCGACGATCATATCGACGCAGCGGAAGAAGTTGGCGCCCATACGGTCCATCTTGTTGACGAAGCAGATGCGCGGCACGTGGTACTTGTCGGCCTGACGCCACACCGTCTCGGACTGCGGCTCGACGCCGGCCACCGAGTCGAACACCGCAACCGCGCCGTCAAGCACGCGCAGCGAACGCTCCACCTCGATGGTGAAATCGACGTGGCCGGGGGTGTCGATGATGTTGATGCGATGGCCTTTCCAGAAGCAGGTGGTGGCGGCGGAGGTGATGGTGATGCCGCGCTCCTGCTCCTGCTCCATCCAGTCCATGGTCGCAGCGCCGTCGTGCACTTCGCCGATCTTGTGCGAGCGGCCCGTATAATACAGGACGCGCTCGGTCGTCGTCGTCTTGCCGGCGTCGATGTGGGCCATGATGCCGATGTTGCGGTAGTCCGCGAGGGGTGTCTGGCGTGCCATAATCTACGATCCTGGTCTTTTCGTTTCTGTCGGGGTTACCAGCGGTAATGCGAAAAGGCCTTGTTGGCGTCGGCCATACGGTGCGTGTCTTCGCGCTTCTTGACCGCGCCGCCGCGATTGTTGGAAGCATCCAAGAGTTCACCGGAGAGACGATCGACCATCGTCGTCTCGGAACGCTTGCGGGCGAATTCGATCAGCCAGCGGATCGCCAGCGCCTGGCGGCGATCGGTGCGCACTTCCACCGGCACCTGGTACGTCGCACCGCCGACGCGGCGGGAACGAACCTCGATCGCCGGTTTGACGTTGGTGAGCGCCTCGTGGAAGACCTTGACGGGATCGCCGCTGGTTTTCGCGGTGATCCGGTCGAGCGCGCCATAAACGATCTGCTCGGCGGTGGCCTTCTTGCCATCCTTCATGACGCTGTTGATGAACTTAGCCAAAACGAGGTCACCGAACTTGGCGTCCGGCAGTACTTCGCGCTTCTCGGCAGCATGACGACGAGACATCTTCCTTGGACCTCTATATCTATTACTTCGGACGCTTCGCGCCGTACTTCGAACGGCGCTGACGGCGGTCCTTGACGCCCTGGGTATCCAGAGTGCCGCGGATGATGTGGTAACGCACACCCGGCAGGTCCTTGACGCGGCCGCCGCGGATCATCACCACGGAGTGTTCCTGGAGGTTGTGACCTTCACCCGGGATGTAGGTCGTCACCTCGAATCCATTGGTCAGACGCACACGCGCGACCTTTCGCAGAGCCGAGTTCGGCTTCTTCGGGGTCGTGGTGTAGACGCGGGTGCAAACCCCGCGCTTCTGCGGGCAAGCCTGCAACGCCGGAACCTTGTTGCGGTTCACTTGCGGCTCCCGCGGCTTGCGGATCAACTGATTGATCGTCGGCATGAGTGTTCCCTATGTTCTTTCACTCGAAACGCGCAACCGGCCTTCCCTGGCCGCCGACTCGGTGCCCAGAGAACAAACCCCCCTTCACCGCAATCCCCCAAGGGGCGCGCTGAAAGGGAAAAAGGGTGGCCGAAACGGCCGATTTCCATCAACAGTCGGGCTTTCCCGGGTGCTTGGCGCGAGCGGCTTACCGGGTCTTGCCCGGAAGTTCCGCGCGCCGCGCGGTCGAGACCGTCCGAATGAGGGGCGCACTATACGTATTCGGGGCACCCCCGTCAACCCGGATAATCCGTCCTTTCCGCCCCCCGAAAACAAACGCCGCCCGAGGGGGGCGGCGTTCGCTTCATGGCCGGAAATCCGGCGGTTTTCACTCCGCGGGCGGCGGCGTGACCTCGCCGTCGGGCAGAGCGGCCGGAGCCTCGCCCGGAACCGCCTCGCGGTCGCGCTCCGCGGCGAGGCGGCGCAGGCGGCTCATCACCGCACCGGTGCCCGCCGGGATGAGGCGGCCGACGATGACGTTCTCCTTCAGGCCGATCAGGCTGTCCACCTTGCCCGCCACCGCGGCCTCGGTGAGCACCCGCGTCGTCTCCTGGAAGGAGGCGGCGGAGATGAAGGAGTGGGTCTGCAGCGACGCCTTGGTGATGCCCTGCAGCACCGGCTTGGCGGTCGCCGGGCGGCCGCCTTCCTTCTCGGTGCGCTCGTTCTCCGCCTTGTAGTCGAAGCGGTCCACCAGCTCTCCGGCGAGGAAGGTGGTGTCGCCGGGCTCGGTGACCTCCACCTTCTGCAACATCTGGCGGGAGATCACCTCGATGTGCTTGTCGTTGATCTTCACGCCCTGGAGACGGTAGACGTCCTGGATTTCCTTGATCAGGTAGTTGGCCAGGGCCTCGACGCCCAGCACCTGCAGGATGTCGTGCGGCACCGGGTTGCCGTCCATCAGGGCGTCGCCCTTGCGGACGTAGTCGCCCTCCTGCACCGTCACGTGCTTGCCCTTGGGGATCAGGTATTCCACCGGATCGCCCTCTTCCGGCACCACCAGGAGGCGGCGCTTGTTCTTGTAGTCCTTGCCGAATTCGACGCGGCCCTCGAGGTCCGAGATGATCGCGTAGTCCTTCGGCTTGCGGGCTTCGAACAGTTCCGCGACGCGCGGCAGACCGCCGGTGATGTCGCGGGTCTTGGACCCTTCGCGCGGGATACGCGCCAGCACGTCGCCGGCGTAGACCTTCTGGCCGTTCTCCACCGAGAGGATGGAGTCCGCGGAGAGGAAGTAGCGCGCCTCCTGCCCGTTGGCCAGGGTGAGCGTGTTGCCCGCCTCGTCCTTGAGCGCGATGCGCGGCTTCAGCTCCGCACCCTTGGACTGCTGCTTGAAGTCCACCACGACGCGGCTGGTCATGCCGGTGGCGTCGTCCATCACCTCCTTCATCGAGGTGCCCTCGATGAGGTCGGAGTAGCTGGCGATGCCTTCGCGCTCGGTGACGATCGGCATGGTGTAGGGGTCCCACTCGGCGAGCTTCTGGGCCTTTTCCACCGCCACGCCGTCCTCGACCAGGAGCTTCGCGCCGTAGGGCACGCGGTAACGCGCGCGCTCGCGGCCCGTCGGGCCGAGAAGCGCGAGTTCCGTGTTGCGGCCCATCACCACCTTCACCCCTTCCGAGTTGGCGACGACGCTGTAGTTCTCGATCTTCACCGTCGCCTCGTAGGGCGCCTCGATCGCCGAGACCTCGGCGCCGCGCTGCGCCGCGCCGCCGATGTGGAAGGTGCGCATGGTGAGCTGGGTGCCCGGCTCGCCGATCGACTGCGCGGCGATGACGCCCACCGCCTCGCCGAGGTTCACCGGCGTGCCGCGCGCCAGGTCGCGTCCGTAGCACTTGCCGCAGATGCCCACCTCGGTCTCGCAGGTGAGCACCGAGCGGATGCGCACCATCTCGACCCCGGCGGCCTCGATCGCCACGACGTCCTTCTCGTCGATCAGTTCGCCCTTCTTCACCAGCACGCTGTCATCGACCGGGCTGAGCACGTCTTCGAGCGCGGTGCGGCCGAGGATGCGGTCGCCGAGCGAGGCGACCATGTTGCCGCCCTCGATCACCGCGGTGGCCATCAGGCCGCGTTCGGTGCCGCAGTCCTCCTCGGTGATGATCGCGTCCTGCGCCACGTCCACCAGGCGGCGGGTCAGGTAGCCCGAGTTCGCGGTCTTCAGAGCGGTGTCGGCCAGGCCCTTGCGCGCGCCGTGGGTGGAGTTGAAGTACTCGAGAACGGTCAGCCCCTCCTTGAAGTTGGAGATGATCGGCGTCTCGATGATCTCGCCCGAGGGCTTGGCCATCAGGCCGCGCATGCCGGCGAGCTGCTTCATCTGCGCCTGCGAGCCGCGGGCGCCCGAGTGCGCCATCATGTAGACCGAGTTGATCCCCACCCCCGCGCCGACGCGCGAGATTTCCTTCATCATCTCGTCGGCGACCTTGTCGGTGCAGGCCGACCAGGCGTCCACCACCTTGTTGTACTTCTCGCCCTTGGTGATCAGGCCGTCCTGGTACTGCTGCTCGAACTCCTTCACCTGGGCCTCGGTCTCGTGGATCATCCCCTCCTTCGACGGCGGGATGACCAGGTCGTCCTTGCCGAAGGAGATGCCGGCGTTGCACGCCTCGCGGAAGCCGAGCTTCATGATGCGGTCGGCGAAGATCACCGTCTCCTTTTGGCCGCAATGGCGATAGACGGTGTCGATGACGTCGCCGATCTCCTTCTTGCGCAGCAGGCGGTTGACCACGGAGAACGGCACCTTCGGATTGAGCGGCAGAAGCTCGCCGATCATCATCCGGCCCGGCGTGGTCTCGATGCGGCCGGTGACCAGCTCGCCCGCGTCGGTATACGCGGTGACGCGCGCCTGGACCTTGGCGTGCAGGGAGACCACCTTGTGCTCCAGCGCATGGCGGATCTCGTCGAGGTTGGCGAACACCATGCCCTCGCCCAGTTCGCCGTCGGCCTGCATCGAGAGGTAGTAGAGGCCGAGAATGATGTCCTGCGTCGGCACGATGATCGGCTTGCCGTTGGCCGGGCTGAGGATGTTGTTGGTGGACATCATCAGCACGCGGGCTTCGAGCTGCGCCTCCAGGGAGAGCGGCACGTGCACCGCCATCTGGTCGCCGTCGAAGTCGGCGTTGAACGCGGTGCAGACCAGCGGGTGCAGCTGGATCGCCTTGCCTTCGATCAGGGTCGGCTCGAACGCCTGGATGCCGAGGCGGTGCAGCGTCGGCGCGCGGTTGAGCATCACCGGATGTTCGCGGATGACTTCCTCGAGGATGTCCCAGACCTCCGGGCGCTCCTTTTCCACCATGCGCTTCGCCGCCTTGATCGTGGTGGCGATGCCGTAGAGTTCGAGCTTGGAATAGACGAACGGCTTGAACAGCTCGAGCGCCATCTTCTTCGGCAGGCCGCACTGGTGCAGCTTGAGCTCCGGACCCACGGTGATCACCGAACGGCCGGAATAATCGACGCGCTTGCCCAGGAGGTTCTGGCGGAAGCGGCCCTGCTTGCCCTTGAGCATGTCGGCCAGGGACTTGAGCGGACGCTTGTTCGCGCCGGTGATCGCGCGGCCGCGGCGGCCGTTGTCGAAGAGGGCGTCCACCGCCTCCTGCAACATGCGCTTTTCGTTGCGGATGATGATGTCCGGCGCGCGCAGTTCGATCAGGCGGCGCAGGCGGTTGTTGCGGTTGATCACCCGGCGGTAGAGGTCGTTGAGGTCCGAGGTGGCGAAGCGGCCGCCGTCGAGCGGCACCAGGGGGCGCAGCTCCGGCGGGATCACCGGGATGACCTCGAGGATCATCCACTCCGGACGGGTCTCGGACTCGCAGAACGCTTCCACCACCTTGAGGCGCTTCACCAGCTTCTTGCGCTTCGCCTCCGAGGTGGTCTCGCGCAGGTCGGCGCGCAGGGTCTTGCGCTCCTCCTCCACGTCGATCGCGGAGAGGATCTCGCGCAGCGCCTCGGCGCCGATGCCTGCGCGGAAGCTGTCCTCGCCGTATTCCTCGACCGCCATCTGGTACTGCTCTTCCGACAGCAGCTCCAGGCGCTTCAGGGGGGTGAGGCCCGGCTCCACCACCACGTAGTTCTCGAAATAGAGAACCCGCTCCAGGTCCTTCAGGGTCATATCGACCATCAGGCCGATGCGGCTGGGCAGCGACTTCAAAAACCAGATGTGGGCGACCGGGGCGGCCAGCTCGATGTGGCCCATGCGCTCGCGGCGCACCTTGGAGAGGGTGACCTCGACGCCGCACTTCTCGCAGATGATGCCGCGGTACTTCATCCGCTTGTACTTGCCGCACAGGCACTCGTAGTCCTTGATCGGCCCGAAGATGCGGGCGCAGAACAGGCCGTCGCGTTCCGGCTTGAAGGTGCGGTAGTTGATGGTTTCCGGCTTCTTGATCTCACCGAACGACCAGGCCCTGATCTGCTCCGGCGAGGCGATCGCGATCTCGATCTGATCGAACGCCTGGGTGCCCGAGACCTGGCCGAAAATCTTGGTAAGTTCGTTCATGCCACTGCGCTCCTTGGAATGCGCTATGTAAAACTCGATGGGTGGCGCCCCGGGCGGAAGAACCGCCCGGGGCAGAAAGCCGAAGCTCTTAGAAGTCGCGCTGGCTCAGCTCGACGTTCAGGCACAGCGACCGCATTTCCTTGACCAGGACGTTGAAGGATTCCGGAATCCCGGCCTCGAAGGTGTCGTCGCCGCGGACGATCGCCTCGTAGACCTTGGTGCGGCCCGACACGTCGTCGGACTTCACCGTCAACATTTCCTGCAAGGTGTAGGCGGCGCCGTAGGCCTCGAGCGCCCACACTTCCATTTCGCCGAAGCGTTGTCCGCCGAACTGCGCCTTGCCGCCCAGCGGCTGCTGGGTGACCAGGCTGTACGGGCCGATGGAGCGGGCGTGGATCTTGTCGTCCACCAGGTGGTGCAGCTTCAGCATATAGATGTAGCCGACCGTGGTCTTGCGGTCGAAGGGCTCGCCGGTGCGGCCGTCGTAGAGCTGCGACTGCGCCGAGGAATCGAGCCCGGCGAGCTTCAGCATGTCCACGATGTCGTGCTCGCGCGCCCCGTCGAACACCGGGGTCGCCATCGGCACGCCGCCGCGCAGGTGGTCCGCCGCCTCGATCAGCGCGGCGTCGGAAAGCGGCGCGATATCCTTCGCCGTGTGCTCCTCGCCGTAGACGGTCTCGACGTAGCCGCGCAGTTCCGCCGCGTCGCCGCGGCCGGCGCGGCAGGCATCGACCATCGCGCCGATCTTCCGCCCGATGTTGGCCGAGGCCCAGCCGAGGTGGGTTTCGAGAATCTGCCCGACGTTCATGCGCGACGGCACGCCGAGCGGGTTGAGCACGATGTCCATCTGCGTGCCGTCGGCGAGGTAGGGCATGTCCTCCACCGGCAGGATGCGCGAGATCACGCCCTTGTTGCCGTGGCGGCCCGCCATCTTGTCGCCCGGTTGCAGCTTGCGCTTCACCGCGACGAACACCTTGACCATCTTCAGCACGCCGGGCGGCAGCTCGTCGCCGCGCTGCAGCTTGTCCACCTTGTTCTCGAAGCGCTCCTGCAACTTCTGAACCGTGCCCTCGAAGTGGCGCTTCAGAACCTCGATGCGGCTCATCATCTCGTCGTCGGCGACCGCGATCTGCCGCCACTGGCCGGGGGTGAAATCCGCCAGAAGCGCGTCGGAGACCGGCTCGCCGGTGGCCATGCCCTTCGGCCCGGCCACCACCTGCTGACCCATCAGGAGGTCGCGCAGGCGCTGGTTGAACGAGGTTTCGAGGATCGCCTTCTCGTCGTCGCGGTCCTTCGCCAGGCGCTCGATCTCCTGGCGTTCGATCGCCATCGCGCGCTCGTCCTTGTCCACGCCGCGGCGCGAGAACACCCGCACCTCGACGATGGTGCCGGTGACGCCCGGCGGCACCCTGAGCGAGGTGTCGCGCACGTCGGTGGCCTTTTCGCCGAAGATCGCGCGCAGGAGCTTCTCTTCCGGGGTCATCGGGCTCTCGCCCTTCGGCGTCACCTTGCCCACCAGAATGTCGCCCGCCTTGACCTCGGCGCCGATGTAGACGATGCCCGCCTCGTCGAGGTTCTTGAGCGCGTCCTCGCCGACGTTGGGGATGTCGCGGGTGATTTCCTCCTGCCCGAGCTTGGTGTCGCGGGCCATCACCTCGAACTCCTCGATGTGGATCGAGGTGAACACGTCGTCGCGGACGATGCGTTCGGAGATCAGGATGGAGTCCTCGTAGTTGTAGCCGTTCCACGGCATGAACGCGACCAGCACGTTGCGGCCGAGCGCCAGTTCGCCGTATTCGGTGGACGGACCGTCGGCGATGATGTCGCCCTTCCGCACCAGGTCGCCCACCTGAACCAGCGGACGCTGGGTGATGCAGGTGCTCTGGTTGGAACGCTGGAACTTGGCGAGGGTGTAGATGTCCACGCCGGTATCCGCCGCGCCGGTTTCCTCCGCCACGGCGTGGATGACGATACGCGTCGCATCCATCTGCTGCACCCGGCCGGAGCGGCGCGCCACGATGGCGGCGCGGCTGTCCTGCGCCACCGCCGCCTCCATGCCGGTGCCGACGAACGGCGCCTCGGCCTTCAGCAGCGGCACCGCCTGACGCTGCATGTTGGAGCCCATCAGCGCGCGGTTGGCGTCGTCGTTCTCGAGGAACGGGATCAGCGCCGCGGCCACGGAGACCAGCTGCTTCGGCGAGACGTCCATGTACTGGATGTCGGAGGCCGGAACCATCAGCACGTCGCCCGCCTTACGCGCCGGCAGCAGGTCCTCGGTGAACTTGCCGTTGGCGTCCACCGGGGCGGAGGCCTGGGCGATGTGGTAGCGCCCCTCCTCCATCGCCGACATGTAGACCACCTCGTCGGTGACGTGGCCATCGACGACGCGGCGGTACGGGGTTTCGATGAAGCCGTACTGGTTGACCCGCGCGAAGGTGGCGAGGCTGTTGATCAGGCCGATGTTCGGGCCTTCCGGCGTCTCGATCGGGCAGATGCGGCCGTAATGCGTGGGGTGCACGTCGCGCACCTCGAAGCCCGCGCGCTCGCGGGTCAGGCCGCCCGGGCCAAGCGCCGAGAGACGGCGCTTGTGGGTGATCTCGGCCAGCGGGTTGGTCTGGTCCATGAACTGCGAAAGCTGCGACGAGCCGAAGAACTCGCGCACCGCCGCCGCCGCAGGCTTGGCGTTGATCAGGTCGTGCGGCATCACGGTGTCGATGTCCACCGAACTCATGCGCTCGCGGATCGCCCGCTCCATGCGCAGCAGGCCGATGCGGTACTGGTTCTCCATCAGTTCGCCGACCGAACGCACCCGGCGGTTGCCGAGGTGGTCGATGTCGTCGATCTCGCCCTTGCCGTCCTTGAGGTCCAGCAGTTCGCGGATGATCGCCAGGATGTCGTCCTTGCGCAGCACGCGCAGGCTCTCCGGCGCGACGTCGGTGGAGAGGTTGAGGCGCGCGTTCATCTTCACCCGGCCGACCGCGGAGAGATCGTAGCGCTCGGAGTCGAAGAACAGGCCCTGGAACAGCGCCTCGGCGGTGTCCAGCGTCGGCGGCTCGCCCGGGCGCATCACCCGGTAGATGTCCACCAGGGCTTCCTCGCGGCAGGAGTTCTTGTCCGCCGCCAGGGTGTTGCGCAGGTAGGGGCCGGTGTTGGAGTCGATGCGCAGCACCGGAATCTCGGCGATTCCGGCGGCGGCCATGACGGCGAGAACCGCCTCGGTGAGCTCGTTGCCCGCCTCGGCCAACACTTCGCCGGTCTCCTCGTTGATCACGTCCTCGGCGACGAAGCGGCCGGTGAGCTCCGAAGTCGGAATGCGCACGCGGGTGGCGTTGACCTCGGCGACCTGGCGCAGGATGCGCGGCGTGATCTTCTTGCCCGCCTCGACCAGCACCTCGTCCGAATCCGCGTCCACCAGGTCGTAGTCGAGCTTCAGCCCGCGCAGCGCCTGCAGGTCGAGCGCGCTGCACCAGCTCTCGGCGTCGCGGGTATAGAGGATGCGCTGGTAGAAGGTGCCGAGAATCTCCTCGGCGGACATCCCCTCGGCCTCGGCCGGGTCGAGCTTCCGCCCTTCCTCGGCGAGGGTGCGGCGCTTGTCCACGGTCGCCCCGGAATCGAGCGCATAGAGCAGCGTGGTGACCGGCAGCTTGCGGCGGCGGTCGATGCGCACGTAGACCAGGTCCTTGGCGTCGAACTCGAAGTCGAGCCACGAGCCGCGGTAGGGGATCACCCTCGCCGCGAACAGGAACTTGCCCGACGAGTGGGTCTTGCCCTTGTCGTGGTCGAAGAAGACGCCCGGGCTGCGGTGCATTTGGGAGACGATGACGCGCTCGGTGCCGTTGATGATGAAGGTGCCTTTCGACGTCATCAGGGGCATGTCGCCCATGTAGACGTCCTGCTCCTTGATGTCGCGGATGGAGCGGGCGCCGGTGTCCTCGTCGATATCCCAGACGACGAGGCGCAGAGTCACCTTGAGCGGCGCGGCGAAGGTCATGCCGCGCTGCTGGCACTCATCGACGTCGTACTTCGGCGTTTCCAGCTCGTAACCGACGAACTCAAGCTCGCCGCGGCCGGTGAAGTCCTTGATCGGGAAGACCGACTTGAAGACCTCCTGCAGCCCGGCGTCCTGCCGCTCGTGAAGCGGCGTGCCGATCTGCAGGAATTGGTCGTAGGAGTTCTTCTGAACCTCGATCAGGTTGGGCATCGTCGCCACGGACGGAATCCGTCCAAAACTCCGGCGCACCCTTTTACATCCCGAGAGAGAGCTCGACATCGCCGCTCCTTATTGCACTCACTTGATCCGCCGGGCGCACCATGCGCCGCCAGCGTCGTCCGGCGGCGCCCGCGAAGGCCCCGCCTCGAAATCCGCGCCCACGCAACCGATGCGCGGGGTTCTTCCGCCGCGCTCCCCGTCTCGAACCGGGAAGCACAGACGGGCCGGCCCGCACACACGCATCTCTGCGCGGTGCGGGACGACCCAGATGTCACGACGTAAGACGCAACGCTTGCGTCTTACTTCAGTTCGACCGTCGCGCCGGCTTCTTCCAGCTGCTTCTTCAGAGCGGCGGCCTCGTCCTTCGAACAGGCCTCCTTCACCACCTTCGGCGCGCCCTCGACGAGGTCCTTCGCTTCCTTCAGGCCAAGGCCGGTGATGGCGCGGACTTCCTTGATGACGTTGATCTTCTTCTCGCCGACAGCGGCGAGGATCACGTCGAATTCGGTCTGCTCCTCGACCGGAGCGGCGGCGGCGGCCGGACCGGCGGCGGCAACGGCCACCGGCGCGGCGGCGGAAACGCCCCACTTCTCTTCCAGCATCTTCGAAAGCTCGGCGGCTTCCATCACGGTCAGGGCGGACAGCTCTTCGACCAGCTTACCCAAATCGGCCATTTCTCAGTAACTCCTTGTCAGGCTTGAACTTTTCGATATTCGTTGAAAAACCGCGTTACGCTGCGGCGCCCTGATCGGCATAGGCCGCAAAGACGCGAGCGAGCTGGCCCGCCGGGGCCTGCGTGACGCCGGCCAGCTTGGTGGCCGGGGCCTGCAACAGACCCAGGATCTTGCCGCGCAGTTCGTCGAGAGACGGCATGGTCGCCAGGGCCTTGACCCCGTCGGCGTCCAGAACCGTCTTGCCGAGCGAACCGCCGACAATGACCAGCTTCTCGTTCTTCTTGGCGTATTCGACTGCGGCCTTGGCGGCGGCGACGGGATCGGCGGAAGTGGCGATCGCCGTCGGCCCGGTGAAGAAATCACCGGCGCCTTCGAAGTCGGTGCCTGCCAGGGCGAGACGCGTAAGCCGATTCTTCGTAACCTTGAACTGCGCACCGGCTGCGCGCATCTGCCCACGCAAGGCCGTCATCTCTTCGACCGTCAGACCCTTGTACTGGGTGACGACGACGAGCGAGACCTCGTTGAACAGAGCGTTCAGGGAACGCACCAGTTCGGATTTTTCTTCTCGGTTCACTTTCGTCTCCGCTGACTTGACCCGGCCACCGCGAACGGTGTCCGGATCGGCTCCCCGGCTTCGGCGCCTTGCGGCCCCTCCGCCGGGATCGACGAACCTGCCCTCGAAAGTTCAAGCCCAGCCGCGGCGGACGCACCGCCCCGGCGAAAAACTTGCCACTCCCGTCTGCGCAGGTGGGAACCCATTAAACCGGCCAAACGGTCGGCGCCTGCGGTCTCGGACAGGTACTTCGGGACCCCCGCGAACGGAGGACCCATCCCGGGCCGTGCGGACACGGCCCGGAAGGTCGGCTTTATCCCACGACGTCGGAGATGTTGAGCTTGAGGCCCGGCCCCATCGTCGAGGAAATCGAAATCTTCTTCAGGTACACGCCCTTCGCACCGGAGGGCTTGGCCTTGTTGATGGCGTCCACGAACGCCTTGATGTTCTCGGCCAGCTGCGCCTCGGAGAACGAGATGCGCCCGACGCCGCCGTGCACGATGCCCGCCTTCTCGACGCGGAACTGCACCTGGCCGCCCTTGGCCGCCTTCACCGCCTCGGCGACGTTCATCGTCACCGTGCCGAGCTTCGGGTTCGGCATCAGGCCGCGCGGACCGAGCACCTTACCCAGACGGCCGACGATGCCCATCATGTCCGGGGTGGCGACGCAACGGTCGAAGTCCATCATGCCGCCCTGGATCTGTTCCATCAGGTCTTCGGCGCCGACGAACTCCGCGCCCGCGGCCGTCGCCTCATCGGCCTTCGGGCCCTTGGCGAACACCGCGACGCGCACCGTCTTGCCGGTGCCGTGCGGCAGGGACACCACGCCGCGCACCATCTGGTCGGCATGACGCGGATCGACGCCGAGGTTCATCGCGACCTCGACGGTCTCGTCGAACTTCGCCTTGGCCGCGCCCTTGATCAGGGCCACCGCCTCGACGAGGGGGTAGAACTTGTCGCGGTCAACGCCTTCGTAGGCCGCAGTCAAACGCTTTCCGAGATTCGCCATGAGCTTACTCCACCACCTGCAGGCCCATGGAACGGGCGGAACCGCGGACCATTTCCATGGCCGCCTCGACGGTATGGCAGTTGAGATCGGGCATCTTCGCCGCCGCAATCTCGCGCACCTGCGCCACGGAAACCTGCCCGGCGACGGACTGGCCCGGGGTCTGGCTGCCCTTCGGGAGACCCGCCGCCTTCTTCAGGTAGTAGCTGATCGGCGGCAGCTTGGTGATGAAGGTGAACGTGCGGTCGGAGAAGGCCGTGATCACCACCGGAACCGGCATGCCGGGCTCCATGTTCTGGGTCAGCGCGTTGAACGCCTTGCAGAACTCCATGATGTTGAGGCCGCGCTGACCGAGCGCCGGGCCGATCGGCGGCGACGGATTCGCCTTGCCCGCCGGCACCTGGAGCTTGATGAAGCCCACAATTTTCTTCGCCATGTTTCTCACTCTCTAACGGCGGCGGGGCCCATCCCCGGCGCCATGGACAGGACCGCGGTTTGCGGCCCTGGCCAGGCCTCCCGCGGATTGACGGCGCCGCGCGCGGCGCCGGAATTCTAGAGACTCAACTGATCTTTTCGACCTGGGCGTATTCCAGCTCGACCGGGGTCGAGCGCCCGAAGATCGACACCGCCACCTTGATGCGGTTCTTTTCTTCGTCCACTTCCTCGACCACGCCGTTGAAGCTGGTGAACGGCCCGTCGCACACCCGCACCTGCTCGCCGATTTCGAACACCACGGAGGGCTTCGGGCGGTCCACGCCCTCCTGCACCTGCGTCATGATGCGCTGCGCCTCGGTTTCGGTAATCGGGATCGGGCGGCCCTTGCCGCCGAGGAAATCCGTCACCTTCGCGGTGTTCTTGACGAGATGCCAGCTCTCGTCGGTGAGCACCATCTTGACCAGCACGTAGCCGGGGAAAAACTTGCGCTCGGCGTTCACCTTGGCGCCACGGCGCACCTCGACGACTTCCTCGGTGGGGACCAGCACCTCTTCGAAGAGGTCGGCCATGCCCTTCATCGTCGCCTGTTCGCGGATCGACAGCGCGACCTTCTTCTCGAATCCGGAATAGACGTGCACCACGTACCAGCGCGCCTGCATGCGATCAGCCTCCCAGTCCGAGAACGCTCTGGATTCCCAGCGAGAAGACCGTATCCACCAGGAACAGGAAAACCGACGCCACCACCGCCAGGGACATCACCATGAGCGTAGAGACCATGGTTTCCCTGCGGCTGGGCCAGGCGATCTTCGCCAGCTCCTGCCGAACCTGACGCACAAACTGACCGGGAGAGGTCTTTGCCATTACATCAAACCCAAGTTGTCGTGCCCGCCGTCGCGCCTATCGCGCCGCGCGGGCTGCGTTCCTAACCCCGGAGGATTTCGCCGTTGCGCTGGCAGGGGTGGCAGGGATCGAACCCGCAACCCCCGGTTTTGGAGACCGGTGCTCTACCAGTTGAGCTACACCCCTAGGGCCTGCACGCAAACGAAATCATCGGGGTATGTAACGCCCCAACACCAAAGGCGCGAGAGACTAGCTCCCCCGCCTTCGGCAAGCAAGCACTTTTCCACCGGGTCCCCCCCGGTGGAAAAGCCATATCCATATTACTCGATGATCGAGGCCACGACGCCAGCGCCGACGGTACGGCCGCCTTCGCGGATCGCGAAGCGCAGGCCCTCGTCCATGGCGATCGGCACGATCAGGTCCACTTCCATCGAAATGTTGTCGCCGGGCATCACCATCTCGACGCCTTCCGGCAGAACCACCGAACCCGTCACGTCCGTCGTGCGGAAGTAGAACTGCGGCCGGTAGTTCGAGAAGAACGGCGTATGACGCCCGCCTTCTTCCTTCGTCAGGATGTACGCCTCGGCCTTGAACTTGGTGTGCGGCGTGATCGAACCCGGAGCCGCCAGAACCTGGCCGCGCTCCACGTCCTCGCGCTTCGTCCCGCGCAACAGGGCGCCGATGTTGTCCCCCGCCTCGCCCTGGTCCAGAAGCTTGCGGAACATCTCCACGCCGGTGCACGTCGTCTTCACCGTGTCCTTCAGGCCGACGATCGCGACTTCCTCGCCCACCTTCACAACGCCGCGCTCGACGCGCCCGGTCACCACCGTGCCGCGCCCCGAGATCGAGAACACGTCTTCGATCGGCATCAGGAACGGCTTGTCCTTCGGGCGATCCGGCTGCGGAATGTAGCTGTCAACCGCCTTCATCAGCTCCAGGATCGATTCGCGGCCGATCTTCTCGTCGCGCCCTTCCAGAGCCGCAAGCGCCGAACCCTGAACGATCGGAATGTCGTCGCCAGGGAAGTCGTAGCTCGACAGAAGCTCGCGGATTTCCATCTCCACCAACTCCAGAAGCTCCGGATCGTCAACCTGATCGACCTTGTTCATGTACACCACGATCGCCGGAACGCCCACCTGGCGCGCCAACAGAATGTGCTCGCGCGTCTGCGGCATCGGGCCGTCCGCCGCCGAAACCACCAGGATCGCGCCGTCCATCTGCGCAGCGCCGGTGATCATGTTCTTCACGTAGTCGGCGTGGCCGGGGCAATCCACATGCGCGTAGTGACGGTTCTCCGTCGAATACTCAACGTGCGCCGTGTTGATCGTGATGCCGCGAGCCCGCTCCTCGGGAGCCTTGTCGATCATATCGTACGCGCTGAACGTCGCTCCGCCGGTCTCCGCCAGAACCTTCGTGATCGCCGCAGTCAGCGTCGTCTTGCCGTGGTCAACGTGGCCGATCGTGCCGATGTTGCAGTGCGGCTTGCTCCGCTCGAATTTTTCCTTGGACATGACGTGAAATCCAATGTTTCCGGTGTTGATGGATAAAGGAACGAGGAGGAACCACCCGCCTCGCCCGGAGTCTCGCCGCCGCCGCCCCCGCAGCCCACGGCACCCGTACCTACCCCGAAGCGCCTAAAAACCTGGAGCGGGTGAAGGGAATCGAACCCTCACAACCAGCTTGGAAGGCTGGGGCTCTACCATTGAGCTACACCCGCACACTTCCCCCGCTCGGCGCCGAAGCTTCCCCACGCACGGCAACGCGCCCCGGCTTCCAGCCGTTCGGCGGGATGGTGGAGGGGGTAGGATTCGAACCTACGTAGACATACGTCGGCAGATTTACAGTCTGCTGCCTTTGACCGCTCGGCCACCCCTCCGCACCCTGCCACCCGGCGGGTCGTCCAGGACGCGCCCGGCCCCTGCGGACCAGTGCGTTGGAGTGCGCAAATATGAGCATTTCCGGCCCTATGTCAACATCAAAGTCGGGGAATCCGGTTTTCTCGCACCCGGCCCCGGCTTCGTGCTAGAAGTCGATTCCGACGGCGCGGCAAGCGCCCGTCCTCACAGCAGAAATTGGGACCGCGCATGACACGATTCAAGCCTCGGCGGGAGCCCGCCCCGGAGGCCCGCCCCGGCCGCAAGCCCAGCGGCGACGTCTGGCTCTACGGCCTGCACGCGGTGGCTGCGGCGCTCGCCAACCCGGCGCGCCGGCCGAAGCGCCTGCTCGCCACCGAGGAGGCCGCAGCGGCGCTCGCCCACGCCTTCGCCGAAACCCCGCACGCCATCGCCGCCGCCACGGCGACGCGGCGCGACATCGATGCGGTGCTGCCGCCCGGCGCGGTGCACCAGGGCGCGGCGATGCTGTGCCCGCCGCTGCCCGCCGCCGAGATCGCCGACATTCCCGAAGCTCCCGCCGACGGCGCGCCGCCGCCGAAGCGGCGCGTCGTGGTGGCGCTCGACCAGGTGGCCGACCCGCACAACGTCGGCGCGGTGCTGCGCAGCGCCGCCGCCTTCGGCGCGCTCGCCGTGCTGCTGCCCGACCGCCACGCGCCGGAGGAGACCGGCGCCATCGCCAAGGCCGCCTGCGGCGCTCTCGAAACCGTGCCCCTGGTGCGCGCCGTCAACTTCGCCCGCGCCCTCGGCGCCCTCAAGGAAAAGGGCTTCTGGTGCGTCGGCCTGGATGGCGGCGCGGGCAAGACGCTGACGGAACAGGACCTGCCGGATTCCCTGGTGCTGGTGCTCGGGGCCGAGGGCGCGGGGCTGCGCCGCCTGAGCCAGGAGGCCTGCGACTTCACCGCGCGGCTGCCGATCCGCCCCGCCATGGAGAGTCTCAACGTCTCCAACGCCGCGGCGATCGCGCTCTACGCCCTGCTCGCCTGAAAATCCGGAGAGGAAATTGACTCCTCTCCGCCGCGTCCCTATATCCTACTACAGTAGTCAGGTATTAGGCTGACAGGAAGGAGAGAACCATGTGGTACTGCGATCCGCACGGAGAAATTCAGCACATGGAGCCCCGCGATATCCTGAAGCGCGGCCATCTGGACTTCACCCAGTGCCGCCTGCGGCGCCGCGGGAGCGCCAAGAAGATCGATCCGACCCGGGGCGTGGCGGACTATCGCGGCCTGTTCGACTGAACCCCGCCCTGCCGAAACCAAACGGGGGAGCCTTGCGGCTCCCCCTTTTTTTTGCGGGGAGCGTCATCCTGTTTACGATAATAATAAATGATGTTTTTTCATCTATGGTTGAGAAATCGCCGCCGGGAACCGCATATTCAATAAGGCGTGGTGAAGGGAAGGAGAGCACCATGAGACCCGGTGAACCCTATGACGAAAACGAGATCGAGCACCTGGAGCCCCGCGACATCCTGAAACTCGGCAAGAAGATCGACTTCAGCAAGGGGCCGAAACGGCACCGCAAGTCCGTCAAGCAGGACAAGATGCTCAAGGACGTCCCCGCCAACCGCGGGCATTTCGACTGACGCCTGAGCACGTGCCGAGGGAGGGAGCCGCAAGGCTCCCTTTCCATATGCGCCAAACACCTTGCGCCCGCACCCGCCCTCACGCTACAAGCGGTCGAAAGCACGCCGGTTTAGCTCAGTTGGTAGAGCACCTGATTTGTAATCAGGGGGTCGCGGGTTCGAATCCTGCAACCGGCACCAGGAATGCCAAGGGGCCGGGCGCATCGTCCGGCCCCTTTTCCATTCCCCGGGTGCTCTCCGGGCAGTCGAATCCCGCCCGGGCATGCGGGACGGAGGGAGGACGCCGCCCGGGCGGGAAGTTCCGGGCGGCTGCGGAACCGGCGCGTGCACCGGCCCCGCGGCCCCCCGGCGGGAACGCAAAACGCTTCGCTCAGTACGCCGTCAGCCCGCCATCCACCGGCAGCGCCACGCCGTTGAGGAAGGCGCCCTCGTCCGACGCGAGATAGAGCGCGGCGTTGGCCACGTCCGCCTCGGTGGCGAGCCGCCCGAGCGGCACCTCGCCCAGGCGCTCCGCCTTCTTCTGCGGGTCCTGGAAGAGCACCTGCACCAGCGGCGTGTCCACCGTGCTGGGGTGGATGGAGTTGCAGCGGATGTTGTCCTTGGCGTAGCGCACCCCGACGGTCCTGGTCATCAGGGTGAGCGCGCCCTTGGTGATGGTGTAGGCCTCGGTGGTGTACTTGTGGCCGACGAGGCCGCAGATCGACGACATGTTGATGATCGCGCCGCCGCCGCCCTTGCGCAGAACCGGGATGGCGTGCTTGATGCCGAGGAACGGCCCCTTGACGTTGACCGCGAGCATCTTGTCGAGGTTTTCCGCCTTCATCTCCTCGATCGGCTCGCGGATGTTGATCCCCGCATTGTTGACCAGCACGTCGAGCCGCCCGAAGCGGGCGAGCGCCGCCGCGATCGCCGCGGCCCAGCTCGCCTCGTCGGTGACGTCGAGGCTCTGGAAGGCGGCGGAACCGCCCGCCGCGGCGATCGCCCGCACCGTCGCCTCCCCGGTTTCGGCGTTGACGTCGCACACCAGCACGCGTGCGCCCTCTTCCGCAAAGCGGCGGGCGATCGCTGCGCCGAGTCCCTGCGCCGCGCCTGTGATCAGGGCGGTCTTGTCCTTCAGTCGCATGATTGTCGTCCCGTGTGGAGCGAGCCCCGCATGGGGGCTCGCGGTCATGCCGGTTGCTTGCGCACCTCGACCTGGGCCAGCTTCTCGTAATAGCGGACGAGGGCGCTGTGGTCGGAGGTGGAGTGGCCGTCGAGCGTCACCGCCTGCATCGTCTCCATCACGCTCGCGGTGAGCGGCACCGCGACGTGCAGCGCATGCGCGGTGTCCAGCGCATTTTGCAGGTCCTTGACGTGCAGTTCGATGCGGAAGCCCGGCGCGAAGTTGCGGGCGAGCATCATCGGCACCTTGGCGTTCATCACCGTGGACCCGGCGAGGCCGCCCTTGATCGCGTCGAACACCGCCTCGGGGTCCACCCCCGCCTTGGTGGCGAGGACCAGCGCCTCGGACACCGCGGCGATGTTGAGCGCGACGACGATCTGGTTGGCGAGCTTGGTGACGTTGCCCGCGCCGGATTCGCCCACGCGCACCACCGAGGAACCCATCTTTTCGAGGATCGGCTTGACCGTGTCGAACGCCGCGGCGTCGCCGCCGACCATCACCGCGAGGGTGCCGTCGATCGCCTTCGGCTCGCCGCCGGAAACCGGCGCGTCGAGCATGACCACGCCCTTTTCCGCCGCCGCCTTGCAGATCTCCTGCGCCGCGCCGGGGGCGATCGAGCTCATATCGACGAGGATGGTGCCCGGCTTCGCCCCTTCGAGCACGCCGTTCTCGCCGAGCACCGCCTCCTTCACGTGCGGCGAGTTGGGCAGCATGGTGATCACCACCTCGCACTGCGCGGCCACGTCCTTGTTGGAAGCGCCCGCCTTGGCCCCGGCGGCCACCACGTCGTCCAGCTTCGCGACCTTGTCGTAGACGACGAGGTCGTAGCCCGCCTTGAGCAAGTTCTTCGCCATGGGCCGGCCCATGATGCCGATCCCGATGAAGCCGATCTTCATTGTCCGTGCTCCTGTCTCTTACCTTTTGAGGGCTTTCTTCGCGGCTGCGGCGATGTGGCGCTCGGTCAGCCCGTACGTCTCCAAGAGTTCCGCATAGCTGTGGGCCGAGGTGCCGAACGCGTCGTCCACGCCCACCCGCTCGAACGGCAGGGCGATCTCGCCGATCAGCAGTTCGGCGATGGCGCTGCCGAGGCCGCCGAGCTTGGTCGCCTCCTCGGCGGTGACGATCGCCTTTTTGCCCGCCACGTATTTGAGGATCTCCTCCTTGGCGAGCGGCTTCAGCGTGCTGACGTTGACCACCTCGGCGGAAATGCCTTCGGCCTTCAGCAGCTCCGCCGCCTCGACGGACTTCCACACCATCGAGCCGGTGGCGAAGATCACGAGGTCGGCGCCCGCGACGATGCGCGACATCCTGCCGATCTCGTAGTCGCCTTCCTCGGCGGTGTAGACCGGCAGGTCGTTGCGGTTGATGCGGATGTAGACCGGCCCGTCGTAGGCCGCCATCGCCCGCATCATCTTGCGGGTTTCCACCGCGTCGCAGGGGTTGAGGACGATCATGTGCGGGATCATCCGCATCACGTTCGCGTCCTCGATCGACTGGTGGGTCTTGCCGTCGCCGAAATCGGAGAAGCCGCAGCTCGACCCGCAGATCTTGACGTTGGCGTTCGGGATCGCGATGCCGCAGCGGATCTGGTCGTAGGCGCGGCCGAAGGCGAACACCGCAAAGGTGCTGTAGAACGGCACCTTCCCCGAAAGCGCCAGCCCCGCCGCGGTGGAGGCCATGCTCTGCTCGGCGATGCCCATTTCGAAGTAACGCTCCGGATAGGCGTCCTTGAACAGGCACGACATCGTCGATTTGCCGAGGTCGGCTTCCAACACCACGATGTCCGGGTTGGTCTTGCCCATTTCCACCAGCGCTTCGCCGTAGGCCGTGCGCAAGCTCTTCTTCTCCATGATCACACCATCTCCTTCTGCGCTGCGAGGGCGGCTTTCCGCGCTTCGAGCTCGGCCATCGCCAGGGTGAACCTGGCCTCGTCGAACGTGCCGTTGTGGTAGGCCGGGGTGTTCTCGGCGAAGGAGACGCCCTTGCCCTTGACCGTATCGAGGATGACGAGGGTGGGACGCCCCTTCACCGCCTTGGCCTTGTCCACCGCGGCGAGCAGCTTTTCGACGTCGTGGCCATCGACGGAGAAAACCTCCCAGCCGAAGGACGCCCACTTCTTGTCGAGGTCGGGAATCTTGAACACGTCCTCGGTGCGGCCGGTCGCCTGGATCTTGTTCCAGTCGAGGAAGGCGGTGAGGTTGTCGAGCTTGAAGTTGCTCGCCGCCATCGCGGCTTCCCAGAGCTGCCCTTCGGATTGCTCGCCGTCGCCCATCACCACGTAGACGCGGGAGGCCTTCTTATCCAAACGCAGCGCCAGCGCCATGCCGACGCCGATCGAAAGCCCCTGGCCGAGCGAGCCGGTGACCGCCTCGACGCCGGGGATGCTGAGGTCCGGGTGGCCCTGCAACAGGCCGTTCAGGCTCTTCACCCGCTGCATCTCCTCGCGCGGGAAATAGCCGAGTTCGCACAGCGCGGCATACTGGATCAACGCGCCGTGGCCCTTGGAGAGCAGCAGACGGTCGCGGTCGGGCGCCTTGGGCGCCTTGGCGTCCACGTTCATCACGTGGAAGTAGAGCACCGCCATCGCCTCGGCGAGGGAGGCCGAACCGCCCCAGTGCCCCGCCTTGCCGATACCGATCATCTCGAGAACGTTGCAGCGCAACTGCACCGCCTTGGCTTCGAGGTCCTTGATCAACGCTTGGTCAGCCACCTGTTTCTCCTTTCCCAAGCCGCGCGTCCTGCCCAGGCGCCGGTGGCGGCTGCGAAGCCTCCCCCGGCGGGCACGGCGCGGCGGACACGCCCCTAGCGAATGAACCCGAGCATCCGCGGAACGATCAGAACCAGTTCCGGGATGTACGTGATCATCAACAACGCGAACAGTTCCGCGCAGATGAACGGCATGATCGCTTTCGATATCTTCTCGATGCTGATCCCCGCGATCGGCGCCGCGGCGAACAGGCAGACGCCCACCGGCGGCGTGATCAGGCCGATGTTGAGGTTGACCAGCATCACCAGCGCGAAGTGCAGCGGATGGATGCCGAGCTGGATGGCGATCGGCAGCAGGATCGGCGCGAGCAGGATGACGCTCGCCGCGGTCTCCATGATCATGCCCATGAACAGCAGCAGCAGGTTCACCAGCAGCAGGTAGGTGTACTTGTTCTGGGTGATCTGCAGGATCAGTTGGGCCGCGGTGCGCGGCAGATGCTCCAGCGCCATCACCTGGCTGAACAGCCCGGCCATGGCGATGATCAGCAGGATCACCGAGGACGACACCGCCGACCGCGCGATGCACTCGACGATGTCCCGGAAGGACAGCGTCTTGAGCAGGAAGACGCCCGCGATCATCGCGTAGAAGCAGGCGACCGCCGCCGCCTCGGTGGGGGTGAAGTCGCCGGAGAAGATGCCGCCGACGAGAATCACCGGACACATCAGCGCGGTCAGCGACTTGCGCACCGTGACCACCGCCTCCGCGAACGGGATCGATTCGGTGCGGCGCGGGTGCTTGTAGCGGATCGCGAAGTAGTAACTCATGATCATCAGGGTGAGGCCGACCGACAGCCCCGGCACGAAGCCCGCGGCGAACAGCGCGCCCACCGATTCGCCGGTGGTCATGCTGTAGACCACCATGATGATGCTCGGCGGAATGATCGGGCCGATCACCGAGCTCGCCACGGTGATCGCGGCGGCATAGTCGGTGGCGTAGCCCTCCTTGCGCATCGAGGGGATGAGCACCGAGCCGAGGGCCGCCACGTCGGCGACGCCGGCGCCGGTGATCCCGGCGAAAAAGATGCTGCACACCACGTTCACCTGGGCCAGCGCCCCGGGAATGCGGCCGACCAGCAGCTTGGCGAAGTTCACCAGGGAATCGGTGATCTTCGAGCGGTTCATCAGGTCCCCGGCAAGGATGAAGAACGGGATCGCCAGCAGCACGAAATTGTCGCAGCCGCTGTAGAGTTTCTGCCCGATCATGTCCATCGGGATGTTGCCGACGAACAGGAAGTAGTAGAGCGCCGAACAGCCGATGACGAAGGCGATCGGAATGCCGATCAGCAACGCGCCGATGAAGACGAAGATCAGGGCGACCATTCACACCTCCTCCTGCGTGCCGATGAGGACGGAGTTGATGGTCTTCCCCTTGGGGATCGAGAACAGCCCGTAGAGCAGATGCACGAACATCATCGCCATGCCGAACGGCAGGCTGAGCTTCACGTACATCATCGACACCGGCACGATGTCGCCGACCATCCCCTGGGCGCACATCGCGGCCCGGAGGCTGTAGTGGGCGGAGAAGGCGACCGTCGTAAGCACCGCGAGATAGGAGACGGCGACGCAAACCTTGCCGATGCCGAGCGGCAGCACCTGCAACAGCATGTTCACGCCGACGTGCTGTTTGCGCTTGAGCGCGGCGCTCGAACCGATGAAGCAGATGCTGACCAGACCCCAGCGCGACAGCTCCTCCGAAAGAGAGAAGTTGTGACCGGTGATGCGGAAGACCACGCCGCTCATCACGAGCAGAAAGACCCCCCCCAGGATCAGAGCCCCCAAGAACACAGCGAGCTTGTCCAAAGCGTCGCTGAGCTTTTCAAGCATTTGCATAAAAGCCCCCCTTGATGTCCCTCACGCCCCCTCCGGGAGTTTCCCGGAGGGGAGTTCGTTTTGCTTGAAAAACCGCTCAGTAACCGTAGACCTTCTCGCCTTCCTTCACGGTCGCGAGGAACTTATCGACGACGGCGTCGCCGACCTGGCCGCGCAGCCAGGTGTAGGTCGGGGCGGCGGCCTTCTTGAACTCCTCAAGCTCGGCCGGAGTGGGGACGTAGATGTCCATGCTCTTCTTGATCGATTCGAAATCGAGCACGCGCGAGGCCAGGGTCTCGGCGGCGCGGTCGGCGATCTGCCCCTGATAGGCGGCGATCTTGATGATGTGCTGGTATTCCTTCGGCAGCTTGTTGAAGAACGCCGCGTTGATCGTCACGAAGTTCTCGCTCCAGGTGTGGCCGTCGAGGGTGATGTACTTCTGCACTTCGTTCCACTTGTTGGCGGCGATGTTCCAGATCGGATTTTCCTGGCCATCGACGACGCCGGTCTGGCAGGCGGTGTAGATTTCGCCGGACGCCAGCGGCGTGGCTGCGGCGCCCATCGCCTCGACCATCTTCACGTAGATCGGCGACTGCATGACGCGGAACTTCAGCCCCTTCATGTCCGCCGGGGTGTGGATCGGGCGCTTGCTGTTGGTGAAGTGGCGGGTGCCGTTCTGGCCGACCGCGAGCATCTTGAGGCCGGTCTTCTTCTCGAGCTCGGCGGTCATGTCCTTCCACATCTTGCTCTCGTCGAAGAACCACCAGGCGATCTCGTCGGACTTGAACACGTAGGGCAGGAAAATCACCTGGACCTGCGGATAGAGGCTGGCGATGGTGCCGGTGGTGGTGACCATCTCGATGCTGCCCGAACGGGCCATTTCCATCGTCGCCTTGGTGTCGCCCAGCGCATTGCCGGGGAAGAGATCGACCGCGACCTTGCCGTTGGTGCTGGCTTCCACGATGTTCTTGAACACCAGGGCGAAGGCATGCTCGGGCAGCGGATTCTTCGACAGCGCCGGCCAGGTGCCCGCGTCGTAGTAGGCGAAACGAATGGTGTAATCGGGTTTGACCTTGGCCTCCGCCTTCAGCGTGACCTCGGAGCTTTTGGTTTGCGCATACGCTTGCGAGACGCCGATCAGTCCGAAACAAACAAGCCCCGCAACCATGACCGCTTTTACGAATTTTTTCATGACGATCCTCTTATGGGTGTGGCCTCCCTGGGTTGTGAAAGAAGGCTCCCTCACAACACCGGCTTGGTACTCTCCTGATCCATGAAGTTTTCTGTTGCTGCGTTATGGCTCCATTTCTTGAGGTTGATCCTGCGGCGGGCCGGGGGATGCTTCCGTTCCCGGGTCCGCCGCCGAATTATCCGCGGCCTGTCCCTGGGAGAAATCGACCCGTCTCCCGATCGATCGGAGAATCCCCCGAGCGAAATCCTTCTGCCGGGGAAGGAGGCGGCAGCTCCTGAGACGCCGAAGAGTTCCGTCCGTCATTAAACTTCCCCTGTGCACGCCGGTTCCGGCCTCGATCGTCCCCGGCAGACGTTCCGGAGCGCGCTCCGGTCCGATGTCTCGCCTGTTCAGTTGTTCAGGATCACCTTGATCAGCGGTCCGGGGTCCTTCGCCAGCTTGGCGAAAAGCGCGATCCCCTCCTCCATCATCGGCGCCTTGAGGCTGATCACCGGCTCGACGTCGAGCCTGCCCTCGTTGAGCAGGCCGACCACCTCGCCGAATTCCCGGACGGTATAGAGGAACGACCCCGCGACCCGCAGCTCCCGGGTGACGATCTCCTGCATGTTGACGCTGACCATCCTGGCGGAATTGCCGATCCACACGCCGACGCCGCCGGTGCGCAGGCAGGACATCGCCTGCTGCACCGTCGGCGTGGCCCCCACCGCCTCGATCGCCACGTCCGCGCCCGCGCCGCCGGTCGCGGCCCTGACCGCGGCGGCGAGGTCCTCCTTCGACGGGTTGACCGCGCAATCGGCGCCCAGCCGCCCGGCCACCGCAAGGCGCGCGTCGCTGAGGTCGGAGACGAACACCTGCGCCGGATGGCGCGTCTTCACCAGGGCGAGGGCGAGCAGGCCGATGGTGCCCGCGCCGACCACCAGCACGGTCTTGCCCGCAAGATCGCCCGCATGGTTGACGCCGCGCATCGCCACCGCGAGAGGCTCCATCATCGCCCCGACGTCGTAGGAAACGTTCGCCGACAGCTTGAACAGCAGCCGCGCGGGAATCGCGATGTATTCCGCCATCGCGCCGTCGCAGTCGAGCACCCCGAGGGCCCGCTTGTTGAGGCAGAGGTGCATGTTGCCCGCACGGCAGGCCGCGCACTCGCCGCAGAACACCACGGGATAGGGCGCCACCCGGTCGCCGACGCGGATATCGGCGACGCCGGGGCCGACCGCGGCGACCTCGCCCGCGAACTCGTGCCCCATCACCATCGGCGGGGTGCGCCGCCCGGTGATGCCGAGATAGCCGTGCACGTCCGAGCCGCAGATGCCGCAGGCCTTGACGCGGATCAGGGCTTCCCCCGGACCGGCCTTCGGGTCGGCGACGTCGGCGAGCCGCAAATCCTCGTTCCCGTAGAACACAAGCGCCTTCACCCTCTTCGTCCTCCTTGCTGCTCCGGCCCCGGCAACAGGTTGCCTCGACCATCCAGTAGACCAGACAACCGCCACCAACCACGTACAGGCGGGCGCGGGCTCAGGCGCGGACGGCGCTCCGTCCGGTGCGCCGGTCCGGAGAGGCCCTCAACTGGACCGCTTAGCATACCAGTTGCTTAAACTCTACTTCCCGTGTGGCTATTCTGTCAAGCGCCCGCTCCGGGACCTCTCCCCCTCGGCGGCAAGCCTCCCCGGCGGCCACGGAAACGCCGGAAGCGGAAGCGCCGGGGGCGCGTTTCCGCCCCGCGGCCCGGCCCGGCCCCCGCCGCCGCCTTCACCGAGTCGGCAGGATGCCCGCCCGCCGCCGGACCAGTGGCCGCCGGGCGGCTGGCCGCGGCTACCGCGCGACGGCGGCGAGCCGGTGCTGTTCGGTGGTTTCGAGGATCGACTGCCAGCACGAAGAGGTGAGGTTGAGCCTGCGGCGGCGGCGCGTGACCAGCGCCAGGGGCAGGTGGACGTAGCGGCCGTAGAGCTTGCTCACCACCATGCCGGTCTTGCCCGCCATCGCCGCGTGCACCGCATATTGGCCGAGGAAGCCGCAATAGATGCGGTCGTTGGCGTTGGCGGGGACGGAGCGGATGAGGTAGCTCGGGTCGATGTACTTGAAGCTGTGGAGCATGCCCTGCTCCTTCAGGTATGCGTCGATCTCGCGGATGAGGAAACCGCCGATATCGCCCAGCCGCAGGTTGTCCGAGGCGTCGGCCTGCGGCGCGGCGGCGGCGATGAGATCCTGCCCCGCGCCCTCGGCGACGACGATCACCGCGTTGCCGCGCCGCCGCAGGTGCTCCGCCAGAGAGGGCAGAAGCCCGCCCTCGCCGCGCAGGCTGAAGGGCGCCTCGGGCACCAGGACGAAATCCGCATCCTTGACCACCAGCGCCGCCTGCGCCGCGATGAAGCCGGATTCGCGGCCCATCAGCTTGACCACGCCGATGCCGTTGGGGACGCTCACCGCCTCGGTGTGGACGCAGCGGATCGCCTCCGCCGCGCGCTCCACCGCGGTGTCGAAGCCGAAGGACGAGGTGACCAGGCTGATGTCGTTGTCGATGGTCTTCGGCACGCCGATCACCGCGATCGCCGCGCCGCGGCGGCGCACCTCCTCGCTGAGGCGCATCGCCGCCTTCATCGTGCCGTCGCCGCCGATGACGAAGAGCTGGCCGATGCCCCGGCTTTCGAGAAAATCCACCATTTCTCCGGCGGGCTGCCGTCCGCGCGAGGTGCCGAGAATGGTGCCGCCCTGCTGATGGATGCCCGCCACCGCCTGCGGCGTCAGCTCCACCGGCGGGTGGCCGTAGCGGGGGATCAGCCCCTGCAGGCCGAAGCGGATGCCGACGACGCCGGAAACGCGGTAGGCGTTGAGCGCCTCGAGGACGATCGCGTGGATGACGTCGTTGAGGCCGGGGCAGAGCCCGCCGCAGGTCACCACCGCGGCCTTGACCCCGGCGGGATCGAAATACAGCCGTTCGCGCGGCCCCGCGATCTCGAAATCGGCCTCGGTTTCCTCGGCGACGTCGTCGATGTCCTCCGGGCTCAGGCAGATGTTCGCGAAGTGATCGTCGGGAATGAAACGGCGGCCCGCGAGCGGCGACGCGACCGTCGGCGTCCCCAGGGTCTCGATGGTGGTGTCCAGCACGCCCTCGCCGCGATGATCCGACATCATATCCTCTACGCCGGGCAGCGGGAAACTCCCGGGGCTCCCGGTCACCCGTTCCTGTTCTTCCCGAACTCCTGGGACGTGGTGTAGACGGTGACGAGGTGCGACGACATCGCCGTCACCGCGGCCTCCGCATCGCCGGAGGCGAACGCCTCGTAGGCCTTCAGGTGGTCCTCGTAACTCTTCCTGATCGCGCCGGGACGGCTGATCGCGTGGCGCCGCACGTCGAGCGCATAGGCGTAGAGGTCGCTCACGAACTTCGCCAGCAACGGGTTGTCGCAACTCCGGTAGATCACCTCGTGGAATTCCCGGTCGGAGATCTGGAAGGCCGACGGATCGTCGAACAGCGTCGCCTGCACCGCGAGCAGCCTGTCGAGGTGCTGCAACGTCTCCTTCGTCATGTGCCCGGCGGCGTTGCGCACCACCGCGCTCTCCACCGTCATGCGCGCCTCGTAGACGGTCTGCGGCGAGTAGTTCTTGAGTTCGCTCAGGGTGGTCACCGCCTCGTAGAGGGCGAAGCCGTCGCTGCGCACCACCCGCGTACGCGCCCCCTGCGAAACCTCCAGCATGCCGCGCCCCGCCAGCGACTGGATCGCGCCGCGCACCGTCTCGCGGCTGACGCCGAGCGCCTTGGCCAGCTCCCGCTCGCTGGGAAGCTCGTCCCCCACCCGCAGGAAGCCGGAACAGATCAGATAGGCGATCTTGTCGCTGATCTGTTCCTTCATCGTGTGTTTCGCGATCTTGGACCCCAGCGCAGGGATCCGCTCGTGGATATCCAAGGCCACCATTCCCTGTGTTTTCCCCCGCATTTTCCCGGACAACAGGACTACTGGTCCACCCAGAAGGCCAGCTAGCAATCTATATAGTTATACAGGCAACCAGTCAAGATTCACCACTGCCCATCGAGGGGAGGGATTCTTCTTCCCTTCCCTTGAGCAATCTCATTGATTGTAATTATTCTTACTTGCTCTTCGCCCCGGCGGCGGACATGCCGCCCCTCCGGGGTCCGCGCCCCCGCCGATCGGCCGGAGACGGCCCTTGCGGCCGCATCGTTGCGGCCACGCGTCCGCGCGCGCCGAAGGCGCTTCCCGGCGCGCGCGAAGCGCCTTTCACAGGGCCGCTTCGAGCGCCGCGGCGCGCGGCGCCTGTGCCTGTGCCTGCGGCAGGGCGAAGCGCCAAGAGCCGCAGCGGCGCAAAAGCCAGAGCGCCCCCCCGGCCAGGTCCTCCGCCCGTCCGGCGCACAGGCAGGCGCGCATCGCCTCCCGCGCGCCGCTGTCCGTTTCCGTCCACTCCTCGGCCACCGCGCCGCCGCCGGGCACCACCAGCGGCACCGCCATCGCCGCGTCGAGCAGCGTGTCGAAGCCGCCGAAATCCGGCGTCAGGTCGAGGTAGAGCGCATCCGCGGTCTCCACCTCCTCGGCGGCGAAGGCGTTCCAGTCGCGCGGCTGCGTCTGGTCGGCGACGGTGCAGGCGATGCCCCGTTCCGCCAGGAGGGCGCGGGCGGCCTCCCAGGCTTGCGGCAGGAACGGGTGGGAAAACATGAACACCACTCTCGGCTGTTTCGTCATGGCGAGCCTCGTTCGGTCAGGCGGCGACGCACGGGGGCGCCGCCGCCGGGGGCGGACAGGCACAATGGACGTTCGGGAAAAAAATCGCGCGACGGCCCATTGCGACAACCACGTCACCGCAACGGCTTTTCACCGTCCCCACGGACCTCCGCCCACAGGAAAGCGACGTATCGCCGGCAGGTCTCCTGGCTTGCGGGTCGTCGCCATGCGCGGTCGGCCTTCCCAGTTTCCCAGTGGCCCGATCGACCGCAAGCTCGCCGCTCACAGTTACGGAGGCAGCCCCGGACTAGGCGCGCAGCGCCGCACCGGGTTCCCTTTTCATCCGGGCGGACGACAGCCGCACCGGACACCGACATGCCCATCTACGCCACTGCGGGCGGAGATGTCAAGAGAGGCAACACTGTAACATCTTCGCGGGCGGGCGCGGCGGCCCGCCCGCGAGGGGGGATTCAGCGCGCCGGGCGCGGCCCCAGCCGCGCCGCAACGGCGAAGGCCAGGGCGATCAGCCCAGCGCCGAGCGCGGCGGAAAGAACGTAGCCCATCGCCTCGCCGGAGAGGAAGGCGGGCGCATAGTCGGGAATCGGCGCGGACCACGCCTCGGCGAGGCGCGCCAGGCCCTGCGGCACCGCCTCGGGCAGGGCGGCGTCGCCGGAGGCCAACTCGATCGCCGCACGCCCCGCCGGGTCGAGGAAGTCCGAGACCCCCCACTCGCCCCAGGCGATGCCGGTGGCGAGCAGGCCCAAGGGCGTGGCCGCCGCCATCGCGGCGAGGCCGACCCACAGGCGCTTCACCGCGCGCCGCGGCGAGACGCCCGCGGGCAGATCGGCGGAGGGAGCGAGAAGCTCCGGATGGGCGTGCTGGAGGTAGGCGAAGAGGCCGCCGGTGACCACCATCTCGCCGAGACCGGCGAAGCCGAGGTGGCCCGCCATCATCGCCGGAACCGCCACGGCGAGCGGGTACGGCGCATAGAGCGGCATGCCTCCGGCATCGTGGAAGAACATCGGCTGGATGCCGAACTCGAAGGCGGCGAGCAGCGCCGCGGCGTTGAGCGCCACGTAGCCCGCCACCGCGGCGGCGGCGACGCGGCGCGTCGAGCGGATCTCCGAGCGCCCGGCGAGGCCGACGTAGACCGCATAGGCGACGAGGGAGCCGACCACCGCCATGTTGAGGACGTTGGCCCCGAGGGTGGTGACGCCGCCGTCGCCGAAGACCAGGGCCTGGATCGCCAGCGCCACCGAGATCGCCAGCATCGAGGCCCATGGGCCGAGCACCGCGGCGGCTATTCCCATGCCCACGGCATGCCCGGTGGTGCCTCCCGGCAGCGGCAGGTTGAACATCATCACCACGAAGGAAAAGGCGGAGGCCAGCCCCACCAGCGGCGCCAGGCGCTCGCGCGGCAGACGGCCCGCCCGCTTCACCCCGACGGCGAGGAACGGCAGCGCGGACACATAGGTGAAGGCGCAGGTGGACGCGCTGAGATAACCATCCGGAATATGCATGGAAACCGTCCCCTAAAGTTCGGCCGCGCGCGGCGCGCGCAGGATGCGCAGCGCCGCTTGCGCGGCCCCGAAACCGTTGTCGATGTTGACCACCACCAGGCCGGGCGCACAGCTGCCGAGCGCGCTCTCGAGCGCCACCCGCCCGCCGGTGGCGACGCCGCGCCCCACCGAGGTGGGCACCGCGATCACCGGCGCGGCGATCAGCCCCGCGAGCACGCTGAACAGCGCGCCCTCCATGCCCGCCGCGGCGATGACGACGCGGTGGCGGCGGATCTCGTCGATGCGGTCGAGCAGACGCCACAGCCCGGCGACGCCGACATCGCAGAACAGCGTCGCGCCGACGCCGGAGAACGCCAGGGTGCGCTCCGCCTCCGCCGCCACCGGCAGGTCGGCGAGACCGGCGGTGACGATCGCCGCCGCGATGGGCAGAGCCCCCTGCGGCGCGCCGAGAATCGCGGTGCGCGAGGTTGCGTCGTAGTCGATGACGGTGCGCGCCGCCTCGGGCAGGGCGGCGTATTTTTCCGCATCCAGGCGGGTGATCAGCAGGCGGCGGCCCTCGTCCTGGGCGGCATCGACGATCTGTTGAATCTGCTGCGGCGTCTTGCCCTCGGCATACACCGCCTCCGGCAGGCCGATGCGCTCCACCCGCTGCCAGTCCATCACCGCGCCGGGCATGAGCGCCTCCCCGCGACGAAGGCGGAGCCCATGCGGTAGGTTTCCACCCCCGCCGGCACCCGCCCCTCGGCCAGGCAGACCTCCCCGGCGTGCGCCGCCACGGCGCGCCGCGTCGCCGCGCCCATGGCGGGCGGCACCTCCACCACCACGCCCGCGGCGCGGATGCGCACCCGCAGCGTCAGCTCCGCGCCGAAGCGCCGCCGCAGCCGCTCCTCCAGCGCATCGACGAAGGCGAGGTCCGCGGCCTCGATGGCGATGCCGGTTTCCACCCGGCTGGAAAGGCAGGGCTGCGCCGGCAGTTCGGCCAGTTCGCCCAGGCCCGCCGCCCGCGCCAGCGCGCGGATGGTTTGCTTGTCGATGCCCGCCTCGACGAAGGGGTGCGCCACCCCCTGCTCGCGCGCCGCGATCAGGCCCGGGCGGTAGTCGCCGAGGTCGTCGCGGTTGGTGCCCGAGGCGACGGTGCGCCCGGTCAGAGTGCGCAAGGCGGCGTAGAGGCGGCTCTTGCAGTAGTAGCAGCGGTCGTAGGGGTTGGCGCGGTAGCGCGCATCGTCGAACTCGCCCGCGGAAAGGACTTCGAGCGCCCACCCTTCGGAAGCCGCCATGGCGCGCACCCGCTGCGTCGCCGCCGCGGGCACGGCGGGGGAAACCGCATGGCAGATCACCGGCGTCTCGGCGAGCCAGCGGTGCGCCAGGGTGCCGAGCAGCAGGCTGTCGATGCCGCCGGACACCGCGATGGCGAGCGGCCCGTAGGAGGACAGTACGGCGCGCAGGGCGCGCTCGGCGGGCAATGCGGCGGTCATCGTTCCTCCTCTCCTTTCGCCTTGGCGGCGCGGCGCGCCGCCAGCGTGGCGATGCCCGAAAGCGCATCGCTCTCCGCCTTCACCGTGCGCACCCCGCCGGGGCGCAGCGCCCGCTTGGCGCGCAGGCCGCCCCGGATTTCCTCCCGCGGCAGGATGCGGCGCTCGGCGCGGTGCCAGCGCAGCCCCAGGGTGGAGGTTTCGAGGAACACCTCGCGCGCCACCGCCTCCACCCCCGCCGGATCGGCGAGCAGGCGCAGGGTGACGAGCGGGCGGCCCTTCTTGCCGATGCCGGGGGTGAGAACCAGGTCGCGCACCGCGGGCAGGGCGCGCAGGCGGTCGGCGGCCTGGGCGATCTCCTCGCCGGTCATGTCGTCGATGTCGCACTCGACCACGCACACCGCATCGGTCTGCGCGTCTTCCCCCGCCGCGAACAGCGAGGCGCGCAGGATGTTGGGCATGCCGGGCAGCGCGCGGCTGCCCGCGCCGCAGCCGGTGGCGAGCAGCCGCCCGCCGCGGCGGACGCCGGGGGCGCCGCCGGTGAGGTGGGCGAGAATCGCGGCGCCGGTGGGGGTGACGCGCTCGCCGGGGACGCCGTCGTCGCGCCAGTCGTACCCCGCGAGGATCGCCGCGGCGGCGGGCACCGGCACCGGCAACAGGCCGTGCGCCGTCTTGACCAGGCCGGAGCCGAGCGGCAGCGCCGAGACGCTCCACGAGACGCCGGGCAGAGCGGCGGCGATGCTGCCCGCCGCCGTCACGTCCATCAGGGAGTCCCAGCCGCCGATCTCGTGGAAGTGCACGTCGTCGAGCGCCACGCCGTGGATGCCCGCCTCCGCCTCGGCGATGCGGCGCAGGATCGCCGCGGCGTGCGCCGCCGTGCCCGCGGAGAGCGGCGCATCCGCGATGCGGCTCCGCATGTCGGCATACGCGCCGTGATGATGGGGGCGGCCATGCGCATGGGGTTCATGCGCATGGCCGGAGTGGTCGTGCGCTGCGGGGGGGCTGGGCGCACGACCGTGAGGATCATGCGCAGCTTCAGGACCCTGCGCATGATCGCAATGGCCATGCGCGTCTTCGGGTACGTGCGCATGGCCGGGGTGATCATGCGCAGGATGGGGGAGGCGCGCATGATCGGGGAGAGGTTGGGCGGCTTCCGCCGCCAGTTCGAAATGCAGGGCGGCGATGCCGCCCGCCTGCACCGCGGAAAGCCGCGGCGCGCCGCACCCCGGCGGCAGCACCGCCACGACGTCGGCAAGCACGCGCGGCCGCAGGTCCGGCAGCGCGTCGAGAAGCGCGGCGACGAACATGTCGCCCGCCGCGCCGCCCACCGCATCGAGGTGGATATGCTCCGGGGCGCGGGTCATCAGTGGCGCTCCGGCCAGGGGTCGGCGAGGTTGCCCGCCGCGTCGAAGCCCATCGGCCGCGGCTCGTGGACCACCTCGATGCCCGGACGCTCCCGCACCGACGGCAACAGCGCCTCGGAGACGTAGAGGTGTTGCAGGTGCAGGCTGTTGGGCGCGCGGATCAGGGTGATCGCAGAGGGCGTATGCGAGGCGCAGCTCTTCACCGCGGCGGCGATGGCGGCCCAGTCGTTGGGCATGGTCATCGGCAGGCCCGCCATGGTCAGGGTGCCGAGCGTGATGCAGTTGATGTAGGTGGGTTCGCGGTCGAACTTGTCGAACAGCCGCTGGGTGATCACGTCGGCCATGCCGATGCCCACCGCGTTGCCCTCGCTGTGGTCGGAGACGTCGAGCACCGCGATGCGCGCCACCTCCGGCCCGCCGCTGATCGCCGGGGTGGAGACGCGGCCGGTGATGTTGGGGTCCATGCCGCTGCCCGAGAACTCCTTGCCCACCTGGTCGAGCACCAGAACGTCGAGCGGCCCCGACGCCTGCAAGCCTTCGAGCGGGCCGAGCGGCAGGCGCGGCATGGCGCGCATCGCCTCGGCGAGCAGCGGACGCTCCCGTTCGATCATCCCCTGCGCGGGGAGCACCACGACGCGGGCGAGCCGGTCGTAGGCGTTCTCCAGGGTGGCGACGCCGAAGAGGATCTTGCAGCGGTCGAGCTTCATCCGGCCCATATCGACGATCGAGCGGGCGAGGTAGCCCGAGCCCCAGGCGTGGCAATTGTCGGCCCCCGACTGCTTGCCGAGGCCGATCGCCAGCATCTTGATCAGGCCGCTTTCGTTGTCGCCGCGGAACTCGGTGTGCGGCTTGACGCGGTTGAACACGACGATGCCGTCCGCCTCGTAGGCGAGCTTATCGACATGCACCTCCATGCCGTTTTCCAGCGTGCCGACGTTCACCGTCTCCATGCTGGAGCGGATCGGGCAGCCTGCGCTCTCCTCGGTGACGCCGAGGTGGGCGAGCATCTTCACCTGGCCCTCGGCGGTGGCGCCGCCGTGGCTGCCCATGGAGGGCACGATGAACGGCTCGCCGCCGCGGGCGCGGATTTCCGCGGCGATGGCGCGCGTCAGTTCGGGCAGGCTGGCCAGCCCGCGGCTGCCCACGGTCAGCGCGATGCGCATGCCGGGTTTGATCGCCGCATCGCAGCAGGCCTCCTTGGCCATCGCCTCGTGCACCGCCGCGGCCACGTCGCCCGCCTCCATGACCGGAAAGGTCTGGCGGACCAGGGCGACGGGCGGCAGGGCCACGTCCTTCAGCAACTGGACGTAACGCGGGGTCATTATTCCTTCCTCTCCTAGATCACCGGGCCGGTGACGTAGATGTCCATGGCGCGGGTGTAGCCGGTGATCTCCGACCGGGTGCGCGCCCCCGAGGCGACCTCGACGATGCGTTCGAGCAGGCGGTCGCCCGCCTGGGGAATGCTCTCCGTGCCTTCGATGATGCTCGCCACCGACATGTCCATGTGGTCGCGCATGCGCTCCCAGGTGAGCGCGTTGCCGGTGAGCTTGACCACCGGCACGAAGGGGAAGCCCTGCGGCGCGCCGCGCCCGGTGGCGAAGGCGATGACGTTGCAACCCGCGGCGGCGAGGCCGGTGAGGATTTCCGGCTCGCGGCCGGGCGAATCCATCACCACCAGGCCCTTCACCTGCGGCCGTTCGCCATATTCGTAGACCGCCCGGATCGGCGCGGTGCCCGCCTTGGCGATGGCGCC
The DNA here is from genome assembly GCA_027864655.1 of Oleispirillum naphthae. Lineage (GTDB taxonomy): Bacteria > Pseudomonadota > Alphaproteobacteria > Rhodospirillales > Rhodospirillaceae > Oleispirillum > Oleispirillum naphthae. Next base: position 95,244 of record JAQAZG010000006.1, read on the forward strand.
GAGCGACTTCTCCTCGATGGTGGAGAGACCGCCCTTGATGTTGCCGCCGGTCGGCTGGCCGCCGCGCATGTCGCAGCCCACCGCCTTGGCGCGGTTTTCCATGCGCTCGACCAGGGCGAGAATCTGTTGCCCGATTTCCGGGGTGGCGGCATGGCGGGCGACGATGTGCTCCGCGCCGATGAACTCGGTGATCTCGCCGAGCACCGTGGTGCCGCCCGCCGCGACGATGCGGTCGGAGGCGACGCCGATCGCGGGCGTCGCGGAGAGGCCCTGGGTGGTGTCGGAGCTGCCGCACTTCATGCCGAGCACCAGCTCGGAAATCGGGAAGTTCTCAGGCTTCATCGAGGTCGCCTCGGACACCATGTCCTGGACGATCAGGGTGCCCTCGGCGCGGGTGCGCGCGGCGCCGCCGTGCTCCTGGATGGCGATGGTCTCGACCCGCTTGCCGGTCTTGCGGATGCCCTCCACCACCTCGGCCACCGCCGTGCTCTCGCAGCCGAGGCTGACGAGGAGCACCGCGGCGAGGTTGGGGTTGCTGCCCAGCCCGATCAACACCTCGTTGACCCGCTTGAGATCGACCGGCGTCTGGCAGCAGCCCTGATGGTGGGTGAAGCTCACCGCGCCGTCCACCTGGCGGGCGATATCCTCCGCCACTTCATTGGCGCAGACCACGGTGGAGAACACCCCCACGTAGTTGCGCGTGCCCACCTGACCGTCGGGGCGCCGGTATCCCTGGAATTCCATCATCGCGTACTCTCCTCTCCTGAAACTCTCGGGCTCACGCCAGATCGCCGCGGCCGCGCAGGCTCTCGATATTGTGGACATGGACATGCGCCCCCTTGGGGATGTCCTCCGTCGCCCGCCCGATCACTTCGCCGTATTTGAGGATGTCCTGCCCCGCGGGCAGGTCGGCGAGCGCCAGCTTGTGGGCGAACTCCACCGCGCCCGCCATGGTCACCGCCACCACATGGTCGCCGATGCCGACGGAGACGGTTTCTCCCGCCGCCAGGTCGCGCAGGGCCGTGGCCACGTTGTCCCCGTCCTTGATCGCAATCGCGTCGCGTTTCATCGATTGATTCCTCTCGCTTGCACGCACATCACACCGAAAGCACCCGTTCCGCCCATGCCGGAACCGAATCGCAGCCCGGCAGGGCGTCGATCTCCGCATCCACCCGGGCGGCCTTCTCCGTCCCCCAGGCGAGGGCGGCGAGCGCCCGGAACTTTTCCGAAATTTCCGCCACGGAGAGCGGCTGCTCCGGATCGCCGCGCCGCGTCTCCGAGGTCGCCTCCAGCACCCGCCCATCGGCGAGGTGGATTTCCATGCGCGCCGGACGGATGGTCCTGGCGATGCGGTCGAACTCGGGGTCCGCCACCAGGGCGATCCGCCCCATCAGATCGCGGATGCGCGCATCGCACAGCGCCTCGGGCGCGAACTCCGCCTGGGTGACGCGGCCGTGGATCAGCGCCGCGGCGACGCAATACGGCATCGAGAACTTCGCCGCATAGCCGTCGTGCGGGTCCGGATTGCTCACCACGCGGAGGGAAATGGCGTTGGAGTGCACGACGATGCGCTCCACCGCCGCATCGCCGACCTGCGGGCGCAGATGCAGGGCGGCCTCCACCGGGGTCATCGTGTGGCCGCAGATCGGATAGGCCTTGAAGGTGATCTCGCGGATGCGCCAGGTCTCGCCGAGAGCGGCGACGCAGGCCTCGGCATCGGCGCCCGTGGGCACCATGGCGGCGAACACGCCGCGGCTTCCCTCGAGGATCGAGGCCGGGCCGGGCACCCCCTCGCGCGCCAGCAGCGCCGCGAGCAGGCCCCCCTGCGCCGCCTTGCCGGCGTGCAGGTTCTTCGCCGCCGGGGCGTCGGGCAGAACTTCCCACAGGCCCGCGGCCTGGGTTCCGGCGAGGCCGAAGGCGGCGGCGGTCTGCCCGGCGGACAGGCCGAGGGTGCGCGCCGCGGCGGCGGCGGCGGCGAACACCCCGGCGGTGCCGGTGGTGTGCCAGACGCGGTAGTGTTCCGGCCCCAGCGCCGCGGCGAGGCGGATGCCCGCCTCGTAGCCCGCGACGATGCCCGCGAACATCTCCGCGCCGCTGCGGGAGGCTGCCTGCGCGGCGGCGAGAGCCGCCGCACAGGCCGGGGAACCCGGGTGGTAGAAGGTTCCCTTATGGCTGTCGTCGAATTCCAGCGCGTGCGACGAGCCGCCGTTGACCAGGGCGGCGGTCAGCGGGTCGGCCGCGCCGAGCGGGCCGATCAGGCTCGCCCGTCCGCCGCCGCCCGCGGCGCGCGCCACCGCGAGAACCGCCTCGCCGAACGGCGTGGTGGTTCCGGCCGCGGCGTTGGCGACCCAGTCGCGGAACGCCTGCACCGCCAGGCCGCGCACGTCCGCCGGCAGGTCCTGCCAGCGGAGCGCCGCGGTGAAGGCGGCCAGGCGTTCGGCCAGGCGTGCGGGCGGGTTCGCCATTACTTCACCAGTTCGTCGATGTGGGCGCCGACGCGGTCGGCGATCTCGCCCGCCAGGCCGACGTAGCTCTTCGGATCGAGCGCCGCCTCGATGTCTTCGCGCGTGCACGCCGCGGCCACGCCCTTCTCCTGCATCAGTTCGTCGATCAGCGCGGTGTCGTTGTCGAAGGCGCGCACCGAGGCCTGGTAGACCGTCTCGTGCGCTTCCGGCAGCGGCATGCTCTGCGCGAGGACGAACATCGCCCGCTCGGAGAGCAGCAGGCCCTTGAGCATGCGGGTGTTGGCCTCCATGCGCTCGGGGTGGACCCAGAGGCCCGACAGCGTCGCATCGAGGTGGGCGAGCGAGCCCGACAGCATGCAGAAGATTTCCGGCACGATGATCCACTCCGCCTTCCAGTGGGAGGCGTCGCGCTCGTTCTCCACGCCCATCGCCTCCAGCGAGACCGCGGTGTCGCCGCGGATGATGCGGTCGAGCACGATCGACCACTCGGTGTGGATCGGGTTGCGCTTGTGCGGCATGGTGCTGCTGCCCACCTTGCCCATGGTGAAGGGTTCCTCGATCTCGCGCACCTCGGTCTTGGCGAGGTTGTAGATCTCCTTGGAGATGCGGCTCGCGGTGCCGGAGGTCAAGGCGCAGAGCGTCGCCGCCTCGGCCACCCGGTCGCGCGACGACGGCCAGGGCGAGAGAGGCGCGCCGAGGCCGAGAATCTCCGCCGAGCGCTGCTGCAACGCGAAGCCCGCGTCGCCCCACGAGGCGAAGGTGCCCACCGCGCCGACGATGTCCACCACCAGGATGCGCTCCTTGGCGGCGCGCCAGCGCACCAGGTTGCGGCCCATTTCGTCCAGCCAGCTCGCCGCCTTCATGCCGAAGGTGATGGGCAGCGCATGGCCGCCGTGGGTGCGCCCGACCATCACCGTGTCGCGGTAGGTTTTGAGCAGCGGGCGGGCGTGGCGCAGAGTCTCGGCGATCTGCTCCTCGATCAGCGCGTAGGCGTCGCGCACCATCAGCATCATGCCGGTGTCGATGATGTCCTGGGTGGTGGCGCCCCAGTGCACGTAGCGCGCATCGTCGTGGTTGATCACACGGCGGAACTCCTTGAGCAGGCCGAGCAGGCTGTGCCCGGTGACCTTGCCGTGCGCCTTCACCGCGTCGAGATCGATGCCGTCCATCTTGGCATGTGCGGCGATGCGCTCCGCCGCCGCCTTGGGGATGATGCCGAGTTCGCCGGACGCCAGCGCGATGGCGCGCTCGACGTCGAGCCAGCGCTGGAACATCGTCTGCTCGTCGAAAATTTCGCGCATGCGCGGCGTGCTGACGGAATCCTGGAACACCGAGTTGTCGATGAAATGAACGGACATGCCTTTATTCCTCCGGGTTTTCTCGTATGCGGGCGCCCGTTCGGGGCGCCCGCGCTAGGATGTTTCTTGTCAGTTTCCGTCTGCCGCCGCCGCTGCCGCCGACCGCTTCTTCTGCCGCCCTTCCATGACGTAGGGCAGGATCAGGGAAACCACCGAGACCACCAGCAGCACCAGCGAGATCGGCCGCGTCACGAAGGGCAGCAGGCTGCCCGAGCCCAGCGTCAGCGAAAGCCGCAACTGCTGTTCCGCCATGTGGCCGAGAATGAGGCCGAGGATCACCGGCAGCAGCGGGAATTTCATCTGCCGCAGCAGGTAGCCGAACAGGCCGAAGCCGAGGAAGCAGTAGACGTCGAACATGCGGTTGTTGAGCGAATAGCTGCCGACGGTGCACAGCACCAGGAGCACCGGGATCATGAACTGCGCCGGGGTGACGATCGCCTTGATCAGCGGCTTGAGGCAGAAGTGCAGGAACACCAGCAGGAAGCCGAAGGCGATGAAATAGGCGATGAAGATCGAGTAGACGATGTCGCCGTTGTCGCGGAACAACAGCGGCCCCGGCTGGATGTTGTGCAGCATGAAGGCGCCGAGCATCATCAGGGTCGAGGCGTCGCCGGGGATGCCGAGGGTCAAGAGCGGGATCATCGCGCCGCCCATGGAGGCGTTGTTGGCGGCCTCCGGCGCGATCACCGCTTCCGCGAGGACGCCCTGGCCGAACTTCTCCGGATGCTTGGAGGCGGTGCGCGCCTGGGCGTAGGCGACGACGTTGGACAGCCCCGGCCCGACGCCCGGCAGGATGCCGATGACGATGCCGATGAAGGTGGAGCGCACGAGGTCCACCTTGCGTTCCCAGATCTCCTTGAGCGCGCTCATGAAGTCGGAGAACTTGATGTCCGCCTCGATGATGTGCGCCTTGACGCCGATCTCGTCCACGTCCTCGAGCAGCTGCGGAATGGCGAACACGCCGATCAGCGCGGGCATCACGTTGAAGCCGGATTCCAAATCCTCGAAGCCGAAGGCGAAGCGCACCACGCCGTTGGACGGATCGGTGCCGACGAGCGCCAGCATCATGCCGAACCCGGCGGCGAGGAAGGACTTGAGCATCGAGCCGCTGGACAGCGAGGAAACGCAGCTGAAGGTGAAGATGACCAGGGAGAAGTACTCCCAGGGGCCGAAGCGCAGGGCGAAGTCGGCCAGCGTCGGCGCGATGATCACCAGGCACAGGCCGGAGAGGCAGCCGCCGATCACCGACGAATAGGCGGCCAGCGCGAGCGCCCGCGGCGCCCCGCCGTTCTTCGACATCGGGTAGCCGTCGAGGCAGGTGGCCGCCGACGACGGCGTGCCCGGAATGTTCAACAGGCAGGAGGCGACGAAGCCGCCGGAAATCGCACCGCAATAGACGCCCATGAGAAGGGCGAGGCCGTGCACCGAATCCATGCCGAAGGTCACCGGCACCAGAAGCGCGATGGCCATGGTGCTGGTCAGGCCCGGCATCGCGCCGATGAACATGCCCCCCAGAACGCCGGCCGCGATCGACAGGATGATCTGGGGCGTCGCGATGAGGCCGAAAGACGTGACGTATTGTTCCCACATGACGATTTCTCCCGGCGGTCAGGGCATATAGAACTGCAGCCAGTACACGAAGACGAGGTAGCAGACGCCGACCACGCCGCCGCCGAGCGCCAGGGCGACAGGCAGGTCCTTGCGCCGCTGCGGGCTGAGCACCAGGGTGGTGACGACGATGAAGCCGAAGCTCGCAGGCAGGAAGCCGAGCACCGGCAGCAGCAGCAGGTAGACGCAGAACAGCCCGAGGGTGATCAGCCGCCGCTTGCCGACGACGCGCGCCCAATAGCCGCTGGGGAAGGGAGATTCGAGCGACGGAATGAAGGTCGTCGCCAGAAGGCCGGCCGCGAGCGCGAGCACGAGGCCGAAGGTCATGTACGGGAACATCCGGTTGCTGATCAGCTCGTAGGCCAGGCTCTCGATCTTCGAGGCCTCGCCGATCAGGAACAGGCAGATCAGGATGATCAGGACGGCCGCAATCCGGTTTGCCGTTTTCATCGCGCCCTCGCTCAAGGAATTGACCGCTGGGTCCATAGCCGCCGGGCAAGGAGGGAGCGCACCCGCAACCATGGCGGGATGAAGGCCGCGCTCTCTCCGTTGTCCCGGACGACGCCTCAGGGACGGGACGGTCCCTGCCCTACTTTCCGGCCTCCTTGGCCAGGCCATAGGTCTTCGCCAGCTTCATGAACTGCTTCATCTGCTTGGCGAGGTAGTCGTCGAACGCCTTGCCGGACAGTTGCGTCGGGATCATCCAGCCGTCATGCAATTCCTTCTGCATGTCCGGGTCCGCCGCCGCCTTCATCCACGCATCGCGCAGAATCTTGACGCGGTCGTCGGGGGTGTCCTTGGGCACGAAGCTCATGTAGTCGAAGTAGAACACCGCATCGATGCCCTGCTCCTTGAGGGTCGGCAGCTTGGGATACGCCGGGGAGCGCTCTTCCGCCATGATGCCGAGCAGGCGCAGGTCGCCGGACTCGAGATACGGGCGGGCCGAGCTGAGCGCGACGATGGCGGCGTCGAGGTTGCCCTGCAGCATGGCGATGATGCGGTCCTTGTCGCCGCTCATGCCGATGGTGTGGAAGGTTTCCTCGCTCATCTTCGTCGCATCGAGGTACTCGAGGAAGGCGAAGTGGCTGAAGCCGTTGATCGCGGCGCCCCAGCGGATGGTGCCGGGGGCGGCCTTGGCCGCGGCGTTGAGCTCCGTCACGGTCTTGTAGGGGCTGTTCTTGCCGACGATCAGGGCGTTGTCGGACCGCACGGTGTCGGCGAACGGCTTGAACGCGGTGTAGTCGTAGTTGGAACGGCCGGTGGCATAGGCCATGTGCAGGTTCTGGTGCTGCCAGAGGACCGTGTAGCCATCCGGACGGGCGCGCTTGACTTCCAGCTCGCCCATGCGGCCGCGCGCGCCGTCGATGTTGGTGATCACCACCTTCACCGGCAGATACTTGGACAGGTGCTTGGCGAACACGCGCGCGGACAGATCGCTGCCGCCACCCGGCTTGAAGGTGACGACGATTTGAATCGGCTTATCGGGGAAACTCGCGGCCTGGGCTCCGCCGACCATGGCGCACATGCCCATCACCGCACCTAAAAACAAACCGGTTTTCGAAAAACCCATCTTAAACCTCCCTTTTTTACGGCGGCCCGGGCAGGTCTCGCCGGAGATTTTTGTCTTGCCAGAATGCTGCCTGGGGAAACACTATTCAACATAAAAGTTTGTAGGATTTGTCTTATATAGTGTAGGATAAATCCTACATAGAGTATTCATCATGAAAATATTTGCGGTTATTGCCGGAAGCATGCCTCATATTCACAATGTTAATTCGGATATATCGGGATTTTCGACAAAAAATATTTACGTATTAAGCGCATGGCGCGTCCTTCACACGGCGTTCTTTTAACGCCATGTGCTTGGGAAGGCCGATTACAGACCTACTCATTCGGATAGGAGACCGCTCTTGTAGGCGTAGCGCACCAGCTCGGCGTTGTTCTTCAACCCGAGCTTGGCGAGCACGCGGGCGCGGTAGGTCGCCACGGTCTTGGGGCTCAGCCCCAGCTGGTCGCCGATGACGTTGATGCGCTGGCCGAGCGCCAGCAGGCGCAGCACCGTCGCCTCGCGCTCCGACAGCCCGGCGGCGGGCTCCGCGCCGAGGCCGGTGAGCAGGTCGCCCACCAGTTGCTCGCTGACGAAGGTCTTGCCGCAGAGCACCGCCTCGATGGCGCGGTGCAGCTCTTCCGGCACCGAACCCTTGGTGACGTAGCCGTTGGCCCCCGCCTTGAGGGCGCGCACCGCATATTCCGCCGCGTCGTACATGCTGAGGATGAGCACCGGCAGCCCCGGCGCCACGGCGCGCATCCTGCCCAGGGTGTCGAGTCCGCTCTCGTCCGGCAGGTGCAGGTCGAGAATCGCCAGGTCGAAGCCGCCGGGGTCGGCGGAGAGCCGCTCCATCGCGCCGCAGCCGGTTTCCGCCTCGGCGAAGACGGGCGGCGGCGCAAGCGCCGAGAGGATGTCGATCACCCCCTTGCGCACCACCGCATGATCATCGACCAGCAGAATCCTCATCTTTCCGCTCCTCCCTGCGCCGCCGGCAGGCGCACCAGCACCGTGGTCCCCTGGTTGGGCCGCCCCGAGACGATCAGCCGCCCCTGGAAGGCGCGGATGCGCTCGCGCATGCCCATGATGCCGAGCGAATTGCGCGACCGTTTGGCGCGTTCGTCGATGCCGACGCCGTCGTCGGCGATCTCCAGGCCCACCGCGTCGTCCGCCGTGCTGACGCGAATGGTGACGTGGCTCGCCCCGGCGTGGCGCACCACGTTGGTCAACGATTCCTGATACACCCGGAACAGCGCGGTGGCACGGTCCTTGTCGAGGCAGGCGTCGGGGTTGCCGCCCTCCTTCTCGAAGCGGTAGTCGAGGCCCACCGAGCCGAGGAACTTGCGGGCGTGCCACTGCATCGCGGGCAGCAGGCCGAGTTCGTCGAGCTGCGGCGGGCGCAGCTCCTGCGAGATGCGCTGCACCGAGCCGATGGTGCGCTCGGTGAGGTCGCGCATCTCGCGGATGCGCTCCGCATGCTTGCCGCCCGGCCCCTGCCCGAGAATCGACAGCCCGATGTTGAGCGCGGTGAGGTTCTGCCCGAGCTCGTCGTGAATCTCCATGGAGATGCGGGTGCGCTCGTTCTCCAGCAGGTTCTGGCCGTGCGCCGCAAGCTCGCGGTAGGCCTCGCGCGACTTTTCCAGTTCGCGGTAGGTCAGCTTCTCCGAGGTCACGTCGGCGCCCACCACCTGGTATTCCTCCACCTGCCCCTCGGGGCCGAAGATCGCGCGCCCCGTCCACTTGATCCAGCGCAGCGCGCCGTCGGCGGCGCGCACCCGCTCCTCGCCGTGGAACAGAGGTTCGTCCGGCGTGCGCCGCGAGATCGTCGGCAGCAGGCGGCGCAGGCGCACCGGCGGGATCAATTGCGTCGCATCCATGCCCAGCACCTTGTCGCGCGACAGCCGCAGGAACGCGCAGATCGCGCTGTTGGCGTAGGTGACGCGGAAGAAGCGGTTGAAGCGCATCAGGTATTCGGTCTGGTCCTCGACGATGGCGCGGTAGCGCTCCTGGCTCGCCTGCAACTCGCGCATGGCGCGGCGGCGTTGCAGGATGTTGCTGAAAAGGATCAGCACCAGGGTGAGCAGGCTGCCGATCACCAGGGTGATGCCCCAGATGTAATGGCGGTACTGCCAGTAGAAGCTCTCCGGCTGGTTGACCATCACGCTGCCTTCCGGCAGGGCGGAGAGCGGAATGTTGAAGCGTTCGAGCTGCGCATAGTCGAACATCGGCACGCTGCGGTTTTCGCTCTCCACTTCCTCCAGTTGCACCGGCTCGTCGTTCAGCCTGCGCAGCGCCAGGCGCGCCGCCGCCTCGCCCTGGAGGCGGCCGCTGGTGACGAAGCCGCCCACCGCCCCCTGGCCGACGTAGTAGTCCCACAGCGAATAGACCGGGAAAGCGCCGTTGTGGCTGAGCAGGCGCATCGTCTCCGGCGGGGAGAACACCCGCCCCTTGCGGTCGCGGCGGAACGCCACGTCGATGACGATGGTGTTGGGCGGCAGGCGGGAAAGCTCGCGCTCCAGGTCCTCGGCGGAATAGCCGACGAACTCGTCGAAGCGTAGGCGGTCCTCGAACAGCGGGAAGATGCGCCAGAAGCGCTCGAAGTCGTAGCGCGCCGCCGAGGACAGATCGCTCACCCCGACCACCCGCTCGGTCTTCGGGTGCAGCGCCAGCGCCAGCTCGATGGTGCGGCGCAGGTCCACGTCCTCGGTGACGCCGACGATCCCCGCAGCGTCCTTGATCGGCAGCTTGCGCGTCGCGTTGATCGCGCAGAACACCACCGGCACCTTGCCGAACAGGCGGTCGCGCCGCGCCAGCAGGAAGTTGAGCGCCTCGTCGTTGACCGCGATGATCACCTCCGGCGGCTTGTCGCGGTACTTGGAGCGGAACAGGGTTTCGAGGAAGGGGAACACCTGGCGGGTGTCGTTGCGCACCGCGTCCATGTACTCCACATAGACCTCCACCCCCGGCTGACGCGCCGCGAAGACGTGGCGGATTTCCTCGACGATGGAGTCGGTCCAGGGATTGCCGTGGTGATAGGAGGCGAGAACCAGAACCCGCCGCGCCGCGCCGTCGCCCGCATTCGCCGCCGCGGGGAAGAACGCCGCGGCCAGCAGCAGCACGAGGCAAAGCCGGCGCGCCGCGCAGGCGCGGACGCGGCGGAAACCTCGGCGCGCTCCTGCGCATGGGGACAGGATCATCTCGATGACCGATTACGTCGTTGCGGCGAAAAGCGGGGGCGATTCTGTCGCACCGGGGCTGAAATGACCAGCCCGAATCGCCCCCGCCCCTTCCTGGTCAGGCGGTCCGGACGCCTTGCAGGAAGGTTTCCACCACGGCGCGCAGGGTCCCCGCCGCGCGGGCGAGGGAATGCGGGGCGCGGCCAGGAACGCGGTGCGCCGCAGAAAAAACGACTCATTCTTCCTGACGGGGCTATCTCATATCCGGAATATTAAATCAACCGTAATATAAGTCTATTTAAGATAATTCATGCATCGTTTCGCATCCGTCTCTTTTAATTTATTCCAATAGAATTAAACAACTCAAAGCAAATTACTGATTATCTTATGTATATATTGTGGAATACCGAACAGTCCCCCTCATGCAGCGCCGCGTAAAAGCCGCATGAATTGTACGGATAAGACTTCCCCCGCCCCCGCCTTCCCTTGCCGCGATATCCTCCCGCTGCGCCGCTTCTTCGCCCGCCCCGGATTTCCTCGGCGCTTATTGCCGGAATGCAACCAATTCGTAATAAAGCCGCGGCCGCTGCAAACGCAACGGGCGGCCGCCGTGGCGGACGCCCGTTCTTCTCCGGACGGCGCGGATCGCTAGACCACGACGTTGCGCGGCTCGCCGCGCCAGAACGCCTCGATGTTGCCGAACAGCTGGTCCGCCAGGCCCTGGATCGCCTCGCGGCTGGCCCAGGCGACGTGCGGCGTGAGGATGAGGTTGGGGCGCGCCGCGATGCGCCGCAGCGGGTGGTCCGCCCCCGGCGGCTCGTGGGTCAGCACGTCGAAGCCCGCGCCCGCCACCTGCCCGGACTCCAGCGCCTCGGCGAGCGCCGCCTCGTCCACCAGACCGCCGCGCGCGGTGTTGACGATCAACGGCTTTTTCTCCATCAGGGCGAACTCGCGGCGCGAGATCATGTTGCGGGTGGCGGGCGACAGCGGGCAGTGCAGGGTGATCACGTCGCTCGTCCGCATCACCTCGTCGAACGGCGTGTAGAGCGGGCCCATGCCGTCGGCCCCCTTGTAGGCGGAGAACAGCACCCGCATGCCGAACGCCTCGCCCAGGCGCGCCACCGCGCGGCCGAGCACGCCGTCGCCGACGATGCCGAGGGTGGACCCCGCGAGGTCGGCGATCGGATAGTCGAAATAGCAGAACCGTCCCGACTCCTCCCAGCGCCCATCGACCACCGAGGCGCGGTAGGGCACGAGACTGCGCCGCAGCGCCAGGATCAGGGCGAAGGTATGCTCCGGCACGGTGTTCTTGGCGTAGTTGCGGATGTTGCACACCGTCACCCCCGCCTCCTTGCACGCCGCGAGGTCGATCTGGTCGTAGCCGGTGGCCGCCGCCGCCACCAGGCGCAGGCGTTTCGCCGCGGTCACCGACTGCACGGTGATCGGCACCTTGTTGGTGATCACCACGTCGGCATCGGCGATGCGCGCCGCCACCTCGTCCGGCGCGGTGCGCAGGTGGGTGACCAACTCGTGCGGAAACGCGGGGGGATGCAGCACGGTCTCGGGGGAGAACGTGTCGCGGTCGAGGAAGACGATCTTCGCTGTTGCGGTCACGGGGGAGCCTCCTGCAATCGAACCGCAACCAGGATACCGCCTTCCCGCGGTTGCGGCAAAGCGCCTCAGGGCGCGGCCATGTGATCGGCGAAGCGCCGCGCCGGGGCGGGCAGCGCCGCGAAGTCCACGGCGAAGAGCGCAAGCTCCCGCTCCGCCCAGGCATCGGCCAGCCCCGCCGCGGCCAAACCCGAGGGCGCGCCGAGGGTGCGGTAGGCCCCCTCCGGCATCACCCCGATGCCCAGCCCCGCCTCGATCATCCGGCACATCGCGCTCAGGCTGTCCACCTCGATGCCCTGGCGCAGCACCCGCCGGGCGCGCCGCGCCGCGCGCAGCAGGGTTTCGCGCACGCTGCTGCTGCCGCGCAGGCCGATCTGCTCGAAGGCGAGCGCCTCGGCGAAGGCGACTCGCCCGCGCGCCGCCAGCGGGTGGCCGGGCGGCGTCACCAGCACCAGGCGCTCGCGGCGGTAGGGGCGGGAGTCCAGCCCGGCGCTGCCGTCGGTCGGGTTGCAGATGCCGAGGTCGGCCTCGCGGTTGCGCACCGCCTCGGCCACCGCGCGGCTGGTCGCCTGGCGCAGCTCGATGCGGATGTCCGGATGCGCCGCGGCGAAGTCGGCGACCCCCGCGGCGAGAAACTGCTCCACCGCCGAGGCGCTGGCGCACACCCGCACCCGGCCGCGCACCCCGCCCGCGCACTCCGCCAGGTCGCCGCGCAGCCGCTCCACCGCCAGCAGGATGGCGTGCGCATGCTCCAGCAGGCGCTCGCCCGCCGGGGTCGGCCGCACGCCGCGCGCGTGGCGGGCGAGCAGGCCGCCGCCCGCCGCCGCCTCCAGCCCGGCGATGCGCTTGCTCACCGCCGAGGCGGCGATGTGCGCCACCCGCGCCGCCGCCGCGATGCTGCCGAGGTCGCAGATCAGCACGAAGAGTTCGATGGTTCCCAGGTCGATCTGCCGCAGGAAGCCGCGGCGCGCCGGAAGGCCGGTCATATCCCCCTCCAGACATCGTGAAACGGAACGCCTGAGCGGAATTCTTACCACTTCTCGCCAGACCGCTCCACACCTACCATCTCTTTTCCCGATGGCATGCCGGAGTTCCTCGCCGATGATCCTCTCCCCCGCCGCCTCCGCGCGGCTCGCCCATGCGCTCGCCGCCCTCGGCGCGGTGCACCTCGCCGATGCGCAGCCGTTCTTCTATACCTCCGGCTGGGCGAGCCCGGTCTACGTGGACGCCCGCATGCTGATGTCCGACGTCGCCCTGCGCAGCGAGGCGATGGACCTCACCGCCCAGGCCCTCGCCCCGGCGATCGCCCGCCAGGGGATCAACGCCGTGGTCGGCGTGGAGAACTCCGGCATCGCCTTCGCCGCCTGGATCGCCGAACGCCTCGCCCTGCCGTTGCTCTACATGCGCAAGCGGCCGATCGGCTGGGGCATGCGCGCCCAGTTGGAGGGCCGCCTGCCGCCCGCGGCCCAGGTGCTGCTGGTGGACGACGTGACCACCGACGGCGTCTCCAAGATCGCCGCCGCGAGCGCCCTGCGCCAGACCGGCACCCGCGTGGACGACACCCTGGTGCTGATGGAATTCGACGTCTACCCGCAGACCGCCGCACGCTTCGCCGAACAAAGCATGGCCCTGCACGCGATGACCAACTGGGCCGACCTGCACGCCGCGCTGGCCGAGAGCGGCCGCATCGAACCGGCGCAGGAGGCGATGCTCGCCGCCTGGGCCGCCGACCCGGTGGCCTGGTCGATCGAACACGGCGGGGTGGGCGCATGAACGCGGTCTCCACCCTGTCCGCCGCCGCGCTCGCCGAGCGCATCTTCGGCACCGTCGGCGGCCTCACCCGCGACGACCCCGGCGTCTCGCGCGAAAGCTTCGGCGCGGGCGAAAGCCGCGCCATGGAAGCGGTCGCCGCCATCGCCGCGGAACTCGGGCTGGCCTGCGAAACCGACGCCTACAAGAACCTGTGGATGCGCCTGCCGGAGGACGCCCGCGCCGCGCCGCCGGTGATCCTCGGCTCGCACCTCGATTCCGTGCCCCACGGCGGCAACTTCGACGGCCTCGCCGGGGTCGCCGCCGCGATGATGGCGCTCGCCCGCTATCGCGGCCGCGCCGCCGAGGCCCCGCCTCTGCGCGCGCTGGCCCTGCGCGGCGAAGAGAGCGCTTGGTACGGCAAGGCCTATCTCGGCTCCCTCGCCCTCACCGGCAAGCTCGGCGGCGAGGCGCTCGCGCTGCGCCACCGCGACGGCCACGGCACCCTCGGCGGGGCGATGGCGATGCTCGGCATCGATACCGAGGCGATCCGCGCCGGGAAGCCCCTGCTCGCCCCCGGCGACGCCGCCGCCTACCTGGAACTCCATATCGAACAGGGCCCGGTGATGACCGCGCGCGGCTGGCCGGTCACCGCGGTCACCGGCATCCGCGGCAACCTGCGCCACAACGCGGTGCGCTGCACCGGCGAGGCCGGACACTCCGGCGCGGTGCCGCGCTGGCTGCGCAAGGACGCCGTCCTCGCGGTGGCGGAACTCCTCTCCCGCATGGACGAACACTGGCGTGTGCTGCTGCAAATGGGCATGGACCTGGTGATGACCTCGGGCATCTGCACCACCTCGCCCGACAGCCACGCCGTCTCCGTCATCCCCGGCGAGGTGCGCTTCAGCCTGGAAATCCGCAGCCAGGACGCCGCCACCATGGAGCGCTTCTACGACCTGGTGCGCGAGGAATGCCGCGCCGTCGAAAAATCCCGCGGCGTCGCCTTCACCTTCGACACACGCATCGACACCGCCCCCGCCACCATGGACCCCGCGTGGATCGCCCGCCTCCAGGCCGCTTCGCTGCGCCTCGGCAGCCCGCTGGAAACCATCCCCAGCGGCGCGGGCCACGACGCCGCGGTGTTCGCCAATGCCGGAATCCCCGCCGCCATGGTCTTCGTCCGCAACGAAAACGGCTCCCATAACCCGCACGAGGCGATGGATATCGCCGACTTCCTCAAGGGCGTCGATCTGCTGACCGAGGCGGTGCGGACGGTGTGAACGAAAACCAGGCCAGGGGCTCCGCCCCTGGACCCCGCTGGGGCCGCGGGCCCCAGACCCCCTTCCTTTTCCGCACGAAGCGCTATTCCCCTTCTGTCGATGCAGCAGGCGTTGATAGCCGCTTCGCGGCGAAAACCAGTTTAAGGGGTCAAGGGGCCTCCCGGCCCCTTGCGGGTCCGGGCAGAGCCCGGCCTGGTTTTCCCCTCACCCATGCCGCGTGCAGCAGAAGGCGGAATTTCCTACGCTTCCGCGGCGTCGCTGACGACGCGCAGCAGGGTGAGCAGCGCACGGTTGAGCGGCACGGCGATGCCGTGGCGTTCCGCCGCGGCGACGATCTGCCCGGTCAGGGCCTCGATTTCCAGGGCGTTCCCGGCGAGGCGGTCGAAATACATCGAGGTTCCCGCATCCGCCGGATGGGTGGCGAGGACGTCCATGGTGCGCCGCGGCACGTCGGCGGCGAGGGGCGCGCCCTCGGCGCGGGCCACCGCCGCCGCCTCTTCCAGCACGCCGAGGCAGAGTTCGCGCACGTCGGCGCGGCGGAACACCCCCTGGCGTTGCAGGGTGAGCGCGGTGACCGGGTTGGCCACCGCGTTGATCAGGAGCTTCTTCCACACCAGGGTGGGGAACTCGCCGCTGAGCAGGATGCGCATCGGCGTGCCCGCCATCAGGCCGGCGAAGGCGCGGCCGTTTTCGTCGTCGGCCACCGCCAGTTCGTAGTCCCCGGCGCGGCGGAAGCGCATGTGGTCCGGGGCGAAGCGCTCGCCGTTGAAATAGACCACCGTCGGCACCACCGCCGCGCCCGCGACGAACGGCGCAAGCCGCGCCTCGTGGCCGATGCCGTTCTGCAGCGTGGCGACGCGGGTGCCCGGCCCGCACAGGCGGGCGAGCCACGGCGCGGCGGAGGCGGTCTGCTGCGCCTTGGTGGCGATCAGCACCCAGTCCGCGGGTTCGGCCTCGGCGGGGTCGGTGAGCGCGCGCACCGGCACGTCGATGCGGTCTTCCGGGCGTTCCACGTCGAGGCGCGCGATCGCCCGGCGCACGCAGAGGGTGAGGTTGCACCGCCCCGCGGCGGCCAGCGAACCGGCGACGATGCCGCCGATGCTGCCCAGCCCGATCACGGCGACGGAGGGGATGTGCGGTGATGTCATGAGCCTTGTCCGCTTGCGGTTCCGCTGTTTTTCTGCCGCAGCATGATGCACCCCGCCGCGCGGATTGCAACCTCGGCGGCGGCCGGTCCTATGCGGTGCGCACGCAATTCCGGCCTTCCGCCTTGGCGCGATAGAGCGCGGCGTCGGCGCGTTGCAGCAGGGCGTCCACGCTGTCGCCGGGCGAGAACGCGGCGACTCCGGCGCTGACGGTGGCGGCGCGCCCGGCGGCGAAGTTGCCGCCCGCCACCGCGGCGCGGATGCGTTCGGCAACCGCCATGGCCTCGTGCAACGCGGTCTCCGGGCAGACCACCAGGAACTCCTCGCCGCCCCATCGCCCTGCGATGTCGCCGCCGCGCACCGTATCGCGGATGCGGTGCGCCACCTCGACGAGCAGACGGTCGCCGATCAAGTGGCCGAGGTCGTCGTTGACCGCCTTGAAGTGGTCGATGTCGAGCATCACCAGGGCGAGGTCGCGGCGGTGGCGCTGCGCGCGGTCCACCTCCCGCGCCAGGTGCGCGTCGATCATGCCGCGGTTGGGCAGGCCGGTCAGGGCATCGGTCTGCGATATGCGTTCGAGCTTGCGGTTGAGGCGGCGCAGGCGCAGGTGATGGAACGCGCCGAACGCCGCGATCGCGGCAAAAATGCCGACGACGCGGAGGATCGGGCCGTAGTCGGTGTCGGCCTGCACGGTGAGGGAGACGTGGCGGTTGACGATCTCCTCGGTGTCGGCGCGCGAGATCGACGCCACCCCCTTGTTCAGCACGTCGCGCAGCAGCGGTTCGCTGCGGCGCACGCCGATGCGCAGGCGGTTGGCGTAGTCCGGCAGCTTGCCCGCGATCTTGAGGTTGAACAGCCCCTCGCCCTTGATGGTGTAGGCGGCGACGATCAGCGAGCGCATGGTCATTTCGGCGCGGCGGTCGGAAACCATGGCGATCGCCTCGGCCTCGGAAGGCACGGTGAGCACCCGCAGGTTGGGATAGTCGCGGCGGATGTTCTCTTCCATCGCGGTGCCCGAGGGAAAGACGATGCGCTCGCCGCTCAGCTGCGCCGGATCGGCGATGAAGGGGTGTTCCTCCCGCGTGATGAAGACGTTGGGGTCGGAGAAGATCGGCGCGGTGAACAGCAGCCACGTCTCGCGCTTTTCCGTACGGTTGAGGAAGCTGAGGATGCGGCAGCGCCCGGCCTGCGATGCCGCCAGGCTTTCGTCCCAATCCTTCGTCGGCGCCAATTCCAGGCTCAACCCGACGCGCGACGCGGCAAGGCGCGCCAGATCGGCGGCGATGCCGCGGTGGATGCCCTTTTCATCGATCCATTCGAAGGGCGCCCAGTCCGGATCGACGCACACCGTCACCGGCGGCTGGGCGCGCACGAAGGCACGCTCCTCGGCGCTGAGGTCCAGGGCGCGCGCCGCCGCGGGCCACAGCGCCAGCGCCGCGGCCAACCACCAGACCCGACAGACCCGCTCTTTTCGCATGGCTCAGGCGTTGCGCCGTTGTTTTTCCTGCCGGTGCATGATGAACCCGGCAATGAGGATTGCAACCGTGACGATGCAGACGATGATCGTGGCGAGCGCATTGATTTGCGGCGAGACGCCGAGGCGCACCGAGGAATAGACCACCATCGGCAGCGTCGATGCGCCCGGTCCGGAGACGAAGCTGGCGATCACCAGGTCGTCGAGCGACAGGGTGAAGGCCAACAGCCAGCCCGCCACCAGGGCGGGGGCGATCACCGGCACGGTGATGACGAAGAACACCTTGGCGGGCTTCGCGCCGAGGTCGAGCGCCGCCTCCTCGATCGAGACGTCCATCTGCGACAGCCGCGACTGGATGACCACGGTGACGTAGGCGGTGGAGAAGGTGAGGTGCGCGATGGTGATGGTGGTCATGCCGCGCTCCCCCGGCCAGCCGATGAAGTTTTGCAGAGTGACGAACATCAGAAGCAGGGAAAGGCCGATGATCACCTCCGGCATCACCAGGGGCGCGGTGATCAGGGTGGTGAAGGCGGTGCGCCCGCGGAAACGCCCGAAGCGCGCCAGCACCAGCCCGGCGAGCGAACCCAGCACCACCGAGCCGGAGGCGTTGAGCACCGCGATCTTGAGGCTGAGCCAGGCGGCGGAGAGGATCTGGTCGTTTTGCAGCAGTTCGCCGTACCACTTGGTGGAGAACCCGGCCCACACCGTGACCAGGCGCGACTCGTTGAAGGAGTAGACGATCAGCGACAGGATCGGCACGTAGAGGAAGGCGTAGCCGAAGGCCAGCACCGAGAACAGCGAGAAGGAGCGCCAGCGTCTCATCGGGCAAGCTCCTCCGCCTTCTTGTTGGATTCCTCCTGCGCCTTCTGGAAGCGCACGATCGGCACGACGAGCAGCAGCAGGGTGGCCACCGCCACCGCCGAGGCGACCGGCCAGTCCTTGTTGGAGAAGAACTCGGTCCACAGCACCTTGCCGATCATCAGGGTGTTGGGGCCGCCGAGCAGGTCGGGAATGACGAACTCGCCGACCGCGGGAATGAACACCAGCATCGAGCCCGCGATGACGCCGGGCATGGACAGCGGCAGGGTGATGGTGAGGAACGCCTTGCCCGGGCGGCAGCCGAGGTCGGCCGCGGCTTCCAGCAGGCTTTCGTCCATGCGCGACAGCGTCGCGTAGAGCGGCAGCACCATGAACGGCAGGTAGGAATAGACGATGCCCACCAGCACCGAGAACTCGGTGTGCAGCAGCGGCAGCGGCTGATCGATCAGGCCGAGCCAGATCAGCACGTTGTTGAGCAGGCCGTTGGTCTTGAGAATGCCGATCCAGGCGTAGACGCGGATGAGGAACGAGGTCCAGAACGGCAGGATGATCAGCATCAGAAGCGGCACGCGCAGCTCCGCCTTCGCTTTGGAAATCGCGTACGCCATGGGGTAGCCGAGCAGCAGGCAGGCCACGGTGGCGATGGCGGCGATGCGCACCGAGTTGAGGTAGGCCATCCAGTAGAGGCTGTCCTGCACCAGCAGCAGGTAGTTCTGGAAGTTGATCCGCAGCACCATGATGCCGTCTTCGGCCCAGGTGAGCAGCGGCGTATAGGGCGGCTGCGCGATCACCGCCTGGGAGAAGCTGATCTTCAGCACCACGAGGAAGGGCAGGCCGAAGAACAGGATCAGCCAGAGGAACGGCACCGCGGTGACCAGCGCGCGGCCCCACGAGACGGTGCCCATGGCCAGCCCGCGCACCCGCGCCACGAAGGTGAAGCCGAGAAGCCAGCGCCACAGCATGCCGATAACGGTGAACGACGCCGGGTTCGCGGGCGCCGAAGGCGGCACGGGGGGCGGCATCATGACTGCAGCACCACGCCGTTTTCCGGCTCCCAGGTGAGCCAGACTTCCTGCTCCCAGGTGAGCGGCGAGCTGGTGTGCCGCGCGAGGTTGGTGAGCTGCACCCGCACCAGGGTCTTGTTGGGCAGGGCGACGTGGTAGATCGAGACGTCGCCGAGGTAGGCGATTTCCGAGACCACGCCGCGCAGCACGTTGAATTCGGACTCCGGCTTGACGTCGGTCACCGTCATCTTCTCCGGGCGCAGCGCGACGGAGACCGGCGCGCCCGCGGGCAGGGGCTCGCCGTGGGCGATCGCCATGGTCGCGCCCACCTCGTCGCAATGGATCACCAGCACGCCGTCGGCCTCGCCGGTGACGCGGCCGTCGAACAGGTTGACCGAGCCGATGAAGTCCGCCACGTAGCGGGTGGCCGGGTATTCGTAGATGGTGGAGGGCGAACCGATCTGCAGGATGCGGCCTTCGTCCATCACCGCAATGCGGGTGGACATCGTCATCGCCTCCTCCTGGTCGTGGGTGACCATGATGAAGGTGGTGCCCAGCTGCTCCTGGATGTTCACCAGCTCGAACTGGGTGTGCTCGCGCAGCTTCTTGTCGAGCGCGCCCAAGGGCTCGTCCAGCAGCAGCAGGCGCGGATGCTTGGCGAGCGAGCGGGCCAGCGCGACGCGCTGCCGCTGGCCGCCGGAGAGCTGGTGCGGGCGGCGCTTCGCATAGGGTTCCAGGCGCACCAGGCGCAGCATCTCGGCGACGCGCTCGCGGATCTGCGGCTTGGTCGCGCCCTCCTGGCGCAGGCCGAAGGCGATGTTCTGCTCCACCGTCATGTGGGGGAACAGGGCGTAGGACTGGAACATCATGTTGACCGGGCGGCGGTACGGGGGGACATGGGTCATGTCCACCCCGTCGATGACGATGCGCCCGCTATCCGGGGTTTCGAGGCCGGCCAGCATGCGCAGAAGCGTCGTCTTGCCGCAGCCGGAGGCGCCCAGAAGCGAGAAGAACTCGCCCTGGAACACCTCGAGGCTGACGTCGTCCACCGCATAGTGGGGACCGAAGGCCTTGGTCACGTTCTCGATCTGAACGATCGGCCGGGCCTTCGGGTCCTGCCAGGCTTCCAAGCTTTGCGAGGCGCGCACGCCCTGGGCGACCGGCATCGGCCTCTCCCCCCCTGTTGACGGGCTTACTGGCCGGTCTTGACGCGGGTCCAGGCGCGCACCCGGTAGCGGATCAGGGCCTGGTCGTTGTCCGGCAGCATATAGAGCTTGGCCATCACCTCGTCCGGCGGATAGATGCCGGGGTCGTTGCGGATTTCCGGATCCACCAGGTCGTTGGCCGCCTTGTTGGCGTTGGCGTAGGAGACGAAGTTGGAGATCTTCGCCACCACCTCGGGCTTCATGATGAAGTTGATGTAGGCGTGCGCCTCCGCCGGGTTGGGGGCGTCCTTGGGGATCAGCATCATGTCGGTCCACAGCACCGCCCCTTCCTTGGGGATGATGTAGCGGATGTTGACGCCGTTCTTCGCCTCCGCGGCGCGGGTGCGGGCTTGCAGGATATCGCCCGAATAGCCGTGGGCGACGCAGATGTCGCCGTTGGCGAGGTCGTTGATGTACTGCGAGCCGTGGAAGTACTTGATGTAGGGGCGGATGGCCTTGAACGCCTCGGCGGCGGCGTCGATGTCGGTCTTGTTCTTGGTCGCCACGTCGCGGCCGAGGTAGCGCAGCGCCATGGCGAAGGTCTCTTCCTGGTCGTCGAGGAAGGAGATGCCGCAGGCGGCGAGCTTCTTCGCGTTCTCCGGCTTGAAGATCATCGCCAGCGAGCCGATGTCGGCGGACTCGCCGAGTGCCGCCTTGACCTTATCGACGTTGATGCCGATGCCGGTGGTGCCCCACATGTAGGGCACGCCATGGGCGTTGCCCGGATCGATCGAGGCGAGCGCCTTCATCAGGCCGGGGTCCATGTTCTTGAGGTTCGGCAGCTTCGACTTGTCGAGCTTGCGGTAGAGGCCGGACTTGATCTGCCGCATGGCGAACGGGCGCGCGGTGGGGAACACCACGTCGTAGCCCGACTTGCCGGCCAAGAGCTTGGCCTCCAGCACCTCGTTGCTGTCGTAGACGTCGTAGACCGCCTTGATGCCGGTTTCCTTGGTGAAGGTTTCCAGCGTGTCCTCGGCGATATAGTCGCTCCAGTTGTAGAGGTGCACGACCTTGTCCGCGGCCCGGGCGGGGGCAACGGCCAAGCTGCACGTCATGGCTGCCGCGAAGGCGGCGCAAGTGGCGGTACGCATCGGTTGAGGTCTCCCTGAAGAAAAAGAACCCGTTGCCCTGTCCGCGCCCGGTCCCGGACGCGCGGAGCCGCCCCCCCTTGCGGAGACGACCCCTCTCTCTTGGCGGAATGTGGACTGATTTTCAGTCAACGACAAGAGGCGTGCCCACCTCTTGCGCAGTTTTTGAGGGTGGATTGCGTTTTCCGTTCCCAACCGGCCAAGCCCTTCCACCTGCGAGGGAATGCGCGGCGGCGGAGCGGACGCCTCAGTGCTCGAGGATCTGGCTGAGGAACAGCCTGGTGCGGTCGCTCTTGGGATGGGAGAAGAATTCCTCCGGCTCGTTCTCCTCGACGATCTGCCCGGCGTCCATGAAGATCACGCGGTCGGCCACCTTGCGCGCGAAACCCATCTCGTGGGTGACGCAGAGCATGGTCATGCCCTCCTCCGCCAGCTCCACCATCACGTCGAGCACCTCCTTGATCATCTCCGGGTCGAGGGCCGAGGTCGGCTCGTCGAACAGCATCACCCGCGGGTTCATGCACAGGCTGCGGGCGATGGCGACGCGCTGCTGCTGGCCGCCGGAAAGCTGGCCAGGATACTTCAGCGCCTGGTCGGGAATCTTCACCCGCTCCAGGTAGGTCATCGCCGCGGCCTCCGCCTCGGCGCGCGGCGTCTTGCGCACCCACATCGGCGCGAGGCAGCAGTTCTCCAGCACCGTGAGATGCGGAAACAGGTTGAAGTGCTGGAACACCATGCCGACCTCGCGGCGCACGTGCTCGATGTTCTTCAAGTCCTCGTTGAGCGTCACCCCGTCCACCACGATGTCGCCGCTCTGGTGTTCCTCCAGGCGGTTGATGCAGCGGATCATCGTGGACTTGCCGGAGCCCGACGGCCCGCAGACGACGATGCGCTCGCCGCGGCGCACCCGCAGGCTGATGTCCTTGAGCACGTGGAAGGGGCCGTACCACTTGTTCATCGCCGCGATCTCGATCACGACGTCGGGCTTCGGCTGTGCGGATTCGCTCATCGCGTTTACTCCGGTAGGCGGCGTCAATTGCGTTTGTGGCCGGTGTGCAGCTTGCGCTCCAGGGCCTGGGAATAGCGGCTCATGCCGAAGCAGAACACCCAGAACACCAGCGCGGCGAACAGGTAGCCCTCGATCGCGATGGCGGGCCAGGCGGGGTCCACGATGGTGGCGTGCACCGTCGCCAGCACGTCGAACAGGCCGATGATGAGGACCAGCGTGGTGTCCTTGAACAGGGCGATGAAGGTGTTGACGATGCCGGGAATGACCAGCTTCAACGCCTGCGGCAGCACCACCAGGCCCATCGTCCGCCAGTAGCCGAGGCCGAGCGCCGCGGCCGCCTCGAACTGGCCGCGCGGAATCGCCTGGAGGCCGCCGCGCACCACCTCGGCCATGTAGGCGCTCTCGAACATCACGATGCCGATCATCGCGCGCAGAACCTTGCTGAACTGCACCCCTTCGGGCAGGAACAGCGGCAGCATCACCGAGGCCATGAACAGCACCGAGATCAAGGGCACGCCGCGCCACACCTCGATGAAGAGGATGCACAGGGTGCGGACCGCCATCATCTTGGAGCGCCGTCCGAGGGCGAGGACGATGCCGAAGGGCAGCGCCATGACGATGCCGACGACGGAAAGCACCAGGGTCAGCGTCAGGCCGCTCCACTGGTCGGTGGCCACCACCGGCAGGCCGAACACCCCGCCGTGCATCAGCGCCAGGGTCAGCGCCGGCACCCCGACGATCGCGGCGGGCACGAGGAAGCGCTTGCCCGGCGTGCGCGGCCAGGCGAGCGCGCCGATCGCCGCCGCGGTGACGGCGAGCACGATGTTGACCCGCCAGACCTGCCCCGCCGGATAGAACCCGTAGATGAAGAAGCGGAAGCGCTCGCCGACGAACAGCCAGCAGGCGCCGCCGCTGCGGCAGGCCTGCGCATCGCCGCCGGAGAAGTGGCCGCGCAGCACCGCCCAGTCGAAAAGCGGCACCAGGCCGGAGACGAGGAGCCACAGCGCGACCAGCGTCAGCGCGGTGTTGAACGGCCCGGCGAAGAGGTTGGCGCGCATCCACCCGGCGACGCCGACCGAGCCCGAGGGCGGCGGCAGGCTGGGTTTCGGCACGAAGACGTCGCTCTCGGCCATGGCTCACCGCTCCTTCAGCGCGACGCGCTTGTTGTAGCCGTTCATCGCCAGCGAAATGACGAGACTGATGGTGAGGTAGACGCTCATCGTCATCGCCACCACCTCCACCGCCTGGCCGGTCTGGTTGAGCGTCGTGCCCATGAACACGTTGACCAGGTCGGGATAGCCGATGGCGGTGGCGAGCGAGGAGTTCTTGGCGAGATTGAGGTACTGGCTGGTGAGCGGCGGAATGATCACCCGCAGCGCCTGCGGCAGCACCACCAGGCGGATGATCTGGCCGCGCTTCAGCCCCAGCGCCGCGGCGGCCTCGGTCTGGCCGTGGCTCACCGCCTGGATGCCGGAGCGCACGATCTCGGCGATGAAGGTGCCGGTGTAGACGGTGAGCGCGAACCACAGGGCGACGAGTTCCGGCAGCAGCACGCCGCCGCCCGCGAAATTGAAGCCGCGCAGCGCCGGCACGCTCCAGGTCATCGGCGCCCCGGCGAGCAGAAAAACCAGCCCCGGCGCGCCGATCGCCAGCGCCGCAGCCACCCGCCAGAACGGGAAGATCTGTCCCGTCGCCTCGCGGCGCCTGGTCTCCCAGCGGGAGAGCCGCCACACCGCGATCAGCGCGGCGAGAAGCGCCAGGCCCACCCACTCCATGCCCGGGCCGAACACCGGGGCGGGAACGTAGAGGCCGCGCTTGCTGAGGAAGACGAGGTCGTGGAAGTTGAGGCTCCGGCGCGGCGCGGGCAGGGTTTGCAGCACCGCGAAATACCAGAAGAAGATCTGTAGCAGCAGCGGCACGTTGCGGAAGATCTCGACATAGACCTCGGCGAGGCGGGCGACCAGCCAGTTGCGCGACAGCCGCGAAATCCCCGCGAGGAAGCCGAGAAGGGTGGCGGTGACGATGCCGAGGCCGGACACCAGAACGGTGTTGAGCAGGCCGACGAAGAAGGTGCGGCCGTAGGAATAGCTCTCGTCGTAGGGGATCAGCGAAAACAGGATGCCGAAACCGGCGGTCTGGCCGAGGAAGCCGAACCCGGTCTGGATGTTGCGGTGCTCCATGTTCAGCAGGGTGTTGCGGAACAGGGTGACGGCCAGCCAGAGGACCGCGGCGATGACCGCGGCCTGGAAAACCAGGGCACGGATTTTCGGGTCGTTCCACGGTTTGATCGTGCGGGTGGGTTGCATGGGCATCCTTGTGCGGTGGAACCGGCCCCGGCGGCGCGCCGCCGGGGCCGGTTCCCGGCTTACGAACGTCCGGTCAGCGGACCGGCGGGCCGTAGATCAGGCCGCCCTTGGTCCACAGAGCGTTCTGGCCGCGGGCAATCTGCAACGGGCTGCCCTTGCCGACGTTGCGTTCGAAGGATTCGCCGTAGTTGCCCACCGCCTTGACGATGGCCACCGCGAAATCGTTGCCGACCCCCATCTTGGCGCCGAGGTCGGAGTCCACGCCGAGCAGGCGCTTGACGTCCGGATTGGTGGACTTCAGCATCTCGCCGACGTTCTTGCCGGTGACGCCCGCTTCCTCGAGGTTGAACCAGGCGAACAGGGTCCAGCGGGTGACGTTGAACCAGGCGTCGTCGCCCTGGCGCACCACCGGACCGAGCGGCTCCTTGGAGATCACTTCCGGCAGCACCACCGCCTTGCCGGGGTCCGGCAGCTTGGAGCGCAGGCCGTAGAGCTGCGACTGGTCGGAGGTGAGCACGTCGCAGCGGTCGGAATTGAAGCCTTGCAGGGTCTGGTCGCCGGTGTCGAACACCACGGATTGGTACTTCATGCCGTTGGCGCGGAAGTAGTCGGCGAGGTTGAGCTCGGTGGTGGTGCCGGCGAGCACGCACACCGAAGCGCCGTTCAGCTCCTTGGCGCTCTTCACGCCCAGCGCCTTCTTCACCAGGAAGCCCTGGCCGTCGTAGTAGTCCACGCCGACGAAGTTGAGGCCGAGCGAGGTGTCGCGGCTCATCGTCCAGGTGGTGTTGCGGGCGAGCACGTCGATCTCGCCGGTCTGCACCGCGGTGAGGCGCTCCTTGGCGGTGAGCGGCACGTACTTCACCTTGGCGGGGTCGCCGAGCACCACGGCGGCGAGCGCCTTGCAGTAATCGACGTCGAGGCCCGACCACTTGCCCTTCTCGTCGGGCGCGGAGAACCCCGGCAGGCTGGTGTTGACGCCGCAGACCAGCTGGCCCCGGCTCTTGACGGTTTCCAGGGTTCCGGCGGAAGCCGGAGCGGCGGCCATCGCCACGGCGGACAGCACACCGAACCCGATGACCCAGTGACTCGCTTTCATAGTCGTCTCCCTCGTGAAGTTCGACATCCCGCCCCGGCGGGACATGCTTCGGCACTTGGGCAGACACAGCAAGGTCCGGGCCAAACGGCGCAACGCCGCGGAAACGCGACATCGGCATGAAAGCGGTTGCGGTGGCGGGGAAGCGGTTGCCCGATTGGCGGGCAGGCCGCCTAATCCTTCGGCGCGGCGGCGGGGTCCGGACGGGCGGCGAGCCAGGTCTCGGCGTAACCGTCGAGGAAGCGCAGCTCGGAGACGAGGCCGCCCTCCGCCGACCACCGGTGCAGCACGAAGCCGGGCGGCGCGGTCACCGCCGCCACCGGCGAGCCGTCGGGGCGGAGGCCGGTGAAGGTGACGCGGTCCATCACCGAGGGCGCGGCGAGCACCGGCACGCCGTACCACGCGCCGCGCATCGGGCGGTGCAGGTGGCCGCAGAGGATCGCCGCGACGCCTTTGTGCGCGGCGATGATCGTCCCCATCTCGTGGCGGCCCTGGGCGATGCCCATGGAGTCCAGCCAGCCGATGCCGGTGTCGAAGGGCGGATGGTGCAGGAAGATCAGGACCGGGCGCTCCGGCTCCTCGGCGAGGCGCGCGGCAAGCCACGCCACCTGCGCCGCGGGCAGGGCGGCGTGCAGCGGGTCGCCGGTGGAGGCGTCGAGCGCGATCAGGCGCAGGGGGTGCCCCTCCACCGCATAGACCACGCCGCCCTCCCCCGCGTCGCCGGGGAAGGGGCCGAAGGCGGCGCGCACCGCATCGCCGCAGTCGTGATTGCCTGCGCAAACCAGAACCGGCGCGCGCAGGGCGGCAAGAGCGTCGTGGGCGCGGGCGGTGGCGCCCGCATCCCCGTCGTGCGCCAGATCGCCGGTCACCACCACCAGATCGGGCTGCGGATCGAGCGCGTTGACCGCCGCGACCACCCGCGCCAGCGCCGCGTCGGTGTCCACCAGGCCGTGCACCGGCAGGCCGTCGGCGGAAACGTGCGGATCGCTGATCTGGGCGATGCGCATCGCCCGCGCCTACATCGCGGCGGCGAGGACTTTTTCCGCCACCTCCGGCGTCACCGCGCGGTCCTCGCCGAGCGCGGTCATGCCGTGCGCCTTGAGGTTGGCCACCACCGCGGGCACCGCCTCGGGGGCAAGCTGCGCGTCGGCCAGCCGCACCGGCAGGCCGAGGGAGCGGAAGAACGCCTCGGTGCGCTCGATGGCGATGCCGATGCGCGCGTCCTCCGGCCCGTCGCGCAGGTCCCACACCCGTTCGGCATATTGCAGCAGCTTGGCGCGCTTCGCCGCGGCGCGCACCCGCATCATCGCGGGCAGCACGATGGTGAGGCTGCGCGCGTGGTCCACGCCGTAGAGCGCGGTGAGTTCGTGGCCGATCATGTGGGTCGCCCAGTCCTGCGGCACGCCCACCGCGATCAGCCCGTTGAGCGCCTGGTTGGCCGCCCACATCAGGTTGGCGCGCGCCTCCTTGTCCGCCGGGTCGGCCAGGGTCTTCGGCCCCACCGCGATCAGGGTGCGCAGCAGCGCCTCGGCATAGGCGTCCTGCACCATGCCGCCCGCGGGCACGGTGAGGTACTGCTCCATCACGTGGACGAAGGCGTCGGCGACGCCGTTGGCCACCTGGCGCGGCGGCAGGGAGCGCGTCGTCTCCGGGTCGAGCACCGCGAACGCCGGGTAGAGCGCGGGGTGGCCGAAGGCGAGCTTCGCCCCCTGCCCCTGGTTGGTGATCACCGCGCCGCAGTTGCTCTCCGAGCCGGTGGCGGGCAGGGTCAGCACCACGCCGAGCGGCAGCGCGCCTTTGATCTTCGCCTTGCCGGTGACCAGGTCCCACGGCTCCGGGCCTTCGTACTTCAGCGCCGCGGCGAGGAACTTGCTGCCGTCGATCACCGAGCCGCCGCCGACGGCGAGGATGAAGCCGGATTTCTCCGCCCGCGCGGTCTCCGCCGCGCGCAGCATCGTCTCGTAGCGCGGGTTGGGCTCGATGCCGCCGAACTCGGCGACGGCGCGCCCGGCCAGAGCCTTCATCACCTGGTCGTAGACGCCGTTCGCCTTGATGCTGCCGCCGCCGTAGGTGACGAGCACCCGCGCCGATTCGGGAATCTGTTTGGCGATCGCGGCGATCTGCCCCTCGCCGAAGAGAATGCGCGTCGGGTTGGCATAGGAAAACGGTTTCATCGTGGAACGCCCCTTCGATCCTGTTGGTTCGGTCTACCAATATCGTCGTTTGCGGCGCACTCGGCAATCCGCCGGAACGACGACGATTGAAACGCCCCCCGCCTTGACGCATCCTTTGGGGGCAACGGACGGAGCCACACCATGCCGACCGAGACCCCGGAAGCCGAACCCAAGACCACCGACGGCCGTATCTTCCTGGTGGTGATCGACGACACCGAGGAACTGAAACCCGCCCTCGAATACGCCTGCCTGCGGGCGAAGCGCTCGAACGGGCACGTCGCCATGCTCTACGTGATGCAACCGGCGGAGCTGGACCATTTCGCCTTCGTCGGCGACGCGATGCGCGAGGACCGCCGCAAGGAGGCCGAAGCGCTGGTGCATGCCTATGCCGACCACGCTTTCCAGGTCTCGGGGCGGATGCCGATCATCTACCTGCGCGAGGGCGACCGCCGCGAGGAACTGCTGAAGCTGCTGGAACAGGAGCAGGTGCACGTTCTGGTGCTCGGCGCGAACACCGGAAAGGGCGGCCCCGGCCCGCTGATCAGCTCGCTGATGGGCAAGGACCTGCGGCGCGTCCACGTGCCGATGGCGATCATCCCCGGCAGCCTGAGCGAAGAGGAAATCCGCACCGTCACCCTGTATTGAGCTGCGAGGAGGTTGGATCATGCGACTGCTGCGTTACGGCCCGATAGGACAGGAAAAACCCGGACTTCTCGACGACGAGGGCGGCCTGCGCGACCTTTCCGCCGTGGTCGGCGACATCACCCCCGCCACGCTCGCGCCGGCGCAGCTCGGCCACCTCCGCGGGCTCGACCCGCAGAGCCTGCCGAAAGTGGTGGGCGAGCAGCGCCTCGGCGCGCCGCTCACCGGCATCGGCAACATTCTCGGCATCGGGTTGAACTATGCCGACCACGCCCGCGAGACCAAGGGCGAGCCGCCGCCGGAGCCGATTCTGTTTTTCAAGCACACCGGCAGCCTCACCGGGCCGTTCGACCCCATTCCCTTTCCGCCCGGCGCGGAACGCCTGGACTGGGAGGCGGAACTCGGCGTGGTGATCGGCGCCGCGGCGCACCAGGTGAGCGAGGCGGAGGCGCTCTCCCACGTTGCGGGCTACATGGTGCTGCACGACGTTTCGGAACGGGACTACCAGTTCAAGCGCCAGGGGCAATGGGGCAAGGGCAAGTCGTTTCCCGGCTTCTGCCCGATCGGGCCTTATCTGGTGACCGCCGACGAGGTGCCGGACCCGCAGGCGCTGGCGATCCGGCTGTCGCTCAACGGCGAGGCGATGCAGAACAGCTCCACCGAGCAGATGATCTTCCCGGTGCGCTTCCTGGTGTCGTATCTCAGCCGCTTCTTGCGCCTGCTGCCGGGCGACGTGATCGCCACCGGCACCCCCGCGGGCGTCGGGCTGGGGCGCAAGCTCTTCCTCAAGCCGGGCGACGTGGTGGAGCTTTCCGTCGCCGGTCTCGGCACCCAGCGCCAGACCGTGACCGCCCCGTAGACGAGGCCTCGGGGCGGGCGCGGCCCGCCCCGGAGGCGAAGGCTCAGACTTGCCGCACGCTCTTCAGGAAGGTCTCGATCTCGCCGCGCAGGGCGTCCGCCGTGCCGGAAAGCCGGGTCACCGCGATCCGCGCCTCTTCCGAAAGGCTGCCGGTGCGTTCGGCGTTGCCGCTCACCATCACGATGTTGCTGGAAACCTCCTGCGTGCCCTGCACCGCCTCGCCGACGTTGCGGGCGATCTCGCGGGTCGCCGCCGATTGCTCTTCGATCGCCGCGGAGATCGCCGTGGTGTCCGTGCCGAGCTGGTTGATCGTATCGACGATGCTCTTGATCGCCGTGCCGGTGGCCTGGGTGGCGTCGTAGATGCCGCCGATCTGCACCGAGATGTCCTCGGTGGCGCGCGCCGTCTGGTTGGCGAGGTGCTTCACCTCGCCCGCGACCACGGCGAAACCCTTGCCCGCCTCGCCCGCGCGCGCCGCCTCGATGGTGGCGTTGAGGGCGAGAAGGTTGGTCTGGCTGGCGATGTCCTGGATCAGCTTGGCCACCTCGCCGATGCGGGAGCCCGCATGGCCCAGCGCCTCCATCGCCGCCTCGACGCTGCGGGACTGCGCCACCGCGTCCTGGGCGACGCGGTTGGCGTCGGTGACGCGGGCGGAAATCTCGTCGATCGAGGCGGAAAGCTGCTCGGTCGCCGCCGCCACCGCGTTGGAGTTGGCGGTCGCCTGCTCCGCCGCCGCCGCCACGGTGCTGGCGCGCATGTTGGTTTCCCGCGCCACGCCCGCCACCTCATTGGCCCCCGCTTCCACCTGCACCAGGGCGGCGCTGACCTCGCCGAGCGAGCGCACCACATGGCCGTCGAAGGCGACGATCATCTCTTCGAGCTTGTGTTCGCGTTCCTGCGCCGCCGCCTTCACCAGTTCGTGGTAGACCGAGATCGACAGATCCATGTCGAGGAACACCGCCTTGGTCACCGCGTCGCGCAGATCGCCGCGCTTTTCCGCGCGGCGTTTGAAGGCGCGGTCGATCTCGCCGATCAGGCGGCCGAGAACCAGGGTGTAGCCGCCGATGTACCAGCGCGGTTCCAGGCCGATGCGGGCATGCGCCTGACCCACCGCCATCACCTGCTTCATATAGGCGTCGTCGAAGTCCCCCTTGAACAGACGCTCCCAGTGGGCGGTCTGCGCCGATTTGAGCATCTCGGTCTTGCCGTCTCCGGCCAGCAACCGCGCCAGAGCGGGGAAGCGCTGCAGATGATCGTAGAATTCGTCCAGAATCGCACGCAGGTGCGGACGCACCAGCGGCCAGGCTTCGCGCAACGCCGCCACCGTCCGGCTGTCGATACGCATGAATTTCAATCGCGTATCCCGGTCCACATCGAACTCGAACATCATGGTCCTCATTCCTGTCCAGAAGGATTTCCCCACAGGTCTTCCCCACACCTGCAAACGCACATTGGTCTGTTTTCCACCGGGGCAGTCAACACAAATGTTCGAGAAGAACGACCAAGCCCACAACTTGGAGTCATTCTTTCTGAAAAAATAAAACCGGACGAAAATCCCGCGATTTCCGTCCGGTTTCATTTTATGAGATGATATTCGCCTATTGCTTTCTTTTTGCCGGAAACGGCGGGATCAATCCACGCGGCCCAGCGCCTTGGCGAGAATCATGTAGACCCGGCCGATGTCGGAGCCGGTGAGCACCGCCTGCAACACGTCGGAACGGTCGGAGCGCCGCGCCCGCGCGGCCAGCGCCTCGAACTCCGAGAGGTAGCGGGTGACGAAGCCGCGGAAGTCCGCGTCCGCCTCGAACAGATCCTTGACCTCCAGCATCTGCGACTTGGTGAGCGACCGCGACAGATGCCGCAGGAACGCCCCCTGGTCGCCGCGGTGGTAGCGTTTCCACAGGTCTTCCTCGATGTTCGGCTGGAAGGCGCGGGTGATGTCCACCGAGATCGCGTGCAGGCGCTCGATCACCTGCGCCGCATCCTTGAGGAAGAGGTCGCTCTCCACAT
Source organism: Oleispirillum naphthae (assembly GCA_027864655.1). Taxonomy (GTDB): domain Bacteria; phylum Pseudomonadota; class Alphaproteobacteria; order Rhodospirillales; family Rhodospirillaceae; genus Oleispirillum; species Oleispirillum naphthae. The sequence continues at coordinate 126,865 of JAQAZG010000006.1, forward strand.
CCGCCTTCTGGCTTTCCAGGCGCGTCGCCCGCGCCTCCGCCTCTTCCGCGGAGGCGAGGATGGCCTTGGTCTTCTGGTCGAAGAGCGCGCCGATCTTGTGCGCGCGGCCTTCCAGCAGTTCGCCGGTGGCGGCCATTTCCGTGGTCTTCTGCCGCACCGTGTCCATCAGCGTGGCGACCTTGTCGATCGTCGCCTCGGCGGAGGAGGCAAGCTCGCCCGCCTGCACCTTGAAGGCCTTGCGCGAGTCGCCGACCTGCTGGGTGATGCGCGCCGAGGTGGCCGCCACCTGCTCGATGGTCTCCTTCAGCCGCGCGCCCGCCACCGTCACCTGGGCGGAGCTGCGCCCTGCGGTGTCGTCGAAGTCGCGGCCGATCTGGTGCAGGGAGTCGCCCAGGGAGCGCACCCGGCTGGAGGCCTCGTCGGTATTCTTGAGGAAGTCCATGGAGCGTTCGCGCAGCGCGCCGCCGAACGCGGTGAGCGCCTTCTGCGCCTCCTCGGCGACGCGGGCGACCTGCTCCGCCTGCTTGTCGAGCGCCTCGCCGATCTCCTCGATGCGGGTTTTCGCGACCTCCGAGATCTGCTTCACGCCGCCGGCGTTCTGGCCGAGCTCGCGCGTCGCGGCATCCAGGCCGGTAAGGGTCTCCTCCGCCGCGCCGCGCAGTTCGCCGACGCGGGAGAGCAGCTTTTCGCCCGCGGCGAGAGTGCGGCTCACCGCCTCTTCCGCCGCCTCGCCGACATCGTGGCCGCGCTTGCGGAACTGTTCTCCCACCGCTTCCAGTTCGAAGCCGACCTTGGAGGAGGCGGAGATCAGCTCGTTGGTGGACTGGCGCATCACGTCGTTGATGCCGCGGATGCGCTCCAGCACCTCGCCCGAGGTCTCGGTGAGGTGGCGGCTCTGCTGGTTCATCGACGCCTCGCCGAGACGCGATTGCGTCGTCACCAGCTGCACCACGTCGGCCAGTTCGTCCGCCTGCTTGCGCAGGGAATCGCGGATGGTGTCGGCGATCTCGCCGGCGCGCTCCGCGTCGCGGTTCATCGCCGCGATGTAGTCCTTGAGCAGGGTGCCGGTCTCCTGCCCCTTGCCGAGAATCACGTCGATCGCCTGCGCCATCGCCTTGCAGCGGGTCTCCAGCGTCGTCGCGGCGGCGGCGCTTTCCTGGCCGATGGCGCGCGCCTGATTCTGCAACAGCGCGCCGTGATCTTCGAAGCGGGTGACCACCGCGGCGATGCTCTGGTCGATCTGATCGCTGGTTTCCACCAGTTCCTGCGCCTTGCGCGAGAACGCGTCGCCCACCGCGCGCAGCCGCGCCATCGCCGAATCCGAAGCGGTGGAAAGCTCGCGCGACTGCATCTCGAGGCCATCCTCGACGATCTTGACGCGGTCGAGCACCGTCTCGGTGATCTGGTTGAGCTGCGCCGCCTGCTTGGCGAGCGTGCTGGTGATCCGCCCGGTCTGTTCCGAGAGGGTCTCGGAAGCCTGGGTGAGGTCGGCCTCCTGGCGGCGGAACAGCGCCTCGAGCGCGTTCAGCCGGTCGCTGAGCGCCGAGGCGATGACATCGACGCGTTCCGCGGCGCGCTCCGAGGTGTCGGTGAGAATCTGCGTCTGGGTCGCCAGGGACTGGGTCATGCGCTCGCTGTAGCCCTGCACCAGTTCGCCCGAGCGGGTGATCGAGTCCTCCTGCTTGCGGGACTCGCGGCTGATCGTCTCGGTGACGCCGCGCAGCCCCTGCAGGATATCGGTCATCGCCTCCACCTGGCCGGTCAGCACCGCCTCCAGGGTGGAGCCGACGGAACGGGTCTCGTCGGCGACGGTCTTCAGCGTACGGGTTTCCTTGGCCAGTTCGGCGGCGGTGGCGCGGGTGCGCTCGGTGGCGCCGTCGGCGGTGACGCGCAGGTCGGCGACATGGCGGCCGAACACTTCCACCGCCTGCGTCGCGTCGGTCTCGATGCGGGTGGTCACCGCGTTGAGGTCCTCGGTGTGGCGCAGAAGCGCGCTGCGCGCGCCGTCCACCTGCTGCACCGCGCGGTGCGAGGCGTCGTTGAGTTCCTGCGCCTGGGCGCGCAACGCCTCGGAGATCGCCTTCACCCGCGCCTCGTAAGCGCCGGAGGGATAGGCCATCTGGCGCATCAGGCCGCGCAGCTCCGCCACTTCGCGCTCGAAGCGCTGGCCGCGGTCGAGATAGGCGACGACCAGCCAGATCAGCGCCACCGGCAGCGCCACCCCGGCGGAAAACGCCGCCAGTTCCCACGGGATCAGGCTGGAAGAACCGGAAAGCGTGGGGAATCCGGACTGGAACAACGAATAGCCGACGACTCCGCCCCACGCCAGCGACGCGGCCAGGCCGAGCTTCCACGCCCAGCCCGGTTCCGCCCTCGGCGGCGGCGGCGGTTCCTCGGCAAGCGGCGCGGGCGGAATCTCCACCGCGAGCCGCGCCTCGGCGCGGCGCGGCGCGGGCGCGGCTTCCGCCTGCGGCTCCGCGGGCGCGGTCTGCGGGGCCTCCTGCGCGGGCGGCGCGGCGGCTTCCACCGGTTCTTCCGCGATCGGCGTTTCGGCTGCGTTCGGCGTCGGCGTCATGACAGATCCCCCGGTTTCGGCACGGTCTTCTCGGCCCCCCCAGTGCAGCATCGGAAGGCACCGGAAGTCAATGCGTTAACGCAGCCGTCACCGGGCTGCCGCCCGCCGCGGCGCAAACCGATTTTGTCTTTTCAAATCAGCCGCATGGTTTCAGAATGAAGGGACCGGGAAAACCTGTCCAGACCCGCATTCGCGTGGCGAAGCCCCAACCTCCTGAGAAGAAAGGCATTTCGTCAATGAAGTCATGGATCCCGCTGGAGTCTGCGATGCCGTCCCTGCCGCCTTCCGGCAGCCTTCCGCCCAAATTCGCGCACGTCACGCCGCTCGAAGCCGCGGTGCTGACCGGCGACGAGATGGGCGGCGTGCTGGCCGGCATCGTCGCCGTCGCCGCGGTGCTCACCGCCGCCTTCGTCGTCCTCGGCGGGCCGGGCAAGTGGCGGGCCTTCCGCGACGGCCAACGCGTCGGACTCGCCGGGGCGAAACGCCGCACCCTCGCCGTGGCGCGCGGCACCCCGCGCGATGTGGGGCAGGCTGCGGCGCTTTCCTGGCTGCACCGCAACGCCGTGGACCTGGCGCGGGAGGACTTCTCCGACCTCGTGCTCGACGGCGTGGAGGTGGAGAACGCCCACCTGGAGGGGGCCTCCTTCGCCCGCAGTTCGCTGAAGCGCGCCCGCATGGCCCGCGCCATGCTGCGCGGCGCGGCGCTTCCCGGCGCCAACCTCAACGAAGCCAACCTCGCCAACGCCAACCTGCGCGCCGCCGAAATGGCGGACGCCAACCTGGTGCGCGCCAGCCTGCCCGACGCCGATCTTTCCGAACTGCACGCGCCGCGCATCCTCGCCAACGAGGCGAAGTTCTGGGACTGCGACCTCAACGGCGCGATCCTCGAAGACGCGGTGCTGGAACATGCGGAGTTCACCGGCGCGACCCTCACCGGCTGCAACCTCAACCGCGCCGCGCTGGGCTATGCGGCGCTCGACGGCACCTGCATGCAGCGCGCCCTGCTCAACGGCGCGCATCTCGACTCCGCGACCTTGCAGAAGGCCGACCTGCGCAAGGTCGAAATGCTGGAGGCCAACCTCTCCAACGCCGACCTGGAACAGGCCAACCTCACCTGGGTGCACGCCGAGGGCGCGGACTTCTCCTATGCCCATCTCGCCGGGGCCTCGCTGGCCGGGGCGGTGCTCACCGGCGCGGAGATGATCGGCGCGGTGCTCGACGGCGCGGACATCACCGGCGCCGACTTCACCGGCGCGCGCAACCTCACCGCGGAGCAAATCGCCGCCACCTACTACCGCGGCGCCGAGGACCCGGACACCGAGGCGCGCAACCGGCCCAAGCTGCCGCTCGGCATTCCCCTGCCGCCGATGCGCAAGCCGCAGGGCGGGTATTGAGCGGGAAAAACCAGGCCAGGGGCGCTGCCCCCGGACCCCATGACCGGTTTTTGCGCGTAGCGCGATAAAACCGTCACGCCGCATGATGGTCGATAGCTGCTGCGCGGCGAAAAGCCGGTTATGGGGTCAAGGGGCCTCCCGGCCCCTTGCGGGTCCGGGCAACGCCCGGCCTGGTTTTTTACCTCCCCCCCAGCACCGGGAATGCGTGCGGCGCGGCAAGTTGCGCGCGGCCCAGTTTGCCCGCGCCGCGCGCCACCGCGCCGTAGCGGAAAGCGTCCGCGCCGTGCGAGCACCAGTTATGCAGCGGCGTGGCGCTGAAGTCCTGCGTCTTGTCGTTCCAGGCGCGGCGGTACTGGGTGAGCGCGGCGAGGCCGCGGGCGCATTTTTCCTCGTCGAACCAGCAGGCGGGCAGCATCGCCCGCGCCGCCTCGATGCCGTCGGCGAGGGATTGCGCGGGCGCGACCTCGAAGCGGATGCCGAGCCTGAGCGCGGTCTCGCGGCGGCTCTTGCCGGTGCCGAGTTCGCGCACCTCGATGTCGTGGGGGGCGAGGTGGCGGCCATAGGCGTAGGGCCTGGCCTTGAGCGCATCGGCGTAGTAGGGCAGCCCCTCGCCCGAGGCCTCCAGGTAGTCGATCAGGCGCACCTCCTCCCCCGTGCGCTGGGCGAACCAGATCGCGGTGGAATCGCCGATGCCGAGGTCCCACCAGGTTTCCACCGGCAGCGCCGGTTCCCACGCCACGGCGCAGATGCGGCCCTCGCGCCGCGCCGCCTCCAGCACGCGGCCGTAGTAGCTGCCGGTGAGCGCCGCGTCGAAGCTGCACCAGTATTCCTGGCGCAGCATTTCCTCCGCCATGCCCGCGGCGCGGTCCTCGGCGATGGCGGCGGGGCCGATCACCGGGGAGCCGTCGGCGCGGCGGGTGTCGTCCACCGTCAGCACCTGGGCGAACCAGTCGGGGTTCCGCCGCGCCATCTCCAGCAGCGCATGGCCGTGGTTGCGGCCGCGCGGGGTGAAGATGAACGCCGCCCAGCCGCCGTTCTCCGCGAGGATGGGACGCACGTAGTCCCACGCCGCCGGATCGGCGAGGCTGTATTCCGAGAACGCCACGCCCACCGGGTTGGCCCCCACCAGGGCGTTGTAGTTGTCGGAGCCGACGAGTTGCCAGATCGAGCCGCACTTCAGCTCGATCTTCATCTCCGTGGTATTGGTGGCGGCGCGCAGGGCGCGCGGGAACGCCTGTTCCAGCACTTTTTTGCCGGACGCGTCGATACCGTCCCACACCGCCTTGCGCGCCTGGGTGGCGGTGGGCAGCATGTGCCAGTAGACGCCGATGCGGCGGTGCGCCGCGCAGGCGGTGAAGTTGAGCACCGTCGCGTCCTTGCCGGAGCGGCGGTGCCAGACCAGCACGGCGCGCCCGCCGCCGCCAGTGGCGAAGCGCTCCATGTGGCGCAGGAAGGGAAGCTGGTAGGCCCTGGGCTCCCAGGCGTGGGGAAGGAGAATCTCAGGCATCGCCGTCTCCGCCTGAAAAATCCCGCACCGTCACCGTCAGCGCCTCCGCCGCCTCGTCCGCGCCGTTGCGGTAGCGCCCCGGCCGCAGCGCCTTGAGGCGGAACATCAGCAGGCTGTCGGACGGCCTGGCGCGTGCGCCCACCTGCTTGCCGCCGTAGAACACCGGCTCCTCCTCGCCCAGCACCGCGCGGCGGTCGGCCTCCGCCTCCAGCAGCTCGACATAGGCTTCCAACGCCTGGTCCCACGCCGCGGCGAAGACCGGGTCGCGGCCGCGCAGGCCGAGCCAGGCACTGCGCGCCCGCCCGGAGGCCGCCGCCGCGGCGCGCACGCTGCCGGTTTCCGCCAATGCGGAGAGGAACTTGCGCCGCGCGGTTTCCCGGCGCGGCACGGAGGGGTCGTCTTGCTGCATGGGAGTCCTTACGGTCGGGAAGGTTGGGTGTCGTCCGCAGGCGCGCAGGCGAGCGCGATTTCGGCGCGCGACGGCAGTGCGCCGAGCGCGGCGAGGCGGGCCACCGCGGCGCGCGCCCGCTCCGCCGGGACCTGCGCCAGATCGCGCGCCACGACGCGGCGGTAGATGGCGATGTCGGACGGCAGCCTGCCCGTCTGTCCCGCCACCAGTGCGGACGCCAGCCGTTCCGCCTCCGCGAGTCCGCACGCCGCCTTGTCCATGCTCACCCCACCGCTTCCGCGCCCTTGCCCCGGCGCCTTCGAATGCCCGATATTATACGGGCAATTGCCCGAAGTCAAGATGCAAGGTTGCAATTGCCCGCATATTGCCCTTACATGAGGCGAAAAAACCCTTTATTTTCTGAAGTTATAGAAAATAATGCGGCAAAATCCGGTGACAGCGCGGGCAATTTAGGGTTAAATACCCGCACGATGAACGAACGTCTCAAGAGCCGCGTTCGCGACCGCCTGCAAACCATGGGAAAAACGCCGCGCGCCGCCTCCCTGGATGCCGGCTTGCACCCCGACACCATCCGCAACGTGCTGCGCGAGCGCTCCAAGCAGCCGCGCGCCGACAGCCTGATGAAGCTCGCCCGCGCCCTCGACTGTTCCATGGACTGGCTGATCGACGCGCCGCCCGCCGCCGCGCCGGTCGGCCTGTGGGAGAGCGCGGACCCGCCGCCGCGCGCCGACATGCCGCGCGACGTGCCGGTGCTCGGCACCGCAGCGGGCAGCCTTCAGGGCGCCTTCCAGGTGGACGCCTGCCCGATCGACTTCGTGCGCCGCCCACCCGGCCTCGGCGGCGCGCGCGACATCTATGCCCTTTACGTGGTCGGCGACAGCATGTCCCCCCGCTTCGAGGAGGGGGAGCTGATCTACGTCAGCGAGCGCCGCCCGACCCGGGTCGGCGACTACGTGGTGGTGCAGGTGACGGACGGACGGGACGGCGCAGTCTCCGCCTATTGCAAGCGCCTGTTGCGGCGCTCCGAAGAGACCCTATTTCTAGAACAGCTCAACCCGCGCGCCGAGATCGCCTTGCCGATGGCCAGCATCCGCGCCGTCCACCGCATTCTGACGTTGAACGAACTTTTCGGGATCTAGCGATGCTTCCGGTCCGCCGCTCCGTTCTCGCGCTTTGCCTGGCGCTTACGTCCCTGCCGCACGCCGCCGAAGCGGCGTTCGAGACCTGGCGCTTTCCCGGCCCGCCGGTGCCTTTCCGCCTCGCCGACGTCACGTTCTCCCGCACCGACCGGCGCGAGGCGGTGAACGCCGCGGTGCGCGACATGGTGCTGCGCCAGTTGCGCGACAGCGGCGTGTTCCGCGACAAGGCCACCGCCGGAGTGACGGTGGATCTGCGCGAGGTGGAAAGCGCCTCCACGGTCGATCCCGACGGCGTCGGCATCGGACGCGCCGCCATCCTCTACCGCGTCACCGACCCGGCCGGGCGGGTCCTCTTCAACGACCGCATCGCCACCTCCGCACGGGTGACGGTGCGCGATTCCCTGCCGCTGCGCCAGTCCACGCAGCGCGCCGCGCGCTACCGCGCCTTTTCCACCAACCTCGACGCCTTCGCACACCTGTTGTGGGCCGAGGTGAAGGCGGACCACGCCGCCGCGGACCGCCCCCTGGTCGCCGATGTGGCGCTCGACAGCCCCCTCGAAACGCCGGCACGCACCGCGGACTTCGCCGCGCGGCTGAAGACCACCCTCGACATACTGCTGCCCGGCCCGGCGCAGGCGAAGCAGCCGGTCCTCTCCTTGCGCGTCGCCGCCCTTTCCTTCCGCGAGACCTCGCCCGCATGGAGCGAGGCCGCCCAGGCCGAAGTCGAGATGTCGCTGACCCTGGTTCTGCCGGGCGGCGCCGGCGTCTGGAACGACACGGTGAAAGGCCGGGGCGAGGCCAACCGCCACACCGCTCTGCTCGCCGGCATCTCGCCGGTGGACGCCGCCATCGCCGCGGCGGCGCAGGCGGCGATGGCGCGCGTCGTGCCCGCCCTGCGCGCCGCCGCCGCCGAGGCCACGGCACTGCACTCCACGGCGCAAAACCACAAGCTGCCCTTTCGGCTGAACGCCATCGACGGCGCTCCCTCCCCGGCGCTCGCCCGCCTGCGCGAATGGAACAGCGACGGCGCGCCGCTCGCCACGGTGTGGAGCGCCGGCGGCAAACCCATCACCATCCGCCTCGAAGCCCTCGCCACGCAGATCCGCCAGACCAAGGCGGGGCAGGGTTCCGCCGATGTCGCCGCCACTTACCTCGTCTCCGAGGCGGACGGACGCCCCCTGCTCTCCACCCGGCAGGAGGCGCAAGCCCCCTTCGCCGCCGCCGATACGGCCCCCGGCACGCCGCCGGGGGAGGACGCCATGCGAGTCGCCTTGTGCGCCACCTGGGCCGGGATGCTGGACAGCATCGTCGCGTGGAATGCGCACCCTTGACCGCAAAGGAGGATTCCCCTCCGCCGCGTTCGGGGCTTGCCCCCGCCCGGCAGGCATGATGTGCTGACTCCGGCGTCAGCACGGCAACCGTGTCCGGAAGGTGTGTGATGATCGGATTCCCGCCCAAAAAGACCTTCGACCATGCCGCCACCCATCCCCGCCCGGTGCTGCGCGCCTCCGCCGAGGCCACGCCGCCCAGGCTGCCGAGCGCGCGCCCCGAGGGCTTCGTGCCGATGGACGTGCTGCTGCGCGAAATGGGCCTTGCCGCGGCCACGCCCGACGGGCGCAGCGATGCGCCCCTGGTCGCGCCGCATTCCACCGACATCGCCGAGTTCTCGCCGCCGCGCCCGCTGCGCCGCCCGCCGACCCGCTTCGCCGCGCCACAGGGCCGCGACGACGATTGATCGGCCTTGCGCCGCCGCCCAATCCGGCGCACACATATGCCCTCCCCGCCCCCAGACTCCGGGATTCTCCTCCATGAGCCTTGTGCGCTCCGTCCGTTCCGCCTTTTTCGACATCGCACGCGACACCCTGCGGGTCTCCCGCGACCTCTACCTGGTGATGATCCCGGCGATCGTCGCGGTGAAGGTGCTGCAGGAGTTCGACCTCATCCGCTATCTCGCACTGCCGCTGCAGCCCCTGATGAACCTCGTCGGCCTGCCCGCCGAAATGGGCCTGGCCTGGGCCGCGGCGCTGCTCAACGGCGTCTATGCCGGGATCATCATCTTTCTGCAACTGGCGCAGGGCAGCGCCGAGCCGCTCAGCGTGGCGCAGGTCACCACCCTGGGGGCGATGATGCTGATCGCCCACGGCCTGCCGGTGGAGGCGGGCATCGCCCACCGCTGCGGCGCGCGCTTCCTCGGCCAGGCGGTGATCCGCGTCGGCGTGGCGCTCGCCTTCGGCATCGCCTATTCCGCGTTCACCTCCGCCACCGGCATGTACCAGGACGTCGCGGCGATCCCCCTGCCCGGCGCAGCCGCCGATCCTTCCATCGCCGCCTGGGCGCTCGGCGAGGCGAAGAAGCTGTTGTCGATTTCCGTGGTGATCTTCACGCTGCTGGTGGCGATGCGCTGCCTGCGGGCGGTCGGCGCGCTCAACGCGATCAGCCGCGCCATGGAGCCGGTGATGCGCCTCATCGGCATCGGCGCCAAGGCCTCGACGATCACCATGATCGGCATGACGCTCGGGCTGTCCTACGGTTCCGGCATCATCCTCAAGGACGCGCGCAGCGGCGAACTCGCCCCCGAGGACGTGTTCTTTTCCCTCTCCTTCATGGGCATCTGCCACTCGCTGATCGAGGATACCGTGCTGATGCTGCTGATCGGCGCGGAGATCAACGGCGTGCTGTGGATCCGCCTGGCGGCGTGCCTGCTGTTCACCGCCGTGCTGGTGCGCCTCGTGCGGCGGCTGCCCGAGGCGGCGAAGACCCGCTTCCTGTGGATGCCGCGCCAGGCGGCGGCCTGAACCGCACGGCGAATACCCATATCGAAAAAACGTCTATTGCCGCGGCTTCCCTCTTTATCCTAATGTGGAAGCCGTTTTTATATTTGTTCCAATGTTCCCGCCGTTTTCCCCGACGCAAAGGAACTCTCCATGGACAAACCCGGCACCGCCTTCCGCTGGTGGTTTTGCCTTCTCTGCGCCGCCATTGCCGCCGCCGCAGGATTTGCCGCTTCCGCCGCCTCTCCGGCGCTGATTCTCGCCGGAGCCGCCGCCTCCGGCGTGCTCGGCTTCCTCGCCGGGGCGGGCGCCGATGCCCGCGTCCGCGCCGCGGCGGCGATTCCGCCGCCGCCTCCGGTGGTGGAGACGCCCCCCCTCGCGGCGGAGGCCGCACCGCCTCCGGACGACGGCGCGGAGACCGAAGAGCGCCTGGCCAAGGCAGTGCACGCGGCGATCGAATCGCAAGAAGCGCTGACCGCGGTGGCGATGCTGCTGCTCTCGGTGGAGGAGGCGCGCGGCGCGGGGCAGGATATGGCGGCCTCCGCCGAGCAGCTCACGGCTTCGATCGGCGTCATCACCGAGAGCAGCGCCAGCGCCTCGGCACAGGCGGAGCGCACCCAGCACGCCGCCGAAACCGGCGCCGACGCGGCGGGGGGCACGGCGCGGGCGATGTCGCTGATCGAGCGGTCGGTCTCCACCGCCGCGGCGACGACGCAGCGCCTCGACCAGGCCTCGGAGGAGATCGGCGGCATCACCCGCGAGATCGAGGCGATCGCCGCGCAGACCAACCTGCTCGCCCTCAACGCCACGATCGAGGCGGCGCGCGCCGGAGAGGCGGGCAAGGGCTTCGCCGTGGTCGCGGGCGAGGTGAAGAACCTGGCGCAGCAGTCGGCCAAGGCGGCGGAGGATATCGCCGCGCGGATCACTCGCCTGCGCAGCGAAATGGGGGATATCTCCTCCGCGATGAGCAACGGCGCGGATGCCGTGCGCCAGGGCCGCGAGGCCGCCGACGGCCTGGAGACGGCGCTGGCCGACATTCTCGAACAGGCGCGCGCGGTGAACCGGCAGATGGGCGAGATCGCCCGCGTGCTCGACCACCAGAACGCCGTGGCCGAGGAGGTTTCGCGCAACTCCAGCCGCCTGGCCGGACTCTCGGAACGCAACCGCGGCGAAATCCTCCAGGTGCTCGACGCGGTGCAGCGCATCGGCGCAGGGCTGGAAACCAGCATCGCCTCCCTGGTGCGCGAAGGCAACGCCCGCGACCTGGTGGAACGCGCCCGGCTCGACCACGTCGTCTTCAAGAAGCGCCTCGTCGCCGCCCTGGTCGGGCGCGAGACCATCGTCCCCGGCACGCTCGCCGACCATCACGCCTGCCGCCTCGGCAAGTGGTACGACGCCTGCAACGCCGGGCAGATTCGTGCGCTCCCCGCCTTTGCCGCCCTGGAGGAACCGCACCGCGCGGTGCACGCGGCGGGGCGCCGCATGCTCGCGGCGATCTCAGCGCACGACCGCGAGGCCGCGCTCGCCGCGCTCGCCGACCTGGAAAAAGCCTCGGATCGGGTGCTCCGCCTGCTCACCGAGGTGCGGCAGGGCATCGCCGCCTGAGATCAAAACTGCGAACGCAGTTTTCCATTCCGCAACGGCAACGAAAAAGGCCGCGGCGTACGCCGCGGCCTTTGCAGCTGCCCTTCCCCCGTCAGGCGCTGCGGATGCGGCCGAGAAACTGCTCGACGATGCCGTTGAGCTGTTCGGCGCGGGCCGAGACCTCATCCGCCGCGACCAGCACGTCCTTGGAGACGCGGCCGGTCTGCTCGGCGACGACGCTGAAGGTCTCGATGCCGCTGGTGACCTCGGAGGTGCCGTTGGAGGCCTCCTGCACGTTGCGGGCGATCTCCTGCGTCGCGGCGCCCTGCTCCTCCACCGAGGCGGCGATGGTCGAGGCGATGCTGTCCAGTTCCTCGATGATCTGGGCGATGCCCGCAATGGCGTCCACCGCCTCCAGGGTTTCCGCCTGGATGGCGCGGATGCGCTCGCCGATTTCCTCCGTCGCCTTGGAGGTCTGGGTGGCCAGGTCCTTGACCTCGCCCGCGACCACGGCGAAGCCCTTGCCCGCATCTCCGGCGCGCGCCGCCTCGATCGTGGCGTTGAGCGCCAAGAGGTTGGTCTGCGCCGCGATGCCGTTGATCAGTTCGACCACGGTGCCGATCTCTTCCGCCGTGGCGTTGAGCGCCGTCACCTTGGCCTGGATGTCGCCGGCGCGCAGGCTCGCCTGGCGCGCCACGTCGGAGGAGTGCGTCACCTGACGCGCGATCTCGGCGATGGAGTTGTAGAGTTCCTCCGAGGCGGCGGCGACGTTCTGCACGTTCTGCGAGGCCTGACTGGCCGCGCCCGCCACCAACGACGCCTGCTCCGAGGTCTGGCTGGCCGCCCCGGACATGGTGCTGGAGCTGGCCTTCATCCCCTCCGCAGCCTCGCCGACCGCCTGCACCACCGCGACGATTTCCTGCTCCAGGCTGTCGGCCAACTCGTGCAGCACGCGGCGGCGCTCCCGCTCCAGCTCCGCCTTCACCTTGGCGTCGCGCTCGTGCACCGCGAGCAGGTTGGTCTGGAACACCTTGAGCGCCCGCGCCATGGCGCCCACCTCGTCCTTGCGCTCGGTCTCCGTGACTTCGAGTTCGAGGTCGCCTTCCGCCAGCCGGGTGGTGGTCTCGGTGACGCGCTTCACCGGGCCGACGATGCCGCGCCCGACGACCCACGCGATCGCCAGCCCCATCAGCAGGGCGACGCCGGTGGACCAGCTCATCACGTGCATGCTCTTGCCCGCCGCATCCTGCGAGGCCGCATCGATGCGGTCGAGATCCGCCTTCTGCGCGGCGACCGCCGCGGACATCACCTTCTGCGCCTCGCGGATTTCCGTCGGCACCTGCTTGGTGGAGATCTCGTTGATCTCGGTGGCGATGTCGGCCGCGGTGGCGAAGCTCTGGCGATAGACGTCATAGAAGGATTCGAGCTTCTTTTCCTGCTCGGGGTAGCGGCCCCTGGTCTGCGCCTTGAACAGATTGATCGAACTGCCGAGGGTGACGAGCGCCTTGTCGGCGCTGGTGCGCGCCCACTGCGCCGGGGTGGCGAGGAACTCGCCGATGCGGATTTCCGCGGTCATCAGGTCGCTCAGGGCGGTCGTCGCCACCGCCTCGCCGACCGCATCGTTGAGGTCGGTGGCGTTCTGGCCGACCTGATTGAGAATCAGGTGCAGGCCGCGCACCGCGCGCTTGATGCCGGAACTCATCGCGACGTTGTATTTGCCGAACAGTTCCTCGGCGCGCGCCACCTTGCCGCCCAGCACCTCGATGTGCTTGCCCACCTCGCCGCCCGCCGCGGCGAGGCCCGCATCCTTGCTGGATTGCAGTCCCGAGGCGCCGTCTTTCGCCGCATTCAAGCTCTTGTTCACCTCGTCGAGAACGAACAGGCTGCCGTGCTGCAGGTAGACCGTCATCACCGCCTGAAAGCTCAGGATATCGCGCTCCAGGGTCGAGATGCTCTCCATGCGCCGGCTTGCCTGCGAAATCTGCATCATGTTGCCGGTGACCGAGGACAGCGAAGTGAGGCCGGCCCCCGCGACCACCATCAAGAGCACCAGAATCGGTGCAAAACCGAGATAAATCCGCCCCCCGATGCCGGAAATCGGCAAACCCGCGGCCTTCGGACGCTTGGACATGGCGTTCCCCCTACCGGTTTTTCGCTTGGCTTGGTCCGGACTGCCGTCCCTGGGGCCGGCAGTCCGGAAACGATGTCCTGCGGGCTGCTATTTGTAGGCGCCGACCAGGAGAACCACGTCGCCGACCTTCTCGACATAGCTCACCTTGTCCATCGGCTGCTTGGTCACCGGGTTCGGGAAGCGATAGTTGACCACGCCCTTGCCCTTGGTGGAGGCGAGTTCCATCATCTCGTCGCCGTAGGGCTTGCCGTCCACGTCGGTGGAACCGTAAAGGGACTTGCCCACCGCCTTCGGGTTCACATGCGCCAGACGCACGCCGTCGGACATCCGCGACATGCTGACGTAAAGGTCGCGGTCGCGGAACCCGCCCTTCGGGTCCATGAAGGCCGCCGCGGCCTTTTCCACGCCGTTCGCCTTCACGTAGGCGACCGCCTTGTCGAGCATCGCCTGGGCTTCCGCCGGGCTGGCGAAATCGGCCGCCTGGGCCGGAGCGGTCAGGCCGACGCCGAGAACCATGGCCAGCGCGACGAAAACTCCCCGAATGATATTTTTCATGATGTCTCCCCTGATTTCCTGAGTGACGTAACGCGAACTCCTGCGGCGAAGAAAACCCTGGAGCCGTTTTAAATAATCGTCCCCCCTCCAGGTTCTTTCATTGTTTTCATGAAAACAACCTGCAGGCTTCGGTGTAACGCCCAAAACGACTTCCCCAGATTTTGAGCATCGCCCCGAAGTAGAATAGCCTCCTACACGGCAAGCGGGAAGCACAGAATGAACACGACTGTACGCACCCCGACCGGATCGGCGGCCGGGGCGTTTCTGTGGGCGTATTTTTCCTAACCGCGCAAGCGCGCCGCCAGTTCCTGCCGCGGCATCGGGCGCGCGAAGAGGAAGCCCTGCATCGCGTCCGCGCCGTAGGTGCGGCAAATCCCCGCCTGCTCCGGGCGCTCCACGCCCTCGACGATGACGCGGAAGCCCATGGCGCGCGCCATGTGGATCAGCGCTTCGAGCAAACGCTTGTCCTTTTCCCCTTCCGGCACCTGGGAGAGGAACGACTTGTCCACCTTGAGCGTCGAGATCGGCAGACGCTTGAGGTAGCTGAGCGAGGAATATCCGGTGCCGAAATCGTCGAGCACGATATCGACGCCGAGCGCCGCGATCTCCTCGAGGGTTTGCATGCTGCTGTCGATATCGGCGATCAGGGTGCTCTCGGTGATTTCCAGCTCCAGGCGTTCGGGCGGCAGGCCGGAACGGTCGAGCGCGCCGCGCACCGCATCCACCAGGCCGCTCGCCCGCAATTGCCGCGCCGACAGGTTGACCGCGACGCGGAACAACGGCGTGCCGCAGTCCAGGCCGCCCCCGGCGGCGTCGGCGCAGGCGGCCTCCAGCACCCAGAGGCCGAGCTGCTCGATCAGGCCGGTGTCCTCCGCCACGTCGAGAAACTCGCCGGGGCAGAGCAGACCGCGCTCCGGATGGCGCCAGCGCACCAGCGCCTCGGCGCCGCAGATGCTGCCGTCCAGGACGTCTATCTGCGGCTGATAGAACACCTCGAACTCGCTGCGGGCGAGCGCGCTGCGCAGGTCCCGCTCGGTCTGCACGCGCCGCATCACCTGGCGGTGCAGATCCTCGGAGAAGTAGTGCGCCTGGTTGCGTCCGTCGCGCTTCGCCCGGTACATCGCGAGGTCGGCGCATTTGAACAGCTCGTCGGCGTCGGAGGTATTGTCGGGGGAAATCGCGATGCCGATGCTGACGGTGGCGGGCAGCGCCGCGCCGTTGATCTCCACCGGCGCCGACATCGCCGCAAGAAGGCGCTGCGACAACAGATGGATGCTGTCGTCGTGGCCGACCTGGAAGGCGAGGATGGCGAACTCGTCGCCGCCGAGGCGGCAGAGGATGTCGCCCTCGCGGGTGACCTCGGCCAGCCGCTGGGCGACGGCGCGCAGCAACTGGTCGCCGACGTCGTGGCCGTGGCTGTCGTTGATCAGCTTGAAGTTGTCGATGTCGAGCAGCAGGAGGGCGAGATTGAGGCCGTAGCGCCGCGTCCGCGGAATCGCCGCGCGCAGGCTCTGGTCGAAGAAATAACGGTTGGCCAGCCCGGTGAGCGGGTCCTGCTCGGCGAGTTCGCGCAGGCGCTCGTGGCTTTCCACCAGGGCGAGTTCGATGCGGTGGCGCATCCGCGCGTGGGTGACCGCGCGCTGCAGGTGCCGGGGGGAAACCTCCTGCTTCAACAGGAAGTCCTGAGCCCCCGCCTCGATGCACTGGGTGGCGAGGTCGTCGTTGTCCATGCCGGTGAGCATCAGGATCGCGGTGGAGCCGAGGCGGCGCGAGTTCATCCGCCGCAGCACCTCGAGGCCGTCCATGTCCGGCAGGCGATAGTCCAGAAGCACCGCGTCGAAGCTGCCGTGGGCGAAGGTCTGTAGCGCCTCGTCGGCGGTCGCCGCCTCGGTGACGACGTGCGGGCAGCTCCACTGCCGCAGGGCGCGCAGGATCGCCTTGCGGTCGATCTCGTCGTCGTCCACCAGAAGCAGCCGCATCGCATCGGGCGCATCGGACTGCAGGTTCGCTCCGGATTCAGACACGGCGTTGCACTCCGGCCAGCCGCGCGGGCAGTTCGACCACCTGCCAGTAGGCGTCGAGCAGTTCGACGAGATCGTTGAAGCAGTTGCCGATCTCGCTTTTCACGATGTAGCCCGCAACGTGCGCGCGATAGGCCGCGGCCATGTCCTCGTCGGACTTCGAAGTGGTGAGCACGAACACCACGGCGTCGGAGAGGTCCGGGTCGGCGCGCAGGGTCCGGATGAACTCCAGCCCGCCCATGCGCGGCATGTTGAGGTCGAGGAGGATGAGGAAGGGCCGCTCCACCTTGTCGCCGCGCAGAAATTCCAGCGCCTCGATGCCGTCGCGGGCGCGGATCAACGGGTTGGCGATGCGCCGCTTCTTCAGGGCGCGCTCCACGCCCATGGCGTCCACGTCGTCGTCCTCGACCAGCAGCAGGGTGACCACTTTGGCATCAGGCGGCGTTTCGGGCATCGAGAGTCTCCCTCAATTTAGATTCATCGGGCCAGGTGAAGATGAAGCGGCTGCCGCTTTCGCCATCGGAGTCCAGGCGCACCGTGCCGCCGTAGAGTTCGACGATCTTGCGCACCAGGGCGAGGCCCATGCCGCTGCCCTCCACCTCGTCGCGCGGGCGCAGGGTCTGGAACAGGCCGAAGACGCGCTCGTGGTATTCCGGCGGAATGCCCGGCCCGTCGTCGGCCACGGTGAAGACGTAGACGCCGCTCTCGTGCCGCGCCGAAACCGCGATCGTGCCTTCGTCGCGGACGCGGTGCTTGATGGCGTTGCCGATGAGGTTGCGCAGCACCAGGGTAAGCGGCGTGACCAGGGTGGAGAACACCGGCAGGTCCTCGCCGAGTTCGAGGCGGAAGCCGACGGGCGGCGCCAGCAGGTCGAAGAGGTCGCGGCAGAGCTCCGTCACGTCCACCGCAACGATGTCGCCCTCGATGCGCCCGACCCGCGAATAGGCGAGCAGGTCGTCGAGCAGCCCCTCCATGCGGGAGATGCGGCTTTGCATCATCCGCAGATGCTCGGCGACCTCGTCCGGCAGGCCGTCCGGCATGTCCTCGACGATCCATTGCGCAAGCTGGCTGATGCCGCGCAAGGGCGAGCGCAGGTCGTGGGAGGCGACATAGGCGAAGGTGGCGAGTTCCTTGTTGCTGCGTTCCAGTTCGTCGCGGCGGCGGCGCAGCTGCCGCTCCTGGCGCTTGCGCTGGGTGATGTCGGTGATGGTGAAGCTGACGCGCTCGGACGCGCCCTCCTGCGCCAGGGGCGCGCCGTTGATCAGCACGTTGATGATGTGGCCGTCCTTGTGGCGCCAACGCGTCTCCAGCGAGGAGAAGCCGACCTCCGCAAGCTGCGCCGTGGATTCCCGCCCGGCGTGCTCGAATTCCGCCGCAGTGGCATAGAGCATCTGCGTGGTCTGGCCGATCAGTTCGTCGTGGAGATAGCCGGTGAGCGTGCACAGGCTCTCGTTGATCTCGACGAAGCGGCGCTTCTCGACGATGCCGATGCCGATCGGCGCGGCGCGGAAGATCGAGGCGAGCCGTGCCTCGTGCGCCAGCGCCGCGGCGCGCGCCCGCAGCACCTTGTCGCGCTGGCCGCTCACCGCCTCGTTCCATGCCACCAGGGTCACCGCCACCACCGCCACGCCCGCGGCGAGCAGCGCCCACACCCCCAGCAGCGCCTCGCGGCGCTGCGCCGCCAGCGCCTCCATGGAATCGACCTTGGAGATCAGCACCCAGGCGGTGCCCGGCACCGGCATGCCCACCGCGAGCACCGGCTCGCCGCGATAGTCCGGGCCGCTCAGCACGTCGGCCTCCCCCCTCAGGGCGCGCGCCGCCGGCAGGTGAGGGTCGTCCGCGGGATGCCGGAAGGTGAGCGGCGCATCGTCGCGGTGGCGCAGCGGGGTGAGAAACACCACGTCGCCGCCGTCTTTCCGCGCCAGCAGCGTCTCGGCGGTGCGGCTGGCCATCGGCCAGCGCCGCAGCAGCGGATAAAGGTAATTGTCGGGGTCGATCTCCAGCACCAGCGCCAGACCGGCGGCGCGCAGCCCCTCCTCCGCATCGTAGGCGAAGAGCGGCACCGCCACGTCGATCACCGGACGGCCCGCGGCCGAGAGATTGAAATCGCCGAAGGCGGGCGCGCCGGTCGCACGCGCGCGGGAAAGCGTTTTCACGGTGCCCGCGTCCTCGGCGCCGGAGGACTGCGGCTTGATGCCGACGATCAACCGGTTTCCGCCATCGACCAGGCGGATGTCGTTGTACTGATAGGCTTCCTGCACCAGGAGCAGGCGTTCCTGCACCGCGGCCAGGGGGCCGTCGCTCCAGGTCGCATGAGCTTGCGGCTCGGTCATCGCCCACACCCGCATCACCCGGTTGATCGTCGGGTTGGAGGCCAGAACCTGGGCGTCGGACAGGCGGTTGCGCAACCATTCGTGGATTTCCACCACCTTGAGCACGGCGATGGCGCGCAGGTTGTCCTCCGCCTCGCGGCGTGCGCGGGTTTCCTGCTCCTGTAAATACCGCCAGCCGCCGAACCCGATGAGAATCAGGACCAGCACCAAGGCGAAAATCCACAGACGCGGCAGGCTTCGCATGAGACTTGCTTTTCCCTCTTCCGGTCCGGAGAAGGGCGGACCGGCCCAGGCGATGACGCCGCATGCCGCACACCGGGAACGTCCCTCACGTTCTTCCCGCGAATGGATATGCAACGTAAGGTTAACATGGGCATGCCGGACATGGAAACAACGGAGGCCCGCGAGAATCGCCGCAAAACGAAAACGGCGGGCCGAAGCCCGCCGTTTTCTTGCCGTCGCGTCCGGACGAAACGCCTAGAAGGCCGGCGCCACCGCGCCCTTGAAGGTCTTGAGGATGAAGTCGCGCACCGGTGCGGTCTGATAGGTGGAGACGATCGCCTTCACCCAGGCGGCGTCCTTGTTCCTGGCGTGCACCACGAAGATGTTGGCGTACGGGCTGTCCGCCGCCTCGATCGCCAGGGCGTCCCTGGTCGGCACCAGGTTCGCCTCCAGCGCGTAGTTGGTGTTGATCGCCGCGATGGTGACGTCGGGCAGCGAGCGCGGCAGTTGCGCCGCGTCCAGCTCGACGAAGCGGAGCTTCTTCGGGTTCCCGGCGATGTCCACCACTCCGGCGGTGAGCGCGGCGCCGGGCGCGAGCTTGATCAGCCCGCGCTTCTGCAACAGCAGCAGCGCCCGCCCGCCGTTGGTCGGATCGTTGGGGATGGCCACCCGGTCGCCCGCCTTCAGTTCGGCAAGCGACTTGATCTTCGTCGAGTAGACTCCCATCGGCTCGACGAAGTTGGTGCCGACCGAAACCAGCTTGTAGCCGCGGTCCTTCACCTGGTTGTCGAGATAGGGCTGGTGCTGGAAGGCATTCATGTCGAGATCGCCGCTGTCCACCGCCTGGTTCGGCAGCACGTAGTCGGAGAAGGACACGATCTTGATGTCGATGCCCTTCTTGGCCAGCAGCGGCTTGACGAACTCCATGGTGCGCTCGTGCGTGCCCGGGGTGACGCCGACGGTGTAGGTGCGCGCCGCGGCGTCCGCGGGCGCAAGCGCGGGCAGCGCCAGAAGCGCCCCGGCCAGGGCGATGGCGAAACGGTTCATCGGGTTTGTCCTCCGTGCTTGCGTTTTCTCATGCCCCGGTCAGAACGCGGGCAGGATCGCGCCCTTGCCGGTTTCGAGAATGAACTGGCGCACCGGCTCGGACTGGTAGGCCGAGACGTAGGCCTTGACCCACGCGGCGTCCTTATCCGCGGCGCGGATGGCGAAGATGTTGGCGTACGGGCTGTCCGCGCCCTCGCGGGCGATGGAATCCTTCGCCGGGTTCATCCCCGCGGAGACCGCGTAGTTGGTGTTGATCGCCGCCACCGTGACGTCGGGCAGGGAGCGCGGCAACTGCGCCGCATCCAGCTCGACGAGCTTGATGTGCTTGGGGTTTTCCCGGACGTCGATGACGCTGGGGATCGCGCCCGGGGCGGTCTTGACCTTAAGTATCCCGAACTTCTGCAACAGCAGCAGGGCGCGCCCGCCGTTGCTCGGGTCGTTGGGGATGGCGATCTTGTCGCCGTCCTTCAGCTCCGCCATCGTCTTGATCTTCTGCGAATAGAAGCCCATCGGCGCGATGAAGTTGGTGCCCGCCGAGATCAGCTTGAGGCCGCGGTCCTTCACCTGCGTGTCCAGGTACGGCTTGTGCTGGAAGATGTTGATGTCGATGTCGCCGTCGGCGAGCGCCTGGTTGGGCAGCACGTAGTCGGAGAAGGTGGTGATCTTCACCGCATAGCCCTTCTTCTCCACCAGGGGCTTGACGAACTCCGCCACCTGCTCGTGGATGCCCGGGGTGACGCCGACCCGGATGGTCTTCACCTCAGCGGCGTCCGCCGCGGCGGACAGGCCCGCCGCCGCAAGGGCCGCACACAGCACCTTCACCATCGTTTTCATCATCTTCGCCTTCTTTGCTGCCGTCGGTTAGAACGCGGGCACGATGCTGCCCTTGAAGGTGGTCAGAATGAACTGGCGCACCGGCTCGGAATTATAGGCCGCGACGAACGCCTTCGCCCAGGGGGCATCCTTGTTGTCGGCGCGCACCGCGATGACGCAGGCGTACGGGCTTTCCGCGTTCTCGACGATCAGCGCATCCCGGGTCGGCACCAGGCCCGCCTGGATCGCATAGTTGGTGTTGACCGCGGCGGCGGCGAGGTCCGGGATGGCGCGCGGCAGTTGCGCCGCATCGAGCTCCACGAACTTCAGGCCCTTGGGGTTGCCGATGATATCGGGCACCCCGGCGCGCAGCCCCGCCTTGGGGTTGAGCTTGATCAGGCCCGCACGCTGCATCAGCAAGAGCGCGCGGCCGCCGTTGGTGGGGTCGTTGGGCAGGCCGATGCGGTCCCCGGCCTTGAGACCGGCGAACGACTTCACCTTGTCGGAGTAGATGCCCATGGGCAGGATGATCGACTTGCCGATGGTCGCCAGCTTGTAGCCGCGGTCCTTGATCTGGTTGTCGAGGTAGGGCTGGTGCTGGAAGGAATTGAGGTCGAGGTCGCCGTCGTTGAGCGCCTGGTTGGGCAGCACGTAGTCGGAGAAGCCCACCACCTCGATATCGATTCCCTTCTTCGCCAGCTCGCCCTTGACGAACTCGGCGACCTGCTCGTGCGGTCCTTGGGTGACGCCGACCTTATAGGCCTTGGCGGCGGCGGGGGCTGCGGCAACGGCGATGCCGAAGGCGGCGGCGAGCGCGCTGCGCAGGAAACTCGACAGGGTCATGGAACGGGCTCCTCTCGGGGGCGGAAGGGCGCGGGGTCACCGCACGCGCTTGTTGAGGCGGCGGGCGAGACGGTCGCCCGCGGTTTGGATGAGTTGCACCACGGCGATCAGCACCACCACCACCGAGGCCATCACGTCGGGGCGGAAGCGCTGGTAGCCGTAGCGGATGCCGAGGTCGCCCAGGCCGCCGCCGCCGACCGCGCCGACCATCGCCGAATAGCCGATGAGCAGCACCGTGGTCAGCGTCAGGCCGAGCACGATGGCGGGCAGCGCCTCGGGCAGCAGCACCTTGAAGACGATCTGCAGGGGCTTCGCCCCCATCGCCTGCGCCGCCTCGATGAGCCCGGCATCGACGCCGCGCACCGCGCCCTCGATGATCCGCGCGATGAAGGGCGTGGCCGCCACGGTCAAGGGCACGATCGCCGCGCTGGTGCCGATCGAGGTGCCCGCCACCAGGCGGGTGAACGGGATGATCGCCACCGCGAGGATGATGAAGGGGATGGAGCGGGTGGCGTTGACCAGCGCGCCGACGACGCGGTTGAACGCCGGCAGGGGGAACAGCTCGCCGCGCCCGGAGGTGGCGAGCAGCACGCCGAGCGGCGCGCCGAGCAGGGTGCCGATGGACAGGGCGGCCAGCACCATGTAGGCGGTCTCGAACCCCGCGTCAGCCAGCAGGGACAGCATTTGGATCGACATGGCCGATCACCTCCGCGTTCAGGTTGCGGGACCGGACGAAGGCGATGGCCTTCTCGGCCTCCGCCAGACCGCCCTTCGCCTCGACGAACAGGATGCCGAACGGGCGGTTCTGGATGTAGTCCACCTGCCCGGCGAGAATGTTGAAATCGATCCCCGCGATGCGGGACAACTGGCTGATGATCGGGTCGTAGGCGTTGGGGCCGGTGAACACGATCTTCACCACCGGGTTCTCGCCCGCGCCCGCCGGGCCTTCGTTGATGATGCGGCGCAGCGATTTCGGCAGCGCCGCCTCGATCTCGCCCGCGATCAGCGCCTGGGTGGTCGGATGCTGCGGCTTGACGAACACGTCGAAGACGTTGCCCTGCTCGACGATCATGCCGTCGTCGATCACCGCGACGCGGTCGCAGAGTTCGCGCACCACGCTCATCTCGTGGGTGATCACCATCATGGTGAGCTTGAGGCGGCGGTTGATGTCGCGCAGAAGGTCGAGAATCTGCTGCGTCGTCTCCGGGTCGAGCGCCGAGGTCACCTCGTCGCAGAGCAGCACCTTGGGCTCCGCCACCAGGGCGCGGGCGATGCCGACGCGCTGCTTCTGCCCGCCGGAAAGCTCCGCCGGGTAGCGGTCCGACTTGTCGGAAAGGCCGACGATGTCGAGGAGCGGCGCGACGCGGGCGGCGATCTCCGCCTTCGGAATCCCGGCCAGCTCCAGCGGCAGCGCCACGTTGCCGTAGACGGTGCGCGAGGACAGCAGGTTGAAGTGCTGGAACACCATGCCGGTGCGCCGCCGGAAAGCGGTGAGATCGGCGCTGGAAAGCTGCGCGATGTCCACGCCATCGACGACGACGCGGCCGCCGGTCGCCTCTTCCAGCCGGTTGACGGTGCGGATCAGCGTGCTCTTGCCCGCCCCCGACCGTCCGATGATGCCGAAGATCTCGCCCTTGCCGATTTCCAGATCGACGCCCCTCAAGGCATGGTGCGCGGGCTTGCCGTGCGCCGCCGGGTAGACCTTCTCCAAACCTTCCAAACGGATCATTTCAACGCCTTGGACACGAAAAAACCGCCGCAGCCTGAGGCCGGGCGGATACTGTCCCGACGCTTTAGCTGCATTTATACCGCGCCCGCAAGCTGATCGCTCAAATCGGCGCGACTGGAAGTCATAAAACCACTCGCTCTTCGTGTCAAAGAATTTTTATATACATTTTTAAAATGTTATAAACCGGCCGCCGCGGCTTTTCCATTCCTCTGGATTTCCCGTTGCGTTTCAAGCCATTGCAGGCTTCCCTCGGACGCCGCAATACGGCGCGAAAGCGCCGCCACGCCGCACGAATCAACGCTTTTGGCGGGCTCTGCAAGAATTTCCACAAAAAACCGCCGCCGCCGCGCGCCGGTCGAAGTCCGCTTGTAGAAACAGGCGGAAAAACATTTCGCCGATGTGATTTTCCTCGCCCCGGCTTCGCCGATTCGCCGGTGCGCGCCGCGCCGCGCCGCCGGAGAAGCCCGCGCCCCCACCCCACCCGGCGGCCGGAAGCAAAGCGCAGCGCGGCTCTCCACCCGGCGAGTCGATTTCCCACCCGAACGGGTTGAACCTGCCCGGCCGTCGGAGGCATACTCTCGGCCTCTAGTCTGGTATCCCCCCTCGCCGCCACGCCGGAACTCAGTCTCCACGACGGGACGGCCCGGGTATTTTACCCCAAAGGCCGTCTCCCGGCTTTTGGAGATTTTCGTTTCACGCCTACGGAAATTTCCGCACGATTATAATCGGCGCTCCGTTTCGGCGCTCCCCCGGCCCCCGCAGACGGCCGTTTCCGCCTGCTTCGGCCTGTCCGAAAGAAACTATCGCCGCGCGCCGCTCCCCCGGTTTCCCGCGGCACCCTGTAGCAGAGGTCATTCTCCCATGAGTCTCGAAAGCAATATCCCCGCGCTGTTCAACCCCCAGACAGTCGCCGTGATCGGCGCCTCCGCCTCTCCCGGCAAAGTGGGATACTCGGTGGTCGCCAACATGCTGGATGCCGGCTTCCAAGGCACCCTGATCCCGGTCAACCCGACGCGGGACGAAATCCTCGGCCTGCCCACCGTCAAAACCATCGAAGCTTTGCCCGAGGGCCTGGACCTCGCGGTGATCGTACTGCCGGTGGCGGGCGTGGTGCCCGCCATGGAGGCGCTGGCGCGCCGCAAGGCACGCGCCGCCATCGTCATCACCGCGGGCTTCAAGGAGGTCGGCGGCGACGGCGCGGCGCTGGAGCGCCGCCTGATCGAAATCTGCGAGGCCAACGACATCGCCATGGTCGGCCCCAACTGCCTCGGCCTGATCAGCACCGGCGGCAAGGTCAACGCCTCGTTCGCCGCGGGCAATGCGCTCACCGGCACCATCGCCTGCTTCTCGCAGTCGGGCGCTCTGTGCACCGCGATCCTCGACTGGGCGCAGGGCGAAAACGTCGGCTTCTCGAAGTTCGTCTCGCTCGGCAACAAGGCGGTGATCAACGAAGCCGACATGCTCGATTCCCTCTCCGACGATCCGGAGACCTCGGTGATCGTCGGCTACCTGGAGAACGTCGAGGACGGCCCGCACTTCATGAAGAAGGCCCCCGAGGTGACGCGCAAGAAGCCGGTGATCATCATCAAGTCCGGCACCACCGCCGCGGGCGCCAAGGCCGCCTCCTCCCACACCGGGGCGATCGCGGGCGACGACGCCGCCTACACCGCCGCCTTCCGCAAGACCGGGGTGGTCCGCGCCGAGAACATGGCGGAACTCTTCGACTACGCCCAGGCGTTCTCCACCCAGCCGCTGCCCAAGGGGCCGGGGCTCGCGATCATCACCAACTCCGGCGGGCCGGGCGCCATGGCCGCCGACGCCACCGAGAAGTCCAGCCTCGAAGTGGCGCAGGTAATGCCGGAGACCGCGGCGAAGCTGAAGGCGGTGCTGCCCGCCTTCGCCTCGGTGGCCAACCCGATCGACATCATCGGCGACGCCCCGGCGGAACGCTACCGCAAGACCCTGGAGATCGTCGCCGCCGACCCCAACGTGCACATCGTCCTGGTGCTGCTGTCGCCCACCGCCTCGGCGGAGATCGACGAGACCGCCAAGGCGGTGATCGACGTCGCGAGGACGAGCGACAAGCCGTTCTTCGTCAACTTCATGGGCGGCCTGCGCATCAAGACCGGCCAGGTCCTGCTGCGCGAGGCGGGGATTCCCTTCTCGGTCTACCTCGAACCGCTGATCGCCTGCGCCGAGGCGATGTACGGCCACTACCTGTGGACCACCGCCGCGCCCGCGGCCTATCCGGACGTGGCGCGCAACCAGGCGGCGGCGCGCAAGGTGATCGCCGAGGCCCGCTCCACCGGCGCCACCGAGATCGTCGAGTTCCAGGCGCAGTCGGTGCTCTCCGCCTACGGCCTGCCGACGCCGCAGACCGCGCTCACCACCACCGCCAAGGAGGCGGCGGCGGCGGCCACCAAGATCGGCTTCCCGGTGGTGCTGAAGATCGCCTCGCCGCAGATCTCGCACAAGTCCGACGTCGGCGGCGTCAAGGTCGGCCTCGCCAGCGCGGACGAAGTGGCGGCCGCCTTCACCGCGATCACCGCGCAGGCGGCGCGGATGCGCCCCGACGCCAAGATCGCCGGCTGCCTGGTGCAGGAGATGGCCCCCAAGGGCTGCAAGGAGCTGATCATCGGCTTCAAGCGCGACCCGCGGTTCGGGCCGCTGCTGATGTTCGGCCTAGGCGGCATCTACGTGGAGATCCTCAAGGACATCTCCTTCCGCCTCGCGCCGGTGACGCGCGCGGAGGCGCGGGCGATGATCGGCGAGATCAAGTCCTACAAGCTGCTCGCCGGGGCGCGCGGCGAGAAGCCGGTGAACCTTCAGGCGCTCGAGGATATCCTGGTCGCGATGTCGCAGATGGCGATGGACTTCCCGGAAATCGTCGAGGCGGACTTCAACCCGGTTCTGGTCAACGCCGAAAAGGCGATCGTCGCCGACGTGCGGCTGGCGCTCTCCGAATAGGGCGGGCGGCCTGACCTAACGCGGGGTGCCGTCCGGCTGCGGACGGCACCCTTTTTCGTCTTCGAGGGTGAGAATCACCGGGGCGTCCCTCGGCGCCTCGCGCGGCAGGAAGGCGCGGATCGGGCGGCATTTGTCGCCCGGCAGGCACAGCCGCATCGGTTTGGCATAGGCGCTGTCCGGCATCACCAGGCGGGTCTGCGGCCGCACCTTCGGCACATAGACGAACCAGCCGTCCTTCAGCACCGCGTCCTTCGGCGGCTCCATGCCCGCGCCGGTGCCCTTGATCCGCGCCTCGACGATGCGCATCGTCTTGGTGTGGACGCGCCAGGTCTCGCGCCACTCCACATGCTCGATGGAATGTTCCCAGGAAAGCGTGAAGCGCGGCGCGTAGATGGCGACGGAGAAGCTCCCCGCCGCCACGCACAGCAATGCCGGAACCACCCCCCTACTCCGCCACCGGCCCCAGCCGCTTGCGGCGCAGCCACAGGTGCACGCCGAAGGCGATGCTGAGGCCGAAACCGAGCTGGTCGGTCAGCGGCAGCGCCGCGACCAGGCAGAACGCCGCGGCGGTCGCCCACAGGCGCTCCCACCAGGCGAGGCGCGCATCCCAGAAGCCGACGCTGGCGACGCCCCACAGGCCGATCGCCACCAGGGCCTTGACGAACACGTAGCCCACTGCGGGAACGTAACCGATCGCCTGGGCCAGCGGCCCGCCGTCCTGCAGCATCAGGGCCGGGGCATAGACCGCCATATAGGGGGTGATGAACCCGGCGATGGCGATGCGCATGCATTGGCCGCCGATGGCCAGCCCCGAAGCGCGCGCGATCGGCGCGGCGGCGAAGGCGGCGAGCGCCACCGGCGGCGTCAGGTCCGCCATGATGCCGAAGTAGAAGACGAACATGTGGCTGACGATCAGCGGCACGCCGAGGCCGAGAAGCGCCGGGCCGACCAGCGAACTGGTGATGATGTAGTTGGGGATGGTGGGCACGCCCATGCCGAGGATCAGGCAGGTGATCATGGTGAGCAGCAGGCTGAGGAAGAGGCTGTGCTCGCCCACCGTGACGATGGCGCGGGCGAAGTTGGTGGCTACGCCGGTCAGCGTCATGGTGCCGACGATGATGCCGACGAGGGCGCAGGCCATGCCCACCGGCACCGCGTTGCGCGCGCCTTCCACCAGGGCGTCGATGATCACCCACAGGGTCTTCTTGCCGTCGCGCAGGATCATCAGGGCGACGGCGAGCACGGCGAGGATGGCGAAGATGATGTCCACGCCGTAGCGGAAGAACGACCCTCCGGCGGCGCCCAGCAGCAGCCAGAAGGCGACGCGGAAGGCGAACGGCCCGATCCGCGCGGCCAGGGGCAGGCCCATCAGCAGCGCGCCGGTCATGGTCAGCGCCATGGTGCCGGAGAAGAGCGGCGTATAGCCCCGGAACAGCAGGTAGATCAGGATGGCGAGCGGCAGCACCAGGTACCAGCCCTTGCGCAGGGCGCGCCGCCAGTCGGGCAGGTCTTCGTAGGGCAGGCCCTTGAGGCCGAGCCGCCAGGCCTCGAGATGCACCATCCAGAAGGCCGCGGCGAAATAGAGAA
Source organism: Oleispirillum naphthae (assembly GCA_027864655.1). Lineage (GTDB taxonomy): Bacteria > Pseudomonadota > Alphaproteobacteria > Rhodospirillales > Rhodospirillaceae > Oleispirillum > Oleispirillum naphthae. The sequence goes on from JAQAZG010000006.1 coordinate 154,492, forward strand.
AGGCGGGAATCGCCGCCGCCTTGACGATCTCGGCATAGGAAACGCCCAGCGTCTCCGCCATGATGAAGGCGACCGCGCCCATCACCGGCGGCATGATCTGGCCGCCCATGCTGGCGGTGGCGACGACGCCGCCGGAAAACGCCGGGGTGAAGCCGATCTTCTTCATGATCGGGATGGTCACCGGGCCGGTGGTCACCACGTTGGCGACGCCGGAGCCGTTGACCGTGCCCATCAGCGCCGAGGAGACCACCGCCACCTTGGCCGGGCCGCCGCGGGTATGGCCGAACATGCCGATCGCCACGTCGGCGAACAGCTTGATGATGCCGGCGCGCTCGAGGAAGCTCGAAAACACGATGAACAGGAAGATGTAGGTGGCCGACACATAGGTGGGCGTGCCGTAGATGCCCTCCATGCCCATGGCGAACTGATCGACCACCTGGTCGAAGCCGAAGCCGCGGTGGCCCAATGCGCCGGGCAGGTGCTGGCCGAGCAGGCAATAGAGGAAGAAGGCCATGCAGATCGAGGGCAACGCGAGGCCCATGATGCGGCGCGACCCCTCGAACACCAGAAACAGCGCGATCGAACCGATGACGATGTCGGCGAGGGAGGGATCGCCGGCGCGCAGGATGAGGTCGCCCTCGAACACCCACTGGTAGAGCCCGGTGGCGAAGGCGGCGACGCCGAAAGCCCAGTCGGCGGTGCGCCGCCACCACCGGCGCCCCGATTTGGCCGAAGAGAAACCGAAGACCATCAGCAGCAGGAAGCCGACGTGGATGGCGCGCAGCACCACGGAGGAGAGCGGCGCATAGGCGGCGATGTAGACCTGCCAGCAGGAGAAGGTCAACGCGATGGCGAACATCGCCTTGCCGATCCCGGTCTTGCGGTCCGGCATGGGGTTGTGGTGGCTGCTATCCTGGGCGATGTCGGAGAGGTTCGGGGCGACGGCTTCGGCGGGGGTGGACATGTGCACCTCTTGAGCGGAGTTCACGCGCCCGCCCGGGAAAAACCGCCCCGGACGGGCAAATCAGGCGTGTCGGGAAGCGGAGCCCGCCGTTACTTCATCAGGCCGACTTCCTTGTAGTACTTCTCGGCGCCCGGATGCACCGGCAGCGGCATGCCGCGCAGGGCCTTCTGCGGGTCGATCGCCTTGGCGGCGGAGTGCGCCGCGACCAGGGCGTCGAGGTGCGTGTACATCGCCTTGGTCATCCTGTAGACGACGTCGTCGGGCACGTTCTTCTGGGTGACCAGGAAGTTGCCGATGGTCATGGTCTGCACGTCGGTGGTCTGGCCGTGGTAGGTGTTGGCCGGAATCATCCCCGGCTGATAGACCGGAATGCCGATCTTGGCGATCTGCTCGGGGGTGATCGGCACGATCACCACCGGGGTGCTCGCCGCAAGCTCGCGGATGGTGGCGACGCCGAGACCGGAGGAAAGCAGGGTCGCGTCCAGCTGGTTGTTCTGGATCAGCTGGGCGGATTCCGCATAGGGCAGGTATTCGGTCTTGGAGAAGTCGGCATACTTGATGCCGTTGGCGGAGAGCAGCGCGCGGGCGTTGAGCTCGGTGCCGGACTTCGGCGCGCCGACGGAAACCCGCTTGCCCTTGAGGTCGGCCAGCGTCTTGATGCCGGAATCGGCGCGCGCCACGAAGTGCACGTAATTGGAATAGATCGCCGCCAATCCACGCAGATTGCCGAGCGGCGCGGGGAACCCCGCCTCGGCGTTGCCCGTCCAGGCGTCGGTCAGCGCGTCGCCCAGGGTGAACGCCAGTTCGGCACGGCCCTTCTGCAGCAGGTTGAGGTTTTCGGCCGACGCCTTGGTCGCCTGCACGCTGGTGCGCACGCCGGGGATCGCATCGACGTAAAGCTTGGTCAGAGCCACGCCCAACGGGTAGTAGACGCCGCTGGTGCCGCCGGTCACGACGTTGATGAACTGTTCTGCCGCGGCCGGCCTCGGCCCGAGGGAAAGGCCCGCCACGGCGGCGAGGCCAAGGGTCAGGGTACGCAACGCACTAAGCCGAAGGCTCCTTGCCATTTCTGGTGTCCTCCCTTTGAGTTTGAAAAGGCAGACCTAAAACATAGGAAACGTTCAAAGGATGACGATAGCCTGACACGAGATTCTCTATATTTTCCATAAAGAAATTGCGCGATTTAAATCGTGTCTAGATTGTGGCAATTCATGGCATAATTATGGTTAATGACCCCATGCGCAGTATTGCGTAGGGGATTCATGCTTATTTACTGTGCAGAGGGGCTGAAATGTTTTCATCGGGCCAACCCGAATGGGCGGCTCCGAACCGGTGAGACGGCAGCGCCGCGCGACTCCTCGGCGGACTCGCGCGGCGCGCCGGATCAGACCAGCTTGAAGCCCACCAGGGCTTCCGGCGCGATCACCCGGAAGGCGAAGGATTCGACCACGAACAGGCGGATCTCGCTCGCGGTGTGGCTGTGATAGCCGACGGCGAAGTCCTGGCCGACGGTAAGCTCCAGGTCGCCGCCGCGCCCGGCCACCATCAGGGCGTCCTTCACCGCGGCGGAATAGATCACCGGCACGCCCATGTGGCGCTCGATGATGCCGCGCAGGGTGCCGCCCTGGGTGCCGTGGGAGAGGAACTTGCACAACTCCGGCGAGACCACCAGGCTGGCCGGGCCTTCCACGCCCTCGGCGAGCAGGCGGCCGCGCGCCTCGGCCACGGCGTCCACCACCGCGTTGACCTCCAGCGGCAGGCGCAGCTCCTTGCCCTTCACCGCCTGGTGCAGACCGGCCATGCCGCCCGCCTCGAAGCCGTCGAAGATCGCCGCCTCCTCGAACGCCGCGCTCTCGCGGCAGGCCTCGGCCACCGGGGCGAGGTCGATGTCCTTGGCGCCGCGCTCCAGGTTGTCCAGCTCCCAGGTCTGCAGGGTGAAATCGACGCGGGTCTCCACCAGCGGCATGGTCTGGTGGATGCCGAAGTTCACCTTGCCCGGCTGCTTCTTCGGCACGGTGAGGCGGCCGAGCGGCACGCAGGCGCGCGCGATGCCGTGCGGGCCGTCGATATCGACGATGCGGCGGCCGGAAAGGTTGGTGCTCAGGGTCTGACGCGCGATCGCGTCGATCTCCTCCCAGCCCTGGCGGCTGATCGGAGCGAGTTCCCTCCTCAGGAAGTCCATGGTCACTCTCCTTTCCTCACGTCGATGTTCTTCAGGCTGCCGATTCCCAGGCCGCCCCCGGCGGCTCCGGCGGAAGCGCCGGGCGCCCCCTGCCCCAGAAATTCTTCTTCCACCTCGGCCGCGCCCGCGCGGTAGAAGTCCGCCTCGTCTGGCTGCAACTCCTTGAGCAAACGCAGAAATTCACCCGCATGCACCTTCTCCTCGCCGGCGATGTCCCTGAGGACGTTCTGCGCGAGGACGTTGTCGGTGGAGTCCGCCAGTTGCTCGTAGAGCTGAATGGCTTCGTACTCCGCGGCGACCATAAACCGGATCGCCCGCACAAGCTCCTCGTGGGTAAGCTTGCGGTCGTGTTTCAACACACTGAAAGGATTACAGAAATCAGGCATTTTTCTCCTCCCCCAAAGGCGCCCGGACACGCGGCGCCGGGGTGCGCCAAGGCTTCCATGGATGCTGGCCCGAATTATAAGCCCATAATTTGTAATGGCAATTTCGTCTGCATGAAAAAATTCCAGAGAAGACCACCCGAACGGGCGGCGGCAGGAGAAAAATCTTCCAAGCGCGGAAAAAATCGCATTGCCCGCTGGACAGAAGGCCGAAACTTTTTTATACACTCGTCCTCGCCGCGATGGGAGCCATCCCATCCCGCCGCGTGTGCCCAGGTAGCTCAGTTGGTAGAGCAACGGACTGAAAATCCGTGTGTCGGTGGTTCAAATCCGCCCCTGGGCACCATTCCCTTTCCAAACACCGCCGATCGACCAGCCGACGCCGCGTTCAGTCGTGGCGGTGCTGGTGATGCGCGTCCGGGTAATGGGGGTGGCGGTGGGTCAGCGCTTCGTGGCGGTGCCGATGCACGTGCGTGCCCTCCGGCGCGTCGTCGCCGTGGTGGCGGTGATGTTCGTCGTGGGTGTGCGCGTGTTCGTGCTCCAGGGCCTCGTGGGCGTGCAGGTGCTCGTGGCGCTCGGTGAGGTGCAGCCACACCCCGGCCCCCATCAGCGCCGCCGCGGCGAGCAGGCGGGGCGTCACCGCCTCCCCCAGCAGCAGCACCGAGACCATTGCCCCGACGAACGGCGCGGTGGAGAAGTAGGCCCCGGTGCGCGCCGCCCCCAGTTCCCGCAGGGCGACGACGAAGGCGGCGAGGCTGAGGCCGTAGCCGAAGAACCCCACCGCCGCGGCGGCGGCCACGCTGCCCGGCGGCGGCAGCGAAGCCCCCAGGGCGAGGGCCAGCGCCAGGTTGGTCGCCCCGGCGGCGAGGCCCTTGACCGCGGCCACCTGCAACGGGTCGGAGAGCGACACCTTGCGCGTCAGGTTGTTGTCGATGGCCCAGCACAGGCAGGCCCCCAGCACCGCGAGCGCGGGCCACGAGGCGGAAACCTCTCCCCCCGGCCACGACAGCACCGCCGCGCCGCAGACGATGGCGGCCATGCCGAGCACAATGCGGCGGCCGGCGTTCTCCTTGAACGCCACCCAGGCGAGCACCGCGGTGAACACCCCCTCGGCATTGAGCAGCAGCGACGAGGTGGAGGCGGTGGTCTGCGCCAGGCCGTACATCAGCAGCACCGGCCCGGCCACGCCCCCGGCGAGCACCGCGGCGAGAAGCCAGGGCCACTCGCCCTTGCCCAGCCGCGCGCGATCGCCCCGCGCGAACAGCCGCACGGCGCTCAACCCGATGCCGGAGCCGAGGTAGAGGAGACCGGCCAGCAGCCACGGGCCGACATCGCCCAGCAGCAGCTTGGCGAACGGCGTGCCCGCGCCGAAAAGAACCGCCGCGGCCAAGGCGGCGAAGATACCCCGGGGATTGGTCATCGAGCCTTCCGCGATGGGAAAAACCGGCCGACACCATACACCGCCGCGCCGCGCCGGGGGAGATGGATCAGTCGGTTTCCGCCGCATCCGGCGGCGGCAGCATCTGCCCGTTGGGGAGCATGCCGTCGGGCGGGGTCTTGCCCGTCACCTGGAGGAAGCGCTTGCGGCAGCACTCCATGCTCTCCGTGCCGCGGCAGAACAAGTCCATGATATCCACGAGGTTCTGTTGGTTCCGGACGAGGGGACTGTTGAAGAACCTGCACCCCTCCAAGAATTCGCATGTCTCATCGACGGCGATCTTCATGTCGTCCTCCGGGGGGGGGGGCGGGTTTTCCGGTCTTATATGCAGGTTGTTTTCATTCCATCGTTTCGGAAAACGGCTCCCCGCTTCTCCCGTAAAGTGACATCGACACCATGGATTTTCAAGTTTCGACCGGGCGGAGACAGAGAATCCCTACGCGTCCTCGTCGCCGTCGGGGAGGGTTTCCCGGTCCGCGTCGTCGTCGTCCTCCACCGCCGGGATGGCGTAGCCGCCGTCGAACCAGCGGCCGAGGTCGAGAAGGCGGCAACGCCGCGAGCAGAAGGGACGCTCGGCATAGGCTGCGGGCTTGCCGCAGGTCGGACAGGGCCGGGGCTTCCAGTCCTCGGGGGGCGTTGCGGTCATGCGCGGTCTCCTGCGATGCGCCAGGAGAGCTTCTGCCCGGCCATGGTTTCGGCTTCCGCCGCCGCGCCGCGGCCCGGCCCGGAGAGCCAGCCCGCCACCGCGGGGTTCACCTGCGGGTGCGCGGGCGTGCCGAGGCGCGCATCCGCCACCCAGTCGCGCAGCATGGCGAGGGCGGTGGTCTCCGCCGCCGCCGCTCCCTCGCCCAGGGTGTCGCCGAGCACCACGTCATGGAGCGACAGGCCGCGCCGTGCGCGCACCAGTTCCAGATGGCCGAGCTGGGTCATGCCGTTCACCTGGATGCGCGGATCGCCCGCCGCGGCGGCGCGCAGCCGCTCCGGCAGGCGCTTGCGCTGCGCCTCGGTGGGGCCCTTGCGCGCCTCGGGGATGGCGTCCACCACCACCGCGCCGCCGACGTTGCGCAGCCGCAGCTCCCGCACCAGGCGGTCCACCGCCGCGTCGTTGACCGCGCGCGCCGCCTCCGGGGCGGTGTCGCCGCCGCTGTCCACGTCCACGGCGAGGAAGGCGCGCGTCGGCTCCAGGCTGATGCGCCCCCCACCGGGCAGCGCGACGAGCGGCGAGAGCGCCTCTTCCAGCGCCTCCTCGCCCCCTTCCTCGGCGAAGGGATCGCCGAGGGAGGCGAGAAGCGGCACCCGTTCCACCAGAACGCCGCGCGCGGCGTGATTGAGCACCCCGCCGGAGACCGCCACCGAGGCCACCTCCGCCGCCATTTCCGCCAGCCATTCGGCAAACGGGTCGGGCGCGGGCACCAGGCAGGCGGGAGGCCCGCCCGCCGCCGCAGCGGCCCGTGCCTCCGCCCAGCGATGGCGCAGGCGTTCGCGGTCGCGGTCCAGCACCGCGGCGGGGAAGGCCGCAGCCGCGCCGCGCGCCACCCAGCCCTCGCCTTCCGCCGCGCCGCTCTGCGCCCAGGCGGAAAGCCGCCGCACATCCTCCGCCGCAAGGCGGTGCGAAACGGAAACCCCGGCGCGGAAGGGGGAAAAGATCAAGCGCGGCGTGGCGAGGCGGATGCGGCCGGTGAGGCGCGGCCCCTTTTCGGCGCGCGCCGGGCGCTCGATGCCCACCGCCACGGCGCGGCCCTCGGTCAGCTCCTCCGGCGCGCCCGGCCACTCGGCAAGGGGCAGAAGCCCCGGCGCGGCGCCGCCCACGTCCACCAGAACCGCGCGCGCCGCCGCCAGGGTGCCGACCACCCGGCCGCGCAGCAGCGCGCCCTCGGCGCTTTCCGGCGTGCCGCGGAACAGGCGCACCTCCAGCACCGTATCGTTCTCGTCCTTGAGGATGGCGCGGGTCTCGCCCGGGTGGCGGGTGGCCGCGACGGAAAGGCGCATGGGTCAGCCCTCCAGCGGATGCCGGATGCCCGCCGCGGCGAGAAGGTGCGCCGTCTCCGGCAGGGAGAGGCCCACGACGTTGCCGTAGGAGCCGTTGAGCGCCGAAACGAAGCGCCCGGCAAGGCCCTGGATGGCATAGCCGCCCGCCTTGCCATGCCACTCGCCGGAGGCGAGGTAGAGGCGCATCTCCGCGCCCGACAGGCGCTTGAAGCGCACCATGGTGACGACGCGGCGCAGCCGCGGCGCGGCGGCGTTGGGCGCAATCACGCAGATGCCGCCGTAGACGCGGTGCCGCCGCCCGGACAGCAGGGTGAGGCAGCGGCGCGCCGTTTCCTCGTCTTCCGCCTTGGGCAGGATGCGCCGCCCGCAGGCGACCACGGTGTCGGCGGCAAGCACCACCGCGCCGGGGTTGGCCGCGGCGACGGCGCGCGCCTTCGCCTCGGCCAGGCGCAACGCCAGCGCCCCGGGGGCTTCGTCCCGCCCGGGGGTTTCGTCGATTTCGGAAGGAAGCACGGCATCCGGTTCGATGCCGATCTGCGCGAGCAGGTCACGGCGGCGCGGCGAGCCGGAAGCGAGAATCAGGGACGGCTTGTCCGCGGCCATGGCGTCGCCCGGCCCCTACTTGAAGCGGAAGGTGATGCGACCCTTGGTCAGGTCATAGGGGGTCATCTCGACCTGCACGCGGTCGCCGGCGAGCACCCGGATGCGGTTCTTGCGCATCTTGCCGGAGGTATGCGCCAGGATTTCGTGTTCGTTGTCCAGCTTCACGCGGAACATCGCGTTGGGCAGCAACTCGGTCACCGTCCCGGAAAATTCAATCAGGTCTTCTTTTGCCATAGGTCCTCATCACGCGCCCGGCCATCCGGGCGAACCCGCCCCATTCGGGCGTACCATTTACTGCTCCGGATATGCAAACGAATCAAGCGTTTTCCACCGGAGGGGCAAAGCTAACGCCGCAGACGGCGCAGGCCCATGCGCATGCGGCTCCACAGATCGCGTCCGCGCTTGCGCGCCGCCAGCCCCCGGCCGGTGCGCTTGGGCGCAAGCGGCGCGGCGGCGTCCTCGGGCATGCCGGGCTCCGGCGCGCACACCCCGGGCAGCGGCCATTCGCGGCACAGCCGCACCGCCAGGTCGTCGCGCACCCGGCGGTAGGCGTCGAGCCGCGCCTCGCGGTTGCCCTCGGTCAGCGCCGGATCGTCGGTGGGCCAGTAGAGCACGTCGCACGACAGCGTGCGGGTGATCTCCAGCGCCCGCTCGTAGGCCTCCCGCGTCAGCGCCACGATCACCTCGAAGTTGGTGTCCAGCAGGTCGTCGAAGGTCTTGGGCTGGTGCGTCTCGGAGCCGGCGATGCCGCGCTCCGCCAGCACCGCGGCGACGAAGGGGTCCGGCTCGCCGCTCGTCACCCCCACCGAATCCACGTAGGCGCGCTTGCCGTAGACCGAACGGAACAGCGCCGCCGCCATGGGGGAGCGCACCACGTTGGCGTTGCAGGCGAAGAGCACGGCGGACGGAACGCGGGACATCTCGGGTGGCCTCAGGTCTTCAGGTAGAGAACGCAGAGCAGGGTGAACAGGCGGCGCGCCGTCTGGTGGTCGATCTCCACCTTGTCGGCGAGGCGCTCGCGCATCATCTCCGAGCCCTCGTTGTGCAGGCCGCGGCGGCCCATGTCGATCGCCTCGATCTGCGAGGGCGTCGCGGTCTTGATCGCATCGTAATAGCTCTCGCAGACCAGGAAGTAGTCCCGCACGGTGGAGCGGAACGAACTGAGCGGCAGGATCATGCGCAGCCCCTCGGGCGAATCCGCGGGCGCGCCGGCGTGGCGCACGTCGAGGACGAGGCGGTTCTCCGAAAGCGCGAGGTGCAGCGCGTAGGGGCCCTCGTCGTCCCAGTCCAGCGGGCGGAAGGCGTTTTCCTCCAACAGGTCGAAGATCGCCACGGCACGCTCGTGCTCCACCTCCGGACGGGGGTGGAGGGTGCGCTCGTCCAGCGTCACTTCGGCGATGCTGTGGGGCTTGTCCATGCCTTATCCGGGCGGCAGGCGCAGCGCCACGGACAGCGCGTGCGCGGAAAGGCCCTCGGTCTCCGCCAGCGTCACCGCCGCCGGGCCGATCGCCGCCACGGTGGCGGCGGACGCGCCGAACAGCGTGGTGCGCTTGAGGAAGTCGAGCACCCCAAGGCCGCTGGAGAAGCGCGCGCTGCGCGCCGTGGGCAGCACGTGGTTGGGGCCGCCCACATAGTCGCCCAGCGCCTCCGGCGTCATCCGGCCGAGGAAGATCGCCCCGGCGTGGCGCACCATGGCGGCGAGCCCGTCCGGGTCCGCCACCGCCAGTTCCAGGTGCTCGGGCGCGACGCGGTTGACCAGGCCCACCGCGGCCAGCAGTTCCGGCACCACGATCACCGCGCCGTGGTCGCGCCAGCTCGCCGCGGCGATATTGGCGCGCGGCAGGGTTTCGAGCCGCTTTTCCACCGCCGCCTGCACCGCATCGGCGAAGGAGGCGGAATCGGTGATCAGGACCGCCTGCGCCGCGGCGTCGTGCTCCGCCTGGGAAAGCAGGTCCACGGCGATCCAGTCCGGGTCGTTGTCCGCATCGGCGACGACGAGAATCTCCGAAGGCCCGGCGATCATGTCGATGCCGACGGCGCCGAACACCTGGCGCTTCGCCGCCGCCACGTAGGCGTTGCCGGGGCCGACGACCTTGTCCACCCGGGCGATGCTTGCGGTGCCGAAGGCGAGCGCCGCCACCGCCTGCGCGCCGCCGACGCGGTAGACCTCGTCCACCCCGGCGCGCTTCGCCGCCGCCAGCACCAGCGGGTTGAGCACGCCGTCGGGGGTGGGCACGGTCATCACCAGGCGCTTCACCCCCGCCACTTTGGCGGGGATGGCGTTCATCAGCACCGAGGAGGGATAGGCCGCGGTGCCGCCCGGCACGTAGAGCCCGGCGGCGTCCACCGGCGTCCAGCGCAGGCCGAGGCGCGCGCCGACGGCATCGGTGAAGCAGGTGTCTTCCGGCACCTGGCGCACGTGGAAGGCGCGGATGCGCGCCGCGGCGAGGTCGAGCGCGGCCAGCACCTCGGGCTTGCACGCGGCCTCCGCGGCGTCGATCTCGGCGGGCGTGACGCGCAGGGTCGCGGGCGTCAGCTCCAGGCGGTCGAACTTCGCGGTGAGGCGGATCAGCGCGGCGTCGCCGGTCTCCCGCACTTCGGCGATGATCGCGGCCACCGCATCGGCGACGTCGGCGGCGGTCTCCCGCTTCGCGGCGAGCAGGCGCTCGAACGCCTGGGGAAAACCGGCGGCGGCGGCGTCAAGACGCACGGGCATCGGTCGCCTCCTTGAATCGGGTGAGCCAGCCCTGCATCTCCGCCGAGCGCGTCTTGAACGACGGGCGGTGGAAGATCAGGCGCGAGGTGACGTCGCACACCCGCTCCACCTCCACCAGGCCGTTGGCCTTGAGGGTGGAGCCGGTGGAGACGAGATCGACGATGCGGCGGCACAGGCCGAGGTTGGGCGCAAGCTCCATCGCGCCGTTGAGCTTGACGCATTCGGCTTGCACGCCGCGCGCGGCGAAGTGCTTCTGGGTCAGGGACGGATACTTGGTGGCGACGCGGATATGGCTCCAGCGCGAGGGGTGATCCTCCGCCAGCGTATCCACCGGGGCCGCCACCGCGAGGTGGCAGTGGCCGATGTCGAGGTCCAAGGGCGCATAGATATCCGGGTAGTCGAACTCCATCAAGACGTCGTTGCCGCAGATGCCGATGTGCGCCGCGCCGAAGGCGACGAAGGTGGCGACGTCGAAGCTGCGCACGCGGATGATCTCCAGGTGCGGCAGGTTGGTGGAAAAGCGCAGCTTGCGCGATTTCGGGTCGTCGAAGTCCGGCTCCGGCTCGATCCCCGCGGCGCGCACCAGGGGCATCGCCTCGTCCAGGATGCGGCCCTTGGGCAGCGCCAGAATCGTCCTCTCGCTCGCGCTCATCGCGAAGTCCTCTTTGCTTTCCGCGCGCTCAACCGCGCACCCGTTCGATATCCGCGCCGCAGGCGGCGAGCTTCTGTTCCAGGCGCTCGTAGCCGCGGTCGAGGTGGTAGACGCGGTTGACCATGGTCTCCCCCTCCGCCGCCAGGCCCGCCAGCACCAGCGACATCGAGGCGCGCAGGTCGGTGGCCATCACCGGCGCGCCGGAGAGCCTGCGCACGCCGCGCACGATCGCCGAGCCGTTGTGAATGTTGATGTCCGCCCCCATGCGTTTCAACTCCGGCACGTGCATGAAGCGGTTTTCGAAGATCGTCTCGGTGACCATCGCCGCGCCCTCGGCGGTGGCGAACAGCGCCATCACCTGCGCCTGCATGTCGGTGGGGAAGCCGGGGTGCGGCTCGGTCATCACGTCCACGCCCTTGAGCGGCGCATCGGCCGCGGAAACGCGCACGCCGCCCTCTTCCACCGAAACCGCGGCCCCCGCGGCGGAGAGCACCTTGAGAAGCGACGCCATCTGCGCCGCATCCGCATACTGCAACAGCACCTCGCCGCGGGTGATCGCCGCGGCCACGGCGTAGGAACCCGCCTCGATGCGGTCGGGCAGCACCGCATGCGTCGCGCCGTGCAGGCTCTCCCTGCCCCGCACCACCAGGCGCTGGGTGCCCAGGCCCTCGATCTCCGCGCCCATGGCGATCAGGCACTGGGCGAGGTCGGTGACCTCCGGCTCGCGCGCCGCGTTGTCGATGATCGTCTCGCCGTCGGCGAGCGCCGCGGCCATCAGCAGGTTCTCGGTGCCGGTGACGGTGACCTGCGGGAACACCAGGTGCGCCCCCTTGAGCCTGCCGTCCACCCGCGCATCCACATAGCCGCCGTCGATGGAGATCGCCGCGCCCATCTGCGCGAGCGCCTTCAAGTGCAAATCCACCGGCCGCGCGCCGATGGCGCAGCCGCCGGGCAGCGACACCCGGGCGCGGCCCTCGCGCGCCAGAAGCGGCCCGAGCACCAGGATCGAGGCGCGCATCTTGCGCACCAGGTCGTAATGCGCCGTGGTGCTGGTGATCGCCGGCGTGGTCATCGCCAGCGAGCGGCCGCCGCAGCGCCTGCCCGCGCCGTTCATGTGCAGGGAGACGCCATGCGCCGTCAACAGGTTGGCCATGGTGGTGATGTCCACCAGGTGCGGCAGGTTCTCGAGAGTCAGAGTCTCGGCGGTAAGCAGGCTCGCCGCCATCAGCGGCAGCGCGGCGTTCTTCGCGCCGCTGATCGGGATGACGCCGTTCAACGGGCGGCCGCCCCGGATTCGGATGCTATCCATGCAAATGTCCCAACGCGCTCGGCGCGCTTTCGATGTCCCGGTCGGTCACAGACGCGGCAGGGTGACGCCGGTCTGGCTCATGTATTTGCCCGCGCGCGCGCGGTAGGTCACCTCGCACGGGCTGTCCCCCTTGAGGAAGATGAACTGCGCCACGCCCTCGTTGGCGTAGATCTTCGCGGGCAGCGGCGTGGTGTTGGAGAACTCCAGGGTCACGTGGCCCTCCCAGCCGGGCTCCAGCGGCGTCACGTTGACGATGATGCCGCAGCGCGCATAGGTGGACTTGCCGAGGCAGACCACCAGCACGTCCTCGGGAATCTTGAAATACTCCACGGTGCGGGCGAGCGCGAAGCTGTTGGGCGGGATGACGCAGACCTCGGTGGAGCGGTCCACGAAGCTCTTCTCCGAAAAGTTCTTGGGGTCCACCACCGCGGAATCGACGTTGGTGAAGATCTTGAACTCGGTGGAGCAGCGCGCGTCGTAGCCGTAGGAGGACAGCCCGTAGGAGATCACGCCGTCACGATGCAGGCGGTCCTCGAACGGCGTGATCATCGCCTGTTCCAGCGCCATCTTGCGTATCCAGTGATCCGGCAGCACGCCCATGTTCGAAAGCTCCCCGAGTCCGTCCGCGATTGCGTCAGTCTTAGCCGCTGACGCAGAGGACCGCAAGCCCGCATCCCGCCGCGCCGCCGCCTGTTCGCGGCGCAGGCCGAGATTGCGCCTGAGCGCCGCCGCCAGTTCGTCCCGGCCGCCCTTGCCCGCCATCTTCCGGCCCTCCCTGCCCTTTTCCGGCTGGGGAGCATACCCTGCCCGGCACGATCTTTCCCGCTTTTTTGCGCCAAGGCTCTTGCCAGAACCCGATGGCTTGTGTATGAAGGCCGCCTCACGCCGCGTCAGCGGCCCGTACCCCGAATGTGCCGCCGTAGCTCAGGGGTAGAGCACACCCTTGGTAAGGGTGGGGTCGAGTGTTCAATTCACTCCGGCGGCACCATTCTCCTCCTCATAGACGCAATGGGCGTCGAAACCCGATACGAACCGGGCGTCGGTCGCGACGCGAATCGCGACGCCTCTGCGGCGGATGCGGTCGCCGACAAATCAGCTAGCGTCAGGTCTTTCGTCCGCCGCCGCGTCTGCTGCTCGATGTGGGGAGACACTCAAGCCACATGCCCCAGGGTTTCGGAGATGAAGCCGTTTATGCTCGTCCCCTTCGACGCGGCGGCGGCGGCGACCCGGCGATGGAGTTCGGGCGAGATCCGCACCGTGAAATTCCCGGAATAGGGCCGCTCCGGCTCCTTGCCGCGTTCTTTGCACCAGTCCTCGTAATCGGCGACGGTGTCGGCAAAGGCAACCTTCAACTCCTCGACAGTGCCGCCCTGGAAGGTGAGCACGTCGCGGGTGTTGACCACCTCGCCATGAAACAGGCCCGCGTCCTCGTCCAGTTCCACCGTCGCCACATAGCCCTTGTGCGTCATCGTGCTCATGGTGTGACTCCCGCCTCGTACAGAAACCGCCGAACCGACTTCAGCGCACCCTTGTCGGTTTCCTTTCTCGGGTGCGGCCGATGGAAAATCGCGTCAACGCCGTTCAGGCTTACCCGCACCCGCGAACCTCGCCCTTCCGAAACCGTTGCTCCGGCAGCAAGGAAAAGCGCCTCCACGTCGGCCCACAGAACGTTGGATCGCACGGGGTCGGCGAAGATGCTTTCCAGGGTCTTCCGATGTCGGTTCTGCATATCTATTGATACCATAAAGTGGTGTCAATGGCCAGACCGGAGCAGACCTGCATCCACCATATGCCCGGCCTTGTATCCCCCTCCCCGGCAAGAGCTTCCCACCGCTGCCCGCGACCCGGCGGGAAGTGCCGCTTTGCCGTTTTTACAATCCAATGGAATCAACACCTTGCCCGGATCTCGGGCGGGAACGGATCTTGCTTGTCCGACGGGGATGAAAACCTCACGGAGGACGGCATGACGAGGATCGACGCACTCCGGGACGGCGGCTCCGCCCTTGCGGCGGCGGGCGTCGCCTCCGGCGCGGACGGCGAAGCCTGGACGGCGGCGATGGCCGCGGCGCAGACGGGCGCCGACACCGGCGGCGCATCGGCGCGCACCGGCGCGGTCGGCGGCAGCCTCGCCGCGCCGTCCGCCGCCCTCGCCGCACAGGAAAGCGAAACCTCGGAAAGCGCGGCGGAGCAGTTCCTCGCCTGGGCGCATATGGACCCGATCGCCCGGATGCGGGCGCAGATTCTCGGCGGCATGGGCCTCACCGAAGACGAACTCGCCGCCCTGCCGGAAGACGAGCGCAAGAAGATCGAGGACAAGATCCGCCAGATCATCGAGGAGACGGTGCGCCGCGAGGCGGCGGAACAGTCCGCCTCCGCCGAGCAGCCGGTGGACGAAACCCGGCAATCCGCCGCCGCCGCAACCACCACGAAAACCGCGGACGGCAGCAAATCCACCACCACGGCGGAAGAACCCTCGCCCCTGGAAATCCTGCTGCCCTTCCTCCGCCCGGACGGCGGCCCGCAACTCGGCGGCGCCGACGCGGACGCCACGGCCGAACGGCACGACCGCAACGAAGACGCCCGCGCCTAGGCCTGAAAACCAAAACGTTGCGAGGGGACTCGATCCCCTCGCGCTCCCCATTACTTTTTTGTGCGCAGCGCGATAAAGCCATCACGCGACGTGACCGTCTTATGGCGCTTCGCGCAAAACAAGCCATGGGGCCAAGGGGCCTCCCGGCCTGATTTTCCCTCTACAGGAACTTGATCGCCTGGCCGCGGGGCGGGTCGATCAAGGAGTCCTCGCGCATCACCGTGCGGCCGCCGACCACGGTCATCACCGGCCAGCCGGTCACCGTCATGCCGTCGAAGGGGGTCCAGCCGCATTTGCTCACGATCCAGTCGTTGGCGATGGTGCGTTTCGCCTTGAGATCGACGATGGTGAAGTCGGCGCGGTAGCCCACCGCGACGACGCCGCGCCCGGCCATGCCGAAGATCGCGGCGGGCGCGGTGGAGGTGAGGCGGACGAAATCCGCGAGGCTCAGTCGCCCGGCGGCCACGTGGTCGAGCATCACCGGCACCAGGGTCTGCACCCCGGGCATGCCGGAGGGGCTTTTCGGGTAGGGCTGCGCCTTTTCCTCGCGGGTGTGCGGCGCGTGGTCGGAGCCGATGCACGAGACCACGCCGTCGGCCAAGGCCTTCCACAGCGCGGCGCGGTGGCGCGCGTCGCGGATCGGCGGGTTCATCTGCGCGCACGTGCCGAGGCGTTCGTAGGCCTCCGGCGCGGCGAGGGTGAGGTGTTGCGGCGTCACCTCCACCGTCATGTTGGCGGGGCGGCCGCGCAGCATTTCCATTTCCCCGGCGCTGGTGACGTGCAGCACGTGCACCGCGCGGCCGGTGCGCCGCGCCAGCGCGATGAGGCGGGCCACGGCGCGCATCGCCGTCTCCTCGTCGCGCCATTCCGGGTGCATCGCGGGCGGCGCGCCGTCTTCCACCAGGTGGAAGCGTTCCTTGAGGCGTTCCTCGTCCTCCGCATGCACCGCAACGCGGCGGCAGCCGTTTTTCAGGATGCGGCGCAGCGCCGCTTCGTCGTCCACCAGCAGGGTGCCGGTGGAGGAGCCCATGAACACCTTGATGCCGCAACAGCCCGGCGCGTTTTCCCAGGCGCCGAGGTCGCCGGCGTTTTCCGCCGTCGCGCCGAGGAAGAAGGCGAAGTCCACCCAGGCGCGGCCGGTGGCGCGCGCCACCTTGTCGGCCAGCGCCTCGGGGGAGGTGGTGGCGGGTTTGGTGTTGGGCATCTCGCAGATCGCGGTGACGCCGCCCATGGCCGCGGCGGCGGTGCCGGAGGCGAGGTCCTCCTTGTGCTCCGCGCCGGGTTCGCGGAAGTGGACCTGGGTGTCGATCACCCCGGGCAGCACGGTGAGGCCGGTGAGGTTGTCCTCGAGCGGCGAACTGCCGGGCGGAATGCTGCCGATGGCGGCGACCGTGCCGCCGCGCACCCCGATATCGGCGGAAACCGCACCCTCGGGGGTGGCGACGGCGGCGTTGCGCAGCACCCAATCGAAGCGATCGGCCATGACATATCCTTTCCGGAAGCGGAAGCCTGAAGACACCCACAGATATAGGCAGGATCGGCGCGGCGTCACCGCGCCGCGAGAACGTCGAACACGCCGCCTTCGGCCGCGGCGTTCTCGATGTGGCGGCGATGCCACAAGGCATAGAACAGCAGGTTCCACGCCGCGAATCCAGCCCGTTTGTCGGGCTTGCCGCCGGAAAGCGAGGCGAACACCCGGCGCACCGCCTCGGGATCGCAGATTTCCGCCACCCCCGCCTGCGCCGCCACCAGCGGCCCCAGGTGCTTGGCCTCGAGCGCGATCCACTCCGCCACCGGCACGGTGAAGCCGCGTTTTTTGGAGAACGGCTTGCTCTGCGGCAGGTGCTTTTCCAGCCAGCGGCGCACCACGTACTTGCCGAGCTTGCCGTGCACCCGCATCGATTCCGGCAGCGACTGGGCGAAGCGCGCCACCTCCACGTCGAGGAAGGGCACCCGCCCCTCCACGCCGTGCGCCATCAGACAGCGGTCGAGCTTGGTGAGAAGGTCGTTGGGCAGCCAGTCGAGGCAGTCGAGCGCCTGCTGCGCCTGCAACCCCTTGATGCCTGCCTCCCGCACCGCCTTCTCCGCCGCGGCGATGCCTTGCCGCCACGCCGCGCCGCCGTCGCGCAGCACCCCCAGGCCGTCGAGCACGCCCTTGGCGCGCATCGCCTTCCTGAACGGCCAGGGCCGCACCGCGGCGCGGTAGCGTCCGTAGCCCGCGAACAATTCGTCGCCGCCCTCGCCGGAGAGGATCACCTTCACCGACTTGGCCGCCTCGCGCGCGAGAAACCAGGTGGGCACGATGGCGTAGTCGGCCACCGGGTCGTCCATCGCCGCGACGATCTTCGGCAGGTGCGACCAGAAATCGTATTCCAGCACCGGCACCTCGATGTGCTCGGCGCGCGCCGCATGGGCGACGGCGCGGGCGTGCTCGCGCTCGTCGTGCACCCCGGTCTCGGGAAAGCCCGCGGTGAAGGCGACCACCGGCTGCGGGTTGAGCCGCGCCATCATCGCCAGCACCGCCGCGGAATCGACGCCGCCGGAGAGGAACATGCCGTAGGGCACGTCGGCGCGCTGATGGAAGTCCACGGAGTTTTCGAACACCGCGTCGAAGCGCGCCACCGCCGCCTCGCCGCTGGTCTGCCAGGAGGCGGCCTCCGGGTCGGGCGCGGGCCAGCAGGAGCGGTAGCGCCGCTCCGCGATCTGGCCGTTCTCGATGAGCAGGGTCTCGCCGGGGGCGAGGCGCTTGATGTCGGGGAAGATGGTGTCCTTGCCGGTGGTGAACTGCAATTGCAGGAGTTCCACCGCCTTCGCCGGATTGACCGCGCGCTCCGCCCAGTCCGCGGCGATCAGCGCCTGCGGCTCGGAGGCGAAGGCGATGCCGACGCGCGTCGGCATGTAATAGAGCGGCTTGATGCCGAAGGGATCGCGGGTGAGCACCACGCGCTCGCCGCGCGGGTCGTGCAGCGCCAGCGCATACATGCCGCGCAGGTGATTGACGAAGTCCAGGCCGTCGCGGCGGTAGAGGAAGAGCGGCGGCTCGCAATCGGAATTGGTGGCGAAGGTGGTGTCGGGGAACTCGGCGCGCAGCTCGCGGTAATTGTAGATCTCGCCGTTGCCCACCAGCACCGCGTTGCCCGGGCCGTAGAGCGGCTGGTCGCCGCCGGTGAGGTCGATGATGGCGAGGCGCAAATGCGCGAACGCGGCCCCCTCGCGGCGCAGCCCGCCCTGGCCGTCGGGACCGCGGTGGGCGATCGCGGCGGCCATCGCCTGCAACGAGGCATCCCGGCGGTTCAGGATGTCCCGCGCCTCGGGGGTCGTGATGATCCCGGCAATGCCGCACATGAGGTGTTCGTCCCTTCAGATCGTTGCCGCGCCGCCGTGCCGGGTATAGCAGGCGGCGCGATCCTCCCCAGTGACCGGCGTCACGCGTCCGAAATGCCTGCGTCCGCCACCACCTGGTCGAAAAAGGCGCGATAGCGGTCGATGACGGTCGGCGCGCTGTACCCCTCTTCGAAGGAGGCGCGCCCGGCCGCCGCCATTTCCGCCGCCGCCTCGGGGTTGTTCAGCATCCAGCCGATCGCCTGCGCCATCGCGCCGACGTCGTCCACCGGCACCAGCAGGCCGTTGCGGCCGTGGTCGATCAGCATGCCCGGTCCCTGCGCGTCGGCGGCGACCACCGGCGTGCCGCCGGCCCAGGCCTCCAGCACCACGTTGCCCAGGGGCTCGTGGCGCGACGGGCAGACGAACAGGTCGGCGGCGGCGAGCAGCGGCGAGACATCCTTCTGCCAGCCGAGGAAGCGGGTGCGCGGCTTGATCCCCTCCACCTGCGCCATCTGTTCCAGCGCGGCGCGCTGCGGCCCGTCCCCGGCAAGCCAGAGATAGGCGTTGGGCACCCGCGCCATCGCCTTGATCAGGGTGTCGAAGGCCTTGTTCTCGTGCAGGCGGCCCATCGCCACCACCAGGGGCGCGGTGTTGGGGGTGTAGTGCGCGGCGCGCGACATCGGCGCGACCTGCGGGTCCACATCGACGAAATTGGGCACGTAGTGGGCGCGCTCCGCCGGCCAGCCCTCGCGCACCAGATAGTTGACGATGTCCTCGGTGTTGCCGATCAGGTGGTCGCAGGAGCGGTAGTATTTGAGGTCGTAATAGCCGCCCAGGCGCGCCAGGTGGACGAAATCGCCCGGCGGGCACATCGCGGTGGCGCGGTTCATCCAGGTCATCACCACGTGCGGCTTGAACTTGCCGATCTCCTTGGCGAACTGGCGCTTGGTGGTGAAGTCCAGCGTGCCGCCGAAGGGCAGCTCGACGGGGATCAGCCCTGCGGCGCGCAGGCGCGCCGCGCGTTCCGCGTTGCGGCGGATGAGGACGTGCTGCTGCACCCCGGCGCGATGCAGCGCGCTCACCAGGCGCTCGAAGAACGCTTCCGCGCCGCCCTGCTCGGCGCCCGCCATGGCCTGCAACACCCGGATCGTCACGTTTCGTCACCCTACATCAAGCGCGGCCCGTTCTGCGGTCGCCGCGTCATCCCAACACCACCGCGCCCGGCGGTCAAGCGCCGCCGCGCCGAAATGCAACTCTTCCATTCCCTCCGGGAACGCCGCGGTTCAGGCGTCCTCCAGCCGCGCCTTGAGGTAGGACAGCAGAGGGTAGAGCCCGGCGCACAGCGCGATCAGGAACCCCCAGCCGCCTTCCCGGTATCCCTTCCGGCCGATGTAGCATTTATAGAATCGGGAAAAAAAGCGCCGCACGTTGTTAGCCAGACTGCCGATATTCCCGCTTTCGCGCAAGTCCCTCGCACGCGCGGAGGAATAGCGGTCGAGACGGCGCAGCATATCGCTGATGCTGTCGTCCACATAGTGGTCCAGGCGGTTGGCCAGGGTCGGCCCCTTCACCGCCTTCGCGCCGCCGCGCCCGCGCCAGACCAGCGCCGGATGCACCCGCTGCTCGCCCCAGCGCTTCGCGCCCTTGCGCGACAGGCGGGGCACCGCCGAAGTGCCGAACGAGGCCCCCCAGCCATAGCGCACGCGGTGGCCGCCGACATAGTTGTCCACCGGCAGGTCGTGGTAATCGGCGGCGGAGGTTTCGATCGCCGCGCGGATCTCCTCCGCCAGCGCCGCGGGCACGTGCTCGTCGGCGTCCACCTCCACCACCCAGTCGCCGCAACAGGCGTCCAGCCCGGCGTTGCGGCGCGGCCCTTCCACCTCCCAGCTTCCCTCCACCAGATGCGCCGCATCGGTGAAGCGCAGCGCGATATCGCGGCTGCCGTCGGTGCACTTGTCCAGCACCACCACCAACTCGTCGGCGAAGGCGAGCCTCTCCAGGCAGGCGGCGAGGATGTCCTCTTCGTTGTGGACCACCACCAGGGCGCTCAAGGTCGTCATCGGTTGCCTCCCACGGCGGAGATCAGGGCGAGGGCGGCGGCCTCCGCCGCCTCCACGCTCAGGCTGTCCATCAGGGTGCCGGTGGCGCGGTGGTCGTAACCCGGCCCGCCGACCAGTTGGTCATAGGCGAGCGCGGTGCGCGCCACCGCGCAGCGCGGCCCCCAGGGGGCATAATGCGCCTCCCGGCTCGGGCCGAACAGGCCGAGGGTGGGCGCCCCCGCGGTGGCGGCAAGGTGCATCAGCCCGGAATCGTTGCCGACGTAGAAGGCGCAGCGCTTCAACGCCGCGAACACGGTAAGCAGATCGGCCACGCCGGTCACCGGCAGGCGGCGGTCCGGCGGCAGGGCGTCGAGCAGCGGCGCGGCATCCTCCCCCGGCGCGGCGAACACCGCCACCCGCGCCCCGGCGAACGGCGCGGCGGGCGCGGTGAGGCGCGCCACCAGGTCGATGAAATTCTCCATCCGCCAGGTCTTGCCGCGCCAGTTGGCGGTCGGCCCCACCGCCAGCACCGGCCCGCCCGCGGGGATCAGCCGCTCCGCCGCCGCCTCGTGGCGCGGCAGGGTCCACAGGTGCGGCGCGGGCGGCGGGTCGAGACCGAGCACGCCCGCGTTCTCCACCACGCGGTGGGCGAGCCCCGACGGTCCGGAAAGGCGGTAGCGCCGCCGCGCGCACAGGGTCCAGGCGAGCGCCGAGCGCCGCAGGTCCAGCACGGCGTCCCAGCGCGTGCCGACGCAGGCGGCCCACAGCCGCCGCCAGTGCGCGGCATAGGGCCCCTTGGACATGACGATCACCCGGTCCAGGCGCGGCACGCCGGCGAACAGCGAGGCGGCGGCCGGGCCGCAGGCGATGGTGAAGCGCGCATCGGGCTGCGTCTCCACCAGGTGCGCGAGAATGCCGGAGGAGAGCACGGCGTCGCCGATGCGGGTGGAAGTGACGAACAGAATGCGCGGCGGCACGGGGCGGGTCATCCCTTCGGCGGGGCGGAACGGCGGATATCCGCGCCGTCCCAGGCGGCGAGGCTGTCGTCCAGGGCCGCCGAAACGTCCATCGGCACCCTCAACAGCGCCTTGATATACAGCCAGAAAAACCGCGAGGTCAAACCCGCGCCGCGGTTCGCCCGCGCCGCCCTCCAGGCGCGCCGCGCACAGCCGCACAGGGCCGCGCGGCGCGAGCGCGCCGGAAGTTCCGGATGCGCCGCGAGAAACGCCGCCACCGCCGCCGAGAAATCGTACTCCGCCTGACCGCCGCCGCGCCGCGCGAGGCTCGGCGCATCGGGCAGCGAACACCCCACCGCGGCGTCGAGAACGCCGACGCGATGCGCCAGCGCCGCCTGCAACGGCGGCGCGAAATCCGGCAGGTACACCCCGGCGTCGAAAAAGCCGGGATCGCGGAACAACCCGCGGCGCATCAGCATCAGCCGCGTCGGCGGCTGCGCGCCGCTCAGCAGCGCGTGCACCCCGTCCACAACCTCCGCCTGCGGCGCATCGCCCGGCAGGTCGAAGGCATGCTTCGCCGGGGCGCCGCACACCGTGCGCGCCGCCAGCAGCATGTCGAGGCCGCCCTCCTGCGCCGCGGCGAGCAGCAGCCGCGTCGCCCCGGCGGCCAGCACCACGTCGCCATCGAGAAACAGCCAGCGGTCGCCGGTGGCCGCCTTGGCCCCGGTCAGCGCCGCCGCCGCCGGGCCCTGCCGCCGCTGCTGAATCAACAGCGTGCGCGGCCAGCAGCGCGTCTTTTCGATGAGAAACTCGAAGGAACCGTCGTCGGAACCGTCATCGACGAAGACGAATTCGCGGGAGAAATCGCCGTCCTGACCGCGCAGTCCCGCAAGCATCGCTTCCAGATGCGGCCTCTGAGTGTCCACGGCGACAATGTACGAAACCTGCGTCATCCGCCCGTGCTCTCCCCTATCCGCAGGCAGGATAAAGCAATTCCCCCGCCGCGCGAAGCCCCGGCGGACGCTGCGCGGGAAACAAAAAAACTTGCGAGGGGACTCGGTCCCCTCGCGCACCCCATACGTTTTTCGCCGCGCAGCGGCAGGCAACCGCCACGCCGCGCGATGATTCCATGGCGCTTGCTCGGAAAATGCTTTTTGCATTTTCCTCGTCCTCGGCTCCGCCTCGGACCATGGCCTTCGGCCATGTCCCTACGAACGCCTCCGGCGTTCTCCGTCACGCAAAACCCAAAAGTTATGGGAGGTGCGGAGGGACCGAGTCCCTCCGCAAAGTTTTGGCGTTTTTACTTCGCCTGCTTGAGCGCGGCCTGGGCGGCGGCGAGGCGGGCGATCGGCACGCGGTAGGGCGAGCACGAGACGTAGTCGAGGCCGATGCTCTGGCAGAACGCGACGGAGGCCGGGTCGCCGCCGTGTTCGCCGCAGATGCCGAGCTTGATCGTGGGCCGGGTGGCGCGGCCGCGCTCGACGGCGAGTTTGATCAACTCGCCGACGCCTTCCTGGTCCAGGGTGGCGAAGGGGTCGGTTTCGACCACGCCCTTCTGGCGGTAGATTTCCAGGAAGTTGCCCGCGTCGTCGCGCGACATGCCCATCGTCGTCTGGGTCAGGTCGTTGGTGCCGAAGCTGAAGAACTCGGCGGTTTCGGCGATCTCGGCGGCACGCAGGGCGGCGCGCGGCAGTTCGATCATCGTGCCGACCTGGTAGGTGAGCGTCATCCCGGCGGCGGCGAACACCTCCTTGGCCACGGTGTCGATCACCGCCTTCATCATGTCGAGCTCGATCTTGCCCATCACCAGCGGGATCATGATTTCCGGCACCACGGCGTTCCCGGTGGTCTTGGAGACTTCGACCGCGGCTTCCAGGATGGCGCGGGCCTGCATCTCGTAGATTTCCGGATAGGTGACGCCCAAGCGGCAGCCGCGATGCCCGAGCATCGGGTTGGTCTCGTGCAGGGCGGCCACCGCGGCCTTGACCGCGCCGACATCGACGCCGGAGGCCGCCGCCACCTCGGCCTGTTCGGCCTCGGTGTTGGGCAGGAACTCGTGCAGCGGCGGGTCGAGGAGGCGCACCGTGACCGGCAGCCCCTTCATGATGGTGAAGAGGTCGATGAAGTCCTTGCGCTGATAGGGCAGCAGCTTGGCGAGCGCGGCGCGGCGGCCCGCCTCGTTGCGCGCGAGGATCATCTCGCGCATCGAGATGATGCGCGCCGGGTCGAAGAACATGTGCTCGGTGCGGCACAGGCCGATGCCCTCCGCGCCGAAGCGGCGGGCGGTTTCCGCATCCAGCGGGGTCTCGGCGTTGGCGCGCACCTTCATCGTGCGCACCTCGTCCACCCAGCCCATCAGGGAGCCGAAGTCGCCGGTGAGCTCGGGGCGGATGGTCGGCACCTTGCCCAGCATCACCTCGCCGGTGGAGCCGTCCAGGGTGATGGTGTCGCCTTCCTTGACCACGGTGTCGCGCACCCGCATCTGCTTGGCCTTGTAGTCGATGCGGATTTCGCCCGCGCCCGCGACGCAGGGGGTGCCCATGCCGCGCGCCACCACCGCGGCGTGCGAGGTCATGCCGCCGCGGGTGGTCAGCACGCCCTGGGAGACGTGCATGCCGCCGATGTCTTCGGGGCTGGTCTCGATGCGGGTGAGGATCACCTTCTCGCCGTTCTTCGCCCAGGTTTCGGCGTCGGCGGCGGTGAACACCACGCGGCCCGAGGCGGCGCCCGGAGAGGCGGGCAGGCCCTTGGCGAGCACGGTGCGCGGCGCCTTGGGGTCGAGAGTGGGGTGGAGGAGCTGGTCGAGCTGCTGCGGCTCGACGCGCATCACCGCCTGTTCCTTGGTGAGCACGCCCTCGGCGACCATGTCCACGGCGATCTTCACCGAGGCGGCGACGGTGCGCTTGCCGTTGCGGGTCTGGAGCATCCACAGCTTGCCCTGCTGGATGGTGAACTCCATGTCCTGCATGTCCTTGTAGTGCATCTCAAGGATGTTGCGGATGTTCACCAGCTCGGTAAACAGGGAGGGCATCACCTCTTCCATGGCGGGCAGGTCGGAGCCGTGGCGGGTCTTGCCGTTGATGGTGAGGTGCTGCGGCGTGCGGATGCCCGCCACCACGTCCTCGCCCTGGGCGTTGACCAGGTATTCGCCGTAGAAGGCGTTCTCGCCGGTGGAGGGGTCGCGGGTGAAGGCGACGCCGGTGGCGCAATCCTCGCCCATGTTGCCGAACACCATGGACTGCACGGTGACCGCGGTGCCCCAGCTTTCCGGAATGCCGTGCAGGCGGCGGTAGGTGATGGCGCGCTGGTTCATCCAGCTGCCGAACACCGCGCCGATGGCGCCCCAGATCTGTTCCTTCACGTCCTGCGGGAACGGCTTGCCGAGTTCGGCGGCGACCATCGCCTTGTAGCGTTGGATCACGCCCTTCCAGTTCTCGGCGGTGAGTTCGGTGTCCTGGGTGACGCCGGCGTCGCGCTTCACCTCTTCGAGGACGTCCTCGAAGAGGTGGTGCTCCACGCCCAGCACCACGTCGGAATACATCTGGATGAAGCGGCGGTAGCTGTCGTAGGCGAAGCGGGCGTCGCTGGCGCGCTTGGCCAGGCCTTCGACGGTGACGTCGTTGAGGCCGAGGTTGAGCACCGTGTCCATCATCCCGGGCATCGAGGCGCGCGCGCCCGAGCGCACCGAGACCAGCAGCGGATTGACCGGATCGCCGAAGCGCATGCCGAGAGCCGCCTCCACCCCCGCCAGCGCCGCGGCCACCTGCTCCTTCAACCCCTCCGGATAGGTGTTGCCGTTGGTGTAGTAGTGGGTGCAGACCTCGGTGGAGATGGTGAAACCGGGCGGCACCGGAACCCCGATGCGGCTCATCTCCGCCAGATTGGCGCCCTTGCCTCCCAGAAGGTTGCGCATCGCTGCGCTTCCCTCGGCCTTCCCGTCGCCGAAGGTGTACACCCACTTCGCCATGGTTTGTTCCTCACTGCTTCCGCCCAGCCGGGTTCAGCCCGGTTCCGGTGTGTTGTGCCGCGGCCTGCAAGCCTCCCCCGAAGGACCTGCCGCAGGGCCCTCCGCTTGCAGCGGGTTTCCGCGCCTTAGCCCTCGAGACGCGAGAAGTCCGCCACGCTTTCCATCGCCGCGCCGATGCGCGACAGCAACCGCAAGCGGTTGCTTCTCAATTTCGGGTCATCGGCGTTCACCGTGACCTTGTCGAAGAAGGCGTCCACCGGCGCGCGCAACGCGGCCAAGGCCGCCATCGCCGCGGTGAAGTCCTCCGCCGCCAGCTTCGCCGCGCTCTCCGCGATCGCGGTTTCCAGCGCGGCGGACAGCGCGGTTTCCTCCGCCGTCGCCAGATCGGCCGCAACCGGCGCCTCGGCGAAGGACCGGCCGTCCTTCTTCTCCTCGATGCGCACGATGTTGGCGGCGCGGCGGTAGGCGATCACCAGATTACGCCCATCCTCCCCTTCGAGGAAGCCGCGCAGGGCGGAAACCCGCGCGAGGAAGCGCACCAGGTCGTCGTCCCTGTCCTTGGCGAACACCGCGGCGATGACGTCGTGGCCGACGCCCTGCTCGCGCAGATGCACCTTGAGGCGGTCGGCGAGGAAGTCGATGAGTTCGTCGGCCACCGTCTCCGCCGGGCGCAGGCCGGGCACGGCATAGAGGCCGTGCGCCGCGGCGAACAGCGGCTTGAGCGGCAGGCGCAGGCGGTTTTCCAGCACCAGGCGGACGATGCCGAGCGCGGCGCGGCGCAGCGCATAGGGGTCGCGCGAGCCGGTGGGCTTTTCGTCGATGGCGAAGAACCCGGTGAGGCTGTCGATCTTGTCGGCCAGCGCCACGGCGACGGAGACCGGCGCGGACGGGCAGGCGTCCGAAGGCCCCTGCGGCGCGTAGTGGTCCGCCACCGCCGCGGCGACGGTGGCGTCCTCGCCGTCGTGGAGCGCGTAGTAGCGGCCCATCACGCCCTGTAGTTCGGGGAACTCGCCGACCATTTCCGTCGAGAGGTCGGCCTTGGCGAGCCTGGCGGCGCGCGCGGCCTTATCCGCATCCGCGCCGATCGCGGGCGCGATGCGCGCGGCGAGCGCCGCGATGCGCTCCGCCTTGTCGAGCACCGAGCCGAGCGCGGCGTGGAAGATGCGGTCCGCCAGCGCCGGGATGCGGCTTTCCAGGGTTGCGGCGCGGTCGGAATCCCAGAAGAAGCGCGCATCCGAAAGCCGCGCCCGCAGCACCCGCTCGTTGCCCGCGGCGATGGTCGCGCCCGCATCCGCCGTCTCCATGTTGGAAACGACAAGGAAGAACGGCGCCAGCGCCCCCGAAGCGTCGGTGAGGGAGAAATACTTCTGGTGGGTGCGCATCGAGGTGGAGAGCACCTCGCGCGGCACCGCCATGAAGGCGTCGTCGATGCGGCCGATCAGCACGTTGGGGCATTCCACCAGGCCCGCCACCTCGGCGAGCAGCCCGGCGTCCGGCAGCACCGCAAGGCCGCGCGCGGCGGCAAGAGACTCCGCCTGCGCCGCGATGAGGTCGCGGCGGCGCACCGGGTCGAGCATCACCTTGGCGGCTTCGAGCTTCGCCGCGTAGTCGGCGAAGTCCGCCACCGTGAAGGCGTCCGGCGCAAGGAAGCGGTGGCCCTTGGTGACGTTGCCCGCCTCGCGCCCGGCGAAGGCGAGCGGCACCACCTGCCCTTCGAACAGGCAGAGGATGCCCTCCAGCGGCCGCACCCAGCGCTCGGAGCGCTCGCCCCAGCGCATCGACTTCGGCCACGGGAAGCGCGGCAGCGCCTCGGCGAGAATGTCGGCCAGCACCGCCGCGGTGGGCCGCCCGGTGCGGTGGATGTCGAGGAAGTGGAATTTGCCTTTGGGGGTGTCGCGCTCCGCAAGGTCGGCAAGCGCCGCGCCGTTGGCCTTGAGGAAGCCCTCCAGCGCCTGCGCCGGAGCGCCGACCTTGGGGCCGCGCCGCTCCTCGGTGACGTCGGGCTGCGCCGACGGCAGGCCGGTGAGGCAGAGGACGAGCCGCCGCGGCGTGGCGAAGGCCCTGGTCTCCGCGGGCTTCAGCCCCTGGGCGGCGAGGCCGTCGGCGACCAGGCGGGCAAGGTCTTCCGCGGCGCGCGCCTGCATGCGCGCGGGGATTTCCTCGGAGAGCAGTTCGAGCAGGAATTCGCCGGTCATCGCGCCGCCCCCTCCGCCGGAAGATGGCCGCGCGTGCGCAGGTACGCCTCGCAGCAGGATTTCGCCAGGGCGCGCACCCGCCCGATGTAGGAGGCGCGCTCGGTCACGCTGATCACGCCGCGCGCGTCCAGCAGGTTGAACAGGTGCGACGCCTTGAGGCAGTAGTCGTAGGCGGGCAGCGCCACGCCCTCCGCCCCGTCGCGGCCCGCGATCAGGGCGGCGCATTCGGCCTCCGCATCGCGGAAGTGGGCGAGCAGCATCTCGGTATTGGCGAGTTCGAAGTTGTGGCGGGAATATTCCACCTCGGCCTGGTGGAAGACATCGCCGTAGGTGACGCCGCGGCCGTTGAAATCGAGGTCGTAGACGTTCTCCACGCCCTGCACGTACATCGCCAGGCGCTCCAGGCCGTAGGTCAGCTCCACCGGCACCGGCGAACACTCGAAGCCGCCGACCTGCTGGAAATAGGTGAACTGGGTGACCTCCATGCCGTCGCACCAGACCTCCCACCCCAGGCCCCAGGCCCCCAGCGTCGGCGACTCCCAGTCGTCCTCGACGAAGCGGATGTCGTGGGCGTTGGGGTCGATGCCGAGGGCGCGCAGGCTGTCGAGGTAGAGCTCCTGCACCGCATCCGGCGAGGGCTTCATCAGCACCTGGTACTGGTAGTAGTGCTGCAGGCGGTTGGGGTTCTCGCCATAGCGGCCGTCGGTGGGCCGCCGCGAGGGCTGCACATAGGCGGCGCGCCACGGGTCCGGCCCCAGCGCACGGAGGGTGGTTGCGGGGTGAAAGGTGCCCGCGCCTACCTCCATGTCATAGGGCTGGAGGATCAGGCAGCCCTGATCGGCCCAGAAGCGGTGCAGCGTCAGGATGAGGTCTTGGAAGGACGGCGCGGAGCGCGGGCCCGCCGCTCTGGACTGTGCGTTCACGATACCCATCGAAAATGGTGGCCGGGGCTGTGGCAAAACGTGCAGGAAACCTAACGGGGCGGCCCGGAGCGGTCAAGATGGCGCGGTGCGGGTTCGCCCGCTTTGGAACGTTTTTATGACTTTCGGCGGAATGGGCAGTCCTCGCGGGGGCAATCCTCGGCGAGTCCGGGGGCGCGGTAGACGCCGCAGACCGGGCAGCGCGCCAGGGACTCCGCCGGGGGGCGCCCCGCCCCGGGCGGGGCCGGGGGCGGCGCGCGGCGCGCGCCGAAGCGGCGGCCGAGGCTGAACACCGCATAGCCCACCGCGAGCAGAAGAAGAATCTTGCCGAGGCTCAGCATACCCCCTCCGTCGCGGAGTCCAGCACCGCATCCAGGCTTTCCATGCCGCGCAGGATGCGCGCCGCCGCCACGGTATAGTTTCCGCCCGCGCCGTGCAGAATCAGTCCGGGCAGCAGCGCAAAGGGGGTGCGGCGGCCCTTTTCGGCGCGCAGGATCACCCGCTTCGCCGCGCGGCCCGGCTTCGGCCACAGGGGAATCGCCTGCACCGCGCCGAAGCCGCGGGACAGCAGGGCCAGCGCCTCGCCCAGGCGTGCGGCGGGAAGAATGAGGGTTAGCGTGCCCTTCGGCGCGAGCGCGCGGCGCGCGGCGGCGACCCAGGCGGCAAGGTCCGCCGCGCCCGCGTGGTGCGCCGCGGCGCGTCCGGCATCCGGCGCGCGGCTGCCGCCGGTGAAGAACGGCGGGTTGGCGAGCGCCGCGTCGAAGCCCGCCCAGCCCTCGGGCCATGCGGCGGGGTTTGCCGCGTCGGCCTCCGCCACCTCCACCCGCTCCGCCATGGCGTTGATCGCAGCCGAGCGGCGGGCGAGCGCCGCGTACTCCGGCTGCAACTCGACGCCGCACACCCGCAGGTCGGGCCGCCGCGCGGCCAGGCACAGCGCCGCCGCGCCGGTGCCGCAGCCGAGGTCGAGCGCACGCCCGCCTTCCGCCACGCGCGCCGCGGCGGCCAGCAGCACCGGGTCGATCGCGGCGCGATACCCCGCGCCGGGTTGCAACAGCCGCAGCCGCCCGTCCAGCAGGCCGTCCTCGCTCAAGGCATTCTGGTCCATCGCCGGATGATAGCGGCGCAAGCCCTCTGCGGGAAGGCTTGACCGCGCGGGAAGCCGCCCCGTATTCTGGCACCGCCCATACGGGTAAGGTTTGGTCATATGCGGGTGATGTGGTGTCCAACGTCGTCAATCTGTCCTCGGACCGCAGTCGCTCGTCCTCCGCCTTCGAGGACCTGCACCGCCTCGTCGCCGCCGACCTCGCCGCCGTGGACCAGACCATCATCGACCGCATGGCGAGCCCGGTTCCGCTGATTCCGCAACTCGCCGGATACCTCGTCTCCTCCGGCGGCAAGCGCCTGCGCCCGATGCTCACCCTGGCCGCGGCGCAGCTGTGCGCCGCCGAGGGCGACCGCCAGGTACGGCTCGCCGCCTGCGTCGAGTTCATCCACACCGCGACGCTGCTGCACGACGACGTGGTGGACGAAAGCGACCTGCGCCGCGGCAAGGCCTCCGCCAATGCGGTGTGGGGCAACCAGGCGAGCGTGCTCGTCGGCGACTTCCTGCTCAGCCGCGCCTTCCAGCTGATGGTGGCGGACGGCTCGCTGCGCATCCTGGAGATCCTCTCCCATGCCTCGGCGGTGATCGCCGAGGGCGAGGTGCTGCAGCTCACCACCGCCAACGACACCGAGACCGACGAGGCCGCCTACCTTCAGGTGATCGAGTCCAAGACCGCGCGCCTGTTCGCCGCCGCCTGCCAGATCGGCGCGGTGATTCCGGGCCGTCCGATGGCGGAGGAAAAGGCGCTGGAGCAGTTCGGCCTCAACCTCGGCATCGCCTTCCAGCTGATCGACGACGTGCTGGACTATTCCGCGAAGCAGGAAAAACTCGGCAAGACCGTGGGCGACGACTTCCACGAGGGCAAGATCACCCTGCCGGTGATCCTCGCCTACCGCCGCGGCACCGACGAGGAACGCACCTTCTGGCGCCGCGTGATGGAGGACCTGGACCAGGCGGAGGACGGCGCCGACCTCGCCCA
Organism: Oleispirillum naphthae; assembly: GCA_027864655.1. Lineage (GTDB taxonomy): Bacteria > Pseudomonadota > Alphaproteobacteria > Rhodospirillales > Rhodospirillaceae > Oleispirillum > Oleispirillum naphthae. Next base: position 184,800 of record JAQAZG010000006.1, read on the forward strand.
TGCGCAGGCCCTGATGATCCGCCACGGCTCGCTCGACGACACCGTGAAGCGCGCCCGCCACTACGGCGACCGCGCCCGCGACGCGCTTGCCATCTTCCCCGAAAGCGCCGTAAAAACCGCGCTGTCGGAGATTGTCGAATTCTGCATCGAGCGCGCCTATTGAGCAGAAAAAACCGCTGGACACGATGCGAGCGCGCATCGTATAAACCCGGCCTCGACCCCAGGAACGGAGTGTAGCTCAGCCTGGTAGAGCACTGTCTTCGGGAGGCAGGGGCCGGAGGTTCGAATCCTCTCACTCCGACCATTCCCAGGGCGTCGATCTCGACGGGCCGGCCGGCAACGGCCGGCCCGTTCGCTTTGTGGTAGACTGGCCCCCCATAAGGGAGGCCAGCGATGATCGAACCCGTACGCGGCGACCTGCTCGCCGCCGATGCCGAGGCCCTGGTCAACGCCGTCAACTGCGTCGGCGTGATGGGCGGCGGCCTCGCCGCGCAGTTCAAGGCGGCATTCCCGGAAAACTTCCGCGCCTATGCGGCGGCCTGCGCCCGCGGCGAAGTGCGTCTCGGGCGGATGCACGTGTTCGCCACCGGATACCCCCGCAACCCGCGCCTCCTCGTCAACTTCCCCACCCTCTTCCACTGGAGCGACGGCAGCCGCCTGGAGCATATCGAAAGCGGGCTTGCCGCGCTCGCTGCGGAAATCCGCGGCCGGTCCATCCGCTCCATCGCAGTGCCGCCCTTGGGCTGCGGCATCGGCGGCCTCTCCTGGGCCGATGTCCGCCCGCGCATCGAGGCGGCGCTCGGCGGCATTCCGGACCTGCGGGTGCTGCTCTATCAGCCGCGCTAAGCGGGGCTGCCGACGCGCGAACTTATGGCGCTGCGCGCAAAAACCGATGTTATGGGGGGCGCGAGGGGTTCGAGACCCCTCGCAAAGTTTTAGCTTTCCCGAACGAAAAACGCCCCGGCAAGCCGGGGCGTGGTTCTCGGGAGCGTGCCGTTCTCAGTGCGAGGTGGCGGGCAGGCTGTTCATCTTGGTCAGCAGGTATTCCAGGTCGTCGTTGTCGAAATCGACGCCGAGGTCGCCGTACTGGGTCAGCACCCGCTCCAGCATGCGCCGCGCATAGCGCTCGCGGTCGCCCTCCTCGCCGTCGTAGCTCATCTCCTTGGCGACGCTGATCGCCGCCTTGACCGCGGGATAGAAGCTGCGCGGCATCCCCGACTTGCCGTAGAGGCCGTCGAGGCCGAGTTCGCCGGAATCGTGGATCAGCATGCGCGCGTTCAGCACCGGAATGCCGACGCGGCGCGCCATGGCGTATTCGAAGAACTTCATGTCGCCCATGCACAGCGCCCGCAGGACGATGGAGGGCGTCAGGCGGCCGTTGTTGTAGAGCTGGTTGACCAGGCGCTCCACGTCGTCCTCGGAGGAATCGGTGGACAGCCCGATGGTGGCGCGCTCCCGCGCCTGGAGGATGAGGTCCGCGGCGATCGACGCCGGCATCTCGTGATGGGTGAGCAGGTGCTCGCGCAGGTTCTCGGAGACCTGGTGCACCAGGCGCTCGACGATGGTCACCGGCAGCACCGAGCGGCGCACCATCGGCGCCTGCACCTCTTCGTCGGCGCCGAACTTGTCGATCACCTTGTCGAGCGAGGTCTCGGAAATCTCCGCGCCTTCGTTGGAGACCAGGGCCACCACCGCCTCCTTGCCCGCGTCCTCGACGATCGCCTCGGCGACGGTGGCGGACACGTGGGCGCGCTCGGCAATCGCCTTCTGCTTGCTCGGGCTCTGGGAGCGGATGATCTGGACCAGATCCTCGTCGGAAAGAAGTTCGCTGAACTGCAGGACCGGCAGCGCCACCTGGTCCACGTCCTTGGCGAGCGTCACCGCCACATCGTGCGGAACGTTGGGGTTTTCCTTGAGATTGATGGCGAGCGCCTCGCGTACCCGGACTTCCGCGTCCTTGACCATGATGCGGAAGATCTGTTCCGCCATGGTGCGTTCCGACGCCGACAGGTTGCCCTGATCGAACTCCAAAGCCAGCTTGGCAGCGGTTTCGGCGCGGTTATCCGCCGAGGGATCGGCCAGCAGCTTGCGAACGTCGCCTTCGGTCAGCCGGGATTCAGTCATCCCTGCGGTGCCTCCCCTCTTTGTCCGCCGCCTGCGGGCGAACACGCTACCTCTTGGACACTATAGCCATTTCTCTGAAGCAAGCCAAAAAAATCCGCACACGCCGTACAGCGAAATATCTCTGCGCGCGTCTTGTGCATCGCGGATAATTCTTTATTGTCTCGAAGGGTTCTCTCCACGTCAGGGTAAAATTATCATCGCGGGGGCGGCAACATGGAAGCGGATATCAAAACCTACATCAGATCCATTCCGGACTTTCCGAAGCCGGGCATTCTCTTCTACGACATCTCGACGCTGCTCGCCAATGCCGAGGGCTGGCAGATCACCATGGGCCGCCTCGCGCAGATCATCCGCATCTGGAACCCCGATATCCTGGCGGGCATCGAATCCCGCGGCTTCCTGGTCGCCGCGCCCTTGGCGCTGAAGCTCGGCTGCGGCTTCTTCATGGTGCGCAAGAAGGGCAAGCTCCCCGGCCCGACCATCCCCTACGAATACGGCCTGGAATACGGCACCGACACCATCGAGATTCAGACCGACGCGGTGAGAAAGGGCGCCCGCGTGGTGATTCTCGACGACCTTCTCGCCACCGGCGGCACGATGCGCGCCGCGGCGGACCTTATCCGCCAGGTGGGGGGCGACGTGGTGGGGGCCGCGACCATCCTCGAACTGTCGTTCCTCAAGGGCCGCGAAAAGCTCGACTTCCCGTGCGCCTCCCTCGCCGTCTACGACGAATAAGTCCGACACCGCACCAGACGGGCACGCCGGTTTGCCCAAACCGGATGGAAATTCGCTGCGGTGCGCCGGATGGGACGGATTTTCGAGAACCGGAGCGGAGCGGGCTTCCTGCCCGTGAGCACCGGAAGCGCAGAAAACCGTTCCAGACGGCCGCCGCAGTAGAATTTACGCCGGTTTGCCCTCGTCCCAGGCCATCTTCTTGCGGTAGATCGTCGAGGCGCTGATCTGCAGGCGCGCCGCGGCGCGCGGCACGTTGCCGCCGCAGGCCGCCACCGCCGCCTCGATGATCTCCCTTTCCACCTCCCAGAGCGGGCGGATGCCGTCCTCGCCCTGCGGCAGCGTCTCCGCCGCAAACGCGGCGGGCGTCGGCAGCGCACCGCTCCCCTTCATCAGGGTGGCGGGCAGCATCGCCGCCTCGACCACCGCGCCGTCGTGCAGCACCACGACGTTGCGCAGCACGTTCTGCAACTGGCGCACGTTGCCCGGCCACGGAAAGGCGAGAAGCCGCGCTTCCGCCTCCGGCGAGAAACCGGCAAAGCTTTTGCTCTCCTCGCGGGCCAGCCGGGTGAGCAGGGCGCGGGCGATCTCGATGACGTCGGCGTCGCGCTCGCGCAGGGGCGGCAGGTGCACCGGGATGACGTGCAGGCGGTAGTAGAGGTCTTCGCGGAAGGCCCCCGCCTCCACCTCGGCCCAGGGGTCCCGGTTGGTGGCGCAGATGAAGCGCACGTCCACCTTCTCGGGGTGATCGCCACCGACCTTCTGCACCATGCCCGACTGCACGAAGCGCAGGAGCTTGGTCTGTAGGTCGAGGTCCATCTCGCAGATTTCGTCGAGGAAGAGGGTGCCGCCGTCGGCGCGCCGCGCCGCGCCCTCGCGGTCGGCGGCGGCGCCGGTGAACGCCCCCTTCACGTGGCCGAAGATCTCGCTCTCCATCAGGTCGCGCGGAATGGCGCCGCAGTTGATCGCGACGAAGGGCTTGTCGCGGCGCGGGCTGGCGCGGTGGATCGCCTCGGCGCAGAGCTCCTTGCCGGTGCCGGATTCGCCGGTGACGAACACCGTGGCGCGCGACGTCGCCACCGAATCGATGGTGCGGTAGATCGCCTGCATCGGCAGGGAAGAGCCGAGCATGCCGTAGAAGCCGCCGGGACCGTAGTCCTCTTTCAGGCGCTCGACGATGCGTTCCAGCGAGGCGTGCTGCGCCACGTTGCGCACCGTCACCACCAGGCGGTCCTTGGCGAACGGCTTGACCAGGAAGTCCCGCGCGCCGCTCTGCATCGCCTCCACCGCGACGTTGATCGAGCCGTGCGCGGTGATCACCACGCAGGCCGAGGGGATCTCCTCCTCGCGCAGGATCTTGAGGATTTCGAGGCCGCTGATGTCCGGCAGGTGGATGTCGAGCAGCACCACGTCCGGCAGGTCGCGGCGGATCGCCGCGAGCGCCGCCTTGCCGGTCTCGGCGATGGAGACCGCATAGCCGCAGCCGTCGAGAAAGGCGGCGTAGAGCTCGGCCATGGACGGCGTGTCCTCGACGATCAGGACCTTGGGCTGCGGTTTCTCGGCCATGGCGCACTCCACCACTTACGCGTGCTTGCTTGCCGATTCAGCATATATCACCGATAGGGAAACCGCAGCCGACAAAAAACGGGGAGGCCGAAGCCTCCCCTCCCTGTGGCATGTGCGGGAAGAACCGGGCGCTCAGAGCGTCGCGGAGAGGGTTCCGTCGGCGGGTTCGGCCGGGAACTTGTGGTCGAGCGCATAACCCGCGGCGCGCACCGTGCGGATCACGTCGGTGCCGTCGTCCTCGTTGAGCGCCTTGCGCAGGCGGCGGATGTGCACGTCCACGGTGCGCGGCTCGACATAGATGTCCGGCCCCCAGACGGCGTTGAGCAACTCCTCGCGGGAGAACACCGAGCCCGGGTTCTGCATCAGGAACTGCAGCAGGCGGAATTCGGTGGGGCCGAGGTGGATGTAGCGGCCGCCGCGGGTGACGCGGTGGGCGTTGAGGTCCATCTGGATGTCGTCGAACTCCAGCACGCCCTTGCTCGGCACCGCGGCGGAACGGCGCAGCAGCGCGCGCACCCGGGCCAGCAGTTCCGGCATCGAGAACGGCTTGGTCATGTAATCGTCGGCCCCGGTGTTGAGGCCGCGCACCTTGTCGCCCTCTTCGCCGCGCGCCGTCAGCATGATGATCGGCACCTCGCGGTGGCGCGGCTTGCGGCGCAACTGGCGGCACACCTCGATGCCCGACATCATCGGCAGCATCCAGTCGAGAATCACCAGGTCCGGAGCGTTTTCCGCCGCCACGGTCAGCGCTTCCTCGCCGTCGGAGGCCTCGCAGACGCGATAGCCCTCCTTCTCCAGGTTGTAGTGCAGCACGGTGACGAGCGCGGCCTCGTCCTCGACGACCATGATCATCGGCTTCATTGCGTCTGGTCCTCCATCAACCGAAGCGGCCGGTGATATACCCCTGCGTCAGCTTGTGCTTGGGGTTGGTGAAGATCTGCTCGGTGTCGCCCACCTCGATCAGTTCGCCCAGATGGAAGAAGGCGGTGCGCTGCGAAACCCGCGCCGCCTGCTGCATCGAGTGGGTGACGATGACGATGGTATAGTTTTCGCGCAGTTCGTCGATCAGTTCCTCGATCTTGGCGGTGGCGATGGGGTCGAGCGCCGAGCACGGCTCGTCCATCAGGATCACCTCGGGGTTGACCGCGATGGCGCGGGCGATGCACAGGCGCTGCTGCTGGCCGCCGGAAAGGCCGGTGCCCGGCGACTCCATGCGGTCTTTGACCTCGGCGAGCAGGCCCGCCTTCTCCAGGCTGGTCAGCACGATCTCGTCGAGTTCGTCCTTGTTGGCGGCGAGGCCGTGGATGCGCGGCCCGTAGGCGACGTTGTCGTAGATCGACTTGGGGAAGGGATTGGGCTTCTGGAACACCATGCCGACGCGGGCGCGCAGTTGCACCACGTCGATCTTCGGGTCGTAGATGTCCTCGCCGTCGAGCTGCACGGTGCCGGAGACGCGGCAGCCGTCGATGGTGTCGTTCATCCGGTTGAGGCAGCGCAGGAAGGTGGACTTGCCGCAGCCCGACGGGCCGATGAACGAAGTCACCTCGCCCTCGCGCACGTCCAGCGTCACGTCCTTGAGCGCATGCTTGTCGCCGTAGTGCACGTTGGTCTGGCGCGCCTGGATTTTCGCCGGCATCGGAGTCGCATCCCCTTCCGCGAGTCGGTTGTCCAAAGTCGTCTGCATGGCGTCGCGCACGGTCACGGTCTCCATTCTACCACCGCCTTTCGAACTTGCTGCGCAAGTAGACGGCGGCGGCGTTCATCAAAATCAGGAAGGTGAGGAGCACGATGATCGCCGCGGAGGTGCGTTCGACGAAGGCGCGCTCCGCGGAATCGGCCCAGATGTAGATCTGCACCGGCAACACCGTCGCCGGGTCGGAAAATCCATGCGGCACATCGACGATGAAGGCGACCATGCCGATCATCAAAAGCGGCGCGGTCTCGCCCAGCGCGCGGCCCATGCCGATGATCGTGCCGGTCAGAATGCCCGGCATGGCGAGCGGCAGCACGTCGTTGGTGACCATCTGCATCTTCGAGGCGCCGAGGCCGAGAGCCGCCTCGCGGATCGAGGGCGGCACCGACTGCAGCGAGACGCGCGACGCGATGATGATGGTGGGCAGGGTCATCAGGGTGAGCACCAGGCCGCCGACCACCGGGGCGGACCGCGGCAGGCCGAAGAATTGCAGGAACACCGCGAGGCCCAGCAGGCCGAAGACGATGGAAGGGATCGCCGCGAGGTTGTTGATGTTGACCTCGATGATGTCGGTCCAGCGGTTCTTCGGCGCGAATTCCTCGAGGTACACCGCGGTGGCCACGCCGAGCGGGAAGGACAGCACGAGCGTCACCAGCATGGTGAGGAAGGAACCGGAAACCGCGCCCCAGATGCCCGCAAGTTCCGGCTCGCGGCTGTCGCCCTGGGTGAAGAAGCGCCAGTTGAAGCGGGTCTCGATGCGGTCCTGGGCGGCCAGCGCATCGATCCAGGCGATCTCCTTGTCGGTCATCCGGCGCTCGTGCTCGGGCGAGTTCCGGTCCACATTGCCTTTGACCAGCATGTCCACGTCGTCGGAGGCGGGCACCCAGACCTCGCCCTTCTTGCCGATCAGCGCGGGGTCCGCAAACACATGGTCGCGGATCTCGAAGGTCGCGCCGGAGGAGACGAGGCCGTTGAGCATGCGCCGGTCGCCGCGGGACTCGACGTCGGGGAACATCTCGTGCAGCGCGTCGCGATAGAGCTTGCCGTAGTTGGCGCGGCGCATTTCCACCGGATCGCGCAGCCCCTGCGGGTCGATCGTCTGCACGTCGTAATGGATCGGCAGGCGTATCTCCGTCTGCAGGAAGGCGGTATAGCCCTTGCCGACGATGCTGACGAACAAGAGCACCATGAAGACGAGCGCGGAGACGATCGCCACCAGGCCGAACAGCCGGAAGCGGCGCTCGGCGCGATAGCGGCGTCCGATTCCCGCCGCCACCAGGGCCCGCGTTCCCGCGCCGCCGCGCGGCGTATCGACCGTCATCTCACTCATATTGTTCCCTATACTTCCGCACCACGTGCAACGCGAAGATGTTGAGGCCCAGGGTGACGCAGAACAGCACCAGCCCGAGGGCGAAGGCCGCGAGCGTCTTGGCGCTGTCGAACTCCTGGTCGCCGGTGAGCAGGGTGACGATCTGCACCGTCACCGTGGTTACCGCCTCCAGCGGATTGAAGGAGAGGTTGGCGGCGAGCCCCGCGGCCATCACCACGATCATCGTCTCGCCGATGGCGCGGGAGACCGCCAGCAGCACGCCGCCGACGATGCCGGGCAGCGCCGCGGGAACGATGACGTTGCGGATCGTCTCCGACTTGGTGGCGCCGAGCGCATAGGCGCCGTCGCGCATCGCCTGGGGCACCGCGTTGATCACGTCGTCGGAGATCGAGGAGACGAAGGGAATGATCATCACCCCCATCACCAGCCCGGCGGCGAGCGCGCTCTCCGAGGCGACGGAAATCCCCATGCTTTCGCCGAGGCGGCGGATGAAGGGGGCGACGGTGAGCGCGGCGAAGAAGCCGTAGACCACGGTGGGAATGCCCGCGAGAATTTCGAGAAGCGGCTTGGCCACGGCGCGGAACTTGCGATGCGCGTATTCCGACATGTAGATCGCCGACATCAGGCCGACCGGCACCGCGACGCACATCGAGATCAGGCTGATCAGGAGCGTGCCGGTGAACAAGGGCACCGCGCCGAAGGAGCCGGAACTGCCCACCTGGTCGGCGCGCAACGCGGTCTGCGGACTCCAGTGCAGGCCGAAGAGGAAATCGAGGGGCGGCACCTTGCCGAAGAAGCGCAGGGACTCGAAGAGAAGCGACAGCACGATGCCGATGGTGGTGAAGATCGCCACCAGCGAACTCGCCACCAGGAACACCGTGATCACCGTCTCGACGCGGTTGCGGGCGCGCAGATCGCGCGAGACGCGGCCATAGGCATAGCGCGCGCCGAGCGGCGCCAGCACCAGGCAGAGCACCGCGAGCGCCGCCTGGCCGATGGTGTAGAGCCGGCGGAAGGTTTCCGCCGCGGCCTGGATTTCCGGCGCGGGCGCGGCGCGCACCACGTCGCCGAGCGCGAGGTTGCGGATGTCGTTCCAGATCAGGTTGAGGCGCGCCTCGGGCAGCGCGGAGTACGAATCGGGCAGTCCGGCGAGCACCAGACCCTTCACCAGGATCGGCTGCATCGCCACCCAGGCGACGGCGACCAGAAGGGCGGGCAGGCCGCACCACAGCGCGACGTAGAAACCGTGATAGGTCGGGCGGGAATGCAGGGTGGCCTGCTGCCGCCCCGGCGCGATGGCGCGCGCGCGGCCGGTGCCGAAACGGTACGCGAAGGCCGAAAGCACGGCCAGAACCAGAAGCAGGAGACTCAACGGCATCAACGGGCCTCATCGTCGCTTAGAAACCGGGGGCATCCCGGCGCGGGGCGATTATACCGGCGCGACACGCATCGCGCTAAGGACTTCGGCTCCCGTTTGCTTCAGGAAACCGCCGCCGCCCGTTTCCGGGCGGCGGCCCATGCGACCGGAAATCCGGTTACTTCACGTTGTTCGGCAGAGCCTTACCGGCTTCCGCGGTCTTCTTGAGGGCATCGGCCGGCAGCGGGATCAGGCCGATCTGCGGCAGGTAGCCGTCCGGACCGATGGCGGCCGCGGAGGTGAACTCGGCCACGTACTCCTTGATGCCCGGGATCACGCCGACGTGCGCGCCCTTGACGTAGAAGTACAGCGAACGGGAGACCGGATACTTCGCCGAGGAGATGTTGTCGAAGGTCGGAGCCACGCCGTCGATGTGCGCGCCCTTGATCTTGTCGGTGTTCTGGTCGAGGAACGAGAAGCCGAAGATGCCGAGAGCCTTCGGGTTTTCCACCAGCTTGTTGACGATCAGGGTGTCGTTCTCGCCGGCTTCGATGTAGGCGCCGTCCTCACGGATCGACTGGCAGGCGGCCTTGAAGCCCTTGCTGTCGGTCTTGGCCATCGCCTTGATGAAGGCGAAGCTCTCGCAGCCGTGGTCCATCACCAGCTCGGTGAAGGCGTCACGGGTGCCGGAGGTGGGCGGCGGGCCCAGCACTTCGATGGCGTTGGCCGGAAGCGACGCATTCACGTCCTTCCAGGTCTTGTAGGGATTGGGGACGAGCTTGTCGCCGCCCTTCGGGTCCGGAACGGACTTGGCGAGCGCGAGGTAGAGGTCCTTGCGCGACACGTTGAAGGACGGACCGTTCTTGGCGTCGGCGACGACGATGCCGTCGAAGCCGATGACGATCTCGGTGACCTTGGTCACGCCGTTCTTGTGGCAGGTCTCGACCTCGGAGGCCTTGATCGCGCGCGACGCGTTGGTGATGTCCGGGTGGTCCACGCCGACGCCGGCGCAGAACAGCTTCAACCCGCCGCCGGAGCCCGTGGACTCGATCACCGGGGTCTTGAACGAGGTGGTCTTGCCGAACTGCTCGACGACCTTGGAAGCGAACGGGAACACCGTGGACGAGCCGACGATGCGGATCTGATCGCGGGCTTCGGCCACTCCGGCGAAAGCGACCGTCGCAAGAGCGGCGACAGCGAGAGTACGTTTCATCACAGCGAATGCCTCCGGTAAGAGGGTTTTTTTCGGATAACGTGCGAACCGCGGCCCGGCAAAATCGCTTGCCGACCGCAGGGCCAAAGTACGCGGGGACGGCGACGCATTTGTGAACGGAAGATGAAGGTTCCATGACAACGCCCCCCGCTCCGGCGGCGCACAAACCCGTTGCCGGCGCGCGACTCCGCATCTCTCCGCGGAGAGCGGTCTTGTTTGGAGTTATAAAAAGGAAAAACCGCCGTCCCGGCCGGAGCCCGGCCCGGCTCTACCCGCGCAGAGCCCGAATGTTGGCGGCGTAGTCGGGGGTGGCGAACACAGCGCTGCCCGCCACCAGCACGTCCGCGCCCGCGGCGATGCAGGTTTTCGCGGTTTTCGGGTTGATCCCCCCGTCCACCTCGATCTCCACGGCGCGGCAGCCGAGCATCGCCTTGATGCGGGCGATCTTCTCCACCTGGGAGGAAAGGAAGGACTGGCCGCCGAAGCCGGGGTTGACGCTCATCACCAGGATCAGGTCCACCGCGTCGAGCACGTAGGCGAGCACGCTTTCCGGCGTCGCCGGGTTGAGCGAGACGCCCGCCTTCCTGCCGAGGCTTTTGATCAGTTGCAGCGAGCGGTCGAGGTGGCGCGTCGCCTCCGCATGCACGGTGATGATGTCGGCCCCCGCCTCGGCGAAGGCGGGGATCAGCGGGTCCACCGGCTCGATCATCAGATGAACGTCGAAGGGCAGCGCCGAGTGCTTGCGCAGCGCCTTGACCACCGGCGCGCCGATGGTGAGGTTGGGGACGAAGTGGCCGTCCATCACATCGACGTGAACGTAGTCGGCCCCGGCGGCCTCCAGCGCGCGGACCTCCTCCCCCAGGCGGGCGAAGTCGGCGGAAAGGATCGAGGGGGCGATTTTCACGGCCATCGGCGGCTCCTGCGTCGGGAAACGGGGCGGCCCGCAGGCCGCCCCGCGCATCGTGGGTCAGATGCCGATGATCGGCTGGGAGCCCGGCTTCGCCGGGGCGGCCTCGCGGATCTTCGGGTCGAGTTCGCCCGCGGCGTAGCGCTTCGCCATATCGGCAAGCGGGATCGCCTTGATCTTGCTGGCGCGGTTGCAGGTGCCGAAGGCCTCGTAGCGCTCCAGGCAGACCTTCTCCATCGCCGCCATCGCGGGCTTGAGGTACTTGCGCGGGTCGAATTCCTTCGGGTCCTCGGCGAACACCTTGCGGATCTGGCCGGTGATCGCCATGCGGCAGTCGGTGTCGATGTTGACCTTGCGCACGCCGTGCTTGATCCCCTCGACGATTTCTTCCACCGGCACGCCGAAGGTCTGCGGCATTCCCCCGCCGTACTGGTTGATGATGTCCTGGAGGTATTGCGGCACCGAGGAGGAGCCGTGCATCACCAGGTGGGTGGTGGGCAGGCGCTCGTGGATCGCCTTGACCACGTCCATGGCGAGGATGTCGCCGGTGGGCTTGCGGGTGAACTTGTAGGCGCCGTGCGAGGTGCCGATCGCCACCGCGAGCGCATCCACCTTGGTCTTGGCGACGAAGTCGGCGGCCTGGTCCGGGTCGGTCAGCAGCGCGCTGCGGTCGAGCTTGCCCTCGAAGCCGTGGCCGTCTTCCTTGTCGCCCTTGCCGGTCTCCAGCGAGCCGAGGCAACCCAGTTCGCCCTCCACCGAGACGCCGACGAGATGCGAGACGTCGGAGACCGATTTGGTGGTCTCGATGTTGTAGAAATAGGTGGACGGGCTCTTGCCGTCTTCCATCAGGGAGCCGTCCATCATCACCGAGGAGAACCCGGCGGACACCGCGGACAGACAAGTCGCCAGGTTGTTGCCGTGGTCCTGGTGCATGCACACCGGGATATCCGGGTACATCTCGACCACGCCCATGATCATGTGCTTGATCATCACGTCGCCGGCATACTGCCGCGCGCCGCGGCTCGCCTGCAGGATCACCGGGGCGTCGGCCTTCTTCGCCGCCACCATGATCGCCAGCACCTGTTCCATGTTGTTGACGTTGAACGCGGGCACGCCGTAGCCGAATTCGGCCGCGTGATCCAGCAACTGCCGCATCGAAATCATCGCCATGGTGTCGAGTCCTCCTGTTCCGGTTCTATCGTGCCCGGTGACCCGCCGCCGCATCCGGCGGGCCCCGGCGGTTTATGGTTCAGCCCAAGCGAGTCTTCACCGTCCGCACCACGTTGTCCACGGTGAAGCCGAAGTGTTCGAAGAGCTTGTCGGCGGGCGCGGAGGCGCCGAAGCCGGGCATGGCGACGATCGGACCGTCGCCGACGTAGCGTTCCCAGCCCATGCCGACGCCCGCCTCGATGGCGACGCGCACGCCGCTGCCGCCCAGCACCGCGGCGCGGTAGCCCTCCGGCTGCGCGTCGAAGAGCTCCCAGCACGGCAGGGAGACCACGGCGGTGGCGATGCCCTCGGCGTTCAGCGCCTTGGCCGCCTCCACCGCCAGCGCCACTTCCGAGCCGGTGGCGATCAGCGTCGCGGCGCGCGGCCCGGGGGCCTCGGCGATCACGTAGCCGCCCTTGGCGCAAAGGTTCTCCACGGTGTGCGCGGTGCGCAGGGTCGGCAGGTTCTGGCGCGACAGGGCAAGCACGCTCGGGCGGTTCGTCTGTTCCAGGGCGGCGGCCCAGCACTCCGCGGTCTCCACCGCGTCGGCCGGGCGCATCACAAGGAGATTGGGCATGGCGCGCAGCGACGCAAGGTGTTCCACCGGCTGATGCGTCGGCCCGTCCTCGCCGAGGCCGATGGAATCGTGCGTCATCACATAGACGACGCGCAGGCCCATCAACGCCGCAAGGCGCAGCGCCGGACGCAGATAGTCGGTGAACACCAGGAAGGTGCCGCCGTAGGGGATGAACGGGCCGCCGAGGGCGAGGCCGTTCATCGCGGCGGCCATGCCGTGCTCGCGGATGCCGAAATGGATGTAGGTGCCCGCATAGTCGCCGGGGGCGATTTCCGGCTGGCCCGCGCCCCGGGTGAGGTTGGAGCCGGTGAGGTCGGCCGAGCCGCCGACCAGTTCGGGGATCGCCTTGGTCAGCACGCCGAGCACGTCCTGGCTCGCCTTGCGGGTGGCGATCTTGGGTTTGGCCTCGGCGAGCGCCTGCTTGTGGGCGACGAGCGCGGCGGACCAGCCGTCCGGCATCCGCCCTTCGGAAAGGCGCTGGAACTCGGCGTATTTCTCCTCGGGGAGGAAGCTCATCCGCGCCTCCCAGGCGGCGTGCAGGGCGGAGCCGCGAATGCCGATCAGCTGCCAGGCGTCGCGCACGTCCTCCGGCACCTCGAACGGCGCGTAGGACCAGCCGAGGGCCGCGCGCGCCGCGGCGATCTCGTCCGCGCCGAGCGGCGCGCCGTGAATCTTGTGGCTGCCCGCCTTGTTGGGCGCGCCCTTACCGATCACCGTGCGGCAGGCGATGAGCGACGGGCGGGCGCTCTCCCGCGCCGCGGCGATGGCGGCGGCGATCGCCTCCGCATCGTGGCCGTCCACGCGCACCGCGTCCCAGCCCGCCGCCTCGAAGCGGGCGAGCTGGTCCTCGGAGGTGGCGAGCGAGGTCGCCCCGTCGATGGAGATGCCGTTGTCGTCCCACAGCACGATCATCTTGGCGAGCTTGAGGTGCCCGGCGAGCGAGATCGCCTCCTGGCTGATCCCTTCCATCAGGCAGCCGTCGCCGCAGATCACGTAGGTGTAGTGGTCCACCGCGGCGTCGGAGAAGCGGGCGTTCATCATCCGCTCGGCGAGCGCGATGCCCACCGCGGTGGCGATGCCCTGCCCCAGCGGCCCGGTGGTGGTCTCCACCCCCGGCAGGTGGCGGTATTCCGGATGCCCCGCGGTGCGCGCGCCGAACTGGCGGAAGGCCTTGATCTGTTCGATATCGACGCCCGCATAGCCGGCGAGGTGGAGCAGCGCGTAGAGCAGCATCGAGCCGTGCCCGGCGGAGAGCACGAAGCGGTCGCGGTCCGGCCACTGCGGGTCCTGCGGATCGAACTTGAGGAAGCGGGAGAACAGCACGGTGGCGACGTCGGCCATGCCGAGCGGCATGCCGGGATGGCCGGAGTTGGCCTTCTCGATCGCGTCTGCGGCCAGGAAGCGGACGGCAGTCGCCAGGCGGGCTTCGGAGACGGGCGCCGGGGTCGCGGTGGTCATCGGGGGGATATTCCTTGCTTCGTGTCGAAAACAAAACGAAAGCCGGGGATCGCCCGGCTTTCACGCATCAATCGGCTTCCACCATGTGGTAGCTGGTGAGCACCTGGCGCTCGCCGTAGGGTCCGCTGATCATCAGGGTCTGGGTGCGGGCGAAGTCGCCCTCCACCGTCACCCCGTCCACCAGGATGCCGTCGGTGACGCCGGTGGCGCAGAAGAACACCTGATCGGAGGAAACCAGGTCGTCCATCATCAGCCACTCCTCGGTGCCGAGGCCGAACTCGGCGATCACCTTGCGCTCGGTCTCGGACTGCGGGTCGAAGCGGCCCATGAAGTCCGCGCCGATGGCGCGCAGGGCGCAGGCGGTGAGGATGCCCTCCGGCGTGCCGCCGGTGCCGAGCAGCATGTCGATGCCGGAATCCGGAAAGGCGGCGAGCAGGCCGCCCATCACGTCGCCCGCCGGATAGAGCGCGCAGCGCGCCCCGGCGGCGTAGATCTCTTCGATCATCTTCTCGTGGCGCGGCTTCTCCAGCAGGAAGACGGTGAGTTCGCGCACCGGCTTGCCGAGCGCGCGGGCGAGCACCTTGAGCTTGTCGGCGGTGGGCGCCTCGGGGTCGATCAGGCCCTTGGCCTCCTTCGGCACCGCGATCTTTTCCATATAATAGGACGGGCCGGGGTCGAACATCGTGCCGCGCGGCGCCAGCGCGATCACCGAAAGCGCGTTGGCGATGCCCTTGGCGGTGTAGCTGGTGCCCTCCACCGGGTCCACCGCGATGTCGAACTTGGCGCGGTTGCGGGACAGGCCGATCGCCTCGCCGCAGTAGAGCTCCGGAGCCTCGTCCTTGGCCCCCTCGCCGATGATCACCGTGCCCTCGATCGGCAGGGCGTTCAGTTCCTTGCGCATCGCCTCCACCGCCGCGCCGTCGGCGGCGTTCTTGTCGCCGCGGCCGACCCAGTCGTAGGCGGCGAGGGCCGCGGCCTCGGTGACGTTGCGCAGGCAATAGGCGAAAAGCGGCGTCCGCTGCTGTATCGGACGATGCACCATGTGTCAGTCCCCCGTCATTATGCCTTCCGTTTCCCGGACGGCGCTGGCGGCCAAACCCTCCCGGCAGGCGGGACTCGATGAGTGGGAAGGCGGGCCTTCGGCCGCATTGCAGCCCGCTCCGAACAAGACAGTTCCGTTACGCGCGGGGATACCTCAGCGCCGGACCCGGCGCAACCCCCGAAGCGGGGGCCGCCGGGCGGCGAACCCCACCCACAAGCCGCACCTACACCACCTTCCGGCTGCTCAGGTAGAAGGCGACCGCCTGGGAACGGTTGTCCACGCTGAGCTTCTCGTAGAGGTTCTTGAGGTGAAACTTCACGGTATTCAGAGAGATGTCGAAGCGCTTGGCGATCTGGGCGTTGGTGATGCCGCCCGCGAGCGCGGTGAGCAACTCGCGCTCGCGGGGGGTCAGCGCCCCCAGCGGGTCGTTCACCGCACGCTGCGCATTGACGAAGGGGAAGATCTTGCGCCCGTCGGCGACCGCGGCGATGGTTTCCAGCAGGTTCGCGCCGGGATCGGATTTGGAGCAAAAGGCCCAGGCGCCAAGCATTTCCGCCTCCACCGGGATCGACGGATTGGACGACCCGGTATAGACGATGAGGCGCGCGTTGCGCTCCTTGCGGAGGAACGCCTCGAGCACGCCGCGCCCGCCGAGATAGGGCATCTCCCACCCGATCACCCCAACGTCGAAGCGCACGTTCTCCGCGGCGGTGAGAAAGCGCTCGCCATCGGGCGCCATCGACACCAGGACGAAGCGCTCATCCGCCGCGAACAGGCGGATCAGGCTGCTCTGCAAGAGCGGGTTCTTCTCCGCGATCATCACTTCGATCGGGGATTTCCGTTGAATCGACTTCCGTTTTTTTCCGGCCATCCTGGAATTGCACCCTTATGCCAGCGCCTTTGGAACGGGGCGGCAGACCCCGATCCATCCCCGCCGCCCCTCCCCGGGCGGCCCGCGCACCGTCGAGCCCCCGCTCCACTGTGCGTCTGTCGAACAATAGCGCAACCACCCGAATAGGCAAGCGGGTAGGGAATATTTCCCACCCCTTCTTGTAGGTGGGGGCTTCGCCACAGTCTGGATACGCCGACGGAATAGTTTCGCTCATCCCGGAATGCCGCGGCAACCCGCGGCACGGGATCGCGGCGGGTGCGCCGGGGGGTAGGAGCGGCGACTCGGGCGGCTGCCCTCAGCGCCGGCGCGACGCCATCCAGGCGCGCAGGCGCTGCGGCGGCATCGGCTTGGAGAAGAGATACCCCTGGCCGACGTCGCAGCCCATGCCGGCGAGAATCTGCGCCTGGACTTTGGTCTCGATACCCTCGGCGATGACCTTGAGGCCCAGCGCGTGCGCCATCGCGATGATGCCGCCGACCACGGTGACGTCGGCGGCGTCGGTTTCCAGGTTCATCACGAAGGCGCGGTCGATCTTGAGGAAGCCGATGGGCAGGCGGCGCAGGTAGGAGAGGCTGGAGTACCCGGTGCCGAAGTCGTCGAGCGCGGTGAGCACGCCGAGATCGCGCAGGGCGGCGAGCTGCGCCACGGTGTTCTCGTAGTCGGAGATCAACGAGCTTTCGGTGAGTTCGAGTTGCAGGCTCGCGGGCGGCAGGCCGCTCCCCCGCAGGATCTCCTCGATCAGCGGCACCAGGGCGCCGCTGCGCAGCTGCTGCGCCGAAACGTTGACCGCAAGCGGCATCTCGAACCCTGCTTCACAGAAGCGCCGCGCCTCGGCGCAGGTCTGGCGCAGCACCCATTCGCCGATCGCGCCGATCACCCCGATCTCCTCGGCGAGGGGGATGAAGGTGGCCGGAGAGACCGCGCCGAAGGCGCCGCCGGTCCAGCGGATCAGCGCCTCCGCGCCGTCCACCGCATTGCCCGCGAGCCCGACCTTGGGCTGGTAGACCAGCGAGAAATCCCCCGCCTCCGCCGCGGCGCGCAACGCGGTCTCCATGCGCAGGCGGTCCTGTACCAGGGTGTCCATGCCCGCTGCGTGAAACTGCACGCCGCCGCCCTCCCTCTTCGCGCGGCGGCGCGCCGCATCGGCCTGGCGCAACAGATCGGCGGAGGTCGCCGCGTCGCCGGGGCACATCGTCAGCCCGGCGGAAGCCCCGAGCCGCACCTCGCGCCCGGCGACGGTATAGGGGGCGGCGAGCGCCTCCACCATGTGCCCGGCGCGCACCGCGTAGTCGGCGGCGGTCTCCCGCCCCTCCAACAGCACCACGAATTCGTCGGCGCCGATGCGCGCCACGGTGTCGGCCTCCCCCGCCTGGATCACCAGACGCCCCGCCGCCTGGCGCAGCACCACGTCGCCGAAGGGCTGGCCGAGGCTGTCGTTGACCGCCTTGAAGCGGTCGAGGTCGATCGACGCCACCGCGTAGCAGCCGCCGCGGCGCGCCCGCTGCATCAGCTGGCCCAGGCGGTCCCACAAAAGGTCGCGGTTGGGCAGGCCGGTGAGCGGGTCGTGCATCGCCATGTGGGCGATGGTCTCGTCCTTGCGGCGCAGCTCGGTGGCGTCGGAGAACACCCCCACCGAGGAGGCTTCGGTGTCGGTCAGGTCCTCGGCGAGCGCATTGATCGTGAGATAGGCGAAGAAGCCGTCGCCGCTCATCCCCTTGAGCCACAACTCGCCGCTCCAGCGGCCGGCCTCGGCGAACTCCGTCCACAGCGCGTCGTAGAACGCCGGGTCCTGACGGTCGGAGAACAACAGGCTGATCGGCCTGCCCCGCGCCTCGTCGCGGGAAAGCCCGGTGATGCGGCAGAACGCCGGGTTGACCGACAGGATGGCGCCGTCGCGGCGCAGCACCACCACCGCCTCGTCGGTGGTCTCGATGATGTCGGCGGCGAGGCGCAGCTCGGCGGTGGACAGCGTCAGCGCCTGGTCGAGATCGGCGGCGAGTTCGACCAGGCGGCGCTCGCGGTCGGCGAGGCGGCGGAACAGCGGCCGGAAGATCAACGCCGCCTCGGCGGCGAGCGTCGCCAGCATCAGCCCGAGCACGCCGAACAGCACATGCCGCAGGTTGCGGATGGCGCGCTCGCTGTCCGCCTCGTAGGTGCGCACCGCGAGGTCGAGCCCGGAGAGCAGGCGGTCGCGCGCCGCAACCCGCAGCTCGCGCAGCGCCGCTTCATCGATTCCCCCCTCCGCCGCGGCGCGGGAGAAGGCGCGCGCCTGCCCCACATAGGCCGACACCCGGCTTTCCAGCAGCACCGGCGGCGAATCGTAGACCCGCCGCACCGCCGGACTTTCCGTCGCGGGGATGCCCCAGTCCGCGTCGCCTCGGCGCAGGGCGCGGTGCGCGCGCGCCATCAGGTCGATGGCGTCGTCGAGGTCGGCGCGCAGGGCGGTGCGGGCGAGGGAGTCCTCTTCGGCGGCAAGCTCCGCCGCGAGCCCGGCGATGCGCTGGGACAGCATGCGCTGCCGCCCCGCGACGTTGACGATGCGGGCGGTGGTTTCCTGCTGCTGCACGATGGAATCGACGAGAACGTGGGTGCCGATCGACAGCCCGGCGATCAGCCCGAGGGCGACGAGGTAGCTGAGCGTGGCCCGGCGCAACCCGCTCCCCTGGGGAACGGCGGCATCCCTTTCGCGCATCGGCACATCTCCCACCCAAGACTCTCGTCTTGAGTGTGGGCTTGAACCGGCGCGTGTCAAGAATCCTCGGTTGAACCCCGGGGGCCGGTCAGTATTGCGGCTGGTTCTTGCGGTTGTACTGCAACTGCTCGTCGGTGAGCTGCATGCCGATGTAGACCCGCGCGTCGCCGGAGGACATGCTCTTGCCGAGCGGGATGTGCAGCGTCACCTCGGCGTCGCGATAGCGCACCTGGTTGACGTTCGGCGGGAAGGGCACCTCGGCGGAGAACGTCTGCTTGCCCGCAGGATGCGGGAAGAAGTCCGGCAGTGCGACGAAATACGCGAAGCTCCGGCGGCGCTCGCCGTCCTTGTCGCCGGGGCCTGCGGCGGGGCCGAGGTTCGCCTGGAAGATGACGGAAAGCGCCATGTCCACGGTGTTGGTCTTCTTGTCCACCTTGCACTCGCCGGTGTAGCCGAGAATCTCGGTTTCCATGACGATGTCGGTGATGTCGGAGCCGCCGCGGAACTGCGTCACCTTGGCGGTGTCGCGGTCGATCTTTATCGTCGGGCAGGGCGGCGGCGGCGCCTTGTCCTTGAACATCGAGCAGCCGCCGAGCGCAAACGCGGCAGCCATGGCCGCGCCGAGGACCGGGGCCGCGGACCGGCGGCCGAAAACCTGCTGCAGCGTCATGATGCTCTCCTTGCCGCGCGCACGAAACCTGCCCCGGTGATAGCCCAAGCGCCGGGCCACGGCAACCGGGTTTCGACGCGGGGGCTTTCGATTCGCCTCCGGACTTGCTACATCCTGACGGAACCAGCGAGGAAGCCGCCATGACCGCCGCCACCGAAATGCCGCCCCTGACCGTCGTCCTCGCCGCGCCGCGCGGTTTCTGCGCCGGGGTGGACCGCGCGGTGCAGATCGTCGAACGCCTGCTGGCGAGCCGCAGCGCGCCGGTCTACGTGCGCCACGAGATCGTCCACAACCGCTTCGTCGTCGAGGGCCTGGAGGCCAAGGGCGCGGTGTTCGTCGAGGAACTCGACGAGGTGCCCGACGGCGCCGCCGTGGTGTTCTCCGCCCACGGCGTGCCGAAGTCGGTGCCCGCGGAGGCGAAGCGCCGCGGACTTGCCGCGGTGGACGCCACCTGCCCCCTGGTCTCCAAGGTGCACATGGAGGCGGCGCGCCGCGCCGCCGAAGGCTGCCAGATCATCCTCATCGGCCACGCCGGGCACCCGGAGGTGGTGGGCACCATGGGCCAGGTGCCGCCGGAGAGTCTCCTTTTGGTGGAGACCGCCGCCGACGCCGAGGCGGTCGCCCCGGCGACGCCGGACGCGCTCGCCTACGTCACCCAGACGACGCTCTCGGTGGACGAGACGCGCGAGATCATCGCCATTCTCAAGCGCCGCTTCCCCGCCATCGCCGGGCCGAAGCGCGAGGACATCTGCTTCGCCACCACCAACCGCCAGGCGGCGGTCAAGGCGATCGCCGGAAGCTGCGACGCGGTATGGGTGATCGGCGCGCCGAACTCGTCCAACTCGCGCCGCCTGGTGGAAGTCGCGGCGCTCGCGGGTTGCCCGGACGCGCGCCTGATCCAGGGGCCGGAGGAGATCGACTGGGCAAGCCTCGGCGGCGTTTCCCGCCTCGGCATCACCGCCGGAGCCTCGGCCCCCGAGGTGCTGGTGGAGGCGGTGCTCGCCGCGCTCGCGGCGCGCCGCACGCTGGCCGTGGAGGAGGCGCGCCACGCCACCGAAACCCTGGCTTTCAAGCTGCCGATCCAGGTGCGGAACCTCTGATTTCCCCCTACCCATCGCCGCCGCTTTCCTCTATACCCATGCCCTCGACAGGAGGAGGGGCATGGCCGTTTACACCGACGTCACCGACGAAGACCTGGCGGGCTTCATGGCCGCCTACGCCACCGCCGACGTGGTGTCGTTCACCGGCATCGCCGAAGGCGTCGAGAACTCCAACTTCCTGGTGCAGACCGAGGACGGCGACGCCTACATCCTCACCCTTTACGAAAAGCGGGTGAACCCGGCGGACCTGCCCTATTTCCTCGGCCTGATGGAGCACCTCGCCGCCAAGGGCGTGACCTGCCCGCTGCCGATCAAGGCGAAGGACGGTTCCGCCCTGCGCACCTTGAACGGCCGCCCCGCCGCCCTGTTCAGCTTTCTCAAGGGGCTGTCGCCGCGGCGCATCGCCACCGCGCACTGCAGCGGCGTGGGCGCGGCGCTGGCGCAGCTGCACCGCGCCGGGGCGGACTATGCGGCCGAGCGCGCCAACGCCTTGAGCGTGCGCGCCTGGCGGCCCCTGTTCGCGCAGAGCGCGGCGGCGGCGGATTCCGTCGCCCCCGGCCTCGCCGTGGAGATCGGGCGCGAGCTTTCCGAGATCGAGGGCGCCTGGCCGTCGGGCCTGCCCGCCGGGGTGATCCACGCCGACCTCTTCCCCGACAACGTGTTCTTCCGCGGCGACGCGGTCTCCGGCGTCATCGACTTCTATTTCGCCTGCAACGACCTCTACGCCTACGACCTCGCCATCCTGATGAACGCCTGGTGCTTCGAGCCGGGCTGCGAGTTCAACGTCACCAAGGCGCGCTGCCTGCTGCGCTCCTACGACGCGGTGCGTCCGCTCGCGCGCGCCGAGGTGGAGGCCCTGCCCCTGCTCGCCCGCGGCGCGGCGCTGCGCTTTCTGCTCACCCGCCTCTACGACTGGCTGAACACCCCGCCGGGCGCGCTGGTGCGGCCCAAGGACCCGCGCGAATACCTCGCCATCCTGCGCTTCCACCGCGGGCTTTCCGGCCCCGGCGCCTACGGTCTCGGCTGAGCCATGGCGGCGGAGGTCGAACTCTTCACCGACGGCGCATGCTCCGGCAACCCCGGGCCCGGCGGCTGGGGCGCGCTTCTGCGCTATCGCGGCAAGGAGAAGGAACTCTCCGGCGGCGAGGCGCTCACCACCAACAACCGCATGGAGCTGATGGCCGCGATCGCCGGGCTGGAGAGCCTGACGCGGCCGTGCGCGGTGCACATCGTCACCGACAGCGAATACGTGATGAAGGGCGTCACCCAGTGGCTGCGCGGCTGGAAGGCGCGCGGCTGGAAGACCGCGGCGAAGCAGCCGGTGAAGAACGCCGAGCTGTGGCAGCGCCTGGAGGCGGCGCTCGCCCCGCACACCGTGCGCTGGAGCTGGGTGAAGGGCCACGACGGCCACGCGGAGAACGAACGGGTGGATGCTCTGGCCCGCGCCGCGATTCCCCGCAAGAACGCCGAAAGCTGATCCTTCCCGCCTTGCCGAAGACCGCCCCCCTGCGTATTTTGAAGTGGCAACCGCGCAAGGGACGGACATGGCCGCGACGCACACCAAAGCCGCCTATCTCACCGGACAATGCCTGATCGCCATGCCCGGCATGCAGGACCCGCGGTTCGAGCACACCGTGGTCTACCTCTGCGCCCATTCGGGCGAGGGCGCGATGGGCCTGATCCTCAACCGGGAACTGCCGGACATGCCGCTCTCCCGGCTGATGGAGCAGCTCAACGTCCCGGCCACCCCGGCGATCGAAGGCATGAAGGTGCATTTCGGCGGTCCGGTGGACCCGGGGCGCGGCTTCGTGCTGCATTCCTCCGACTTCATGGCGGAGGCGAGCATGCTGGTGGACAGCCGCCATGCGCTCACCGCCACCATGGACATCCTGCGCGCCGTGGCCGAGGGCCGCGGGCCGCGCCAGTCGCTGCTGGCGCTCGGCTATGCGGGCTGGGGCGCGGGGCAGCTCGATGCCGAGATCAAGGACAACGCCTGGCTGATCGTCCCCGCCGACGACGCCCTGCTGTTCGGCCCCGACAACGCCAAGAAGTGGCAGCGCGCCATCGAGAAGCTCGGCATCGACGTCGCCAAGCTCTCCTCCACCGCGGGCAACGCCTGACCCCCCTCTCCCGACACAAGAACACCCCCCGGGTATGGGGGGTGTTTTTGGTGTTTGGGGGGATAAGGGGTCGGGTTTTAGAGGTGGTAGGTGACGCGCATGACGCCCCAGGGTCGGCGGTCGATGACGATGGGCATGCCGATGCCTTTGAACAGGACCATGGTGTTGGGGGCGACCTCGCGGATGTAGGTGTGGAAGAGGAAGGGCTCGCGGCTTTCGTAGAGGCGGGCGCTGGCGTGGTCCTTGAGGAAGATGCGGAAGCGGCTGTTGGCGGCGTTCCACACCGGGTCGGCGGTCTGGGGTTTGGAGCAGTAGAGGTTGTTGACCGGCATGTAGCCGTTGCGGTCCACCGTGACCACGGCGACGAGGCGCTCGCTGCGCGCCAGGTGGCGTTCCTGGATCGGCACGAAGGCCTGTTCGGCGAAGGCGACGCAGCGGTTCGTGTACTGCGTGGGATTGGTGCCGGGGACCGGCTGGTAGTCCTCGTCGAAGAGGTCGGCGAGGGAGAGGCGGCCGTGGCGCAGGCCGTCTTCGAGCGCCTGGGTCACCTCGCGCTGCGCGTCGGCGAGGATGCCGAGCATCTCGACGTCGCAGAAGTCGAGGCCGTCGATCAGGCGGCGGATCGCCGCGGCCTGCGCGCCGCCGGGCGGCGGCTCGAAGCGCAAGGCGATTTCGTTCCCGCTGCGCGCCGCGGCCACCGGCATCTCGCCGAACCACGGCAGGCGCAGCGCCGCGCCCGCGAGCCCGGCGATCTCGCCCTCGGGGGCGAAGCGGCCGCCCGCGGCGGTGATTTCGGTGAGGCGGCCCGCGGTTTCCCGCCCTTCGGCGGCGAGCGCCGCGGGAAGGTCGAGGGGCAGGCGGGCGATGCTGTGGTCGGCGCTGCGGTATTTGTCGAGCACCGCGCCGAGGCGGCGGTCCACGCCGTCGAGGCGCGACGCCGAGGCGGCGGCGAGCCGCGCCACCTCCTCCGACTGCGTCTGCGCCTGCGCCGCCTCCTGGGCGATCGCGCCGATGCTGTCGGAGACCTCCGAGACCCGCTCCGCCACCGCATGGGCGTTGCGGCTGATCTCGCCGGTGGCCTCGGCGTGCTGCTGCACCGCGCCCGCCACCTCGGCGGTGATGTCGCGGATCTCCCGCACCGCCGCCGCGATCACGCCGATCGCCGCGGTGACCTCGCCGCTGGTGTTGCCGATGTGGCCGATCTTGTCGCGGATGTCGCGGGTGGCGCCGGCGGTCTGCTTGGAGAGGTCCTTGACCTCGTTGGCCACCACCGCGAAGCCCTTGCCCGCCGCCCCGGCGCGCTGCGCCTCGATGGTGGCGTTGAGCGCCAGCATGTTGGTGCGCCGCGCGATCTCCTCGATGAAGCCGACGATCCCCGAGACCGCCTTCAGCGCCTCGGCCAGCCGCGCCACGGTGTCCGAGGCGTGGCCCGCCTTGTCCACCGCCTCGGTGGCGAGGTCCGCGGCGCGGTGCACCAGGCCGTCCACCTGATGCTCGGAGGCCGCCAGTTGCTGGCAGGCCGCCGCCACCGTCTGCACGTTGGCCAGAGCCCCCTTGGAGGCCTCCGCCGCCACCCCGGTCTGGTCGCCCACCTGGCCCACCGCGGCGATGCCGTCCGCCGCCGCCTGCTCGATCGCCGCGCTCTGGCGCACCGTGTCGGCGACGTTGCCCTTCACTTCGTGTTCGAACGCCTCGATCAGCGCCAGGGACTGGCGGACAAACGCCGCCATGCGGCGGTATTCCGCGTCCCCGCCCGCGTCTTCCGCGGATGCGGCCGGCGTGTGGTTCGACAGATGCGTCATCGCAACCTCCCGCGCATCGGGACTGGGCTGTCCCCCTTGTTGCTTCGCTTCTCCCCCGAGGTCCGGAGCGGCCCCGCCGGGGCCGCTCCGTGCGTGTCGGCTCAGAGCTTGAGCCGGGCGGTCGTGGTGTCCGCGCCTTGCGCCGGGGCGGGGCAGGCGAAGCCGAGCGCGGTG
>JAQAZG010000007.1 GCA_027864655.1 Oleispirillum naphthae
CCCCCCCCCCCCCCCCCCACGTCCGTATGGCCCCGCCGTCTCTGCCCAGCGGCGGGGCCTTTTTTAAGCCTGCGGCGGCGGCTCTTCCTCCGGAGGCGTCTCTTCCTCCGGCGACAGCGCTTCCTCGGCGCGCGCGGCGCGCGCCTCCGCCTGGTCGGAGATCACCCCGATCACCGCCTTCTTGGTCACCACGCCCTTGATCTCGCCCGCGTCGTTGATCACCGGCACCGGAAAATCCGCCTGCAACGCCACCGCCAGAATATCCTCCACCGGCGCGGAAAGCGGAATCGACGGCAACTCGCACATGATGTCGCGCAGGCTCGCGCGCGACCGCCGCGCCTCCTCCAGCGCCGCCTGCGTCACCACGCCATAGCGCTCCTCATCGCCGTCCCTCACCTTCACGTAGGCGAAGTCGTGCGGGCTGGCGCGCATCTGGCGCAGCGCCTCGTCCATGTTCTCGGTGGTGATGCGCAGGCGCGGCGGCTTCATCACCGTATCGGCGGTGAGCACGCGCACCCGGTTGACGTCGCGCACGAAGGATTCGACGTAGGCGTCGGCGGGGCGCAGCAGAATTTCCGCGGGCGGCCCGGCCTGCACCAGTTCGCCGTCCTTGAGGATGGCGATCATGTCGCCGAGGCGCAGCGCCTCGTCGAGGTCGTGGGTGATGAACACGATGGTCTTGTGCAGGCGCGCCTGCAGGGCGGTGAGCTGGTCCTGCATCTCGGAGCGGATCAGCGGGTCGAGCGCGCTGAACGCCTCGTCCATCAGCAGCACCTCGGCATCGGTGCACAGCGCGCGGGCCAGGCCGACGCGCTGCTGCATGCCGCCGGAAAGCTCCTCCGGATAGCTGTCCTCATAGCCCGCCAGGCCCACCGCATCCAGCCACTCGGCGGCGCGCTCGCGGCGCATTGCGCGCGCCACCCCCTGCACCTTGAGGCCGAAGGCGACGTTCTCCAGCACCGTCCAGTGCGGCATCAGGCCGAAGCGCTGGAACACCATGCTCATCTTCTTGCGGCGGAAGGCGATCAACTGGTTCTTGTCGTAGCCGAGGATGTCCTCGCCCTCGTAGAGAATCTCCCCCGCCGTGGGGTCGATCAGGCGGTTGAGGTGGCGGATCAGGGTGGACTTGCCGGAGCCGGAAAGCCCCATCACCACGAAGATCTGCCCCGCCTCGATATCGAGGTTGATGTTGCGCAGGCCGACGCCGTGGCCGGTCTCGGCAAGAATTTCGGTCTTGCTGCGCCCCGCCTCGAGCAGCGGCAGAACGCTCTTCGGGCGGGGCCCGAAGATTTTGGAAACGTTTCTGACTTCGATCAGCGCCATGTGCGGCGGTCCTCTTTCCTTGTTTTTCTTGCTGCCGCGCGTCTCAGCGCGCGCGGTGCCGTTGCAACCGCATGCCCAGGGCCTGGGTGATGCGGTCGAAGACGATGGCGAGCGCGACGATGGCGATGCCGCCGATGGCGCCCTGGCCGCTGTCGTTGCGTTGCAGGCCGAGGAGCACCGCCTCGCCCAGGCCGCGCGCGCCGATCATCGAGGCGATCACCACCATGGCCAACGCCATCATCAGGGTCTGGTTGATCCCCTGCATGATGTTGGGGAGCGCCAGAGGCAACTGCACGCCGCGCAGCATCTGCCAGCGCGTCGCGCCGAAGGCGCGGGCCGCCTCCAGCACCTCGGCATCGACCAGGCGGATGCCGAGGTCGGTCAGGCGCACCAGGGGCGGCATGGCGTAGATCACCGTGGCGAGGATCGCCGGCACCTTGCCGAGGCCGAACAGCATCGCCGCGGGAATCAGGTAGACGAAGCTCGGGATCGTCTGCATCAGGTCGAGAAACGGCAGAAGCACCGCACGCAGCCGCGGCGAACGCGACATCGCAATGCCGATCGGCAGCCCGAGCATCACCGAAATCCCCACCGCGACGCTCATGATCGCGATGGTCTGCATCGCCTGCCCCCACACCCCCAGGCAACCGATGCCATAAGTCGCGGCGGAAAGGCCGAGGCTCAACACCCAGCGCCGCGAGGCGAGGAAGGCGATGACGCCGATGGCGCCGATCAAAAGCCACGGCGGCATGGCGCGCAGGGCATGCTCCAGCGCCACCAGCACGGTGAGCACGCCGTTGGAAAAACTTTCGAAGGCGTCGCCATAGGTGATCACCATCCAGTCGATGGCGTCGTTCACCGCGGCGGCGACGGGAGGGCCGATATTGAAAAACACATCCATGCGTTCAGTCCCCTGCGGCGGGCACGCCCACGCGCCGCAGCCTCAGCGGAGGCGCGGCGCGCGGTGCGGATGCCCTTAAACTTCTTACAACGCGGCTTTCACCCGGGCCGCCACGTCGGCGGGAACCCAGGCGGCCCAAACCTTGGCCTCGGTCTTGAGGAACTCCTTGGCGGCGTCCGCCGCGGTGGAGCCCTTCCTGTCCTGCATCAGCGCCAGCGCCTTGGAGACCAGGGCGTTGCTGGTGCGGTACTTGGCGAGGAACGCCATGATGTTCGGGGCCTTCTTGGCGAAGCCGGAATTGACCGCGGTATAGACCTTCATCAGCGGGAAGGCGGTGGCCACGGTGGGGTTCTTCTCGGCCATCATCTTGTCCCAGGTCGCCTTGTCGTAGGCCGGCTCCTGCAACATCACGCCGTCATACTTGCCCATCACCCAGGTCGGCCCCCAATAGTAGTAGAGGATCGGCTTCTTGCGGGCATAGGCCGAGGCGATGGCGGAGGCGAGCGCCGCGCCGGTGCCGGGGCGGAAGTTGGTGAAGTCCTTTTCCAGCTTGTAGGCCGCGAGCTTCTTGGTGCTCACCACCTCGGCGCCCCAGCCCGCGATGCCGTTGTAGAAGCGGCCCTTGTCCGGCTCTTCCGGATCCTTGAACACCGCCTTGTACTTCGGCAGGTCGGACACCGACTTCAGACCCTTGGCCTTGGCGTCCGGCCCTTCCACCAGATAGCGCGGCACGAACCAGCCCTGCACCGCATCGGGGAAGTTGATCCCCACCAGTTGCACCTTGCCCGCCTTCTCCAGCGGGTCCCAGGCGTCGCGCACGTTGTCCACCCACATCTCCATGGTGATGTCGATGTCGCCGCGCGCCATGCCGTTCAGCAGCGGAATGGTGCTGCCGGGGATCTCTTCGGTCTTGCAGCCGTAACCTTTTTCCAGGATGAAGCGCGCCACGGCGTCGTGGAAGGCGTTGGAATCCCAGTCCAGCCCGCCGAAGACCACGGGGCGTCCGAGCTCGCAGGCCGGCGCCGCAAGGGCGGGCAGCGGCAGCAGACAGGCGCTCCCCAAGGCCGTGGCGGAAAGAATCGTGCGAAAATTCATCGGTGGTCTCCTTCGATGGTGTCTGTCGTCCTCATCCGAATCCACGCCGCCGCCCGATGGGGCGGAAACGCTGCGCGGCTCCGGCGGCGGAGCATCGAGAGGCACCGGGTTCGCTGGCACGAACCCGACGCGAGGCGGTAAGCCGGCAAAGCCATAACGAGACATCTGGACTCATAAGCCCAGCATCAAACGAGAATTACCTCGACAGACTTACCAGTATTTGAATCCGCAAAACAAAACTCGACGGATTCACCCTCGACTTCCCTGTCGGATTGCACTGAGCGGAGACAGGGACGATGCCAGAGTGCAATGCATCAATGCCATATTGCCCGGCAAAGATACGATGCTTCGACTTTCATGACCACCCCTGAATTCTGTATGACGGAATTTTTCATGAACGGACCGCCCCCCGAACGAAGAAGGCTTGAACATCCCGACGGGACACGATAGATCAATCGCCCTTCGAGAAAGGACCCCGATGCGCGACACCTTCCCCACCCCCTTCACCGGCTCCACGGCGGCCGCGGCGCTCGCCGCGCTGGGCAACCCGATGCGTCTTATCGCCTTCCGCCACATCGCCGCGGCGGCGCGCGGACTCAACGTCGGCGAATTGCAGGCGCTGCTCGGCATGCCTGCCTCGACCCTCAACCACCATCTCGGCATCCTGGTGTGCTCCGGACTGGTGCGGCAAACCCGCCACGGGCGGGAAATCCGCAACACACTGGAGGCGGAGCGCCTGCACGAACTTGCGGTTTTCCTCGAAGAGATGACGGTCCTGCCGGGCGCACAGTGCGAACTGCCCAACATCTGATCAGCGGCTTTGACCAAACTTTCGGCAGTATGCTAAATCATTAGCCACTCGCCCATGCCGTCCCCGTCCCCCGGCGCCCCGAAACCCGCGCGAACGAGGGGCCTGCCGGAATCGCCGGATTGGCATGACTCGTGCAAACTGTGTGCTCCGTCAGTCAGGCCCGCCAAGGGGGCGCGGAAGGCCGTTCGCGGCACGCCGCCGACCCCGGCGTGGACCCCGTAACGCCCTCCACCCGGAGCACTCGAACCGGAGTACCGGATCTCCATGAAGAAGATCGAAGCCATCATCAAGCCCTTCAAGCTCGACGAAGTGAAGGAAGCCCTGCACGACATCGGCCTGCAGGGCATGACGGTGATCGAAGCCAAAGGCTTCGGCCGCCAGAAGGGACACACCGAGCTTTACCGCGGCGCCGAGTACGTCGTCGATTTCCTGCCGAAAGTGAAGGTCGAGCTGGTGGTCGAGGACGGCCAGGTGGAGCGCGCGGTAGAGGCCATCCAATCCGCCGCGCAGACCGGCCGCATCGGCGACGGCAAGATTTTCGTCTCCTCGGTGGAGGAGGCGATCCGAATTAGGACTGGCGAAACCGGCGCCGAAGCCATATAGGAGTCGCCGATCCCCCGCGCGCGGCACCGGCGCGCGATCCGTTTCGGGCCTTGGAAAGACAAGCGGCGGCTCCGCACCCGCCAAGGCACGCGCAGGCAGGGAGCGGCAGCCGCAGAAACTTTTTATCGCGTAAACGGCACTTCACGAGGGAAGCACCATGTCCGTTGAAAACGTCCTCAAGATGATTCAGGAAAACGACGTTCAGTACGTCGATTTCCGCTTCACCGATCCCCGCGGCAAGTGGCAGCACACCGCGCAGCATGTCTCCACCGTGGACGAAGACATGCTGACCGAAGGCATCATGTTCGATGGCTCCTCCATCGCCGGTTGGAAGTCGATCAACGAATCCGACATGAACCTGATGCCCGATCTCTCCACCGCGGTCATGGATCCGTTTTCGGCGCAGCCGCAGTTGATCCTGGTCTGCGACGTGCTGGAGCCGGCCTCGGGCCTGCCCTACGGCCGCGACCCGCGCGGCGTGGCGAAGAAGGGCCTCGCCTACCTCGCCTCCACCGGCCTCGCCGACACCTGCTTCTTCGGTCCGGAAGCCGAGTTCTTCGTCTTCGACGACGTGCGCTTCGACGTGAAGATGAACAAGATCGGCTATGAAGTCGATTCGATGGAAGGCGCCTACAACACCGGCAAGGTGTACGAGGAAGGCAACACCGGCCACCGTCCGCGCGTCAAGGGCGGCTATTTCCCGGTTCCGCCGGTGGACTCGGGCTCCGACATGCGCGCCGAAATGCTCACCGTGATGGGCGAGATGGGCCTGCCGGTCGAGAAGCACCACCACGAGGTGGCGACCGCCCAGCACGAACTCGGCTGCAAGTTCGACAAGCTGCTCGCCGCCGCCGACCAGATGCAGATCTACAAGTACGTCGTGCACATGGTGGCGCACTCCTACGGCAAGACCGCGACCTTCATGCCGAAGCCGATCATCGGCGACAACGGCTCGGGCATGCACTGCCACCAGTCGCTGTGGAAAGACGGCAAGCCGCTGTTCGCCGGTTCGGGCTATGCCGATCTCTCCGAGATGGCGCTCTACTACATCGGCGGCATCATGAAGCACGCCAAGGCGCTGAACGCGTTCACCAACCCGACCACCAACTCCTACAAGCGCCTGATCCCGGGCTTCGAGGCCCCGGTGCTGCTCGCCTACTCGGCGCGCAACCGCTCCGCCTCCTGCCGCATCCCGTTCGCCACCAGCCCGAAGGGCAAGCGCATCGAGATCCGCTTCCCGGATGCCACCGCCAACCCCTACCTCGCCTTCACCGCGATGATGATGGCGGGCCTGGACGGCATCCAGAACAAGATCCACCCCGGCGATCCGATGGACAAGGACCTCTACGACCTGCCGCCGGAAGAGCTGAAGGGCATCCCGACGGTGTGCGGCTCGCTGCGCGAGGCGCTGCTCTCCCTGGAAGCCGACTGCGACTTCCTGAAGAAGGGCGACGTGTTCACCCAGGATATGATCGAAGGCTACATCGCGCTGCGTTGGGAAGAGGTGTTCCACTTCGAGCACACCCCGCACCCGGTGGAATTCGAGATGTACTACTCCGCCTAAGTCTTGCGGACAGGACAGATCATCGAGGGACCGGCGGATGCCGGTCCCTTTTTTCATTGCCGCTGCGCCAGTAATCCTGCCTCTCCTCCGTATCATGTACAGCGGCCTCTCGAACGGGGGCCCTTCGCGCAGAGCGCGGCACCGCATGCGGTGCCAACCTGAGGAGAGAATCATGATCCCAGGCGTCGCGTTTGATGACACTTCGCTTTCGGCCTCCTCGCTGGAGGTCAAACCCGCCGCGGAAATCAGCGGCGATCCCAAGGACCGGGAGCAGCCGGGCCAACCCTCCGCCCGGACCGCCTCCGCCACGGCCTCTCGCCGGGACTCCGCCAATCCCTACATGAACTTCGGCGACCGCTTCTCGCCGGAGAGCGCGCTCACCGTGCTCGACGCGCAGGAAAGCCTGCCCGCCCCGCCGCGGACCGGAGCCGCCGCCGCCGCCGAAACCGCGCCGGAAAACACCCGGGAGTCGTCTGACGAGGACAAAAACAACCGATTGGACACCAACGGCGATGGTATGGTATCCTTCGTCGAGTGGCTGAACCGCGACGAGGCGACCGCCTAGGCGGCGGCATCCGGGACCGACGCCGTGAACACGGTCTCCCTGGCGGGCAGCACGGGCGGCCGCCGCTGAGCAGCGGCGGCAACGCCCACCGGAAAGCGAGAGCCTTTTCCTGTTCGCTCCGAACTCCCGGATAGGCCGGAGCGGTGGAGGCGTTCGTTATGCCCATAAACGCCGCATCGAGCGTCGCATACTCCTCCACCGATCTGCTGGTGCAGACGGCCTCCTGGCTGCGCACCGAAACTTCCACGCGCGCCGAAAACGCCGCGCAGACCGCGCAGGCGCAACCCTCCCACCGGCTCGCCGATGAGTCCGGCGACGGGCAGTCCTGGAGCGACGGCCTGGGCAGCCGCTTCGCCCCCGAAACCGCCAACACCCTGCTCTCCGCGCAGGAATCGTCCGCTTTTTCCTCCACCGGCGCGGCGCAGCACAGTTTCTATTTCGACCCGCTGGACACCAACCGCGACGGCAAGGTCTCCTACCTCGAATGGCAGGCGGGGCAGACCCCCTCCTCCACCACGGAGACGCCCACCGCCACGGCGGCGGCATCCGCCGCTTCGGCCGCGTCCACGCCCACCGCCACGGCCGCCTGAGCTACTTCCGCGCCACCCCCTTGATCTTCTCGAAGGTGCGCAGGCCGCCGAGGCCGAGCATGCCGAACATCAGCTCCCACAGCATGTCGTCGAGCGCGGGCGGCGCCTGGATCGGGTGCCCGGCCATGTCGAAGGCCCACACCGCAAGCGGCCCGACGACGAACTGCACGCCGAGCGCCAGCCCGCACACCCAGCCGATCCACGGCCGCCACCCGGCGACGAACCAGTTGCCGCTTTGCGCCTCCGCGGTGTTGGTCGCCGCCTGACCCTGGTCCCACGCCATCAGGGAGGCGCGCAAATCCGCTTCCGCTTGCGTTTTCGCCGCCGGGTCGGGCACGAACTTGTCGATGATCTTCAATCCCGCCGCGATCGCATCGTCGATGCCGAAGGCCATGGTCTAGCCCTCCGCCAGCATCGCGGCGATGCGGCGCGCGCGCGGCCCCACCTGGCGCGCCCAGGCGCTGTCCATCGCCTCGCGCGCCGCGCCCTCGTTGTCCCCGGCCTCCAGGTCCGCAAGCATCCCCTCGAAGCGCATCAGGCGCGCGACGCCGAGGTTGAAGCACATGTTGGCGAGCGCCCGCTGCCGCGCCTCGGAGAGGCCGCGCCACCACGGCAGCGCACGGTCGAGATCGGCCATGGCGCGGCCGATATCGTTTTCCAGCAGATAGTCCGCCTCCTCCGCGGTGATTCCCATGTCGTCGAGGTTGCGTCCGACGCCGATGGTGAGCCGCCCCGCGGTGCAGCGGTAGGGCGCAAGCCGCAGGCCCTCGTCCCGCACCAGTTCCCGCTTCATCAAATGCATGTCCACGGCCCGCCCTCCTCGTCTTCATCGCGGCGCGCACGCAGCGCCTTGAGCGCCAGCAGCAGGCGCAGCGCCAGCAGCACCGCGCCGCCGATCAGCACGAAGGCCTGCGCCCACGCCTCCAACTGATGCACCCACAGCGGCACGGTGAGCGCGCCGCCGCCGATGCCGATATCGGTCAGGTTCTCCTTGCTCATGCCGTCCTCACCCACATGTAGACGCCGAGGTAGGGCTGGGCGTTGTTGTGCGCGGCGCCGGAGCCGGAGGTCTCGATGGTCAGGGCGTGGGTGTGCGCCCCCGCGGAAGAGGTGCTGAACGGGCTGGAACTGCTGCCGTAAACGGTAGTGCCCGTACTCCCTTCGCCACCGGCATAAATCGGGAGGGTATGGCTATGCGCGCCCGCGCTCGCCGCCGTTCCCGCGTGCGCGTGCGGCCCGTTCTCGGCCTCGGTCAGCGCATGAGCGTATTCGCCCCCGGTTTCCCCGGCTGCCACCGTCCTGCTGGCCGTGCCATCGCTGCCGGTGCCGACGCCGATCAGAACGCGCCCCTGGCCGATCGCCTCCCAGGTGCCGAACCCCAGCAGCACCGCCGGACTGGTCGCATTGGCCGCATTGACGTAGATGGAACCGATCGGCCAGGCGCGGTCCTTCTCGATGAAGTCGCCGCCCTGCACGTAGGCAGCGACCCAGGCGCTGCCGGTCCACAGCCGCATCGCCCCCGCGGCGGAATTGAAATAGAGCGCTCCCGCGGTCAGCGTGTCGCCGTCGTTGTCCGCCGACGGGTCCGCATCCTTGGCCCCGAGATAACGGTCGTCGAAGCTGTCGAAGGCATCGAGCGTGGCATCGCGCGCCTCCTCCGCCAGAACCGCCGCGTCCATCGCGTCGGCGACGTACCCGGCGAGCAGGGTGGAAACCTGTCCCGCCGCCGCCTCCGCCGCGGAGGCGGCGCTGACGGACGCCGTGTCGCGCGCCGCCTCGGCGGCGGAGCGCGCGGCCAGCGCCGCATCGCGGGCGACGGATGCTTCGGCCTGTGCCGCATCCGGGTCGTAGGCGCTGTTGGCCAAGGCGTCGCCCGCCGCGTTCCATTTCAGCGCCTTGCCCGCCGCCGGGTCCGGCAGCGCGAGGGAGGCCGTGGAGGTGGAGGCGACGGGGCGCACCACGGACCTGGAGATGTCCTCCCGCAGTTGCTGCACCATGCAGACGATACGGTCCAGCTCCTCGTTGATCACCGTGGCGCGGAAGGCCCCGCCCTCCTGGAAGTCGGTGGTGCGCTCCTCGGGAACCATGCGCGTCAGGGTGACGACGGTTCCGGCGGCGGGCGCGGCGGCAAAGACCGCCGTGCCGCCCGCACTCTCCCCGGCGCCGGAAACCGTGTAGCCCGAGGTTTGCAGGGTGTCGCCCAGGTAGACCAGAAGGTCGCCGTCCGCGAAGACCGGGAACGGAAAGGTGAAGTCGGTCACCGCGCCGTCGGCGGTGTACTGGATGCGCGGGCGGATGTCGCCGATGGTGATGTGTTCGGTCATGTCGTGCGGTCCTCGTGCGGCGCAGATGCGCCTTTCTGGTGAAAACGGATCAAGCCAGACGCAACAGTCCTTCCCCCGCCGCCGGGGGCAGCGTGCGGCGCGCCGCGTCGGCGGCCTGCGCCGCGAGGCGGCGCAGGATCAGGCGCTGCAACTCGGGGTCGCCCCCTGCCGCGAACGCCGGGGAAAGGGCGTGCCCGCCCTCCAGGATGGCCTCCACTTCGGAACGGAAGGCTGCACCCGCCGCCGCCGCGTGCCGCCGGTAGGCGGCCTCCCCCTGCGCCGCGCCGCGCGGCGGCATCGCCACCGGCTGCCCGAGATCGCGCAGCAGCCGCCCACAGGCGGAAAGCCCGCCCGCCGCATCGTGCGCCGGGCTGCGCCAGGCGGAAAAGCCGCCGTCCGGGCGGCCCACCGGCTCGCCCCACAGGTTGACGCGCGGCCCCGCCGCGGCGGAAAGCCCGGCGGTCTCCGCCCACAGACGTCCGAACAGGCGGGTCCAGGCCTCCGGCAAGGGCGCGGCGAGCGGCCCCGGCAAAGTCCCGGGCAGAGCCGCCTCCCCCTGCGGCAGAACCAGAGCGCGCACCACGCCGCCGAGACCGCGCACCACCCGCCGGTCGAGCAGCGGCAGGGCGCAGATCGCCGCCGCCGCCGCCAGGTCGAGCGGCGCGTCGTCGGCGGGCGGCGCGAGCAGCCAATCCAGCGGCACCGTTCCCGAAACCGCGGGCGTAACGCCGCGGCGATAGGCGAGCAGGGTCGCGGTATCGGCGGCGAGGCCGAGCAGCGCGCCGAAGGCGGTGCCGCGGTCGAAACGCCGCGCGGCCTGCCCGCGCCCGATGCTGTCGGCGCTGCGGCCGTCGGCGGCGAAGGCGGCGCGCGCCGCGGGATCCTCGGGCAGCCGCCCGGTGATCAGCCCCGCGTCGGCAAGGCAGGCGAGCGCCGCCAGCACCGCCGAGGCGGCACGCAGGCCGCGCACCGCCTCGGCCCGCGCCGCGCCGCCACGCCGCAGGGCGGAGCGCACCGGCGCGGCGAGACGCCCGGTTTCCAGCGCGCCGCCGATACGCCAGGCGATGTGCGCCGGGGCGAGCACCAGGGGCGCGGCGACGCGGAATTCCGGCCGCGCGGCGAGCGCGCGCCAGGCCGCCCGCCCCGCCGCGTCGGCAGCCCCCGCAAGCACCCCGTCGTGCAACGCCCCGCCTTGCGCCGCGAGACGCTGCGCCGCCGCCCCGGCGGCGAACGGAAAGGCCCCGCGGGCCGCCAGGGCGCGCGCCGCGGCCGCAACGCAGCCGCGGTCCGCCGTGGCGGGGGGAACGGTCTCGCCGCCGCGGTCGGCCAGCGCCAGGATGTCGATAAGCGCCCCCAGCACCGCCCGCGCGGTGGCCGCCGCCGCATCCGCCGCATCCGCCGCGGGCAGCGGCAGGGCATCCGGCAAGGGCAGGTCCGCACAGGCGAGACGGAGGTCCAGGTCCGCCGCGGTCTCCGCGGCGGCCAGCGCACGCACCGCCGCCAGGGCGATGCGCTCGCCGCACGGCAATGCCCGGCGCAACGCCCGCGCCGGCAGCTCCGGCGCGGGCTCCGCCGCCTCCCGGCGCGCCAGCGCCGCCTCGCTCGCCTGCGTCTCGCCCAGGGTCTCGTGCTGCAATGCGGCACACACTGCCAGGGCATGGCGCAGGCCCGCGCCCTCCTGCGGCGCTTCCGCCGCGGCGCGGCATTGCGCCAACGCCGCGGCGATCAGCCCATGGCGCGCCGCCGCCACCTCGGGCGCGACCGGAACCCCGGTCCGCCGTTCGAGCGCCGCAGCGCTGAGGCCGAACAGCGCGGCCAGGCGCTCCGGCGCGTCCGCCGCCGCCACGGCGCAACCGCCGAGCGCCGCCTCCACGGCCTCGTCCAGATCCTCGACGCCGCGCACGCCGTCGAGGCCGCAATCGCGCCACAGACGCCGATCCTCACTGGCCACCATCATCCTCACCTCTTTTCCTGTCTCCGGCGCGCATACTCGCCTTTGGAGTGTTATCCGGAAATTTTATCTAGCATTACGTGCTATTCGACACACATACAACCTATTTTCGCAAGTCCATATCGATCCGAAGTTGTAGCGTTGGTAAAACAACCAATTTTTCATTTAATAATTGATAAATATATCTTCCATTTTATCTTTGCGTGTATGCATGCCGGCACGGACTCCACTTCTACCTACCCTGTTCCGTTTTCTTGACCTGACGATCTTCCAGAGGTTCTCTGTCGTTATTCTTCCATGCCTGCAACATCGCCGCGCCCACTGCCTCCGCATGCGCGAGGCAGGGCGGCAACGCAAAGTCCGTTTCCGCCGCCGCGCCCAGGCTCTCCGTCCATGCGGCGGTCCGCACCGCCAGCGGCTGTAGAATCTCCTCCCCCGCGGCGGCCAGCAGGCGGCATGCCGCGGTCCAGCCGATGCGCCCCGCCGCGGCCTCCGCCGCCACCGCCGCCGCAGCCGCCAACGGATCGGCGCGATGCACCCCGTCCCACAGATCGCGCAAGGCGTCCGCGTCGTCCCAGGCCATGCCGCGGCGGGCCGCGGCTTCCGCCAGGGTTTCCGCCAGCTCCGGCAGGTTCTCCCCGGCCGGAACCGCACCGCCCGCCGCATAGGCGGCAAGCAGGCGCAACGCCTCGCCGCCTTGCGCGGCGCGCCGCCACATCCCCGCCGATCCTTCTTCCGTCAGGCGGCCGCGTTCGGCGGCGTGCAGGGCATCCTCCGCCTCCGCCAGGGCGGCGCGGCGCAGGAACGCGGCCTCCGCCTCCGGCAGCTCCGGCGCGAACGCCAGGGCATGCGCCAAAGCGGCGAGCGGGTCGGCGGCGGCAAGACGGCGGATCTCGCCGCGCACCTGCGCCTCCGCCAGATCGGCGGCGAACCCGGCGGTGAGAGAAGCCGCGCCGACGGCATCCAAAGCGCCCAGGCGGCAGGCGAGATCGCGCAGCAGCAACACCCGCCGCAACGCCGCATCCACCGCCGCGGCGTCGCCACGGCGCGCCGTGGCCAAGGCCTCCGCCGCCGCCGCCGCTAGGCGCGTCAGCAGGCGGCGCGGCCGCGCACGCACCGCCGCGTCTTCCAGCGCCGCCTCCGCCTGCCGCCGCGTGCGCGCCAGCAGATCCTGGAAATAGCCGTCGAGCACGCGCTTGCGCTCCGGCGGCCAAAACCGCGCCAGTTGCCGATAGTCCCGCATCGCCGCATCCGCCGCCGCCGCGGGATCGCCCGCGTGCCGCGCCGCCGCATCGGCGATCACGCGGCGCACCGTCTCCGCCGCTTCGTCGAGGCGGATCGCCGCTTCCGCCACCAGGGCGCGGCGCGGCGGTTCCGCCGCTTCCGGCAGCAGGCGCGGCAGCGCCGCGAAGGCGCGGTCGATATCCTTGGTTCCGGTCATCCCCGCCTCCCTCATTTCCACGGCGACAAAAGGCTCAGGCCCGAAGTCACCAGCGACTGCGCCTGCCCCGCCCCGGACTTCAGCAGCGACTGCTGCAGGATGCCGCTGGTGCTGCTCGCGCCCAGCGCGCGCTCCTGCAGGGCGCGGGCTTCTCCGGTCAGCGCTGCGCCGGAGGCGATCATCGCCAGGTCGTGCTCCGCGTCGGAGACCGCCGCATTGGCGACGGAGAGCGCCGAGCCGGAGGCGGCGTCGGCGCCCGAGGCGGCGAACCAGGCGTTCTGCCGCGACAGGGTGTTTTCCAGCTCTTTCTCGCGGGCGCGTTCCTGCTCCGCCAGCGCCAGCGCATCGCGGGATTTCTGCAGGGAGAGCTGCTGCGCGGCCATGCCGCTCTGCGTGCCCGTCCCGAGCAAGGCCGTTCCGCCGGCGCCCACCGCGCCGCCGATCAACAGCGGTACCATGCCCATGTCCGTTCTCCTTGTTCCGTGGTTACTGCGCGACTTCCGAGCACACCGAGAGAACCGCCGCGGGCAGGCGCGAGGTGCCGGTGATGCGCACCGTGGCCCCGCCGCTGCCGGTGCGGCCGCCCCGCCAGCCGAGCAGGCGCACGATGCGCACGCCGGAGACCGGCGCGAGAGCGGCGTCGAGCAGCGTTTCGCCGATGCGCCGGTCGCTGAGGCGGCGGCCGTTGACGGTGAGCCCGGCGGAGCGGTAGAGGCGGATCGCCGCCTGGGTGATACGGTGCCGCCCGCCGCCCGCCGCCTCGCCGGTGGTCACCGGCATGGTCTCCACCGCCCAGTCGAAGGCGAAGCCCGCCTCCAGCGCGGAAACCGGATAGGGCGCGGCGACCGCGCCGCCCTGCACCGCCGCGCTGCCGAGAGGCGCGCCGTCGCCGATCAGGTCCACCGTCGCGCCCTCCAGGGCGGAAAGGCCGCCCCAGCTTTCCGTCGGCTCTTCGGCGGTCAGCAGCACGCTGCAATCGAGCCGCCGCGACGCCTCCAGCGCCTCGATGAAATAACGTTCCGCGCCTGCGACCTCGCGCCGCACCAGGAAGTACGGCACGCCGCCCGCCACTGCGACGCGCAGCACCGCGCCCGCGGTGACGAGCAGGGTCCAGCCGGTCATCTTCTGGGTCTTGCGGCTGTTGAGCACCGCGACGGTTCCATCGCCGCCGTTGACCACGTAGAGGTGGTTGGCGCTGTCGCTCTCGTTGCCCAGGCGCGCCGCCATGTCGAGGGGGCCGCGCATCAGGTGCCCGGAGAGCAGCGCCACGTCCTCGGCGCGGTAGCTCTGGGACTCGTAGTCGAAGACGATCTCGTAGACCGAGGAATGGCCGCTCTCCGGGTTCTTGACGAACATCACCGAGCCGTCCAACTCCGCCGGGCGCACCGCCGAGGCGGGCACCTCGGAGGAGCGGCGCATGAAGAAGCTCTGCGGCGTGATCACGTCGCCTTCGGTGCGCGCGAACAGGCCGCCGCTGGTGAAGGCGAAGAAGTCGTTGAGCGCATAGAGCTGCTGCACCGCGCAGACGCGGTCGTTGTCGAAGGTGAGTTCCACCGCCTCGTCGTCGAGCGCGTCGTCGGAGGTGGCGAAGTCGAAGAAGGAATTGGCGGTGCTGCCCCAGACCGTCTGCGGCCGCGACTTCGAACCGCCGAAATAGAGCCGCCCCTGGTGGAGGAACACCGAACGCGGCCAGCCGCGCGCGGCGGACCAGACATCCTCGTCGCCGCTGCCGAAATCGTGCTGCGGAATATTGGCAAGCGCGATGTCGGAGAGCGCCCACGACGTGTGGGAGCCTTCGCGCATCAGCTTGGCGGGCGCGTGCTCCGGGTGCACCAGGATCAGGGTGTCGAGGCTCTGCACCCAGGCAAGGGCGGCGATCTCCGCCTCCGCATAGGCGGTCGCCACGGTGGCGCAGAGCGTGCCGTCCGGCAGGTAGACGTCGATGGCGAGGGGCCGCACCACCATCAGGTAGACCTGCTCGGTGGAGAACTCGAACTTCGCCAGGCGCGCCGCCGCGCCGCCCTCCGTCACCTCGGCGAAACGGGCGAGCCCGCCGCGCAGGGCGACGCCGCCGTGCGGCAGGCCGAGCACGTTGGTGAGGTCCGCCCCGCCCTGGGCATAGGCGGAGACATCCACCCGCGCCGCGAGATGCGGGTCGAGCATCCCGGCGGAAAAATTGGTCTGCACCGAGAAGCCGCGCGCCGTCATCGCCGTGCCTCCAGAAGCGAGAAATCCTCGAAGCGGTTGGGGGTCTGCTGCTGCGCGTCGATCGACTTGGCGCGGCCGAACTCCGCCTGCGCCAGCTTGGCCTGCAACTCGCTGCGCGCGGTGTTCTCGGTGAGCGGCAGGCAGAACTCGGCGGCGAGGCGGACGATCAGCGCCTGGTCGAAGAACGGCGGGAAGGTGCGGCTGTCGGGACGGAAGATGTAGGTCAGCACCACGCCCGCGGCATCGGTGTGGATGCGCCGCTCGTGGATGCGGTAGGCCACGCCGCGGCCGGAGGCGGAGCCTGCGGCCCCCAGCGACAGCGCGCGCAGAAAGTCGTCGGGCAACTGGTAGGCGTGGGCGAAGTCGGCGACCGGCGTGGACGCCACCTCGGCCAGCGCGCGCTGCGCGGTGGCGAAGCTCCACGGATAGGCGGAGATCATTGCGTCGCGCACCCCGCCGTAGAGCATGCCCGCCACCTCCGCCTCGGCGGTGCCGTCGTCGAAACTGGTGATCGGCTCGCAGCCGATGGCGATGAGCGCGCGGGCGCACATCTGAAGTCCGGTCAAGGCCATCTCGGTTCCTCCGTTGCGGGACCACGGCGGAACGGCAAACCCCGTTCCGCCGGACCGATGGGATCAGCGGGTGTCGGCGGCGCCGACGGCGAGAATGTCGGCGACATCCACGGAGCCGCCCGCATTGGAGGCGACCACCGCGATGCCGCGCCCGTCGGCGGCGTTGACGAGAATCCAGTCGCCGACCTTGAGCACGCCCGCGGCATCGTCGAAGTAGCCCGCCGCGTCGATGGCCGCCGCGGCATCGGCGGCGGAGGCATAGCCCCACAGCGACAGCACCGCGCCGCCGCCCGCGAGGAGTTCCAGCTTGTTGGGATCGAAAGCCATGATGAGGTTCCTTCTCGGTTGCGGGGTCAGGCGATCTCGGCGGTGTCGTCCACCTTGATCTTGATCACCCCCGCGCCGTCGATGAGCGCCGCGCCCTGGCTCATCATGTTGTTGACGAAGAAGGCGGCGCGGTCGCCGTGCCAGGTGATGTCGGAGGTGACCTCCGCGCCGATGGCGTGGCCGATCGCGGTCTTGTGCCAGAGGAAGCAGTCGCGGTTGCCGTCCGCGAGCGGCAGGCCGGTGTGCATCATCCAGACGATGCCCAGCCACTTGCGGCTTTCCGTGCCCTTGAGCCACGGAAAGGCGTCGGCGGCGAAGTCGGAGCTGGCGAACTCGTCGATGTTGAGCAGCTCGTTCCACTGGTGCGGACCGACGATGCCGAAGCGCTGGCCGTCGTCGGGCACGTCGGAGCCGTTTAGGCTCTCGAAGGCGGAGAGCAGCAGGGCCTTGGTCAGGCCGGTGGAGTAGTCGCCGACGCCGAGGGCGGCGGCGCCCGCGGCGGCGAGGATCATCTCGTCGGTCTTGCGCCCCAGCGCATAGGCCCCCGCGTCGATCAGGGTCTTGCGCTCATCGACGTTGGTCTTGACCTCGTCCAGCTTGTCCACCCAGTCGCCGGCATAGTAGTCGGCGAGGGTGCATTCCACCTGGGTGTGCTCCAGGTTCATCACCGGCACCATGCCGTGACGGGTCTTGGTGGCGGCGACGCCGGTGCCGACCTTCTGGAACACCGTGGTCGCGCCGGTGGTGCTGGTCTTCACCCGCACCGTGTTGCGCAGCTTCGCGCCCATGCGCTGATAGGCGACATGGACGTCGGCCTCGTACTGCTTGATGAAGGCCTGGGTAATCGAAACGCTCATGAAGAAGCCCTCGTTTCCGTTGCCGAAACCCGAGGGGCGCGCGCAAACCGACGCATCGCCCTCGGAGGCCCCGCAAAATCTGCGGAGCGGTGAAGGCCGATACGTCCGGGTCTGTGCCAGTGATATGCCGGACGGCGCGAAGCGCGGATGCCGCCTGCGCGAGGCAAACGGCGAGCCGAAGAAAAACCGGGCGGCGGGTCGGACTTGCGCGATGGGCCGCACGCCGGAAGATGCGTGCAGTATCTCGCAAAGCCCCCGTCCTGTCAATAATTATTTATTTAAATCAATGACTTATACGTATTATGTAAACCTCTGCGCCGCACCTGTTGACAGGATGGTGCAGGCGGACGAGGCTGCCCGAGAGCAGAAAAGGAGCCCGCCGATGCGTTTCGCCGCCGCCGTTTTCGCCCGCCTGGCGCTGCCGCTGCTGCTTGCCGCGGCCCTGCCCGGCCCCGCCGCCGCGGCGGATGCGGCCTGCCGCACCCTGTTGCGCGACCGCATGGCGCTTGCCGTCGGGCTCTACCGCATCGAGATCTCGGCAAGCCACCTTGTCGGCCAGACGGCACGGGCGCGCGGCGACGCCGAGCGGCGGAGCCAGCTCGCCCGCGCGCAGGACGGCCTCGCCGAACTCAAGACCCGGCTGGAAAGCCACGCCACCCGCCTCGGCAGCGAGGCCGACCGGGCCACCTGCGCCGCGGAAAAGGCCCCGGTCGCGGCGCTGGACGCGGCGCTCGGCGTCTACGTCAAGACGGTGGACGCGCGCTGGCGCTTCATGCAGGCGCGGCTGGAGCAATTGCAGCGCCTGGAGGAGAAGGCCCCCCTGCCCGGCGATCCGCGCGAGGCGGACCTGTGGCTGCAGGAACCCCTGGCGCGCTACGACATCTGGCGCGCCCTGGCGCAAGCGGTGACCCCCGGCGGCGAGGCGGCGGGGGCGCTCTACGTCATCGGCATGCTGACGCGCTTCGAGTGGGACACCGCACTGGCGCTGCGCTCCGCGGTGCGCGGCGGCGGCAATCCGCGCGCCGCGCTCGCCGCCGCGGCGGAGGACGCGGCGGCCCTGCGCCGCCTGTGGCCACGGCCCGGCTCCATCGCCCAGGAAGAATTGTGGAAGGCGCTCACCGGCATCGCCGCGGCGCTGCCCGACCCGCGCACCGCGCCGGTGCCGCAGGTGGAGCCGCCGGAGGGCTGGATCACCTGGACCGGCGCGTGGATCACCCCCTACGGCACGGCGTTCACCCATGCCGTGCCGGGGGTGCTGAAGGGGTTGGAGGATCTGAGCCTAGAGTAGGCCGACGCTGACCGCCCAGCCGTAGACCATCACCGCCAGGACCACCGCCACCCAGTACCATTTGAACTGCCGCCCGTTCCAGCGGTTGCGCTCCATGAGTTCGGCGACCTTGGGCTCCGCCTCGCGGTCGGCGGCGCGCACCGAGACTCCCTCGGGCGGCACGATGGAGGGCCAGCTGCCGCCTTCCTCCAGCATCCGGGAGATCGCCTTGGCGGGACCATCCGCTCCTTCCCCGGCCAGGACGAGCCAGCGGCCCTCCGCCAGCATCGCCAGCAGCAGGAAGGCGGGCGTGGCGGCGCGGCCATAGGCGAACGCCGCATGGCAGCGGCGGCGCAACTCC
Organism: Oleispirillum naphthae; assembly: GCA_027864655.1. Classification (GTDB taxonomy): domain Bacteria; phylum Pseudomonadota; class Alphaproteobacteria; order Rhodospirillales; family Rhodospirillaceae; genus Oleispirillum; species Oleispirillum naphthae. The sequence continues at coordinate 18,761 of JAQAZG010000007.1, forward strand.
GCCGCCCGCGCCGCGCCGAGTTCGGGCGCGGTGCGGGCTTCCAGGCGGCAGCCCCACAGATCGGCGGCGATGGCCAGGGTCTCGGGCACCGAAACGTGCGCCTTGACGTCGGCCAGGGAAAATCCGAGGCGGGCGAGCGCACCCTCCGCGTCCTCCGCGGAGAACACCTTGGCCGCGGCGGCGTAGGCGCCCTTGACGCCGGTCTCGTTGACGTTGCGCAGGACCATGTCGAAGCAGGGGCTGTCCACCTTCGCGCCGGGCAGGAAATCGAGGCCGAAGGCGTCGCGCAGCGCCGCGTTGCAGGCGCCGGGTTCGGAAAACGGCCCGTCGCCGCTCATGCCGCGGGAAAACGCGGTCTCGCGCAGGATCGAGAAGATCTGCGCCTCCTCCGCCGCGCCGCCGACGCGGAAGTCCTCGTCCTGGAGGTCGGCGGCCTGGGTGGGGGAGATCTCCGCCGCGTCGAAGGCGTCGAGGATCATCGCGCCCGCGGCGTCGCGCACCTGCAGCACCTTGCGGTCGGCCCAGGCGATGCCGAGGTGAATCCGCACCGCCACCAGGCCGAGCGCATGGCGGAACAGCGGCTGCGGGTGCGCCCGCATCGCCGCCCACAGCGCGGTTTCGAGGGATTCGGCGAGGCCCATCTTGCGGACCACGACGGCGTATTCCTCCTGGCCGTCGCGGGTCATCCGCTCCAGCAGGGAGACCCAGTCGCGCCGCCCGGCTGCCCAGGCGAGGCTGCGCGCCACGTCGGCGACGAGGCAGAAGAAGCGCTCGCGCCCTTCCTCCGGCAGCGCCTGGACGAATTTGCCGATGGCGGCAAGCGCCTCGGTGTAGACGGCGTGGTTGGCGACTTCCCGCTTGCGCGCGAAGGACGGAATCAGTTCCGCCATGCGGACCCCCTTGAAACTGCACGGCGCGCCAGACCCCGGCGCGCTCCGAAGACCGCGACTTTCACCCGTCCGCACGGCGGAATCAACGCCTTTCGCGCCGGAGGCAGGGAGAACGGAAGATTTCAACGGGCTGGGAAAGAGCTGTCCGGCCGCGGTCCCCGGGGTTGTGACCTAACGCTGGGTTGGGACTCCGGGGTGGGGCTCCGCGGCCGGACAGTGTCGAAGCGTGCCGCGCGGGGCAGGCCCCAAACGGACGCACTCGGCAATCGATGAGGCCGCAGAGGCGGCCCCGTCGCTGCTCTACTGTGCAATTGTGTCAGTAGTTTGGCGGTAATAACGAAGAAAACATCAAGAGTATGCCAAGAACATGGCAAGACAACTTGGCGTTCCATCCCGAGAGCGGCAAATAGACCCCGCGTTGCGCCGGATTCACTCCCGATCCTCCGGAAACAGCCGCGCCCAGCCCTCGGCCACGGTGCGCCGCGCCGCCGGATCGCCCGCGAGATAAGCATCGGAGGATTGCAGCGCGCGCAGGGCGGCGGCATCCAGGCGCGGCGCAGCGCCGCCGCGCGAACTCGGCAGCCCGGCCTCCCCCAACTTGTCCCGGATCGCCTTGAGCAGCAGCACGCCGTCCGCCGTGGCGGTGAGGCGATCGAGCGCCTGGGCGACCTCGGGGGACTTGCCCATGCTCTCGCCGAGGATATCCCCGACCCAGCGCGACAGCCCGGCAAGCTCCGCCCCGGCGCGCGGGCCGAGCGCCTCGGCGAGGCGCTCCATCTCCGAGTCGCGGTCGAGAGCGCCGTCCGCCAGGTGGCCGTAGTAGAGGACGGCAAGTTCGGAGAACGCCTCCTGCCCCAGACCCTGCTTCTTCGCCCAGTCCATGGCGCGGCGCGCCAGCGGGTCGTTCTCGTCGGGGGAGATGCGGGAGGCGAGTTCCTCCGGCAGGGAAAGGGCATAACTCTCCGGCGGCTGCGGCCGCCCCTCGGAGAGCTTGCGCCGCAGATCGGCATGGGACTTCACCAGCGCGCCGAGGTTGGGGCGGCCCGCCTCGGCATCCCAGAAGGCTTCGGGCACCGCCACTTCCTCCCCCTTGTAGCGCACGCTGCGCGGGGCATCGGCGGCATCGCCGGGCAACAGGCTTTCGGACATCGTCATGACGTTGTTCTCCTGTGATCGGAAGGGGAGAGCCGGGGCCTCGCCGTCACGACGGCGCGGCGCCGCGCTCCACCAGCTTGAGGATGTGACGGGCGAGGTAGCGCTGGCCCTCCAGGTGCCAGAGCTGCTCGCTGCTGACGTGGGCGCCGACCGCGCGGTCGAGCGTCATCGCCCGCAGATAGGCGAGCGCGCGGCCGCCGTCGGCGGCGGCGAACAGGCGGGCGAACACCGGCCCCGCCTCCTCCGGCGCGAGCGGCATGAGGGCGGCGGGGAGGCTCATGACGCCGCCTCCCCGCTCCCGGCGAGGCGGACGGCGAGCGCGGAGAGCCGCGCCGCGTCGCCGCCCTGCGGCGACTCCCCCGCCCCGGCGAGGAGACGGAAGAGCGGCGCGAGCGCCCCTTCCTCCACCGCGGCCGCGGCAGGCTGCGCCTCCTCCTCCGGCGGGCGCAGGTGGGTCGGCTTGAAGCCGTGCGCCTCCAGGAAGTCGCGGATGTAGCGCGCGCGGTCCACCAGGGCGAGCGTGGTCTCCGCGTCCACCTGCATCGCCAGCAACAGCGCCTGGTTGCGTGCCTGTGCCTCGGCGATGTCCTGATAGCGCACCAGGGGCGACACCGGCACCGGACGCACCCGCCGCTCGCCGAGGAGCGGCGGTTCGATGTAGTACGGCCCGCCCGCCATCGCCGGGCCGGTAAGGATGGCGAGGCAGCGCATCACCAGCGGATAGTCGAGTTCCGAGAGCAGGCGCAGGCTCATCGGCACGTCCACCGCCATCTGGTCGGAGCGGCGTTCGCCGATCTCGTAGGCGGTGCGGCTGCCCGCCTCCACCGGCGGCAGGGCGGGGCCCTTGATCGCCGCCTCGATGCCGTCCTGCAGGTCCTTGAGCAGAAGCTGCGAGACGTCGAACTTGCCCGGCGCTTCCAGGGGCTTGAGGCCCTCGGAACCCGCCGCCTTGGGAATGATCGCGCCGGGCACCAGCTTGATGTTGGCGGGGTTGAGCACGCCGTCGTCCTCCGCCTGCCAGATGCCGGTGACCGCGATCGAGGCGTTCTTGAGGATCAGCTCCTTGGTCTTGTTGGCGGTGGCGATGTCGGCGCGCGCATCCAGCACCGGGCCGCGCCCCATGGTCTCGCCGGTCGCCTTGTCGATGCGGAACACCACCCACGGCGAGGTGCGGTAATCGCGCTCGACGATGCGGCGCTCGCCGTCGGCGAGGATCACCGCATAGTCGTAGCGCTGCTCCTCCGGGTCCCACACCGTCGCCTCGACGACGCGCAGCGCGCCGTCCGGGTCGGCGTCGATGCGCTCGCTCACTTCCGCGGGCAGTTTCGCGTCCGGCCAGCGCGCCGCGAGATCGCGGCCCGGCACGTCGAAGGCGCGGAACACCGTGCGGATCACCCCGTCGGGGCTTTCCTCCGGAATCACCTGGGAGACCGGCACCGCCTCGAAGCGCAACGGGTCGTCGGGGGTGCCCTCCTGGACCAGCAGCGCGCCGGTGGAGATCAGCGCGTCGCCGAGCGCCAGCGGCGCTTCGAGGTGGAAGTTGGAACGGTCGATCGCCTTGTGGAACTTGCGCTCCGCGCTCTCGACGAAGCCCGCCCAGGCGTGCGCCGCGGCGGCGTCCAGGTCGTCGGCGTCCAGCCCCTCGGGCAGGAAGTGGGTCCAGTGGCGGAACGGCGGGAACAGGTCGCCGTGCAGCTTGGCGCGCTTCCACTTCACCGCGCGGATCGCGGTGCCGTCGAAGATTTCCGTATCGCGCTTGCCGCCGCGGGCGTTGGCCTCCGGGTCGTCCTGGTTGGGCAGCGCGAGGCGGTAGGTCTCGCTCAGGATGGAATCCCACATCCGGCGTTTCGCCTCGGCGCGGGCGAAGCGCCGCAGCAGCGGATCGGCATGACGGTCTTCGGTCTTCGCCATGTCAGCCCGCCCCCAGGGTGGTCTTCACCCCCTGCTCGCCGGTCCCGGAATAGGACAGCAGCGACCGCCCGGACTGCCCGGCGCGCAGGGCACGCAGCTTCGCCTCGGTCTTGGCCTTGGTTTCCGCGGCCTCCTGCCGGGCAAGCTCGGCCTGCCGGTCGGCTGCCGAGGTGTCCACGCTCGGCGTGGAAAAGATCGAACCCATCGCGGTTTCCTCCTGTTTCAAGCGACGATAAAGGGCGAAAGGCGTGGTCCACGGGCGGGACGGCGCGCCGATCAGGTGCGCCACCGCGGACACGCAGGTGGCGGAAAAGCGCGGCGCCCAAGCCTCGGGCCGCCGCGCCGCGGCCCGCACCAGGCGGCAGCGCCCGGCCGCGGCCTCGGCGGCGAGGTGGGCGGCGAAGCCCTGCCCGCGCAATTCGAGAATGTCGGTGCAGGCGCTGTGCGGATTGAACAGCAGCCACCCCTCGGCCAGATGCAACGGCCGCAGCGCATAGCAGTGGCGGAACCCCGGCCTGAGCAGCACGGTGAGCAGCCGGTGCAGCAGGCGGTTGCGCCAGGGCGCGCCGGGCGGCAGCGGCGGAGGGTCGCAGAACGCGACGGTCCAGTCCGGCGCGGTCTGCGCGGGCGCGGTGCGGGGAAAGTTCATCGCGCAGCCTCTTCGCCACGCGCCGCCGCCTCCACCTCCGCCAGGGCGGCGGGGTCCCCGGGGGGCAGGCAGCAGAGCGCATGATGCTCCGCGCAATAGGAAGAGCCGGGGCGTAACGGCTTGTTGCAATAGGCCCACTCCCACTTCGGATCGCCCGCGATGTAGCGGCAGCCCACCGGGTCGTGCGGCCCCTCGGGGCGCGCGGCGGCGGGCTCCGCCTCCAGCCGGTCGAGCAGCAGGGCGATGCGGGGGTCGCGGCGGCAGGGCTTAGAATTACGTATTTCGTAAAATCTCCAGCGCGGAATCGACTGCCGCGCCGCCCAGCCCTGCACCGTGCTGGCGTGCGCATGCCCCAACGCCCGAGCCATCGCGGAAAGCCCACCGAACGCCTTGACCAGGCAGTCCACAATCTCGCCGTTTTGCGCCATCACGCCCCCCTTCCCGGTTTCTGCGGTTTGTGCGATGGAGTGGATATTACGATAATCGGCAATACTTGTCCAGCAAAAAATGACGATAATCGTCTATGCGTGGAGCGCCGAAACGGGTATGATGGGACCATGGAACAGACCTGGATCGCCGAACGCCTGGCCGAGCTGGGCAAAAAGAAAACTGAACTGGCGCAGGCCCTGGGGCTGCCGCCGACGCGGATTTCCGAAATCCTGCGCGGCCGCCGCGACGTGCACGTGGCGGAACTGCTGCCGCTTGCGCGCTTCCTCGAAATGGACCCGATGACGGTGCTGCTGCTCTGCGCCCCGCCGCCGCCGCACCTGCGCCCGGCGGAGGGCGGCCCCGCGTCCGCCGCCGCGCTCGACGCCGACGAGGCGGCGTGGCTTTCCGCCTTCCGCGCCATGCCCGAGGCGGAGCGCCGGCGCTGGCTGCGCGCCATCAGCGCGTTCTGACCCCCCGTCCCTATTCCCCGCCGTCCACGCCGGCCCCGATGACCAGCGGCCGCGCGCCGGGCGGGTTGACGATCGCCTTGCCGGAAGTCCCCTGCCGCACGAACCAGCCGCGGACGCGCGCCTGCGCCACCAGCACCGCCGGGGGAATCGCCTGGAACCCCCGCAGGTGCTCGGCATAGGTGCCGCCCTCGGCCCAGAAGCCCAATTCGATGCGCAGTTCCACGTCGTTGAGGGCGGCGGCGGCGCAGGCATGCCACTCGGCGAGCAGGGCCTGCATCCCCGCCCCGCCGAGGCGGTCCACCAGGCCTTCGGCCTCCAGGGCGCGGCGCAACTCATGCCAGGTGGGGGCACGCTCGAGCAACGTCAGCGCGCGTTCCCAGATCGGATCGGATGGCTCCGCCATGATGCGTCCTCCCCTTAGCCGTACCAGGATAACCCCCTCCCCCCGGTTGTCCATACCTCTTGGCTTTCCCGTATGGGCCGAGTTTTTCCACCGCGCCGTTTGTTGAAATATTCATGACGCGGTTGACCGCCCCTCGGCGGGCGCTCCTGAATGCTGCCACGATGCAGCGCCCGAGACCACTGGGGAGACTCCCGAACGCCATGACCGCCGATTTCGCACCCACCCTGATGCCCGGCGAAGTGCTCACGCCCGAGGCGCAGGAAGCCCTGGAGCGGGAGAGCCGCATCGCCCCGGCGCGCAGCCACGGCCTGATCAGCCGCCTGCTCGCCAACCTGCGAATCGGGCGGCGCATCTATGCCCTGGTGGTGCTCAGCCTGCTCATGCTGGGCGGTGCGGCGGTGGTGCAGACGCTCGGCGAGCGCTCCATCCGCGCCACCGAGGCGGAGGCGGACTCCCTGCGCGTGGTGGGCGACGAGATCCGCTCCCTGGAGCTGATGATGGCGCGCATGGAAGTGGCCGACATCGGTTTTTCCCGCGATCCCGAGGCGGCTGGGACCGCCTTCTCCGCCGCCGCCGCCGAGGCCGCGCGCCATGCGCAGGCGGCACGGGCCGAAACCCTGGCGGCACGGATTTCCCGGCTGTCCGCCACCTTCGACGCGGCGGGCGCGGCGCGCGCGCAGATCGGCCTCGGCGCGGGCGACGGCCTGCGCGGCCGGATGACCGCGGCAAGCCACGAGATCGAGGCGGAACTGGTGATGTGGCCCAACGTCGCCGCGATCTCCGCCAAGATGACCGAGCTGCGCCGCTTCGAGCAATCCTTCCTGGTCACCGCCAGCGCCGAGGACGCGGGCAAGCTGCGCAAGATCGTCAACGAGATGGATTTCGCCATCTACGGCGGCCCCTTCGGCGCGGACACCCGCAAGAAGCTTTCCGCCGCACTCAAGGACTACGGCTCCGCCATGCGCGCCTACGTGGATGCGGTGAACCAGCGGGCGGAGGCCGATGCGGCGCTCGCCGCCGCCTTCGGCGAGACCCGCCGCGAAGCGCAGGACCTGCTCGCCGCCACCGGCGGCAACCTCGCCGCGGCGCAGGCCAAGGGCCGCGCGGTGCGCGCCCGCACCGCCCGCGCGCTCGCCGTCGCGGGCGGCATCGGCATCGCGCTGTTCGGCTTCCTCGCCATCGCCATCGCGCGGTCCATCCACCGCCCCATCGCCGACATCCGCAACGCGATGAACGCGCTTGCCGCCGGCGACCGCTCGGTGCGCATCCCCGGCCTCAACCGCCGCGACGAGATCGGCGCGATGGCCCGCTCCATCGCGGTGTTCAAGCAGACCGCCCACGAGGTGGAACGCATCCGCGCCCAGGACCTGGCCAACCGCGAGGCGGCGGAACGCGACCGCCGCGACACCCTGAAGCGCATGGCCGATTCCTTCGAGAACACGGTGCGCAAGGTCGCCCAGGCGGTGCAAGGCAGCGCCGAGCGCATCGCCGCCGACGCGCAGGGCCTCTCCCGCGACAGCGCCACGACGCGCGGCCAGGGCGAGGATATGGCGCGCACCATCGCGCTGGCCGCCGACAGCATGACCCGCGTCGTCTCCTCCAGCGAGGACCTGCTGCAGGCGGTGGAATCGGTGGACCGGCGGCTGGTGGAATCCGGCGCCTCGATCCGCCGCGCGATCGAGGGGGCGACCGCCATCACCGGGCAGGTGCAGGCGCTCTCCCAGGCCGCGCAGGACATCGGCAAGGTGGTGGAACTGATCGCCGAGATCGCCGACCGGACCAACCTGCTCGCCTTGAACGCCACCATCGAGGCGGCGCGCGCGGGCATGGCGGGCAAGGGCTTCGCCGTGGTCGCCGACGAGGTGAAGCAGCTGGCGCAGCAGACGCGCCAGGCCACCGCCGACATCGACGGCCGGGTGAAGACGATTCAATCCGACATCGTCACCACGGTGGAGGGAATCTCCGGCATCTGCGCCGACGTGGCCGACATCGAGACCCTGGCCCGCAACCTCACCGAGGCGGTGCGGGTGCAGACCGCCGCCAGTTCCGACATCCGCAGCCACGTGGCCGCGGCGGCGCAGGGCACCGATGCGGTCTCCGAACGCCTCGGCCACATGAGCCGCGCCATCGCCGATGCCAGCGCAAGCGCGGGCGGCGTGGTCGCCACGGTGGCGGAGCTCACCGCCCAGTCGAACCGCCTGGAGGCGGAACTCGACGGCTTCATCGGCACGATCAACGCATTGTAGGGCGCGTTAACGGTTTGCTCACCGGCCGCGGCATAGACTGGCCTTCCCGCGATCCGCCGATGGAGATGATGCGATGTCCCGTGCATCCCGGCTGCGGACGGCATGTCTGTCCGCGCTCTGTCTTGCCCTCGCCGCCGCGCCCGCGCTTGCGGGCAGCGCGCCGCAGCCGATCCCCTTCTCCACCACCAAGGCGAAGTCCAGCGTGCCGGTGACGCCGAAGCAGACGATCTCCAAGAAGAACCGCGAGGCGGGGATCGTATTCGACGACAAGGGCACGCTGAAGACCCGCAAGCTCGGCAGCGGCAAGCTGTCGAAGACCGACAAGACGCTTTCCAACATCAAGTCGCAGAAGACGGCGCAGTAATCACAGCCCGTGCAGCAGGCGCACCGCCAGCGCCGCCATGACGATGGCGGTGGCGGCGTTGATCACCCGCCAGGTGGCGGGCCGCGCCAGTGCGCCGGCCATCGCCGAAGCGCCGAGACCGAGGCCGAAGAACCAGACGATGCTGGCGCTCATCGCCCCCAGCGCGAAGGCCGGACGGCTCGCCGCGGGCATCTGCGCCGCGACGCCGCCGATCAGCAGCAGCGCATCCATGTAGGCATGCGGGTTGAGCAGGCTCACCGCCAGGGCCCCGCCGACCACGGCGCGCCGCCCGCCGGAAAAGCGCCCGCCGCCCAGGCCCTGGCCGTCGCCGAGGATGGCGCGGCGCGCCGCCAGCGCGCCGTAGACCAGCATGAACGCCGCACCGGCGAGGGTGAGGCCGCGCGCCAGCATCGGGTGCATCGCCACCGCCACGCCCGCGCCTGCGACGCCGCCGCCGATCAGCAGCACGTCGCACAGCGAACACACCGCCGCCGTGGTCGCGGGGAAGCTGCGGCGCAGCCCCTGGCCGAGAACGAAGGCGTTCTGCGCGCCGATGGCGACGATCAGGCTGCCCCCCAGCATCAGCCCCGCGAGATAGGCGGAAAACCCGAACATGACACGTGCTCCCAAGCATACTGCGGCGGCTCGATTGCCGCTTCGGAAGGCATCATGCGCTCGCCATCCGCATTAATTGAGCGTATAATTCTTATCCGACATGAATTGAAATTATGGTTCGCCATGCTCGACTCCCGCTGCCTGGAAGCCCTTGCCGCGGTCATCCGCCTCGGCAGTTTCGAACGCGCCGCCGGCAACCTGGGCCTCACCCAGTCGGCGGTGTCGCAGCGCATCAAGCGCCTCGAATCACAATTCGGCGAGCCGCTTCTGGTGCGCAGCAAGCCGGTGGTCGCCACCGCCGCGGGCGACCGGGCGTTCCAATACATCCTCAACGCCCGGCTGATGGAGCGCGACCTCCGCGTCGATACCGGCGACGCCGCGCCCCTGCCGTTCGAGCGGGTGCGCCTGGCGCTCAACGCCGACAGCCTCGCCACCTGGTTCTCCGACATTCCGGCGCTGTTGTTCCGCCGCCACAACCTGCTGGTGGACCTCATCGTCGATGACGAGACGCGCACTCTCGACATCCTCAAATCCGGCCACGTGCTCGCCTGCATCGGCACCCGCGCCGACGACGTGCAGGGGTTGAAATCCTACCGCCTCGGCGCGCTCGCCTATTACCCGGTCGCCACGCCGGAGTTCGTCGCCCGCTTCTTCCCCGCGGGCGTCACCGCCGCGGCGCTGAAGGCGGCGCCTGCGGTGATCTACGGCCGCCATGACGAGTTGCACCACCTCTATCTGGAAAAGCACTTCGGCCTCGGCCCCGGCGACTTTCCCTGCCACGTTCTGCCCTCCTCCGAAGGGTTCGTCGTCGCGGCGCGCCAGGGCATCGCCTATGCGCTGTGCGCCGAGCCGCAGGTGCGCGCCCTCGTCACCGACGGCGCCCTGGTGCGCATCTGCCCGCAGGGGCTGTCGCGGCGCCTGATTCTGCACCGGCGCGAGCGCGGTCCGCGCATCCTCGATGCGGTGGCGGCGGAAATTCTCAACGCCGCGCGCGAGGCGCTGCAACCGGCGACTGCGCGTAGTCTGTGAGGTGAGTAAAAACCCCGAAGATGAATAGAATTCCTCTTGTTCGTCCTCTGGGAACGTGTCACACATTTTATGCAAGGGTCCCTTAGTGACCGGCGGCGGCGGGCCAAGGCGAGCTGCGCGCCGGCTCCGGCTGGGACGATTATCCACGAAACGTGGGTGGCCTGCCTCCCAGGCATGGGACGGCCCTCACGGCGATAGAAGGTACGACAACGATGGCGACTGGAACCGTGAAATGGTTCAACACCACCAAAGGCTACGGCTTCATCCAGCCGGATGAGGGTGGAAAGGATGCGTTCGTGCACATCTCGGCGGTCGAGCGCGCCGGACTGCGCAGCCTGAACGATGGACAGCGTTTGTCCTACGAGCTGGTGGCCGGCCGCGGCGGACGCGAAGCGGCGGAAAACCTCGCCCTCATGGACGAGTGAACCATCCATCACGTGCCGGTCGATCACCGGCTGCAAGGAACGGGGGGCTCTTCGCCCCCCGTTTCTTTTTGTCCGGATGCGTTTTGATTGCTGCCTTTGCGCGAGGCATTTTGCCTATTTTCTCTACATATAGTATGTGTTGCCGTTTTATGTCGCATTATTTTGATGCGCAGGGACGGCAACTCGTGTACGGTGACTCTCAAGGGTTGATGTTTGGAAAGGGGACCCGCCTATGCGGCCTGCCCGTTTCGGGAACTCCATAACGCCTCGCGCACCCGCGGCCGGCCGCCGCGTTCCGCCCGCCGCATCCGCCCTGTCCGGCCATCCTGGTCTGTCGTTCGCGCCTCCCGCCCCGTGCGGGGGGTTTTTTGTTCGTATCCCCGCGCAAAGGACCGCAGCACATGGGTAAACCGCAACGCAGCCGCAAGATCAGCCCGTCCGCGATGCACTCCTTCGACAACGTGCAACCCCTGTCCCCTCCGGAATCCTGCTGGAGCCCGCTTGAAGAAAGCCGCGATCAGAGCTTCCGCCGCCATGTCCGCCCCTACAACGAGAACCAGCGCCTTCTCATGGAAGCGATGGAGACCCACCCCATCACCATGGCGCTCGGCCCCGCCGGCACCGGCAAGACCTACCTCGCCATCGCCGCCGCCTGCGAGGCCTTCGAGGACGGAAGCATCGCCCGCATCCTGCTCTCCCGCCCGGCGGTGGAGGCGGGCGAAAACCTGGGCTACCTGCCCGGCGGCATGGAGGACAAGCTGCTGCCCTATCTGCGCCCCCTCTACGACGCGCTGAACGACCGGCTCGGCGCGCGCAAGCTCAAGGCCCTGCTCGCCGACGGCTCGATCGAGATCGCGCCGGTGGCGTTCATGCGCGGGCGCACCCTGAACAACGCCTTCATCGTCATCGACGAGGCGCAGAACTGCACCTATGGCCAGATCAAGATGCTGCTCACCCGGCTCGGCTGGCACTCCACCATGGTGATCACCGGCGACCCCGACCAGTCCGACCTGCTGCCCGGGATGTCCGGCCTCACCGATATCGCGCACCGGCTGGAGCCGGTGGACGGCATCGCACAGATCAAGTTGACCGAGGCCGATGTGGTGCGGCACCCCCTGGTCGCCAGCATGATTCCCTACCTATAATCGGGGGACCGGCTTCCCGCGCGCATGCGCGGGAAGCCGGCGCGAGAAAAGGCCCCGCCATGTCCGAAATCCCGATTCCACGCCACGCGCAGACCACCCTCACCCTCGACACCCGCGGCCTCGGGCTCTACCCGATGTCGGGCAGCATCGACCGCTGGCTGCGCGAGATCGACGCCCGCCTCGGCCAGGTGACGGTATTCTGCCGCCACACCTCCGCCTCGCTGACCATCCAGGAAAACGCCGACCCCGACGTGCTGCGCGACATCATGGAGTTCTTCGACCGCGTCGCGCCGGAGGACACCCCCTGGTTCCGCCACATGCAGGAAGGCCCGGACGACATGCCCGCGCACATCCGCACCGCGCTGACCGACGTCTCGCTCGGCGTGCCGGTGGCGAGCGGCGCGATGATGCTCGGCACCTGGCAGGAGGTCTACCTGTTCGAGCATCGCCGCATTCCACATTCCCGCGTCGTCGTGCTGCACTACGCGGGGTATTAGACTTGCGGCGTTTTCCCTGCCAGCACCTGCGCGAAATCCGCGCTGTCCACGTTGGCTCCGGAGAGGATGACCCCCACCTTCCTGCCGCGCATCGCCCCCGCCTCCTGCAGCAGGGCGGCAAGCGGCGCGGCGCCCGCGCCCTCGGCGACGTTGTGGGTGGCGCTGAAATAAAGGCGCATCGCCTCGGCCACCTCGTCGTCGGAGACCGCGACGATGCGGCTCGCCCCCGGCCCGTAGACGGCAAACGCCTCGGCCACCGGAATCCGCACCGCGATGCCGTCGGCGAAGGTGCGCGCGCTCTCGGTGGAAATCAGCTTCCCCGCCTCGAAGGAAAGCTTCGCCGCCAGGGCCTCGGTGGAGACCACGCCGATGATCTCGGTCGAGAGGCCCAGCGCGTCGCGCGCCGCAATCAGCCCGCAAATGCCGGAGCCGCAGCCGATCGGCACGTACACCGCGTCGAGGTCCGGCGCGGCGGTGAACAGCTCCAGCGCATAGGTGGCGACGCCGCACACCAGAGCCGGATGGAACGCCGGAACCGGGAACAGGCCCTCCTCCGCCGCAATCCGCCGCGCCTCTTCTCCCGCCGCGTTGAAATCCGCGCCGTGGACCACCAGTTCGCCGCCGAAGCCGCGCATCGCCGCGTTCTTCTCCACCGAGTTGCCCTCCGGCACCACGATCTTGGCACGCAGCCCCGCCGCGTGGGCGGCGCGCGCCTGGCTCTGGCCGTGATTGCCGCGCGTCGCGGTGACGATGCCCTCGACCTCCGGGTGCTCCCGCTTCAGCCAATCGATGAAGGTAATGCCGCCGCGCACCTTGAAGGCTCCGGCAGGCGTATGATTCTCGTGCTTCACCCACACCGTCGCGCCGGTCCGCTCGCACAGCCCGGGCCAGACGTACTGCGGCGTCGGCGGCATGAAGCGGTAGACCAACTGCGCGGCCTCCGCAATCTCCTCCTTCTTGAACAAAGGCATCACATCCTCCAATTACGATGATATGGAGCAACGTGTTGCGCCGTTTTGCTATCCGCTATCATAAATCCGACGCGCTTTTACCGGACAGAGGTCATGGATTCCACCACGCACCGCCCTGAACGTCCTGCGCCCGAGCCGACCCGCCGCTTCGCCACCGCCGTATGGGAGGCGGAACTGCTGCCGCGTCAGCCCTACGAGGTGCGCTACACCACGGAACGCGCGGCGGTCGGCTTCGCCTTCGACCCGCAGGCCGGGGAGCATGCCTTCGCCTCCGACCGGGTGCGCCCCTTCCGCGTGCGCGCCCGCAGCCTCGCCTTCGTGCCCGCCGGGTGCGAGGTGTTTTCCCGCTCCGCCGCGGGCGGCGAATACCTCCGCCTCATCCTGCCCAGCGCGGCGGACGGCGCGGCGGAACGCTTCAGCGGTTCCCAGGATGCGGCGGCGGCGCGCGCCGCCTGGACCCTGCGCGCCCTGCTGCTGGCGGGCGGGCCGCCGGACCCGCTGTTGTTCGATGCGCATGCGGCGGCCCTGGCGGCGCATGCCGCCGTCCCCCGCGCCACGGCGGGGGCCGCCGCCGGAGGCTGGATGACGCCGCAACGCCTCAAGCGCATCGAGGATCTGGTGGAAGCGCGGCTGGAGACCGGCCCCTCGGTGGCGGAGATGGCGGCCGAACTCGGCCTCTCGGCAGACTTCTTCTCCCGCGCCTTCAAGGCGGCCACCGGCGAAACCCCGCACGCCTACGTGCTCACCCGCCGCATCGCCCGCGCCCGCGCCCTCATCCGCGCCGGGGCGGACGACCTCAGCACCGTCGCCTTTGCCGCCGGGTTCTCCTCCCACGCCCACATGAGCGCCGCCTTCCGCCGCATCCTCGGCGTCACGCCGGGGGCATTGCGCGGATCATAGCGGGGCTGCCGCCCCGCGCCCCGCCTGGGGCGGCGCCCCAGACCCCCTTCTCTTTTGCGCACAGCGCGAGAAAGCCTCCCTCGGCGTGACGGTCGATTGCCGCTTTGCGACGAAAACCTTAGTAAGGGGGTGCGCGAGGGGCCCAAGACCCCTCGCAAAGTTGTTGTTTTTCAAACCACCGGCGCCCACAGCACATCGGCGATGTTTTCCGCTCCGGCGCAGAGCATGACCAGCCGGTCCACCCCCAGCGCGATGCCCGCGCTTTCCGGCATGCCGAAGGCGAGGGCGTCGAGGAAGTCCCGGTCGATCGGCACCTCGGTGCCGTAGAGGCGCCGCTTCAGCGCCGCATCGGCCAAAAAGCGTTTCTCCTGCTCCGCCGCGTCGGTGAGTTCGGAGAAGCCGTTGGCCAGCTCCACCCCCGCCGCATAGAGTTCGAAGCGCTCCGCCAGGCGCGGCTCCCCCGGCTTGCGGCGGGAGAGCGCCGCCTGGCACACCGGATAGTCGTACAGCACCGTCGGCGCGCCCGCGCCGAGGCGCGGCTCCACCGCCTCCAGCATCACCTTGAAGAACACGTCCTCCCAGCGGTCGGAGGGCGACACCGAAATGCCGATGCGCCGCGCCTCTGCGGCAAGCGGCGCGGGGTCCGGTTCCGCCGCGTCCTGGTCGGCGAGGGCCGCCATCAGGTCGATCCCGGCGAAGCGGGAAAACGCCTCGGGCACGGAAATCCGCTGCGGCTCCGCATCCAGGCGGCAGGCCACGCCGCGGAAAGTCACCTCCTCCCGCCCCGCCGCCCCCGCCGCGGCGGCCAGCAGGCGGGCGCAATCGTCCATCAACGCAGTGTAGTCCGCGCCCGCGCGGTACCACTCCAGCATGGTGAATTCCGGGTGGTGCGTCGGCGAGGTCTCGCCGTTGCGGAACACCCGCGCGAACTGGAAGATGCGCGGCAGCCCGGCTGCCAGCAGCTTCTTCATCGCGAATTCCGGCGAGGTGTGCAGATAGCGCATCGCCCGGCCCTCGCCGAAGGCGTCCTCCATCTCGGTCGCAAACACCCGCAGGTGCGGCTCCATGCCGGGGCAGACCTGAAGGATCGGCGTCTCCACCTCGGTGAAACCCTCCGCGCGGAACGCCGCCCGCAACGCCGCCGCCACCGCCGAACGCACGCGCAAAGCCGGCAGCCGCGCTGCCACCGCCTCGGGATGCCACCAGTTCTCGGCCATCTGAACTCCTTAAAAACCAAAGCCTTGCGGAGGGTCGCGGACCCTCCGCGCCTCCCCTACCTTTTGGTTTTTGCGCGAAGCGCGACAAAGCCATCACGCGGCGTAGCGGTCGATAGCCGCTTCGCGGCGAAAAAAGTTAGGGGGAGCGCGAGGGGTCCGAGACCCCTCGCAAAGTTTTTGTTTTCACCCGCACCATGCTCTATGTATCCCGTGCCTTGTGCCCTGTCATGGAAAGAAGCGACATGTCCACGCCCCGCGCCCTGCCGGAAAGCCTGACGCCGCACCTGCGCGCGCTGGCCGCCCGTTCGCCCGCGGTGGCGCGGCAATTCGTCGCCGCGGCGGAGGAGTCTATGGCCTCGCCCTTCGATCTGGCGGACCCGATCGGCGATGCGGCGAAGAGCCCGCTGCCCGGCCTGGTGCACCGCTATCCGGACCGCGTGCTGCTGCTGCCGACCATGGCGTGCGCCGCGCACTGCCGCTTCTGCTTCCGCCGCGACCGCCTCGGCGAAGGCAGGATGACGGCGGCCGAGATCGCCGCGGCGCTGGACTACGTGGCGGCGCGGCCGCAGATTCACGAGGTCATCCTTTCCGGCGGCGACCCGCTCACCCTGCCCGCGGCGGAGCTTGCCGCCCTGCTGGCCCGCATCGACGCCATCCCCAGCGTGGAGGTGGCGCGCCTGCACACCCGCCTGCCGGTGCACGACCCGGCGCGCGCCCGGCGCGCCGCCGCGGCGCTGGCGGCGGGGCGCGCCGCGCGCTGGGTGGCGGTGCACGTCAACCACGCCGACGAACTCACCGCGGAGACCCGCGCCGCGCTGGCCGCGTTGCGCGGGGCCGGGTGCTTCCTGGTGTCGCAGACGGTGCTGCTGGCCGGGGTGAACGACAGCGTGGAAACCTTGTCGGCCCTCTTCCGCGCCCTCGTCGCCCTCGGGGTGAAGCCCTACTACCTGCACCATCCGGACCGCGCGGCGGGCACCGAGCATTTCCGCGTGCCGCTGGCCCGCGGGCGGGAGATCATGGAAAGCCTGCGCGGCGGCCTCTCCGGCCTGGCGCTGCCCGCGTACATCCTCGACATCCCCGGCGGCCACGGCAAGGTATGGGCCACCGACGCCTTCGTCGCCCCGGCGGCGGACGGCGGCTGGAACGTGCGCGCGCCCGACGGCTCGCTGCACCCCTATCCCGCCGATGCGCCCGCCGCGACGACGGTTGCCCCGGACGGCGCAAAGTGATAGGGTCCGCGCCGCCGCGGGGGATATGTCCCTTCGCCCACTCACCCAACCGGTAGCGATCGCACATGAAAATTCAAGCCAACACCATCCGCCCGGGCATGGTTCTCGAGCACAACGGTCGTCAATGGTCCGTTTTGAAAATCCAGCTGATCCAGCCCGGCAAGGGCGGCGCCTTCATTCAGGTGGAGATGCGCGACCTGGAAAGCGGCAACAAGACCAACGAGCGCTGGCGCACCGCGGACACGGTGGAGAAACTGATGGTCGAGGAACGCGACTGCCAGTACCTCTTCGCCGACGGCGACATGCTGACCTTCATGGACAACGAAACCTTCGAGCAGTTCACCCTGGTGCGCGATGCGGTGGGCGAACCCGCCGCCTTCCTCCAGGACGGCATGCAGGTGGCAGTCGAATCGATCGAGGGCAAGCCGGTTTCCTGCACCCTGCCGCAGACCGTGATCATGGCGGTGGCGGAGTGCGAACCCGTTATGAAGGGCCAGACCGCCGCTTCGTCGTACAAGCCGGGCCTGCTGGAAAACGGCCTGCGGGTGATGATTCCGCCGTTCGTCGCCCAGGGCGACCGCATCGTCGTCAACACCACCGACTGCTCCTATGTGGAGCGGGCGAAGGGCTGAGGCCCTCCGCCCCGACCGTTCCGGCGAATTAGGAATTCCGATGGCTGCGCTGTCTCCGCTTCTCAACGTCATGGTCTCCGCGTCGCGCAAGGCGGCGCGCGGTCTCGTCCGCGATTTCGGCGAGGTCGAAAACCTGCAAGTGTCGGTGAAGGGGCCGAGCGACTTCGTCTCCGCCGCCGATCAGAAGGCGGAGCGCATTCTGCAGCAGGAGCTCGCCAAGGCGCGGCCGCGCTTCGGCTTCCTGATGGAGGAAGGCGGCGAGATTCCCGGCGAGGACACCGCGCACCGCTGGATCATCGACCCGCTCGACGGCACCACCAACTTCCTGCACGGCATCCCGCAGTTCGCCATCTCCATCGCCCTGCAACGCGACAACCAGATCGTCGCCGCAGTGGTGCACAACCCGGTCAGCGACGAGCTGTTCTATGCGGAGAAGGGCGCAGGCGCCTTCCTGCTCACGCCGTCGCGGGAAACCCGGCTGCGCGTTTCCGCCCGCGCGCAGATGGAGAACGCTCTGGTCGGTTGCGGCGTTCCGCACCGCGGCCGCGGCGACCATCCGCGCTTTTCCGGGCAGCTTACGCGGGTGATGGAGCACGTCTCCGGGGTGCGCCGCATGGGCGCCGCCGCGCTGGATCTCGCCTGGATAGCCGCCGGGCGGCTGGACGCCTATTGGGAAGAAGGCCTCAAACCGTGGGACATCGCCGCGGGCATCCTGCTGGTGCAGGAAGCGGGCGGCGTGGTGATCGCCACCGACGGTTCGGCCGATCCGTTCGCGGCCTGCAACCCGCTCGCCACCAACCGCAAGCTGCAAGGGCCGATGCTGCGCCTGCTGCGCGGCGCGTAACCCTTCCGTCACACTCCGTAACCGGCGTTTCGTACGACGATCTCGGGCTTTACGAAAGCCTCGGGTATTGAGTATGGTAGGGCAGATCGCGCCGCGGCGTGGATGGCGCGCCGCGTAACCGAGGGGGACGGCAAGGTGACGGCACGAACGATACGGCCTTGGGTGTGGTTCGCCGGGGCGGCGCTGGCAATCGCCCTTCCCCAAACCGCTTCGGCGCTGGTGATCGTCGGCGGCAGCGGCGGTCCGGACGTGGTGGTGGACTCCTCCGCAGTCGGCGAAGCCGACTCATCCGCCTTCTCCTTCTCCGAACTTTCCGCGCCGCCCGGCCCGCCGATCCCCGACATCGCCGGCACGCATCGCCGCATCATGCTCACCCCGCCCGGCCGGTCCGAGCGCGTCACCCTGGTGCCGCCGCGCGGCGTTGCCGCCGCTTTCGGCGCGCGCGCCCTTCTGGTGCCCGAAACCCTGAGCCAGAGCATCGTGCTGACCCCGCCGGAGGGCGCGCCGATCCGCCTGATCCGCCCCGGCAGCAAGAAGCTGGCGCTCGCCGCGCCCGACAAGCCGCGCGCCGCCAACCGCGCCGAGCCGGCCAAGAAGGCGCAGGTCGCCAAGCCCGCCGCGCCGGTGGAAGAACCGGCCAAGCCCGCGCTCACCCCTGCCCCGGCGGTCGAGAAGACTCCGGCCGAAAAACCCGCTCCGGCGCAACCGGCAGCCACTGCCGCGCCGCCCGCCGAGCCGATGCCGATCATCCCCGCCGCCCCGGCGGAAGAAACCAAGGCCGCCGCGCCCGCCGCGCCGACTGCGGAGCCCGCCCCGCCGCCCGCGCCGGTGGCGATGCCCGCGCCCGCCGCGCCGCAACCCCCGGCCGCGCCGCCCGCCGCCGCCGCCGCTCCGGCGCCGCTGCCGCCGCCCACCGTGGTGGCCGCCGCGCCCCCGGCCCCGGCCCCGATTCCCGCGCCGCCTGCGGCAAAGCCCGCGGCCACGCCGTCCGCGCCCACCATCGCCCTGCTGTTCGATGGCGGAGACGCCCGCCTCAACGAGGCGCACCGCGCCATGCTCAAGGACATCGTGACGCGCTTGAGCGAAGACCCGGACGACAGCGTGCAACTCCTCGCCTACGCCCAGGCGGACAACCGCAGCAAGGCGCGGCGCCTGTCGCTCTCGCGCGCGCTTGCGGTGCGCTCCTACCTGCTGAGCCAGGACGTGCGCAACACCCGCATCGAGGTGCGCGCCCTCGGCGACCAGGTGCCGGAGGGCAAGCCGGACCGCGTCGATGTCGTTCTGCAACGCCATCCCTGACCGCTGACCTGCCGACCCGCGCCCTCTAGGGGATTCCCGTGATGCAATCGCCTCGCCGCTATCTTCGCCGGATGATCCTCTTCCTTGCCGCGGTGGCCGCCGCCGTGGCGCTGACCTTCCCGGTGCTGCACCGCGCCTTCATGGTCAACCCGGCGCTCAACGGGCTGATCTGCGGCGTCGTCTTCGTCGGCGTCACCTTCGCCATCCGCCAGGTTCTGGCGCTCGCGCCGGAACTGCGCTGGGCCGAATCCTTCCACCGGCAGAAGCCCGGCGCGGAGAGCCTGCCGGAGCCGCACCTCCTCGCCCCCGCGGCGCGGATGTTCGCCGACCGGCCGGAAGGCAAGCGCTTCTCCCTCTCGGCCCTGGCGACCCGCTCGGTCCTCGACAGCCTCTCCGACCGCCTGGAGGAGAGCCGCGACATCTCGCGCTACTTCACCGGGCTCACCATCTTCCTCGGCCTGCTCGGCACCTTCTGGGGACTGATGGAGACGGTGGCCACCATCGGCAACGTGATCTCCAACCTTCAGATCTCCGGCGGCGACATCACCCGCGTCTTCGCCGATCTGAAGCACGGACTGGAAGCGCCGCTCGCGGGCATGGGCACGGCGTTCTCCTCGTCGCTGCTCGGCCTCTCCGGCTCGCTGGTGATCGGCTTCCTCGACCTTCAGCTCGGCCAGGCGCAGAACTCCTTCTTCAACCAGATCGAGGACTGGCTCGCCGGGGTGACCCGGATGTCCTCCGGCGCCGGGCCGGTGGGCGACGGCGACGGCTCGGTGCCCGCCTACATCGGCGCGCTGCTGGAGCAGACCGCCGAAAGCCTCACCGAATTGCAGCGCCTGACCAGCCGTGGCGACGAAAGCTCGCTCGCGACGATGCGCGAAATCCGCGAACTGGCGCAGCGCCTCGACCTGCTGACCGAACACATGCACACCCAGCAGCAGGTGATGCTGAAACTCGCGGAGAACCAGTCCTCCCTGCTCGCCGGAGTGCACGCGCTCGCCAAGGCCGACAGCGGGCTGGACGCCGACACCCGCAGCGCGCTCAAGGCGCTGCCGCGCGCCATCGAGAACGGCCTCGCCGCGGTGCTCGACGAAATGACGCGCGGACGCTCCGAGATGTCCCGCGACATGCGCGGCGAGATCAAGGTGCTCGCCCGCACCATCGCCGCTGTCGCCGACGACGCCAAGCGCGGGCGCGGGTCATGAGCGTGCGCCGGGCCCGCCGGGCGCCGCCCGACATCTGGCCGGGCTTCGTGGACGCCCTTTCGACGCTTCTGATCGTCATCCTCTTCCTCCTGATGATCTTCGTTCTGGCGCAGTTCTTCCTCGGCCAGGCGCTGTCGGGGCGCGACGCCGCGCTCGACCGCCTGCAACGGCAGGTCGGCGAACTGGCCGAGTTGCTTTCCATCGAGCGCAAGTCCAACGCCGAGATGCGCCTCAACCTCACCCAGCTCTCCACCGAACTCGCCAACGCCAACGCCAAGGCGGAAAGCCTGGTGGTGGCCGGCGAGGAAACCCAGCGCCTTTCCGCCGACGTCGCCGCCCTGCAGGCGCTGAAGGAGGAACTGGAGGCGCGGATCAAAGAGATGGACGCGGCGCTCGGCGAAAAGGACGGCGCGCTCGCTGCGGAGCGCCGCCTGAGCGAAGAGGCGCGCGCCCAGACCGCGCTGTTGAACCAGCAGCTCGCCGCGCTGAAAACCGAGATGGCGCGGCTCAACGCGGCGCTCGACGCCTCGGAGAAGCTCGCCGAAGAGCAGAAGATCCAGATCGCCAACCTCGGGGCGCGGCTCAACCAGGCGCTCGCCAGCAAGGTGGCGGAGCTTGCGCGCTACCGTTCGGAATTCTTCGGCCGCCTGCGCGCCATTCTCGGCTCCCGCGCCGACGTGCGCATCCAGGGCGACCGCTTCGTCTTCCAGTCCGAAGTGCTGTTCGCCCAGGGTTCCGCCGATCTCGGCGACGACGGCAAGCGTCAGCTTGCGGGCCTCGCCACCACCCTGATCGAACTTTCCAGAGAAATCCCCAAGGACATCGACTGGATCCTCCGCGTCGATGGCCATACCGACAAGGTGCCGATCGCCACCGCGCAGTTCCGCTCCAACTGGGAGCTTTCGACCGCGCGTGCGATCTCGGTGGTGCGCTTCCTGATCGATGCGGGCCTTCCCGCCAACCGCCTGGTCGCCGCGGGTTTCGGCGAATACCAGCCGATCGATCCCGGCGGCTCCGAGGCGGCTCTCCGGCGCAACCGGCGCATCGAATTCAAGCTGACGCAACGATAGGTCTGGACACCCCGTCCGCTTTCTGGTACGGACTACGCCCTCATTCGGGAGCACGAAGACGATGAAAAAAGACATTCACCCGGCGTACCAGGACCTCAAGGTCATCATGACGGACGGGACCGAGTTCATGACCCGCTCCACCAAGGGCGGCCCCGACGCGGTGATGCGTCTGGACATCGACTCCAAGTCCCACCCGGCGTGGACCGGCGTCCATCGCCTGAACGAAAGCGGCGGTCAGCTCGCCAAGTTCAAGAAGCGGTTCGCGGGCTTCGGTCTGAAGTCCTGATCCGTTTCGTGACCGCATTTTGAAAACGATGCCGCCCCCCGCGGGCGGCATCGTTTTTTCTTGTCCCGGCGGACGGATTGTGAGGAACTGTCTTTAACCGTTTCGAGCGGGGCATCGTGTCGCGTGCGAAAGTCCCGCCCGGGTGTCGGGCGATGCGGACCAGCGGACGATGAGCGGCGCCAGCAAGATCACCACCTACGAGCTCTATACCCTGGAATCCTCCGGCTGGATTCTGCATGGCCGCTACACCAGCGCCGAGCTGGACGACGCGATGGACGACGCCAAGGCCATCGAGAAGAACCTCAGCCACGCCACCAAGCTGATCCGCGAGATCTATTACCCCGAGAGCAACCAGACCGACGAAGCGGTGGTGCGCATCAGCCCCAACCTCGCCGCCTACAAGCGCCGCCTGGCGCAGGCGCGCGGGCCGCGGACGGGCGGCGGCGGCGGGGCCGACATCCCCTTCGCCTGGACCGCCGATGCCGAAGAGGAAGCGGGAACCGCCAAGACCGTCGCCCGCATCACCATGATGGTGATCAGCGCGCTGCTCATCGCCGCGGGGGTCACCGGGGTGCTCTCCCTGCTGCTGCGCGCGCCGATGGTGGCGGCGCACCTCTCCCCCTCGACGCCGCCGCGCATCCTCTTCGGCGCCTTCATCGTGGTCTTCCTGCTCTCCGCGCTGCCCCTGGTCAGCCGCTACATCCCGGCGCTCACCGCGACCGCGGCCAAGGCCAAGGCCACCGGCAAGGCGAGCAAGCCCGCCTTCCTCGAGATGCCGGGCGGCGCGGCCGGAACGCCGGCCTCCGGCCCGGCGCTGTTTCAGAACGACCCGGGCCTGATGACGCAGCCGGCCAAGCCGGAAAAGAAGCCGGAGCCCGAGAAGACGCCGAAACCGGAACCGGAAAAGAAGCCGGAGCCGGAGAAGAAGCCGGAAAAGGAGGAGAAGAAACCGGAGAAGGAAGCGGAACCGCAGCCGGAAGCGGAGGAAGACGACGCGCAGGATGTGGAGGAGACCGCCCGCATCGAGCGCCAGAGGATGACGATGATGCGCTTCCTCACCGGCGCGATCACCGCGCTCAAGGACGCCTGCCCGCACCTCGACGCCTACAACAAGTTCGGCCTCAACCTGATCATGGCCGGGGTATGCTCCGCGCTCGGCCGCCGCGACAACCTCACCCCGGCGCAGGTGACGGCGATGATCCGCGAGGCGGTGTGCATGCTGGGCACCAAGCCGTCGCTCGCCAACGCCTTCTGCCGCAAGCTCGATGCCCACGTCGCCGACCCGCGCTACGCCATGATGTACCAGCACGGCGAGGCGGCGCTCGACGACTACCTCGACGGCAAGGGCGCGCCCTTCGACGATCTGCGCGAGGCGATGGCGGCGTGGAACCGCCCGGCGGACCGCATCTCCGGCACCAACATCCTCACCATCCTGTTCACCGACATGGTGGGCTCCACGCAGCTGACGCAGCACCGCGGCGACACCGCGGCGCAGGACTACGTGCGGGCGCACAACGTCATCGTGCGCGCCGCTCTCGCCGCCTATCAGGGGCTGGAGGTGAAGCACACCGGCGACGGCATCATGGCCTCGTTCGGCGCGCCGTCTCTGGCGATCGAATGCGCCGCGGCGATCCAGAAGGCGGTGCGCGCCTACAACGCGGACCACCCGGAGCAGACCTTCCTTTTGCGCATCGGCATCAACGCCGGCGAGCCGATCGTCGAGGACGACGATCTGTTCGGCGCTGCGGTGCAGCTCGCGGCGCGCATCTGCTCCGAGGCGGAGCCCGACCACGTGCTGATCTCCAACGTGGTGCGCGAACTGGTGGTTGGAAAGACCTATCCGATGCAGCGGCTGGAGCCGCGGCTCCTGCGCGGCGTGCAGGACCCGCAGACGCTGTTCGACGTCGCCTGGGCCTCCATGCCCGACCCGGAAGCCGCCCCGGCGGAAATGCCGGAAATGCCGGAAACGCCGGAAGCGCCGCCCGAGCAGGCGGCGGAAGCGCCGGAAGCGCCGCAAGCCCCCGCCGCAGAGGCCGCGCCCGCAGAACCCGCGCCGCCGGAAGAGTCCCCCCGCGCCGGGGCTTGACAGGCAAAAACCCCCCAACCCATATCATCCCTGCCGGCCGCCGATAAACGGGACCGGCGCTGCCGCGGGTGGCCCACGGGCGCCCGCACCATTCTGGAATCGCTCAATGGAGGATTGCCATGCGCACCTACGACCTTTCCCCCCTGCATCGTTTCACCGTCGGGTTCGATAACGTCAGCCGCCTGATGGATGCCGTCAGCCGCCTCGACGAAGGCGCGATGTCGTACCCGCCCTACAACATCGAACGCTTCGGCGAGGACCGCTACCGCATCTCCATGGCGGTGGCCGGTTTCTCCGAGGACGACCTCGACATCACGGCGAAGGACAACTCGCTCACGGTGACCGGCCGCAAGGCGGAGGAAACCGGCGAGGCCGACGGCGGAACCACCTTCCTGCACCGGGGCATCGCCGCGCGCGCCTTCGAGCGCCGCTTCGAGCTTGCCGCCCACATCAAGGTGACGGGCGCAAGCCTGGAGAACGGCCTTCTGCACATCGACCTGGAGCGCGAGGTGCCGGAAGAGCTGAAGCCGCGCAAGATCGCGATTTCCGCCGAAGGCGGCAAGACCGCGATCGGCGGCCCCAAGGCCGCCTGAGGCCCCGGCACCGCCGGAAAACCGGGGAGGCGCGGCCGCGAGGCTGCGCCTTTCTATCGCCCGAGGAGACCGGTCCCGTAGGAATTGTCGATGGCACAGAGCCAGTCTCCCTCCGGGGTCTTGCGGAATACGTAGGTGGCCCGCCGCAGGATGGACACCGCCTGCCCTTCCGCACCCTCGGTATCGAGCACGGTCTCCGCGAGGACGAGCGCGGTATCGCCGCCTTCCACCACTTCCATCTGCCGCTGCGACACCGTGAGACAATGGCCGAAATGCTGCGAAATGCCGATGAACGCCTTGAGAATCTGCGCCTTGCCCGTGGCGACGAGGCTCGGCGCCACGACCAGGGCCGCGTCGTCGGCATAAAAGTCCATCAAACCGTCGAAGTCCTCGGCGGAGATGGCGCGGTCCGCAGCGGCGATGACGTCGCATAAGGGGTGGGATGACATGCTCGGTCTCCTCTGCGCCGGGAGACGGGTGACGAAAAAACCCGCCTCGCGGCGGGTTGTCGTGTCGTATGGAAAAACGGACGCGCCTTACCCCACCGCCTCATGGCCGGAGATAATGAGCGACGATACGATGGCGAGAACGCGTTCCATGCGGAGAGAATGCCACGGGCGGCGGCTCCGCGCCAGTCTCCGGAGCCCCTCGCCTGTCGCAACCCTGTCATGCGCCGGACATCGTCCAGGCGCTGGGGTTCACATACCGCGTGAAGACGTCGCGCGACTGTTGCGGCATCGGCGCCGTACGCAGGGTCTGGCGGTCGATGAACACATGCACCCAATAGCCAACCGCCGACGGCGCTTCCTCCTCCTTGCGGAACAGGGCGAAGCCGAAGCGCGCGCTGGAGCCGCCCAGGCGCTCCACCCGCATGCCGCAGTCCACTGTGTGCAGCGGGTAGTTGAGCGGCTTGAGGAAGCGGCACATGTTTTCCGCGGCGAAGGCGGTCACCGTGCTCGATGGCGGGAACACGTCGTGGGCACGGAAGAAGTCCACCACCGCGATCTCGAAAAAGCGCATGAACTGCACGTTGTTGACGTGCCCCATCATGTCGAAGTCCGACCAGCGCAACGGAATCACCGTGTGGAAACCGTAATCCGCGCGCCGCTCTCCGGCGGCGGAAAACGGCGAGGCCGCGGCGTTCCATCCGTCGCCGCCTGCGGGCGCGGAGCTTCCGGCGGCAAGCGGCACGCCGCGCTCGGCGGGGTCCTTGCTCATACGCTCCCCCCTTCCCGCTTGAAGGAAAACAGCGCATCGGCGCCGGAGCGCACGCTCTTCTTCGCCGCGATCGCCGCGCGGGCGCGCGCGATCTCGCTTTCGAAGGTGGCGATCCACCGCTCCAATTCCTCTACCGACAGCGCCGCCAACTCTGCGGGCATTCCGGTTTCAAGCCGGGGCTTGTCATCCTCGTCGTCCATGTCGTATTCCCTATGCGAACGTCACGCCGTCGAATTTTTCCAGCATCGTAGCAGAGGGGGGTTTCGGCACGCCAGTTCCACGCCATCTTTCGTTATGGCGGTTCCGCATCACGACGCCCAGCAGGAGATTCTTCATGACCACGCAATTGCCTGACTTCATGACGTGCATCGAGATCAAGGAATTCGGCGGCCCGGAAGGCCTGGTCCCGACGCAGCGGCCGATGCCGTCGCCATGCGCGGGCGAGGTCCTGATCCGTGTGGCGGCCGCAGGCGTCAACCGCCCCGACATCGTGCAGCGCCAGGGCAACTATGCGCCGCCGCCCGGCGCCACCGACATCCCCGGCCTCGAAGTCGCGGGCGAAGTCGTGGCGGTGGGCGAAGGCGTCGCCGCGCCCAAGGTGGGCGACAATGTCTGCGCCCTTCTCTCCGGCGGCGGCTATGCCGACCACTGCGTCGCCAAGGCGGCGCTGTGCCTGCCCTTCCCCAAGGGCTTCGACGCGCTCACCGCCGCGGCGATCCCGGAGACCTTCTTCACCGTCTGGCACAACGTGTTCGAGCGCGGCGCGCTGGCGGCCGGGGAGAGCTTCCTCGTCCACGGCGGCACCGGCGGCATCGGCACCACCGCCATCCAGCTGGCCAAGGCGATGGGCGCACGGGTGTTCGCCACCGCGGGCAGCGCGGAAAAGGTGCAGGCGTGCGAGACCCTCGGCGCGGAGCGCGGCATCAACTACCGCGAAGAGGACTACGTGGAAGTCGTGCGCGAAATCACCGGCGGCAAGGGCGTCAACGTCATCCTCGACGTGGTGGGCGGCGACTACCTCAACCGCGACGTCAAGGCGATGGCGCCGAGCGGCCGCCACGTCAACATCGGCTTCCAGCAGGGTTCGAAGGTGGAATTCAACTTCATGCCGCTGATGCTCAAGCGCCTCACCTTCACCGGTTCGGTGCTGCGCTCCCAGCCCACCGAGGAGAAGGCGCGCATCGCCGCGGCCCTGCGCGCCAAGGTCTGGCCGCTGCTCGATGCCGGTGCATTGAAGCCGCTGATCTACAAAACTTTTTCTCTCAAGGATGCGGCTGCGGCGCATCAACTGATGGAATCTTCTCAGCATATCGGTAAAATCATGCTGGTTCCCTGAGAGGACCTGCCGCGACATTTTCCGTCCTGGACCCGCCGCCGCTCCGCACGAAAAAGCGGCGGGTCGGGGCCGCGACCGTAGCCAACAAGAACAAAGAGGAACGCCATGGCCCTGCCATTGATGCCGAAAGCCACCGCCGTATGGCTGGTCGATAACACCGCCCTGACCTTCCGACAGATCGCCGAGTTCTGCGGCATGCACGAATTGGAGATCCAGGCGATCGCCGACGGCAACGTGCAAAGCAGCATCGTCGGCCAGGATCCGATGGTCGCCGGACAACTCACGCGGGAAGAACTCGCCCGCTGCGAAGCCGACCCCACCGCGCGCCTGCAGGCGCGCGAAACCGACATCCCGACGCCGCAGTCGCGCGCCAAGGGCGCGCGCTACACCCCGGTCTCCAAGCGACAGGACCGTCCCGACGCCATATCCTGGCTCCTCAAGCACCACCCGGAGCTCTCCGACGCGCAGATCGTCTCCCTGATCGGCACCACCAAATCGACGATCACCGCGGTGCGCGACAAGACCCACTGGAACGCGGCGAACATCAAGGCGCGCAACCCGGTGACGCTCGGTCTGTGCAGCGAGGCGGATCTGGAAAAGGCGGTGGTGATCGCCCAGAGCCGCAGCGGCATCCCGCAAGTGCAACCTCCGCAGGAGCCTCATGAATAAGCCGCTCTCCATCGTCTTTCTGGTCTTCGACGGACTGACTCCTCTCGACTTCGTCGGTCCGTTCGAGGTGCTGTACCGCCTGCCGGGCGCGGTCACCCGCATCGTCTCCCTCGAGGGCGGCGCAATCGCCGCCGCGGGCGGACGCCTGCGCCTCTCCGCCGACGCGGCGATCGCCGAGGTGGAGGCCGCCGACATCCTGGTGGTGCCGGGTGGACCCGGAGCCCGCGAGATGATGAACGACCCCCGCATAACCGCCTGGGTGCGCGCCATCGCGGGCACCGCGCGGTGGGTCGCCTCGGTATGCACCGGCAGCCTCATCCTCGGCGGCGCGGGGCTGCTCAAGGGGGTGGACGCCACCACCCACTGGGCGGCGAAGGACCTGCTGGCGAAATGGGGAGCCAACCCGGTCAACGCCCGCATCGTGGAGCGCGGCCGCATCCTCACCGCCGCCGGGGTCTCCGCCGGCATCGACATGGCGCTGCTCTTGGCGGCGCGCCTTGCCGGGGACGAAGTGGCCAAGGCGATCCAGCTGCGCATCGAATACGACCCGCAGCCGCCCTTCGACTGCGGCTCGCCGGAGAAGGCGGGGCGCGAGATCATGCTGATCGCGCGCGATCTCACCGGTTGAACGGACAATCAAACGGCGCGTCCCGAGATCGGACGCGCCGTAAGCAGAAGATCAAGAAAAGAGAAATCGTGATATCGCGCGGGGGTTCAGTCTCGCACCGCGCGTTGGATTTCGTCCTTCACCAGTAATTTCTGTTTCTTCAGGTTGCTGATCGCATCGTCATCCGGATGCGGGCGGAGTTCTTCGTCGTGAATCGCGGCCTCAAGGGCAGTGTGCTTTTCTTTCAACGCCTCGATATGCGCGGTAGTGCTCATGGGCAACCTCCATGTACGCTCTTCCATAAGGATATATTTAGTGTAAGACTTCCCCCCCGGTTTCTCCAGATCAACGACTCCGGAAATGTAAATTTCCGGGATTGACAGCGGCGGAAAACCGCCATTTCCACGCAGCGGAGGCGCGCCCCATGACTCCCGCGATCATTGTCGGCATCTCCGGCGCGTCCGGCGCGATCTACGGCATCCGCATGCTCGCCGCGCTCAAGGAACTCGGCGTCACCCGCCATCTGGTGATGAGCCGCGCCGCCGAGATCACCCTGGCGCACGAGACCGACCTCAAGGTGCGCGACGTGCAGGCGATGGCGGATGCGGTCTACCGCCCGGAAGACATCGCCGCGCCGATCTCCAGCGGCTCCTTCCCCACCCTCGGCATGGTCGTCGCGCCGTGCTCGGTGGCCACCGTGGCGGCGATCGCCGCGGGCACCGCCGACAACCTGCTCACCCGCGCCGCCGACGTGACCCTGAAGGAACGCCGCCGCCTCGTCCTGATGGTGCGGGAAACCCCGCTGCATCTCGGACATTTGCGCGCCATGGCCACGGCCACCGAGATCGGCGCGATCGTCGCGCCGCCGGTGCCCGCCTTCTACCACCGCCCGCAAACCATCGAAGACATCGTGGACCACAGCGTCGGCCGCGTCCTCGACCTCTTCGGCCTGGACACCGGAAAGCTGAAACGCTGGGGCCGCGACGTCGGCCCGACGCCGTAGGCACCGGAAAAACCACAACTTCGTGGGGGACCTCAGGCCCCCCCACACCCCCCATAAGTTTTCCGCCGCGCAGCGGCCATCAGCCGTCACGCCACGTGATGGTTCTATGGCGCTACGCGCAAAAACCAAAAGTTATGGGAGGCGCGGAGGGTCCGCGACCCTCCGCAACGTTTTGGTTTTATCCCTTACAGGTCGCCCACGTAGGTGCCGAGCCCGCGCGCGGTATGGACCAGCGGGTCGCGCGGGTCGAGCTGGCGGGCGCCCATGGCCGCCACGTCGTCGATGTTCACGTCCATCACGCCGCGGTCGCGCCACACCACCATGCGGTTGAAGCGGCCGCGCGCCACCAGATCGACGGCGTGCACGCCGAAGGCCGAGGCCATCACCCGGTCGCTCGCCGAGGGGGTGCCGCCGCGCTGCACGTGGCCGAGCACGGTGACGCGGGTTTCCACCTCCATGCGGCTGTTGAGCTGCTCGCTGAGGTAATGGCCGATACCGCCATAGCGCCTCTGGCCGTCGGACATCTTCATCGTCGCCGAATTGCCGTCTTCCATCTTCACGCCTTCGGCCACCACCACCAGGGCGTGGCGGCGGCCCTCGTCGTGCACCTGCTTGAGCTTCTCCACCACCGCCTCGAGGGTATAGGGAATCTCCGGCAGGAGGATCACGTCCGCGCCGCCCGCGATGCCGGAGTGGAGCGCGATGTGCCCGGCGTCGCGTCCCATCATCTCGCAGATCATCACCCGGTGGTGGGAGGCCGCGGTGGGTTGCAGGTGGTCCAGCGCATCGACGCAGACGCGGATCGCGCTGTTGAAACCGACCGCAGATTCGGTGAACGGCACGTCGTTGTCGATGGTCTTGGGGATGCCGACCATCGGGATGTCGCCCTTGCGGCAGAGCCGCCGCAGGATCGCCTGGCTGCCGTCTCCGCCGATGACGACGAGGGCGTCGAGGCCGAGTTCATGCACCCCGTCCACGAAGTCCTGGGAGCGGTCCTTGATGGTGCCGTCAGGCATCGGGAAAGCGAAGGGATCGCCCTTGTTGGTGGTGCCTAGCATGGTGCCGCCCATGCGCAGCACCATGCCGGAGAACACCTCGAGGTCGAGTTTCTGGTACTGCAGCGGGCGGCTCATCAAACCGAGGCTGCCGTCGGAAATCCCCAGCACCTCCATGCCGTAGGCGCGTACCGCACGCGCCACCACGGCGCGGATCACCGCGTTCAGCCCGGCGCAATCGCCGCCGCTGGTCAAGACTCCGATACGCTTAACGACTGACTTCGGCATGTGTATCCCTCATCGCTCGATTGACCGCGGTAAACGGCGTTTTTCATCGGTTCCGGGTCTCCGCAGCGTACCCCTGCGCCGGAAATTCTGCTATTCTAAGCATCCTAGTACATATTGCCGATATGGGGATTATGAACCTTTCGGAAGAAGATATCTGCCGCCACCTCGAAGCGTTGCGACTGGAGCATCGTGACCTCGACGATGTCATCGCGCGTCTGGATGCCGAAACCGTGGCCAACCAGTTGCAGATCCAGCGCCTGAAAAAGCGCAAGCTGGTTCTGAAGGACGAGATCGTCCGGCTGGAAGCCCAGATGTATCCGGACATCATCGCCTAAGGGGGAAGGCTTCGGGGTGGCGGCGGCGGCCCTCGCGGAGAGGGAACGCATCTTGCAGCGCCGGCGGGCGCGGCAAGGTGAGAGGGTTGGGTGCGGTCCGCCCCGCAGGAAGCAGTTTCGTCCGGCCGGGATATGCACTACACTCCCACCGCCCGCAGATGCGGGCGGTTTCATTCTTGAGGGAACCTCGCGTCATGACTCACCCCCTGGTCGGCATCATCATGGGCAGCCAGTCCGACTGGGAGACCATGCGCCACGCCGCCGAAACCCTGGAAGCGCTCGGCGTCGCCTGCGAAAGCCGCATCGTCTCCGCCCACCGCACCCCGGACCGCATGGCCGACTACGCCAAAGGGGCGCGGCAGCGCGGCCTCAAGGTGATCATCGCGGGCGCGGGCGGCGCGGCGCACCTGCCGGGCATGACCGCGGCGATGACCTCGCTGCCGGTGCTCGGCGTGCCGGTGCAGAGCCACGCGCTCCATGGCCTCGACAGCCTGCTCTCGATCGTGCAGATGCCGGGCGGCGTGCCGGTGGGCACGCTCGCCATCGGCAAGGCGGGGGCGATCAACGCGGCGCTTCTCGCCGCCGCCATCCTCGGGCTGTCCGACCCGGCCATCGCCGCGGCGCTCGATGCCTGGCGCGCGCGCCAGACCGATGCGGTCGCGGTCGTCCCGGTCGATCCGGCCCCCTGAGCATCAGGACGGTTTTCACCATGACGCAGACCTCCTCCCCGGCGATCGCGCCGGGATCGACGATCGGGATTCTCGGCGGCGGCCAGTTGGGCCGGATGACCGCGCTCGCCGCCGCAAGGCTCGGCTACCGCTGCCACGTCTACTGCCCCGAGGCGGGCTCCCCCGCCTTCGCCGTGGCCGCGGCGGTGACGCAAGCGCCCTACGACGACGCGGCGGCGCTCGACGCCTTCGCCGCGGCGGTGGATGTGGTCACCTTCGAGTTCGAGAACATTCCGGCGGCGAGCGTCGAACGCCTTGCCGCGCGCACCGTCGTGCGGCCCTCCTGGAAGGTGCTGGAAACCGCCCAGGACCGTGCCCTGGAAAAGGCCTTCTTCTCCGGCATCGGCGCCCCCACCGCGCCGTGGAAGCCGGTGGACGGCCTGCCCCAGCTCACCGAGGCGATCGCCGCGCTCGGCGTGCCCTGCATTCTCAAGACGCGGCGGCTCGGCTATGACGGCAAGGGCCAGGCGCGCATCAACCACCCCGGAGAGGCCGCCGCCGCCTGGGCCGCCATCGCCGGCGCGCCCGCCATCCTGGAAGGCTACGTCGCCTTCTCGCGCGAAATCTCGGCGATCGTCGCGCGCTCGCCGCGCGGCGAGGTCAACACCTTCGACATCGCCGAGAACGTCCACGTCGATCACATTCTCGATACCACCCGCATCCCCGCCCAGATCACCCCGGAGCAGGCGGAGCGCGCCGCCGCCATCGCCCACCACGCGGCGGTGAGCCTCGACCTGCAGGGCCTTCTGGCGATCGAGATGTTCGTCGCCGACGACGGCCGCATCCTGGTCAACGAAATGGCGCCGCGCCCCCACAATTCCGGACACTGGACGATCGACGCCTGCATCACCGACCAGTTCGAACAGTTCGTCCGCGCGGTGTGCAACCTGCGCCTCGGCTCCACCGAGCGCCACTCCAACGCCGAGATGAAAAACCTCCTCGGACGCAGCATCGAGAACTGGGATTCGATCCTTTCCGACCCCAAGGCGAAGCTGCATCTCTACGGTAAAACCGAGGCCCGAGAAGGCCGTAAGATGGGCCACGTCACACGCGTGTTTCCGCGCTGGAAAAACGATGGCAAATAGGGCTATAACTGCCGAGCCGTTCCGCCGTCCGATCTCCGAAGGACGCTGCAAAGGAACCGACAGGACAGGCCGAGGTCATTGGATTTTCTCCTCAATTCCCTGAACATGTCGCTGGAAGAGTTGCTGCAATCCTGGGGATATGTGGCAATTCTGATCGGCACTTTCCTGGAAGGCGAAACCATCGTCATTTTCGCCGGCGTGTTCGCGTCTCAGGGCATGATGTCGCTGCCCCTGGTGTTCGCCACCGCCCTCGGCGGCACCTTTTTCGGCGACCAGGTGTACTTCACCATCGGCAAGCGCTGGGGCTCGCGCCTGCTCTATTCCCGCCCCAGCCTGAAGCGCAAGACCCGCTCGGTGTTCCGCCTGCTCAAGAAGTACGAAACCGGCTTCATCCTCAGCTTCCGCTTCATCTACGGCCTGCGCAACGTCAGCCCCTTCGTCATCGGGATGAACGGCATCGGCCACCCGCGGTTCGCCTTTCTCAACTTCATCGCCGCCTTCGCCTGGGCGACGATCTTCGCGGGCGGCGGCTACATGCTGGGCAAGACGCTCGAAACCTTCATCGGCAAGCTGCACGGCATGATCCTGCTGATCATCCTCGGCGTCGTCGTGCTCATCAGCGCCGTCAGCATTCTGGTGAACCGCCTGCGCGGCAACCGCGACCCGCGCATCCAGCGGCTGCGGCGCATGCAGGCCTACCGTCAGGAGGCGCGCGCCAAGGCCGCCGCCGCCATGGCGGAAAAATGAAGCGCAGAAGCGCGCTTGACACCGCACGGGCGGCCAATTACGACTTCACAACCACGACCCGATATGATACCAAGTGCGCCCGGACCCTGAGAGTGGTCCGCACGCGTTGAGTTTTCCGGCGGGAGCCGGGGATGCATTGGTGATGACACGGCAGGCCCGCGGCCATATCCGCCGCGCCGCCCCAAACGGAGGATAGTCAGATAGTTCACGTTCTCGTTCGCGACAACAACGTCGATCAGGCCCTCAAGGCGCTCAAGAAGAAGATGCAGCGCGAGGGTGTTTTCCGCGAGATGAAACTGCGCCGGAACTTCGAGAAGCCGTCGGAGCGCAAGGCCCGCGAAACCGCCGAGGCGGTGCGCCGCGCCCGCAAGCTGGAGCGCAAGCGCCTGGAGCGTGAAGGCTTCTAGTCGAGCCTTCTTCCCGCTTCTCACCAATGCATGCAGCCCGACCTCCCGGTCGGGCTCGATTTTTTGGGGATCACCGGAAAAACCAGGCCAGGGGCGCGGCCCCTGGACCCCGCTGGGGTCGCAGACCCCAGACCCCATAACCTTGTTTTCGCCGCGCAGCGGCAATCAACCGCCACGCCGCGTGATGGTCTTATGGCGCTGCGCGCAAAAAACCAAGTTGGGGGAGGTGTGGAGGGTCCGAGACCCTCCACAAGGTTTTTGTTCTCAGCCAAGCGCCTGGACGATTTCCTCGGTCATCTTCTTGGCGTCGCCGAACAGCATCATGGTGTTGTCGGCGAAGAACAGCGGGTTCTCGACGCCCGCGTAGCCCGAGGCCATGGAGCGCTTGACGAACAGCACGGTCTTGGCCTTTTCCACGTCGAGCACCGGCATGCCGTAGATCGGGCTCGACGGGTCGGTTTTCGCCGCCGGGTTGGTCACGTCGTTGGCGCCGATCACGTAGGCCACGTCCGCGGTGGAGAACTCGTGATTGATTGAGTCGAGTTCGAACACCTCGTCGTAGGGCACGTTGGCCTCGGCGAGCAGCACGTTCATGTGCCCCGGCATGCGGCCCGCCACCGGGTGGATGGCGTAGCTCACCGTGACGCCTTCCTTCTTCAGGGTATCGGCCATCTCGCGCAGGGCGTGCTGCGCCTGCGCCACCGCCATGCCGTAGCCCGGCACGATGATGACCTTGGAGGCGTTCTTCATGATGAAGGCCGCATCGTCGGCGGAGCCCGACTTCACGGTGCGGTCGCCGGTGTCCACACCGGCCGCGGCCGCGGAGGAATCGGCGCCGAAGCCGCCGAGGATGACGTTGAAGAACGAGCGGTTCATCCCCTTGCACATGATGTAGGAGAGGATCGCGCCCGAGGCGCCGACCAGCGCACCGGTAATGATCAGCAGGCTGTTGGCCAGGGTGAAGCCGATGCCTGCCGCCGCCCAGCCCGAGTACGAGTTGAGCATGGAGATGACCACCGGCATGTCGGCGCCGCCGATCGGGATGATCAACAGGAAGCCGAGCGCGAAGGACAGCGCCATCATCAGGAAGAACAGGGGCGCGCTCTCGCTGAGCGCAAAGGCGACGATCAGCACCACCATGCCGATGCCCAGCGCCAGGTTGAGCAGGTGCTGGCCCTTGAAGGTCACCGGCTTGCCGGAGATCAGGCCCTGCAACTTGGCGAAGGCGATGACCGAACCGGAAAAGGTGATCGCGCCGACCGCAGTGCCGAGCGACATCTCCACCAGGGAGCCGGTGTGGATGTGGCCTGCGGTGCCGATGCCGTAGGACTCCGGCGCGAGAAAGGCCGCGGTGGCGACGAACACCGCAGCCAGGCCGACCAGGCTATGAAAGGCGGCCACCAGCTGCGGCAGGGCGGTCATCTTGATCTTCTTGGCGATCACCGCGCCCGCGGCGCCGCCGATGACGATGCCGAGGATGATCCAGACGTAGTTCACCACCACCGGCGAGGCCAGCGTGGTGAGAATGGCGATCGCCATGCCGGCGATGCCGTAGGTGTTGCCCATGCGCGCCGACTCGGGCGAAGACAGCCCCTTCAGCGCCATGATGAAACAGATGCCCGCGACGATATAGGCGAGCATGGTCAAGCTTTCCGCATGCATCGGTCTGCCCCCCTACTTGGTTTTTTTCTTGAACATGGCGAGCATGCGCTGGGTGACGATGAAGCCGCCGAAGATATTGACGGAGGCGAGAATCACCGCGAGGAAGCCCATCACCTGCGAGGCCGAGAAGTGCGCCGGACCGGCCGCGATCAGCGCGCCGACGATGATCACCGACGAGATCGCGTTGGTCACCGCCATCAGCGGCGAGTGCAGGGCGGGGGTGACGCGCCAGACCACGTAGTAGCCGACGAACACCGCCAGAACGAAGATGGTGAACAGGTACCAGAACGGCCCCGGCGTGGCGGCCGCGTGCGGGGCGCCGCCCACCGCGGCGGTCACCGCGTCGGCGGAGCTTTCCGCCAGGGCGCGGGCGGCAGCGGCGAGTTCGTTCGCCTTTTCGGCCATGCGGCCGGCCTGTTCCGCGAGATTTTCCACAGCCATCACTTACCTCCTTCCGCGGCGAGAGCCGGGTGCACCACCTTGCCGTCGCGGCAGACCAGGGTGCCCTGGACCAACTCGTCCTCCAGGTTCGGCTTGAGCGCCTTGGTTTCCTTGTCGATCATCGTGGAGACGAAGTTCCAGATGTTCTTGGCGTAGAGCATCGAGGCGTCGGAGGCGACGCGGCCCGGCACGTTGGCATGGCCCATCAGGATGACGCCGTGCTTGGTGACGATCTTGCCGTATTCGGAGAGCGGGCAGTTGCCGCCCATCTCGACGGCGAGATCGACGATCACCGAGCCGGGCTTCATTCCCTTGACCATCTCCTCGGTGATCAGCACCGGAGCGGGCCTGCCGGGAATCAGCGCGGTGCAGATGATGATGTCGGCCTTGGCCGCCTGCTCGGCGGTGGCCTGGGCCTGCTTCTTCTTGTAGTCGTCGCCCATTTCCTTGGCGTAGCCGCCCTTGGTTTCGGCGTTCTTCATCGCCTCTTCATCGACGATGACGAACTTGCCGCCCAGGGACTCGACCTGCTCCTTGGCGGCGGCGCGCACGTCGAAGGCGTAGACCACCGCGCCCAGGCGCTTCGCCGTGGCGATCGCCTGCAGCCCGGCCACGCCCGCGCCCATCACCAGCACGCGCGCCGGCGGCACGGTGCCCGCGGCGGTCATCATCATCGGCAGCGCGCGGTTGTATTCCGCCGCCGCGTCGATCACCGCCTTGTAGCCTGCGAGGTTGGATTGGGAGGACAGCACGTCCATGCTCTGGGCGCGCGAGATGCGGGGCATCAGCTCCATGGCGAAGGCGTCGATTCCCGCCTCGGCCAGCTTGCCGACATAGTCCTTGCTGGTCAGCGCCTGAAGCATCGAGAACACCGCGGTGCCCTTCTTGATCTGGGCGATTTCGTCGGCGCCGTCTTCGGCGGCCATCGGGCGCTGCACTTTCAGCACCACGTCCGCGTCCTTATAGAGGGCGGCCGGAGTCTTGGCGATGGAAGCGCCCGCAGCGACAAACGCCTCGTCGGTGAAGCTGGCGGCCAGGCCCGCGTCCTTTTCGACCAGGACTTCGCAGCCCAGGCCGACGAATTTCTTCACCGTATCCGGCGAAGCCGCAACGCGCGTTTCAAACGCCCGCCGCTCCTTCGGTATTGCGATTTTCATCAGGCATGTCTCCCTTCGTCCGCCCTCAGTTGCCTTGCCTTGATCTTCCGCCGCCACGATATGCGAGCGCGCGGCGGTCCCCAGAATGTGGCCCTTGCAGGCCGGAGTTTCGGTTGATCCGTCGGCGGCGCGAGGCCCTACCCATATGGGCTGGCCTCGGCCCCCTCTTACGTATCAACACTCCCCGCGCCGTGCAAGGACGATACGATGAATACCCCTGCTTTTTTTGCCTGTTTTCTCAGGTCTCGGGTTCCAGGGCTTCGAGTTCGTCGATCAGACCGGCAACGACGTCGAGGCCGATCGACCAGAAACCGGGGTCGGATGCGTCGAGGCCGAACGGGGCCAAAAGCTCGCGGTGCGTCTTGCTGCCGCCCGCGCGCAGCATCTCCAGGTATTTCTCGGCGAAGCCGGGATGCCCGGAGCGGTATACGCCATAGAGCGCATTGACCAAACAATCGCCAAAGGCATAGGCGTAAACATAGAACGGCACGTGAATGAAGTGCGGAATGTAGGACCAGAAGACCCGGTAGTCGTCGTCGAAGGCGAACGCCGGGCCGAGGCTTTCGCTCTGCACCTCGAGCCAGATATCGCCGAGGCGTTCCGCCGGGATTTCGCCGCTGCGGCGCTCCGCATGGACGCGGCTTTCGAACATGTGGAAGGCGGTCTGGCGGACCACCGTGTTGAGCATGTCCTCGATCTTCCCGGCGAGCAGGATACGCCGCCCTTTCGGGTCGGTTGTAGCGTCCAGCACCGAGCGGAAGGTCAGCATTTCGCCGAACACCGAGGCGGTTTCGGCCAGCGTCAGCGGGGTGTCGCACAAGAGGTGCCCTTGCGCCGCGGCGAGGCGCTGGTGCACGCCGTGGCCGAGTTCGTGCGCAAGCGTCATCACGTCGCGGGAACGGCCAAGATAGTTGAGCATCAGATAGGGGTGCGCCGAGGGCACGGTGGGGTGGGCGAACGCGCCGGAGGCCTTGCCCGGCCGCACCGGCACGTCGATCCACGGGTTGTCGAAGAAGGGCCTGGCGAGGTCCGCCAGCGCCGGGGAGAAGGCGCCATAGGCGGAAAGCACCGTCTTGACCGCCTCGCCCCAGGCATAGCGCTTGCCGTCGTCGCCCGGCAGCGGCGCGTTGCGGTCGGTGTGGGTGAGCTTGGGCAGCCCCAGCCACTTCGCCTTGAGCGCGTAATAGCGGTGCGACAGGCGGGGGTAGGCATCGCGCACCGCGGCGGCGAGCGCGTCCACCACCTCGTCCTCCACCTGGTTGGCGAGGTTGCGGGAACTCACCGGCCGGGCATAGCCGCGGCGGTCGTCGTCGATCTGCTTGTCCTTGGCGAGCACGTTGGTGACCAGGGTGAGGACGCGGGCATTGTCGCGCAGCACGCCTGCGATCACGCGGCCCGCCTCGGCGCGCACCGCACGGTCGGAATCCGAAAGCTTGTCGAACGCCTCGGTCATCGTCAGTTCGGCCCCATCGAAGGGGAAGCGCATCGCCGCGAGGGTTTCGTCGTAGAGGCGGTTCCACGCGGCGCGCCCGACCACCTCGCGCTCATGCAGCAGGTTCTCCGCTTCGTCGGAGAGCTGGTGCGCGCGGAAGGCACGCACCTGGGCGATCCACGGCGCATAGCGCGCGGTGAAGGAATCGGTCTGCCACAGCGCGATGCGCTCGTCGGAGGCGCGGTTGAGCTCCAGGGTGAAGAACAGCGCCTTCTGGCTGATCGTGGTGGCGCGCTCGCCGATGTTCTGCTGGAAGCGCGCGACCTCCGGATCGGTCACCGCAGTGGCGTGACGCAACTGGGCGTAGCTGAGGATGCGGCTCAACACCTCGTTGAGGCGCTCGTACTCGGCAAGCGCGCGGGCGAACCCGGCGGGGGCGAGATCGGCCAGACACCCGGCATAGGCCTTGGAAAAGGCCGCCGCATCCGCCTCCACGGCGTCGAGGTCGCGGGCCAGTTCGGGGCCATCGGGCGACGGATACAAATCGGACAAATCCCACCCGGGCAACCCGGCGAACGACGCGGAAACGGCAGCAGACATCGACCCTCTCTCGTGGAATGGGGCGCGGGGCTCCGCGCCTTTGAAAACGACAATCGACTTATGGGGATTATGCTTCACGCTTAACCCTCTATGCCGCTATATATGGAGCGCGACCGCCTTTCCAGACACCCCCACCGACCTCTTTTCCAGGGGACTTCCACCGCCATGACCCAGCTCTTCGTGCCGCCCTACCGCACTCTGGCGACGCTGCCCGAGTTCCTGGCCCTGCATGCCTCCCGCACTCCGGACTACCCGTTCCTGTGGGCCAAGTCGGGCGGCGAGTACCACGCGATGACCTGGCGGGAAGTGGCGGACAAGGTGGCCGCCTGCGCCGCCGGTCTGACGGCGAAGGGCGTGGTCCCCGGCGACCGCGTGATGCTGGTGTCGGAAAACCGCCCGGAATGGCTGATCGCCGACTTCGGCATCATGGCCGCGGGCGCGATCACCGTGCCCACCTACACCACCAACACCGTGGCGGACCATCGCCACATCCTTGCGGACTCCACGCCCAAGGTGGTGATCGCCTCCTCCGCCGCGCTCGCCGCCCGCGTCGCCGAGGCGATCACCCGCGAAAACCAGCCCCTGCCGCTGATCACCATGGCCCCCTTCGAGAGCGAACAGCACTCGGTGGCCGAGGTCTCCTCGTGGGAGGCGCTGCTCTCCTCCGGCGTGCCCGCGCCGCAGCCGCCGCGCAGCCGCGGCGACGTCGCCTGCATGATCTACACCTCCGGCACCGGCGGTACGCCCAAGGGGGTGATGCTCACCCACGAAAACCTCATCGCCAACTGCAAAAGCTGCTGGGACCACTGGAACAACCTGCTGCCCGCCAACGGCAGCGATGCGCGGTTCCTCTCGTTCCTGCCGCTGTCGCACTCCTACGAGCACACCTGCGGGCAAAGCTTTCCGGTCACCACCGGCGCGCAGATCTTCTATGCCGAAGGGGTGGACAAGCTCACCCAGAACATGCGCGAGGCGCGGCCGATGCTGATGACCGCGGTGCCGCGGCTCTACGACATGATGCGGGTGAAGATTCTCACCTCGGTGGCGAAGCAGCCCGCCTGGCGGCGCGCCCAGTTCGCGCTCGCGCTCAAGCTCGGCGAGAAGCGCCAGACCGACCCCGCGGGCCTCACCCCGCACGAGGCGCGGCGCGACCGCCTGCTCGACTCCCAGGTGCGGCAGGAGATCGGCGCGCGCTTCGGCGGCGCGCTGGAGGGCATGATCTCCGGCGGCGCGCCGCTCAACCCGGCGATCGGGCGCTTCTTCACCGCGCTCGGGGTGCGCATCCTGCAGGGCTACGGCCAGACCGAGAGCGCCCCGGTGATCTCCGCCAACCGCGTGCCGGGCGCGAAGATCCACACCGTCGGGCCGGTGTTCTCCTGCGTCGCCGTACGCATCGCCGAGGACGGCGAGATTCTGGCCAAGGGCAGCTCGGTGATGAAGGGCTACTGGAACCGGCCGGAGGAAACCGCGCGCGCCATCGATGCCGACGGCTGGCTGCACACCGGCGACGTCGGCTATCTCGACGACGACGGCCACCTCGTCATCACCGACCGCAAGAAGGACATCATCGTCAACTCCGGCGGCGACAACATCTCGCCGCAGCGCGTCGAGGGCCTGCTCACCCTCGCGCCGGAAATCGGCCAGGCGATGGTGATGGGCGACCGCCGCCCCCACCTCGTCGCGCTTTTGGTCCCCGCCGCCGCCTTCGCCGCCGAGTTCGCGGCGAAGAACGGCAAGCCGGACGACATCGCCTGGCTGGTCAACGATACGGATTTCATCAAGGCGATGCGCGCCGCGGTGACGCGGGTCAACGTCACGCTGTCGCCGGTCGAGCAGATCCGCAAGTTCGCGCTCTCCGCCGAGGCGTTCAC
This sequence comes from Oleispirillum naphthae, assembly GCA_027864655.1. Lineage (GTDB taxonomy): Bacteria > Pseudomonadota > Alphaproteobacteria > Rhodospirillales > Rhodospirillaceae > Oleispirillum > Oleispirillum naphthae. The sequence goes on from JAQAZG010000007.1 coordinate 59,902, forward strand.
CGTGGACAACGACATGATGACGCCGACGATGAAGATCCGCCGCCACGTCATCAAGGAACGCTACGGCGACCGCCTCGAAGCGCTCTACAGCTGACGGAAAAGACCGCGGCGGCCCGCCGCGCATAGCGGGACTACGCGCAAGGTCCGCCGACGCCCCCGGCGGGCAAAAGACCGCGGCGGAGGGTTATTGCATGCCGAGGGCGCGCTTATACAAGTCCAGGATCTCTTCCTGCTCCTTCATGTCGTGCTCTTCCATTTTGCGCAGGCGGAGCACCTGGCGCATGATCTTGACGTCGAAACCCTGGGACTTGGCCTCGGCAAAGACCTCTCGGATATCGGCGAGGAGATTCGCCTTGTCCTCTTCCAGGCGCTCGATGCGCATGATCAGGGATTGCAACTGATCGGCGGCGACGCCGCCCACATCGGTACTCATCGATATCCATCCTTCGCAAGCATCGAAAAACCAGGCGAACCGGAAGGTCCCGCCGGAAGCCCCGCAGATTACCCGGATCGTTAAGACTTCTCAATCCGCAAACCGTCCCCTATAGTATGCACAACCGGCGATGCAGGACCGGGGGGGGTTTCCTGCCCAGTTTTCCAGGGTCTACCCGTGAGTTCCATTTCCTTCGAACGCCTGTCGGTTCTCCTGGTCGAGGACAACCTCTACATCCGCGACATCTTGGAGAGTCTCCTGAAGCAACTCGGCTTCGGCTGGGTGGCGACGGCGCGCAACGGCCAGGAGGCGATCGAGTTCCTGCAGATCGCGGGCAAGAACCAGATCCACTCCGCCGGGTTGATGAACGTCGATATCATCCTGTGCGACCTTCTGATGTCGCCGATCAACGGCCTCCTGCTGCTGCGCTGGGTGCGCATGCAGAAGGATTCGGGCAACCGCTTCATGCCGTTCATCATGATCTCCGGCGCGGCGGACAAGGAGTACGTCGAGGCGGCGCGCGATCTCGGCGTCACCGAGTTCATCGCCAAGCCGTTCTCCGCGCAGTCGATCATGGATCGGATGATGAAGGTGATCGACCAGCCGCGGCAGTTCGTCGCCTGCACCAGCTATTTCGGCCCGGACCGCCGCCGCCGCTCCATTCCGCCGCCCGGCGGCATCGACGACCGCCGCCGCAACGACGACGCGCACGCCACCATCGTCTACTCCGCCGAAAAGGTGGTGAAGCCGAAGGCGCCGTCGGACGTGTGGTACTTCCGCCTGCCCAACACCCTGCGCGACAAGGTGGGCGGCGCGGGCATCAAGGGGCCGCTGGAACTGCCGCAGTCGCTTCTCGAAGAGGCGGAGGAATCCTTGCAGCGCCAGGCGCTGGACTTCGCCGACTGGGCGAAGAACTACCTCACCAAGCTGTCCAAGCTCACCGAGGCGGCCCTGATCAGCCCCAACAACCGGCGCAACCACTTCCAGGAAGTGAACATGGTGGCGCACGAACTGCGCGGTCAGGGCGGCACCTTCGGCTATCCGCTGATCACGGTGTTCGCCAAGTCGCTCTACGAAGCGACGCTGCCCGGCTGCCCGGAGGACGACAGCGCGCTTTCGGTGGTCAAGGCGCACACCGACGCGATGCGCGCGGTGATCCGCGACCGCATCTCCGGCGACGGCGGCGAGATCGGCCGCGAGCTCTTGAAATCGCTCAAGGTTGCGATCGAGCGCGCGAGCAACCGTTTCATCTGAAATCTGTCACGTCCGGCCTCTTTAAACCGGACCGGATACGCCCTAGGTGTTTGGACATGAGACGTTTCCGCCACGCCAAGATTCTCGCCACCCTCGGCCCGTCGTCCTCGTCCGAGGAGGCGATCGAGAGCCTGTTCCGCGCCGGGGCGGATGTCTTCCGCCTGAATTTCAGCCACGGCACCCACGACGACCACCGCGCCCGGCTGGAGGCGATCCGCGCCCTCGCCAAGCGGCTCAGGCGGCCGATCGGCATCCTCGCCGACCTGCAGGGGCCGAAGCTGCGCATCGGCGCCTTCGCCGAAGGCAAGGTGGCGCTCGCCGCCGGGCAGACCTTCCGCCTCGACCTGCTGGATTCCCCCGGCGGGGCGGAGCGGGTGCGCCTGCCGCATCCGGAGATCTTCGCCGCGCTGAAGCCCGGCACCGACCTTCTGCTCGACGACGGGCGCATCCGCCTCACCGTCACCCGCGTTGCCCGCGACTTCGCCGAAACCGAGGTGGCCACCGGCGGCGTGCTCTCCGACCGCAAGGGCGTCAACGTGCCGGGCGCGCGGCTCGACATTTCGCCGCTCACCAAGAAGGACCGCGCCGACCTCGCCTTCGCCCTCGACATGGGGGTGGACTGGGTGGCGCTGTCCTTCGTGCAGCGGCCGGACGACATCTCGGAAATCCGCAAACTGGTGGACGGCGCCGCGGGCATCGTCGCCAAGCTGGAAAAGCCCTCTGCGCTGGACCACCTGGACGCGATCGTCGAACTTTCCGACGCGGTGATGGTGGCGCGCGGCGACCTGGGCGTGGAAATCCCGCCGGAGCGCGTGCCGGTGGCGCAGAAGCGCATCGTCTCCGCCTGCCGCGCCGCGGGCAAGCCGGTGATCGTCGCCACCCAGATGCTGGAAAGCATGGTCACCGCCCCTGCCCCGACCCGCGCGGAGGCCTCCGACGTCGCCACCGCCATCTACGACGGCGCCGACGCGGTGATGCTCTCGGCGGAAACCGCCTCCGGCGCCTATCCGATCCAGGCGGTCGAGATGATGGACCGCATCATCTCCACGGTGGAGAAAGACCCGCAGTACGTGCTGTTGATGGAAGCTTCGCACCGCCCGCCGGAGGCGACCTCGGCGGACGCGATCAGCGCCGCGGCGCGCCAGGTGGCGCACACCCTGAAAGCGGAGGCGATCGCCACCTTCACCTTCTCCGGCTCCACCACCCTGCGCGCGGCGCGCGAGCGCCCGCTGGTGCCGATCCTCTGCCTCACCCCCAACCTGCAGGTGGCGCGGCGGTTGACCCTGGCCTGGGGGGTGCATGCGGTGGTGGACCCCGGCATCACCAGCTTCACCGAGGCGGTGCAGCGCGCCTCCCACGTCGCCATCCGCGACGGATTCGCCAAGCAGGGGGAGCGCCTGGTGGTCACCGCGGGGGTGCCGTTCGGACGCCCCGGCACCACCAACTCGCTGCGCATCGCCTTCGTCGAAGAGGCCTGAAAACACGAAAGGCGGCCCGAAGGACCGCCCTTTTCGCTCCGCACCGGGAAACCCCGGCCCCAGGCTTCAGCCCTGGCGCGCCTTGTAGCGCGGGTTGGTCTTGTTGATCACATAGATACGCCCCTTGCGACGCACCACGCGGCAGTTCTTGTCCCGCGCTTTCGCGGACTTCAAAGAGTTGCGAACCTTCATGATAATCAGCTTCCCGGTTACGTCGTCGCGATAAGGCGCGCACCATACGCGAGGCGGCGGAGGACTGTCAATACTTCCAATCGCTCAAAGTCGCCACGCTGCCCTTTTTCTTCTCCGACGAGTTGGTGGCGTGGAAACGGTAGACCTTGACCGCGCCGCAGTCCAGGGCGGCGACGCGATTGACCCAACGCCGGCATTCCTCGAGCACGACTTCCGCGGCAAGGCCCTTCATCGTTCCCGGTTTCAGCGCGTCGCAGTAGGCGATCCACGCGCCCAGCGCCATTTCGCGGTAGGCGGCGGTCGCATCCTCCGCCACGTGGATGAGAAAATTGCGCTCCTTCAGGGCGTTGGCGATCTGTTGCGGACGCTGCAACTGCATCTTGGGAATTTCGGTCGCCCACAGGGTCTTGAGCACCTCGGCATGGCCCTTGGCCGCGCCCTGCACGAAGTCGTAGATCACCAGGTGCGCCGACGGTTTGAGCGCCTCGGCCAACTGGTTGAACAGATTTTCCTTGTCCTGCACCGTGGACAGCACCTGGCGGCAGAGGATGGCGTCGTAGGCGGAGGGCTTGAGGCGCAGGGTCTCCGGATCGCAGGCGAAGAACACCGCCTTCTTGTCCATGTTCCGGCTGAGGGAACGGCGGTTCGCCTCCGACGCCAGAATATCCTCGCGGTCGAGGCCGACCAGCCAGACGCCGAACTTCTTGACCATGGCACGCGACGCGCCGCCCAGGCCCGCGCCGAGGTCGAGCATGGTCTTGGCGGAAGACAGGGCGCAGACGTTCATCAGCCCGGCGACGAAATCGTGGCTGCCGGGGATGAGATTGCCGCGCCCCCACAGCGCCTCCAGCACGTCGAGGCGGTCGATCGGCCAGGTTCCGGGTTGGTAGTGCGGCGCCTCGGGCGGCGGCACGGCATCCTCGATCCCCTCGAAGGGATCGAGGACGGCATCCTGCTTATTGCCGCGCCCCTGCTTGGCGCGCGCTCCGGTGAGCAATCCCCGCAGCCCCACCTTCGTCCTCCCCGTTTCGCAAGGCGGATATATGACAAGACGATCATAGTCCGCGACCCTACCCCGGGTCGCAACTCTTTTCCGCTTAGAACGCAGTGGTAGCGGTCGAAAAGGCGATTCGCGCGCCGCCGCCGGGGCGGGCGGAAACCCGCCAGGCGCCGCCCCACCCGCCGACCAGCAGGCGCGCCAGAGACAAGCCGCCGCCGAGTCCCGCGCCGGGGCCGCCCGCCAGGACATCGGCCAGGTCGCCGCAGGCCGCCGCGGTCATGCCGTCGCCATCGTCGGCGACGACGATCCAGCGGCCGCCGCAGCGCGGCCCCACGACGATGCGGGAGCGCGGCCGCGCCCGCGCCGCGTTGTCCACCAGGGCGGAAAGCACCCAGGCGGCGGCGCGCGGCGGCACCCGCACCGGACAGGATGGGTTGAGCACCCGCACCGCGCCGCGCCAGGGCGCGGGGTTCAGCCGCCGCGCCAGGGCGGCGAGATCGGAGAACGGCACGGCGCGCGGCGGCTCGGTCTCCGCCACCGGATCGAGGGCGCGCGCCAGGGCCTGCATCTGCGCCAGGCGGGCGTCCAGCTCGTCGAGCGCGCTCCCCAGTTTGTCCGGAATGTTCCGCGCATCGTCGGCCACCACGCCGGGCAGCGCCAGCATCATGCGCAGCGCCTGCACGGGCTGGGTGAGGTCGTGCACCGCGCGGCGCATCACGCCGGGCAGGTCGCGGCGGGCGGCGGCGGGGATATCGGGGGTACGGGGAGGCATCGCCGTCTCACTTCCAGGGAACCAGGGCGCGCAGCTTCTCGGCGCGGCGTCCCTGTTCGTCCAGCTTGACGTTGTATTCGTAGGCGGCGTTCTCCCAATTGCCGTAGACCGGGTTGGGCAGCATGATCCATTTGCTCCCCCAGCGGTCGGCGTGGCTGCGCACTTCCTGGCCGCGCCGGCGGATGGTGACGCCGTAGTCATCGACGAAATCGCCCAACGCGTCGCCGACGATCTGCACGATGCGGTAGCGCTCGGCGACGACGGCGCGGCGGCTGCCCTTCTGCACGGCCCAGTCGCGGCGCTCGCGCTTGAGCAGGATGTTCTCCTCGCCGACCTTGACGCCGAGGGCGGCGAGCGCCTCCAGCGAGGTGGCCTTCAGCGCGGCATTGCGGTTGGAAACGAAGAACAGCGCGACGCCGCGGGAGGCCGCATACTTCATGTAGTCCACCGCGCCGGGCACCGGCGGGGAGACCTTCTCCTCGATGAAGTCGGAAAACGTCTGGGCGCTCGCGGGCGCGCCGGAGGCGATCAGCCAAGCGTAATAGGGGGTGTTGTCGAACACCGTCTCGTCGAGGTCGAGGATCACCGCGGGCGGCTTGCCCGCCGCGCCGCCGTCCTGCTCCAGGGCGGCGGTCCAGGCGGGGTCGGCGAGGGCGCGGTCCAGCGCGGCGCGCGCCATGGCATAGGCGGAAAGCGCCGCGGCCTGGTATTCCGCCGAGGACTGCATCCACAGGAGCGCGTTCAGGGTGTCGTGCTCGGCCACCCGCTGCGGTTCCGCCAGAGCCGGGACCGCGCCGAGCGCCACGCAGATCGCCACCATTCCCGCCAGACGCCGCATCTTCCGTTCCCCGCGCACCGTTACCCATCCTTATCCGGCGATCCGGCGGCGATCACGAGCCCGCCGCAAGCGGCGGCATAGAACCCGTAGTCCGCGCTCACCGGACCGCCCCGGCGAAAAGATCGCCCAGCCAGCCCATGGCGCGGGCGATGGCGCGCTCCCGCGCCTCCGGGTTGCGGCCGACATGCACCACCTTCTGCCCGCTCTTGTAGACCGAGTTCTTCACCACGACCTCGTGCACCGCGCCGGTGGGATTGTCGAAACCGTGGTGGGAACCGGCATAGACGTCCACCGCGATGCGCGGGCCGGGGCGCGCCGCGGCCTCCTCCGCCAGCTTGACGCACGGCGCGGCGGGAGTCCACTCGTCGGCGGCGCCGAGCTGGAACAGCACCGGCGCGATCACGCCATAGTCCTTCTCGTCGCGGTAGACCTGGGCGCAGCCGGGATAGAACGCCACCGCGCCGATGAAGTCGTCCGTGAGCCCGGCGGGACGGCCCGGGCTGGCCTTCGCCATCGCCCAGAGGGCGGTCATCGCGCCGTGCGACCAGCCGAACAGGGCGATGCGGCGGGGCTGCACCTCCGCCCGCGCCTGCAGCCAGGCGAGCGCATCGTAGGCGTCGCGCACCCGCTCCCGCTCCGGCAGGACCGGGCGGTCGCGCAGCGAGCACACCGAGGCATAGCCGCGCGCGGTGAAGCTGTCGGGGAAGAGCACCGCATAGCCCGCGGCGTTGAGGCGCTTCGCCCAGTCGGTCTCGCGGGCGTGCAGCTTGCCTTTTTTGGTCAGCAGGCCGCCGCAGCCGTGCAGCGCCACGATGCCGGGGAACGGCCCCTGCCCTTGCGGCAGGGAGAACAGACCCGAAATCTCGCCGCCGGTGCGCAGCGGAATGCCTACCTTTTCCATCTCCGCCCGCGCCGCCGCCGGCAGCGCCAGCAGGGCCAGGGCCATGCCCCAGGCCCGCAGTCCCTTCATCCCCGCCTCCTATCCGGTCAGGGTCGCCAGAAACAGCGACCAGACGACGCCGAGCATACACCCGGCGGCGAGAAACAACCCGTTCCATCGCAGCCCCACGGTGAGCGCGGAAACCCGCCCGAACAGGGCGATCAGCAGCACCGTGGCGGTGAACGGCGAGGTGACGGCGGTCAGCCCCCAACCGAAGGCCATGGTCAGCAGCATGATGTCGGGCGACAGCCCCACCGCGGCCGGGTCGGGCAGCAGCGGCCCGATCAGCGAGGCGGTGAGGATCGGGTGCATGCCGAGCATGCCGAGGGCGGGCAGGCCGCAGACCAACGCGACGAGGAAGGCCCAGCCCGGCACCGCGGAGAGATCCAGCAGGTGGGTGGTGACCAGGGGATGGGCGAGATCGCCGCCGATCTTGCCGATGAAGCCCGCCATGTAGAGCAGCACCATCTCGGACTTGTAGCCCTCCAGTTCGCGGCCCAGGTAGTCGCGGACGCGCCGCGCCAACTCGGCGAAGACGGAGGGCACGCGGCTATCCGGATTCTCGGGCCAGGCGGTCTGCGCCGCGATCCAGGCGAGGCTGATCAGCGGCACCATCGCCATCACCGCGATGACGACGCGCAGGCCGCTGACCGCCATCAGCGCACCGACACCGGCGACGATGGTGGCGAGCAGCGCCAGGAGCGGCACCAGGGAGCGCAGGCTGCCCACCGGCAGCGAGGGCGGCGGCGCGCCCACCGGGCGAGGCGGCTTGAATGCGGAATCGAGGCCCCAGCCCATCAGGATGACCAGCAGCGCGGTGACGATGCCGTACCCGGCGACGCCGCCCCAGCTGCTGCCTGCGATCACCGCAGGACCGATCGCCATGGAAAAGGAAAGCGGCGACCAGCACAGGGTGGCGGCGAAGCCGCGCTGGATGGCCAGCAGCATGCGCCGCACCTTCACCGCATTGCGCGGCCGCCCGTCGGCCTCGGTCTCCGCCTGCTCCACCAGGGTGCCGAGCAGCGAGATCGAGCCGTAGTTGAGCACCAGGGAGAAGAGGTGCCCGCCGAGCGCCAGCGCCAGATAACGCTTGCCCGGGGTGCGGGTGGCGAGGTACTCGCCGCAGCGGCGGATCGAGGCGGAGGTGGCGGCGGCGGCGCGCAGCGCCGACAGCGCGACGAAGAAGGCGATGACGAAGCCGCCCGCCGCCAGCGCATCGGCCACCATCGCCGCGCCCCCGGGCTTGGCCGCCACGGCGAAGACGGACAGCGCCGCACCGATGCCGACGAAGGCGCGGCGCGACCACCGCACCTCCCTGACCACGCAGACGAGGTAGGCCACGCCGAGCCCCCCGGCCCAGGCCTTGAGCACGGGTTCGCCCCGCGCCTCCGCCGCAATGACGAGGACGGTCAGCGCGATCAGCATCGCGGCACGGAAAAAGGCGCAACATTTCGACACGGTGGGAACTTCGCTCTGCTTCGTAAAACCGTATGTAGGCAGCCTAACCGAAAAACGCAGAAAAAACCCCGCCGAGGCGGGGTTTTTCTCGCCGCGCGGTCAGCCGCGTTTGGTTTTCGGCACGACGCGCACCGCGCCCTTGGCGGCGTTGCTCGCCATCGCGGCATAGGCCTGCAAAGCCTGGGAGACGACGCGCCCGCGGCCCACCGGCTGCCAGGCGTCTTCGCCCTTGGCGTCCTCCGCCTTGCGGCGCTCCGCGATCTCGGCATCGGACAGGCGCAGCGACAGGCGGCGGTTGGGAATGTCGATCTCGATGACGTCGCCGTCCTTGACCAGGCCGATCGTCCCGCCCTCGGCCGCCTCGGGCGAGACGTGGCCGATGGAAAGCCCGGAGGTGCCGCCGGAGAAGCGCCCGTCGGTGATCAGCGCACAGGCCTTGCCCAGTCCCTTGCTCTTCAGATAGCTGGTGGGATAGAGCATCTCCTGCATGCCCGGGCCGCCCTTCGGCCCCTCGTAGAGGATCACCACCACGTCGCCCGCCTTGACCACGCCGCCGAGGATCTTGTCCACCGCCTCTTCCTGGCTGTTGCACACCACCGCCGGGCCGGAGAAGGTGAGTATCGAGGCGTCCACCCCCGCCGTCTTGACGATGCCGCCGTCCTCCGCAAGGTTGCCGTAGAGCACCGCGAGGCCGCCGTCCTTGGAGAAGGCGTGGGCGATGTCGCGCACCGCGCCCTTGGCGCGGTCGTCGTCCAGGGTGTCGAAGCGCTTGGAATGGGCGAACGCCTGGGTGGTGCGGATGCCCCCCGGCGCGGCGCGGTAGAACTCCGCCACCTTCGGGTCGCCGGTGCGCTTGATGTCCCACTTCGCCAGCGCGTCGCCGATGGTCGGCGCGTGCACCGTCTTGCAGTCGGCGTTGATCAGCCCGCCGCGCTCCAGCTCGCCCAGGATGCCGAGGATGCCGCCGGCGCGGTGCACGTCTTCCACATGCACCGTGGCGATGTTAGGCGCCACCTTGCACAGGCACGGCACGCGCCGCGACAGGCGGTCGATGTCGGCCATGGAGAAGTCCACCTCCCCCTCCTGCGCCGCGGCCAGAAGGTGCAGCACGGTGTTGGTGGAGCCGCCCATGGCGATGTCCAGCGTCATCGCGTTCTCGAACGCCGCGAAGGTGGCGATGGAACGCGGCAGCACCGAGGCGTCGTCCTTCTCGTACCAGCGGCGGCACATCTCGACGATGGTGCGGCCCGCGGCGAGGAACAGCTCCTTGCGGTCGGCGTGGGTGGCGACCAGGGTGCCGTTGCCCGGCAGCGCAAGGCCCAGCGCCTCGGCCAGGCAGTTCATCGAGTTGGCGGTGAACATGCCGGAACACGAGCCGCAGGTCGGGCAGGACTGGCGTTCGTATTCCTCCACCTCCGCGTCGGTAAGCGAGCTGTCCGCGGCCTTGATCATCGCGTCGATGAGATCGACGGCGATGGTCTCGCCCTTGATCGTCACCTTGCCCGCCTCCATCGGCCCGCCGGAGACGAAGATCGTCGGGATGTTGAGGCGCAGCGAGGCCATCATCATGCCGGGGGTGATCTTGTCGCAGTTGGAGATGCACACCAGCGCGTCGGCGGTGTGGGCGTTGCACATGTATTCCACCGAGTCCGCGATGAGGTCGCGCGACGGCAGCGAATAGAGCATGCCCCCGTGCCCCATGGCGATGCCGTCGTCAACGGCGATGGTATTGAATTCCTTGGCCACGCCCCCGGCCTTCTCGATCTCGCGGGCGACCATCTGCCCCATGTCCTTGAGGTGCACGTGACCGGGCACGAACTGGGTGAAGGAGTTGGCGATGGCGATGATCGGCTTGCCGAAATCCCCGTCCTTCATGCCGGTGGCGCGCCACAGGCCGCGGGCGCCGGCCATGTTGCGGCCGTGGGTGGAGGTACGAGAACGATAAGCGGGCATGGCGGTGTCCTCAGTCTGAACGGAGCGGAGCGGAGCGGAAAAAGCCGCACGGCGCGGGGGAATCCCCCGCGCCCCTTATAATAGGGATGTACGCCCGAAGCCCCGCAGGCGTCAACGCTGCAAGGCCTCTCACATGTGATTCGGCAGGTAGGTGACGATCCCCGGGAAGACCATGATCAGCCCCACCGCCACCACCATCAGCAGGAAGAAGGGGATGGCGGTCTTGGCGATGTAGAGGATGTCGCGGTTGGTCAGTCCCTGTAGCACGAAGAGGTTGAACCCCACCGGCGGGGTGATCTGCGCCATTTCCACCACCAGCACGATGAAGATGCCGAACCACACGGTGTCGATGCCCGCGGCCTCGATCATCGGCTGGATGATCGCGGTGGTGAGCACCACCACCGAGATGCCGTCGAGGAAGCAGCCCATGATGATGAAGAACACCATCAGCGCGGCCAGCAGGGCATAGGTGGAGAGGTGGAAGGAGGCGATCCACCGCGCGAGCCCGGCGGGAATGCCGGTGAAGCCCATCGCCATGGTGAGGAACGAGGCCCCGGCGAGGATGAAGGCGATCATGCACGAGGTGCGGGTGGCGCTCATCAGGCCGTCGATGAAGGTGGTCCGGTTGAGGTCGCCGGTGTACCGGGAAAGGCACAGCGACAGGAACACCCCGACCGCCGCGGCGTCGGTGGGCGAGGCCATGCCGGAATAGATCGAGCCGATCACCCCGGCGATCAGGCAGACCACCGGGCCCAGGCGCTTCAGGCTGTTGAAGCGGTCGCGCCAGGTGTAGGTCTCGGTGAGCGTCGGGATTTCCTCGGGCCGCAGCCAGGCGCGGATGATCACGTAGCCCATGAACAGGCTCATCAGCATGATGCCGGGCAACACGCCCGCGACGAACAGCCGCGCGATCGACTGGTCGGTGGCGATGCCGTAGACGATGAGGATGATCGACGGCGGAATCAGCAGGCCGAGGGTGGCGGAACCCGCGAGCGTGCCCAGCACCATGCGCTCGGCATAGCCGCGGCGCAGCAGTTCGGGGATCGACATCTTGCCGATGGTCACCGCGGTGGCCGCCGAGGAGCCGGAGACCGCGGCGAAAATGCCGCAGCCGATGATGTTGACGTGCAGAAGCCGCCCGGGCAGGTGGGTCATCCACGGCACCAGTCCCTCGAACATGTCGTCGGAAAGCCGCGAGCGGAAGAGAATCTCGCCCATCCAGATGAACATCGGCAGCGAGGCGAGCGACCACAGGTTGGAGGACCCCCAGATCGCGGTGGCGAGCAGCGGCCCGGCGGGCGAGGTGGTGAAGGCATACATGCCGAGAAGCCCGACGCCCAAGAGCGCGAGCGCGACCCACACGCCGCAAGCGAGCAGCAGGAACATGAACCCCAGCAGGATAAGGCCGGGAATGACGCTACCTTCCATCTTACTCGCCCCCTCCGCCGAGTTCGCAGGCCGTATCTCTGCCGTCCAGGACCAGGCGCACCGCGCTATCGACCATGGCGATGGCGAGCACGCAGGCGCCGACGACGATGGGAATCTGCGGAATCCACAGCGGCACCGAAAGCAGCCCGGCGGACTGGTCGTCGAATGCGTAGCTGTCCATCACCAGTTCCAGGGCGTACCAGGCGAGATAGGCGCTCACCACCGCGCCGACCAGGCAGACCAGCACCGACATCGCCACCTGCACGCGCCTCGGCAGGTGCATCAGCACCAGGGTGACGCGGATGTGGGAGCCGTGGCGCAGGGCATAGGGCAACGCCAGGAAGGACGACGCGGCGAGGAAGAACCCGGCGAGGTCGGCATAAGACGGCACCACCAGGCCGACGGCGTCGCCGGCGAACAGGCTGACCACGAAGTCCAGCGCATTGGCCCCCACCTGCAACAACACGATGACGAAGATCGCCATCAGGAACACCGCCGCGGCGATGCCGCTTGCGGTATACAAACGATCGAGCAGCCTGCGCATGACAATCCTTGGAAACACTGGGAGGGAGCACCCAGGCGGAGCCCCCTCTCCGTCGAACGGCGGACGAAGGGGGAGCCGGACGCGCCGGCTCCCCCAAAAACCGGATGTCTTACATCTTGTTGTAGGCGTCGAGGATCGCCTTGGCTTCGGCGCCGCCCTGCTTCAGCCAATCGGCGACGATGACCTTGCCCGCGGCCTTGAACGCGGCCTTCAGCTCCTCGGAGGGCTTCTGCACGACCATGCCGTTGTCCTTGAGGATCTTGGTCTTGGCGACGGTTTCCGCCTTGCTCATGTCCCAGCCGCGCTTCTCGGCGGTGGCGGCGGCCTTCAGCACCGCGGCCTGCACCTTGGCGGGCAGGGCGTCGAACGCCTTGACGTTGACGGCGATGACGTTCTTCGGCAGCCATGCCTGAACGTCATAGTAGTACTTCACGAAGTCCCACGCCTTGGAAGACGCGCCGGTGGCCGGGGAGGTCATCATCGCGGCGACCTGGCCGGTGGCGAAGGCCTGCGGAATGTCCGGCACTTCCACCTGGGTCGGCACCATGCCGAGCTCGCGGGCGAGCTTCTGCTGCAGCGCGTTGTAGGCGCGCATCTTCAGGCCCTTGAGGTCGCCGGGGGTGGTGGCGTCGAACTTGGTGTAGAAGCCCTGCGGCGGCCACGCGACGGAATAGAGAATCTTGATCCGCTGCTTGGCGAGCAGCTTCTCGATCACCGGGCGGGAAGCCTTCCACAGCTTTTCCGCCTGGTCGTAGTCGGTGGCGAGGAAAGGCAGGGAGTCCACGCCGAACACCGGGTTCTCGTTGGTCAGCAGGGAGAGGAAGAACTCGCCGATCGGCACCTGATTGCTGCGGACCGCGTTCTTGATCTCCGGGTGCTTCACCAGCGAACCGGCGCTGTGCACCACGATCTTCAACTCGCCGCCGGTGGCGTCTTCCACATCCTTGGCGAACTTGCGCACGTTGATGGTGTGGAAGTCGGCCTCCGCATACGGGGTCGGCATGTTCCAGGTTTCGGCCTGCGCCGGAACGGCGCCCAGAAGCGAGGCGGCGACCGCCGTCAACGCCAGTTTCTTGAGTGAAGGCATGCTGTGGTCTCCCTGTTTTTTCGTTCGCACTCTGCCGCGAAAAGAAGTGCACATTTTAATCAGCCTGCGGCAAACCGCCAGCCCCTGATGAAGAAAGAGGCACCGTAGATGGCGAAACGCCGGGTTCACGCCGGACTCTGCGCAAAATGTTTATCTCTGCAACGTGTCAACCGCAAAAAGATTCATAGGCCAGTAAGAAAAATAATAGCGACTCGCCGCGCGCGCGGCGCGACCTCATCGGGATTACTTATCGCTTTCTATAAAAACGCATTATGCCCGGCACGGCGCTTTGCCGCCGATTACCCCGGGACAATCCGCCGCGGGCGTGTTATGCGAGGAACCATGCTGTCCTACGACCTCACCCACTGGACCACCTTCTTCGCCGCGGCCTTCGCCCTCAGCATCGCGCCGGGGCCGGACCTCACCCTGATCGTCGCCCACACCGTACGCGGCGGGCGGCGCTGCGGCTTTGCCGCGATGACGGGAATCTGGGTGGGCGCGCTCGGCCACGTGATGCTCGCCGCCCTCGGACTCTCGGCCATCCTCGCCGCCTCGGCCACCGCCTTCGCGGTGATCAAGTGGGTGGGCGCGGCCTACCTGGTGTGGATGGGCCTGCGCGCGCTGTTCGGCACGGGCGGCCTCGCCCCGCAACAGGAGGCGCACGCCGCCGGGACGTGGCGGATCTTCCGCCAGGGCGTGCTCACCGATCTCCTCAACCCCAAGGTGGCGATCTTCTTCCTCGCCTTTCTGCCGCAATTCGTGGTGCCCGGCGCCGGGCCGGTGTGGCTGCAACTGGCGCTGCACGGCGTGCTGGTGATCTTTACCGCGGTGGTGGTGGAGCCGCCCTTGATCCTCCTCGGCGACCGGCTGGCGGGCGGCCTGCGCCGCCATGCCCGCGCCGCGCGCTGGCTCGACCGCGGCATCGGCGGCGTGCTGGTCAGCCTGGGCGTCAAGCTCGCACTGATCGAGCGCTGAGCAGCGCCAGCACCAGCGCCCCCAGGATCGATTTGAGCGCCGCACCGACGAGGAACGGCGCCACCCCCCTGATCAGCGCCTTTTCCAGCCCTATGGCGGAGCCCAGCCAAGCCGCGCCGAACAGCAGGCAGATGGCGTTGGAAAGCACCATCAGCGCCAGCAGGCGGAGGAACCGCCCGCGATCCCATCCCCGCTCCACCAGCCACCCCACGGCCATCGCGGCGAGGGGAAAGGCGAACAGATACCCCGCGGTCGGCCCCAGGAATTTCTGCACCCCCGCGCTCGCCCCGGCGAACACCGGCAGCCCGGCAGCCCCGGCGAGCAGCCACGCGACGACGCAGGCGCCGCCCAACCGCCGGCCGTAGAGCGCGCCGACCAGCGACACCGCGAGGGTCTGCAAGGTCACCGGCACCGGCCCCACGGGAATGGCGACGCGCGACGACAAAACCAGCGCCATCACCCCGGCGATCAGCAGCCCGCCCTGCACCGGCAGGGACTGCCGCCGCGCCCACAGAAGCGGCGGAACCTCGGCAATGGGGGGAACCTCCGGCTCGGCGAAATCGCTCATCGCACCTCCCGCCTGCGGCGCACCCTCAACGCTTCCGGGGATTTCTGCCGCATGAAAAACAACCGCAAGTTAAAAATACCACACCTACCGCCGCCCGGCGAGACAGAAGTGGGCAGCGCACACCCGCGCCGGAGAGCCTCTGCGAGTCCCTTGCAACCCGGCTCCATCCTCCCGAAATGTGGATTGCCCGCAAGCCGCCACCGCAGGACCGCCGCGATGATCGTCTGCCACTGCCACTACCTCACCGACCGCGACATCGCCCGCGCCGTGGACGCGCTGTCGGCGGAAACGCCGCAGCGGCGCATCACCCCCAGCCTGGTCTATGCGAAGCTCGGCAGATCCGGCGGCTGCGGCGGGTGCTATCCCCTCGCCCACCGGCTGATCGCCCGCCACCTCGCAGCGCGCACGGCGGAGCGCAGCGCCCCGCAGGCGCTGCCCGCCGAGTGACCCGCCGCCTCAGCCGTCCGCCCTGTCGGTGCTCTCCGCGTTGAGCTGCATGTAGTTGGCCTCGCCGATCCTGGCGAGCAGGCCGAGCTGCGTCTCCAGGAAGTCGATGTGTCCTTCCTCGTCGGCGAGCAGATCGTCGAACAGCGCCATCGAGACGTAATCGCCCTCGGCCTGGCAAATCTCGCGCGAGGCCTTGTAGGCGGCGCGGGCATCGTTCTCCCCGGCGAGGTCGCACTCCAGAATCTCCTGCACCGTCTCGCCGATGCGCAAAGGCGAGAGGGTTTGCAGATTGGGGTGCCCTTCGAGAAAGATGATGCGGTCGATCAGCTTGTCGGCATGCTGCATCTCCTCGAGGGATTCCGCCCGCTCCTTCGCCGCCAGCTTGGCTATTCCCATGTCGGCGAGCAGCCGGTAGTGCAGCCAGTACTGGTTGACCGCGCCGAGTTCCATGAACAACGCCTCGTTCAAACGGTCGATCACCTTCTCGCTTCCACGCATGCCTGCCTCCTGTGATGATTCCGAACGCCGACCCCGGCCCTTTCTAGTTCAGAATGATAATAGTCTTTGCTGCGGCGCGGAACGCGGAAAAACGGAGGCTGCGGAAAAACCAAAAGCCCGCCAAACGGCGGGCTTGGGAAATGGTAGCGGAGGAGGGACTCGAACCCCCGACACGCGGATTATGATTCCGCTGCTCTAACCAGCTGAGCTACTCCGCCACAGGACCGGCGGGCAAGGCAGAGTGCGCCCGCGCGGGAGGCGCTCTACTTATTCGGAAACCGCCCCTGCGTCAAGTGCCGAAATGCGTTTTCCCCCGCCGCGCGGAAGGCTACTCTGCTCTCCGGAGAAAAGCCGGGAGAAAGCGAATGCGCGTGGTGGTGCAACGGGTTGCCGAGGCGGCGGTGCGGGTGGAGGGCGCTGTCGTGGGCGAGGTCGGCAAGGGCTTTCTCGTGCTCTTCTGCGCCGAGGGCGGCGATACGGACGAGGACGCCCGCTTCCTCGCCCGCAAGGTCGCCAACCTGAGGGTGTTCACCGACGACGCGGGCAAGATGAACCTCTCGCTGAAGGACGTGGGCGGCGGCGCGTTGGTGGTCAGCCAGTTCACCCTGGCGGCGCAGTGGCGCAACGGCAACCGCCCCGGCTTTTCCCTCGCCGCCGAACCGGCGGAGGGCGAACGCCTCTACCTGCTCTTCCGCGACGCCCTGGCGGCGGAGGGCATCCCGGTGGCAACCGGGCTGTTCGGCGCGTCCATGGCGGTGTCCCTGGTCAACCAGGGGCCGGTGACCATCCTCATGGATACCCGCGACCCACGCTGAAAATTTCCCGCCCGGGGAATAATCCGCCTCGCCTGCTGTCCTCCTTTCCGTCACCGCGGTTTCGGACGCGTGGCCGCGCCTATGGAAACCATAGCCGCCGCCATCTTTAGAACGCTTCCCGGTCGCACTATTTGTGATGGACGCACCGCCACGGGAGGACCCCGCCATGATGACGCGACGCACCACCCTTTCCCTCGGCATCGCCGCCGCGGCGGTTTGGGCCGCCGCGCGCTTTACGCCCAAGAGCCAGGCGCAGGGGGGGCCCTTCGAACTCACCCTGAGCGAAGCGGAATGGCGCAAGCGCCTGACGCCGCAGCAATACGAAATCCTGCGCGACCACGGCACCGAATACGCCTTCTCCAGCCCGCTCGACAAAGAGAAGCGCGCCGGCACCTTCGCCTGCGCCGGGTGCGACCTGCCGCTCTTCTCCTCCGAGACCAAGTTCGAGAGCGGCACCGGCTGGCCGAGCTTCTGGAAGCCGCTGGATAACGCCGTCGGCACGCGGGAGGACCGCAGCTACGGCATGCGCCGCACCGAGGCGCACTGCCGCCGTTGCGGCGGCCACCTCGGCCACGTGTTCGAGGACGGCCCGCCGCCCACCGGCCTGCGTTATTGCATGAACGGCCTGGCGCTGACCTTCCACCCCGCCGCCGGATAAGAGAGGCCCCCGATGCTGTTGCTGCTGGCCGCATACCTGGGCGGCGCGCTGACCATCGCCAGTCCCTGCATCCTGCCGGTGCTGCCCTTCGTCTTCGCCCGCGCCGGGGGTGACTTCCGCCGCAACGGCCTGCCCCTGCTGGCGGGCCTGACGGTCACCTTCGCCGCGGTGGCGAGCCTCGCCGCGGTGGGCGGCACGTGGGCCGCGGCGGGCAACCAGATCGGCCGCTGGGCGGCGCTCGCCTTCCTCGCGCTGATGGGCGCGGCTCTCGCCTTCCCCGGCGTCGCCGCGTGGGCGATGCGCCCCTTCGTCGGCCTCGGCGAGCGCGTCTCCGCCCGCGCCGATGCGGGCGGCGGCACCCCCGGCGGCGCGCTCCTCACCGGCATCGCCTGCGGCCTCGTCTGGGCCCCCTGCGCCGGGCCGATCCTCGGCCTGGTGCTCGGCGGCGCGGCGCTTTCCGGCGGCAACGCCTTCCCTGCGCTCGCGGCCTATGGCCTCGGCTCCGCCACCTCGCTCGCCGTCGCGCTGCTCGCCGGGGGGCGTCTGGTCGCCGCGGTGAAACGCCGCCTGGAAATCGGCGAGACGATCCGCCGCGGCCTCGGCGTGCTGGTGCTGGCGGGGGTGGCGCTCTCCGCCGCGGGCACCGAGACCCTGGCGCGCTGGTCCGCGGGCGGCACCGACCGCCTGGAGCAGGCGATCCTCGACCGTTTCCCCGCGCTGCGCCCCGCCGCGGCCACCGCCGCCGCGCCGCTGCAAACGCCGCTCGTCGCCCTTTCCGGGGCCACCTCCTGGCTCAACGGTCCGGCGCTCTCCGCCGAAGCCCTTAAGGGCAAGGTGGTGCTGATCGACTTCTGGACCTATTCCTGCATCAACTGCCTGCGCTCCATCCCTCACGTGCGCGCCTGGGATGAAACCTACCGCAGCAAAGGCCTGGTGACGATCGGCGTGCACACGCCGGAGTTCGCCTTCGAAAAGATCGAGGGCAACGTCGCCGCCGCCGTCTCCCGCCTCGGCATCCGCTATCCGGTGGCGCTGGACAACGCCTATGCGATGTGGAGCGGCTTCTCCAACCAGTATTGGCCCGCCCACTACCTGCTGGATGGCACCGGGCGCATCCGCTACACCCACTTCGGCGAGGGCGAAGAGGAAAAGACCGAGCAGGCGATCCGCGACCTGCTGCAGGAAAACGGCGCGCGCCTGGAAGGCCGCGTCGCCACGGCGAAAACCACCGGCCTCGCCATGCCCGCCGACTTCGCCGACGTCAAAACGCCGGAAACCTACGTCGGCTATGCCCGCGTCGCCGGGTTCGCCTCGCCCGAGGGCCTCTCCCGCGACGCGGCGCAAACCTACACCCTGCCGTCCACATTCGCGCTCAACCAGTGGGCGCTCGCGGGCGGCTGGACGATGGCGGCGGAGGACGCGCGCCTCAACGCCGCAAACGGCCGCATCGCCCTGCGCTTCCACGCCCGCGACCTGCACCTGGTGCTCGGTCCCGCGGCGGACGGCAAGCCGGTGCGCTTCCGCGTGCTGCTGGACGGCGCGCCCCCGGGCCCCGCCGCGGGCATGGATGCGGACGCGCAAGGCTTCGGTCAGGTGACGGAAAACCGCCTCTACCAGCTCATCCGCCAGCCGGGCGGCATCGCCGACCGCGACTTCTCCATCGAGTTCCTGGACTCCGGCGTTCAGGCCTTCGCCTTCACCTTCGGATAAGGAGACAGCCGATGAAACTCATGGGCTTCCGCAAGAGGTTCCACCGCACCGGCCCGCTGCGCCGCGCCGTGTGGTGGAAGAGCGCGGGCATCCTCGCCATCGCGCTGACCGGGTTCGCCGACCCCGCCCCCGCCGCCGAGGGGCGCACGCTGCCGCCGCCCACCCTCGACCCGCCGGGCACCACTTCTCCGGAAACCGCGGTCCTCGCCGGGGGCTGCTTCTGGGGCGTGCAGGCGGTGTTCCAGCACACCAAGGGGGTGCTGCGCGCCACCTCGGGCTATGCCGGGGGCGACGCCAAGACCGCCGACTACGAAACCGTCAGCACCGGGCGCACCAAGCACGCCGAGGCGGTGGAAGTGGTGTTCGACCCCGCCGTCATCACCTACGGCCAACTGTTGCAGGTGTTCTTCTCCGTCGCCCTCGACCCCACCCAGGTCAACCGCCAGGGCCCGGACGTCGGACCGCAGTACCGCTCGGAAATCTTCACCGACGACAGCCGCCAGCAGCAGATCGCCGCCGCCTACATCGCGCAGATCGATGCGGCCAAGGCGTTCTCCCGCCCGATCGCCACCAAGATCGGCCCGCTGCAGAAGTTCTATCCGGCGGAGGCCTACCACCAGGACTTCGCCACCCTGCACCCCAGCCACCCCTATATCGTCTTCCACGACCAGCCGAAAATCGCCGCCCTGCGCCGCGACTTCCCCGCCGCCTTCCGCGACAAGCCGGTGCTGCTGGGGAAAAACTAAAACTTCGTGGGGGGACTCCGTCCCCCCACACCCCCCATAACTTTTCGTTTTGCGCGCAGCGCCTTAAGACCATCACGCGGCGTGACGGTCGATTGCCGCTGCGCGGCGGAAAAACTAATGGGAGTCCGGAGGGACCGAGTCCCTCCGGGAAGTTTTATTTTTTAGGGCCGGGTGATCCAACCGCCGCCGAGGAGGCGGTCGCCGTCGTAGAAGACGCAGGCCTGGCCCGGCGCGATGGCGGAGAAGGGTTCGGCGAGGCGCGCCTCGGCGGTTCCGTCGCCGAGGTCGGCGAGAGTCGCGGCCACGGCACGGCTGGCGGAGCGCAGTTTCACCGTCACCTCCGCGCCGTCGAGCGGCCCCTCGCCCAGCCAGTTGACCTCGCGCAGGCGGCAGGAGGAGCCGAGCAGCGCCTCCGCCGGGCCGACGACGACGCGGCGGTTGGGCGCATCCAGCGCGATCACGTAGAGCGGTTCCGCCGCGGCGATGCCGATGCCGCGGCGCTGCCCGACGGTAAAGGCGGAAATGCCGTCGTGGCGTCCGAGCGCGCGGCCTTGCATATCGACGATCTCGCCGGGTTCGCAGGCGGCGGGGTCGAGGCGGCGCACCACCGCGGCATAGTCGCCGCCGGGGACGAAGCAGATGTCCTGGCTGTCGGATTTCGCCGCCACCGGCAGGCCGAACTCCGCGGCGAGGCGGCGGGTTTCCGCCTTGTCGGCGATGTCGCCCAAGGGGAACACCGCCGCGGCGATCTGTTCCCGGGAAAGCGCGAAGAGGAAGTAGCTCTGGTCCCGCTTCGGGTCGCGGGCGCGGCGCAGCTCCGGCCCTGCCGGTCCCTCCACGCGGCGCACGTAATGCCCGGTGGCGAGCGCCGCTGCGCCCCAGGCGGCGGCGCCCGCCGCCATCTCGCCGAACTTGATCTTGCGGTTGCACACCGCGCACGGCAGCGGCGTCTCGCCGCGGCGGTAGGACCCGGCGAAGGGGGCCATCACGCCGTCGCGGAAGGCGGCCACGTGGTCGAGCACGCGGTGGGGGATGGACAGCATCGCGGCGACGCGCTCGGCATCGGCGATCGCCGCGTCGGCGGGCGGCAGGTCGAAGAGGCGCATCGTCACCCCCACCACGTCGAAGCCCAGGCGCTGCAACAGCGCCGCGGTCACCGAACTGTCCACGCCGCCCGACATCGCCACGCAAACGCGGGCGCCGGGGGCGAGATGGGCGGTGGCGGCGCGGAAGGCCTCGATGATCAAGCGGGGGTCAATCCTCTTCCTTGGGCGGCAGGGTGACGGTAAGGCCGGAAAACTCCTCGCACATGCGGATCTGGCAGCCCAGCCGCGACGTGGCGGTGACGCCGAAGGCCATGTCCAGCATGTCCTCCTCGTTCTCCGAGGCGGGATTGAGCTTGTCGAACCACGCCGCATCGACGATCACATGGCAGGTGGCGCAGGCGAGCGAGCCTTCGCAAGCGCCTTCCAGGTCGATGCCGTGGAGGTGCGCCACTTCCATCACCGAGAGGCCATCCGGAGCCTCGACCTCGCGCCGCGTGCCGTCACGCTCGATGAAAACCAGTTTGGACATGCCGGAAATCTCCTCAAAACCGATAGCGAACGCCCGCCCGCCTGCCGCGGGCGAACCGGGGAAATCGGCTGCTCATAGCAAATTTTCAAGGGAAGCGGGCAAAAAACCGCACTGCGGGGGTCCTACTGCGCGGCGGCGCCCTGCGAACCGTGGAACATGCCGCTGGTGCCCAGCACCTTGCGTTCCACCACGTCGTCCAGGGTGACGGTGCTGAGGTAGAGGTAGATCTGGTTGGAAAGCTCCTCCCACAGGTCGTGGGTGAGGCAGCGCCCCTTGTTGTTGTGGCAGCCCGCAGGCGTGCCGGGGGTGCAGCGCGTCGCCTGGATCGGCTCGTCCACGGCGAGGATGATGTCGGAAATCCGGATGTCGGAACCCGGACGCGCCAGCAGATAGCCGCCGCCGGGGCCGCGCACGCTCTTCACCAGCGCGCCCTTGCGCAGCTTGCCGAAGAGCTGTTCCAGGTAGGAGAGCGAAATCTCCTGCCGGGCGGCGATATCGGCCAGGGCCACGGGTCTTCCGCTGCCCTGGGACGCAAGATCGGCCATCGCCATGACCGCGTAGCGGCCCTTCGTACTCAGCCTCACCTGAATCGCTCCTTACCGTGCATCGCCTTCGGTCTTTCCCCCGCGGGCGGGTTTCGCCGACCGCTTGGCCTTCGGCTTTTCCGTCTGCGGCGCCGCGCCGAGACGGGATTCGAGCTCCCGAATACGTTGAGACAAATCCTCGATCTGACGATGTACGCCCTTCAAGTCCTGCCCCACCGGGTCCGGCGCGGAGTCGATGACGCCATAGGCACGGAATTCTTCCTCGCAGGCCTCGGGCCGCTGCCTCTTCGCCATCTTCGCCGGAATGCCCACCATCGTCGCGCCCGCAGGCACATCCTGCAGCACCACCGCATTGGCGCCGATCCGCGCGCCTGCACCGATCAACAGAGGCCCGAGAACCTGCGCGCCCGAGCCGACGATCACTCCATGTTCCAAAGTTGGGTGTCTTTTCCCAACATCAAGGGAGATGCCGCCTAAAGTCACACCATGATACAGGGTCACGTCGTCGCCGATCTCGGCGGTCTCGCCGATCACCACGCCGGTGCCGTGGTCGATGAAGAAGCGCCGGCCGATCGCCGCGCCGGGATGAATCTCGATGCCGGTGAGGATGCTCGAGAGGTAGGAGAGCACCCGCGGGGGCAGTTTCAGCCCATGGCCCCACAGCCAGTGGCTCAGGCGGTGCACCAGCACCGCATGCAGCCCCGGATAACAGAACAACACCTCCCAGCCGTTGCGGGCCGCCGGGTCCTTGGCGACGATGTTGTCGATGTCTTCCTTGAGATGCTTGAAAAATGAGTCCATAGCTGTGCTACACTCGTCGTCCCACCCGGGTCGGCCCTCTCGCCGAATACCCGAGGGGCAAATGTATGCGCGGAAGCCCAGTCACCTCAAGGCCGAATATCCATATACCCGACGATGACGATCAAATACCGCCCGGAACGGGGCGGCACATCGCCGGTCGGGTCATCCAAGCGAAAGCGGAAACCACGAGTCCATGCCAGACGTCATCATCAACGGCCCGGAAGGCCGCCTAGAGGGCCGCTACACCCATTCCAAGGTGCTTAACGCCCCGATCGCCCTGGTGCTTCACCCCGACCCCCGGCACGGCGGGACGATGAACAACAAGGTGGTCTACAACACCTATCACGCCTTCGCCCGCAACGGGTTCTCGGTGCTGCGCATCAACTTCCGCGGAGTCGGGCGCAGCCAGGGCAGTTTCGACAACGGCGTGGGCGAACTTTCCGACGCCGCCTCCGCGCTCGACTGGCTGCAGGCGATCAACCAGAACGCCGCCTCCTGCTGGATCGCCGGGTTCTCCTTCGGCGCGTGGATCAGCATGCAGCTTCTGATGCGCCGGCCGGAGATCGAGGGCTTCGTCTCCATCGCGCCGCCCGCCAACCTGTTCGACTTCTCGTTCCTCGCGCCGTGCCCGTCCTCGGGCCTGATCGTGCAGGGCGGGGCCGACGACATCGTGCCGGAAAGCTCGGTGGCGAAGCTGGTCAACAAGCTCTCGGCGCAGAAGAACATCTCGGTGGACTACCACCTGATCCCCGAGGCGGACCACTTTTTCGGCGCGTTCCTGCCCGACATGACTCTGGCGGTCTCCGGCTACCTGGCGCGGCGGCTCACGAAGCAGGGCTGAAGCCGCGTCACGGCCGGTCGATGCGCCCGCCCGCCTGCGGCGCGGGCACGCCGGTGGTGCCGGGAAAGCTGAGCGGCAGGCCGCGCGCCGTGCGCACCGCCAAAAAGGCGAAGGCCTGCGCCTCCAGCGCATCGCCGTCCCATCCCGCCTCTTCCGCCGCGATCAGAGACGCGGACAGAGAACTGCGCAATGTCGCCATCAGCGCCGGGTTGCGCCGCCCACCGCCGGTGGCGACCCAGACGTCGGGCGCCTCGGGCAGCAGAAAGGCCGCCGCCGCCACCGCGCAGGCGGTGAACGCGGTCAGCGTCGCCGCCCCGTCGTTGAGCCCGACATCCCGCGGCATCGGCATGCGGAAGCTGCCGCGGTCCAGGGACTTCGGCGGCGCCTGGCGGAAGAACGGGTGCCCCATCGCCAGGTCCAGCCAGTGGGTATCCACCCGCCCGCACGCGGCGAAATGTCCGTCGAGGTCGCAGGGCAGCCCGGCGCGCGCCGTCACCCAGTCGTCGATCAGGGCGTTGCCCGGCCCGGTGTCGCAGGCGACCAGCCCGCCGTCCGGAGCCACCGCGGTCAGGTTGGCGACGCCGCCGATGTTGAGCACCGCCACCGTGCCTTGCGGGCGGCCCTTCCAGCCCGCCACCAGCGCGCGGTGATAGACCGGCACCAGGGGCGCCCCCTGCCCGCCCGCCGCCACATCGGCGGCGCGGAAGTCCGAAGCCACGGCAATGCCGGTTTGCCGCGCCAGCGCCGCGCCGTCGCCGATCTGCACGGTCACGCCGCGCTCCGGCGCGTGCAGGAGAGTCTGGCCGTGGAAACCGATCAGGGAAACCTTGCGCCACTCCGCGGGAGCCTCGGCGAGAAGCGCCGCCACCGCCGCGGCGTGCAGGGCGGTGATTTCCGCCTCCACGGCGCGCACTGCGGGGTCGGCGCGGTCCTCCCGGCCGAGGGCGGCGCGCAGCCGCTCCCGGGTTTCCGGCGCATAGGGAACGGTGCGGCGCGGCCCGAAGGCGGCCACCGCCTCGCCGTCGGTGGAGATCAGCGCGGCGTCGATGCCGTCGAGAGAGGTGCCGCTCATCAGACCGAGTGCGATCACGGGCGCGGACATCATCAAAGACTGGCTCCCTGCGGACGCTTCCGCTAAAAGGGTACGTTTTTTCCACCTCAGAGCTAACACAAGTCGAGCATCATGAGCACCCTCAAATCGGCCTTCCTGCAAGCCATTTCCGAACGCGGCTATATCCACCAGTGCACGGACCTCGACGGTCTGGACGCGGTCTTCGCAGGAACCCCGGTCCCGGCCTATATCGGCTTCGACTGCACGGCGGACAGCCTGCACGTCGGCTCGATGGTGCCGATCATGCTGCTGCGCCGGTTGCAGCAGGCGGGGCACAAGCCGATCGTCCTGATGGGCGGCGGCACCACCAAGATCGGCGACCCCTCCGGCAAGGATACGGCGCGGCAGATGCTCACGGATGCCGACATCGCGCGCAACATGGCGGGCATCAGGTCCGTCTTCGAAAAGTTCCTCAGCTTCGGCGACGGGCCCACCGACGCCATCATGATCAACAACGACGACTGGCTGAACGGGCTGTCCTACGTCGCCTTCCTGCGCGACTACGGCCGCCACTTCTCGATCAACCGCATGCTCACCTTCGACTCGGTGAAGCTGCGCCTGGAGCGCGAGCAGCCGCTCTCCTTCCTCGAATTCAACTACATGATCCTCCAGGCCTACGACTTCCTGGAGATCAACCGCACCTACGGCTGCCGGTTGCAGATGGGCGGCTCCGACCAGTGGGGCAACATCGTCAACGGCGTGGAACTCGCCCGCCGCGTAGACGGCGCGGAGATCTTCGGCCTCACCGCGCCGCTGATCACCACCGCCTCGGGCGCGAAGATGGGCAAGACCGCCCAGGGCGCGGTGTGGCTCAACGAGGACCGGCTCTCCGCCTACGACTACTGGCAGTTCTGGCGCAACACCGAGGATGCCGACGTCGGCCGCTTCCTCAAGCTGTTCACCGACCTGCCGATGGAGGAGATCCGCCGCCTCGAAGCCCTGCGGGGCGCGGAGATCAACGACGCGAAAAAGATCCTCGCCAACGAGGCCACCCGCCTCTGCCGCGGCGAAGCGGCGGCGCAGGAGGCGGAGGAAACCGCGCGCAAGACCTTCGAACAGGGCCGGAGCGGCGATGCGCTGCCCTCCGTGGAGGTGGAAGCCGCCGCGCTTTCGGATTACGCGGTGATCGACGCCATGGTCGCCACCGGCCTCGCCGCCTCCAAGGGCGAGGCGCGCCGCCTGATCAAACAGGGGGCCGTCAAGCTCAACGACGCGCCGCTCGCCGATACCGAGGCGAAGCTCGCCCCCGCCCAGGCCGCGGACGGCCAGATCAAACTCTCCGCCGGCAAAAAGCGCCACGCGCTGGTGAAGGTGCGGTGAAAACCAAACCGTTGCGAGGGGTCTTGGACCCCTCGCGCTCCCCTTAACGTTTGGTTTTTGCGCGTAGCGCCATAAGGCGATCACGCGGCGAAAAACCGGCTATGGGGTCAAGGGGCCTCCCGGCCCCTTGCGGGTCCGGGCAGCGCCCGGCCTTGTGTTACCCCTTCAGCGCCTGGACTTCCTTCAGCACCTCGTCGATGTGGCCGTCCACATTGACCTTGCGCCAGGATTTGCGCACCGTGCCGGTGCCGTCGATGAGGAAGGTGGAGCGTTCGACCCCCATGAATTCCTTGCCGTACATGCTGCGCAGCTTCCACACGCCGAAGGCTTCGCAGAGCTTGCCGTCGGCGTCGGAGAGCAGCGGGAAGTTAAGCGAGAACTTGCTCTTGAAAGCGTCGTGGGAAGCGCCGTCGTCGCGCGACACGCCGAGGACGACGCAATCGAGCTTGGAGAAGTCCGGCAGGTTGTCGCGGAAGGCGCAGGCCTCCTTGGTGCAACCGGGGGTATCGTCCTTGGGGTAGAAGTACAGGACGACGATCTTGCCCTTGAGGCCGGAAGCGGAAACCGACCCGCCGCCGTCGGTGGCGAGCGTGAAGTCGGGCAGCTTATCGCCGATGTCGATCATGGGGACTCCTTGGTCTCGGGGAGGGCCGCGGCCGGAGCCTCGACGATGAGGCCGAACGCGGCGGCGGTTTTTTCCGCCATGGTTTCCATCTGCTGCTTCAGTCCGGAGAAATCAACCGCCCCGGTGGCGCGGCAGAGCACATCCCGCAGGCCGGAGGGCAGGTCGTCCTCGCCGAAGGTCTCCGCCATGGTGAGGCGCAGGATCATCTGCACGGTATTCCAGAAGCGGCGCGCGGCGAGCAGGTCCTCGGCCGTCGCAGCGGGAATGAGGCCGCGCCTGCCTGCGAGGGCGAGCGCCGCGGCGGGGCCGCCATCGAGGATTTCCGGCATTTCGGCGGCATGGCGCAGTTGCAGGTACTGCACGATGAAGTCGATGTCGATGAGGCCGCCCTTGCGCTGCTTCGCCTCCCACGGTCCGGCGCCGGAGATCGACTTGCGCATGCGCGCGCGCATTTCCGCCACGTCGGCGAGCAGGCGGTCCGCATCGCGCGGCACGGTGAGGGTGGCGCGCACGATCGCCCCCACCCGCGCCCCCAGGGCCGCGTCTCCGGCCACCACGCGGGCGCGGGTCAGGGCCTGGCGCTCCCAGGTCCAGGCGGAGGCGGCGTGATAGGCGGAGAAGGACTCGAGGCTGGCGGCGAGCGGCCCGGCGTTGCCGCTGGGGCGCAGGCGCATGTCCACCTCGTAGAGGGTGCCCTCGCCGGTGGGCGCGGTGAGCGCGTTGACCAGGCGCTGCACCAGCCGCGCGTAATAGGCCGGGGTGGCGGCGGGGCGCGCGCCGTCGGAAGCGGCGTCGAACGGCGCATCGTAGATCAGGATGAGGTCGAGGTCCGAGGTCGGCGTCATCTCCCGCGAGCCGAGCCGCCCCATCGCCAGCACCGCGAGCGAACCGCCCGCGATGCGTCCGTGGGCGCGGGCGAACTCCGCCTCCACCTCGGGCAGGAGGGCGCGCAGCACCGCCTCGGCGAGGTCGGAGAGGTGGCCGCCCGCGGCCTCCGCGTCGATCACGCCGCGCAGGGTCTGCACCCCGATCTGGAAGGCGCGGTCCTTGGCGAAGCGCCGCGCGACGTTGAGCACGTCCTCGTAGTCCACCGCCTGGGAAAAGCGCAGCGCCAGGTCCGAGGCGGCGGTGGCCACCGCCGCGGGCGGCTGGAAGAACTCCGGCGACATCAGGTTGTCGAGCAGGCTGGG
This sequence comes from Oleispirillum naphthae, assembly GCA_027864655.1. GTDB lineage: Bacteria > Pseudomonadota > Alphaproteobacteria > Rhodospirillales > Rhodospirillaceae > Oleispirillum > Oleispirillum naphthae. The sequence goes on from JAQAZG010000007.1 coordinate 87,704, forward strand.
GTTGCGGCTCAGCGCCTCGGCGAGCTTCGGCGCGTCGCCGAGGAGTTCGGCCAGCGCGTCGAGCAGCGGCGGGTGCGCGGCGAGCAGGGCGAAGAGCTGCGCCCCGGCGGGCAATTGCGCGAGGAAGTCGTCGAACCGGCGGAACGCCTCGTCCGGGCGGGAGGAGCGGCCGAGCGCAGTGAGGAGCGCGGGGGCGAGTTCGGTGAGGACTTCGCGGGCGCGGGTGGAGCGCGTGGCGCGGTAGCGGCCGAAGTGCCAGGCGCGCACGCTGGCGGCCACCGCCTCCGGCTGGGTGAAACCGAGGCCGCGCAGGGTGGCCAGCGTGTCCGGGTCGTCCTCGGTGCCGGTGAACACCAGATTGCCGCCGTCGCCGGAAAGCTCCGGCGCATCGGCGAACAGCGCCGAATAGTGCGCCTCGACGCGGGTGAGGTGCGCCAGCAGCGCCGCGGAGAAGTCCGCGACCGAGGCATGGCCGAGGAAGGTGGCGAGGTGGGCGAGCTTGTCCGGTTCCTTCGGCAGGGTCTGGGTCTGCGCGTCGTCGATCATCTGCAAACGATGCTCGACACGGCGCAGGAAGGCATAGGACTCCTTGAGGTCCGCCGCCGCGGCGGCGGCGACGTGGCCGAGTTCCACCAGCCGGTCGAGAGTTTCCAGGGTGACCGAGGAGCGCAGCTGCGGCTGCCGCCCGCCCCAGATCAACTGCTGCGTCTGGGCGAAGAACTCGATCTCGCGGATGCCGCCGCGCCCGAGCTTGACGTTGTGCCCGGCCACCGTCATATCGCGGCCGCCGGACTTCGCGGCGATCTGCCGCTTGATCGAGTGGATATCCTGGATCGCGTTGAAATCCAGCGACTTGCGCCAGACGTAGGGGCGCAGGATCTTGAGGAACTCCGCCCCCGCGGCAAGGTCGCCCGCCACCGCGCGCGCCTTGATCATCGCGGCGCGCTCCCAGTTCTGGCCGAAGCCCTCGTAATAGATTTCCGCCGCCAGGGTGGACATCGCCACCGGCGTCGAGCCGGGGTCGGGGCGCAGGCGCAGATCGGTGCGGAAGACGTAGCCCTCGGCGGTGCGCGTCTCCATCATCGCCACCATGTCGCGGGTGAGGCGGATGAACGCCTTGCGCGGATCGGCGATCCCCGCCGCCTCGGCCCTGGCCTCGTCGTAGAGGGCGATGAGGTCCACGTCGGAGGAATAGTTGAGCTCCCGCCCGCCGAGCTTGCCCATGGCGAGGAGGAAATACCCGGCGTCGGCCTCCGGCTCCGCCACGCCGGGGCGCAACGGCCGCAAAAGGTGCCGCAGGATCAGCTTGAGCGCGGTTTCCGCGACGCAGCTGATCATGCCGATCAAGGTGGTGAGCGGCAGCGCCTCCGCCACGTCGGCCATGGCGATGATCAGTGCGGCGCGCCGCTTGAAAATCCGCAGGGCACGCATCAAGTCGGTTCGGTCGGTTTCCCCGGCGCAGGCGGCTTCCACCGCCGCGCACTCCGCCGCGAAGGCGGCCTCCGGCCCGGTGCGCAGCGCCGCAAGCGCGGCGTCCGGCTCGGCGAGCAGAACGTGCGACAGATACGGGCTGCCGCCGAACAGCGCCGCGAGCAGGCGGCCGGCCGCGGCGTCCCCGGCGGCGGCGCGCATCAGGGCGGCGCGGGCGGCGGCGGCGTCGGCAAAAGAGTCCGCCAGCGCACGCCAACGTTCGAATCCGATCTCCGCGGCCGCGGCGGAAGCACTTTCCGGGATGACGCGGGCCTGAGAAGGAAATACAAAATCAGACATAGGAAACTTCCGGCACGTCCCGGACAGGATTGACCCGGGGGTTGGACATCTGGCGAGGCGATCATTCTCCGTCGAGTGACATCATACGCGATCCGCGCGGCATTGGGAGCCGTGGCCTTCGCCCTGGCGTTCCCCCTGCTTCTCGGCGGCGTGCTGGTGTGGCAGGTGCGCCAGGGGCCGATCTCCATCGCCCACGTGCTGCCGCTGCTGGAAAGCCAGATCCAATCCCGCACCGGGGTTTCGGTGACCGCCAAGGACGCCTTCCTCGCCTGGGACGATGACCGCCACCGCCTGGTCATCCGGCTTTCCCGGGTGGCGGTCACCGGCCCCCCCGGCTCGGTGACGCATCTGCCGGTGGTGGACCTCGCCTATCGCCTGAGGGCGTTGGCGCGCGGCGCGGTTCTGCCCACCGCGGCGGTGGTCTACCGCCCACGCCTGGTGCTCACCCGCGATGCGCAGGGAGACCTCACCATCGGCGTCGGCACGGCGGCGGAAGCGCCCGCGGCGGGCTCCTCCCCTTCCTTCGACCTGCGCGCGGCGCTGGCGCCCCTGATGGCGCCGGGCGACGAGCACATGGACTTCATCGCCATCGTCGAGGCCGAGGCCTCGGTGATCGACATTCCGCACGGCCGCCACTACCGCATCCCGCGCCTCGACGCGAGCGTCGAGCGCACCCGCCACGGGCTGCTCGGCCGCGCCGAGTTCGCCACCCTGATCGGCGGCGCGACATCGGCCTTCGCCGTGGTTTCCAGCTTCGACGAGGACACCGCGGAAGTGCGCGCCACCCTGACCTTCCAGGACGTGGTGCCGAGCCTGTTCGCCGCCGAGTTCGCCTCTCTCGCCGCGGTCAAGGGCGTGGCGCTGCCGCTCTCCGGACAGCTTTCGGCGCGCCTCACCCCCAAGGACGCAACCCGCATCGGCCTCGCCGACCTCACCCGCGCCGAGGTGAGCGGCCAGATTCTCGGCGGCAACGGCGTGGTGCTGGCGCCCGATCCCCTGGGCATGGCGTTTCCGGTCAAGGCGTTCCGCCTCAAGGGGGAATACGACGGCCGCACCGGGCATGCCGGCCTCGAGACCCTGCACCTGGAACTGGAGGACGCGGCGGTTTCCGCCTCCGGCGCCGCCGCCTGGCCGGTGGCGGGGGCCGACGGCGAAATCGCGATCTCGGCCACGGCGCACCTCACCGACACCGCGCTCAACGCCCTGGAACGCTATTGGCCGCCCGGCATCGCGCCGCCGCCGCGCAGCTGGCTGATCGAGAATCTCAGGGACGGCCGCGTCGAGGAGGCGCGCTTCGCCGCCGAGATCAAGGGCCGCGACCTCGCCTCCCTGGACGTGACGAGCTTCTCCGGCGAGGCGCGCGTGAAGGACGCCTCGGTGCACTTCCTGCGGCCGATGCCGCCGATCGTCGGCGCGGGCGGGCGCATCACCTTCGGCCTCAAGGAGATCGACGTCTACCCGGACGGCGGCCACCTCGGCAATCTGGTGGTCGCCCCGGGCGGCCATGTGCGCTTCAGCGGCCTGGACGCGGAGATGCAGTACGCCGACATCGAGGCCGACATCACCGGCCCGGCGCGCGAGGCGCTGGAACTGATCGACCACGAGCCGCTGCGCCTGCTGAAGTCCATGGGCACGGTGGACCCCAAGGCGATCTCCGGCACCGGCGCGACCCGCCTGACCATGAGCTTCCCGCTCTTGCTCGACCTGCGCATCAAGGACATGGCGGTCGCCGCCAAGTCGCAGCTTTCCGGCGTGGCGATCAAGAACGTCATCCCCGGCCGCTCGCTGACCGAGGGCGAACTTTCCCTCGCCGTGGACCTGGACGGCATGGAGGTTTCCGGCGACGGCAAGGTCAACGGCGTGCCGCTGCGCCTGGGCTGGGAGGAGCGCTTCTCCGGCCCCGGCACGCGCACCCGCTACACCCTTTCCGGCTCCATCGACGATGCGGGGCGCGCCGCCCTCGGCCTCGACTTCATCCCCTTCGCCGCGCCCTACCTGCGCGGTCCGGTGGTGGGCGACGCGGTGGCCGGGGTGGACTCCAAGGGGCGGATGAGCCTGGGCGTGCAGATGGACCTTTCCGGCGCGGCGATGGAAATTCCCGGCATGGGCTGGCGCAAGCTACAGGGCGGCAGCGCCTCGGGCACCGCGTCGATCCGCTTCGACCGCGGACGCCTGGTGGACGTGCCGCAGTTCCGCGTGCAGGCGGGCGACACCTTCGAGACCTCGGGCAGCGCCCAGGCCGACGCCAAGGGGCGGGTCGATCTGGTCACCCTGCGCGACATCCGCGTCGGCCGCAGCGTGCTGGAAGGCAGCCTCGCCTTCGCGCCGGACGACAGCGTGGACGCCACCTTCCGCGGCGCCACCCTCGACCTGCAACCCCTGGTCGGCGAGGGCGGCTGGAAGGCCTTCGTGGACGACGACGACGACGAACCCGAGGGGCCGGTCGCGCCCGCGGTGGTGCACCTGGATGTGGCGCGCGTCTGGGTGTCGGAGGAAGGCCAGATGGACGGGGTGAAGGGCACCCTGCACCGCACCACCGACGCCAAGTGGACGGGCGGCATCACCGGCGCCGTGGACGGCGGCAGGAAGACCGACATCGCGGTGCGGCGCGAGACCGCCTCGCGCCGGGTCACGGTGGTCTCCGAGGATGCGGGCGCGCTGCTCTCCGCCTTCGACTTCACCGATTCGATCAAGGGCGGCAAGCTCATCCTGGAGGCGGCGGTGCCCGACAAGGGCCCGATTTCCGGGCGCGGCCACATCGACGCCTTCACCGTGGTCGAAACGCCGGTGCTGGCGCAGCTGATTTCGGTGGCCTCGCTCACCGGCATCGCCGACCTGGTGAACAACAAGGGGGTGAGCTTCTGGTATCTGGAAGCGCCGTTCTCGCTGGACCACGGCGTCGCCACGCTCGCCGATTTCCGCGCCGCCGGCTCCTCCTTCGGCATCACCGCCAACGGCACGGTCAACACCGACAGCCGCGACGTCGCCCTCAAGGGCACGATCATCCCGGTCAACGTGCTCAACCGCCTGATCACCGACATCCCGCTGATCGGCCCGATCCTCGGCGGCAAGGACGGCGGCCTGTTCGCCATGAACTACACGATCAAGGGCACCCTGGACGAGCCGGACGTCTCGGTCAACCCGCTCTCCGCCCTGGTGCCGGGCGGCGTGCGCTCGCTGTTCTACCCCGAAGGCAAAAAGCCGGAAACGCCCCCCGCGCCCCCGGCTCCGGCCCCGAAGCAATAGCGGCCTACGCCTGCGCTCCGTCCTCCGCCCCGGCGATGCGGGCGGCGAGGGAGGCGGCCATGAAGCGGTCGAGATCGCCGTCCAGCACCCCCTGCACGTCGGAGGTTTCCACCTCGGTGCGCAGGTCCTTGACCATCTGGTAGGGCTGCAGCACATAGGAGCGGATCTGGTGGCCCCAGCCGATATCGGTCTTGGCGGCTTCCAGGGCGTTGGCCTTCTCCTCGCGGATCTGCAACTCGCGCTCGTAGAGGCGGGCCTTCAGCATGTCCCAGCAGCGTGCCCGGTTCTGGTGCTGCGAACGCTCCATCTGGCACTGCACGACGATGCCGGTGGGGTTGTGGGTGATGCGCACCGCGGAATCGGTCTTGTTGATGTGCTGGCCGCCCGCGCCGGAGGCGCGGTAGGTGTCGATGCGGCAGTCCTTTTCCTCGACCACGATGTCGATGGTGTCGTCGATCACCGGGTAGACCCAGACCGAGGAAAAGCTGGTGTGCCGCCGCGCCGCGGAATCGAACGGCGAGATGCGCACCAGGCGGTGCACGCCGCTTTCCGTCTTCATCCAGCCGTAGGCCCCGGCCCCGGTGAAGCGCAGGGTGACGGACTTGATGCCTGCCTCTTCGCCTTCGCTCTCTTCCAGGTATTCCACCTTGAAGCCGCGGCGTTCCGCCCAGCGCATGTACATGCGGGTGAGAATCTGCGCCCAGTCCTGCGCCTCGGTGCCGCCCGCGCCGGCGTGGATTTCCACATAGGCGTCGTTGCCGTCCGCCTCGCCGGAGAGCAGGGTTTCGAGCTTCAGGCGCTGCGCCTCGGCGCGCAGGGCTTCCAGCGCCGCCTCGGCGTCGGCGACGATCTCGGCGTCGCCCTCGGCGTCGCCCATCTCGATCAGCTCCAGGCTGTCGGCAAGCTCCGTCTCCAGACGCCGGTAGCCGGAGATCGCGGCCTCCAGCTTGGTGCGCTCGCGCATCAGCGACTGCGCGCGCGCCGCGTCGTTCCAGAGGTTGGGGTCCTCGGAAAGGGCGTTCAGTTCGTCGAGGCGGCGGGTGGCCTCATCCCAGTCAAAGATGCCTCCTCAGCAGGGCCATCGCCTGCTGGATCTCCTGGGCCACGGACTCGATTTCGGCGCGCATCTGACCTCGCGTTGCGTCTTGAGAAAGGCGGCGACTTTAATAGAGACCGCCGGCTTTGGGAACCCCCGCATCCACCGGCGCTTCCTCCACCGGCGCGCCGGAACCGGTGACGGTGCGCGCCGAGCCGGGGGTCTCGCCGGGGCGGAAGGCCTCGAAGATCACGCTCCTGTCGCCGGACTCGGCGCGCAGGCCGGTGTCGTGGTTGATCCGGATGAGGCGCACCCCGGGCGGAATGCGGAACGGCGTGCCCGGCTTGTCCTTGAGCGCCTCCTCCATGAAGTCCTTGAAGATCGGCGCAGCCACCGAGCTGCCGGTCTCGTGCTTGCCCAGGCTCTTCGGCTCGTCGAAGCCGACGAACACGCCGACCGCGAGGTCGGGGGAGAAGCCGACGAACCAGGTATCCAGGCTGTCGTTGGAGGTGCCGGTCTTCCCCGCGAGAGGCTTGCCGATGGTGGAGATGCGCCGCCCGGTGCCGCGCTCCACCACGCCCTCGAGAATATGCACGACCTGATAGGCGGAGATCGGGTCGGCGATCTGCGGCCGGGTGTCGGGCAGTTCGGGTGCCGCCCCGCCGGTCCAGAAGATGCCGTTGCAGCCGTCGCAGGCGCGGGTGTCGTGGCGGTAGATGGTCTTGCCGTCGCGGTCCTGGATGCGGTCGATCAGGGTGGGGGTGATGCGCTTGCCGCCGTTGACCAGCATGGCGTAGGCGGTGGTGAGTTGCAGCACCGTGGTCTCGCCCGCGCCGAGCGCCATGGAGAGCACCGGCAGCATGCGGTCGGCGATGCCGAAGCGGCGCGCCGTGGCCACCACCTTGTCCATCCCCACCGCCTCGGCAAGACGCACCGTCATCAGGTTGCGGGACTTCTCGACGCCGATGCGCAGCGTCGTCGGACCGTAGAATTCGCCGCCGTAGTTCTGCGGCTTCCACTTCGCCTGGCCCGGCACCTCGAGCACGAAGGGCGCGTCGAGGATGAGATCGGTGGGCTTGAAGCCGTTTTCCAGCGCGGTGAGGTAGACGAACGGTTTGAACGCCGAGCCGGGCTGCCGCATCGCCTGGGTGGCGCGGTTGAATTCCGAACGGTCATGCGAGAAGCCGCCGACCATGGCGAGCACGCGGCCGGTGTGCGGGTCCATCGCCACCAGCGCGCCGTCCTGTGCCGGAATCTGCCTGAGCGCGTATTCCCCGTCCTTGTCCGTCGGCTCCACGGCGATGATGTCGCCGGGCTTGACCACGTCGGCGGGGCTTTTCGGCGCGGCGCCCACCTCCTGCTCCGGCAGGTGGCGGCGCGCCCACTTCATGTGTTCGAAGGGCACGGCCCCGCGCCGCCCGCCGACGAAACCGACGGTCGCGCCCTGGCCGGATACCGCGAGAACCACCGCGCGCTGCCAGGTGTCGCGCAGGCCCTTGGGCAGGTCCGCATCGCGCAGGCGGATGCCCCAGCTCTGGTCCAGTTCGACATGGCCGAGGGGGCCGCGCCAGCCATGGCGGCGGTCATAGGCGATCAGGCCGTCGCGCAGCACGCGGGTGGCGATCGCCTGGAAGTGCGGCTCCAGCGTGGTGCGCACCGCGAGGCCGCCCTTGTAGAGCGCCTTCTCGCCGTAGCGGGCGACGAGTTCGCGCCGCACGTCCTCGGAGAAGTACTTCCCCTGGTCGAGGAATTCCGTCTCGCCGCGGTTCTTGACGAAAAGCGGCGTAGCAAGCGCGGCGACCGCCTCGGCGGCGGTGATGCGGCCGTCCTCGCGCATCCGCCCGATCACCCAGTTGCGGCGCGACATCGCCGCCTCGGGATAGCGTTGCGGATTGTAGTTGTTGGGGGCCTTGGGCAGGGCGGCGAGGAAGGCCACTTCGTCCACCGAGAGCTCGTCCAGCGACTTGTCGAAGTAGGCCATCGCCGCGGCGGCGACGCCGTAGGCGCCGCGCCCGAGGTAGATCTCGTTGAGGTAGAGTTCGAGGATGTGGTCCTTGCCGAACGCCTGCTCGATGCGCAGGGCGAGGATCGCCTCCTTGATCTTGCGCGACAGGGAGACCTCGTTGGAGAGCAGAAAGTTCTTCGCCACCTGCTGGGTGATCGTCGAGGCGCCCACCGGGCGGCGGCCGCTGCCCGCCTGCTTGAGGTTGGTCAGCGCGGCGCGCACCACGCCCATCACGTCCACCCCGGCATGCTCGAAGAAGCGCTGGTCCTCGGCGGAGATGAAGGCGTCCACCACCACCTTGGGGATTGCCGAGTAAGGCACGAAGACGCGCTTTTCGATGGCGTATTCGGTGACCAGGCGGCCATTGCCCGCGTAGATGCGGGTCATCACGTCGGGGGAATAGTTGGCGAGCTGGCGGAAATCCGGCAGGCCGCGGCCATAGTGCCAGAACACGTAGACGCCGCCGCCGACGCCGGCAAGCGCGATGAGGACCAGAAAACTGACCACGAAGGTCAGGACACGCATCATGGCTGGACTTCCCCAAAAAGCGCAAACCCGCCGGATGGCGGGACGCCCCCATCACATACGCGATTTCCCCGGAAAACGCCACCCCCGCCCGGAGGGTCTCACGGCCGCTGCGCGCTCTGCGCCTGGTCGAAGTAGCGGTCCACGGCGTGCGCCATCGACCCGGCCAGCCGGTCGCGGTAGCCCGCCTGCTGCAGCAGGCGGACTTCCTCGGAATTGGAAAGATAGCCCATCTCCAGAAGCACCGAGGGAATGTCGGGGGCCTTGAGCACCGCGAACCCGGCGAAGCGGTGGGTGTTGTCCAGCGTGCGCACCTGGCGGCGCAGCTCGCCCACCGAAAGGGCGGCGAACTGTGCGGAGAGGTTCATCGATTCGCGCTGCGCCAGGTCGATGAGAATGCCGGTAACCTCCGGGCTCTCCTCGGAGAAGTCCATGCCGGAGATGATGTCCGCCTTGTTTTCCTTGTCGGCGAGCAGTCCCGCCTCCTTGTCCGAAGCGCGCTCCGACAGGGTGTAGATGGAAAGGCCGCGGGTGCTGCGGTTGGGGTTGCTGTCGGCATGCAGGGAGATGAACAAATCGCCGTGCGCGCGGCGCGCGATGGCGACGCGCTCGCGCAGGGGGATGAAGATGTCGCGGTCGCGGGTGAGCGCCACGGCATAGCGCCCGCCCTTCTCCAGCCGCGCCTTGAGCTGCCGCGCCATGGCCAGGGTGATGTGCTTCTCGTAGACGCCGTTCACGCCGATCGCGCCGGGATCGACGCCGCCGTGGCCGGGATCGATCACGATCACCGGCTTCGCGCCGCCGGCACGGCGCTCGCGCCCGTTGACCGCGGGTTCGGAGGCCTTGGCCGCCTGCGGCGCGCCGGGGTCGCGGCCGAGCCGCGTCATGAAGGCGTCGCGCGAGGTGGGACGCAGATCGACGACGAAGCGCCAGCCGTAACCGCTCTGCGGCGGCAGGCTGAGGGTGCGCGCGATCTCGGCGGGGCCGGAAAGGTCGAGCACCAGGCGGAAGGTGCCGGGGCGGAAGAGGCCTGCGCGCAGACCGCGGATCAGGCCGGTGGGCGCGGGCATGCGCTCCGCCGCGACATGCCAGTCGAGATCGGGAAAATCGAAGACGATGCGGTACGGGTCGGCGAGGTTGAAGGAGCTGTGCGACGGCGAAGCGGCAAGGTCGAGGACGAGGCGCGTCGCCTCCGCGCCGCCGCCCAGGCGCACCCCGGACACCGCGATCGGCGCGAGCGCGCGGGCGAGCGGCGCGCCGAGAAGGGAAAACGCCCCGGCGCCCAGCCCGGCAAGGGCAAAGGCGCGGCGCGACACCTGCGGCCCGCGCGGGACGGCCTGCGGCGGTGCGGCGGTGCGGCGGTGCGGAGGCATACGTTCCTTCATGTCTTTCATCGCCGGGACAAGCAGTTAGACCGAAAAGCTAACCCGAGGTCGTTCTCCAGCTTTCTAAAGTATTATAAAATGCCGAGTCGCGATGCAACCTTCGTTGCAGTATGCGGGCTTTTTTTACCTCTGCGTGGTGGTCCGGCCACACGCCTGGAGTCACCGGGTTTTCATGAAAGAAATTCTATGAATGCAATTGCGCCATTGTCCTGACACGGTTTCAAGGCTATCTTTCGGCGCGGCGCAGGTTGCGAAGTCAACCGTCCGCGCGGCGCGGTTTCATTCCCGGTTGCCGCTCCGGATTTTCCGGAAGCGATGAACCGGCCACGAATTCAAGGCGTTAGCCAAATTCTGGAACGGAATGGACCGCCGCGGAAGCGGACGGCGCGCATCCGGGGTTTTCGCCCCGGCCGCGCGGAGCTTCCGACGCTTCCGCCGCGCACATGGAACGCATGAACCGATTTGCCGGGACCAGAATGTCGATCGCCAAACCTCAACCGATTCACTCGGCTTTTTCGCTGGCCTCGACGCGACCGGACACCCAACGCCTGTCCATGACCGGCATATCCTTTGGAAACGAATACACACGCGCCGCGCCGCCGAAGGCGGCCTGCGGCGGCGTACAGTCTTGGAGCATCCCCCTTAATGGTCAAACGCATGTTGATCGACGCCACGCATCCGGAAGAGACGCGTGTGGTCGTCATGAATGGAACGCGGCTTGAGGAATTCGACGTCGAGACCTCGACGAAGCACCAGATAAAAGGAAACGTCTACCTCGCCAAAGTCGTCCGGGTCGAACCCTCCCTGCAAGCCGCTTTCGTCGATTACGGCGGGAACCGTCACGGCTTCCTGGCGTTCAGCGAGGTTCACCCCGACTACTACCAGATTCCCGTCGCCGACCGGCAGCGCCTGATCGCCGAAGAGGCATCGCGGCCGCACGAGGAGTTGCACGAGGCGGAGTCCGCGCCCTCCGATGCGCCGGACGGCGCCGAAACCGAGGACGACGCGGAAGAAGCGGCGCAGACGGTGGAGCACCTGGGCGGAGACGACGCGGACGAAGCCTCCGCCTCGCGCGAGCGGCAGAGGCCCTATCGCCAGTACAAGATCCAGGAAGTCATCAAGCGCCGCCAGATTCTGCTGGTGCAGGTGGTCAAGGAGGAGCGCGGCAACAAGGGCGCGGCGCTCACCACCTACCTGTCGCTCGCCGGGCGCTATTGCGTATTGATGCCCAACACGCCGCGCGGCGGCGGGGTTTCGCGCAAGATCACCTCGGCCACCGACCGCCGCCGCCTCAAGGACATGATGAGCGTCCTCGACATCCCGGACGGCATGGCGGTGATCGTGCGCACCGCGGGTTCGGAGCGCTCCAAGGCGGAGATCAAGCGCGACTACGAATACCTGCTGCGCACCTGGAGCGCGATCCGCACCCTGACCCTGGAATCCCGCGCCCCGGCGCTGGTCTATGAGGAAGCGACGCTGATCAAGCGGGCGATCCGCGACGTCTACGCCCGCGACATCGAGGAAGTTCTGGTGGAAGGCGACGAGGGCTACCGCATCGCCAAGGACTTCATGAAGGCGCTCACCCCCTCCCACGCCAAGAAGGTGCAGCCCTACAAGGACAGCCACATCATGCCGCTGTTCCACCGCTATCAGGTGGAAAGCCAGCTGGAGGCGCTGCACAACATCCAGGTGACGCTGAAGTCCGGCGGCTACATCGTGATCAACCCGACCGAGGCCCTGGTCTCCATCGACGTCAACTCCGGGCGCTCGACGCGGGAACGCAACATCGAGGAAACCGCGCTCAAGACCAACCTCGAAGCCTCGGACGAGATCGCCCGCCAGTTGCGCCTGCGCGACCTCGCCGGCCTGGTGGTGATCGACTACATCGACATGGAGGACTCGAAGAACAACGCGGCGGTGGAACGCCGGCTGAAGGAGGCCCTGCGCTCCGACCGCGCCCGCATCCAGGTGGGGCGGATCAGCCCGTTCGGCCTGATGGAGCTGTCGCGCCAGCGCCTGCGCCCGAGCTTCGTCGAAAACTCCTACGTGGTCTGCCCGCACTGCAAGGGCTCGGGGATGATCCGCTCGACGGAATCCGAGGTGGTGCGCATCCTGCGCGTCATCGAGGAGGAAGGCGTGCGCCGCCGCTCCGCCGAGATCGCGGTGACGGTGCCGATCGCCGTGGCGCTCTACATTCTCAACCAGAAGCGCGCGGCGCTGGCGGAAATCGAAGCGCGCTACGGCTTCTCGGTGACGGTCAACGGTTCCGAGACGATGATCCTGGGCGAGGTGACGCTGGACCGCCTGCGCGCGCTGACCAAGGCGGAGAGCGACGCGCTGATCCCGGCGCCGTCCGAGCCGCAGCCGGTGGAAGCCGACGACGAGTTGCCGGAGGAAGAGGACGAGGAAGAAGAGGACGACGACGACGACGACGAAGAGGAAGACGGCGCCGCTCCGTCCGCCTCCGATGACGCGCAGAAGGACGGCGCGAAGAAGAAGCGCCGCCGCCGCAAGCGCCGCAGCAAGCGCCCGGCGGGCGAAGGCGGCGAAAGCGAGGCCTCCTCCTCCTCCGCCCTCGCGGTCAACGAGAACGGCACCGTGGCGGTCTCCGACGACGAGGCGGATGCGGCGGAACCCCTGCCCGCAGCGCCGGAAGGCGAAAACGGCGAACAGTTGAAAAAGTCGCGCCGCCGCGGCCGCCGCGGGGGCCGCCGCCGCAACCGCGCGCCCAACCAGCAGAACCTGACGGTGGAAGAGGTCAACGACATCCTCTCCGACGATGCCGCCGCCGAGGACACCGACACCGTCGCCCTGATCGTGGATGCGGCCGTGCCGGAAGCCGTGGAGGCGGAAGCCGCGCCGGAAGCCGTGGAGGCGGAAGCCGCGCCGGAAACGCCTGCCGCCGAGGCCGCGCCGGAGGCGGAGGCCGAAAAGCCGAAGCCGAAGCGCACCCGCAAGCCCGCCGCAAAGAAGGCGAAGGCGGAGGAAACCGCGCCCGCCGCCGAGGCCGCGCCGGAGGCGGAAGCCGAGAAACCGAAGCCGAAGCGCACCCGCAAGCCCGCCGCGAAAAAGGCGAAGGCGGCGGAGACGGCCCCCGGCGAGACCACGGTGATCCCGATCTCGGTGGCCGAGGAGGAAGCGCCCGCCGCGCCCGAACCGGAACCCGCCCCTGTGGCGGTGGCGGAAGCCGCGCCGGAGCCGGAGCCCACCCCCGTGCCGGTGGCCGCGCCGGAGCCGGAGCCGGAAGCCGCGCCCGAACCGGCAGTTGCGCCGGTGGCCGCGCCGGAGCCGGTGGCGGAGGCCGCGCCGGAAACCCCGGCTTCCCCGCCGCGCAAGGGCTGGTGGAGCCGCTGAGCGCGGCTTGGCGAAAGAACGAAGGGCGGCGGATGATCCGCCGCCCTTTCCGTTTGCGCCTTGCAACGGCGGCGGCGCGGTCCGATCTAGACGAAGGCATGCATTCGAGGTTCCCATGACCCTGGCGCATCTCTACCTGGCTCTCGCCATCGTCTGCGAGGTGGCGGGCACCGCCTGCCTCAAGCTCACCCACGGCTTCACCCGCCCGCTGCCCAGCCTTTTGGTCGCCGCGGGCTACGTCGCCGCGGTCTACTTCATGACGCTGAGCATCCGCAGCCTGCCGGTCGGCTTCGTCTATGCGGTGTGGGCCGGGGTGGGCATCGTGGTCATCGCCCTGCTCGGCGTCGTGTTCTACGGCGAGCCGGTGGACCTGCCCGGCATTGCGGGCATCGCCCTCATCGTTTCCGGCGTGGTCACCCTCAACGCCTTTTCCCGCATGGGGGGCCACGGATGAAGCGCCTGCTCGCCCCCCTCCTCGCCTGCCTCTCCCCGCTGCTCTCCGCCTGCACCGGCAGCCCGGAAGGCGTCGCCCCGGTCACCGGCTTCGAGGCCGACCGCTACCTCGGCACATGGCACGAGGTCGCCCGCCTCGACCACCGCTTCGAGCGCGGCCTGATCGCCGTCACCGCCGCCTATTCGCGCAACCCGGACGGCAGCATCAAGGTGGTCAACCGCGGCTTCGACCCCCAGAAATGCGCCTGGCGGGAGGCGGTGGGCCGCGCCAAGTTCATGGCCGACCCGGCCACCGCCCACCTCGCGGTCAGCTTCTTCGGCCCGTTCTACGGCGGCTACACGGTGTTCGAACTGGACAAGGAGGCCTACGCCTGGGCCGCGGTCGCCGGGCCGAGCCGCGACTACCTGTGGATTCTCGCCCGCGACCCGGCGCTCGACGAAGGCGTGCGCGACCGCCTGATCGCGCGCGCCCGCGAACGCGGCTTCCCCACCGAAGGCCTGATCCTGGTCGAACGGGAGCTGCCGCCATGCTGAGCCTGCGCCGCCTTCTTCCCCTCGCCTGCCTCGCCGTGGGGCTCGCCGCGTGCGCCGACTTCTCGCGCCTCGATGCGGGCCTCTCGGGGCTGGAAGGCCGCCACCGCGAGGACGCGATGCGCATCCTCGGCTTCCCCAACGCACTCAAGAAGCTCGACGGCAGGGACGTCTACATCTGGACCACCGGCGAGGTGGGGGAAACCCCACCGGTGGCCGATTCCTGCGGCGACCGCTACGGCGGCGGCATCGCGGCGACGCACTGCATCGCCGCGCCCGCCTGGTTCCGCGAGCGCCACTGCACCATCCGCATCACCAGCGACGCCAAGGGCATCATCACCTCGGCCAGCCGCGACGGCGATTCCCGCACCTGCGGCCGCTACGCCCGCAAGTTCGCCCCGCCGCCGCGCTGATCAGCACTCCACGACGTTGGCGGCCAGCCCGCCGAGGCCGGTCTCCTTGTATTTCTTGCGCATGTCGCGGCCGGTCTGGCGCATCGTCTCGATCACCGCATCGAGGGAGACGACGTGCGTGCCGTCGCCGCTCAGCGCCAGATACGCCGCGTTGATCGCCTTCACCGCGCCCATGGTGTTGCGCTCGATGCAGGGAATCTGCACCAGCCCGCCGATCGGGTCGCAGGTGAGCCCGAGGTTGTGCTCCATGCCGATCTCCGCCGCGTTCTCGATCTGCGCGTTGCTGCCGCCGAGCACCGCGCACAGGGCGGCGGCGGCCATCGAGCACGCCACCCCCACCTCCCCCTGGCAGCCCATCTCCGCGGCGGAGATGGAGGCGCGCTTCTTGTAGAGGAAGCCCACCGCCGCGGCGGTGAGCAGAAAGGTGCGGATGCCCGCCGCATCCGCGCCGGGCACGGTGCGCTCGTAATAGCGCATCACCGCGGGGAGAACGCCCGCCGCGCCGTTGGTCGGCGCGGTGACGACGCGGCCGCCCGCCGCGTTCTCCTCGTTGACCGCCAGCGCCCACAGGCTCACCCACTCGAACATCGCCTGCGGCTCGCCGGAATTGAGGCCGGAGAGCGCCTCGAACATGCGCCTCGCCCGCCGCCGCACCCGCAACCCGCCGGGCAGTTCCCCCTCGGCGCGGCAACCGCGCTCGATGCACGCCGACATCGCCCGGTGCACCGCATCGAGAAACGCCTCGGTCTCGGCACGCGGGCGGAAGGAATCCTCGTTCGCCGCCATCAGCCCGGCGATGGAAAGACCGCTGCGCTCCCCCTCCGCCAGCATTTCGGCGGCGGAGGAAAACACGTGCGGCAGAACCGTCTGATGGTCCGGCGGCTGCGCCCCCGCGGCGAGAACCGCGCCGCCGCCGATGGAGTGATAGACCCGCTCCACCGCCTCGCCGTCCGCGCGTTCGGCGCGGAAGGCCAGGGTGTTGGCATGGCCGGGGTGGAACGCGTCGCGGCGGAACACGATGTCCCGCTCCGGCGCGAAAGCCACCTCCGCGCCGCCGCAGAGGGAGAGCCGCCCCGCCGCCGCCACGCGGGCGAGAATCCCCGGCGCCGCATCGGGGTCCACCCCTTCCGGCGTTTCGCCCATCAGGCCGAGAATCACCGCACCGTCGGTGCCGTGGCCCTTGCCGGTGAGCGCAAGCGAGCCGAACAGCGTACAGCCGAGGGAAACCACCGCCGCCCCCGGTAGGGCGGCCACCTCCCGCGCGAACGCCCGCGCCGCGCGCATCGGCCCCACGGTGTGGGAACTCGAAGGCCCGATGCCGATGGTGTAAAGGTCGGTGACGCTGAGCGCACCCATCCGCGCGGCGCGCGCATTCACGCCGCGGGAGGAGGCACGCCCGGGACTCCGCGTGTCTGATGTCATGGCACACCCCGGAAAAAAGACGGTTGATCCTGTGCCCCTTCTGTCGGTTTGCCTGAGCTCGTTAAGCCTTCGGCGGGCACCCGCGCCAATGCGCATGCCGCTCTCCAGAAGTTCGCCGCGATACGGTCCTTTTGCCTGAGAGTTTCCGGGGCGGTTGCTCCTTCGGCGGCGGCGCATGGCCGCTCTCTCCCGTATCGACCATGCCAGGATACGTTTTCCGCGGCGGGAAGACAAAAACTTTGCGGAGAGAAGGGCCTCAGCCTGGTTTTGCCAACGAATGGAAGGCCGGGGACTCCCCCGTCACCATGGTTTTGCCCGAAAAACGGGTCTATAGTTCATCCTCATGTGCTTAGGTTGCATTTCCTTCCCCGGAAACAATGGAGGCCGTGATGCGGCATGAGGCGATAGGGGTCGTGGTGGCGTGTTGCGGATTGGCGGGATGCGCGGGATACGGTTTCCACGAGACGCCGCGCGAGGGCGGCCTCACCTATTGGGAAACCGCGCCCTTCCTCGTCGTCGCCACCGAGGCGGATTGCAAACAGACGCTCACCGTCATGTCCATGCCGGCGCGTCCGCGCTCGGTCAGCCTGAATTCCGGCTACGGCTCGGCGGAACTCAACATCGCCTTCAAGGACGGCACGATCACCCAGATCGGCCAGAAGACCGACACCAAGATTCCCGAAACCCTCACCCAGATCGCCGGTCTGACCACCGCCTACGCCAAGCTGAAGGAGGTGACCCTCACCAAATCCGCCGCACCGGCGCAACGCGCCGCGACCTGCCCGGTCAGCACCGCCGTCTACGCGATCGACGCCTCGTCCGGCACATTGACGTTCACCCAGGTCCTGCAAACCGCCCCGGTCGCCGTCACGCGTTAACTGCCGAAAAAACCAAAACTTCGCGGAGGGTCGCGGACCCTCCGCGCCTCCCCCTACTTTTTTCGCCGCGCAGCGGCAACCGACCCCCACGCCGCGTGCGACTCTCTCGCGCTTCGCACAAAAACCAAGTCATGGGGTCAAGGGGCCCTCCTGCCCCTTGCATGCCTGGGCAGAGCCCGGCCTGGTTTTTCCCGCCAAGCAAAAAGCCGGAGCTTTCGCCCCGGCCTTTCGTGTGTCCGTCTGCGGCTGGGTCAGCCCAGCAGCTTTTTGCGGATCATCTCGTTGAGGATGCCGGGGTTGGCCTTGCCCTGGGAGGCCTTCATCGCCTGGCCGACGAACCAGCCCAGAAGCTTCTCCTTGCCCGCCTTAACCTCGGCCGCCTTGTCCGGGTTGGCGGCGATCACCTCGTCCACCACCTTTTCGATCGCGCCGGTATCGGTGACCTGCTTCAGGCCCTTCTCCTCGACGATCCTGCCCGGTTCGCCGCCGGTTTCCACCATGATCTCGAACACGTCCTTGGCGATGCGCCCGGAGATCGTGCCGTCCTTGATCAGGTCCACCAGCCTGCCGATGTTCTCCGGCGCAACCGGGCTTTCGGCGATGCTCTTGCCGGTGCGGTTGAGCGCGGCGAAGAGGTCGCCCATCACCCAGTTCGCCACCGCCTTCGCGTCGTGGCCTTCCGCCGCGGCCTCGAAGTAGGCGGCGGTTTCCTTCTCCGCCACCAGCACCCCGGCGTCGTAGGGGGTGAGGCCGTAATCGCCGATGAAGCGCGCCTTCTTGGCGTCCGGCAGCTCCGGCAGGCCCGCCTTGATCTCGTCCACGAATTCCTGCGTGAACTCCAGCGGCAGCAGGTCCGGGTCCGGGAAATAGCGGTAGTCGTGGGCGAATTCCTTGGAGCGCATCGGCCGCGTCGTGCCCTTGGCGCTGTCGAACAGGCGGGTCTCCTGTTCGATGATGCCGCCCTGCTCATAGACCTCGACGTGACGCGCCGCCTCGTACTCGATGGCCTGCATGACGAAGCGCACCGAGTTGACGTTCTTGATCTCGCAGCGGGTGCGCAGCGGCTCGCCGGGGTGGCGGACGGAAACGTTGACGTCGGCCCGCATCGAGCCTTCCTCCATGTTGCCGTCGCAGGTTTCGAGGTAGCGCAGAATGGCGCGCAGCTTCTTGAGGTAGGCCCCCGCTTCCTCCGGGCTGCGCATGTCGGGCTTGGAGACGATCTCCATCAGCGCCACGCCCGCGCGGTTGAGGTCGATGAACGACTTGCTGGGGTGCTGGTCGTGCAGCGACTTGCCCGCGTCGATCTCCAGGTGCAGGCGCTCGATGCCGACTTCCCTGCTGGTGCCGTCCTTCATGTCGAGGATGACCGTGCCCTCGCCGACGATGGGGTGGGCGAACTGGCTGATCTGGTAGCCGAGCGGCAGGTCGGCATAGAAGTAGTTCTTACGGTCGAACACCGAGCGGCGGTTGATCTGCGCATTGAGGCCGAGGCCGGTCTTCACCGCCTGGCGGACGCATTCCGCGTTGATCACCGGCAGCATGCCGGGCATGCCGCAGTCGAGAAACGCGACATGGGTGTTGGGGTCGCCGCCGAAGGTGGCGGACGCGCCGGAGAAGAGCTTCGCCGCGGAGATCACCTGGGCATGCACCTCCAGGCCGATCACCACTTCCCACGGGCCGGTTTCGCCTTCGATGATATAGCTGCTCATCTCACTTGCCCTCCCGCAGCAGTGTCGGCACGGCGGTAAAACCTGCCGCGGCTTCCATCGCCTGCGCGGCGCGCAGCACGGTCTCCTCATCGAACGGACGGCCGATCAGCTGCAGGCCGAGCGGCAGCCCCCGCTGCGACAGCCCGCCCGGCAGCGACAGCGCGGGCAAACCGGCCAGAGACGCGGGCACGGTGAACACGTCGTTGAGGTACATGGTGATCGGGTCCACCTTCGCCCCCCCTTCGATGGGGAAGGGGTCCGACGGCGCGGTGGGGGTGAGGATCACGTCCACCTGCTTGAACGCCTCGCGGAAGTCGTTGGCGATCAGCGCGCGCACCTTCTGCGCCTTGAGGTAATAGGCGTCGTAGTACCCGGCGGAGAGCACGTAGGTGCCGATCAGGATGCGGCGCTTCACCTCCTTGCCGAAGCCCGCGGCGCGGGTCTTCATGTACATCTCGTCGAGGTTGCCGCCGTTCTCCACCCGCAGGCCGTAGCGCACGCCGTCGTACCGCGCGAGGTTGGAGGAGGCCTCCGCCGGGGCGATGATGTAATAGGTGGCCAGCGCCTTGTCGGTGTGCGGCAGGGAAATCTCCACCACCTCGGCCCCCGCGTCCTTGAGCCAGGTGATGCCCTGGTCCCACAGCGCGGCGATCTCGGTGGCGAGGCCGATCGGCCGGTACTCCTTCGGCACGCCGACCTTGAGGCCCCGGATGTCGCCGGTGAGCGCCTTTTCGAAATCGGGCAGCGCCACGTTGGCGGAGGTGCTGTCCTTTGCGTCGAAGCCCGCCATCTGGCCGAGCATGATCGCCGCGTCGCGCACGCTGCGGGTCATCGGCCCGGCCTGGTCGAGCGACGAGGCGAAGGCGACGATGCCCCAGCGCGAGCAGCGCCCGTAGGTGGGCTTCAGCCCGACGATGCCGGTGAAGGCCGCGGGCTGGCGGATCGAGCCGCCGGTATCGGTGCCGGTGGCGGCGAGGCACATCCGCGCCGCCACCGCCGCGGCGGACCCGCCGGAGGAGCCGCCGGGCACCAGCGGCGCGGCGTCGTCTTCCGCCTGCCAGGGGCTTACCACGTTGCCGTAGGCGGAGGTGATGTTGGCCGAGCCCATGGCGAACTCGTCCAGGTTGGTCTTGCCCAGCATCACCGCGCCGCCCGCCTTCAGCCTGGCGGAGACGGTGGATTCGTACTGCGGCTTGAAGCCCTGCAAAATCTTCGAGGCGGCGGTGGTCTGCACCCCCTCGGTGCAGAACAGGTCCTTGATCGCCACCGGCGCGCCGTCCATCGGCCCCAGCGCCTCGCCCTTGGCGCGGCGCGCGTCCGACGCCTCGGCGCGGTCCAGCGCGATCTCCGGGCAGGTGACGATGAAGGCGTTGAGATCCTTCCTCGCCTCCATCGCGGCGAGGCACGCCCCGGTCAACTCGACGGAGGTGAATTCGCCCTTGGCCAGTCCGTCGCGGGCCTCGGCCAGGGTCAGGGAAGTCAAATCGGTCATCTCGGCTTACTCCACCACCTTCGGCACCAGGAAATAGCCGTCCAGGCCATCCGGCGCGTTGGCGAGAACCTTCTCCGGCATGGCGCCGTCGGTCACCACGTCGTCGCGCCAGTAGAGCCTGGTCTCGGAGACCGAAGCCAGGGGCGCGACACCCTCGGTATTCACCTGTTGCAATTGTTCCACCCAGCCCAGAATGCCGTTCAGTTCATGGGCGAGACCCTCCAGGTCTTCCTCGGGAATCTCCAATCGCGCCAGAAATCCGATTTTTCTGACAGTGGCCTTGTCCAGCGACATGGGATATCTGTCTCCAATGGTGGTCGTGAGCGCACGATGCGCCCGGCACTGGCTTACCAAACGCAACGCCCCCGCGCAATCCCGTGCGCCCATGACCGAGAGGAATTTGCCGTGATCTGCGCCCGCATCGAGGATTTCGCCGCCGCGCTGCCCGCCTTCGGCGCGGTCCTCGGCATCGACCTGGGGGAAAAGACCATCGGCGTCGCCGCCTCCGACGTCACCCGCGCCATCGCCTCCCCCCTCCTCCTGATCCAACGCAAATCGCGGGAAAAGGACCTCGCCGCCCTGCTCGCCGCCGCCCGCTCGCGCGAGGCGGTGGGCGTGGTCTACGGCCTGCCCCTGCAAATGGACGGACAGGAGGGCGAACGCGTCCGCCTCACCCGCGCCTTCGCCGCGCGCATCGCCGAAACCTGGGACGTGCCCACCGCCTTCTGGGACGAACGCCTCTCCACCGTGGCGGTGGAACGCATCCTCATCGGCGAGGCCGACCTCTCCCGCGCCCGCCGCAAACAGGTGGTGGACAAATCCGCCGCCGCCTTCATCCTCCAGGGCGCGCTCGACCGGCTGCGGGCGTTGTAAAAACCAGGCCGGGCGCTGCCCGGACCCGCAAGGGGCCGGAAGGCCCCTTGACCCCATAACTGGTTTTCCGCGAAGCGGGATAAGCCCGTACCGGCCACACGCACGGTCTTATGGCGCTTCGCGCAAAAACCAAAGTTACGGGAGGCGCGGAGGGACCGAGTCCCTCCGGAAAGTTTTTGTTTTTCCAGGGACTGTCGGTTTCTGCTAGAAACGGATGAGCCCTGAATCCCTGGGAGACATCCCGTGAACGGCATCTTTTTCACGATTATCGCTCTTTCCTTCGCGGTGGCGGGGGTGCGCCAGGTGATGGCGCCTGCGGGCATGGCGTCCGGCTCCTCGCCGATGGAGGTTCTGGGGTCCGGCATGATCGAGGGCGCGGCGGGCGCGGTGACTCTGGCGATCGGCCTGATCGGCGTGATGGCGCTGTTCCTCGGGCTGATGAAGGTGGCGGAGGCGGGCGGCCTGCTCGCCGTGGTGGCCAAGACCCTGCGTCCGCTGATGGTGCGCCTGTTCCCCGACGTGCCCGCCGACCACCCGGCGATGGGCGCGATGATCATGAATTTGTCGGCCAACGCGCTCGGCCTGGGCAACGCGGCGACGCCCTTCGGCATCCGCGCGATGCAGCAGCTCGACCGGCTGAATCCGGAAAAGGGCACCGCCACCAACGCGATGGCGCTGTTTCTGGCGATCAACACCTCTTCCGTCACCCTGCTGCCCACCGGGGTGATCGCCCTGCGCGCCGCGGCGGGCTCCGCCGACCCGGCGGGGATCGTGCCGACCACGCTGTTCGCCACCATCTGCTCCACCACCGTCGCGATTTTGGGTGCAAAGCTTTACGCCCGCTTCTTCGCGGGCGGTCGGTCGGTGCCCGGCCTGCCGGACGACGCAGCGGGCGAAGCCTCGGCAAACGAGGAGAGCGGGGCCTATCCGCTGTGGGTTTCGGCGCTGGCGCTCGCCTGCGTCGCCGCGCTGGTGCCGGTGACGGTGTTCTGGGGCAAGGCGATCGCGCCGTGGATCGTGCCGGGGCTGGCCGTCGCCTTCCTCGGCTACGGGTTCGCGAAGAAGGTGCCGGTGTACGAAACCTTCGTCGAGGGCGCGAAGGAGGGTTTTTCGGTGGCGGTGCGGATCATTCCGTTCCTCGTCGCCATTCTTGCCGCGGTGGCGATGTTCCGCGCCAGCGGCGCGATGGAGATGCTGCTCGCGCCCTTGGGCCGCCTCACCGCGCACATCGGTCTGCCCACCGAGGCCCTCCCGATGGCGTTGCTGCGGCCGCTTTCCGGCTCCGGCGCCTACGGCATCCTGGCGGCGGTCCTCAACGACCCGAGCCTCGGGCCGGACAGCTACGTGGGTTATCTCGTCTCCACCCTACAGGGCTCGACGGAGACCACCTTTTACGTCATCGCCGTCTATTTCGGCGCGGTGCAGGTCAAGCGCATGCGCCACGCCCTGTGGGCGGCTCTGACCGCCGACGCCGCGGGCATCGCCGCCGCGGCGTTCATCTGCAGCCTGATGTACGGTTAGCGCTCCCGGGCACATCTTCCGCCGACGCGAACGCGCTCAGTTTAAAATCTGAGCGCGTTATGCCGTTTATGTGGGCAAATTTTAAACACCCGGGCGAAAAACACAAAAAAGGGGCAGATTCCGGCCCCCGGCGTTTGGCGCGGTGATTGCATACAGGCGTGTGGATACCCCGCGGGCGCCTTCGCCCCACCTTCGAGCGTTTTTCCCGATCGTCTCCGCACCGGTTTCGCCTGCTGTGGCGCAGCCCGGTCCATGTTCCGCAACGCGTTGCAAGGAGGTCCCATGTTCCTGAAGTCCCTCGCCGCCCTCGCCGCCGCCGCCATGCTCGGCCTGGCTTCCCCGGCCGCCGCCCAGGACAGCGTCAAGGTGGGCGTCACCACCACCGGCGTGCCGTTCACCTTCGTCGATACCGCCACGCAGAAGCCCACCGGCGCGATGGTGGATCTCGCCGCCGCCATCGCCAAGGAGATCGGCGCCACGCCGTCGTTCGAGATCACCGCCTTCTCCGCCCTGGTTCCCGCGCTGTCCACCGGCAAGATCGACCTGATCTCGGCGGGCATGCTGGCCACCGATGCGCGCAGGCAGATCATCGACTTCACCGACGTGGTCTACAGCTACGGCGACGGTCTGTTCGTCTCCGCCAAGGACAAGAAGGACTACGCGCTCACCGATCTCAAGGGCGAGGTGGTCGGCGCCCAGGTCGGCACCATCTTCGCCGACGTGCTGAAGAAGGTCGGCGGGTTCAAGGAGATCAAGCAGTACGACTCGATCGTCGATATCATGCGCGACGTCAAGCTCGGCCGCATCAAGGCGGGCATCGGCGATGCGCCGATCGTCGCCTACCAGATCGCCAAGAATCCGGACCTCGGGGTGCGCCTGGTGCCGGGCTACAAGCCGGCCAACCTGGGCGACGTGGCGCTTGCCGTGTCCAAGGAGAATCCGGCCCTGCTCGCCAAGGTCAACGCCGCCATCGCCAAGCTCAAGGCCTCGGGCGAGATCAAGAAGATCTTCGCCAAATACGGCCTCTGAGACCGGGGACCGGCGCGCCTGCGCCGGTCCTTCCGTTCCGCCCCAGAAAGCGACGAGGAACGCGCGCACATGAAGCTTTTCACGCACGGCGCAGAATACCTGCCGATCCTGCTGAACGGGCTGTGGCTGACCATCCTGGTCACCGTCCTCGCCCTCATCCTCGCCAGCGCGCTGGGCCTGCTCTGGGCGCTGCTGCGCACCTCGGGCATTCCCGCCCTCGCCACGCCCACCCGCATCCTCATCGAGTTCCTGCGCGGCATCCCGATCCTCGTGGTGCTGTTCTACATCTACTTCGTCATGCCCGACATCGGCATCGACCTCACCGCGCTGCAGGCGGGCATCGTCGGCCTGGCGATCACCTATTCCTGCTACATCGGCGAGACCTTCCGCGCCGGGATCGAGGCGGTGGACCGCGGCCAGATCGAGGCGGCCAAGTCCATCGGCATGGACCGCTCGCTGACGATGCGCCGCGTGGTGCTGCCCCAGGCGTTCAAGATCGTGCTGCCGCCCTACGGCAACAACATCGTGATGCTGCTCAAGGACTCCTCGCAGGTCTCGGTGATCTCGGTGGCCGAGCTGTCGATGCAGGGCAAGGTGCTCGCCTCTTCCACCTTCGACAACATGACCGTGTTCACCATGGTGGCGCTGCTCTACCTCTGCCTGACGATCCCGCTCAACTTCATCCTGCACCGCGTGGAAAAACGCATGGGAAAGGCCTGAACCATGGTTTTCGACGACACGATGATCGCCTTCAAGGACGTGCGCAAATCCTTCGGCGGGCACGAGGTGCTCGGCGGCATCACCGCCAGGGTGCGGCGCGGCCAGGTGGTCTGCCTGATCGGCCCCTCGGGGGCGGGCAAGTCCACGCTGCTGCGCTGCGTCAACGGGCTGGAGGACTACCAGGGCGGCGAGATCACCATCGACGGCCTGCGCATCGACGTCTCCTCCCCCGACATCCACGAGGTGCGCACCCGCGTCGCCATGGTGTTCCAGCGGTTCAACCTGTTCCCCCACCGCACCGCGCTGGAAAACGTCATGGAAGGGCCGGTGTTCGTGCTCAAGGAGAAACCGGCGGAGGTGCGCGCCCGCGCCGTTTCGCTGCTCACCCGCGTCGGCCTGTCCGACAAGATGGACGCCTACCCTGCCGCGCTCTCCGGCGGGCAGCAGCAGCGCGTCGCCATCGCGCGGGCGCTGGCGATGCGGCCGGAGGCGATTCTCTTCGACGAGCCGACCAGCGCCCTCGACCCGGAAATGGTGGGCGAGGTGCTGCGGGTGATGCGCTCCCTCGCCGAGGAAAACATGACGATGCTGATCGTCACCCACGAAATCCAGTTCGCGCGCGAGGTCGCCGACTGGGTGCTGTTCCTCGACGGCGGCCGCATCGCCGAGGAAGGCCCCGCCGACATCCTGCGCAATCCCAAGAACGAGCGCACGCAGGACTTCCTGCGGCGCGTCACCGATCCGGCCTGACGACCGGACCTTCACGGAACGGAAGGACCATTCCATCATGTCGCATCCCGTCGCCTCCATCTGGGCCGCCACCGCGCATCCGGCGCCCGAGACTCCCCCCATCGCCGGTGCGCACACCGCAGACGTCGCCGTGATCGGCGCGGGGGTCACCGGCCTCGGCGCGGCGATCAAGCTGGCGGAGGGCGGCGCCTCGGTGATCGTGCTGGACAGCGGCGGCCCGGGCTTCGGCGCGAGCGGCCGCAACGGCGGCCAGGTCATCCCGGGGCTGAAGCACGACCCGGACGAACTGGACAAGCTCTACGGCGCGGCCGCCACCGAGTTCGCGGGCAAGACCGCCGACGTGGTGTTCGCGCTGATCGAGAAATACGGCATCGACTGCGCCGCCACGCGCGGCGGCTGGATTCAGGGCACGCTCAAGACCTCCCACCTGCCGATGCTGGAACGCCGCGTCGCGCAGTGGAAGGCGCACGGAGCCGACGTGGAAATGCTCGACGCCGCGGGCATACGGCGCCTCACCGGCACCGGCCGCTACGTGGGCGGCTGGATCGACCGCCGCGCCGGAACCCTGCACCCCCTCAACTACAGCTACGGCCTCGCCCGCGCCGCGCTCTCCCTCGGCGCGCAGGTGCACGGCGGCAGCGAGGTCGCCTCGCTGAAGCGCAGCAACGGGCGTTGGCTGCTCGTCACCGCCAACGGCGCGCGCATCGACGCCGGGCACGTGGTCATCGGCACCAACGGCTACACCGGCCGCCTGTGGCCGAAGCTCAAGGGCACGGTGATTCCCGCCTCGTCCTTCCAGATCGCCACCGCGCCGCTCTCCGAGGAGCAGTTGCAGCGCATCCTGCCGGGAAGCGTGGCGATTTCGGATACCCGGCGCATCGCCAACTACATGCGCATCGGTCCGGGCAACCGCCTGATGCTGGGCGGCCGCGGCACCTTCTCCGAACCGAAGGAACTCGCCGACTACCGCCGCATGGTCGCCGACCTCAAGGCGTTCTTCCCCGAAACCGCGGGGACGCCGCTCGACTATTACTGGAGCGGCCGCGTCGCGATGACCTGGGACCACATGCCGCGCCTGCACCGCCCGGCGCCGGATATGACCATCGCGCTCGGCTACAACGGCCGCGGCGTCGCCCTCGGCACCGCGATGGGCCAGGCGATCGGCGCGCACATTCTCGACCCGCAGACGCCGCTGCCGCTGACCTTCCGCACCATCCGGCCGCTGCCGGTCCACGACCTGCACCCGATCTATGCGAGCATGGCGATCGAGTACTACCGTCTCCGCGATTCTCTGGAGAAATAAGGGGGCCGGGCTGCCTCAGGCATTGCGTTTCGGCAGCCAGTCGCGCAGGCGCTCGATCGCGGTGATCACCGTGGCGGTGGAGCCGGAGTAGGAGAAGCGCACGAAGCGGCCGCCGTCCGCCGGGTCGAAGTCCCAGCCCGGCGCGACGGCGACTCCCGTCTCGTCCAGCATGCGGCGGCAGAGTTCGCGGCTGTCCGGCCCGAGGTGGGAGACGTCGGCGTAGACGTAGAACGCGCCGTCCGGCGGCGCCACCTTGTCGATGCCGAGACCGGCCAGCCCGTGCACCAGGAGATCGCGGTTGCGCGCATAGCCGCGCACGATGGCGTCCAGCTCCTCCAGATGATCGAAGGTCCGCACCGCGGCGATCTGCGAGATCGTCGGCGGCGAGATGAAGAGATTCTGCGCCAGGCACTCCACCGGGCGCATCATGTCCTCCGGCAGCACCAGCCAGCCGAGTCGCCAGCCGGTCATGCAGTAGTATTTGGAAAAGCTGTTGATCACCACCGCCGAAGGGCTGAACGCCGCCGCCGTGGCCGCGGTCATGCCGTAGGTGATGCCGTGGTAGATCTCGTCGGAGATCAGGCGGATGCCCGCGCCGTGGCAGTATTCGGCAAGCGCCTGCAACGCCTCGGGCGGCAGCATCGATCCGGTCGGGTTGGAGGGGCTGGCGACGATCAGGCCGTCGAGGCCGAGCCCTTCGATCATCTCTATGGTCGGCTGGAAGCGGGTCTCCGCCCCCACCGGCAGCAGCACCGGCTCCACCCCCACCGCCTTGAGAATGTGGCGGTAGGCGGGATACCCCGGCGCGGCCAGGCCGACGCGGTCGCCCGGCGCGAACGCGGTGAGGAAGGCGATGAGAAACGCCGCGGAGGAACCCATGGTGCAGAACACCCGCTCCACCGGCACCTCGACGCCATAGACGGCATGCGCATGGCGCGCGATGCGGCGGCGCAGGGCGGGGATGCCCTGGGCCACGGTGTAGCCCATGGGGTCGCCGCCGGCCACCTCGTGCGCCACCGCCGCCGCCGCGCCCGCGGGCAGGCCGAGGGAGGGCTGACCGATCTCCATGTGCAGCACGCTGCCGCCGCGGATTTCCCGCTCCGAGGCGGCGCGCAGCACCTCCATCACCAGAAACGGCGGAACCCGACCCCGGTCGCTGATCTTCAGGGTCATTGGAACTGAACCTTCGCGCCGGAGGCGTTGAGGTCGCGCCCGACGGCGCGGGAAACCCCGGCGCCGCGCGGGTCCAGCGCGAGGGTGCAGTTGGCGACGTGCGAAGGCGCGCCGTCGGGGCAGCTCACCCCGGTGACGCGGCTGGCCGCATCGCCCGCCGCCGCCACGGCGGCGGAGGCGGCATGCGCGTTCTCATTGCCGAAGCGGGCGCGCGCCGCGAAGTCCAGCACGTCGGGCACCGCCGTCGCGCCTGCGCCCACCGCGGCGATGCGCAGGTCGTGGACATACTTGTTGCCCGCGAGCATCGGCAGCATCGCGTCGGCATCGAGGTCGCCGCCGTCCAGCGGCGAATAGGCGAGCAACCCGGTGTCGCCCAGGGTCTGGCCCGCGCCAAAGAGCTGCCCCATGGACAGCGCACAAGCCACGGTCATGCCGCCGCGGTCCACCACCACGAAGCCGGTGGAGCCATAACCGGAGATCGCAGGCTCCGCCCCGGCGATGCGCGCGGGTTTGGCGTTTTCCGCCTCGCCCGCGGCGATCCACGCCTGCGCGGCGCGCGGTCCGGCGAACGGCGCGGACGGGAAATAGGCGATCTCGTTGCCCACCTCGGCGGTCACCGGGGCGGGCTTGGTGACGCGGTAGTCGCGCAGCATGGCGCGGCGTTCCTCGGCGCGCTCCGGCATCGCCGCGGCGATCAGCCTGCCGAGCGCCCCGCCGTAGGCCTCGCCCACGCCCTTCATCCGCAACGAGGTCATCAGGGTGGAGGCGCGCAACTGCAACAGGCTGTCGCCCTCGCGCAGCAGCGCCCCGTCCTTGCGGGTGAAGATCGTCCGCACCCCCTCGCCGAGCGCGGCGGGGGAGCCCAGCGCCGCGATGTCCTTGGCGAGCGCGCGGGAAACCGGCGTGCCGAAGCGGGCGAGGTTTTCCGCCGGGGCGAGGATGGTCTCCCAGCGCAGCGCGCCGGAGGCGGCGTGCAGCGCATAGAGGCCGCGCGGCAAACCGGGCGCGAAACCGCCGCCGGGCAGCGGTTGCGGCAGGAAGACGAAGGACTGCACCGACTTGTCCTTGGGCATGCGGGAGAGGCAGACGCCGCCGCCCATCCACCCGGCGCGGCTGGGCAGGGTGACGGTGAGCGTCGCGGCCATGGCGGTGGCGGCGTCCGCCGCGGTGCCGCCGGCGGAGAGGATGTCCTCGCCCACCAGCACGGCGCGCGGTTCCTCGGCGGAGACGAAGCCGGCGAAGCCGGCGACGTAGCCGATCACCCCCTCCGCCGGTTTTTCCGCGCCGCAGGCGGCGAGCGCCAGACAGGCGGCGAGTGCGGCGCCGCGCGCAAGCGCCGTTTGACCGCGATCCCGGGTAAGGGTAGCCTTTGCGGCGCGGCGCTGAGCGGCGATCTTCTGGTAGGTGGACAAGGTGCGCATGAGACTTCCGGCTGTGTTTCTGGCGTTGGCGATGGGGGCGTCTGCGGCGGTGGGAACCGCGGAGGACGCGCGCGCCGCGGGCAGGATTTCGCTGATCCGCGATTCGGAAATCGAAAATACCATTCACGCGTTCGCCGCGCCACTGCTGCGCGCAGCCGACCTCGACCCCACGGGACTTAAGATCCATCTGGTCAAGGATGCCTCGCTCAACGCCTTCGTCACCCACGGGATGAATCTCTTCCTGCACACCGGGCTTCTGATGCGGGCGGAGGACCCTTCCGAGGTGGTCGGGGTGATGGCCCACGAATTCGGCCACATCGTCGGCGGCCACGTGATCCTGCGCGAACAGCAGATCGAGGCGACGCAACGGAACCTTTGGCTCTCCTATCTTGCCGGCGCCGCCGCGGCGCTCGCCACCGGGCGCGGCGACGCCTTCGCCGGGGTCGCGCTGGGGGTGCAGAGCGGCATGGTGGAGAACCTCATGGCGTTCTCCCGCAGCGAGGAAAGCCAGGCCGACCAGTCCGCCACCGAATTCATGGACAAGGTGGGCATCTCCTGCGCCGGGCTGCTGAAGTTCATGCGCATCCTGGAGAACCAGGAACTCCTGATCACCGCACGGCAGGACCCCTATCTGCGCACCCACCCGCTGACCCGCGACCGCGTCGCCTTCATCGAGAACCACGTGAAGACCGCGGGCATCTCCGAGAGCGGCATGCCCGCAGCGTGGAGGGTCGCCTACGCGCGGCTGCGCGCCAAGCTGTTCGGCTTCCTGGAAAGCCCGGCGCGCACCCTGCAGCGCTATCCGGAAAGCGACACCGGCATTCCCGGCCGCTACGGCCGCGCCATCGCCCTCTACCGCCAGGCCGACACCGACGCGGCGGTGAAGATGATCGACGGCCTGCTCAAGGACATTCCGGGCGACCCCTACTTCCTCGAACTCAAGGGCCAGGTGCTGTTCGAGGCGGGCGACGTGGAGGACAGCATTCCGCCCTACCGTGCGAGCGTGCGCGCCTCGCCGCACGACGCGCCGCTGCAGCTCGGCCTCGCCCGCGCGCTGATCGCCCGCGGCGGCGTCGCCGATCTCAAGGAGGCGGAAAAAGCCCTGGAGCAGGCCTTGCGCGACGAGCCGGAAACCCCCTCTTATTGGAAGCAACTGGCGATCGCGCGCGGCCGCGGCGGCGAGGAAGCCACCGCCTCCTACGCGATGGCCGAGTACGCGCTGCGCACCGGCCGCAACGCCGAGGCGCGCTTCCACGCCGACAAGGCGCTTCAGGGCCTGCCCGCCGGGTCGCCCGCCCGCCTGCGCGCCGAAGACATCAAGGCGGAAGCCGAACGCCTGATCGACATTGCGAAGAAGAAAAAATAGCAACCCCAGTCAAGGACCGTTTCATGCCGCGATCCCGCCTGTGCGCCCTCTGCCTCGGCGCCGCACTGACCGTTCTCTCCGCCCTGCCCGCCGCCGCCGCGGACCCGGCGCTCTCCGCCGCCCAAGAGCAGGCGGTGCGCGATCTCGTCCGCCGCGCCCTGGTGGAGAACCCGGAAATCCTCGCCGAGGCGATGGAAGCGCTGAAGGCGAAGCGCATCGCCTATCAGCAGCAGGCGCAGCTCCAGGCGATCCGCACGCATGCGGCGGATCTCACCGGCCGCGCCGACGACCCGGTGATCGGCGGGAAGGACGCCCCCATCGTCATCGTCGAGTTCTTCGACTACAACTGCGGCTACTGCCGCGCCGCCTACCCCGACATCGCCGCGGCGATCAAGGCCAACCCCGACGCCCGCGTGGTGATCAAGGACCTGCCGGTGCTCGGCGAGGCGAGCCTCGCGGTCTCCCGCCTGGCGCTCGCCGCCCGCGCGCAGGGGCGCTACACCGACTTCCACGCCGCGTTGATGACCTTCAAGGGCCGTCTCGACGAGGCCTCCGCGCTCGAGGTCGCCAAGGGGCTGAAGCTCGACGTGAAGCGCCTCAAGGCCGACGCCCAGGGCAAGGCGGTGGAGGAGACGATCGCCCGCAACCACCTGCTCGCCGGGGCGCTCGACATTTCGGGCACGCCCACCTTCATCATCGGCGAGACGCTGATCCCCGGCCGCATCGACGGCGAGATGCTCGCCTCCGCCATTTCCGAACGGCGCGACGCGGCAAAAGCGAAGAAGTAGAAACGCGGCCGCCGCAAACGCGCAGGGCCGGGGCATCCGCCCCGGCCCTCGCCACGTGCGGCGAAGCGCGGCGGTCAGGCCATCGCCACGCTCTGCAACAGCGCCGAAAGGGTGCCGTCGCTCAGGCCCGCGCCGGCGGTGCCAGAGCGCAGTCCCGCCATCAGTTCGGCGAAGGACACATAGCCGTCCTCGTTGGTGTCCAGCGGATCGTAGGCGGCGGTCTCTTCGGCAGCGCCCGCGGCGGAACCGCCGGCGGATGCGCCCCCGCCCGCAGCGGCGGATTGGGCTTCCGGCGGCGACGGCGGAGCCATCGCGTAAAGCGCCGAGATCAGTTCGCTTTCGCTCACCGAGCCATCGCCGTCCGCATCCAGGGCGGCCAGCAGCGCGGCGGCATCCGCCGCGTCCTCGCCGTCCGCCGCATCCGTGCCGGAAAGCGCTGCGGACAATTCCTCGGCGCTGACCGAACCGTCGCCGTCCGCATCCAGGGCGGAGAACAGGCTGGAAGCCATTGCCTTCATGCCGCCGCCTTCCGGAGGCGGAGGCATGCCCGCTGCGAATTCGGCCTCGTCGAGGCTGCCGTCGCCGTTGCCGTCCAGGCTCGCGAAGGCCCCCGAGTCCTCCCCGGCATCCTCCTGCGCCGACAGCACTGCCGACGAGGCCTCCACCGAGAAGCGCTGCGCGAAATTCGTGAACTCCGACGCGGAGACCTGGCCGTCGCCGTCGCCATCGACGGCGGCGAACAGGCTCTGCAAACCGCTTTTCCTGTCCGAATCCGAAGACACGGCGCCGGCCTGCGTGACCGACCCCTGGCCGTTCGTCGCCTGCATCAACTGCGCGAGCAGCGATGCGGCCGAATAACCGGAGGAAGACTCGATACCCAGAGTCATGGTTTCCTTCCTTCAATCCCGGGAACCGCCGACGGCCCGGCCGCCGCAAACCCGTTCCCGCGCCTCAGCGCTTCATCGACACCGCCGTCTCGATCATCTCGTCCACGGTGCGGAAGTTGGTGGAGGCCATGGTGTAGGCCTTCTGCACCATCATCATGCGGGTGAACTCGTCGGCCATATCGACGTTGGAGGATTCCAGGTTGCCGACGAGAATGGTGGTGCCCTGCGCCTCCTGCTCCAGATCGCGGATCGACATCTCGCCCGCCCCCTCGGTGGCGCGGAAGAGGTTGCCGCTCACCGCCTCCAGGCTGTCGGGGGCGACGAACTGCGCGACCGCAACCTTGTAGAGCGCGCGGTTGCGCCCGTTGGTGTAGCTCCCCCAGAGCACGCCGTTCTTGTCGAAGCTCTCGTCGTAGAGGCGGCCGGTCTCGTTGCCGTTCTGCGCGGTGCGGTAGATCACCGTCTCGTCGGCGTACTGCTCCATGTCGGTGAGGTCCACCGCTATGGTGCTGGTGGTGCCGTCGTCCCAGGTAATGGACACCTGAACCGGATCCTGGGGCGTCAGAACCTTCCCGTCTCCGGTGAAGGTCACGACGGGAAGCGTCGGCGGGCCCGTGACCGTACCGTTCGTCACCTGGGCCTGCACGGTCCAAATGTTCGCCGCAACCTTGGTCCAGACCGACGACATCGTCTGAGAATTGTAGGAGGTATCGTAAATACCGCCCTGCAGCGTGACGCTCTCGCCGATTTCGGTGGTGGAGGGGATGTTGGCCGCCATCAGGGCTTCGGTGGTGGCCGTGCCCTCCAGCTCGTCGAGGGCGAAGGAACGCAGCGGCACCAGGCTCGAAAGAGAGTCGGAGGTGGAGAACTCGCCGTTCTCGTCCGCCGCCCAGCCCAGCAGGTACTTGCCGTCGGCGGTGATGTAATAGGACTCCTGGGCGCCGTTGCCCACATCCACGTAGCGCTGCTGCAGCGCGCCGTCGCGGGTGAAGAACACGTCGGGCGTGGCGGTGCTGCCGAAGTTGCGGGAAACCACGAAGAAGCCGTCGCCGTCGATGGCGAGATCGTCGGCGCGTCCGGTGCTCTGGATCAGCCCCTGCGCCATCACCGAACGCCGGTCCACCGCGCGCACCGCCAGCCGCTCCGAGGCATTGGTGCCGGCGCGCTGCGCATAGAGCAGGGTCTGGAACAGCGTCTCCTCGCGCTTGTAGGAGATGGTGTTGACGTTGGCGATATTGTTGCTGACGGTCTGCAGGCCCTGGCCCTGCGCCAGCATGGCGAGCGAACTCGTGTTCAATGCGCCGATCAGACTCATGGTGCGGCTCCGGTACCTTCCGTGACGGACACGTCCGGAGATTCGCTTGCAAGCCACAAGCCAGAATCAACACGCTGAAATATATGAAAATTCATCCGCGAAAGCGGCTCTCCCGGCAGATTCTGCCGGGGTGCGGGCGGCAGGACCTGCCGCCCGCGATCCGGTGGATCAGATACAGTACTGCTTCAAGGGTTCGAAGCCGTTGAAGTTGATCGAGGCATAGGACGTGGTATAGGCGCCGGTCGAATGGACCTCGATCTTGTCGCCCGCCTGCAGGTTGACCGGCAGGCAGTAGTTGGACTTGTCGTAGATGATGTCCACGGAGTCGCAGGTCGGCCCGGCGAGCACCACCGGCGCCGTCTCCTCGCCGTCGCGCGAGGTGGTGAGGCGGTAGCGGATCGCCTCGTCCATGGTCTCGGCGAGGCCGTTGAAGCGCCCGACGTCGAGGTACACCCAGCGGCGCTCGTCGTCGTAGGACTTGCGCGACACCAGCACCACCTCGGCCTGGAGGATGCCGGAATCGCCCACCAGAGAGCGGCCGGGCTCCACCATCAGGGCCGGAATGCGGTTGCCGAAGTGCTTGGTGATCGCGTGCATCACCGCGTTGGCGTAGGCCGGCAGGGCCTCCACCTCGTCCTGGTAGTGCGCCGGAAAGCCGCCGCCCAGGTTCACCGCCTTGAGTTCGATGCCGCGCTCCTGCAGGGTGGTGAACAGCATCGCCACCTTGGCGAGCGCCACATCCCACTGGTCGAGGGCGGTCTGCTGCGAGCCGACGTGGAAGGACACGCCGTAGGGGTCGAGCCCCATGCCGCGGGCCTCGGTGAGCAGGTCGGCGGCCATCTCCACGGCGCAGCCGAACTTGCGCGACAGCGGCCACTGCGCGCCGGTGTTCTCTACCAGGATGCGGCAGTAGACGCGCGAACCGGGCGCGGCGCGGCCGATCTTGTGCAACTCCTCCTGGGAGTCGATGGCGAACAGGCGAACACCCCTCCCGAAGGCTTCCGCGATATCGCGTTCCTTCTTGATGGTGTTGCCGAAGGAAATGTTCTCGGCCATGGCGCCGTTGGCGAGGCAGAGATCGATTTCCGGCAGGCTCGCGGTGTCGAAGGACGAGCCTTCGGCGGCCAGCATGCGCACCACTTCGGACGCCGGGTTGGCCTTCACCGCATAAAAGACCTGCGCAAGGGGCAAATGTTCGCGCAGGCTACGGTAATTCTCGCGGATGATCTCCAGGTCCACCACCAGGCAGGGGGTGGGCGGGCGCTGTTGCTCCAGGAAGCGTCGGATACGTTCGGACATCGTTTCAAGTCCCCCAAAGGGAAGGACCAGGCCGGATCACACGATCACAAAAGGCGCAGGTCATCAGTTGCGGCCCCACGGCACGCCCGAAGACCCGAAGGCCCACGGAAACACCGTGACTTCAACCGAAGCAGGACAGGGCGTGAAAGATGAATTTGACGATGCCGCGGCACGCGAGAAATCACCGACCCTCGGTATCTCAATGCACCGCCCGGTGGCCGAACACCACATGGGAGCGCACTTTGCCTTGACGTACAATACGCAATACGGCGGTCAAAATTCAGTTCCACCCCGGACTTGCATCCGGTCACGTGTCGTGCGTCGTTGCGTAGCCACCAAGGGTCAGAGGCACGTGCGCAAGGAGCGCCTGTATAACGCCGCAGCCCCCCCTCGTAAAGTAAAAAAGCAAATAAAAAATGCGGCCCGGATATGTCCGGGCCGCATGGCTTTTCGCCTTGTTTCTCAAGGGGCTCAGATCAGGCCCGCGAGAGGCGAGGACGGATCGGCATAGAGTTTCTTCGGCATCCGCCCCGCGAGGTAGGCAAGACGCCCCGCTTCCACCGCAAGGCGCATGGCGTGCGCCATTTTGATCGGGTCCTTGGCCGCGGCGATGGCGGTGTTCATCAGTACGCCGTCGCAGCCGAGTTCCATCGCCTCCGCCGCGTCGGAGGCGGTGCCGACGCCCGCGTCCACCAGCACCGGCACCTTCGCCTCCTCGACGATGAGGCGGATGTTGACCGGGTTCTGGATGCCGAGTCCGGACCCGATCGGCGCGGCGAGCGGCATCACCGCGGCGCAGCCCATCTCCTCCAGGCGCTTCGCATAGATCGGGTCGTCGCTGCAGTAGACCATCACCTGGAAACCCTCCTTGAGCAGGATTTCCGCAGCCTGCACCGTCTCCACCATGTTGGGGTAGAGGGTCTTCTGGTCGCCCAGAACCTCGAGCTTCACCAGGTCCCAGCCGCCCGCCTCGCGCGCCAGGCGCAGGGTGCGCACCGCATCCTCGGCGGTGAAGCAGCCCGCGGTGTTGGGCAGGTAGGTGTAGGTCTTGGGATCGACGTAATCCATCAGCATCGGCTGCTTCGGATCGCTGATGTTGACCCGGCGCACCGCGACGGTGACGATCTCCGCCCCGGAGGCCGCAAGCGCCGCCGCGGTCTCCGGAAAATCCTTGTACTTGCCGGTGCCGACCAGCAGCCGGGACGAAAAGGTGCGTCCCGCAATCACCAACCGATCTTCAGTCACTTTCTCTCCTCCCGCGGCCGCCGCCGCCGATAAAATGCACGATCTCGAAACGGTCGCCGTCCTCGACCGGCGTCGTCTCATAGGCCGACTTCGGCACGATTTCGAGATTCCGTTCCACCGCGACCTTGCGCGCCGCGATGTCGAGTTCCCGCAACAGCCCAGCAACCGACAGCCCTTCGGGCACGGCCTGAAGCTCGCCGTTCAAGGTGATCTGCATCGCGTCTCCGGTGTTGCTTTTCGATTTGAAGATGCCAGAGTATGGGACCGAGCGGCCTCGGATGCAACCGAACCGCGCCAACCTGGGAGGACGGCCCCGTGCCCGGCAAACGCATTCTCGTCCTGAACGGCCCCAACCTCAACATGCTGGGCGTACGCGAACCCGCCGTCTATGGCCGCGACACCCTGGCCGACATCGAGACCGCCTGCCGCAAGGCCGCGGTGGCGCGCGGCTGGAGCCTGGAATTCCGCCAGTCCAACCACGAGGGCGATCTGGTCGGCTGGATTCAGGAGGCGCGCGCCGAGGCCGACGCGCTGGTGATCAATCCCGCCGCCTTCACCCACACCTCGGTGGCGATTCTCGACGCGCTGCTGCTCCTCGACATTCCGGTGATCGAGGTGCACCTCTCCAACATCCATAAGCGCGAGGAATTCCGCCACCACTCCTACGTCTCGCGCGCCGCCGCCGGCGTCATCGCCGGCTTCGGCGCGAAGGGCTACCTGCTGGCGCTCGCCGCGCTGGAGGACTAGAGAGCAAAAACGTTACCTTTTGCGGCAACCGGCGCATGCTTATGGCGCTTCGCGCAAAAACCAAGTCATGGGGGGCGTGGGGGGACCGAGTCCCCCCGCGAAGTTTTCATTTTCCGGGGAACCCGCGATGTACCCGCTGACGCCGGAAATGCTGCTTTCCGCCTATTGCCAGGGAGCGTTCCCCATGGGGCGCGACCGCGACGATCCGGACCTCGTCTGGCTGTCGCCGGAGATGCGCGGCATCCTGCCGCTTTCCGGGCTGCACGTTTCCCGCTCGCTGAAAAAGACCCTGCGCAAAGCGCCGTTCGACGTCACCGCCGACACCGACTTTCCCGGCGTCGTCGCCGCCTGTGCCGCGCCCGCGCCGGGGCGGGAGGACACCTGGATCACCCCGCGCATCGCCGATCTCTACACCCGCCTGCACGCAATGGGCTTCGCCCACGCCATCGAGTGCCGCAGCGGGGGGGAACTGGCGGGCGGTCTCTACGGCATTTCCATCGGCGCGGCCTTCTTCGGCGAAAGCATGTTCTCGCGCCGCACCGACGCCTCGAAGATCGCCCTGGTGCATCTCGTGGCGCGGCTGCGCGCCGGGGGATACACGCTTCTGGACACCCAGTTCATCACGCCGCACCTCGCCACCCTCGGCGCGGTGGAAATCCCCCGCCCGCTCTACCTGCGCCGCCTCGCGCTCGCCATTCGCGGCGAGGCGGATTTCCACCCGCCGCCGCACAGGATCGCCGCGGAACTGGCGCTCTTGCGCGGCGCGGCGGACCGGCCGGGGTAGAACCGGGAGGGAAAGAGGGCCGGATGCCGGAGGAATGGGGGAGAATCCGGCACCCGGGCTCGGCACCGGCGGGGGGAGACGCCCGGTGCCGTCGGGCGCCGGCGGAGGGGAAACCGCCGGCGCCCGGTTGCAAAAGCCGGGCTAGTGCCCGAAGCCCATGGAACTCGGCAGCCAGAGGGCCAGCTGCGGCACCGCCACGACGAACGCGAACCCCAGCACCAGCACCAGGATGAACGGCGTCACGCCGCGGATGACGTCGGTCAGGGTGGCGCCGGAGACGCCCTGCACGGTGAACAGGTTGAGACCGACCGGCGGGGTGATCAGCGCCAGCTCCATCAGGATCACCAGGGCGATGGCGAACCACAGGCCGTTGAACCCCAGGGAGACGATCAGCGGGTAGACGATCGGCAGGGTGATGAGGAGAATCGACACCACCTCCAGGAACATGCCGAGGAAGACGTAGATCACCACCAGACCGGCGAAGACCGTCCAGGGGCCGAGCCCGGCGTCGGCCACCGCCTCCTGCAGCGCCTGCGGGATTTGCAGGACCGTGGTGATGATGCCGAGCAGCATGGCGCCGACGATGATCATCATGATCATGCCGCTGGTCTGCACGCCTTCGGCCAGGATGCGCGGCAGGTCGCTCCACTTGACGGTGCCGCGCACCAGGGAGACCGCCAGGGCGTAGAGCACCACCACCGCCGCCGCCTCGGTGGGGGTGAAGATGCCGCTGTAGATGCCCGTCAGCACGATCACCGGGGCCATGATCCCCCAGAATGCGGTCTTGCTGACCGCGATCCGGGTGGGCCAGTCGGTGCGTTCCTCGCGCCGCCCGCCGCAGGCGACGACCGCGTAGAGGGAAAACCCGAGCAGCAGCAGCATCCCCGGCACCACCCCGCCCATGAACAGGGCGCCGGTGGATTCGTCGGTCATGCCGCTGTAGAGGATGAGCGGCGTGCTCGGCGGAATGAGGATGCCGAGGGTGCCGCCCGCGGCGACCAGGCCATAGACGAACCGCGGCTCGTAACCGCGTTTCAGCATTTCGGGGATGGCGAGGCTGCCGATGGTCGCGGCGGTCGCCACGCTGGAGCCGGAGATCGCGGCGAAGATGCCGCAGGCGAGAACCGTGGCGACGGCGTAGCCGCCGCGCCGGTGGCCGATCCAGGCGGAGGCGAAATTGAACAGTTCGGGACCGATGCGCCCGGCCTCCAGGATGCTCCCGGCGAGCACGTAGAGCGGGATCGCCAGAAGGGTGTTGCTCAGCACCGCCTTGTAGGCGATCTGCGCCGCCTGCGGCAGGCCG
The DNA here is from genome assembly GCA_027864655.1 of Oleispirillum naphthae. Lineage (GTDB taxonomy): Bacteria > Pseudomonadota > Alphaproteobacteria > Rhodospirillales > Rhodospirillaceae > Oleispirillum > Oleispirillum naphthae. The sequence continues at coordinate 126,447 of JAQAZG010000007.1, forward strand.
GTCTGCGGGCCGAAGATGAAATACAGCCCGGCGATTCCGGCGAAGGAGAGGCTGGCGAACACCGGCACGCCGAAGAACAGCTGCGCGATGATCAGCACGACGAGGCCGAGCACCGCATAGTCGGTCGGCAGCAGCAGCAATCCGCACGCCACCAGCCCTACGAACACCGCCAGGCTGACCGCCAGAATCCACGGGGCGCGCTGCCCCTCGCTCCCGGCGCTGCGCGCCTCCGCAAGCCAGTGGGCGCGGCAGGCCAGCGCGGCGCGCACGAACTCGCGGCCGCTTTGCAGGGCGGCGACGCCCAGGCCCACCACCATGCCGACATGGATCAGGTAGACCGGGGTGCGGATGATCGTGGGTTCCAGCTCGCCGGTCTTGTAGGCGTGGATGGTCGCCTCGCCCGTATAGAGGAAGATCAGGGTGAGCACGGTCGCGACGATCAGCAGTCCGGCGGCCTCCAGGCCGCGGGCGACGAGCGGCGGCACCGCCCCGATGAAAATGTCCACATTGAGGTGGCGACCCGCGCGCAGCACCACGGCGCACGACAGGAAGGAGAACCACACCAGGAAATAGGTGGTCATGTCGTAGACCCAGACCGTGGCCTGGCCGAACAGGGCGCGCGACAGGACCTCATAGCCGATCGACAGCGAAATGATCAGCAGCAGCCATCCGGACAGCATGCCGCAGATCAGACTGATCCGGTCGATGACGTTGGGGCTGTTCTGCGGCACGGCAACGGTATGGTCCATCGTAGAATCTCCTAGGGCGCTTATGCGCTTGGAACCGGCAAACGACATCTTCGCCTCCGCATTGAGCCCAAGCCGGGCGAGGACAAAGCATGGGGAGGCGGCGTTTTCCGCCGCCTCCGCGACCGATGCTTACTTGCTGCGCAGCGAGCGCACGTAGTCGAGGATCGGCTTGGCCACGTCGGCCCCCGCATCCTTCTCCAGCTTGGCTTCGAGCGCCGGGCGCACCACCGCCTTGATCCGCTCGAACTCCGCCGGAACGATATCGACCATGGTCACGCCCTTCTTCTCGAGGGCGGCGAGCGCCTCGGCGGTCGCCTTCTGGAAGGCATCGGAGGTGTAGGTCTGGATCTCGTCGGCGCCGGCCTGGACCGCGGTCTTTTCCGCCGCGCTCAGCTTCTTCCAGGTGTCGAGGTTGATCAGGATGGCATAGCAGAACACCGGCTGGATGAAGGTCTTCTGCGAGATCAGGTAGTCGGCCACTTCGAAGAACTTGCGGCTGTAGTGGCTGGTCGGGCCGGACATGGTGCCGTCGATCACGCCCTTCGCCAGGGAGTCGTAGGCCTCGCTCGAGCTCATCACCACCGGCGAACTGCCGAGGCTCTGCAGGAAGGCGGCCGCATACTGGCCGTAGCCGCGCAGCTTGGTGCCCTTGAAGTCTTCGAGCTTTTCGAGCTTCTTCTTGCTGATCAGGGCCTCGGAGTCATAGTCGGCCCAGCCGAGCAGCTTGACGTTCGCCTTGGCTTCCAGGCGTTCCGACAGCATCGGCGTGACGAACTTGCGGATCGCGTAGAACTGGTCGAGGCTGTCGTAATAGGTCGGCATGTAGAGAATGCCCGCGGACGGCACCAGGCCCATCCACATGTCGAGCTGCACCACGCCCATATCGACGGAACCGGTCGGCAGCACCCGCACCGAATCGCTGTCGTTGTAGAGCTGGCTTGCCGGGAACGTATCGACCTTGATCTTGGTCTTGCCCTCGACGGCCTTCTTGAAGACCGTCAACGCCTTCGACATGTGATGACCCAGCGGCAAACTGCCGATGATGCGGATTTTCTGCACGTCCGCCATGGCGGCGGAGCTGAAGAGAGTCGCCGCGGCAAGGACCAATGCTGCCAATTTTGACTTCATGTCGTAAACCTCCCTTGTTCGAATTTTCGGATACGCCTTGAAAACTCCTTAAACCGACGTCCTTCTCAGGGTCTTAGGCCCTTTTCTCCTGCGCGCGGCCGCGTCCTTCGATCAGGCTTGCAGCGGCCGCCCGTACTCCTCGAAGTATTTGAATATGCTTGTAAAATCCATGTCCGGAGGCCCTTCGTCGGCGACCGTGCGCCACAATGCCGCGATCTGCGGCAGGCACGCCAGGCGGCCGCCCGCCGTCTCGGCCTCCTCCAGGAACAACGCCATGTCCTTGGCGGCGATGCGGGCCGCCGCGCCGTAGTCGAAGCGCCGCGTCACGATCGCCTGCGGGAACTTGTCGGTGGTTGCGGCGCAACGGCCGGACCCGGCGTTGATCGCCTCCACCATCACCGCGAGGTCCAGACCGGCGCGGACGCCGGAGGCGGTCGCCTCGCAGGCGATAGCCAGGGTGGCGAGCGAAATCGCGTTGTTGACCAGCTTGCAGATCTGGGCCTGGCCCGGCTCCTCGCCCACCGCGATGATACGGTCGCTGTAGCGGCCGACCTCCGCTTCGGCCTGCGCGCGCAAGGCCTGCGGCACGGCGAGCATGGTGGACAGGGCCTTGCCGCGCGGCCCGCCGCTGACCGGCGCGTCGGCGAAGGCGATCCCCGCCGCGGCGAGGTCGGCCGCGATCCCGGCGCAGGCCCGCCGCCCGATGGTCGATGCCTCGATCCACAGGCGCACCGCGCACGCCCCCGCCCCGGCCGCTTTTACCGCCTCCGCGGCGACGGCGCGGCAGGCGGCGGCGCTCGGCAGGCAGGCGGCCACCACTTCGGCGCGGCGGAACATCGCGGCGAGATCCGGCGCCGCCTCGGCGCCGAGCGCCGCCAGGGACGCCACCGCCTGCGGCGCAAGATCGTAGACCAGCACCGTGCCGCCCGCGGCAAGGCTGCGCCGCGCCAGGGCCGCGCCCATGTGCCCGAGACCGACGAACCCGATGACCGCCGCGCGCGCCATCATGCCCCCTTCCCCGCCGCATCCGGCGGCAGGCCGAACCGGCGGCGCGCGAAGGCCGTCCACGCCCCGGCCTGCGGGCCGAGCAGGGTGGCGATCTTGTCGGCGAAATCGTCGTCGGAGAGCGGATGCACCGGCGTGCCCGGCGCATATTGCGCCTCGGCGGTGAAGATCTCTCCGTCGTGCATGCGCACCGCCAGGCGCACCGGCTGGCTCGCCGGATAGGCGGCGTCGAACGCCGCGCAGCGGTGCAGCTTCACCCGGCGGGCGAGGCGCGCGATCGCCGGATCGTGCGGCGCGGTCTCGGTGAAAGCGCCGGAGAGGCTGCCGTGCGACAGAACCCAGGCGACGATGTGGGGGTAGGAGAAGGCCGCCTCCGCCGCGGTGGCGGGCGACGCGGCCCCGGCGACCGCGATCGCCGCCGCGTAGGTGTCCACCAGAATCTCGGCGATGCCGCCGGGTTCGGCCCGCGCCGCCGCCATGCGCGCGCGGATTTCGCCCGCCGCGGCGATGCCGGTGTGGGTGTGGCCGCAGCACGGATAGGCCTTGATCGTCAGTTCGGTGATCTTTTCCGGGGCGGCGCCGAGGCCCGCGCACAGGCCGGGCGAGGCCGCATCGCCGCCGAGGGTGGCGAGAAAGCCGTGCGGCCCCTCGATGCCGGTGCGCGCGCCGCGCACGCCGGCGGCGGCGAGATCGGCGGCGAGAACGCCGATCATCGCGGCATGCGCCGCGTGGAAGGGTTTGGAATCGGCCTTGTCGTCGAGGAAGGCCCAGAGGGCGGCGGCGTGCGTCACCGCGATGCCCAGCGCATCGGCCATTGCCGCCGCATCGAGACCGAGCACCCGCCCGGCCGCCGCCGCCGCGCCGAGCGCGCCGACCGTGCCGGTGGTGTGGTGGCGCGCGTAATGCGCGGTGCCCGCCGCCGCGCCGAGGCGGATGCCCACCTCGTATCCGGCGACGATGGCGGCGCGCAGGGTCGCCGCGTCGGCGCCCGTGCGGTCCGCCACGGCCAGCGCCGCGGAGATCGTCGGCGCGCCGGGGTGGTAGATCGAGGGCCCGTGCAGGTCGTCGAACTCCAGGGCATGGCAGGCCTGGGCGTTGAGGAAGGCGGCGACATGCGCCGGAGCGCCCCCCTCGGAGCCGAGCACTTGCGCCGCGCCGCCGGAGACGTCGGGAAAGGCGCAGCGCGCCCGCTTCGCCGATGCGGTGGCCGCCCCGGCGATGGTGCAGGCCACGAAATCCGTGACCGCCCGCGCGAGCATGCGCTCGGCCGCCCCGGACAACGCGTCCGGAGCGAGGCCCGAGGCAAAGGCGGCAAGCTCGCGCGTCGCCGTCATTTCACCGCCTCCGTGCACGCCTGCGGCGCGGGGCGGCTCTGCGGGTCGAGGCGCAGGACGCCTGCTTCCGCCAGTTGCGCGATGCGGGCCGCATCGATCCCCAGATCGTCGTGCAGCACCGTGAAGGTGTGCTCGCCGAGCGCCGGGGGATAGTGATACGTGCTGACGTCCCGGTGATCGAAACGCACCGGATTGCCCACCATTTTCAGGCTCTTGCCGTCCTCGGCCACGGCATCGACGACCATGCCGCGATGTACCACCTGCGGATCGGCGAGGGCCTCCAGCACCGAGTTGATCGGCGCCGCGGGCACGCCCGCCGCCATCAGCTTCGGCGCGATGTCCTGCGAGCTCTGCTCCAGGAAGCGCGCCTCCAGCAGCACGCCCAGCTCTTCCCGGTTGCGGAAGCGGTCGGCATTGGTGAGGAAGCGCGGGTCCTCGACGAGTTCGGGACAGCCGATGGTCCGGCACAGGCCCGCCCACATCTTCTCGTTGTTGGCGGTGACGACGATGGCCTTGCCGTCGCCGCACTGGAACGAGCGGTAGGTGGGAATGCTGTCGTGGGCGCTGCCCTGCCGCCCCGGCGCCTTGCCGGAGACCAGGGTGTATTCCGCCTGATAGGACAGCATCGAAACCTGGCAGTCGAGCATCGACACATCGACCTGGCGGCCGCAGCCGTTGCTCTCGCGTTCGCGCAGCGCCGCGAGAATGCCGATGACGCTGAACATGCCCGCGGCCAGATCGCCGATCGGCACCCCGGCGCGGACCGCCGGGCCGTTGCGTTCGCCGGTCATGCTCATGCCGCCGGACAGCGCCTGCACCACCATGTCGTAGGCCGGATAGTCGCGGTACGGCCCGTCGATGCCGAAGCCGGTGAGCGAGCAGTGGATCAGCAGCGGGTTGGCGGCGCGCAGGGCGTCCCAGCCGAGATGCAGGCGATCCATCACGCCGGGGCGGAAGTTCTCGATCAGAACGTCGCATTGCGCCACCAGATCGAGGAGGATTCCGCGCCCTTCGGGGTGCTTGAGATCGACCGCGACGCTTCTCTTGTTGCGGTTGATCGAGTGGAAATAGGCACTGTCGCCGTGCACGAAGTGCGGCGGCAGGATGCGCGTCGGGTCGCCGCCCGCGGGCTGCTCGACCTTGATCACCGAGGCGCCGAGATCGGCGAAGATCTGCGTTGCGTAGGGCCCGGAGAGGAAGGTCGTCAGATCGACGACCTTGAGTCCCGCCAAGGGCGCCTGGCCTGGCGCGCTCATCGCACCAGCACCGTGACCGCGCAAGCGCCGTGATCGACGCCGCTGATGCCGCCGCCGGTGCAGTGCGTCACCGCCACCTTGACGTCGGCATCGACCTGCCGGTTGCCGCCTTCGCGGCGCATGTGCATCACCGCCTCCGCCACCTGGGCGAGACCGGTCGCTCCCAGCGCATGGCCGCGCGACAGAAGGCCGCCGCTCGGATTCACCGGCAGGCGTCCGTTGATCTGCGTCGCGCCGCTGCGCAGCAGCTTGGCGCCGTCGCCCGCCGGGCACAGGCCGAGGGCTTCGTAGTACATCAGTTCGGCGATGGCGAAGGCGTCGTGCAGCTCGCACAGTCCCACGTCCGCCGGGTCCACGCCCGCCTGCTCATAGGCCAGGGCGCTGGTGCGCCGGGTCAGGTCGGCCGAGGAGGTGTCGTAGGGGCCGGTCCGGTACAGGCCGGATTGCAGCGCCGTCCCGGCGATGCGGATGGGGCACTTGCCGTTCTGCGGCTTGCGGGTGGTCAGCACCACGGCGGCGCCGCCGTCGCTGGTCGGGCAGCACATGTTGAGCCGCAGCGGATCGGCGACCATGCGGCTGCCCAGAACCTCCTCGAGAGGCACCGCCTTCTGGAAGTGCGCGACCGGGTTGAGAGCGCCGTTGGCGCGCGCCTTCACCGCGATCATCCCCAGGTCCGTCTCGGTGGCGCCGGTCTCCAGCATGTAGCGGCGGGCGCGCATCGCGTAGACGGCAGGCATCACCTGGCCCTGCGACACCTCGATGTCGGTGGTCTCCAGGGGCAGCGGGCCGCCGCCGAGCACCGACATCTTCTCGACGCCGACCACCAGGATGGTCTCGGCGCGGCCGGATTGCAGGGCCCAGTACGCCTCGCGCAGGGCCAGGGAGCCGCTGGAGCACGCCGCCTCGACGTTGCTGATCGGGCCGCCGGTCATGCCGAGGTCGCGCAGCACCCGCTGGCCGACCAGCATGCCGCCCAGAACGTTGCCGCAGAACACCTCGTCGATCGCGGCCTTGTCCACGCCCGCATCCCGCATGGCGGCAAGCGTCGCCTGCTGTCCCATGCCTTCGAGCGAGCGTTCCGGAGTCCGGCCGAAACGAACCTGCGCGACACCGGCAACATACACATCAACCATTTTTCGGGCCTCCCAGACGGAACTTGTAGCTTTCCACCGCGTCGCCGTTCTCGTCGTAGCGGACCGGCCCCACCGTCGCTTCCACCGTCGCACCGGGGGTCAGGGTCGCCGCGGAGCCCTCGACCTGCGCGAACACCCGCACTTCCTCGGACATATCGACGTAGCCGATCACGTACGGCGTCTTGAACGCCTTCGGGGCGACGTGGATTTCGGAGAAGGAATAGAGCGTGCCGCTGCTGCCGATATCGACCGCCTCGAAGCTCTCCCCCCAGCAGACATCGCAGTACCGGGTTCCGGAAAACGACACCTTGCCGCAGCTCCGGCACCGCCGGCCGACCAGGATCACCTTGTCGCCTTCGCTCCGCCAGGTCGGCACGGGACCGACGCCCGCGGCGTCATTTGGCTTGGACTCCGCCATGAATTTACCCTTTCGTCTCTACAGAGTTCACTTCCAACGCAATTTTTGGGAAATCTTGTCGGCGTGCCGAACCACGCTTGCCGCCAGGATTTCCGGATTCTCGACACGCTCGAACCGTTCGGTCGGCAGGGTGATCGCCAGATCGCCGATCACCGCGCCGCTCGGCCCGAAGATCGGGGCGGCCACGCCGACCGACCCGAGGATGCGCTGCCCCTTGGTCAGCGCGTAGCCGCGCGCCCGGATCATCGCCAATTCCTCGCGCAGCCGGGCCGGGGCGGTGATGGTGTTCTCGGTCTTGACGGTGAAATCGCCGCGCGCGAACACCGCTTCCTGCACCTCGGGCTCGAGGAAAGCGAAGATCGCGAGCCCCGTCGCCCCGGCGTGAATCGGGCTCCAGCGGTTGAGGTCGATCGCGTAGCGCAGCGGATGGGGGGATTCCACCTGGGCGATGAAGCTCATCTGCAAGCGGGAATGGTCGAACATCCCGAGCAGCGCGGTCTCGCTGCACGCCACGGTGATCTCGTGCATCACCGGCAGGGCGGCGCGGCGCAGCGGCAGGGACGACGACAACGACATCGCCATGCGGAAGACTTCGAGGGAGAGGGTGTAGCTGCCGCCGTCGCCGCGCTCGACCCAGCCCTGCTCCTCCAGCCCGACGAGGGCGCGGTGGATCGCTCCGAGAGGGATGCCCATGCGGGAGGCCAGCTCCCGCACGCCCCAGGCGCGCGCCGGGTCGTTCTCCGCCATGAACGACACCAGTTGCAGGGTGCGGCCGACAGGATTCCTCCTGTTTTCCACGATCGTCCTCCCATTGTTCTCGGCTTCTTCTACGTTCCGTTATACGGAACACTTGTTCCATTGGATGAATACTAGCATACGCCCCCTTTTCTGTCAAATTGAGGGCCGGAAACGCCCCACCCGACCGGGCAGGAGGCAGAAAACGGCTCTTTCGATCCGCACATCGGAACAACCGTACACAAACCGCAACCATCCGTAGGCCGCGGGTCCGTCCGCGCTCTTCGGGTGTACTTGAATGAATTGCTTGGGTTTTTCCGGGAAACCGAACCCACCCGAATCGGCAGGTCGCGATTCGCGCGGAAATCCTCTCCTCACCCACACCGGAACGGCGGCAGAACCGCCGACAAAAAACCGCCGCGCCACTGTTCGCGGCACGGCGGAGACGGGGATTGCGATGCTGCGGCGGCTATTCCGCCGGAAGGCCGCGCGGCGGCGCGAGCAGCAGGCGCGGCTGCGGTTTCGGCGCGATGACGCGGCGCTTCAGCCACGACCACCAGCCGGTGACGATCATCGCGGCAAGCGCCAGCGCCGCGGCCAGGTTGAGCGCGCCGGACCATGCGCCCGCCCAGGTGCCCTCGTGCAGCCCGGAGACCAGGCCCTTGCCGCCGGTCATCGGCGCGACGCCCGCATCGCTCACCATGTAGGCGGTGGGGCCCGTGGCGTTCTGCAAGGTCACCAGGACCGAGCCGCCCTTGAACCGCCGCGCGGAGACGAAGGCGTCGCGCAGGTGATCCTGCCCGGCGCGCTCCACCGCCTGCGCCAGGGGCGCCGCGTGTTGCGGGCGCGGCAGCGGCAGCTCGGCGCGCCCCACGTGCAGGGTCATCAGCACCGCGGTCACCGGCGTCAGCAGCAGAAGCGGCAAGGCGGCCCAGCCGAAGAGGACATGCGCGCCGCGCACCGTGCCGCGCAGCCGCGGCCGCGCCAACAGCGGCGCAACCAGCAGCAGACCGGCCATCACCCAGGCGGCGATCTCCACCAGCAGCTTGGAATCGCTGAGCAGGCCGACATGCAGCGACTTGGCGAAGGCGAACACGTCGAACGGCAACCCGCCGATGCGTTCGCCGGTGAGGATGGAATAGACGCCCGCATCCTCCGACTGCGGCACGGTCACGGCGAGGCCGTGGCCGCCGAGCGCGCCGGAAACCGCGGTGGCGCGGCCCTCCGGGTCGATCTGCGCCAGCACCTGCGCCACGGCGTGCGCGGTGGCGGCGGCGGGCGGCTCCGCGGGCAGCATCGGCTTGACCGCCAGCACCGCGCCGGAGAGCAGGACGGCGAGAAAGATCGGGGTGAACGCCAGGGCGAGCCAGCGGTGCGCGGGAATCAAAATACGCTTGAGGGATGGCGGCAACATCATCGGCCTCCGGGAAAGTTCCAGGACGGCTCCCAGACTCGCCCCGAGGTGTCGCCAGAGTTTGCCGCCCACCCCGCAAAAATGTAACGAATTGTCGCGCCGATCAGATGTCCAGGTCTTCGGCGAAGCGGGCGCGTTCCTGGATGAAGCGGAAGCGCAGCTCCGGCTTGCGGCCCATCAGGTCCTCCACCAGGCGGGCGGTGTCGCGCGCCTCTTCCGCGCCCTCTCCGGTGCGCGCCGAAGGCACCACGACGCGCAGCAGGGTGCGCTTGTCCGGGTCCATCGTGGTTTCCTTGAGCTGCACCGGCGGCATCTCGCCCAGGCCCTTGAAGCGGCTGATCTCCACCTTCGCGCGGCCGGCGAACAGGGTCTTCATCAACTCCTCGCGGTGCGCGTCGTCGCGGGCATAGGCGGTGATCGTGCCCGCGGTCATGCGGTAGAGCGGCGGCATCGCGAGGTAGAGGTGGCCGTTCTCCACCAGCTTCGGCATCTCGCGGTAGAAGAAGGTCATCAGCAGCGAGGCGATGTGCGCGCCGTCCACGTCCGCGTCGGTCATGATGATGACCTTCTCGTAGCGCAGGCTTTCGTCGCTGTAGCGGTCGCGCACGCCGCAGCCGAGCGCCTCGATCATGTCCTTGAGTTCCTGGTTGGCGTTGAGCTTGTCCAGGCTGGCGGAGGCGACGTTGAGGATCTTGCCGCGCAAGGGCAGGATCGCCTGGCTCTCGCGGCGGCGCGCCTGCTTGGCGGAGCCGCCCGCGGAATCGCCCTCCACCAGGAAGATCTCCGAACCCTCGGCCACCGCGCGGGTGCAGTCGGCCAGCTTGCCGGGCAGGCGCAGGCGCTTGGTCGGCGACTTGCGGGAAAGCTCCTTCGCCTGCTTGCGGCGCTGGCGTTCCTCGGCGCGGTCGAGCACCGCGGCGAGGAGGCGGTTGGCCACCTCCGGGTCGGCGGTGAGCCAGTGGTCGAAGTGGTCCTTCACCGCCTGGTCCACCAGCCGCGTCGCCTCCACCGAGGCGAGGCGCTCCTTGGTCTGGCCCTGGAACTGCGGGTCGCGGATGAACGCCGAAAGCAGGATGCACGCGCCGGTGAACACGTCTTCGGCGTTGAGCTTGTCCGCCTTGCGGTTGCCGATCATCTCGGCGTAGCTCTTCAGGCCGCGCACCACGACGTTGCGGAAACCGTTCTCGTGGGTGCCGCCCTCGGTGGTGGGGATGGTGTTGCAATAGCTGGAGCAGAAGCCGTCGTCCTGGTCGTCCGGCCACAGCGCCGCCCACTCCACCGTGCCCATGCCGTCGGCGAGCGGCGCGGTGCCGGCGAAGGGCTGCGGCGTCAGGCGGGCGCGGTCGCTGGTCACGTCCTCGAGAAAATCGGCGAGGCCGTTGGGGAAATGCAGGGTGGCGGCGGCGGGCGTCGGGTCGCCCTCGGCGATCAACTCCGGCGCGCACGACCAGCGCACCGAGACGCCGCGGTAGAGGTACGCCTTGGCCCGCGTCATGCGATAGAGCGTGGACGGGCGGAAGCGCGCCCGCGGCCCGAAGATCTGCGCATCCGGGGTGAAGGTCACGGTGGTGCCGCGGCGGTTCTGCACCGCGCCGCAGTCCTGCAACGGCCCGAGCGCCGCGCCGCGGCAGAAGCTCTGGGTATAGAGGCGGCGGTTGCGCGCCACTTCCACCACCATGGCGGAGGACAGCGCGTTGACCACCGAAATGCCGACGCCGTGCAGGCCGCCCGCCACCTTGTAGGCGCCGCCGCCGAACTTACCGCCGGAATGCAGCGTGGTGAGAATCACCTCCAGCGCCGACTTGCCGGGAAACTTCGGGTGCGGGTCCACCGGGATGCCGCGGCCGTTGTCGCGCACCGTCACCGCGCCGTCGGCGCCCAGCTCCACGTCGATCACCGAGGCGTGGCCCGCCACCGCCTCGTCCATCGCGTTGTCGAGAACCTCCGCCGCCAGATGATGCAGCGCGCGTTCGTCGGTGCCGCCGATATACATGCCGGGCCGCCGCCGCACCGGCTCCAACCCCTCCAGAACCTCGATGTCCTTGGCGGTGTAGGATTCGGTCTTCGCGGGCGACAAATCCTGGAACAGATCGGTCATCTGCGCACTCACTCTCGACTGATGAAACTATCCATGGTGGCATGCGCCACCCCGACCCACAAAACCCTGGGGCCTGCGCGTACTCTACCCGCAGAGTGCGGTCTTGTCCACCAAGCCGGAACACCGGGCCGGTTCAGCGTTCGCGCGCGGTGTAGTCGTCGCCGCCAAGCTCGCGGAAGAACCGGCCGATGGGGGTGTACCTGCCAGAGCGTTCATTCAACGCGCCGAACGACAGGGCATACAGGATGCTGCTGTTCCAGTAGAACGGATAGGACTTGGCGAAGGTCTCATTCCCCTTCACGATGCCGTATTTTTCGATTTTTCTGCATCCACGCAGGTTTTTGTCCCTCTCGTCGAAAGGAACGAGACTTTCGAGGTCTCTCCCCATGTACGCGCCAAATTGCCACATCTCCGGCTCGGCAAACAGCCAGTAGGAGGTTTCCACGGAGACGCCGCCGTCGTCGATGCGGAGGTAGCCGACGTATCCCGGCGGGTGCAGGTGTTTCTCGCCCTCCCGGACGCCAACCCTCCTCTCGGCATACTTGAGGAAAAGCCCCTGCACCTCCGGCGTGAAGGGGCCGACAAGCTGATAATATCCCCATGCCCCTATGCACGTCAGGTGGAGGCGCGTCCAGGTGTGGCGGATCCACCAGTTGAAATATCCGAGTGCGCCGAGCCCCGCGACCGCCAGAACGGCGGCGGCAAGCAGGTTTCTCTTCCAGCGGCGCGGGAGACTCATTGCGGCGCATCCTTCCACTCGAAGGAGGAATCGACGATGTTGTCCTGATCGTCGAGGGTCAACGTGCCCGTGACCTCCCGGACCCAAGGCTCGCTTTGGATTTCGAACGGCGTCGCGCCCCCGGCTTGCTCGAGGTCGGTGACTTTCCCCCGCGTCAGGGCGGGATCGCCGCCGAGGATGCCCTGCGGCAACCATCCGTCCTCAGGCGTCTGGCCATTCTTGCCCTCTCCCTTGCCGAAGTCGTAATTGTCGTGCGCCTGCATGGAGACGGTGCCGGTCACGGTCACCACATTTCCCTCGCGGACCATGTTCAAGTCGCCGGTTCCCTTCACCGTGACGTCGCCGAGGGTGTTGTACTGGTCGCTCATGAAGTCGTCCGGGTCCGCCCCCTGAACACTCTTCCATTCCATGTTCCGGACGGTGCGCCCCTCCTGGCCGGTCTTCAACCAGTCGGCATTCTTGCCATAGGTGCTATCCTCTCCACTTTTCCCCTCTCCGGAAAGAATCCAGTTTTTGAAATAGTCCTGCACCCCCGCCTCCCCCTTCCGCACGCCGCCGTATTGCCGCGCCCAATCGGCGCCGACGGTCTTGGGGCTGCCGTCGCCGTAGAGGTAGTGCCCCATCATATCCGAGGACACGTCGTATCCTGCGGCCTTGCCCGACTGGCGCACGCCTTCCAAGATTTCGTGGGTGCCCCGGAGGTCGGGCGGCAGGGCCTGATTGATGCGGTCGAAGCGGGCCTTTTCCTCCCCCCGCTGCCTTCTGGCATCACCGTAGGCGCTCTCGGTTTGCCGCATCAGATGACCCGGAATACTGCGGACCGCATCGCCGATGTCGCTCTCGTCGTTGAGAGCCTTCAACCCTTGAGATTCGGTCCGGCGATTCTCAAGCCGGTCCTCGCCCCGGGCCGGAAGCCATGATTCCGTCTGCTGCGGCACGCTGTCCTGCTGCGCTTCCACAGCCTTTGCAGAAGAAGCCTGCATGGTGTCGCCGCCGTTTCCCACGGGTTCCGTGGCGGACCGGAAGAGGGAGTTTTCACCCCATTTCATGCTTGGCGACGTATCCTCCCAAAAATCAGCGCCTCCCAGGTTAGGCATCGGGACCGCCGTGGACGGCAGGTTCCACTCGATCCCGGGATCGACGTTCTTGCCATTGCCTGGAATCGAAAATCCCGGATCGATATCTTTCTCTTCGCCGGGAACGCTCCCATCACCGCCGAAAAATTCCACCCTCGGACCTGGCATCGGCCATCCGGCAATCGAGGTTTGCAACGTGGAGATCGTGGGGCCGCCGGGATTGAGGATACCGTCCACCTCCAATCCGTTGTCCGCCTGGAAACCCCGGATCGCCTCGTCGAGGCGGGTATTGATGTAGCCGGAGGGACCGCCTTTCAGCGGTTCGTAGTGACCGGTCCGTCCGAGGAAGGTCTCCACCTTCGCCACGTCGGCGCGGCGGTTGGCCGAGTTGCCCGCGCCCACCGTACCGCCCGGTTCGAACGGCTTGTCGCCGAAGAGCTCGGCATTGGAGGCGCCGCGCCTCCACGCCTGCTGGAACGCGCCGAAGCGGCTGTCGTCCGCCGCATCGTCGGCAAGGCTGCCCGCGCTCACCCGCCAGGAGCCGCCGGACGGCCCGAGGCCGGATTGCCAGGTCTTCCTGGGTTTCTCGGAGAACAGGGAACGAAAATCCGAACCGAACATCGGCAACCTCCTCGCGCGCATTCCGGGAATGCGAACAACAATAGAACGCGAGGGTTTTGAGGTCAAGAAAATTATCTTATTAAGAGTATAACATACACCTTGACATCTTTTACGTGTTTTTCAGTTTTTCATGTATTTTCAATACGTAAGGAGTAATCCCCGATCTGTCTCGTGCCGCAGGCCGGTAACGGTCTAGAGAGCGGGGCAACACCATAACTTCACGAGGGGTCGCAGACCCCTCATGCATCCCATAACTTCTCGTTTTTGCGCGTAGCGCCATAAGCCCCCTGCCCGATGCCGCAAGGGTTGATTGCCGCTTGCACGGCGAACCGTCATGGGGTCAAGGGGCCTCCCGGCCCCTTGCGGGTCCGGGCGGCGCCCGGCCCGGTTTTTCAGCGCATCTTGGCGATGGCGGCGATTTCCACCGGGGCGTTGAGCGGCAGCACCGCCATGCCGACGGCGTTGCGGGTGTGGCGGCCGGGCTCGCCGAAGGCCTCGACGAGGAGGTCGGACGCGCCGTTGGCGACCTTCGGCTGGTCGAAGAAGGTGGGCGCGGAGGCGACGAACACATCGACGCGGACGATGCGCTCGATGCGGTCGAGGTTTCCGGCGCAGGCGGCGTCGAGCTTGGCGATCACCTGTAGCGCGGCGGTTTGTGCCGCCTTCACCCCGGCCTCGATGTCGAGTTCCGCCCCCAGGCGTCCGGTGGAGATCAGGCCGTTTTCGGTAAGCGGCAGTTGGCCGGAAAGATAGATCCATCCGTCCACCACGAGGAACGGCACGTAGTTGGCCACCGGCGCGGCGGAGGCGGGAAGTTTGAGACCCATCGCCGCGAGGCGGGACTTGACGGCATCGCTCATGCCAACATCTCCATACAAGGCTATGGCCGCATGTCCGCAGGTTCCGCCGGGATTGCGCAAAACGCAATTGGCGGCGGCGCGGCGTTGGGCCTATTGTGCTGTCGCCCCGCAGCGGGGCGTCGGTTCGTCTTCAAGCTTAGTGTCGGAGGCTCACGGTGAGCAAGCTCTCCCTGCCCAAAGAGAAAATCAAGGTGGTGCTGCTGGAAGGCATCCACGACAACGCGGTGCACGCCCTGGACGTCGCGGGCTACACCAACGTGGATTCCTATCCGGGCGCGCTGGACGACACCGCGCTGCGCGAGGCGATCGCCGATGCGCACATCGTCGGCATCCGCTCCCGCACGCGGCTGACCGCGCCGGTGATCGCCGCCGCGCCGAAGCTGATGGGCATCGGCTGCTTCTGCATCGGCACCAACCAGGTGGACCTGCGCGCCGCCAAGATGGCGGGGATTCCGGTATTCAACGCGCCCTATTCCAACACCCGCTCGGTGGCGGAACTGGTGCTGGGCGAGATGATCATGCTCTACCGCGGCGTGCCGGAGAAGACCACCGCGGCGCATGCGGGCCGCTGGCTGAAATCGGCGAAGGGCAGCCACGAGGTGCGCGGCAAGAAGCTCGGCATCGTCGGCTACGGCCACATCGGCTCGCAGTTGTCCATCCTCGCCGAGGCGCTGGGCCTGGAGGTGCAGTACTTCGACGTGGTCAACAAGCTGGCGCTGGGCAACGCCCGCGCCTGCCCCTCCCTGGAACAGCTGCTCGAGACCTCCGACATCGTCACCCTGCACGTGCCCGCGACCGAGCAGACCAAGGGGATGATCGGCCCCTCGCAGATCGGCGCGATGAAGAAAGGCGCGATCCTGATCAACGCCTCGCGCGGCAACGTGGTGGATATCGAGGCTCTGGCCGCGGCGCTTTCCTCCGGCGCGCTCTCCGGCGCGGCGATCGACGTCTTCCCGGCGGAACCGCCGAGCAACGATGCGGAATTCGTCTCCCCCCTGCGCGGCATGGCCAACGTCATCCTCACCCCGCACATCGGCGGCTCGACGCAGGAGGCGCAGGCCAACATCGGCACCGAGGTGGCGGACAAGCTGATCACCTATTCCGACAACGGCTCGACGCTGGGCGCGGTAAACTTCATGGAGGTGGCGCTGCCGGTGCAGGGCAGCGCGACGCGCTTCATGCACATCCACCGCAACGTGCCGGGCGTGATCTCGCGGATCAACGACATCTTCTCCGGCAAGGGGATCAACATCGCGGGCCAGTACCTGCGCACCGACGGCGAGATCGGCTACGTGGTGGTGGACGTGGAGGCGGACATCCGGCCCGGCATGGGCTTCCGCAAGGCGCTGGACGCCATCGACGGCACCATCCGCTCGCGCTTCCTGTTCTGAGGCCCTCCGGCCACGGCAAAACCGCCCGGGACGCGACCCGGGCGGTTTTTTTCATGCCTCAGGCGGCCTCCAGCAGCCGCGCCAGGGCCGCGCCGTCGCGCCGCGCCACGGCGCGGGCGTGGGCGGCGGCGGCCTCGGAGGCGGTTTCCCGCATCAGCCGCAGGGCGAACCCGGTAGAGACGGAAAGCCGCGCCAACGCATCGCGCAGGCGGCCGAGCGCCGCCTTGTCGGCGCGCTCCCAGCGTGCGCCGTCGATCACCCGGGCGAGACGCCAGTTCTGCGCCCGCGCCCGCGCCGCAAGGTCGCGGCCGCGTTCCCACTCGCCCGCCTCCGCCGCGTCGAGCACCGCGCTCCACTGCTCCAGGGCGGCACGGCAGAGCCGCCGCGCCGCAGCCTCCGAGCGGCCGGGCCACAGGCCCCACGCGGCGGCGACGCCGAAGGCCGCGCCGATGGAGATTTCCGCCAGGCGCAACAGCGCGGCGGCCAGCGCGCCGTGGCCGTCCGGCGCGGCGGACAGCACGATCACCGCAGCGATCGGCGCGGTGCGCCAGCCCTCCTTGACCGCCGCCACCCCGGCGGCGGCGGCAAGCACCAGGGCGAGCAACGGCACCTCCGGCACCTGCCAGGCACGCAGCAGCGCGCCGCCGCAGGCAAGCGCAGCGCCGATCAGGGTTCCGGCCATGCGGTCGGCCCCGGCGCGGGAGGCGGCCCCGGGCAGCGGGCGGCAGACGATCAGGGCGGAAAGCGCCGCCCAGTGCCCGGCGGGCAGGCCGAGCAGGCCGGAAACCGCATAGGCGGCGACGGCGGCAATCGCGGCGCGCAGCGGCGGCGCGGCGGCGGAGAGCGCCTCACGCGGCGTCATCGGCCCCTCCCGGCGCGGACAGCGCCGCGGCAAGGCGCTCCAGAAGCTCCGCCGCATCGGAGAGCATCGCCGCCTCCGCCGGTGAAAGGGTGCGCGCCACGGCATCGGACAGACGCTCCCGCCGTTCGCCGAGGTCGGCGGCGAGCGCCGCCGCCCCCGCTTCGGCAAGGCGGATGCGGCTCTTGCGGCGGTCGGCGGCGTCCGGAGAACGGCGGATCAGACCGCTTGCCTCCATCTCCGCCAGCAGACGGGTGAGCGATTGCGGCTGCACCCGCAGGGCGGCGGCGATCTCCGCCGCCGTGGGCGCGGCCCCGCGGCGCAGGCAGGCGAGCACCATCAGCTTCGTGCCGGGGAGCGCGCCGTCGCGCCGCGCCGCGCGCAGATCGCGCGACAGGCGCAGCAGAGCGCCGAGCAGGCGCGTGGAGAGATCGGAAGGATCGGGCGATGCGGTCATCATAATAAGATTAATCTTACTATTTTCCCCACGCGTCAAGACGGAAGCGGACGCCGGGTGAAAAAACCTCAGGTTGATTTCCTGCGCCGCCTGCCGACATCCAGACTCTGGGGAAGATCATCACAGGGAGGGGTTCATGTCCGATTGTCCATGCCTGCCGAAGTGCCCGTTCTTCAACGACCGCATGGTGGGAATGCCGACCATGGCGAACCAGCTCAAGGACAAGTTCTGCAAGGGCGACAATGCGGAGTGCGCCCGCTTCATGGTGTTCAGCAGCTTCGGCTCGGAACGGGTGCCGCCCACCCTCTTCCCCGGCCAGGTGGAACAGGCGAAACGCCTCATCGCCGCGGGCTAGGCACGCGTTGAAAACCAAAACCTTGCGAGGGGACTCGGTCCCCCCACTCCCCCCATAACTTTTTCGCCGCGTAGCGGCAGGCAACATCTCCCGTGGCGACCGCACGGGCTTATGGCGCTGCGCGCAAAAACCAAAGGAAGGTCTGGAGGGCCTGGGTCCTCCAGGCGGGGTGCGGGGCGGCAGCCCCGCCCTACGCGCAGTGAGCGGCGATCACCTTCAGGAACGCGTCGCCATAGCGCTCCAGCTTCGCCTGGCCGACGCCGGAGATGCCGAGCAGCGCCTCGCGGCTGTCCGGGCGCTCGCTGGCGAAGGCGACCAGCGTGGTGTCCGGGAACACCACATAGGGCGGCACCGCAAGCTCCCGGGCGATCGCGGTGCGCGCGGCGCGCAGCGCCTCGAACAGCTCCCCGTCCGCACCGTCCAGCATGGACCTGGCGGTCTCCGCACGCGCCGACGCGCTTTTCGCGGATTTTCCCGCCGCCGGGCGGTCCTTGCGGAAGAGCACCGTGCGTTCGTGGCGGAACACGGCGCGCGCCCCCGCCTCCAGCCGCAGCGCGCCGAACGCCGCGTGATCGACGCCGACCAGGCCCGCGGCGAGAAGCTGGCGGTAGATCGATTGCCAGGTCTTGGCGGGAATATCCTTTCCCGCGCCGAACACCGGCATCTCCGCATGGCCGAAACGGCTGGTCTTTTCGTTGACGTTGCCGACCAGCACGTCGATCAGGTGGCCCGCGCCGAAGCGCTCGCCGGTGCGGTAGACCGCGGCCAGGGCCTTGATCGCGGCTTCCGTGCCGTCCCAGGTCTCCACCGGCTTGAGGCAGGTGTCGCAGTTGCCGCAGGCGCCGGGGTGCGTCTCGCCGAAATACGAGAGGATCGCCTGCCGCCGGCAGCCGGGGGTTTCGCAGAGCGCGAGCAGGGCGTTGAGCTTGGCGCGCTCGACGCGTTTGACGCCTTCGTCCGAAGCCCCCTCGTCGATCATCCGGCTGCGCTGCACCACGTCGGCCATGCCGTAGACCATCCACGCTTCGGAGGGCAGGCCGTCGCGCCCGGCGCGCCCGGTTTCCTGATAGTAGGCCTCCACCGAGCCCGGCAGGTCGAGGTGCGCCACATAGCGGATGTTCGGCTTGTCGATGCCCATGCCGAAGGCGACGGTGGCGACCAGGCACAGCCCCTCCTCCTTGAGGAAGGCGTCCTGGTTGGCATCGCGACTGGCCCGGTCCATCCCCGCGTGATAGGGCAGCGCGCGCACCCCCTGTGCGTTCAGCCAGGCGGCGGTGTCGTCCACCTTGGCGCGCGACAGGCAGTAGACGATGCCGCTCGACCCCTGGTGCCGCGACAGGAATTGCAGAAGCTGGCGGCGCGGCTGGTCGCGCGCGGCGATCTCGTAGGAGATGTTCGGCCGGTCGAACGACGTGGAGAACACCCTGGCCGCGCCCAGGCCGAGCTGGTCGATGATGTCGGCGCGGGTGTGCGGGTCGGCGGTCGCGGTCAGGGCGATGCGCGGCACCCCCGGATAAAGTTCGGCAAGCTGTCCGAGTTCGCGGTATTCCGGGCGGAAGTCGTGCCCCCATTGCGACACGCAATGCGCCTCGTCGATGGCGAACAGCGCGACGCCGGTCCTGCCCAGCATCTCCTGGAAGCCGCGGGTGACGATGCGCTCGGGGGTGACGTAGAGCAGATCGAGGTCGCCCTGGGAAAGGGCGCGGCGCACCTCGGCGAATTCCTCGTAGGAGAGCGACGAGTTGAGCGCGGCGGCGCGCACGCCGCGCTGCCGCAGCGCCTCCACCTGGTCGCGCATCAGCGCGATCAGCGGCGAGACGACGACCCCCACGCCGTCGCGGATCAGCGCCGGAAGCTGGAAGCACAGCGACTTGCCGCCGCCGGTGGGGAACAGCACCACCGCATCGCCGCCCGCGATCACGTGGCCCACCACCTCCGCCTGCCTGCCGAGGAAGGCGGAATAGCCGTAGACCCGCTTGAGGAGGGCCAATGGATCTTTCAGGGGGGCTGCGCCGTTCTGAATCTGCTGCACGGAACCGCTTTCTTCGGGATCGTCCTTCAGGCGAAACCCGCCGCCCCGGAGAGGGCGGCGGGTTCACGCTGCGCTTGCGGGCCGGTTACGAGCAGCCGGTGGTGGAGCCGCAGGTATCGCACTTCAGGCAGGTGCCGTTGCGCACCAGGGTGAAGTTGCCGCACTCGGGGCAACTGTCGCCCTCGTAGCCCTTCATCCGCGCCTGCTGGATCTGCGCGACGCGCGAGGACGGCGGGGCGGAGGCGGAAACCGCCACCGTGGCCGCCGCGCCCGCGGTGACCGCCCCCGCGGTGACCGCGGTGGAGGACATCAGCGCGGCGGCGATGCCGTCGGTGCCGGTGGCCTGCAATCCGCCTTCCAGCACGCGCAGGTTGGCGCGCACGTCGGCCGGGATGGTGCCGCGCAGGTAGCCGGAGGAGGCCACCGCCTCCACCACCCGCTCCGCCGCCTTCTGCAGATCGGCCTGGGCCTCGCCCTGGCCGAGGCTGTCGTGGCGCAGGTCGTCGGCGTGCACGTGGGCGAGGTCGTCGCGCCCGAGGTAGGAGATGGCGAGCTCGCGGAACAGGTAGTCGAGGATCGAGGTCGCCATCTTGATCGCGTCGTTGCCCTGCACCGAACCCGAGGGCTCGAAGCGGGTGAAGGTGTAGGCCTCGACGAATTCCTCCAGCGGCACGCCGTACTGCAAGCCGATCGACACCGCGATGGCGAAGTTGTTCATCAGGCTGCGGAAGGCCGCACCCTCCTTGTGCATGTCGATGAAGATCTCGCCGAGGCGGCCGTCGTCGTATTCGCCGGTTCGCAGATAGACCTTGTGACCGCCCACCGTCGCCTTTTGCGTATAGCCCTTGCGGCGGGTCGGCAGCGCGGAACGGGTCGGGTCGGCGGCGACGATCTTCTCCACCACCTTCTCGACGATGCGCTCGGTGAGCACGACGGCCTGCTTCGCCGCCGGTTCGTCGGCGAGGTCGTCGATCAGGTCGTCGCCGAAGGAGGAGGACAGCGGCTGACAGAGCTTGGAGCCGTCGCGGTAGAGCGCATTGGCCTTCAGCCCCAGCATCCAGCTGTTGAGGTAGGCGGTGGTGCAGTCCTCCACCGTCGCGCCGTTGGGCATGTTGATGGTCTTGGAAATCGCGCCGGAGATGAACGGCTGCGCCGCCGCCATCATCTGGATGTGGGCGTCCGCCGAGAGGTAGCGGGTGCCGGTGCGGCCGCACGGGCTCGCGCAGTCGAACACCGCGAGGTGCTCGGGCTTCAGGCCCGGCGCGCCTTCCAGGGTGCCCGCGCCGCACACGTAGGTGTTGGCCGCGTCGATCTCCGCGGCGGAGAAGCCCAATCCGGCGAGCATGTTGTAGGAGACGTCGGCGAGGCGCGCCTCCGGCAGGCCGAGCGCGTCGCGGCAGAACTCCACGCCCAGGGTGTAGGGATTGAAGGCGTACTTGACGTCGAAGCAGTTGGCGAGGTTCTCCTCGATCTTCATCAAGGCGACGTCGGTGAAGCCCTTGGCCTTCAGGGTCTCGTGGTTGATCGCCGGAGCGCCGTTCAGGGTGCCGTAGCCCAGGGCGAAGCGCAGCATCGCCTCGGTCTCCGCCCCGTCATAGCCGAGGGAGGCCAGGGCCTCGGGCACCAGGCGGTTGATGATCTTGAAGTAGCCGCCGCCCACCAGCTTCTTGTACTTGACCAGGGCGAAGTCCGGCTCGATGCCGGTGGTGTCGCAATCCATCACCAGGCCGATGGTGCCGGTCGGCGCCAGCACCGAGACCTGGGCGTTGCGGAACCCGGCGGCCTCGCCGAGCGCCAGCGCGGCGTCCCAGGCGGCGCGGGCCGCCTCGGCGATGTCGGGCTGCGGGCAGTGGCGCGCATCCATCGGCACCGGCAGCACGTTCAGCTTCTCGTAGCCGTGGGTCTCGCCGTGCGCGGCGCGGCGGTGGTTGCGCACCACCCGCAGCATGTCGGCGGCGTTCTTTCCATAGCTCGGAAAGGCCCCCATCTCCTCGGCCATCTCGGCGGAGGTGCGGTAGGCCTCGCCGGTGAGGAGCGCGGTGATCGCGGCGGTGAGCGCGCGGCCCGCGTCGCCGTCGTAGGGCAGGCCGGAGGCCATGAGGAGGCCGCCGATGTTGGCGTAGCCGAGGCCGAGGGTGCGGAACTCGTAGGAACGCTTGGCGATCTCCTTGGAGGGGAACTGCGCCATCAGCACCGAGATTTCCAGGGTGACGGTCCACAGCCGCACCGCATGGGCGAACGCCGGAACGTCGAAGCTCTTGTCCTCGCGGCGGAAGGCGAGAAGGTTCAACGACGCGAGATTGCACGCCGTGTCGTCGAGGAACATGTACTCGGAGCACGGGTTGGAGGCGTTGATCCGCCCCGACTGCGGGCAGGTGTGCCAGGCGTTGATCGTGGTGTCGAACTGCAGGCCCGGGTCGGCGCACGACCACGCGGCATAGCCGATCTGCGCCCACAGGTCGCGCGCCTTCACCGAGCGCGCGGGCTTGCCGTCGGTGCGGCGGATCAGGGTCCAGTCGTCGTCGGCGGCCACCGACTTCAGGAAGGCGTCGGTGACGCGCACCGTGTTGTTGGAATTCTGGCCCGAAACGCTGGTATAGGCCTCGTTGTCGAAGTCGGTGTCGTAGACCGGCACCTCGATCTCGGTGAAGCCCTGCTTGGCGAACTGGATCGCCCGCTGGATGAAGTTCTCCGGCACCGCAACCCGGCGCGCCGCGAGAATCGCCTTCTTCAGAGCGGCGTTCTTGCGCGGGTCGAAGCGCGCCTCGCCCTCGGCCAGCGCCGCGCCGTCGCCCTCGCGGGTCGCCTTCATCACCGCGTTCAAGTGGGTGTTGACCAGGGTGGAGCCGGTGACCAGGCAGCCGACCTTCTGCTCCTCGTGGACCTTCCAGTTGATGAAGGTCTCGATGTCCGGGTGGTCGATGTCCACGATCACCATCTTCGCGGCGCGGCGGGTCGTGCCGCCGGACTTGATCGCCCCCGCGGCGCGGTCGCCGATCTTGAGGAAGCTCATCATGCCGGAGGACTTGCCGCCGCCGGAGAGGCTTTCGCCCTCGGCGCGCAGGCGCGAGAAATTGGTGCCGGTGCCGGAGCCGTACTTGAACAGCCGCGCCTCGCGCATCCACAGGTCCATGATGCCGCCGTCGTTGACCAGGTCGTCGGTCACCGACTGGATGAAGCAGGCATGCGGCTGCGGATGCTCGTAGGCGGAGTTGGAGCGCACCAGCTTGCCGCTCTTGAAATCGACGTAGTAGTGCCCCTGGCTCGGGCCGTCGATGCCATAGGCCCAGTGCATGCCGGTGTTGAACCACTGCGGCGAGTTGGGCGCCGCCATCTGGCGGCACAGCATGAAGCGCATCTCGTCGAAATAGGCCATGGCGTCGGCCTCGGAATCGAAGTAGCCGCCCTTCCAGCCCCAGTAGGCCCAGGTTCCGGCCATGCGGTCGAACACCTGCGTCGCCCGGGCCTCGGGGACGGTTTCGGCGGAGACGGCAAGGTCGGGCTCGGAGCGCCACAGCCACGCCGGAACGCCGTCCTCGGGCACGCGCTTCAGCGCCGCCGGCACGCCGGCCTTGCGGAAATACTTCTGCGCCAGAATGTCGCAGGCCACCTGCGACCAGTCGGCGGGCACCTCGATGTCCTGCAGGCTGAAGACGATCGAGCCGTCGGGTTTACGAATCTCGCTGCTGGTGTAGCGAAATGCGATGGACGCGTACGGGGAAACCCCTTCCTTGGTGAAATGCCGTTCGATCCGCATGGCCGCGCACCCCTTTTGAGACTATCCCGGCGCCGGCCCGCAACGGGGGCGCCGCAACATGATGGAAAAACCGAGAGGAGCGAAGACGCGCGAAAATGCAGCCGCGCCAAACCCTCGTCCCCTGTTCGAATCGAGCAACGGAGTCCAGCCGCGCAACGCCTTGTAGCGTATGGGGGACTCGCCAGCCGTGCCCCATATTTGGTGGTCACCGGCGGCAAGAACACAAGGTACTGCGTTGCCGCAGGAGCGGCAAGAGGAAATTACAACATTTGGTGTGATGGCGATCACGGCATACAATGGGATGTATACCAAAGGCCGAGCCGCGGCTCAGCCCGCATCCGCGCGTTGCGCCAGGGCAAGCTCCACGAAAGCGCGCACCGCGGGGTTGGCTTCCTCGGCGCGATAGGCCATCACCACCTCCGAAAGAGGCATGCCGCGCAACGCGCACGACACCAGATTGGGCAGGTCGGGCCGCCCCACCGAGGCGGGCGCCACCGCGATGCCCACCCCGGCGGAGACCAGGGACATCAGGGTGTTCATGTCGTTGGCCTGATGGATCGCCGAGGGAATCGCCCCCGCTCCGCGGATCGACTGGATCAACAGGTCGTGGAACCCCGGCGCGTTCTTGCGGGCGTAGACCAGCACCTCCTGGCCGTCGAGGTCGGCGAGTCCCGCCTCCGCCCGCGCCTCGAGCGGATGCCCGGCATGCAGGAACAGGCGGAACGGCTCGCGGTGCATCACCGCCATGACGATGCCGCGCGGCGGCGCGGCGGGCAGGCGGAAAAAGCCGATGTCGATCTCCCCGGCCTCCAGCATCGCGATCTGGTCGGCGGTAAGCGCGTGGCGCATCTCCAGCTCCACCTGGGGATAGCCCCGGCGGAACGCGGTGACCAGCGGCGGCACCACCGCCGCCGCGGCGGTGGAGATGAAGCCGATGCGCAGGCTGCCGATCTTCCCCGCCGCGGCCTGCCGGGCGCGGGCGGCGGCGCGTTCGAGCCCGGCCAGCACGATAGAAACCTCGTCGCGGAACACCGCGCCCGCGGCGGTGATCTCGGTCTTGCGGCGGTTGCGCGCAAACAGGCGCACCCCAAGCTCGTCCTCGAGGTTGCGGATCTGCAGGCTGAGCGCGGGCTGGGAGATGTGCACCCGCTCCGCCGCACGGCTGAAGTGCAGGCATTCGGCGACGGCGAGAAAGCTGCGCAACTGCGAAAGGTCCATGGGCGGTCTCCCGGGGCGCGGCGGATGAATCCCTGCTCGGTTATTTACCAGACAAATAACCGGATACGGAAATACAATTTCTCTTTCTCTCCACGTGCCCGCATCTTCTAAGAATTCCAAGCGTCCGTCCCCACGGCGGATGGGTGGAAGTTCCGGTCTTGACCCCCCGGAACACCCAAGCGGGACGATGCGGCGGCCGGACTATGGTGGACCTGCGGCCGCGTCTCCCCTCCGGTCGCGCCGACGTGAAACCAGGCGGTCCTTCCGCCCGCATGTTTCGCTCCCCATAAACGTCGGCGCGGCCGAACGCCTTTTCCCCACGCCGCCCCCACCCTATCTTGAGGGTCGAACCCCCGCGCCGCCTTTACGAACCGGCCCGCGGGTGGCATAGTCCGGTTCGCCGTCCCTTGCGCGCGGCGGTACGGCTTTGAGGAGTCTTGAGGACATGAATCTGGGCACGCGCCTGTACACCTGGCTGCGCGGCGAGTTCGTCGGCGAGGACACCTTCGGCAACCGCTACTACCGCGACCGCAAGACGGCGCGCGGCAACCGCGAGCGGCGCTGGGTGATGTTCAACGGCGAGCCGGAGGCGACCAAAGTGCCGCCGGAGTGGCACGCCTGGCTGCACCACACCACCGATGCGCCGCTGGAAGGCGCGCGCCACGCCTGGCAAAAGGTGCACCGGCCCAACCTGTCGGGCACCAAGTACGCCTACTTCCCGGCCGGACACGACCGCCGCGGCGGCAAGCGCGACAAGGCGACCGGCGACTACGAATCCTGGCGTCCCTCCTGACGGGGGGCGGCGCGAGGGGGGAAAGCGCACCATGAATTTCGGCGAACGCGAAGACATCGGCCTGGGCGCCCTGGTCTGCCTGATCGGGGCGGGCCTTCTCGCCTATCTGCACGGGCGCGAGGCGACGCCGGAAAGCCAGGCGGGCTATCCGCTCTATGCCGCCTTTCAGCGCAGCGACGGCCTGATGGAAGGGGCGCCGGTGCGTCTCTCCGGCATCGACGTGGGCAAGGTCGGCAATATGGAACTGCGCGACGGCTTCCGCGCCCTCGCCACCCTGCGCCTCGACGACGGCATCCGCGTGCCCACCGATTCCGCCGCGGTGATCCACACCGACGGCCTGTTCGGCGCGAAATACGTGGAAATCGAACCCGGCGGCGCCGCGGAGTTCCTCTCCGGCGGCGACGCCCTCTCCTTCACCCAGGACTCGCTCGTCGTCGAAGACCTGCTGGAACGCCTCGTCGCCATGGCGAAGTCGCAGCAGGCGAAATGCGCCGAGGCGCTCGCCGCCCCGCCGCGGCAGAAACCCGAAGAGCCCTCCGGCAAGGCCGCCCCGGCGCTGCTGGTGCCGACTGACAAAGGAAACTGAGAGCCATGCGCAAGCAGGTCATGGAAAGCATCATGGGCGCGGTGGTCCTGCTGGTCGCCGGCTACTTCCTGGTGTTCGCCTACACCAGCGCCCAGGTGCGCGAGGTGCAGGGCTACCACGTCCGCGCCAACTTCCTCAAGGTCGGCGGCCTGCGCGTCGGCTCCGACGTGCGCATCAGCGGCATCAAGGTCGGCTCGGTGATCGACCAGCGCCTCGACCAGGACACCTATGAGGCGGCGCTCACCCTCTCCATCCGTCCCGACGTCCGGCTCCCGGCGGATACGGTGGCCTCGATCGCCACCCAGGGCCTGATGGGCGACAAATACATCCGCCTCGAACCCGGCACGATGCAGGAGCGGCTGAAGAACGGCGACGTCTTGAAGAACACCCGCGACTTCAAATCCCTGGAAGACACGGTGGGCGAGTTCATCTTCCTCGCCACCGGCAGCAGCGGCGAGGAAGCCAAGCCGTGATCCGCCTCGCACCGGCTGCGCTCGCCCTCGGCACGGCGCTCTTCGCCCTCGCCCCGGCCCCCATCGAGGCCGCCACCAACATCGACACGCGGCTCGCCATCCTGCGCGGCCTGGACAAGATCACCGGGCGCATCACCACCATCACTGCGGTGGTCGGCGATACCGTGCGCTTCGGCTCGCTCGCCATCATCGTGCGCGCCTGCCGCACCCGCCCGCCGGAGGAAGCGCCGGAAAGCGCCGCCTTCCTCGACATCACCGAACTCAAACCCAGCCAGCCGCCGGCCGACGTGTTCCGCGGCTGGATGTTCGCCTCCAGCCCCGCGGTCTCCGCCATGGACCACCCGGTCTACGACGTCTGGGTGCTGGAATGCCGCGAGCCGCTGAAGCCGCGCGACGAACCCGCCAATCCCATCGAAACCGGCTGAGCTTCTTTCCCGGAAAAGAAAAAACTTTGCGAGGGGACTCGGTCCCCTCGCGCTCCCCATAACTTCTTATTTTTGCGCGTAGCGCCATAAGCCTGCGGCGGTTGCCCCGGGAGGCGTCGCCTGCCGCTGCGCGGCGAAAAACCAGTTGGGGAGCGCGAGGGGTCTTGGACCCCTCGTGAAGTTTTGGGTTTCCCCCTACGCGGCGAGCCAGGCGCGCAGGGCGGCGGAGACGTCGTTCGGCGCTTCGAGGGTGCAGAGGTGGCCGCAGTCGGGAATGATCGTGAGCTTTGCGCCGGGGATGCGTTCCGCCATTTCGGCGAGGCGGGGGGGCGGGGTGAGTTCGTCGGCGTCGCCGCCGATCACCGCGGTGGGGACCTTCACCTTGCGCAGGTCTTCGAGTCCGTCGGGGCGGTTGATGATCGCCGTCTGCTGGCGGATGAACACCTCCTTGCCGGTGCTCCAGGCCATATCGGTGATGACGCGGATGAGATCTGCGTCGTTCTGCCGTCCGGCGGAGATGAGGCGCGGCAGCAGGCGTTCGGTGACCGGGGTGAACCGCCCGGCGGAGGCGAGCGCGATGTAATCGCGGCGCTGCGCCGCCTGTTCCTCGCTGTCGGCGCGCGCGGTGGTGGAGAGGAGAGCGAGCCGCGTCACCCGTTCGGGGGCGCGGCGCATGATCTCCTGCGCCACATAGCCGCCCATGGAGATCCCGGCGAGGGCGAAGCGGTCCGGCGCTTCGCCGAGCACCGCCGCGGCCATGTCGCCGACGGAATCGGCGACCAGACTCGGCACCCAGCAGCGCGCCACGTCGGAGAGCGACGCCACTTGCGGCGCATAGAGCGCGGCGTTGCACAAGAGGCCGGGCAGAAGCACCGCTTCCTGGCGCATCGGGAAATCCTTTCGGTCAGCGGATCAGGGTCTTGGTGATGTCCTTGAACTCCGGCGTGCCGGAGCGGGAGAGCCACTCGAAGATCACCATCTCGATGGTCACCAGGTGGATTCCGGCCGCGGTGAAGCGCTGCTTGGCGGTCTCCTCGTCGAGGGCGAAGCGCGAGCCGCAGGCGTCCACGGCGACGAACACGTCGTAACCCTTGTCGCGCAGGTCGAGCGCCGTCTGCATCACGCAGACGTGCATCTCGATGCCCGCGATCACCACCTGGCGGCGGTCCAGCGCCTCGAACTTCCCGACGAAGGCGGGCTCGCCCATGCAGGAGAACGCGGTCTTGGCGATGTAGAGGTCCTCCTCCGGCACCGCTTCGCGCAGATCGATCATGGTGGGGCCGAGGCCCTTGGGATACTGCTCGGAGATCAGCACCGGCACCTCCAGGCGGGTGGCGGCGGCGGCGAGGCGGGCGGCGCCGTCGATGACCTTGCGGGGATCGGCCATCACCGGGGCCAGGCGCTCCTGCACGTCCACGACGACGAGGCAGGAGAGATCGGCGAAGATACGCATCGGGAAAGTCCTTTTCTGAGAAAAGTCTCGAAAACCAAGTGTCGGGACAGAGCGTCCGGCTTTCAAGACGATTTCACGCCAAGGAGGGTGTTTTTGCCGCACCTCGGTGGATTTCCCGCGTTTTCGCGCGTCACGCGTTGACATTCGGAGATTTCCGCCCGATGATCCCCGAACTTTTCGCGGTGTGCTCGGATGCTTTGTCCCGCATGCCCGAACGGCGTTTTCCGCGCAACAATTCAACGGATCATCGAACCACATGACGTTCGAAGAGCTTGGGCTTGAGCCCAACACCCTGAAGGCCATCGTCGAGATGGGCTACACTGACCCCACCCCGATTCAGGAACAGGCGATCGGCCTGATCCAGATGGGGCGCGATGTCATGGGCATCGCCCAGACCGGCACAGGAAAGACCGCCTCCTACACCCTGCCGATGATCGACATCCTGTCCAACGGCCGGGCGCGGGCGCGCATGCCGCGCTCCCTCATCCTCGCGCCGACGCGCGAGCTTGCCGCCCAGGTGTCGGAAAATTTCGAGCAGTACGGCAAGTACCACAAGCTTTCGATGGCGCTGCTCATCGGCGGCGAATCCTTCGGCGACCAGGAACGCGCGCTCGACCGCGGCGTGGACGTGCTGATCGCCACGCCGGGACGGATGATGGACCTGTTCGAACGCGGCCGCATCCTGCTGTCCGACGTCAAGATCCTGGTGATCGACGAGGCGGACCGCATGCTCGACATGGGCTTCATCCCCGATGTCGAAAAGATTCTCGGCTGGCTGCCGCCGCTGCGGCAGACGCTGCTCTTCTCCGCCACCATGGCGCCGGAGATCAAGCGCCTCGCCGACAAGTTCCTGTCCAATCCGAAGACGGTGAGCGTCGCGCCGCCCGCCTCCCCGGCCGAGCTGGTCACCCAGGCGATGGTGGTGGTGGAGGCGCACGCCAAGCGCGAGGCGCTGCGTGCCCTGATCCAGAACGAAGCGGTGGCCAACGCCTTCATCTTCTGCAACCGCAAGCGCGACGTCGCGGTGCTCTACCGCTCGCTCGAACGCCACGCCCTGCCCGCCGGGCAGTTGCACGGCGACATGCCGCAGTCGGCGCGCACCGAAACCCTGGACGCCTTCCGCCGGGGCGACATCAAGCTCCTCGTCTGTTCCGACGTGGCGGCGCGCGGCCTCGACATCGCCGACGTCTCCCACGTCTTCAACTTCGACGTGCCCAGCCATGCGGAAGACTACGTACACCGCATCGGCCGCACCGGCCGCGCCGGGCGCGAGGGCCGGGCGCTGACCATCGCGACGCCGGAGGATGCCCGCTACGTCGCGGCGATCCAGAAGCTGATCGGCAAGGAGATTCCGCAAGTCACCCTGGACGGCGCCGCGCCCCTGCCCCTGGCGGAACGGGAAGGCGGCCGCGGCGGACGCCGCGGCGGCAAGGGCCGCCCCGCCAAGGCGGAGCCGCGGGAGAAGACGGAACGGCAGGAAAGGACCGTCGAGCCGCGGGAGAAGACGGAACGGCGGGAAAGGACCGTCGAGCCGCGGGAGAAGACCGCGGAACCGCGGGAAAAGGCTGCGCCGAAGCCCCGCGCCGAACGCCCGGAAGCGGCGGAGCGCGCCGCGGCGAAGCGTCCCGCCCGGCGCGGCCGCGCGCCGCAGCCCGCCGACGAGGTCGAGGAGATGCCGCACGGCGACGACGTGCTCGCCTTCGGCGGCCACACGCCGAGCTTCCTGCTGCGCGACCCCTTCGCCAAATAGGGCGCGCCGCCCGGCGAAACGAAAGCCCCGCCCGGGCAACCGGACGGGGCTTTGTTTGTTCCCCCGCGGGCGCAGCCGCGGCGCACGACTCCGCCGCCCGGCGGCGCCTTCAGGGCGTCCCGGCGGACGGCGTGGGGAAAATCCGGGCGTCAGCCGTGGATCTTTTGGTATTTCGCGAGCAGTGCCTCCCGGGTCTCGACATGGTCGGGATCGGGCTGAATGGCATCGCCCGGACAGACCAGCGCGCACTGCGGCTCGTCATGGGCGCCGACGCATTCGGTGCACAGGTTGGGGTCGATCACGTAGGAATCCTTGCCGGGCGAGATCGCGCCGTTGGGGCATTCGGTTTCGCAGGAACCGCAGAAGACGCAGTCCTCAGTGATTTTCATAGCCATAACGAACATCCAGGATAATGCGGGAACCGCAGACTGTAAGGTGACCTACTCGTTTTAGCGCTTTGCCACCCCGAAGGGTAGGAAAAACCGCACGAACGCACCGACCGTAGACGATTTTCGCGCCGAACGGAAGAGCCGGGATGACCCGTTTTGCGGCATTCCGAAAACACACGGGACGGTGGCGATTCCCGCATAGACACATTTGTTCAAATCCGTTTAGAATCAATATTTGAACCAAGCCACGGGAGCAACGCGGCGCAACAAGACCGCGGGCTACGCAACACCGCTGTCCACCACGGCGGAACCAACGAGGAGGGCCGTGTCCGCTATCGGCACCTCTCCACGGCAGGAGAATCATGACGGAACAAACACTTTCCCTGGCCATGACCGGCTCCGGCGGAGCCGGCGTGATGACGGTCGGCCAGATTCTCGTAGACGCCGCAGCGATGTCCGGCTGGTACGGACTGATGCGGCGTTCCCTCGGTCCGCAAATCCGCGGCGGCGAATCCGCCGCGTTGCTGCGTTTCGGCACGACCCAAGTGGTCAGCCACGGCGATACCTTCGACGTGCTGCTCGCCTTCGACTGGGGCAACATCGCCCGTTTCGCCGCCGAGCTGCCTTTGCGGCCCGACAGCGTAGTCCTGTTCGACCCCGACCTCGGCGACGTGCCGGAGGCGATCGCCCGCTACGGGGCGCGCCAGGTGGCGGTGCCGCTGTCGGCCGCGGCGAAGTCGGCGCCCGGCGTCCGCCCCAACATGGTCGGCCTGGGCGTTGCGGCGCATCTGCTGTCGCTGTCGCCCGAGGACATGCGTCCGCAACTCGAAGCGGCGCTCGGCGACAAGGGCGCAGAGGTCGTCGCCTCCTCGATGCGCGGCCTCGAACTCGGCGCGGCGCTTGCCGCCGACCTGCCCGAGTCTACCTGGCCGGCGCGGCCGAAACCGGTGGCCAAGGGCAAACCCCGCTGGTCGATCACCGGCAA
The DNA here is from genome assembly GCA_027864655.1 of Oleispirillum naphthae. GTDB lineage: Bacteria > Pseudomonadota > Alphaproteobacteria > Rhodospirillales > Rhodospirillaceae > Oleispirillum > Oleispirillum naphthae. The sequence continues at coordinate 157,936 of JAQAZG010000007.1, forward strand.
CGAGGCCGCGGGCCTCGGCGCGGTGCGCGGCGGCATCCGCTTCGTCGCGGCCTACCCGATCACGCCCTCCACCGAGGTTCTCGAATGGCTCGCCCCCAACCTCGCCCGCATCGGCGGCGAACTGGTGCAGTGCGAGGACGAGCTCTGCTCGGTCAACATGGCGATCGGCGCCTCCTACGGCGGCGTTCCGGCGCTCACCGCCACCTCCGGCCCCGGCCTGTCGCTGATGATCGAGGGCCTGGGCATGGGCATCGGCGCGGAGATTCCGGTGACGGTGATCGACGTGCAGCGCGGCGGCCCGTCCACCGGCATTCCCACCAAGTCGGAACAGAGCGACTTCAACATCGCGGTCTACGGCCCGCACGGCGACGCGCCGCACATCGTCTGCGCGCCGACCTCGATTCCCGACTGCATGGGCACGGTGCAATGGGCGGTGGCCGCGGCCGAGGCGGCGCAGTGCCCGGCGATCGTGCTCTCCGACCAGAACATGGGCCAGTCCCGCGCCATCGTGGACCCGCCGCAACCCGGCGGCCCGTCGGCGGACCGCCGCATCGCCGCCCCGGCGGACGGCGAACCCTACAAGCGCTATGCGCTCACCAACGACGGCGTCTCGCCGATGGCGGTGCCCGGCGTCAAAGGCGGCGAATACACCGCCGATGGCCTGGCCCACAACGAGCGCGGCACCCCCTCGACCCAGGCGGCCGACCACCAGGCGCAGCTCGACAAGCGCCTGCGCAAGCTCGAAACCCTGGACTGCGACGGCATCTGGGCGGAGACCGAAGGCGACGGCCCGGTGGCGGTGATCGCGTTCGGCTCGCTGACCGAACCGGCGCGCGAGGCGGTGCGCCGCGCCAACGGCGCGGCGCGGCTGATCGGCGTGCGCGTGGTGTTGCCGTTGCAGCCCGAGAACATGGCCGCAGCGCTGAAAGGCGCGACCAAGGCGCTGATCGTCGAACAGAACCACAGCGCGCAGTTCGCCCACTTCCTGCGCGGGCACTACGACCTGCCGCCCGTCGTCGAAACCCTGCATCGTCCCGGTCCGCTGCCGATTCGTCCGGTGGAGATCGTCGCGGCGATCGAGTCCCTGAAAGAGGGAGCCACGCGATGAACCAGATCCCTCCCCTTCCCGACCTGGAGCCCGCGGACTACAAGTCCGACGTCACCCCGGTGTGGTGCCCCGGCTGCGGCCACTACGCGGTGCTCTCGGCGATCACCAAGGCCCTGGCGGAGTTGCACCTGGCGCGCGAGAACGTCGCCCTGATCTCCGGCATCGGCTGCTCCTCGCGGATTCCGGCCTACACCTCGGTCTACGGCTTCCACAGCATCCACGGCCGCGCCCTGCCGGTGGCCCAGGGGCTGAAGCTCGCCCGTCCGGACCTCACGGTGCTGTGCGCCGGCGGCGACGGCGACGGCTTCTCCATCGGCGGCAACCACTTCCTGCACGCCTGCCGCCGCAACATCAACCTCACCTACATCGTCATGGACAACTCGGTGTACGGCATGACCAAGGGTCAGGCCTCGCCGACCACCGAGGCGGACTGGACCGAATCCAAGCTCACCCCCGAGGGGCCGGGCGTGCCGCCGTTCCAGCCGCTGGACATCGCGCTCGCCGCGGGCGCGAGCCACGTGGTGCGTGCCTTCTCCGGCAAGGTGCAGCTCCTCACCAAGTACATCGTCGAGGCGATCGAACACCCCGGCTTCTCGTTCATCCAGGTGATCTCGCCGTGCGTCACCTACCGCCCGGAGATGCGGGCGCTGAAGGACCGGGTGCACGACGGCTTCGCCGAGACCTCGGCCAACCGGCTGGAGGCGCGCCGCCGCCTGCTGGACGACGACGGCTATTCCCTCGGCGTGCTGTTCAAGTCGGTGGAGCCGTCCTACACGCCGTGCCACCGCTCCGGCGACGGCGTCTCCGACCTGGAAAGGCAGTTCGCGCTATGAGCATCGACACCCTTCCTCTCTTCCTCGCCCATGCGATCCGCCTGGAGGAGGACTCCGCGATCAACTACGACGCCATGGCGGACGCGCTGGAAGTCCACGGCAAAAGCCCGGTCGCCCGCCTCTTCCGCAAGATGGCGCACTACTCGCGCCTGCACCTGGCGGAGGCGGAGGGCCGCGCCGCCGGGCTCGACCTGCCGCGGCTGAAAACCTGGGAATACCAGTGGCCCGGCGACGACAGCCCGGAAAACGCCCCGGCGGACGAATCCGACTACGCGATGAACGAACGCGACGCCCTCATCCTCGCCCTCAAGGGCGAGAAGGGGGCGCTCGCCTTCTACGCCTCGGTGATGGAAACCTCCGGCGACACAGGCGTGGCCGATCTCGCCAAGGAATTCGTCGAGGAAGAGAGCGAGCACGTCTCCATCCTCGAGGACTGGCTGGCCCGCGCGCCGGAGACCGGACGCTTCGAAGACCTGGACCCGCCGATCGCCATCGGCTAGGGTTTCCCTTGTTGCACCATTCCCGGCGCGCCGCTTGAGGCGCGCCGGTTCTATTGGAGAAGGCTTCCGTCATGCTCGGCGCCGTCACACTGCTGCTGTCCTGCCAGCTTGCCGGAGAAATTCTCGTCCGCCTCGTCGATGCGCCCCTGCCCGGCCCGGTGCTCGGCATGGTCTTCCTCTTCCTCATCCTGCTCGCCCGCGGCCACGTGGCCGAGCCGCTGGACCGCGTCACCGGCACCCTGCTCGACCACCTCTCCCTGCTGTTCGTCCCCGCGGGCGTCGGCGTCATCCGCTATGCGCGGCAGATCGAGGAGCAGTGGCTGGCGATCTCGGTGTCGCTGATCGCCGGAACGGTGATCGCCATCGCGGTCACCGCGTGGATCGCGGCGCGCCTGATGCCGCCCGAACACGAACACGAACACGGAGACGCGCCATGAGCGACCCTGCGATCTCCGGGCTTTGGGTCTACCTCGCCTCCGCGCCGCTGTTCTGGCTGACCCTCACTCTGATCGCCTATCAGGCGCTCAACCGGCTGTTCGTGCGCTGCGGCCGCATGCCGCTGTTGAATCCGGTGCTGTGGAGCATCGCGCTGCTCGCCGGGCTGCTCGCCGCCACCGGCACCGGCTACGACAGCTATTTCGCCGGCGCGCAGTTCATCCACTTCCTGCTCGGCCCCGCCACCGTGGCGCTCGCCGTGCCGCTCTACCGCCAGTTCGCCCAGGTGCGCCGCTCGCTCACCGCGCTCGGCCTCGCGCTGCCGCTCGGCAGCATCGCGGCGGCGGCGGCGGCGGTGTGGATCGCCGGGCTGCTCGGGGCCGACCTGCAAACCCTGGTGTCGCTGTCGCCGAAGTCGGTGACCACGCCGATCGCCATGGGGATCTCCGAGAAGCTGGGCGGCGTGCCGTCGCTGACCGCGGTGTTCGTCATCCTCACCGGGGTGATCGGCGCGGTCGCCGCCTCCACGATCTTCCGCATTCTGCGCATCACCGACCAGCGCGCCATGGGCTTCGCCCTCGGCCTCGCCGCGCACGGCCTCGGCACCGCGCGCGCCTTCCAGTTCGGCGAGACGGCGGGCGCCTTCGCGGGCATGGCGATCGGCCTCAACGGCCTGGCCACCGCGGTGCTGCTGCCGGTCCTGTTGCCCATCCTGCTCGCGCCGTTCGTATAAGGTATCCCGATGAGCATCTCCGGCCTGCCCCTGGAGGGCGCCTTCGCCCCCACCCGCAACCTCGGCCTCGCGGCCTCGGCGGTGGTGTTCCTGCACGGCTACGGCGCGTCCGGCGACGACCTCATCGACTGCGCCGATGCGCTCTCCGCCAGCCTGCCCGACACCGTGTTCTACGCCCCCGACGCGCCGGAACCGTGCGAGATCTCGGCGTTCGGCTGCCAGTGGTTCAGCATGGAGGACTACGACCCCGAGGCGGCGCGCCGCGACCCGCACGCCCTGCCAAGAGTGTTGGAAACCTTCTACGACGGCGTGCGCGCGTCCGCGCCGATCCTGGACGCATACCTGGACGCGGTGATGACCCGCCACGGCCTGACGCCCGCGCGCGTCGCGCTGGTCGGCTTCTCCCAGGGCACGATGATGGCGCTGCACGTCGGCCTGCGCCGCGCCCCCGCCTTCGCCGGGATCGTCGGCTTCTCCGGCGCGCTCGCCGGGGAGAGCCGCCTCCCGGCCGAGATCGCCGCCCGCCCGCCGGTGCTGTTGATCCACGGCGACGCCGACCCGGTGGTCCCCTTCGCCGCGATGGGCCACGCCGCGCACGCGCTGACCGCCGCGGGGGTGGAGGTGCGCGCGCACGCCTGCCGCGGCATCGGCCACGGCATCGACGACCACGGCCTGTTCTTCGCCCGCGACTTCCTGTTCCACCGCCTGGGCGCGCCGTCATGACCCGCGACGTCCGCCGTTCCACCCTGATCGGCGCCACCGCCATCCTGATGTTCTCCGGCCTCGGCCTGCTTTCCGTGGCGAGCGGCCCGGTCCCGCCGTTCCAGATGGTGGCGATGGCGTTCACCATCGCCTTTCTCATCGGGCTGATCCTGCCCGCGCTGCGCGGACGATCGCTCCTGCGCGCGCTGCGCCAGCCGCCGCGGGTGTGGGCGCTCGGCATCTACGGCCTGTTCGGCTACCACTTCGCCTACTTCACCGCGGTGCAGAACGCCCCGCCGGTGGACGCCAACCTGATCAACTACCTGTGGCCGCTGCTCATCGTGGTGTTTTCCGCGCTGCTGCCGGGCGAGCGGCTGCGCTGGTTCCACCTCGCGGGCGCGCTGCTCGGCCTCGCCGGGAGCGCGACGCTGATCCTCGGGGCGGAACGCGGCGCGGCGGGCGGCTCGGCGCTCGGCTACGGCGCGGCGGTGGCCGCGGCGCTGCTGTGGTCCAGCTATTCGGTGATGAGCCGCAAGGTCGGCCAGGTGCCCACCGATGCGGTGGGCGGCTTCTGCGGCGCGACCGCGGTGCTCGCCGCGGCCTGCCACTTCGCGCTGGAGGCCACGGTGGTCCCCGATGCGCTCGGCTGGCTGGGAATTCTCGGCATGGGGCTGGGGCCGGTGGGGCTCGCCTTCTTCACCTGGGATCACGGGGTGAAGCACGGCGACATCCAGGTGCTCGGCGCGATGGCCTACGCCACGCCGCTGCTCTCCACGGTGTGGATGATTGTCGCGGGCTATGGCGAGGCGACGCCGCGCATCGGGGCCGCCTGCGCCCTCATCGTCGGCGGGGCGTGTCTGGCGACGCGGGATTTCTGGTACCGTCCCCGCCGCCGAACCCCAGATGCCGCAGCATAGCGCGCCAGTTGCACGCGATGTGCAGCACCGTGGCGGGCATCGCCGCCCAGCTCGCATAAAGGTGGATATCCCGCAGGGTATGGCGCATCGACGACGCGCCGCCGCGGCCATAGCCGCCGCCGCTGCCGGGGGGATAACCCAGCCACAACCACACGCCGGTCACCGCCAAAACCAGAGTGGCGGCGAGAAGCACCAGGGCCACCGGCCGTTTCCAGCGATACATCCCCCCTCCTTCCCGGCGGAATGGCGCGCCGCCCCCGGCGCGCCCCGCCGTTGTTCATGTTCAGCGCACCGGCATGCCGGTGACGCGGCTGATCTCGACCACGTTCACCAGGGAGTTATCCTTGGTGACGATCTGCACCTCATAGGATTTGTCCTTGGTTTCGGTGACTTTGCCAACCTTCAGGTTGTCGTTGCCCAGCCGGATGAGATGCGCCTGGGCGAGAACCCGCACCTGATCGGCGGAAAGCTCGCGCTTGGCGTCGAAGCGCCCGCCGATGATTCCCCAGCCGTGATGCGGCCGCTGCCAGCCCGCGCCTTCGCCCATCATGCCGGGGCCACGGCCGCCGCGCATGCCGTACCCCGGGCCATAGCCCATGCCGGGACCGGGGCAGTTGACGCCGTAGGCCGGGGCCGAACCGGCATCGTCCGCGTCGGCGAAAGCGGCGGTCGAAACCGCGGCGCCGCCCATGGTCAACGCACCCACCACTGCAAGCGTTTTGAGCATCGTGTTCATCGTCGTCTCCTTGACTTCGGTTCATCCTCGCGGAACGGGTCCCTCCCGTTCCATGACTGCGATTGAACACCCAAGGCGTCGCAGGAGTTCGCCATGCCAAGGCGAAAAGTGTCGCGGTTTATGGCAAAGCGCGGGGCTGATACATTTGGATACGATTTTTTTCGCCCTTTGCCGTGAAGCCCGCCTATTTTGAAACTGGAAACCGCTGCACACGGGCCATCATGAGCGAGAAGACCCCGCATATCCTGGTCGTAGACGACAACGCGGAGATCCGCGACCTGTTGAGCAAATACCTGGTGCGCAACGGCCTGCGCGCCGCCACCGCGGCGAGCGGCGCCGAGGCGCGCAAGGTGCTTTCCTCCGCCGCCATCGACCTCATCGTGCTCGACATCATGATGCCGGGCGAGGATGGCCTTTCGGTCTGCCGCTACGTGCGCGAGACCATGGAAACGCCGGTGATCCTGCTCACCGCGGTGGCGGAGGATACCGACCGCATCATCGGCCTGGAGATGGGGGCCGACGACTACCTGACCAAACCGTTCAACCCGCGCGAGCTTCTGGCGCGGATCAAGGCGGTGCTGCGCCGCGCCAACAGCCTGCCGCACGGAACCGCCACCGAGGCGACGGAAGAGGCGATCGTGCGCTTCGGCGACTGGCGGCTGCGCACCGACCGCCGCGAACTGGAGGATTCCGGCGGCAAGGTGATCTCGCTCTCCACCGCCGAATTCGCGCTGATCAAGGCGTTCACCGACCACCCGCGCATGGTGCTCTCCCGCGACCAGCTTCTCGACCTCACCCAGGGCCGCGCCGCCAACGTCTTCGACCGCAGCATCGACAACCAGGTGAGCCGCCTGCGCAAGAAGATCGAACCCGACCCGAAGAATCCGACCCTGATCAAAACCGTCTGGGGCGGCGGCTACATGCTGAGCGCCGCGGTCGAGCGCGGCGCCAAGGCGCGGTGAGCGGCATGCGCCTGCGCCTTTTTCCCCACAGCCTGACCGGACAGTTGATCCTGCTCCTGCTCGCCGCGCTGGCGGTGGCGCAGGGCGTCGCCTTCCAGGTGGTGCACGACGAGCGCAAGATCGCGCAGCGCACGGTGTTCAAGTCGCAGGTGCTGGAGCGCATCGCCGCGGCGGGACGCCTCATCGTCGATTCGCCCACCGAGTTGCGGCCGCAGATTCTGCGCGCCCTGCAAACCGAGGACCTGCGCTTCTGGATCGCCGCGACGCCGCTTCTCCCCGCCTTGAAGGTCGAGGATTCCGAATCCCTGCGCATCCAGCGCCGCCTCGCCGCCCTGCTGCCCGAGGGCGGCAGCGAACTGCGCCTGCGCATCCAGACCGAAACCCCGCCGCAGGAGGCCTTCCAGCCGCCGATGCTGCCGCGCGGCACGATGATGCCGCCCCTGCCCGCGCCGCGCGGCTTCGCCGAGCCGGACGAAGACGACCGCACCTTCCGCGGCCGCGCCTCATGGCGGCGCTGCATCGACCCGTCCACCGGCGTCCTCGACATGACCTGCATGCACCGCTGGCGCGAGCGCCGCGTCGATGGGCAGCGCAACCCCTTCATCATCGCCGCGGCAGCGTCGCTGCACCTGCCGGACGGGCTGTGGCTCAATGCCGAGACCAGTCTCGACATGCCGCCGCTCGGATGGGCATGGCCGTCGCTCCTGGCCTTCGGGCTGTCGGCGGGGCTGATCACCCTGGTGGTGATGGGCTCGGTGCGCCGCATCACCCGGCCGATGGTGCGCCTCGCCAACGCCGCGGAGAGCCTGGGCCGCGGCGAGGCGGTGGCCGACCTGCCGGTGACCGGGCCGGAGACCCTGCGCGCCACCACCCTCGCCTTCAACCTGATGAACCGCCGCCTGCAACGCTACGTCAGCGACCGCATGAAGTTCCTCGCCGCGGTCTCCCACGACCTGCGCACGCCGCTCACCTCGCTGCGCCTGCGCTCCGAGTTCATCGACGACGAGGAGACCCGCACCCGCATGCTCGCCACGCTGGACGAAATGGGCCAGATGGTCGATGCGGTGCTCGCCTTCATGCGCGAGGACACCAAGAGCGAGCCCACCGAGCGGGTGGACATCGCCTCCCTGGTGGAGAGCGTCTGCGACGACTTCTCCGACCTCGGCCTGCCGGTGGAGGCGGCCCCGCCCGGCGCGCTGCCCGACCTCAACTGCCGCCCGCTTTCGATCAAGCGGGCGCTGCGCAACCTCATCGACAACGCGGTGAAATACGGCGCGCACGCCCGCGTCTCGGTGGAGGCGGCGGGCAAGACGGTGTTCATCCACATCGACGACGACGGTCCGGGCCTGACGGACGCCGACATCGACCGGGTGTTCGACCCGTTCGTCCGCCTGGAATCCTCGCGCAACCGCGAGACCGGCGGCGTCGGCCTCGGGCTTTCCATCGCACGCTCCATCGCGCAGAGCCACGGCGGCGGCATCGAGGCGAAAAACCGCCCCGAGGGCGGCCTGCGGATGAGCCTGCACCTGCCGATCTGAAGCGGTCCGCCCTTGAACTGCGGCGTATAAGTCCCTTCATTGAGGGGACTTTCCTTTCCCCCACCAAGGCGGAACACCCATGGACGTCGCTTCCCTCCTCGACCGGAACGGCCTGGACCGTACCATCCAGGCGATCATCGAAATCCTCACCACCTACGGCCTCTCGGTGCTCGGCGCCACCGCCATCCTCATCCTCGGCTGGGTGGCGGCGGGCTGGCTGTCGCACATGACGGCGCGCAGCCTCGGCCGCATCGGCCGCATCGACGACATGCTGCGCGGCTTCCTCGCCAGCATGGTGCGCTATTTCGTCATCGCACTCACCATCATCGCGGTGCTCAGCCAGTTCGGGGTGCAGACCACCAGCCTGGTCGCGGTTCTCGGCGCCGCCGGCCTCGCCATCGGCCTGGCGCTGCAGGGCACGCTGGCCAGCCTCGCGGGCGGGGCGATGCTGCTGCTGTTCCGTCCGTTCAAGGCCGGCGACTTCATCGAAGGCGGCGGCCACATGGGCACGGTGAAGGCGCTCACCCTCTTCACCACCGAACTCGCCACGCCCGACAACGTGCGCATCGTGGTGCCCAATGCCGATCTCTGGGGCAAGGCGATCAAGAACTACAGCGCCAACCCGACGCGCCGCATGGACATCGTCATCGGGCTCTCCTACGCCGACGATATCGACGCGGCGCTTGCGGTGTGCCGCGAGGTCGCCGCGGCGGACACCCGCATCCTCGCCGACCCCGCGCCGCAGGCCTTCGTCGCCGAACTGGCCGACAGCTCGGTGAACATCGGCCTGCGCATCTGGTGCGACGCCGCGGTCTATTGGGACGTGCGCTGGGATGCCACCAAGGCGCTGAAACAGGCCTTCGACCGCTCCGGCCTCACCATCCCCTTCCCGCAGCGCGACGTGCACATCATCCCGCCGCAGGAAGGCTGAGGCCAAAACCGAAGCGCCCCGGAGGGAAACCCTCCAGGGCGTTTTTTTCCACAGACCGGCTCAGCCGAGAGGCTTGATGCGGCGGTACACCGAGTGGCTGACGTAGTCCTTCTCCGGGCCGCAGACGGTGTAGGTGATGGAGAACTCGTCCTCGGTGTCGAAGCAGAACATCGCCTTGTAGGTGTCCTTGAGGCAGTAGTGGGTATCGCCGGAGCAGAGCGGCCAGTCGGCCTCCGGGTCGGAGGGGAAGAGGATATCGACGAAGTGCTCGCCGGTGTTGGGGCCGTCGGCGAACAGCACCTCGATGCCGTCCTCGTGCAGACGGTAGGTGTGGCGGCGCTCGCCGAGCATGGTGGCGCCGTCGTTGAGGGTGAGGGTGCCCTCCTCGGCATAGGCCATGGTCGCATCGCCGGTGGAGAGGAAGCTTGCGGTGCCGGAGAAACTGCCCTTCGGGCGGATGTCCCGCTCGATCATCCAGTTGCCCAGAAGCAGCGCGAACACGCGATCGGCCAGCGGCGGCTTGTTGACGGCTTTCGGCGGTTTTTTCGCCGCCGGTTTGGTCGTCGAGGTCTTGGCTTGCGTCATGTCGCACCATCCAGAAGGGGAGCCGGAGTCGAAGCGATGGTCCGCCGCGCCAGCTCCGGCTTGGCGTGCGGGCCACGCAGCCGGAATTGGGCGGAAACCACCGGCGCCTCGGCCAGCCGGGGCGCCAGATCCGCGACCTCCGGGCCCTCGGGGTAGACCCCGATCTCCCGGGCGAGGCCATCGGCCAGGCGCACGTAGTCCCCATGCGGAAACTGCGGACGCGGGCGGCGGTTGCGGATAGTCCGCTCTATTTCGACACCCGCAGCCATCTGTGCAAGAGCAGGCGGCGGAATTTCTCCGGAAACCACGCGGGCGATCCAACGGCCGTGCAGTTCCATGATCGGGAAGTACGGGCCGCGGTAGTACCCGGCGAAAAAGAGCCCCGGCAGCTTCGGGTGGAACACCTGCTTGTGGGTGAGGATCGGCTGCAACTGGTCGCCGGGGTCGAATTCCAGGGTGGCCTGCACGTCGGGGCAGAGGAAGGGCAGCGCCGAGGCGTAGCCGGTGCACATCACCACCGCGTCGAGGTCGGCGCGCGAGCCGTCGGCATAGAGGACCCCCTTCTCGTCGAAGGCGAAGGCGCGGGAGCGCTTTGCCTTCACCCGGCCGCTCGCCACCAGGGGGAGGAAGTCGTCGGAGGTGACCACGGTCAAGGGCGCGGTGGCGAGGTCGTCGAAGGCGAGGTCGGCGCAAGCCTCGCCCGGATCGCCGCCGATCTGGCGCAGGTATTCGCGCGGACGGGTCTGCAACGGGTTGTCGGGCCGCCGGGTGTAGAACACCAGATCGGCGGGATAGCGCGGCGCGCCCTCCCACGGCGAGATCCAGCGCGGCACGAACCACATCGGGTTGCGCAGGCCGACCGTCACCTCCTGCGCCACCTCCTGCAACTGGCCCGCGATCTCGGTGCCGGAGAATGCGGCGCCGACGATCAGCACCCGCTTGCCGCCGAAGTTGCGGCGGTTGACCTCATCGGAATAGCAGTCGGCGGCGTGATAGATCTTGCCCTGGAAGGCGTTCAGCCCCTCGAACGGCGGCACGTGCGGGCGGGTGAACACGCCGGTGGCCACCACCACGTTATCGAAGGCCAGGGTCTCCCGCTTCGCGCCGTCGAAGACGGTGACGCGCCAGCCCTGCGCGCCCGCGGGCTCCACGTATTCCACCACGGTGGAGAGGCGCAGGCGCGGCAGCAGGCCGAAGGCGCGCACATAGCCGCGCAGATAGTCGATGATCGAGCGCCGCATCGGGAAGATGTCGGTGCCCGCGGGCCAGGGATAATCGGAAAAGGCGCAGCTGTAGTGCGACAGGTTGGTGCGCGCGTAGGAGGACCACGCGCCGCGCCCCGGCCCGCCCCACATGCCGCCGATATCCGGCGCGGCGTCGAACACCACCGGGGCGACCCCGTGTTCGGCCAACGCCTTGGCCGTGGCGAGACCGCTCGGGCCGCTTCCGATGACTGCGACGGTCGGCATGGCATCCTCTCGAAATCGACGGTGGGAGGGGTCGGCCTGCCCGGCAGAGGTCACGCGCCGGTCATATTATGACAATCGGCATAAAGTAGGGGGTTTTCAAGCCCCCCAAGGAGTTGAAAGCAAAGACGAAACCGAGTCGCGCCGTTCACTCGCGGATATTCGCGGCGCGCGCGGGTCACCCCGCCGCCTGCGGCCGCCAATCCGGAATCCACGCGGGATCGGGCAGGCGGCCGTCGCCGAGGTTGCGGATCACCGCCCGCCCCATGTCGAGGATCGCCTCGTGGGTGCTGGCGCCGATGTGGGTGCTGGGCAGGAAGCCGGGCAAGGCCAGCAGTTCGCGGTCCGGCCAGGGTTCGTCCACGAACACGTCCGCCGCCGCGCCCGCGATCGCGCCGTGCGCCAGGGCATTCTTCAGCGCCGCCTCATCGACGATGCCGCCGCGCGCCAGATTGACCAGCACCGCGGCGGGCTTCATCAGCCGCAACTCCCGCGCGCCGATCAGCCCGCAGGTGGCGGGGGTGAGCGGCAGGTGCAGGCTCACCACGTCGGCCTCGGCCAGCAGTTCGGCAAGGCCGACGGCGCGGATGCCGTGCGCCGCATAGAAATCCGGATAATCGCGGATGTCGTGGACCAGCAGGCGGCAGCCGAACGGCGCAAGCAGGCCCACGAGATCCTGGCCGATGTGGCCGCAGCCGACGATGCCCACGGTCTTGCCGGAGAGCGTGTGCCCCACCTGACGCCGCCACACCCCGCCGCGCAGGTCGGCGTTGACCGCCTGCACCCTGCGCAGGGCGGCGAGGATGTAGCAGAGGGCGAGTTCCGACACCGAACGCTTGTTCACCCCCGGCGTCCAGCCGAGCAGCACGCCGCGGCGCGCCATCGCGTCGAGGTCCAGGGTGTCCAGCCCGACGCCGATCTTGGCGATGAGCCTGAGTTCCGGCACCGCCGCGAGCACCGCGTCGGTGAACTTCTCGGTGCCGGCCACCGCACGGCCATGGCCGCGCAGAAAGGCGATCAGTTCCTCCCCCGCGAGGTCGCGCAGGCCGTCGTTGAAATCGGCGTCGGGGTAGACGGCGAGAAGCTCGGCGCGCAACTCGGGGATGCGGGTGAAATGGGGCGCGCAGACGGCGATGCGGCTCATGGCGGGGACACCTCTTCCGCGGCGCCACGGCGGCGCCGTGCGACAGTGGTAGAACACCGCGGCCGGTTTGTGTAGCGATTCCTCGGCGTCGGCGCGGCGGCCCGCGTCAGCTCCGCATGACGCTCTGCACATCGGAGGTGGTGATCGTCCGCCCGAGGATGCGGCTCGACACCTTGGCGGCGGCGGACAGCACCGCGTTGGCCGCCTTGAGGCCGGAAAGACCCTTTTCCCTGGCCGCCAGGGAAGCCTCGGCATAAGCGCGGCGAATGATGATTTCTGCGTCGTCCGTCATTTCCAGCCCCCCGAACCGTCAGCGCACAGCCGCGCGCCGTCTATCTAGGACGGGCCGCCCGGACCGGACAAGCCGTTCTAAAATATTTCATATCCGTGCCGGAGGCATAGTCCGCGGCGGCAACGCCCCGACACAGGTTCGAGGCCCGGCTTCCTCTCGGAAACCGGGCCTCGGCGGGGTCTGGAGATATCTTTCCGGGGGCAGCCGGTCCGAAGCTCCGGAAGGGATCACCCGCGTCTTTTCATGAAGTAGAGAAGAACGAAAGACAGGAGGATCAGCCCCGCGCTGATCGGGGTGGAGATGAACACCAGGGGGTTCAGATCTTCGCCCACCAGCGCCCTGCGCATGTTCGGCTCGATGATCGGCCCGAGGATCAACCCCAGGACTATGGGCGCCACGGGAAAGCCCAGCTTGACCAGGAGATAGCCGCAAGAGCCGAGAACCACCACCATCATCGCGTCGAAGAAGGACGTGTTCACGGCATAGCCGCCGGTGATGCAGAGCACCGCGACGATCGGCATCAGCACCTGGAACGGGATCTTCAGGATGTAGGGGAAATACTTGCTGCCCAGGAGGCCCATGGCCAGCATCACCATATTGGCCACCAGCAGAATGATCAGCAGCTGGGCCACGATGTCGTAGTGCTCCACCATCAGCATCGGGCCGGGGGTGATCCCCTGGATCATCAATGCGCCCAGAAGCACCGCCGTCACCGTGTCGCCGGGCACGCCGAGGGTCAAAAGCGGAATCAGCGCACCGCCGGTCACCGCGTTGTTGGAGCTTTCGCTGGCGATGATGCCTTCGGGGATGCCGGTGCCGAAGAGCTCCGGATGCTTGGAGGTTCTCTTCGCCTCGTTGTAGGACATCCAGGAGGCGATGGTCGGGCCGGTGCCGGGAATGGCGCCGACGACGATGCCGATGACGATCGATTTGATCAGCAGATACTTGTAGGTGATGTAGTCTTTCAACGGCGGCAGGGCCCGCTTCACCTGACAGATGATCTCCTCCCCGGTGCTGACGCCGATCATCTCCGCCTTGGCCAGCACCTCGGTGATGGCGAAGAGGCCGACCAGCGCCGGAATCAGGGCGATGCCGCCCATCAGGTTGAGGTTGCCGAAGGTGAACCGCGGCAGGCCGTCGATCGGGTCCATGCCGACGGTGCCGAGAACCATGCCGATCGCCGCGCCGGCCACGCCCTTGGCCAGGCATTTGCCGGAAACGCCGGCGATGCAGACCAGCCCCATCACCGCCACCGCGAAGTATTCCGGCGCGCCGAATTGCAGGGCCATGCTGGCGATCAGCGGGGCGAAGATCAAAAGGGCGAACGCGGAGGCGGTGCCCCCGAGCCAGGAGGCGACGATGGAATGCCCCAATGCCTCTCCGGCGCGGCCCTTCTTGGCCATGGGATACCCGTCCATGACGGTGGCCGCGTTGCCGGGCGCGCCGGGCGTGTTGATGAGGATCGCCGGGATACTGCCCGCGTAGAAGCCGCCGCAGTAGACGCCCATGAGGAAGGACAGGGACACGTTCAACGGCATGTAGAAGGTGATCGGGGTAAACAGCGCCACCGCCGTGGTCGCCGTAAGCCCGGGGGCGGCGCCGAAAAGGATGCCGACGATCGTTCCGATCGCGATCCAGGCCAGGCATGTCAGCGACATGACCTGCAAGAAGGCCTCCGGAATGGCCTGAAAGGTCTGGAATTCCATAATTGGTTCTCCTTTCCTCACGCAATCACTGGAACATGCCGAGGTCGGAAAGACCCGGCAGAACGATCATGAATGCCTTGCCGAACAGATAGTAAACACCGAACGCAGTAATAATCGGAACGCTCAGTAGTATCTTCTTTCTACGCACGCCGAACGCGTACATGCAGCACAGCATAAAGGCCATGGTAGAAATAATGAAACCAACGTATTCCATGATGAGCACATAGGCAATCAGGACGCCTACGACGGGCAACAACTTCGGCCAGTTGATGGAGGGGAGAGGAATCTTCTCTTCTCTCTGCAGGCCTTGCCGGATGAGGATGAGCCCGCAAACCAGCATCACCGTGAAACACACATCAGGAAAAAAGGCGCCCGACAGCTTGGATACCTTGAGGTTCTCGATCTGAGCGGCACAAAAGTAGCCAGGCAGCGCGAAAAGGATCAAAAGACCGCCGGAAAAAACGTCCTGGTCTTTGCAGTTCATGATATCCCCTCTTTAAATCTAAGGAACTTCCGGCCGATTGAGTCGGTTCGGCATGGCCGGTCAGCTCAACCATCGTATCGATTTGATTTTCAAAGCGTATCTTCCATCGCAGGGCCGAGAGCGCGCGCCGGTGCTGCAAGAGGCGAATGCGCGACACCATCTCCCGCTCGCCGAGCGGCGGCCTCCCTACCCTGCTTTCAGGCAAGACGATCTTTTCCGCCTCCACGCCTCTTCCTTCCTCCTTTCGGCGGCAAGGAAGAGGCGTGTAGAACCTGATGGCGTTTTACTTCTTGTGCAGACCGATGTCCTTCAGGACCTGCTCATTGACAGCCGCTTCCTTCTTGACCCTGGCGCCAAACTCCGCCGGACCGAGATAGGAGGGGATAAGGAAGAGCTTCTTCCAGGCGCTCTGCACCTTCGGGCTGTCGTAGGTCTTTTTCAGGGCGGCAGCCAAGGCGTTCACGACGTCGTCGGGCGTGGACGCGGGCGCCATCACGCCGTACCAGACGCCGGCTTGCAGGTCATAGCCCTGCTCCTTGAAGGTGGGGGCATCGACCATGTCGATGCGAGCCGGAGAGGTGATGCCGAGAATGCGCAGGGCGCCGGACTTGTGGTGCGGGGCGGCTTCCGTAACGCCGGTCACCGTCGCTTCCACATGGCCGCCCAGCAGGGCCGCAATGGCGGGATTGGCGCCCGCAAACGGCATATGGGTGAGCTTGATGCCGATGTCCTTCATCCAGCCTTCCGTCGTCACATGCTGGATATTGCCGGCGCCCGGGCTGCCGTAACGGATCTTGCCGGGATTTTTCTTGGCGTATTCGACGAATTCCTTCAGATTTTTGAAGGAGGAATCGGCTTTCACGGTCAGGGCCAGCGGAATATCGGTCATCTGCGCCACCGCCCGCAGGGCGGTGTGGTCGTAGCCGACATTCGAGGTATAGGGGGCGATGGTGATGTTGCCGATGGATGCGTTCAAAAGGGTATAGCCGTTGCCTTTCGCCCGCGCCACTTCCGCCGCGCCGATGGCGCCGCCCGCACCGGGCTTGTTCATCACGACAACCGGCTGCTTGAGGATATTCCCCAATTCTTCCGCATACGGACGCGCACTCAAGTCAGAAGAACCGCCGGCAGCGTAGGGCACAATAAGGTTGATCGGCCTAGTGGGAAAGTCTGCGGCCAAAGACTGGCTACCGTAACCAGCGAGCATCGCAAACAAGACTCCACCAGCAAGCATCCGTCCAATGCTTTTGTTAGACTTGATATTTTTCATCTTTCTTTTTCCTCCCCTGTGGGATTAGGGCCTGTTTATGCAGGTTCTTTTTAAACTAGCTCGCATTAACGTACTCTCGTACGCCACCGAGAACAAGCCCTGGTGCGCCTTATAGAAAGCAAAGGCCGTGCCAACGGGTTTCCACAATTTTGCCAAATTATTTGGCGTTATACGGTTGTTTTTGCGGAAAGATTTATGAAAATTCCTCCTCCGGCAAAAACAGAAACTGAACGCTGTCCATTTATTCGTCCAACTTCTGAACAATCGTAATTTCCGCCGGACCTTCCCGCCTCGTCCGAAGCCCCCGGACCGCAAAGCAACGGGGGGCGGCATCCGGCCCGTTTCAGGCCCGCATGCCGCCCCCCCTGCTCGGCCCGCGCCAGGCGGCGCATGGCCCTCTTACAGAATCCTCAGAACGACTTTCCCTTTGCTTTCGCCCCGTTGCAGGATGGCGTGCGCTTCCTCCGCCTGCGCGATCGGAAGAATCTTGTACACGGACGGCTTGATCTCGCCGCGCTCCATCTTGGGCCACACGTTTTCGACCAGCTCTTTGAGAATCCGCACCTTCATTTCGATCGGGCGGTTCCTGAGCATGCTGCCGATGAGGCGGACGCCGCCGGTCAAGAGCGGGCGCAGGCCGACCTCGGTCACCTCGCCCGCAAGGGTGGAGATGAGAATCCACCGCCCGTCCCGCGCCATGTGGGGCAGGCATTTCCCCAGCATTTTCCCGCCGAGGCAATCCATCGCCACATTCACCGGATGTCCCGCCTCTTTTTCGGCGATGAACACCGCCTCGACGTCCTGTTTTGCCGAGTTGATGACGACGTCCGCTTTGAGATGGGCGATTTGCGCAGCGATTTCGTCGCTCAGCACCGAGGTGATCACCCTGGCGCCGAAGGCCTTCGCAAGCGGGATCGCCGCGCTTGCGAGCCCGCTGGCCCCTGCCGGGATGAAGGCGGTCTGCCCCGCCGAAAGGCCGCCCTCGATGAACAGGTTGAGATACGATGTGGCGAAAGCCTCGGGCAAGGCGGACGCCTCTTCCAGCGTCAGGCCCTTGGGGACCGGCATCAGCATATCGGTTTTGACCGAAACGTATTCGGCATATCCGCCGCCGCCGAGCAGGGCGCACACCGCGTCACCGACCTTCCAGCCGCTGTCCTGCGTGTCTTCGCCCAGCCGCACGATCTTGCCCGCGACTTCCAGCCCCATCCATTCCGGGCATCCGGGCGGGGATGGATATTTTCCCTCCCTTTGCAGCAGGTCCGCACGGTTCAACGCGGCGGCGTGAATCTTCACCAACGCCTCGCCGCTGCCGACCTCGGGGTCGGGAACGTCGCTCCACACCAGATCCTTGTTTTCGTTGACGAGTACGGCTTTCATCTTCCGCATGCCTCCAATACTATTTCCTCACGAGCGCTCTGCGCTCACAATCGTATGGGGGTTCTTTTCCGCCGCGCGCCATAGCCGCGGATACGCCATCGTCCTCCACGGGGCCGGTCTTGTCGATCCCGGTTGAGCGGCATGAACTCTTCCATGCCCGCGCGCGCGTTTTTGTTCTTCCCATGAAGGAGGCATGGAGCAACTTTCATGCCGCCGTTTCCCGGCGCGCTTTTCCGCAAGAGTCGCGCCTGTTCCCGCCCTCCGGCGTTCATGGAACGCAACGCCATGAAAATTCCGTTCATTTATTAAACAGCGGCGGGCTCAGCTGATCCCCATGATCACCAGCCACACC
The DNA here is from genome assembly GCA_027864655.1 of Oleispirillum naphthae. Taxonomy (GTDB): domain Bacteria; phylum Pseudomonadota; class Alphaproteobacteria; order Rhodospirillales; family Rhodospirillaceae; genus Oleispirillum; species Oleispirillum naphthae. The sequence goes on from JAQAZG010000007.1 coordinate 176,010, forward strand.
GGAATGGTGATCGCCGCCGCGGCGGTGGACACGGTGATGATGTCGCTGACGTAATCCCCCTCCATGCCCATGCCCTCGGCGAGAATGAAAGTGTTGATCGCGGTGGGCATGGCGCAGAGCAGCACGGCGGCGCGCGCAAGCTCGTCCTGGACCGGCCAGATGGCGAAACACAGCAGCGAAACGGCGGGGTGGACGAACAGCTTGATCAGCACGTCGGGCCAGGTCCGCCGCAACGCGCCGGGCAGGTTCGAGAATTCGATGCCGAGCCCCAGCGAGAAGAGCGCGAGGCCGACCGCCATCTTGCCGACCATGTCCATCGAGATCAGCAGCGTATCGTGCACGGGAATGTTCAACAGGGCGAACAGCAGGCCGAGAATGCAGGAAGAGACCAGCGGATTCTTGGCGAGGCGGCCCAGGGTCCGTATCGCGGCCTTCAGCGACAAGCCGCCGGAGAGAACCGCCTCGCCCCACATCGTGGTCAGGAGGTTGTATCCGGGAAGCATCACCGCGATGTAGATCGAGGCCGCCGCCTGCCCGGACTCCCCCATCGCCAGAAAAACCGCGGGCAGGCCGAGGTAGACGTTGTTCGCACGCACCGCGGACATCGCGCACAGCGCGAGACGCCGTCTATCGCCGGAGCGCCTCGCCCAGGCGACGGCAAGGGCGAAGGCGGGAACCAGGAAGAACGGCAGATACGTCGCCAGGAGCATGTTCCACCCCTTCGGCAGGACGTTGCCGGAAAGATACATGCTGCGGAACAGGAGGCAGGGAAGGACGACCCAATAGAGCAGGCTCGTCATCCTCTCCCGGTCCTTGCCGTTCAGGAATCCGCCGCGCTTGAGGGCGGCCCCGAGGAGGACGATCAAGACAAGCGGCGCGACGATTCTCAAGCCATTCCACATGTCGGTTCCTCGGGCGGGAAAAGTGGGGGGGAGGGTCGGCATCCGCCTCCCCTGCGGCGGGGAGGCGGATGGAAGAAGCGGAAAGCGCGGAACCTCGGGGGCGATTCCGCGCTTTCGCGCCGCCGCGGGTCAAACCATCATCGCGCCGCACGACGGCGAAACGGCAAACGAAAACTCCGTGATGCTGCGCAGTTCGTCGAGCGTGATGTCCGGCGCGAAGTCCTGCAACTCGGGGCTGCCCCCGGCGAACGAAAAGACCGCGAACTCCGTCACCAGAACATCGACCTCCGCGAAGCCGGTGATCGGCAGCGTGCAGGTCTTGAGCAGCCTGGACTTGCCCTTGACGGTGTGCCCCATCGCCACGATCACCTCGTTCGCGCCCACCACCAGGTCCATGGCGCCGCCGACGCCCAGTTGCTTGCCGTTGGGGATGATCCAGTTGGCGATGTTGCCGTCCTGGTCCACCTCCAGGGCGCCGAGAACCGTGATGTCCACATGCCCGCCGCGGATCAGGCCGAACGACAGGGTGCTGTCGGTATAAAAGCAGCCCGGCGCCTCGCAGATCGGCTGGCGCCCCGCGTTGATCAGCATCGGATGCGCCTGCTCCTCCGTCGCGAGCGCGCCGATGCCGACGATGCCGTTCTCGGCGTGGAGGTAGACGTTCTTGTTGGTGATGAAGTTCGCCACCAGGCTCGGAATGCCGATGCCGAGGTTCACCAGGCAGGTGTCCGTCGTGGCGTTGATGATTTTCGCGACGTTCCGGGCGATGCGGTTCGACACCGCGTCCTTGGACAGTTCCGGGATCATAGCGCGCTCTCCTTGACGATCGCCTGCACGAAGACATGAGGCGTCACGACGCACTCGGGATCCAGCTCGCCCGGCTCGACGATTTCGTCCACCAGGGCGACCGTGTAGCGCGCCCCCATCGCCATCGGAGGATTGAAGTTCCGCGCCGTCTTGCAATACACGAGGTTGCCGATGCGGTCCGCCTTGTAGGCCTGGATCAGCGCGATGTCGGCGTGGATCGCCCGCTCCATCACATAGGTGCGGCCGTCGAACTCCCGCGTCTCCTTGCCTTCGCCGAGTTCCGTCCCGGCGGAGGCCAGCGCGTAATAGGCCGGGATTCCATACCCCGCCGCCCGGATCGACTCCGCGAGCGTTCCCTGCGGAACGAGTTCCACGTCGATCTCGCCCTTCTGGAAGGCGTTCACCACTTCCTCGTTCCATGTGTAATAGGTGCCGATCAGGCGCTTGACCTGCTTGTTGCGGAGAAGCTTGCCCAAACCGATGCCCGGGCTGCCGAGATCGTTGGAAATGATCGTCAGCTCGCGCGCGCCGTTCGCCACCAACGCGTCGATCAGCGTATTCGGCGTGCCGCGCATGCCGAAACCGCCGACCATGACGCTCTGTCCGTCCACGACGCACGCCAACGCCTCCGCGGCGCTTTTGATTTTATCGATTCTCTCCATCAGCGTTCCTCCTGCTCAAAAACGGCAGTCCCGGAAGCTTCGGAACCCGCTGCACGCCCGCAGGGCGCTACCGGACAGTCATGCCAGAACAAAGCTTGTCTCCGTGGTCGCCTGGATCACCGGAACCCAGGGGACGCGCCCCCGGATTCCGGGTCGGGCCGGAATAACGGAATTCCACAAAGTCGCTTTGATTCACGCTGACTGACTGCAACAACAATACAACACGGCGATAATACTACCGTACGACTGCAAAAGCGGCTCCGTCACTCCGAATACTATTTTCGTTTTTATAAGATTTACTTTTATACCTTGATGATGAAACTCTCACTCTCTCCGACGCCGCCGCAGATCGTGCACAACCCATAGCCGCCGCCGCGCCGCCGCAACTCGTAGGCCAGGGTCATCAACAGACGCGCGCCGCTGGCGCCGGTGGGGTGCCCGATGGCGATCGCGCCGCCGTTGACGTTGGTCTTTTCCCGGATCGCCGCGATGCGGGCCGCGTCGTTCTCGCCCAGCAGGATCGTCGAAACCAGCGGCATGGCGGCGAACGCCTCGTTGATCTCGATGACGTCCATCTGCTCGATGGTCATGCTGGCCTTCTTCAGCGCCCGCTGCGCGGCATAGGCGGGAATGCTGGCGATCCCCTTCGGATGCTCGGAGGCCTGGGCGTGCGAGACGATCGTCGCCAACGGCTTGATGCCGCGCTTCTTCGCCTCGTCCTCGCTCATCAGCAGCACCTGGGCCGCGCCGGTGCTCAGGCCGGGCGCGTTCCCCGCGGTGACGGTCGGGCTCTTGTTGACCGTCTTGAGCTTCGCCAGCCCTTCCAGGGTGGTGCCGGGACGCGGCGACTGGTCGTCCTTGAGGAGAAGGGGCTCGCCCTTGCTCTGGGGAATCTCGATCGGAACGATCTCGTCCTCGAACTTCCCGGCCTTGAACGCCTGGTCATAGAGCTGCTGGCTGCGGTAGCCCCATTCGTCCTGCATTTCGCGCGTCACGCCGTATTCGAGCGCCACTTCGCCCGCCTGCTTGGCGCGCGGCTCGCCGGTGTAGGGGCACGAAACGTAGAGGATGTCCTTCAGCACCACCTCGCCGAGCCGCTTGCCCCAGCGCATGGTTTCCAGGAAGTACGGCACGTTGCTCATGTTCTCCGAGCCGCCGCCGACGGTGACCTCCGCATCGCCGACCATGATCGCGCGCATCGCCATGGCGATGGCGACCATCGACGAGCAGCAGGCGCGGTCCGTCGTGGTGGCGTTGATGGTGACCGGCAGTCCGCCGGCGAGCGCCGCCTGGCGGGCGATGGAACGGTTCGAGGTCGGCATGTTGATGCCGAGGTAATATTCCTCGATGTCTTCCGGCTTCACGGCGTTGCGCTCGAGCAACTTCCTGGTGACGTGCGCGGCAAGCTGGACCGTGTTCAGATCCTTCATCACGCCGCCGAACTTATCGAACGGGGTACGCACCCCATCGACGATAACTACCTTCCTACTCATCTCAGCTTCTCCTTATCAAATACCTTGCCGCTCAGATCGCCTTCGCGTCGTGAAGCGCTTTTATTTTTGCGGAATCGTAGCCGATCGACGCCAAGACCTCGTCGGTGTCGGCGCCCAGCCCGGGAAGCGGGGCGTAAGCGGTTTCGTGCTCTTCCATCTTGATCGGGTTGCCGATCAGCGTGAGCTTGCCGACGATCGGGTCGGGCACCGTCACGCGCAGGTCGCGCTTGGCGATGTGCGGGCACTTCGCCACCTCTTCCGAGGTCTGGATCGGACCGCAGGGCAGGCCCTGGGCCATCAGGAGGTCGCAGATCTCCAGCTTGGTCTTGTCCTTCATCCACGCGTTCATGATCGGGCGGATGACGTGCATGTTGGCGCCGCGGCCGGGGCCGGACTGCAGGTCCGGATTCTCCAAGAGGTCGAGGCGCTCGATCGCGGTCAGGAACTTCTTCCACATCGCTTCGGTGGGAACGATGATCGCCACGTAGCCGTCCTTGCAGGGGAACGGCCCCCACGGCGCGATCAGGGCATCGGGGCCGCGGTTCACCACCTTGCCGGTGAAGTTGTAGATGTTGTGCGAACGCTCGGCCAAGGCGACCATGCAGTCGTACATGGAGACATCCATGTACTCGCCCTTGCCGGTCTTGAGGCGGTTGACGTAGCCCAGCATCGCCGCATACGCCGCGTAGACGCCGGTGCCGGAATCGCCCAGCGCAAAGCCGAGCCAAGTGGGCGCGCCTTCGGGATCGTTGCCGCAGGTGTGCATCTGTCCCGCCATCGCCTGCGCGATGATGTCGTAGGCGAGGCGCTCGCCGTAGGGGCCTTCGTACTTCTTCGAGCGGCCGAAACCGCTGATCGCGACGTAGACCAGCGCGGGGTTGGCTTCCTTCACCTTGTCCCAGGTGAAGCCCAGTTTTTCCATCAGGCCGGGCTTGAGGTTATCGACGACGATATCGACGTTCTTGACCAGGTCCCACAAGACCGCGATGCCTTCCGGCTTCTGCATGTCGAGGGTGACGCTCTTCTTGCTGCGGTTGAAGCGCGCGAAATATCCGCTCTGGACTTCGCCCTTGTCGTTCTTCAACAGGGGCGCCATTTCGCGGGCGGTATCCCCGCCTTTGGGACGCTCGATCTTGATGATCTGCGCGCCCTGATCGGCCAGCATCATCGTGCAGGTCGGACCCGCGACCTGTTGTTCCAACCCAAGCACCCGGACGCCTTTCAGAATCGGTTCCATTGTAGAGATCCTTATTTATACTTCCCGAAACTCTTTTTTGTTCCGCCGATGGAGGCCATCAGAGGTTGAAGGACTTCGTTCCCATCTCGGAGACGATCTCGCCCACGGACCTTTCGGCCACCCGCTCCAAGGTGAAGCTCACGATCTCCCCGAGCTCCGAGCCGGGTCCGAAAACCCGCTCCACGCCGGCGGCGAGCAAGGCGGGAATGTCCTCCTGGGGAATGATGCCGCCGAGCAGGTAGACGACGCCGTCGTCCACGCCGCTTTCCTTGCAGCGCTCGATGACCCGCGGCATCAGGGAGTTGTGGGCGCCCGAAAGCAGGCTCACGCCGACCACGTCCACCTCTTCGCGCTTGGCGATTTCCGCGATTTCCTCAGGCGTCGCCTGCAATCCGGTATAGATGACTTCCGCTCCAGCCTCTTCGAACGCGCGCGCGACGATTTTCGCGCCGCGGTCATGCCCGTCGAGCCCAGGCTTTGAAATAAGCACTTTCACTATGGGTCCTCCCCCGCAATATTGCGGATCAATAGATTTTCAGAGGCGTGTACTTTCCGTACACTTCCTTGAGCACATCGCAGATTTCGCCCATCGTGGCGTAGGCGGAACAGGCCTCGACCATCACGTCGCCCATGTTGTCGTCGTTCTGTGCGGCGCGGCGCACCGCACCCAGCGCACGCTGAACGCGGACGTTGTCGCGGCTCTCCTTGAGCCGGGCCAGTTTCTCGCTCTGCTTTTTGCCGGTTTCGTTCGACAGCTTGAAGGTCGGGATCTCCGGCTCCTTCTCGTCGCGGAACTTGTTGACCCCGACGATGACGCGCTCGCCGTCCTCCACGCTCTTCTGGAAGCGATAGGCGCCGTCCGAGAGATGCCGATGGAAGAAGCCCTCCTCGATGCACTTCACCGCGCCGCCGCGTTTCTCGATTTCGGCGAGGATGTTCCAGATTTCCTCTTCGATCTTGTCGGTCAGCACTTCGCAGGCGTAGGAGCCGCCCATGAGATCCACCGTCTGGGTGATCCCGGACTCGTAGGCGACGATCTGCTGGGTGCGCAGCGCGACGGTGACGGCCTCTTCCGTCGGCAGGGAGAACGCCTCGTCGAACGAGGAGCTGGCGAGCGTCTGGCAGCCGCCGGCGACCGCGGCCATGGTTTCCAGCGTGACGCGCACGATGTTGTTGAGCGGCTGCTCCGCGGTCAGGGCGCTGCCGCTGGTGTAGACGAAAATCTTGAGGCGCTGGGTTTCGGGGTCCTGCGCGCTGTAACGCTCACGCATCAGCTTGGCGAACACCCGCCGCGCCGCACGGAACTTGGCGACCTCTTCGAGGAAGTCCACCTGCGCCGCGAGGAAGAAGTAGATGTTGCGCGCGCAGGCGTCGATATCCACGCCGCGCCCCTTCGCCGCGTCGAGATAGGCGATCATGTTCGACATGGTGAAGGCGATTTCCTGGGCGGCGGTGGCCCCGGCCTCGCGGATGTGGTAGCCGCTGACCGCGATCGGCGTCCAGTTCGGCAGGTGCTTGGCGGCGTATTCGATCACGTCCGCCGAGAGCTTGAGCCCGGCAGACGGCGGGAAGATATAGGTGCCGCGGCAGATGTATTCCTTCAGGCAGTCGTTCTGCAGGAAGAAGCCGATCTTGTTGGGGTCGATGCCGTGCTTGCGCGCGAACGCCACGTAGAACCCCAGCATGATGATCGAGTTGGCGTTGGCCGTGGTGCGGATCTGCCGCACCTTCTCCAGCTGGATGCCCTTGAACAGGGTCTCGATATCCGCCAGCGAATTGACCGCCACCCCGACCTTGCCGACCTCGCCTTCGACGCCCTGGGAATCGGAGTCGATCCCCATCTGCGTCGGCAAATCCAGCGCGATGGAAAAACCGGTCTGTCCCTGTTCGATCAGATAGCGATAGCGCTCGTTCGCTTCCTCAGCCGAAGCAAATCCGGAGTACTGCCCCATGACCCACAGGCTATCACGATACATATTCTCGCGAATGCCCCGGGTAAAAGGATATGCGCCGGGTTTACCCAGTTTCTGATTATAGTCAAAGTCCTCGATATCGCTTGGCCCGTAGTAACTTTTTAGTTCATAACCAGAAAGTGTTTTGTGTTTTTCTCCGGCGCTCATTGCTACTCCTCCGTTTTTTTGTTTTTTCCCATACGAAGGCAATAGAGCAACTTTCATGCCAGTGCTTTCGGGCGCTTTTTCCCACGGAATTTGCTGCTGTTTTCCCCACCCGGCGTTCACAAAACGCAACGTGCCAGAAAATCTGTTCACTTATTAAACGGTTCCGCAAAGGCCCGCGGCGCGGGACGGACGGACCGCGGCGGGCATGCGCCGCCGACGCGCCGCGCGCCGCGTTCCATCGACGGAAGATCGGACATGGGGAAGACGGCGCGGTCGGCGGCCCGCCGGGGACGGGCCGCCCGCGCCCCTGCGCCGGGGCGCGGGGTCAAGCGGGGCGCAGGCCGCCCCGCGGCGCCGGGATCAATTCACCGGCTTGGCGGGCGCATCCCGCAACTTTTTCCACAGGGTCGTCCGGCTGATGCCGAGCGACAACGCCGCTTGCAGCTTGTTGCCGTCATAGCGTTTCAGGACTTCCTTGAGGATCTGCCGCTCCATCTCGTCGAGGTTCCCCAGCGAGATCTGCAAATCGCCCACGGGGTTCTCCATCGCGGAGGGAGAGGAAGGCCGCTCGGCTTGCAGGAATTCGTCGATCAGCTCGATATCGGCCTCCGCCAGTTGGCGGCTGAGGACGACGTAACGCTCGATGCAGTTGATCAGCTCGCGGATGTTGCCCGGCCATGCATAGCTTTCCAGCCGCCGCATGGCTTCGTCGGAGAGCGGCGGCGGCCGGCCGTGCTGGCGGGAGAAGGAGTCGAAGTAGTACTGGATGAGCTTGGTGATGTCGCTGCCGCGCTGCCGCAAGGGCGGGATCGACAGGTTCAGCACGTTCAGGCGGTAGTAGAGATCCATGCGGAAGCGGCCTTCGTGGATCAGATCCAGAAGGTCCTCGTTGGTCGCGGCGATGATGCGCACGTTGATCGGGATCATGCGCTTGCCGCCGATGCGGAGCACCTGGCGCTCCTGCAGGACGCGCAGGATGCTCGCCTGTAGTTCGATCGGAATGTGGGTGACCTCGTCGAGAAACAGGGTGCCCATGTGCGCAAGTTCGAACAGCCCCGCCTTGCCGCCGCGCTTCGCGCTGGTGAAGGCGCCCTCCTCGTAACCCATCAGCTCGCTTTCCAGCAGGTTCGCGGGCAGCGCCGCGCAGTTCACCGCGACGAAGGGCCCCTTCTTGCGGTGGCTGTAATTGTGGATGCTCTGGCTGAACAGCTCCTTGCCGGTGCCGGTCTCGCCCCGGATCAGGACGACGGAATCGACGTTGGAAAAGGCCTTGGCCTTCTCGATGGTCGATTTCATCGCGCTGCTCGCCCCGACGATGTCATGGAAATGGTAGCGCGCCGTAAACCCTTGAGACTGATAGCGCCGGTACTCGTGCTCCAGCTTTTCGATCTTGGTCGCTTCCTGGAGGGTGATGACGGCCCCTTTCACGGCCTTGTCAACGATCACGGGCATGCGGCTCGAGAAGAGGTTGATCCGCCCCTGAAAGTCGATGATCCGGTCGAGCTGCTGCATCCCGCCCTTGTAGACGTCCTTGCAGGTGGGGTCGTGGAACAGCTCATCGACCCTCTGCCCCAACAGCTCCTCCTGCGCCATGTCGAGGATCGCGTTGGCCTTGACGTTGCTTTCGATGACCTGGCCTTTTTCGTCGGTGATCAGCACGCCATCGACGAAGACGTTCAAAGCGGTTTCCAGGAGCTTCCGCTGTTCGCGGTTCTTCTGCGCGAACTCCAGGAACCGGTTCGCCATGTCGATGGAGCGGCGCAGCGATTCCGAGCTGAGGCGCAACAGGAAACTCCGAATCCCCTTCTTCTCCGCCAGGCGCAGCGCGGTCGGCCCGCCGACCATGACGGGGAAGACCGCCTTGTCCAGGCGGCCGACGATCGCTTCGATATCGTCCTCGTTTTCATAGGTGTAGAGGTGCAGTTCGTTTTTCACGAAGGTCTGAATCGCCTGTAGGTCGATATTCCGCGACTTGTAGAGAAGCAGGGCGATCCGCCCGCCTTCGAGCCCGGTCGTCTCCTCGGCATAGTGCAGCGTCTGCAGAATGTCGAAACGGGACGGATCGGAACGGACGATCGGCACCGTGACGTAGGATTCGATCGCCGCGGCGGTTCCGGAAGGGGCGATGATGGCGTCCACGCCTCTCGCCTCGATCAGGGTGCGGGCGATCTCCTTGGCCTCCCGGAAGGTGAGGGCGTCGTAGATCGTGACGTTGGGAAAGGCCGTCTTGTCGCGCTGGGAGATCGTCCCGCCGATGAGCATGATGATGTTGTACATGCCGCGTCCCCTGACTCACGCACGGGAACGATACGAAGGCCGGAACCCCGCGCAATGACCACATACTAAACATAGTTTTTACAAGTTGTTCAATATCAAATCAGGGTAAACCCTCGGGCACGCCGGTTTACCGCAGGACTGCGCGGCTTTTTTTGGCATGCGGCTTGCTGCCCCGGCTCTATGGAGAGCCGTCGAAAGCCAATAATCAGGTGGGTGTTTTGAGAAAGATCGTGCTGTATTTCGGCCCGAAGCGGGCATTCATGAAGCTGCTGCCGACGGAGGAGCCCTGGACGTCCCTGACCTCTCTGGCGCTGCGGAGCGACGCGCGGCAAAGGGAACACGTTTTCAAAATCCAGGCGCGGAAACCCGCCGAATCGCCGACCTCGGAAATGCTGACTCTCCCCGCGGGCAACGTCGTCGCCCTCTCGGACGAATACGCCGTGATCAGCGAAAGCGCGATCCAGGGCTTCCTGGCCTTCCTCTCGCAGTTCGAGATCGACACCTTATACCTGCAAAACCCTCCCGCTTATCTCGCAAGCCAGTTTACGAGCCTCGACGTGGAGCTCGAAGTCGAGGAGTACGACTACCGAACCGTCGATGAAACGGTTCTGAGCCGGCTGGACGCCGAGTACGAGCAGCGCATCTTCGGTCAACCGGAAGTGCGGGAGGCTTTGTTGACGGCGCTTCTCCCGCTGGCGCGCGGCGACCGCGCCAAGCCCGTGACGCTGCTCTTCTACGGCCCCACGGGCTCCGGCAAGACGGAGACCGCCAAGCTGATCGGAGAGCTGGTGGGGCAGCCGATCTTCCGCAAGCAGTTCTCGATGTTCCACAGCGGCGAATTCGCAAGCTACCTGTTCGGCGGCCGCCACTCGCAAATCTGCCTGGCCAAGGAACTGATGGAGCGGGAGTCCAACATCCTCCTGTTCGACGAGTTCGATAAGCCGAACCCGGTGTTCCACAGCGCGTTCTACCAGCTCTTCGACGAGGGCATCTACTGCGACCGCAACTATCGCACCGAGGTGCGCGCCGCCGTCATCGTCTGCACCACGAACTACGAGAGCGCCGAAGATGCCGCGCGGCACCTCGGGCTGCCGCTTTTCGCCCGCTTCGATGCGGTCATCCGGTTCGCGAAACTGTCGGCGGAGGCGAACCGGGCGATCGTGCGGCACGAATACGCCGAGCAGATCGCCGCCCTTCCCCCGCACGAGCGCGAGGCCGTTCAGGGCGCGCGCATCCTCGAAACGCTGCTGAACGATGCCGGCACGCTGTACAGCGCCCGCCACGTCAAGCGCGCCGTGCAGGATGCGATTTCCGCGGTTCTGCTCGCACGCCTGCGCACCGGTTGGCGCGCCGCCTCCGCAGAGGAGCCGGGGCGCCGGAAGGTCACCCCCATCAAGTAGAAACACGTAATAAAAACAATCTCATGGAAAAACAGGGAGGCATCAGATGTTATTGCAGGATCAGGTCGCGCTGATCACCGGCGCGGGCGGCGGCCTCGGCACCGAGTTCGCAAAGGCGCTCGCGCACGAGGGCGCGGCGGTTGTGCTCACCGACATCTCCGAGGCGGCGCTTGCGGGCGCGGTGAAGCAGATGGAGGAAGCCAAGGCCAACTACGCCACCTTCGTTCTCGACGTCTGCGACAAGGCGCAGGTCGAGCAGACGATGGCGAAGACCGTGGAAAAGTACGGCAAGCTCGACATCCTTCTGAACAATGCGGGCGGCAGCCTCTTCACTCCCAAGAAACTGGAAGAGATCGAGGAGAAGCACTGGGATCTGGTGCTGAACGTCAACCTGAAGGGCACCTTCCTGTGCTGCCAGGCGGCGGTGCCTCACATGATCGCAAGGAAGCGCGGCAAGATCATCAACCTGTCCTCGATCGGCGGCCGCACCGCGAGCCTGGTGACCGGCATTCCCTATGCGGCGGCCAAGGGCGGGGTCATCGCCCTGACGCGCCGCCTGGCGAAGGAGGTCGGCGGCCACGGGATCAACGTCAACGCCATCGCCCCGGGAACGGTGATGAGCGGGCAGCGGATGATCGACCTGTGGAACGAACTGACAGAACCCCAGAAGGACGACATCCTGAACTCCATTCCGCTGGGGCGTCTCTCGACGGCGGCGGAGCAGGCGAGCGTCGTGGTCTTCCTGGCGAGCGAGATGTCCGGCTATCTCACCGGCACGGTGATCGACATCAACGGAGGCCGCCTGATGGCGTAGCCCTTCGCCCTCTCCGCGACGAACGGAAAGCACCCGGCGAAAGGCCGGCTCACTTCGTGGATATCTGAGCGGGCTCCATCGGCCGGCGGTTTTACAATTGAATCTCCGGCCGCTTTTTTTCATAGCGCCGGCGCGCCCGAGGCGTGCTACCAAGAGGCGTAAAATCAAAAAAACGGATGGCAGGCATCGCGAATGGCCGGTAAAGTCCATCCGCTGTAAAACGCTGGTTGGCGCGCCGTGAAAGGGACTTTACGCGAATGAAGGGCAAGATCAATTTGCGCTCCCTGAACGCAATGGAAACAAAGAATAGGCTCCTACAAACATCGCTTAAGCTGTTTAAGAAGCGTGGATTTGATAAAGTTACCGTGGAAGACATAACCAGATACTCTGGTGTGTCAAAGGGTACTTTTTATAATTACTTCAGCACTAAAGAGCAAGTTCTTGTAGAGCAATTCGACAGCATAGACCTTTATTACAAACAGACCCTTTGCCTGTTGGCGCCCGACACGCCGGTTGCCGAACGGGCGATGTGCTTCATCGACGCGATGAGCGATTTCTGCCGCGACATTTGGGGCTTAAGCTTCCTCAAGATCGTCTACATCAACCAGATCAGTCTCGACAGGCATCCCAGCATGCTTCTCAAGAAAGATCGTCTATTTTACAAGATCATCGAGGATATCGTCAGGCAAGGGCGGGATGAAGGGGTGTTCACGACGGATATGCCCGTCGAGGAACAGGTCTACTTGTTCGCAAGCAGCGCCCGGTCCCTGCTCTACGAGTGGTGTCTCCACGATGGCGAGTTCGACCTCAAGGCTGCGGGGCGCAGCTTTTTCGCACGCGTGATGAAGCTCATCAGCAAGCCCCAAGCCTGACCCGCCCCCTAAATCAAGCCATACCCGATCGGCCCGGAGAAGATCACCGGCGGCCGTGATTTCCTGCGTTGTGGTTTCCCTCTTCGCGGAGGGCATCCTGGAACGGAGCGGGCGAATCCCCATCCCGCCGACAGCATTGCGCGCAGCGCGTGCGGGGGGTCAGCCGCACTGCGCCGCGCGCTTCTGCCGACGGGGGAAGCGGATCCCGCCGACGCACCTCATAAACACCGGCAGGCCCTAAATCGCCCACCAGAGCATCGCGTTGTTGACGATAAAGATCAGCACCACCGCAACGAACGTGTAGGGGATGATCCGATTGAACTCGAGCTTGAAGTTGGCGAGGTAGGGCAGCGCGAAGAACGGCGTGATCTCGTTGGTGAGGCTGTCGCCGAGCTGATAGGCGCAGATGATCGTCTTGATATGCGCCCCGGTTTCCAGAGCCGCCGGGATGATATAGGGCGCCTCGATCACGAACTTGGAGCCGCCCGAGGGCACCGCGATGTTCAAAAGCCCCGAATAGATGAAGGCGAACAACGGGAAGGTGTTGGCGTCCGAGACCGAAATGAACAAATGCGCGATGAGGGTGCCGAGGCCGCTCTGGCTGATCAGGCCGAAGATGCCGGCATAAAACGGGAACTGCAGCACGAACCCCCAGCTCCCATCGAGCCCCTCGCGGATCGTCTTGCAGAACAGCACCGGGTTGCCGCACAGCACCATGCCCAGGCACAAGAACAGGAAGTTGTAGTTGTTGAGGCTGAGGCCGAGAATGCCCTTGTTATAGAGGAAAAGGCCACACCAGGCCAATCCGATGCCGCCGATGGCGTACATCAGGACGCGGCTGTGGCTCATCCGCAGCGCCGGGGTGCTGTTGTCGGCCTTCACCTCGGACTTGTTCGACATTGCCTCCCGCACGAACTCGTCTTCGATCTCCTCGATGCGCGAGGGATCCTTGGGCATCATCCACAGGCAGACGGCGATCGAGACGGCCAGCCCGAGCAACAGGGTGGCGATGAAGGCCGGAGATGCGACGGTTTCGGCCAGCGACAGGAAATTGGGCACCGAGTCCTTGTATTCGGCGGTCACCATGTTCTTCAGATAGCCGGGCGAGGCCGAGAACAGCGCCGCCGCCCCCGACAGACCGGCGGCCCCCGGAATGAACTGCAGGAAGATCGCCGCCACCAGGATCGGCTTATGGACCTTGATTCCCCTGAGCTTGGCCTGAATGAACAGCTGGCGCCCCAGCATGATGCCGCCCATCATGCCGATGCCCCAATGCAGGTAGCCCATCATCCAGGCGCCCACCGCACCGACGATGACGACCTGGGCCTGGGTATTGGGGAAACGCGCAATGGCCGACAACAGCCTTTTCACCGGCGGCGAGGCGGCCACCGCCGAGCCGGTGACCAGCAGAACCGTCATCTGCATGGTGAAGGCCAGCAGGTTCCAGAAGCTGCCGGTCCAGGCGTTGACCAGATTCTTCGGCTGGCTGAAGCTGTAGAACGGCATGTCGGTGAATATCAGGGCGCAGACCGCGACAAGGGCGGTCAATCCCAGGCAGAAGAACCACGAATCGGGAATCCATCGGATGAACCAATCAATATAGGCATCCATGAATGTTCGTTTTTTTACATCCTCGACGTAGACACCCGCGCTTTCCATGTATTCCTCCCTTGAAAAACGGAGACTTAATTGCGTCTTCTGTTATTACGAGGCATTCCCGTGGGCGCATCTATCCTTGATAACCTCGATGAAGACCGATTCCGAAAAGATCGGACAGATCACGCCGCAGCAGTTCCGCGGGGAGAGGCATGCCCTGCACCTGGCATGCCGCATCAACGGGCATGGACAGACTTTTTCAGGCTTTTTCCAAATGCGCCATTTACTTCTTCTTCGGCATTTCGATCAGTTCGATGTATATGCCGTTAAATTCTCCAGGATCAAAAAATAATACCCTCGTATTTCTCGACCCCGGAACAACTCCATCGGTGATGAACTTGGTGCCTTTGGATTTCAATTCCTGGTAATAGGAATCGATATCATCGACCTCGAAGGCGATATGGTTGATGCCTTCGCCATGCTTGGCGATATGCTCCGCCACAAGGCCTGTTGTCCCGGTCGTATGCAACAACTCGACCTCCGTCTCCCTCAGGGGAAGAAAAGCCACGCTGAGGGTCGCGCCTCCGAACTCGACCGTTTCGATGCCGTTCAGCGGCAGGCCAAGAAGTTCCTGATAAGGTTTCAGGCTCTTCAGCAAATCCTTTACTGCGATGCCTATGTGGTCGATACGCTTTAGCTTGCTCATGTTCTTCTCCCCAAAAGCTACCCGATGCACAGAGCGCCGCGCGCTCTGTGCATCGGATTCATCCCGTTACCAAATAAAGCCATAGAATATGCAGTTGACTACGACTGCCAACATGCACACCACAAACCCAAATGGGAGAATGTCCTTGAAGTCCACCTTGTAGAGGCCGAGCACCGGCAAGGCCCAGAAAGGCTGGATCAGGTTCGTGGTGCAATCACCGACGGTGTAGGCATTGATGATCACGGCCGGATTGACGCCGAGTTGAGCCGCCGCAGGCAGAATATACGGCGCCTCGATGATGAATTTCGATCCGGACGACGGCACGAACATATTCAGAGTGGCTGAGTATAGGAAGGCAACGACCGGAAACGTCTTGGCTGTCGAGATCGTGACGAAGAATTGGACCAGGACCTCCGCCAGACCGGTGTATTTGATCAGGCCGAAAATTCCCGCGTACAGAGGAAACTGCACCACGACGCCGGCAACCGTACCGATGGCCCGACCGACCGCCGCGACAAACCGGGCGGGACTGCCGTGCAGCACGAACCCCAGCATAAGAAAGATGAAGTTGATGGTATTCAGGTTCAGCGCCCCAGCGCCCTTGTTCCACAGCGCCCAGACGATCCATGCGCAGCCGACGAGGCCGATGAGCGACCCCATGAGCATGCTGTTGTTCAGACGCTCGGCCGGCGACTTGCTGGCCGGGGCGGCATCCATGGCGTCTTTGTTGGAGGCCGTCAACCCCCTGATCTCATCCAGGAATTCCGGGCTGGCGGTTTCCGTGTAAGCGTCCGGGGGAATGAATTTCCAGGCACAGAAGACCAGCAGCAGCGCCAGCACGACCATCTGGATGAAGTTGATCGGATGAAAGATCGTTTCCGTGACCGGAATGACGCCGATCGCCTTTTCAAAGAGATGGCCCGGCGTGGCGACGAAGAGGGCGGCGGGGAAAGACGGGCCGTTGCAGACCAGGAAGCAGGAATAGGTGCCTGCCGCGACCAGGGGCACATGGAGCTTGTAGCCTTTTTCCGCCGCCGCGACCAACATGGCGCGCCCCAGAAGGCAAATGCCCATAAGCCCTGCGGCCCAATGCAGCCAGAAGCAGATGCAGCCGACGCTGGTCAGCATCACGATGGCTTGGGCCGCGTTATTGGGTAAAGCCGCAATGCGGTACAGCCGTTTCTTGACCTGCGGCGAATCCGCGACGACATAACCCGTCGTCATCGCGAGGCACATCTGCATGGCAAACGCCAGCAGGTCCCAGAAGCCCTTTTCCCAGGCCTGCACCACCTGCCATGGGGTGCTGGGCGTCAGCGCATAGCTGAGTATCGCCGCAACCCCGGTCAGCAGAATGACAAAGACGAGTGAATTCGGAATCCATTTGTGACTCCATTTGGCGAAGCCAACGGAGAACCGTTGAATTCCAGAAAGATCTCGTGTGTTTGGAAGTTCTCCCGTTATTGTATTTTGCATTTGGAAGCCTCATTTTGGGTTTATGCTTTGCCTTCCCCTGCCTAATATCCAAATCCCTTTTATGGGCATGTGGGGACCTGAAAGAGATCGCCTCACAAGGCGAAGCTCATTTTGCCTGCCGCATCTTTGCCGGTGGCGTGCACTTCCTGTCCGATGGCGACATCCACGCCGGGCTGGTAGCCCTCGACCAGGCTGGCGAAACGGACCCCGTCGCCGCCCTCCAGAATGGCGCAGACATAGGGCACCCGGTCCTTGAACTCCTCGGTGGAGGACATCAAAACCGAGTAGGTGTAGATTTTCGCCTTTTCCATTGGCTTACCTCCCCCGGAAAATGTTGATCACGCAGGTGGCGGCGGTTCCGCCCAGGTTCTGCGACAAGCCGATATCGGCCTTCTTCAGTTGCCTGGCGCCCGCGTCGCCGCGCAGTTGGGTGACGACTTCGTAAATCTGGCTGATGCCGGTCGCGCCGATCGGATGTCCCTTGGCTTTCAGTCCGCCGCTGACGTTGATCGGCTTCTTGCCGTCGCGCGCGGTCACGCCGTCGGCCACTGCGTCGCCCCCTTTGCCGGGCGGGAAAAAGCCCAGGTCCTCGGTATTGATGATCTGGGTGATGGTGAAGCAGTCGTGGACTTCCGCGAAGTCGATGTCGTCCGGCCCGAGACCGGCCTGACCATAGGCTTGCGCCGCCGCCGCCTTGGACGCCGCAAAGCTGGTGATGTTCGGTTTGGCGGCCAGGGTGAGCGCGTCGCCCGCGTGGCCGGTGCCGATGATGTCGATGACGCGATGCGCACCGTTCACCCGCTCGGCGACGTCGGCGGCGGCAAGCACCACGAAGGCGGCGCCGTCGGTGACCAGGGAGCAGTCGAACAGCGACAGCGGTGAGGCGATCAAGTCGGCCCCCAGGATCTTTGCCAGCGGGACATCCTTCGGCATCTGCGCGTCCGGATTCAGCATGGCGTTCTGGTGGGCGTTGTAGGCGCAGAGCCCCATCTCGTGCTTCACGTCGCGGTATTCGTGGAAATACCGGTTGGCGATCATCGCGAAGCTGCCGGGAAAGGTGAATCCCTGCATCGCCTCCCATTCGTAGTCCATGGCCGAGGCGATGCCGGTGGTTACCGTCTCGGTCGGCTGGTGGGTCATCTTCTCCACCCCGCCGACCATGACGATGTCGTAGAAGCCGGCGGCGATGGCCATCGTGCCGAACCGGAAGGCCAGGCTGCCCGATGCGCAAGCGCCCTCGGTACGGACGGTGGGAATACTGCCGAGGCCCAGCACCTCGCTGGCCAACGCACCCATATGGCCTTGCCCGCAAAGATAGGATGCATTGAAGTTGCCCACGTAGAGGGCGCCGATCTCGCTCTTCTCGATACCGGCATCGGCGATCGCCTTGTGGCCGGCCTCGTCGATCAGATCACGCAGCGAACGGTCGGGCAGACGGCCCATCCGCGTTTCGCCGATTCCGATCACGCATACCTTGCGCATGATTCTTCCTCCCAGATCAGATTTCCATTTCACGCAGGTCGGAGCCGACGGCCAAAGGCGCGCCCGTCTTTGCGATCACCTCGGCCGCCGTCACGCCCGGCGCCGTCTCCATGAGGACCAGCCCGTCCTTGGTGATCTTGATGAAGGCCAGCTCAGAGAAGATCGAATCGACCACGCCGTAGCCGGTCAGCGGGAAGGTGCATTTCTCGACGATCTTGGGTTTGCCGTCTTTCGAGCAGTGTTCGGTGGCGACGATCACCCGCTTGGCGCCGCTCACCAGGTCCATGGCGCCGCCGGGACCGGCGAACTTGCCGCCCGGCACCATCCAGTTGGCGATGGAGCCTTCGGCATCGACCTGCATGGTGCCGAGGACGGTGGCGTCGAGATGGCCGCCCCGGATGATGCCGAACGAGGTTGCGGAATCGATCACCGCGCCGCCCGGAATGATGCTGACCGGCATCTCGCCGGCGTCGGTGCGGTAGCGGTCGGGCGGCAGGTCCGGGGAGGCCTTGCCCATGCCGACGATGCCGTTTTCGGCATGCAGCCAGACGAAGACATCCTTGGCGAGATAGTTCGCGACAAGCTGCGGGACGCCGGCGCCGAGGTTCACGACGTTGCCGGAGACGAATTCCTTGGCGATGCGTCGTGCGATAAGCTCCTTGCTATTCATAGTTCATCACCCCATTCATCGGGACCAGCACATCGACGAACATCCCGGGCACGTGGATGTGCTCGGGGTCGATGGAGCCCACCGGCTCGATCGGCTTGGTGACTTCGACGATGACCAGATCCGCCGCCGTGCACATCGCCACCGAAAAGGCGCGCTGCGTCAGGTGGAACACCAGGTTCCCGGCGGCATCGGCGCGGTCGGCCTCGACGATCGCGACATCGCCGTGCAGCGGGGTGTGATAGAGCCAATCCTTACCGTTCAGGGTGATCCGCTCTCCCCACTTTTCTTCGATCATCGTATTGAGGCCCGACGGCGTCAGCACGCCGCCCAGGCCGAAACCGGCGGCGCGGATACGCTCGACGAAGGTCCCCTGGGGATTGATCTCAAGCTCCATCTCGCCCTTCTCGGCGAGCTCGGGCGCCAGGGGCAGCCGCCCGCACCAGGTGCAGATGAATTTTTTTACCAGACCGGCCGCGACCAGCCGCCCGACTCCCTTTTCGACCGTATTGCCGTCGTTGTTGGCAACGGTCAGGTCTTTCTTTTTTTGAGCAATCATCTCAGTGACGATCGCGGCTGGCGTTCCATTTCCATAGAACCCGCCGGAAAGCACAACAGCCCCATCCTTGATGAGGCTGACCGCGCTTTTTACATCCATTATGTTTGCCATACATGCCACCTTTCTTAATAAACGGCACATTTATCTCATATTCTTCTTGCCTCTTATCATCACTTCATTAAAACCATTTCCTCCGCTTGTTTATGTTTGGACGTCACGCGTCTCTTGCCGATGCTTGCCCGGAGATGGTGCATCGGTCACTCGATCGCTTACCCTTCCAACCGCCGTCTTATGACCACGGTCATCTATGACAACGAAAATGACCTTAGTCAGAATTAAGGAAAGCGTCAACGCTTTTGTCGCCCCGGAATCCCCCCATAAGGGGGAGCCTCCGACAAGGCTAAGGCGTTGAAATCCCGCCGTTATCAAAACCGGCGCATACCTCGTGACATCCTAATATTATATTGTATTTCAAATATTTAGAAATTCAATCCGTCGCATTCCGTGCCCATCCCAGCATCCGCATGCAGGCATTCAAACGGCCGCAACCGATCATTCCCCACCCTCTGGGGGAGGCCGCAGCAACAGCAAAAAATGACCGAAGACATTCCACCGTTGAAAATTGACTTAGGTCATTTTTTTGCGGCAAATCCAGCCCTGCGCCATCCCCGTTCGGGGCTGGAGGCAACCACCATGCCGCGCAGGCCGGTCAAGACTCGGCGCGTTTGGGAGATGAATATTTTTCATTAGGAAAGAAACTGAAATGCCACATAGGAAGGCGATGAAACATGGAGCCATTCCATGCCGTCCTTCTGCCGCCGGATGATCCGGGCGTTGCGATCTCCGGACCGGCTTCAGCCCGCCTCCGGCGCGGTTCCCTCCTCGCCCGGAGAACGGCGGCGCCGCCCCGAGGGGAAACACCGATCCTTGTTTCCCTGCCCCGGAGTTCGCATGCAAAACCGCCGGAAAGCGGAAGCTCTCCGGCGGTCAAGCGGAACTTGAAGGCATCCGTCGCGGCCTCGGCCCCGTGCCGCTGGAAAAGGGTAAGCCGGATGCCGGAGAAAGAACGAGGGGGAGAACCCCGGCATCCGGACCGAACGCCGTCAGGGGGAGTTACAGCGTCCGGGTCAAGCGCCGAGGGTGGGGAAGTCCCTCGGCGCCCGCTTTTGGGTGGTTTCTACAAACCCTTCATGGCGTCGCGCATGGCCTGGCCGAGGGCGGCGGGGGAGGCCGCGACGGCAAGGCCGCACGCACGCATGAACTCCATCTT
>JAQAZG010000008.1 GCA_027864655.1 Oleispirillum naphthae
CACCGCGCTCGGCTTCGCCTGCCCCGCCCCGGCGCAAGGCGCGGACACCACGACCGCCCGGCTCAAGCTCTGAGCCGTTTTCTTCCCAAACATGCAAAAACACCCTCGCCATGCGGCGGGGGTGTTTTGTTGTCTTTTCTGAATGGCCCCCTGGAACGGTAGACGCCCTGGCGGGTCAAGAGTTTTCGGTGAAATGCCGCCGTGTTCCATCCGTGCCCGTTTACGCCTGCAACCTGGGGCGTTCCGGCAAAAACAAGAGGCAGCCCAAAGCCGCCCTGTAACGTATCGATATGGGAATGGTGCCCCCGGGGAGACTCGAACTCCCACGTCCGCAAGGACAACAGATTTTGAGTCTGCCGCGTCTACCGGTTCCGCCACAGGGGCGCGGATACGGGAGAAAGAATCTCCCGAAGACCGCCGACTATACGGGGCGGACGCGGCGCGTCAAGTCCCAAGCGGCAAGCGGGCGGCCCAAGGGGGCCGCCCGCCGCATGTGTCGCAGGCTTTTGCGCCTTATGCGGCCTTGAGGGTCGCCGGACGCGGCGCCGGAGCCTTGTTGAGCGGCCACACGACCTTGCCGTGCACCTCGTTCATCACCTGCGCGAGGCCGGTGTACATCGCGGCGAGCGCGGTGGCCATGCCTTCCCAGCCGGCGAGACGGTGGAAGACGTGGGAGATTTCGCTGCCGTGCGTGGCGTTGCCGAGGATGAGCAGGACGAACAGCACGACGAGCAGGCCGAAGGTGACCTGCAGCGCGGTGTTGAGGCGGAAGGTCGCGACGAACAGCACGGTCGAGAAGACGCCCCAGATGCCGAGGAAGAAGGCCATCGAGGTGGCGCTCGCCGGGGTGACGCCGGAGACCATCTTCGGCAGCAGCACCAGGGTGCAGAGCGAAATCCAGAAGCAGCCGAAGGAGGTGAAGGCGACGGTGCCGAAGGTGGCGCCCTTCTTCCACTCCATCCAGCCGACGAACAGCTGGGCGAGGCCGCCGTAGAACAGGCCCATGCCGAGGATCATCGCGTCGAGCGCGAAGAAGCCGGCGTTATGGGCGTTCAACAGGAAGGTGGTGAGGCCAAACGCGCACAGGCCCAAGGGCGCGGGATTGGCGGTGGTATCGGCGATGACGGTCTTGGGAGCCGACGGATCGATAGCAGGTCCACTCATTGGGTTCTCTCCAGCTTGCGCATCCGGAGCAGGCCCTCCCGGCCATTCCGGACGATCGTTTCGTTGGTGTCAGAGCCCGGCACGGTTCCCCCCAGAGCAGGCGATTCGGTACGCGTCATCCCTTCGGGCAAACTTGAACGGCTCCAAGTTCATCGCGAAAGGATTATTCGATAATCGAACAGCCCGTGGCGTATCCTTGCTAAGAATGGTTCTAAATGTAGAACCAGCCTCCCCCCAAGGATGTCCCAATCGGGTACGGCTCCAGCTCGTGGGGCGGATGATATCGACTGGCCGCGCGAAATCAATCCCTCAAAATCGCAAGGGGCTTGCGCGCGGCGCTTCGCGGCGGGCGCGGCGGGGCGGGGTGTTCGCTCTGCGCACCCGGATTTCCGCAAAAATCCTGTGGAAATCATGGAACTGTCATGTGCCGCGCCGCCTTCGGGGGCGGCGCGGCGGCGCGGAGCGGGGGCGCCGCCGCGGGTGCGGTTTCGCCGCGCGCGCGGACGGTGAAACCCATCCGGTGGGGGCGCATCCGCCCGCACTCCGCCGAATCGGGCGGCGCGCGGGCGGCGCGGGCGGGGTCATTCCGCCGGTTCGGCGACCAGGCTGAGGCGCGGCCCGGCGGCCGGGGCCTTGACCAGCAGGCCGAGCCCCGCGGCGGCGAAGCAGAGCACGGAGCAGACCGCGAACGCCGCGCCGTAGCCGCCGGTGACGTCGAGCAGGTAGCCCGCGGCGAGAGGCCCGGTCACCCCGGCGACGCCCCAGGCGGTGAACAGGATGGCGTAGTTGAAGCCCATGTTGCGGGTGCCGTAGAAGTCGCCGACCGCCGAGGGATAGACCGCCAGCATCGCGCCGTAGGAGAAGGTGATGACCATCGAGCCCCCGAGGATGGCGGCGAAGCTGTCGAAGCTGGAAAACAGCGCCAGCGTCGCGCCCTGCAACAGGTAGAGGATCGCCATGGTGCGGCCGCGGCCGATGCGGTCGGAGACATAGCCCGAGATCGGGCGGCCGAGCGCGTTGGAGATGGCGATCATCGCCACCAGGGCGACGCCGAAGTCGGCGCCGGTCTGTAGCCTGGCGATCTTGGCGAGGTGGCCGATCAGCATCAGGCCGGTCATCGACCCGGCGAGGAACATCAGCCACAGCAGGGCGAACTGCGGCGTCTTCAGCATTTCGCGCCAGGCGTAGTCGATGCCGGAGGCGGTGCGCGCCGCGGCCGTGGCGGCTGCCGGGGCGCGCGGCACCGAGAGCAGCTGCGCGAACGCCACGATCGCCAGGCCGAAGGCGACGCCGAGAATCTTGAAGGTGGCGAACATGCCGTAGGAGGCCATCAGGAACTTGGTCAAGGGCGCGATGTAGAGCGAGGCGAGGCCGAAGCCGGTGACCACGATGCCCGCGATCAGGCCCTTCTGCTCCGGGCGGAACCACTTCACCGCGGCGGGCGTGGTGGCGGAATAGCCCATGCCGATGCCCGCGCCGGTGAGCACGCCGAAGCACAGGATGACGCCGGTCAGCGTCGGGAAGATGCTGGAAAGCACCAGGCCCGCGCCGGTGAGTACGCCGCCCGCGGTGGCGACGATGCGCGGCCCGAAGGCGTCCTGAAGCCGCCCGCCGAGCAGCATGATCACCGCGAACATCGCGATCGCCACGGTGTAGGGCAGCGAGGCCTGCACCGCGGTCCAGTGGTAGGCGCCGCTCAGGTTCGCGGCGAAAATGCTCCAGGCGTAGAGCACGCCGAACATCAGGTTGATGCACAGTCCGGCGAGGACGACGATCCATCCCCGGTTAAACCCTTGCGACATGGGTTCCCCTCCTTCGCGTCGTGGTTATGGGCTGGGGCGCACGGGTTTCCGTCGCCGCTCGTAATATTGTTTCAGTGCCGTGAGTATTCCCGGCACGTTTCATTTGTTTCGGCTAAGGTGTTCCCCAATCCCCGTGCAAGCTCCCCAGTGCCGCGCAGTGTGCATACGGATAACCATAAGATCAATGTGGAATCGTGCGAATCGGTACATAACGAATTGTTTCAATTATTATAGGCAAGATGATTTTTCATTTATCGCCATCCGCGCCGCGCCCGCCCGAAAGGGTCGGTCCGCCGCGCGATTTTTGCCCGCGCCGCGCCGCATTTTGCCGTATAATCGGGGAGTAGAGGCAAAAGACCGGACGCACGAGGGAGGTTGCGATGATCACCCACCACGCGGCGCTGATCTACACCATGGTGCTGGTTTCCGCTTCGGACCGTCAGATGACCGACGCGGAGCTCAAGGTGATGGGCACCAGCGTCAAAAGCCTGCCGGTTTTCCGCGGCTTCGACAGCGCCGGACTGACCAGGATCGCCGAGGATTGCGCCGCCCTTCTCGACCAGGAGGAAGGCCTCGCGCGCGCGCTCGACCTGATCCGCGCCGCCCTGCCGGTGAAGCTGCGCGAGACCGCCTACGCGCTCGCCTGCGATGTCGCGGTGGCCGACGGGCATGTCGAGCAGGAGGAACTGCGCATGCTGGAACTGGTGCGCCACCGCCTCGACGTGGACCGCCTCACCGCCGCGGCGATCGAGCGCGGCGCCAAGGCGCGCGCCGTCGCCGCCTGACTCCCTCTTGCCGCACGAAAAAAACCCGGCCCCCGCGAGGGGGCCGGGCCTTTTGCCGGGTTGGGGCAGAGGGAGACCGGGCTTAGAAGCCCATGTCGCCCATGCCGCCCATGCCGCCCATGCCGCCCATCCCGGGCATCGCCGGGGCGGAGTGCTTCTCCGGAGCCTCGGCGACCATCGCCTCGGTGGTGATCAAGAGGCCGGCGATCGAAGCCGCATCCTGCAGCGCGTGACGCACCACCTTGGTCGGGTCGATGATGCCGGACTTCACCAGGTCCTCGTACGCGCCGGTCTGGGCGTTGAAGCCGAAGGTCGGGGAGGACTGCTCGAGGATCTTGCCCGCGACCACCGCGCCGTCGAAGCCGGAGTTCTCGGCGATCTGGCGCAGCGGCGTTTGCAGCGCGCGGCGCACGATCTCGATGCCGACCTTCTGGTCGTCGTTGGCGGGTTTCAGGCTGGCGAGCGCCTTGGTGGCGTTCAGCAGGGCGACGCCGCCGCCCGGAACCACGCCTTCCTCGACCGCCGCACGGGTGGCGTGCAGGGCGTCGTCAACGCGGTCCTTCCTCTCCTTCACCTCGATCTCGGTGGCGCCGCCGACCTTGATCACCGCGACGCCGCCGGCGAGCTTCGCCAGCCGCTCCTGCAGCTTCTCACGGTCGTAGTCGGAGGTGGCCACCTCGATCTGCGCGCGGATCTGGTTGCAGCGCGCCTCGATTTCCGTCTTGGCGCCCGCGCCATCGACCAGGGTGGTGTCTTCCTTGGTGATCACCACCTTCTTCGCGGTGCCCAGCATGTCGAGCGACACGGTGTCGAGCTTGATCCCGAGTTCTTCGGAGATCACCTGGCCGCCGGTCACGGTGGCCATGTCGCCGAGGATCGCCTTGCGGCGGTCGCCGAAGCCCGGGGCCTTGATCGCCGCGACCTTGAGGCCGCCGCGCAGCTTGTTGACCACCAGGGTGGCGAGCGCCTCGCCTTCCACGTCCTCGGCGACGATGAGGAGCGGCTTGCCCGACTGCACCACCGCCTCGAGCACCGGCAGCATCGGCTGCAGGGAGGTGAGCTTGCCCTCGTTGATCAGGATGAAGGGGCTTTCCAGCTCCACCACCATCTTCTCGGGGTTGGTCACGAAGTAGGGCGACAGATAGCCGCGGTCCACCTGCATGCCCTCGACGACGTCGAGCTCGGTGTCCAGGCCCTTGGCCTCTTCGACGGTGATCACGCCTTCGTTGCCGACGCGCTCCATCGCCTGGGCGATGATCTTGCCGATTTCGGCCTCGCCGTTGGCGGAGATGGTGCCGACCTGGGCGATCTCGGCGTTGGTGGAAACCTCGCGCGAGGTTGACTTGATCGCCGTGACCACCGCATCGACGGCGATGTCGATGCCGCGCTTCAGGTCCATCGGGTTCATCCCCGCGGCCACCGACTTGCAGCCCTCGCGGACGATCGCCTGGGCGAGCACGGTCGCCGTGGTGGTGCCGTCACCGGCCATGTCGTTGGTCTTGGAAGCGACTTCCTTGACCATCTGGGCGCCCATGTTCTCGAACTTGTCGGCAAGCTCGATTTCCTTGGCGACGGTGACGCCGTCCTTGGTGATGCGCGGCGCGCCGAACGACTTGTCCAGCACCACGTTGCGGCCCTTCGGGCCCAGCGTCACCTTGACCGCGTCGGCCAGAATATCGACGCCGCGCAGCATTCGCGCGCGCGCGTCGGTCGAAAATTTGACTTCTTTGGCAGCCATCGTGAAATTCCTCTTGGCTTAGTCTGTGAACGGATACCGGCCTGGGAACAGCCTGCCCGGGATCAGCCCAGGATGCCCAGGATGTCCGATTCCTTCATGATCAGGACGTCCTCGTCGTCGAGCTTGACCTCGGTGCCGGACCACTTGCCGAACAGCACACGATCGCCCGCCTTGACGTCGAGCGGCGTCACCGTGCCGTCCTCGTTGCGATGGCCGGAGCCGACCGCCAGGATTTCGCCCTGCATCGGCTTTTCCTTGGCGCTGTCGGGGATGATGATGCCGCCCGCGGTCTTGGTTTCCGCGTCCACGCGCTTGACCAGAACTCGGTCATGCAACGGCCTGAATTTCATAGTTTCCTCCAGGTTCCTGACTATCCAAATCCTCCGCCCGTTCCGGCACGGAGGATATGTTCGGGGGGGTGTTTGGCACTCCCCCCGTGCGAGTGCTAACGAGGTAAGCTGGAGGCGCGGGCGAGTCAAGGGCTAATCGGCGGTATCCTCGGCGGCGCTTTCCACCGCGCGGCCGCGCCGCAGGTGGTGCAGCAGGTAGACTCCCACCGCGGCGGAGACCACGAAAAGCGCCGCGCCCAGCCCGATGCGGAAGGTGGGGTCGATGTGCACCCCCGAGCCGATGAGGACGAACACCACGGTCTGCGGCAGGTAGCCCGCAGCCGAGCCGCCGACGAAAGGCACGAAGCGCACCCGCGACACCCCGGCGATCAGGTTGGTCACCACGTTGCTGCCCACCGGCAGAAAGCGGATGAGCAGGGTGGTGAGGAAGGGGCTGTCGGCGAGGATGGCGTCGAACCTGGCGATGCGCTTGCCGAAATGGCGCTGCACCAGGGAGCGCCCGAGGAGGCGCGCATAGACGAAGGCGAGCACGCAGCCGAGCGTCGTGGCAAGCAGCGCGAGCCCGCTGCCGGTGACGAAGCCGAAGGCATAGCCGCCGAGGAAGGCGACCACCTGGCGCGGGAAACCGAGCGCGGTCACCACCGTGCCCATGGCGAGGAAGATCAGATCGCCGGTGAGGCCCTTGCCCTTGACCTCCGCATCCACCCAGCCGGTGTTGAGGATGTCGGCGAGCCCCGCGGCCTTCATCGCATAGCCGCAGGCGACCAGGGTGAGAATGAGGACCAGCCCCTTGAGATAGGGCTTGGCTGCCTTGAGGCGCTCAGTCATCGCCGCCGTCGATTTCGGGCGGCGAGGACCGCTTGATCAGCCACATCACCCCCAGGAGGTCGGTGATGCCCACCAGCGCGCGGTCGAGGGTGCCGTATTTCGAGACGCCGCGCTCGCGCGGGCGGTGGTTCACCGGCACCGAGACCACCGCGCCGCCGGCGCGCAGAAACAGCGCGGGCAGGTAGCGGTGCATGTGGTCGAAGCGCGGCAGGTCGAGAAAGGCGTCGCGGGCGAACAGCTTCAGCCCGCAGCCGGTGTCCGGCGTGTCGTCGTGCAGAAGCGCGCGGCGCAGCGCGTTGGCGAATTTCGAGGTGTAGCGCTTCACCGCGCTGTCCCGGCGCTTGTGGCGATGGCCCGCCACCAGGAAGAGTGCGGGGTCGGCCGCGGCGCGCAGGGTCGCGAGCATCGCGGGAATGTCCGCCGGGTCGTTCTGGCCGTCGCCGTCCAGCGTGGCGATGAAGCGGGCGCGCGCCGCCTTGATGCCGGTGGCGACCGCCTGGCTCTGGCCGCAGCTCTCGCGGTGGCGGACGCTGCGCAGGCGCGGAAACTTTTCCTTCGCCTCGGCGAGCTTCTGCGGCGTGCGGTCGTCGGAGCCGTCATCGACGTAGACCACCTCGAATTCGGCGACGCCCTCGAGCGCGGCGTGAATCTCTTCGATCAGGGGGAGGACGTTGTCCTGCTCGTTCTTCACCGGAACCACCACCGCCAGTTCCGGCACCGCCTCTTTCTTCCGCATGGTCCCCGCCATCGTACTGCTGTGCGTCGGGCGCTTTGTTAGCATGGGCGGCAGCGCTTCACAACGGCTTCGTCGGCGGCACCGGGGCGGAGCCGAGGTAGGCGCGGCGCACCAGCGCGTCGCCGCGGATCGCCTCCGGCGCGTCGTCGGCGATCAGGCGTCCGCGGTCGAGCACCAGGATGCGCGTGGCGAAGCCGAACACCGTGGCCATGTCGTGCTCGGTGAAGAGCACGGTCATTCCCCGCGCGCGGGAGCGCTCGCGCACCATGTCCATGAAGGCGGCGCGTTCGGAAGGGGCCATCCCGGCGGTGGGTTCGTCCATCAACAGCAGCGCGGGGCCGCGCGCCAGCGCCATCGCCAGTTCCAGGCGCTTCGCATCGCCGTAGGAGAGCGCCCGCGCCGGGGAGTCCGCCATCTCCGCCAGACCGACCTCGGAAAGCGCCGCCAGCGCCGGTTGCCGCGGCCAGGCGGCAAGCGGGCGGGCGAGCCGCGCCCAAAACCCCGCGCCGCCCGCGGCGATCGTCAGCAGGTTCTCGATGACGCTCAAGGAGCGGTAGGGGGCCGAGGTCTGGAAGGTGCGGCCGACGCCCCGTTTCGCCACCGCCTCCGGCGCAAGGCCGAGGATCGCCGCGCCGTCGAGCAGCACCGAGCCGCCGTCGGCAGATAGCGCGCCGCCGAGGATCGAGAACAGGGTGGACTTGCCCGCGCCGTTGGGGCCGATCAGCGCCGCGATCTCGCCTTGCGGGATGTCGAAGCCGACTTCGGACAGCACCGGCATGCCGCCGTAGCTCTTGCGCAGGTCGCGCACCGAGAGATGGGCGGTCATCGCGCGCCTCCCGCCCGCTTCGGCGTCAACAGGCCGCCCGGCGCGGCGCAGGCGAGCAGCAGGATGACGCCGCCGACGACCATGTGCCAGTGCGGCGTCAGCGTGGAGACCACGGCGACGCCGAGGCTGTAGGCCGCCGCCCCGGCGAGCGGCCCGAGCGGATGGCCGATGCCGCCGAGCAGCACCATCACCAGGCCGTCGATCGATTGCGGAATGTCGAACAGGGTGGGAAAGGCGCTGCCCTTGAGAAACGCCAGCAGCGCGCCGGAAAGCCCCGCCCCCGCCCCGGCGATGGCGAAGGCGAGAACCCGCGCGCCGTCCACCGGCAGGGCATCGGCCCGGGCGCGGGCCTCCGCATCCTGCGCGGCGCGCAGGATGAAGCCGAACGGCGCGCGGTAGAGCCGCGCCACTGCCGCAAGCCACAGCGCCACCAGGGCGAGGGTCAAGAGATACCACCCCATGGGCGTGTCCAGCGGCGGCTCCGGCCACAGGCCGAGAATGCCGTTGTCGCCGCCGGTGAGCCCCACCCACTGGAAGGCGGCGGCGAACAGAAGCTGCGAGAAGGCGAGAGTCAGCATGGCGAGATAGACGCCGCGCATCCGCCGCACCAGCGCGCCGAACGCCCCGCCCGCCACCCCGGCGAGCAGCACCCCCGCCGTCATCGCGGGGGCGAGCGGCAGCCCGGCGGTAAACGCCAGGGCCGCGCCGTAGGCCCCGAGGCCGAGGAACGCCGCATGGCCGAAGGAGATCGCCCCCGCCCAGCCGATGAGAAGATGCAGCCCCATGGCGAAGGGCACCGCGATCAGCGCCTGGGTGGCGAGGTCGAGCGCGAACGGCGAACCGAGAAACCCGAACGCCAGCAGCGCCGCCGCGACGCCCGCCGCGGCCAGCGCGGCGCGGCGCGGATACCCCGCCGCGGGCGGCGACGGCAGGGCCAGGGGCCGGTGCGGCTCCTGCTGCGCGGCGCGGCCGAACAACCCGTGCGGCCGCACCACCAGAACCGCGGCCATGATCAGGAACAGCATCGCGAGCGTGCCCTGCGGCCACACCACGATGCCGAAGGCGGAGACCTCGGCGACGATCGCCGCGGCGACGAAAGCGCCGGTCAAGCTGCCCATGCCGCCGATCACCACCACCACGAAGGCGGAGACGATCACCTGGGTATCCAGGCTGTGGTGCAGGGTCTCGCGCGGCAGCTGCAACGCGCCGCCCAAGCCCGCCAGCGCGCACCCCAGCATGAACACCGCGGTGAACAGCAGGTCCTGGCGGATGCCCAGCGCCGCCGCCATCTCCCGGTCCTCGGTGGCGGCGCGCACGATGCGGCCGAAACGCGTGCGGTTGAGCACCAGCCACATCGCCCCCAGCACCACCGGCCCCAGGCAGATCAGGAACAAGTCGTAGGAAGGCAGCCGCCGCCCGAGAATCTCCACCGCGCCGGTCAGCCCCGGCGCGCGCGGGCCGATGATGTCCTGCGCGCCCCACACCAGGGGCACCACGTCGTGCGCCACCAGCACCAGCCCGAAGGTGGCGAGCAGAGGCAGCAACTCGTGCCCGGCATAGAGCCGCCGCAGAATCCCCACCTCGATCAGCGCGCCGAGCAGCGCGGTGGCGCAGGCGGCCAACGGCGCGGCCAGCCAGAAGTTTACCCCCAACCGGTCGATCAGGGTCCACGCCACATAGGCGCCGACCATGAACACCGTGCCGTGGGCGAAGTTCACCACCCGGCTGACGCCGAAGATCAGCGACAACCCCGCCGCGACCAGGAACAACGAACTCGCTCCGGCCAAGCCGTTCAAAGCCTGAATGAGAATGAAGTCCATGCCCCGGCCTCTGCTGCCGCGCCAGATTATCCGGATCGGGTGGAAAAACAAAAACTTTGCGAGGATCGAAGCCGACCACCGAAGGTGGCGGAAACGCCCGGTGGGCGTTTCCAAGGCTGAGATCGGTCCCCTCGCGCACCCCATAACTGGTTTTTGCCGCGAAGCGGCGAGCAATGCGCTTGTTGCCACCGCCGCAGGCTTATGGCGCTGCGCGCAAAACCAAAACTAAGGGGAGGCGCGGAGGGACCGAGTCCCTCCGCGAAGTTTTATTGTTTCCCCGCCGGGCGGAGTTTTTTCGCCGTGGCGGCGTCGGGGAGAACCTCCGCGCCATCGACGTAGCGCCAATCGACCATTTTGCCTTCGCCGTTGACCAGGGCGGTTTTGCCGACCCAGGCGCCCATGGTGGACTGGTGGTCCGCGGCGCGGAAGGTGATGGTGCCGGTGGGGGAATCGAAGCTGAGGCCCGCGAGCGCCTTCATCAGGTCCGGGGTCTTGGTGGAGCCTGCGCGGTCGAGCGCGGCGGCGGCGGCGAGCGCCATGTTGTAGCCGACGAGGGAGCCCATGCGCGGGTCTTCGTGAAACCTGGCGCGGTAGGCGGAAACGAAGGCGGTGTGCGCCGGGGTGTCGATGGCGTCCCACGGGTAGCCGGTGACGATCCAGCCTTGCGGGGTTTCCGCGCCGAGGGGGACGAGGTAGTCCGGCTCGCCGGTGAGGAGGGAAACCACCGGGCGCTTGGCGAAGAGGCCGCGCGCCGTGCCCTCGCGCACGAATTTCGAAAGGTCGGAGGAGAAGGTGACGTTGAAGATCGCGTCCGGCTTGGCCTGTTCCAGCGCCTCGACGGTGGGTCCGGCGTCGAGCTTGAACAGGGCGGGCCACTGCTCGGCGACGAATTCCACGTCGGGCCGCGCGGCCTTCAAGAGCTTTTTGAAGTTGTCCACCGCCGACTGGCCGTATTCGTAGTTCGGCGCGATGGTGGCCCAGCGTTTGGCGGGCAGCTTGGCGGCCTCGCGCGCCAGGATGGCGGTCTGCACGTAGGTGGAGGGGCGCAGGCGGAAGGTATAGGCGTTGCCGTGGCTCCACACCATGGCGTCGGTGAGCGGCTCGGAGGCGAGGAACACCACCTTGCGTTTCGCCGCGTAGTCGGCGACGGCGAGGCCGACGTTGGAGAGGTAGGTCCCGGCGAGCATCACCACGCCTTCGCGGCGCACCAGTTCGTTGGCGGCGGTGAGCGCCTGTTCCGGCGTTCCCGCATCGTCGCGGGCGATGATGGCGAGCGGCCTGCCGCCGAGCACGCCGCCCTTGGCGTTGATCTGCTCCACCGCGAGTTCCCAGCCGTTACGGTAGGGCAGGGTGAAGGCGGGGATGCGGGAGTAGGAATTGATCTCGCCGATCTTCACCGGCTCGGCGGCGCGCGCGGGCGCGGCGAGGCCGAGGGTGGCGGCGAGGACGGCGAGAGCGGAACGGAGATTCACGGGACGACCCTCCTGATTACTATATCGAACGACATAAAAGACCTTATCTTAAGTAAGGTCAAGGCCGATCCGGCGTCCGCTACAGGCGCTTCAGTTCGCGGGCGATCCAGCGGCGGGTGAGGCTCTCCTGCACGGTGTTCTGCGACAGGCGTTCGCGCAGCGAGGCGAAGTCCACGCGCTCCATGTCCTGGTCCTGTTCGGCGCAGGTGAAGACCACGGTCTCGATGCCGGTTGCCGGGTCCACCTGGCGTTGCAGGCACTGGCCGCAGATTTCCTTCATCATGCACTGCATCGGCGCGTTGATCGAGGCGACGGCATGGTGGCAGGGCTTGAGGAACTGCGCCAGAACGCCGTGCCGCGCCGCCTGCACCGCCGCCATCATCCGGTCGGAGCCGATGGCGATGATGCGGTCCACCTCGGCGAGCGGAATCGGCGTTTCGCCCAGTTCGCCCGCGCCGTAGGCGGCCATCGCCTGCACGATGTTGCCGGTGAAGGTTTTGTCGTCCGGGCGCTCGGGGGCGAAGTCGGCGGCTTCGTCGCAGCACCACACCACCGCGTCGGAGGCGGCGAGGATGTCCGCCACCTTGAAGCGGTCGCCGCCGCGGCGGTAGCCCGCGAAATAGAGGACGCGGCAGCCCCGCTCCTTGAGCGCGCGGCCGATGGAGAACAGAACGGCGTTGCCGAGGCCGCCGCCCGCCAGCAACACCGTCTGGTTTTCCGGCAGCTCGGTCGGCGCGCCGGTGGGACCCATCACCACCAGGGGCTCGCCGGGCTGCAACTGCGCGCACAGGCTGGAGGAACCGCCCATCTCGAGGACGATCATCGCCAGTTCGCCCGCTTCCACGTCCACCCACGCGCCGGTGAGCGCCACGCCCTCCATCGCCAGCAGGGTGTCTTCGGTGCGCTTGGCGTGGGCGGCGTAGTTCTGCAAACGGAAGAACTGTCCGGGGCGGAAGCGCCGCGCCGCCAGCGGCGCGTGCACCACCACCTCGACGATGGCGGGGGCGAGGCGGGTGACGCGGGAAAGCGTCGGGCGGAGGTCGCGGTTGGCCGCGGTGAACAGGGTTTCCGCATCCGGGCAGGCGGGTTGCGCCTTGCGCAGCGTGCGGCCGATCACCGGCGCGCCGGCGCGGGCGGAGGCCATGGCCGCCACCACGTTGCCCGCGAAGCCGGGGTGCAGATCGCCGAAGAAGGAGACCGGAACCCCGGCCTCGGCGGCGGAGATCAGCACCTGGGCATGCTCCGGCTTGGTGGATTTTTCCGGCGTGACCGGCTCGCCCGCCTCGTCCAGCGCCTGGAAGTGCCTGCCGTTGACCGCGAGGCCGCCCGCGCCCTCGCGTGCCAGGGTGACGTTGGGGATGGTGCCCGCGGCGACGATCACCGTCTTCGCCGGAAGCTCGGCGGTTTCGCCGCTTTCCGCGTGCTGCACCTGCAGGGTTTCGGCCCAGCCGTGGGCATCGGCGTGCACCGCGGTGGGCGACCATTGCTCGGCGATGAAGATGCCTTCCTCCAGCGCCTTGGCGATTTCCTCGTGGTTGTTGCGGTAGGCCGGAGAGTCGGTGAGCTTGCGGCGGTAGACCAGGGTGGCCCCGCCCCAGGATTGCAGCAGTTCCAGCACCCGCGCCGCGCGGCCTTCGGCGGCGGCGGCGGCGCGCTCGGCGCGCAGGGCGCGGCCGTGCGCCAGGAACTCCTCGGCGATTTCCGCCTCGCCCGGGTTCCAGGCGGCGCGCAGCGCGGCCTCGCCGCCCTCGGCGGCAAGCGTCTCGTAGCGGGCGAGGAACTTCTCCACCTGCACCGGGTAGTAGGCCAGCGCCTCGGTGCAGGAGTCGATGGCCGTCAGCCCGCCGCCGATCACCGCCACCGGCAGGCGCACTTGCAGGTTCGCCACCGACTGCGGATGCGCCGCGCCGGTGAGCTGCAACGCCATCAGGAAGTCGGAGGCCTGGCGCACCCCGGGGGTGAGCTTGCCCGCCATCGGCACCAGGGTCGGCTTGCCCGCGCCGAGGCACAGCGCCACGTGGTCGAAACCCATCGCCTTGGCGTCGTCGAAGCCCAGCGTCGAGCCGAAGCGCACCCCGCCGAACATCCGGAAGCGGCGGTCGCGTTCCAGGATCAGGCGGATCAGGGTGAGGAAGTTCTTGTCCCAGCGCACCGTGATGCCGTATTCGGCGACGCCGCCGAACCCGGCGGTGACGCGGTCATCGAGGTTCTGCCACAGGTCGCCGACGTCGCGGATCGGCGCAAAGGGCGCCGCCTCGCCGCGTTCGTCGATGCCGGAAAGCGCGGGGTCCATCGGCTCGATCTTCAGCCCGTCCACCGCCACCACGGTATGGCCGTCGTGCAACAGCCGCTGCGCCAGGCTGTAGCCCGCAGGCCCCAGGCCCGCCACCAGCACCGAGTAGCCCGATGCCTCCGCAGGCAGCGGCCGGCGGAAGGAGACCGGATTCCACCGGGTGAACAGGGCATAGATCTCGAACCCCCAGGGCAGGGAGAGCACGTCCTTCAACGTGCGGGTTTCCACCTCGGGAATGTTCACCGGGTCGCGCATCTGGTTCTGGTAGATGCAGGCGACCATGCAGTCGTTGCAGATGCGATGGCCGGTTCCGGCGCACAGCGGGTTGTCGAGGCAGACGATGGCGAGCGCGGCCACCGCGTGGCCCGCGGTCTTCGCCTCGTTCATCTCCGAGATGCGCTCCTCCAGCGGGCAGCCGAGCATCTTGCGCCCCAGCGGATTGGTCGCGATGCCGCCCTTGGCGCGGTCGGTCATGCCGCGGGCGCAGGAGTCCTTGTCCATGTGGTGGCAGGTGATGCAGTAGGCCGCCTGATCCAGCGCGTGCGGCAGGTCCGCCCCCGCGTCGGTCAGCGCGAAGCCTGCGCGGCGGCGCAGCGCCTCGGGCGGGGCCTGCTTCACCGGCAGCGGGCCGTTCCTGCCCTCCACCGCGTGCACCAGATTGGCCGAATCGCGCTTGCCCGGCTGCACGAACAGCACGCCCTTGCCGTGGGCGCGCCTGCCTTCCGGCGCGAGGCTCGCCCACGCGGCGAAGCGCGCGGCCAGCGCCAGGTCCTCGGCATGGGCCGCGGCGTCCTCCATCCAGGCGAGCACCGCGCGGGCGAACCCGGCCTCGGAGAACGCCGCGCCCAGGCGCGCCTCGACCTCGCGGGTCAGCGCCGCGCCGTCCCAGGCCACGGCTTCCTCCGCGGTGTGCGCCTTCACCGCCTTCCTCTGCACGAACAGGCGCTTCGCCGCAGCCAGCGGGGCGAAGTCCGCGTGCGCCGCGTGCAGGCCGCCCAATGCCTCGCCGATGCCGAACAGCGCGCCGATGAAGGCGTCCACATCCGGCGCGAGATCCAGCATCAGCGCGGAGTCGTCCTTGCGGGAAAGCGCATCCGGGTCCTGCCGCGCCGCCTTCAGGCGCGCCGCGCGGTCCGCGTCGCGGTCTTCGACGAAGGCGAGAAAGGCGGCATCCAGGCGGGCGAGCCCGGCGCGCTCGTAGAGGTCGGCGAAGGAAAGGCCGAAGCCCAGGTGCAGCGCGGCGGCGCTCGCGATGGTGTCCATGAAAACGGTCCCGATAACTTTTCTCTGTCGTGTCGCCGACGCATATATGATGCTTCGTCGCCAAAGCTACCGCATTTTTCTCGCCGCGCGGCGAGGCGCGCATCAGGAGGTGTTCGAGATGACCGGACCAGCGGCCCACGCCCCGACCCCGGAAGAGCTGTTCTTCGCCCCCGCCGGGCTCGCCCCGGAGGATGCGGCGCGCACCGTGGCGGGCGCGCTTGCGGGCTGCGACGACGGCGAGCTTTTCCTCGAGGCGCGGCGCTTCGAGACCTTGGCGCTCGACGACGGCGTGGTCAAGACCGCAAACTACGGCAGCGGCATCGGTTTCGGCCTGCGCGCCGTGGCCGGGGAGGCCACGGGCTACGCCCATGCCGAGGGCTTCGATGCGGACAGCCTCGCCCGCGCCGCGCGCACCGTCGCCGCCGCGCGCCAAGGGCACGAGGGCAGCCTCGCCCTGCCGCCCGCGGCGACCAACCGCCACCTCTACGGCGAGATCAACCCGCTGGAGGGCCGGGAATTCTCCGAGAAGGTGGAGCTGCTGCGCGCCATCGACGCCTATGCCCGCGGCAAGGACCCGGCGGTGCGCCAGGTGATGGCCTCGCTGGCCGCCACCTGGCAGGCGGTGGCGGTGCTGCGCGCCGACGGCTCGCTCGCCTTCGATGTCCGCCCCCTGGTGCGGGTCAACGTCTCGGTGATGATGGAACGTGCGGGCCGCCGCGAGACCGGCTCCTTCGGCTGCGGCGGGCGCGAGGCCTACGACCGCTTCATCACCCCCGAGGCGTGGACCGCGGCGGTGGACGAGGCGATCCGCCAGGCCGAGGTCAACCTCGTCTCCATGGACGCTCCGGCGGGGGAGATGACCGTGGTGCTCGGCCCCGGCTGGCCCGGCATCCTGCTGCACGAGGCGATCGGCCACGGCCTGGAAGGCGACTTCAACCGCAAGGGCACCTCCGCCTTCTCCGGCCGCATCGGCGAGCGGGTGGCGGCCGAGGGCGTCACCGTGGTGGACGACGGCACCCTGCCCGACCGCCGCGGCTCGCTCACCATCGACGACGAGGGCACCCCCTCCCGCCGCACCGTGCTGATCGAGGACGGCATCCTCACCGGCTATATGCAGGACCGCATGAACGCCCGCCTGATGGGCATGGCCCCCACCGGCAACGGCCGCCGCGAAAGCCACGCCCATTGCCCGCTGCCGCGCATGACCAACACCATCATGCTGGCGGGCGGCCGCGACCCGGCGGAAATCCTCGGCTCGGTGAAGAAGGGCCTCTATGCGGCGAACTTCGGCGGCGGCCAGGTGGACATCACCTCGGGCAAGTTCGTGTTCTCCGCCTCCGAGGCCTATCTCATCGAAAACGGCAGGCTCGGCGCGCCGGTCAAGGGCGCAACCCTGATCGGCCACGGCCCCGACGTGCTCACCCGCGTCTCCGCCATCGGCAGCGACCTGGAACTCGACCGCGGCGTCGGCACCTGCGGCAAGGAAGGCCAGGGCGTGCCCGTGGGCGTCGGCCAGCCGACCCTATGCCTCGACGGCATCACCGTCGGCGGCACCCGCGTGTAAGGCATCCCAGGCCAGGGCCTCCTGGCCGATGGAAATGTCCACGATCGCCCGGTACATCGCGGCCAAGGGGGCGGGGTCCGCGCCCGTCGCCGCGGCATGCGCCGCCGCCTTGGCCACCACGTCCTCGATCCGCCAGGGAACCACCACGTCCACCCGTGTCGGCTTGAACGCCGCGGCGCGCCGCACCCATTCCGTCCGCTCCGCCAACAGCGGCACGATACGGCGGTCCAGGTCGTCGATCGCGGCGCGGATGACGGTCATGTCGAGAGGGGCGTCGGTCATGGCGGCTCTCCGGAAAAATAAAACTTTACGAGGGGTCTTGGACCCCTCGCGCTCCCCATAACTTTTGGTTTTGCGCAGAGCGCCACAAGACTATCACGCGGCCAAGGGGCGGTGCCCAGCGGATTTATACCAGCGTTCAAGCCGGGTCGGCAGCGATTTGTGGGAGTCCACGTGGAAGCGCCGCGCGCATGTGGCGGAGGAGATCGCGCGCGCCTATCCCGGGCGACGCCACCGGCCGCGCCACCGCCGCCGCGGCGATTCGCCCCGAGGACGTACGCCCCTTCGATCCGAGAGGGTCGGAGGATGCGGCCTCCGGCATGGTGCATGTGCAGGCCTACGAGCAGGCCCGCGACGGCAAGAGCGTGCATGTCTCGGACTATGAGCGGCACCGCCCGGGCACCGCCTCCGGCACGGATGCGGCAGGCGGACGGGGCGAGCCGCCCGCGCTGCCGCGCCTCGCCGACAGCGGCGCCATCATGACCGATACCGCACCGGAGAAAGGGGATGGCGATACCGCAAAGCAACTCCGGAAAAACCCTCTGGACGTCGATAAATTTGCTGATGCCCTGGACAAGAAAGCCAACTCCACGCCGCAGCGTGAATGCGGTACTCATGTCAGGGAGGCTCTTGAGGAGGGAGGTGTGGCACTGCCCAAGATCGGTTCGGCAAAGGATTTTGGTCCGGAATTGGAGAGGCATGGCTTTAAGCCGGTGGACGAGACTGGATATGTCCCGCAGAAGGGGGATATCGTCGTCATTCAGCCGTATGAAGGGGGAAGCGAGCATGGGCACATCGCCGCTTATGACGGGAAACAGTGGGTCTCGGACTTTAAGCAGCGGGACTTCTGGGGCGGGCCGGGTTACCGGACCAAACAGCCTTCGCACCGGTTTTATCGCTTTGCTCCTTAGCGCGGGCCTGGTTCTCGCGAGCGGGGCACCTTTTGCCGTCGCCGGACAGGACGCATCTCCCAAGAACGCGACGAGCGGTGGTTTTCATTATCCGTCCACGTCTGCGGAGCAGTTTCTCGACCTCATCCTCACTCTGGAGGGCGGCACGAGGAATGCGGAACTCGGTTGGTATGTCGAAGGCTCTCCCTGGCGGAATGTTCGCAAAGATGCCCACTACGCCCGTCTCATCACTCCCGGCCTGCGCGAGGCGGTCAGCCGTGAGGAGGCGCGTCTGGTCAAGGAGAACTGCGGCGGGAAATACGTCGAAGGCGACAATTGCAGCTTCGATGCAAACCCGATCACCTGCGCGCAGGATTACTCCGAGGAGGGGTACCTGTTCAGGGCGGAAAAAAGCGGACGCGATGAGGTGGTGCTCTCTCTCAGATGGCCGGGCATCTCGCAAATCATCGGCACCTACCGGCTGGTTCGCGCCGGGGGAGTCTGGAAGCTGGATGGGATACGCTGCGATCCCACGATGTCGTTCAACATGCCCTGAGCGCACACATGCGAAATTTCCCAGGATAGCCCCGGCCTCATCGGCCGGGGCGCGGCGAGAAAAACTTAGGGGAGGCGCGGAGGGTCTACGATCCTCCGCAAGGTTTTGGTTTTCATCTCCGCGACGCAATCGCCGATCGTCCGGCCCGCGGTGTCGATGACGGCGTGGCCGCGGGTCCAGGGGCGGTAGTCCCGGCCGATGACGGCCTGCCAGTCCGGCAGGTCCAGCCCCGGAACGTCCGGCGTGCGGGTTTCGACGCGGCGTCGGTGTTCGTCCGGGTCGGAGCAGACGACCTCCACCTCGACGACCGGAACCCCCGCGCGCAGCCCTACGTCGCGCCAGGCGTCGCGCGTCAGCATCCAGGGATTGACCGAATCCGCAATCACCGTGCGCCCCAGGCGCAGGTTGTCCGCGGCGACGGCCTGGGCGATGCGGTATCCCGCATCGTCCAGGGATTCGGGCGCGAACGGCAGTTCCCGCAGCGTCTGCTCGATGGTGTCGATGCGCAGCCAGACCGCCCCGGTCTCCTGCGCGAGGGCCCGGGCCAGGGTGGATTTCCCCGTCCCGGGGAGCCCGGCGAGCACGATCAGCACGATCGGGTCCTAGTACGCATACGCCTCGAACACCGGGTCCACCGAGCCGTTCCACTCCCCGTGGTAGAGGTCGAGGAGTTCGTCGGCGGGGGTTTTGCCGGTGTCCACCGCGTGGTGCAGCACGCCGAGGAAGCGGCGTTCGTCCTCGCCGTCGTCGTTGAGGCAGGCGCGGCGCTTCAGCCCTTCGTCGGCGATGGCGAGCACCTCTGCGGCGAGGTTGCGCACCGGGCGGCCCTTGAAGCCGCCGGAGAGGCCGTCGCGCCGCGCCACCGCGGCGAGCCCGGCGCGGTCTTCCGCGGTCCAGCCGCGCACCAGGTCCGCGGCGGCACCGAGCGCCGCGTCGTCGTAGAGCAGGCCGACCCACAGGGCGGGCAGGGCGCACAGGTGGCACCAGCGGCCGCCGTCCGCGCCGCGCATTTCCAGGTAGCGTTTCAGCCGCACCTCGGGGAAGGCGGTGGTGACGTGGTCTTCCCAGTCGGTCAGGGTGGCGCGTTCGCCCGGCAGCGCCGCCAGGCGGCCCGCCATGAAGTCGCGGAACGACTGGCCCGAGGCGTCGATGTAGCGGTCGCCGCGGTGGACGAAGTACATCGGCACGTCGAGCAGGTAGTCCACCCAGCGCTCGAAGCCCATGCCGGAGCCGAACACGAATTCCGGCGTGCCGGTGCGGTCGGGGTCGGTATCGGTCCAGATCTGGGCGCGGTAGCTCTTGAAGCCGTTGGGCTTGCCCTCGGTGAACGGCGAGTTGGCGAACAGCGCGGTGGCGATCGGTTGCAGGGCGAGGCTGGCGCGGAACTTCTTCACCATGTCCGCCTCGGAGGAGAAGTCGAGGTTCACCTGCACCGTGCAGGTGCGCACCATCATGTCGAGGCCGAGGCTGCCGCGCGTCGGCATGTAGCGGCGCATGATCGCGTAGCGGCCCTTGGGCATCCAGGGAAAGTCCTCGCGCTTCCACTTGGGGTGGAAGCCCAGGCCGATCATGCCGATGCCGAGCGGCTCGAAGATCGACTTCATCAGGTTGAGGTGGACCGAGGTCTCGACGCAGGTGTCGTGGATGGTTTCCAGGGGCGCGCCGGAAAGTTCCAACTGCCCGCCGGGTTCCAGGGTGATCGCCGCGCCGCTCGCGTGGGTGAGCGCGATCGGGTTGCCGCCCTCCATCACCGGGGTCCAGCCCTGCGGGATCAGGGTTTCCAGCAGGCCGCGGATACTCTTCGTTCCCTCGTAGGGCAGGGGCTTCAGGGAATTGCGGCAGAAGACGAACTTTTCGTGTTCGGTGCCGATGCGCCAGGCGCTCTTCGGCTTGCACCCGGCGGCGATCCAGTCGGTCAGTTCGGCGGCGCGGGTGACGACGGGGGAGTCCGAAACGGCGGTGGTCATGAGGTCGAACTCCATCTGGGAGGTGAATCAACGTTCGGGCGGCAGGGCGGCATCGCCCGCGGCGGCCTGCCACAGGCTCAAGGAGGCGATCGCGGCGGTCTCCGCGCGCAGGATGCGGGGCCCCAGACCGACCCCTTTAGAAAAGGAAGCGGCGGCCAAAAGATCAAGCTCGGCAGGCGAAAAACCGCCTTCCGGCCCCACCAGGATCGCCGCCGGAACCCCCGCCCCGGCGGCGGAAAACGCCGGGAATGCCGGGGAACCGCCGCCGGTTTCGTCGGCGTAGAAAAGCGTGCGCCCGGCGGGCCAGGCGGCGAGAACCGCGGGCAGGCCGGCCAGCGGCTTCGCCTCCGGCACGGAGAGGCGCTCGCACTGCTCGGCGGCCTCCGCCGCCTGGGCGGCGAGGCGCTCCGCATTGACGCGGCGCACCTGCCCGCGCGCCGTCAGCACCGGCCATAGGGCGGCGGCCCCAAGCTCCACCGCCTTCTCCACCAGCACGTCCTGGCGCGGCCCCTTGATCGGCGCGAAGAGGAGCCACACGTCCGGCTCCGCCCGCTGCGCCTGGATGCATTCCGCCGCGCGCGCCGTGGCGGCGTTTTTGCTCAAGGAGCCGATCTCCGCCAGCCAGCCGCCGTCGCGGCCGTTGAACAGGCGCACCGTCGCCCCGGGGCTGAGCCGCATCACGTCGCGCAGGTAATGCGCCTGCGCCGGGGTGAGGCGCACCGCCGCCCCTTCCGACAACGCATCGGGGACGAACAGGCGCGGCGCGGTGGTGGCGGAGTTCATCGTCAATTCCGTTTTCCGGCGGCGGGGACCTGACGTACTGTATGCCCCATGACCACCGCGAAGCCAATCGTCAACGACATGCCGGTGGGCGGCTGGACCGACCGCTGCCCCGCGCCGCTGCGCCCGTACCTCAAGCTGCTGCGCCTCGACCGGCCGATCGGCACCTGGCTGCTGCTGCTGCCGTGCTGGTGGAGCGCCGCGCTCGCCGCGCCGAGCCCGTGGGACGGGCGGGTGTGGGGTTGCGGCATCCTTTTCGGCATCGGCGCGCTTTTGATGCGCGGCGCGGGCTGCGTGGTCAACGACCTCGCCGACCGCGACTTCGACGGCAAGGTGGAACGCACCGCCACCCGGCCCATCCCCGCGGGCCAGGTCTCGGTGAAGGCGGCGCTGGTCTTTCTCGCCTGCGTCATGCTCGCCGGGTTCGCGGTGCTGGTGCAGTTCAACCGCCACACCATCCTCCTCGGCGTCGCCTCGATCCCGGTGTTCGCGGTCTATCCGTTCA
Source organism: Oleispirillum naphthae (assembly GCA_027864655.1). Lineage (GTDB taxonomy): Bacteria > Pseudomonadota > Alphaproteobacteria > Rhodospirillales > Rhodospirillaceae > Oleispirillum > Oleispirillum naphthae. The sequence continues at coordinate 21,619 of JAQAZG010000008.1, forward strand.
TGAAGCGCGTCACCTATTGGCCGCAATTCTGGCTCGGACTCGCCTTCAACTGGGGGGCGCTCGCCGGGTGGAGCGCGATCACCGGCGGCCTCGCCGCGCCCGCGCTGCTGCTCTACGCGGGCGGCATCTGCTGGACGCTCGGCTACGACACCATCTATGCCCACCAGGACAAGGCCGACGACGTGAAGATCGGCGTGCTCTCCACCGCGCTGGCGCTCGGCAGCCGCACCCGGCTTTTCCTCACGGCGATCTACCCGCTCGCGCTCGCCTGCATCGCCGCCGCCTTCCTCGCCGCGCAGACCGGACCCTGGGCCTGGCCCTTCCTCGGCGCCGCCGGGGGCCACCTCGCCTGGCAGGTCATCACCCTCGACATCGACGACCCGCCGAATTGCCTCAAACGCTTCAAATCCAACCGCGATTTCGGCCTGCTGGTGACGCTGGCGGCGCTGGCGGCGCACGTGTGAAAAAATAAAAACTTTCCGGAGGGACTCGGTCCCTCCGGACCTCCCATAAGTTTTGGTTTTCAGCCGCGAAGCGGCAGGCAACGCGTTGCCGCAGGCTTAGGGCGCTACGCGCAAAACAAGTTAAGGGGTCTGGGGCCCGAGGCCCCAGCGGGTCCAGGGATTGAAGCCGACCGCCACAGGCGGCAGAAACGCCCAGTGGGCGTTTCTGAGGCGGAAATGCCCTGGCCTGGTTTTTTTCGAACAGGAGTCATGCCATGACGATCCGACCGGGTCCTCGCAATCTCCTCACCGACGTGCCGGGGTTCCGGGTGGGCAATGCCGAGGATGGATCGGCGATCACCGGGGTTTCGGTGGTGTTGCCGGATGCGCCTGCGGTGGCGGCGGTGGATGTGCGCGGCGGCGGGCCGGGCACGCGGGAGACCGATGCTCTGGCCCCCGGGCGGCTGGTGGAGCGGGTGGATGCGGTGGTGTTGAGCGGCGGGTCGGCCTTCGGGCTGGCGGCGGCGGATGCGGCGATGGTGTGGCTGGCGGAGCGCGGGCGGGGTTTCCAGGTCGGGGATTTCCGCGTGCCGATCGTGCCCGCGGCGGTGCTGTTCGACCTCGCCAACGGCGGCGACAAGGCGTGGGGCGCGGAGCCGCCGTACGCGCGGCTGGCGCGGCTGGCGTGCGATGCGGCGGCCCTCGATTTTGCGCTGGGCAATGCGGGCGCGGGGATGGGGGCGAAGGCCGGGGACATCAAGGGCGGCCTCGGCAGCGCTTCGGCGGTGGATGACGATGGCCTCGCGGTGGCGGCCCTGGTGGCGGCCAACCCGGTGGGGTCGGCGACCTATCCCGGGCAATCCACGCTGTGGGCCTGGGCGCTGGAGCAGGGCGGCGAGATGGGCGGGCAGGCGCCGCCCACCGCGGCGGCGGACCTGGAGCCGGACTTTCCCTTCCTGCGCGGGCTTGCCGCCGGGGGCAACACCACGCTGGCGGTGGTCGCCACCAATGCGGACCTCGGCCGCGGCGAGGCGCTGCGTGTGGCGATGATGGCGCAGGACGGTTTCGCCCGCGCCATCCGCCCGGCGCACACCCCCTTCGACGGGGACACCGCCTTCGTCCTCGCCTCCGCCACCCATGCGCTGGCGGAGCCGCGCGCCATGGCGGTGGCGAGGATCGGCGCGCTCGCCGCCGACTGCGTCGCCCGCGCCATCGGCCGCGCCATCGTGCTGGCGGAAAGCGCAGGCGCGTTCACCAGTTGGCGGGAGCGGTTCGGGAAGGGGTAAAACCAGGCCAGGGGCGCTGCCCCTGGACCCCGCTGGGGCCGCGGGCCCCAGACCCCATAACCTGGTTTTTGCGCGAAACGCCATAAGCCCCTGCGGTTGCCACGAGAGGTGTTCTCTGCCGCTGCGCGGCGAAAAACCAGTTATGGGGTCGAGGGGACCGAGTCCCTTCGCGGACCCGGGCAGAGCCCGGCCTGGTTTTCCGCTATCCCAGGTACTTGCCGATATCCACCGCGTCCACCTGTTCCGGGCGGAGGTATTGCTCCGCATACCGGCGGTAGACCCCGGAGCTGAGGAAGAGGTCGAAGAGCTGCGGGTCGATGTGGCCGTCCTTTTTCATGAACGACATGATCTTCACCGCTTCGCTCAAGGGTTTCGGCGTCTTGTAGGGGCGGTCGGCGGCGGTGAGCGCCTCGAAGATGTCGGCGATCGCCATGATCCGCGCGGGGACGGACATCTGGTCGCCGGTGAGGCCGTTGGGATAGCCGGTGCCGTTGATCTTTTCGTGGTGGCCGCCCGCGAACTCCGGCACGTCGCGCAGCTTCTTGGGGAAGGGCAGCTCTTTCAGCATGCGGATGGTGACGACGATGTGGTCGTTGATCTTGGCGCGTTCCTCGTCGGTGAGGGTGCCGCGCCGCACCGCGAGGTTGTAGAGCTCGCCCAGATCGTAATGGCCGGTCTTGTGGTCCGCCCGGTCGGCGAGCAGGTGCTCGGTGCCGGGTGTGGCGCAGAGTTCGGGCGCCGCCTTGACGCGGTTGGTTTCCTCCCACGACAGGCCGATGGTGCGGTCGAAGGTGCGGGTGAAGGTGCGCGCGCCGATTTCCTTCAGCCGGGCGATCCTGTCGTCGGCCATGAATTCGCCGCCCAGGTTGCATTCCGCGACGAAGGCGTAGTCGCTTTCGAGCGCCGCGATCTCCGCCGCGAGCGCCGCCTCGGCGGCGGCGGCGTTTTCGCCCGCAAGCTTGCGTTCGAGGCAGCGGATCTCCGCATCGCGGCGCAGCACCTCGAAGCGGGTGCGCACCTCGTGCAGGCGGTCGCAGATGGTTTCCAGCTTGGTGGACTTGTCCACCACGTATTCCGGCGTCGTCACCTTGCCGCAGTCGTGCAGCCAGCCCGCCAGGTGCAGGGCGTACCAGGCGTCCTCGTCGAGGGTGAAGTCGGCGAACGGGCCTTCCGTCTGCTCCACCGCCGCCTTGGCGATCATGTTGGTGATTTCCGGCACGCGCTGGCAATGGCCGCCGGTATAGGGGGATTTTTCGTCGATCGCTCCGGCGATCAGCTTGATGAAGGAGTCGAGCAGGGCGCGCTGCGCATCCAGAAGCTGGCGGTTGTCGATGGCGATCGCCGCCTGGCTCGCCAGGGCCGCGATGATCGGCTTCACCGCCTCGCCGAAGGGCACGACCGCGCCTTTTTCGTCGCGCGCGTTGATCAGTTGCAGCACGCCGACCACCTCGCCCCCCGGCGTCATCAGCGGCACCGTCATGAACGAGGTGGAGCGGTATCCGGTGCGCGCGTCGAAGGCGCGGGTGCCCGCGAAGTCGAAGCCCTCGGCGTGGTAGGCGTCGTCGATGACGACGATCTCCTTGGCGAGGGCGGCGTGGCTCGCCACGTTCTTGTGGTTGGGTTTGCCGCTTTCCGGGTCGGACAGGCGCACGCAGGGGAAGTCGATCGGCCGGCCGGTGGTGCCGCCCATGGCGATGGCGAGGGTGTCGTTGCGGATGATTTCGAAGCAGAGCGTGTCGTCGTCGCTCATCAGGTAGAGGGTGCCGCCGTCGGCGTTGGTGAGGCTTTTCGCCTCCAGCAGCAGGGTTTCGAGCAGGCGGTTGCGGTCCCGTTCGGAGGACAGCGCAATGCCGAGTTCGACAAGGCGGCACAACAGCGGCTCTTCGGCCGGAGACCCCGAGAACGTTCTGTCCATGGCGACCCTCGCATCGGTGCGGGACGATTTCGGCAAAGATCGTAGCACACCCCGCTTCGCATTGGTACGCCACGTCTTTTAGGGCCTTTATAAAGGTCGGGGACTTGACGCTCATGCGGGAAAACGCCCTTATGAATGCGGGGCGCGGCGCGCGCCCGCCATACGCGAAGGGAACCAACATGCCGTTTTCGTCCTTGCGGGATTTCATCCGCCGCCTGGAAGCCGAAAACAAGCTGGTGCGCGTCGCCGCGCCGGTTTCGCCGGAGCTTGAGATCACCGAGATCCAGACCCGCCTGCTGGCCGAGGGCGGCCCGGCGGTGCTGTTCGAGAACCCGGTGCGCGCCGACGGCGCGCCCTATGGCGTGCCGGTGCTCGTCAACCTGTTCGGCACCGTGGACCGCGTCGCCATGGCGATGGACCGCACGCCTGCGGAGCTGCGCGAGGTGGGGGAGACGCTGGCCTTCCTCAAACAGCCGGAGCCGCCGGGCGGGCTGCGCGAGGCGCTCTCCATGCTGCCGCTGGCGAAGACGGTGTTCGCGATGCGGCCGAAGGAGGTCTCCCGCGCGCCGTGCCAGGAGGTGGTGCTCACCGGCGAGGAGATCGACCTCTCCGCCCTGCCGATCCAGACCTGCTGGCCGGGCGAGCCCGCGCCCCTGATCACCTGGCCGCTGGTGGTCACCGGCGGGCCGAAGGAGGACGGGCGCGAGGCGTTCAACCTCGGCATCTACCGCATGCAGGTGATCGCCCGCGACGCCACGATCATGCGCTGGCTGAAGCACCGCGGCGGCGCGCAGCACTACCGCCGCTGGAAGGAGACCGGCCACGCCGAGCCGATGCCGGTGGCGGTGGTGATCGGCGCCGACCCGGGGACCATCGTCGCGGCGGTGACGCCGGTGCCGGAGAGCCTGTCCGAATACCAGTTCGCCGGGCTTTTGCGCGGCAAGGCGGTGGACCTGGTGGCGTGCAAGACCGTTCCCCTCAAGGTGCCCGCCGAGGCGGAGATCGTGCTGGAGGGTCACGTGCTGCTCGACGAGATGCGCGACGAGGGGCCCTATGGCGACCACACCGGCTATTACAACGGCGTGGAAAAGTTCCCGGTGTTCAAGATCTCCGCGATCACCCGGCGCAAGGACCCGATCTACCTGTCCACCTTCACCGGGCGGCCGCCGGACGAGCCTTCCATTCTCGGCGAGGCGCTGAACGAGGTGTTCGTGCCGCTCTTGATCCAGCAGTTCCCGGAGATCGTCGATTTCTGGCTGCCGCCGGAGGGCTGTTCCTACCGCATCGCGGTGGTCTCGATCAGGAAGGGGTATCCCGGCCACGCCAAGCGGGTGATGATGGGGGTGTGGTCGTTCCTGCGCCAGTTCCTCTACACCAAGTTCGTCATCGTGGTGGACGACGACATCGACGTGCGCGACTGGAAGGATGTGATGTGGGCGATTTCCACCCGCATGGACCCGGTGCGCGACACCCTGCTGGTGGAGAACACGCCGATCGACTATCTCGACTTCGCCTCCCCCGAATCCGGTCTCGGCGGTAAGATGGGCCTGGACGCCACCAACAAACAGCCGCCGGAGGTGAAGCGCGAGTGGGGGCGCAAGCTTGCGATGAGCGGCGACATCGTCGATCGGGTGAACCGCAAGTGGGCGGACTACGGCCTGCCCGGCTCGGGCAAGCCGATCTGGAAAACCGGCAGGAGCGGCAAATGAGCGAAGCGGGGCTGAACCGGCTTGAGGACGTGTTGAAGCTTGCCCGCGCCTGCGGCGCGGACGCGGCGGACGCGGTCTACGGCGACGGCCGCTCCCTCAGCCTGGCGGTGCGCAAGGGACGGCTGGAGAAGCTGGAACGCGCCGAGGGCGCGGAGATCGGCCTGCGGGTGTTTCTCGGCCGCCGCGCCGCGCTGGTTTCCACCTCGGATTTCTCCGCCGCGTCGCTGAAGGAACTGGCGGAGCGCGCCGTGGCGATGGCGCGGGTGATGCCGGAGGACCCCTTTGCCGGGTTGGCCTCCCCCGAACAACTGATGCGCGGCGCGCTGCCCGAATGCGACCTTTGCGACCCTGCCGAGGCCACCGAGGACGAACTGATCGCCGCGGCGCACGCCGCGGAGGACGCGGCGCTTGCCGTCGCGGGCGTCTCCAACAGCGAGGGGGCGGAGGCCTCGGTGTCGCGCTCCGAGATCGCGCTTGCCGCCACCAACGGCTTTTCCCACGGTTATTGCAGCAGCCATGCGGCGCTCGCCGTCTCGGTGCTGGCGGGCGGGGCGGACGGCATGGAGCGGGACTACGACTCCGCGGTGGCGGTCTACCGCGCCGACCTGCCCGCGCCGGAAAGCCTGGGCCGCGCCGCCGGGGAGCGCGCGGTGGCGCGCCTGGGGGCGAAAAAGGCGGCCTCGGCGACCCTGCCGGTGGTGTTCGACCCGCGGGTTTCGCGCTCTCTGCTCTCCCACTTCCTCGGCGCGGTCAACGGCGCCTCGGTGGCGCGCGGCACCAGCTTCCTCGCCGATGCGATGGGGGGCATGGTGTTCGCCCCCGGCGTCTCCATCGTCGAAGACCCGCACCGCGTCCGCGGCCTGCGCTCGCGGCCGTGCGATGCCGAGGGCCTGCCCACGGCGCGCCGCGCCCTGATCGACGGCGGGCGGCTGACCTCCTGGCTTCTCGATTTGCGCGCGGCGCGGCAGCTGGGGCTTGCCCCCACCGGGCACGCCGCCCGCGGCATCGGCTCCGCGCCGTCGCCCTCGGCGGCCAACGTCGCGCTGCTGCCGGGCACGCTTTCCCCCGCCGCGATGATCGGCGGGATTTCACGCGGCCTCTACGTCACCGAGTTGATCGGCTCCGGCGTCAACGGCGTCACCGGCGACTATTCGCGCGGCGCCGCGGGCTTCCTCATCGAGAACGGCGAGAAGACGAGGCCGGTGAACGAGGTGACGATCGCGGGCAACCTCAGGGAGATGTTCGCCCGGCTGGTTCCCGCCGACGATTGGGTGTATCGCTATGGGATGGACGCGCCGACGGTGTGCATCGACGGTATGACGCTGGCGGGAGCGTAAGCGGCGAGGGGCCGTTTGCGAGGGGACCACATGAAGAACGATGCGCGGCGGGAATTCCTGCAGCACAGCCCTCTGTTCGCCGGCCTGGACGCGGCGGTCCTCGACCGCGTGCTCGCGGTCGCGGTGACGCGGCGGCTGGCGCGCGGCGAAACCCTGTTCCAGAAGGGCGACCCCGGCGACCGCCTGTTCGGCGTGCTCTCCGGACGGGTGAAGGTGCACACCACCTCCCCCGAGGGCAAGGACGTCACCCTCAACCTGTTCAAGGAAGGCCAGTTCTTCGGCGAGATCGCGCTGCTGGACGAACTGCCGCGCACCGCCGACGCGGTGGCGATGGCCCCTTGCGAACTCCTCGTCATCCACCGCCGCGACTTCATGCCCCTGGTCGAGGTCGAGGGCAGGCTCGCCATGCACATCATCCGCCTGCTCTGTCAGCGGGTGCGCGCCACCAGCGAAATGCTCGAGGACGCCGCCTTCCTGCCGCTCGAACAGCGCCTGGCGAAGCACCTGCTGCGTCTCGTCGGCAATTACGGCCAGCCGGTGGCGGGCGGCATCGAGATCGGCCTGCGCCTGTCGCAGCAGGAACTCGCCCACATGATGGCGACGACCCGCGAAAGCGTGAACAAGCAGCTCCAGTCCTGGGCGCAGGCGGGGTGGATCGATCTGCAAAGGAGCCGCGTCACCGTCACCGACGTCGCCGCCCTCGAAGCCATCCTCGAAAACGCCTGAGTTCGGCGCACAAAAAGGGCGGCGGGTTGCCCCGCCGCCGTCCAGTTTCGGGGAGGAATGCCCCGTCCCGCGTCAGGCCGAGCGCACCTTGGCGAGGAAGGCATCGACCACGCCGCGGAGCTGGTCCGCCTGGCGCGAGACCTCTTCCGAGGCGATCAGCACGTCGCGCGCCGAGGCCCCGGTCTCCTGCGCCACCACGCTCACCGTGCCGATGCTGCGGGTGACTTCGTCGGTGCCGTTGGAGGCTTCCTGCACGTTGCGGGCGATCTCCTGGGTCGCCGCGCCCTGCTCCTCCACCGAGGAGGCGATGGTGGCGGAGATCGCATCCAGATCCTGGATGATCTTGGTGATCGCGCCGATCGCCTCCACCGCGCCCTGGGTTTCGCTCTGCACCTTGCGGATCTGTTCGCTGATCTCGCCGGTGGCGCGCGCCGTCTGGTTGGCCAGGCTCTTCACCTCGCCCGCGACCACCGCGAAGCCCTTGCCCGCATCGCCCGCGCGCGCCGCCTCGATGGTGGCGTTGAGCGCCAGGAGGTTGGTGCGGTCGGCGATATCGGTGATCAGGGTCACCACTTCGCCGATCTGCGTCGCCGCGGCGTTGAGCGCCACCACCTTCCCATGGGTCTCCTCGACGCGCACCGTGGCCTGGCGGGCGACGTCGGAGGACTGCGAGACCTGGCGGCTGATCTCGGCGATCGCGTTGTAGAGCTCCTCGGCCGCGGCGGCGACGTTCTGCACGTTCTGCGACGCCTGGGTCGCGGCGGAGGCGACGATGGTGGTCTGCTCCGAGGTCTGCTCGGCCGCCGTGGACATGGTGTCGGCGGTGGACTTCATCGCATCGGCGGAGCGCGCCACGGTCTCGATGATGCCGCTGATCTCGGATTCCAGGCTGTCGGCCAGCTCGCGCAGGGTGCGCTTGCGCTCGGCTTCCAGTTCTTCCTGGGCGCGGGCGTCGCGTTCCTTGGCTTCCAGCAGGTTGGTCTGGAACACCTTGAGCGCGCGCGCCATGGCGCCGACCTCATCCTTGCGCTCGGTGGCGGAGATTTCGAGGGAGAGGTCGCCCTCGGCCAGTGCCGTGGTGTTCTGCGTCAGGGTGTTGACCGGCCGTGCGATGCCGCGGGCGATCGACATCGTCACCGCCACCAGGATGGCGAGCAGGCCGAGGCCCATGCCGCCGATCTGCACTGCCTTGTCCCAGAACAACGCGTTGATGCGGTCGATATAGATGCCCGAACCGATCAGCAGGTCCCAGCTCTTGGTCGCGGAGATGTAGGAAAGCTTGGCCACCGGCTCCTTCTTGCCGGGAAACGGCCACAGGTATTCCACGTAGCCCGCCTTCTCCGGGTTGTCCACCGCCTTGGCGAACTCCACGAAGATCTTCTTGCCGGAGGGGTCCACCGTGGCGGAGGCGTCGGTGCCGTTGAGTTTCGGGTTGATCGGGTGCATCACGATGGTGGCCTTGCGGTCCTGCACCCAGAAATAGCCGTCTTCGCCGTAGCGCAGGCCGGAAAGGTCGGCCATCGCCTCGGCCTTGGCCTCGGCCTCGGTGAGCTTGCCGTCCTTCCACAGCTGGGCGTTGCGCTCCACCGCGGAGCGCGCGGTATCCACCAGGCCTTGCAGTTCGCCCTTGCGCTCGTTGATCAGGTTGTGGCGGTAGTCCCACAGGTTTTCCGCCACCAGAGAGGTCACGCCGACGCAGGTGACCGCGAGAATCAGGGTCAGCTTCCGTGCGATCGGCAGGTTGTTGAAGGTGGATCGAATGGACATGGTTTCCTCCTCGATTTTTCCGTGTTCTTGTCGTGCGAAGGGGTCAGGGAATGCGGCGCAACGCTGCGGCATGGGGCGTCTTGGCGAGCTCCAGGCACGCTGCGACCAGGTGCTCCACCGGCTCGCCGCGCCGCATGCAGGCGTCGATCTGTGTGATCAGGACCTCGGTGCGGTCGGCGAATTCGGCGACCTCGCGCGCCTCGCGGGCACGCTGGTTGAGAACCTCGCCCGCTTCGCGCAGGCGGTCGAGCGAGGCCCGTATGCCCTTGCCGGAGCGCTTCAGCCGCGCGTTCTCGAAGGAGAGCCGCGCCTCGGCGGTGCGCAGGCGGGCGCCGTCCTCGGCGATGTTCGAAAGCGCCGCGGCGATGCGCGTGCTGCCGTTCTTGAGATTGTCGGAGGCCGCGGCCATGGTGCGGTTGGCGGTCTCGCTGGCGTCGATGTGCCGCCGTACGTCGGCGGTGTTGGCGACGACGTCATCCAGAACCTGTGCGGTCTTGGCGAAATCGGTGGTGATCTGCTTCATGGTCGGTTCCTCTCGGGTGTACGGCTTCTGGCCATGGGGTCGCAAACCCCGTGCCGAAACCCGAGAAGCCCTGTAGGGTATTCGGGAGAGCTTTGAATTTCGTTCCATATTAAGATGTTGTGAAATTTCCAGCGCCGCGTTGCGGCGCCGTGGGCGGCGGTACGGCGCGGCGCGCCGCGCGAAATGGTTTGCAAAATGCGAGAGCCGGCCTGAAACGGCTTGACTCACCTGCCGCCCCGGTTAGACTCCCCGGCCATGCGACGGTCCCCGTTAGGGGACTAAAAGGGAAGCCGGTCGAATTCCGGCGCTGTTCCCGCAACTGTCGGCGGCGAGCCTAGATCCGCGAACCACTGGGGCGATGTCCCTGGGAAGGAGGATCGAAGGTGGCGACCCGCGAGCCAGGAGACCTGCCGTCGCATGCGTCATGTCCGTGGGTCGGGAGTTGCCCATGGCGCGGGACACCGTATGTGGCGCTCAAGTTTGGTGAGGTCACGGATGCGGGTGGTTCCGATGCGGCGCGTTTGTCGTTTCTTTTCGAGTCCCGGAGTCCCGGCGTTGCGCACTGCGGTGCGGGCGCTCGCGCACGTTTGCCGCGGCCTTATCGGCTTGCCAAGGGTTCCCGGCGCGGGGTTCCGCGACGGTGCGAGCCGCTGGTGCGGCAGTTGTGTTTTTCCCTACCCCTGAGACGACGAGGCGCGGCCCGGCATGTTCGGCCGCTGGGTCCGCGTTCTTTCAACTGACGGCGGCTTCCTTCACCGGAGCCGCCGCTTTTTTTGGGAAAACCAAAACGTTACGAGGGGACTCGGTCCCCTCGCGCACCCCATAACCCGGTTTTACAGCCCCACAGCCGCCAGGTAGGCGCGCCAGAAGGCGCGCGCCGCGGCGGTGAGGCGCGGCAGCGCCGCGGTGGCGGCGGCGGCGAAGTCTTGTGCGCCGGTCGGCCCCAGGGTGGCGGCCAGCGAGGCGGCGTAGGCGGGCACCGCGCTCCATTCCGGCACCGTCTGCGGGGTGACTTCCACATGGTACTGGAAGCCGTAGGCCTTGGTGCCGACGCGCGCCGCCTGGACCGGGCAGGCGGGGTTGGCGGCGAGGATCACGCCGTCGGCGGGGAGCGTCTTGACCTCCGAGCCGTGCCACTGCAGGCAGAGGACCGGCGCTTCGAGAGCACGCATCACCGGGTCGTCCGCCGCCGCCGGGGTGGGGTTGACCGTGGCGATGCCGACCTCGGGGGCCGCCATCGGCCCCACCTCGCCGCCGGTCGCCGCGGCGAGCAACTGGTGGCCGAGGCACAGCCCGAGGAAGGGCTTGTCCAGATCGCGCACCCAGCGGCGGATGTAGGCCTTCTCCGCGGCGAGCCAGGGGAGTTTGCCGTCCTCCCACACGTCCATCGGCCCGCCCATCGCCATCAGGAGGTCGTAGCCCGCGGGGTCCGGCGGGGTTTGCCCGGCGTCCCACTCCACCACGTCCCATGTCGTCCCGTCTTCCGCCATGAGATCGCGGAAGGAGCCGGGGTGTTCGACCTCGATGTGCTGGAAAACCAGAACGCGCATGTGTCATACCTGATGTTTCCTGTTGCGGAGCCGCCCATCATGGGGCAAATCCGAAGCGCCCGGCAACGGCAAAGCAATCCCGTGAAAGGACGTCCGTGACCGTTTCCGTTTCCGCCGCGCCGCCGCGCCTGGTGATGCGCGGCATCGTCAAGCGCTTCCCCGGCTGTCTCGCCAACGACGGCATCGACCTGGTGGTCGAGGCGGGGCAGTGCCATGCGCTGTTGGGGGAGAACGGCGCGGGCAAGTCCACCCTGGTGAAGATCGCCTCCGGCGTGCTCTCCGCCGACGCGGGAGAGATTTTCTGGGAAGGCGCGCCGGCCGCCATCGGCAGCCCGGCGGCGGCGCGGGCGCTGGGCATCGGCATGGTGTTCCAGCACTTCTCGCTGTTCGAATCGATGACGGTGGCGGAGAACGTGGCGCTCGGCACCGGCGACCCGTCGCCGCTCCCCGCGCTTGCCGCGCGCATCGCCGAGGTTTCGGCGCGCTATGGCCTGGCGCTCGACCCGCAGCGCCGCATCGCCGACCTTTCGGTGGGGGAGCGCCAGCGCGTCGAGATCGTGCGCGCGCTGTTGCAGGACCCCAAGCTTCTGATCATGGACGAGCCGACCTCGGTGTTGACGCCGCAGGAGGCGCAATCTCTGTTCGGCGTGCTGCGCCGCCTCGTCGCCGAGGGGCGCAGCATCCTCTACATCAGCCACAAGCTGGCGGAGATCCGCATTCTCTGCACGGCGGCGACGGTGCTGCGCGGCGGCCGCGTCGCCGGAACCTGCGACCCGCGTGAGGAGACCGCCGCCTCGCTGGGGCGGATGATGATCGGCGCGGACTTCGCGCCGCCCGCGCGCGCGGCGGCCGCGCCCGCGCCGGGGGAGCCGCGCCTCGTCGTGGACCGCCTGTCCATGGCCCCGGAAATGCCGTTCGCGCCCGCGCTCGATGCGGTGAGTCTGGCGGTGCATCCCGGCGAAATTTTCGGCATCGCCGGGGTGGCGGGCAACGGCCAGGCGGAGCTGCTGCGCGCGCTTTCCGGCGAATCGCTTGCCGCGGTGGCGGAGGCGGTCCGCATCGACGGCGTCGCCGTCGGCCACCTCGGCCCGCGGCGGCGGCGCGCCTGCGGCATGGGCTTCGTGCCGGAGGAGCGGCTGGGCCGCGGCGCGGTGCCCGACATGTCGCTCGCCGACAACACCCTGCTCTCCGCCAGCCGCAGCGAGGGCATGCTGTCGCGCGGGCTGATCCGATTCGCCCGCGCGCGGCAGTTCGCCGAGACGGTGATAGGCACCTTCCACGTCGCCGCCGCCGGGCCGGATGCGGCGGCGCGCAGCCTCTCCGGCGGCAACTTGCAGAAGTTCATCGTCGGCCGGGAGATCCTGCAGAAGCCGCGGCTCCTGATCGTCGGGCAGCCGACCTGGGGGGTGGACGCGGGGGCCGCCGCGGCGATCCACCGCGACCTCATCGCGCTGGCGCAGGAGGGCGCGGCGGTGCTGGTGGTCTCCCAGGACCTGGACGAGCTGTTCTCGATTTGCGACCGCATCGCGGTGATGTGCCAGGGGCGGCTCTCCGCCGCGCGGCCGGTGCGCGCCACCACGGTGGAGGAGGTCGGCATGCTGATGGGCGGGGTGTTCCACCTCGACGGGACGGCGGAGGGCCCCGGCCATGCCCCTGCGCCTTGAGGCCCGCGCCGAGCCGTCGCGCGCCATGGTGTTCGCCGCGCCGGTGATCGCCATCGCCGCCACCCTCTGCCTCGGCGGCATTCTCTTTGCGGCGCTCGGCTTCGACCCGTTCACGGCGCTCGCCGCTTTCTTCATCGAGCCGGTGAGCACCGTCTACGGCCTGAGCGAACTGCTGCTGAAGGCGACGCCCTTGGCGCTGATCGGCGTGGGCCTGGCGCTCGGCTTCCGCGGCAACGTGTGGAACATCGGCGCGGAGGGCCAGTTGATCATCGGCGCGGTGGCGGGCGGCGGCATGGCGCTGGCGCTCTACGACGTTTCCGGCCTGTGGGTGATGCCCTGCGTGCTCGCCGCCGGGGTGGCGGGCGGCGCGGCCTATGCGGCGGTGCCCGCGCTGTTGCGCACCCGCTTCCACGCCAACGAGATTCTCACCAGCCTGATGCTCAACTACGTCGCCACCCTGTTCCTCGGCTGGCTGGTGCACGGGCCGTGGCGCTCCCCCGAGGGCTACAACTTCCCCGAATCGCGGATGTTCACCGACTCCGCGCTGCTGCCGCTGCTGGTGGAGGGCACCCGCCTGCACGTCGGCGTGCTGTTCGCCCCCCTCGCCGCATTCGCCACCTGGGTGATCGTGTCGCGCTCCTTCCTCGGCTTCCAGATCAAGGTGATCGGCATGACCCCGGCGGCGGGCAGCTTTGCCGGGTTCGGGCCGCGCCGGGTGATCTGGTTCACCCTGATGTTCGGCGGCGGCCTCGCCGGGCTGGCGGGCGCGATGGAGGTGGCCGGGCCGATCGGCCAGCTGGTGCCGATCGTCTCGCCGGGCTATGGCTACACCGCGATCATCGCCGCCTTCCTCGGGCGGCTGCATCCCTTCGGCATTCTGCTGTCCTCGCTGCTGCTGGCGCTGATCTACCTCGGCGGCGACGCGGCGCAGATCGCGCTGGCCGTGCCGTTCGCGGTGACCCAGGTGTTCCAGGGGATGGTGCTGTTCTTCCTGCTCGCCGCCGACGTGCTGATCCGCTACCGCGTGCGGTTCGACGCGCCGCGGAGCGTCGCATCATGAGCGACGCCGAACTCATCACCCTCTCCGCCATCCTTGCCGCCATGGTGCGCGCCGCCACGCCGCTCGCCTTCGCCGCGCTGGGCGAACTGGTCACCGAGCGCGCGGGCGTGCTCAACCTCGGCCTCGAGGGGATGATGCTGATGGGCGCGGTGGCCGCCTTCGGCACGGCGCACGCCGGGTGGGGCTATGCCCCGGCGATCGCCGCCGGGGCCGCCGCCGGGGCGGCGATGGCCGCGCTCTTCGGCCTGCTCGCGCTGACCCTGCGCGCCAACCAGGTGGCCTGCGGCCTGGCGCTCAGCATCTTCGGCGTCGGGCTGTCCGCCTTTCTCGGGAAGAGCCTGATCGGCAGCCCGGTGACGGCGCTGCCCGCCCTGCCGGTCCCCGGCCTGGCGGAGATTCCGGTGATCGGCGCGGCGCTGTTCGACCAGGACATCCTGGTCTACGCCTCGTTCCTCGCCGCGCCCGCGCTGCACTGGTTCCTCTTCAAAAGCCGCCGCGGTCTCATCCTCCGCGCCGTCGGCGAGAACCACGACGCGGCGCACGCCATCGGCTATGGCGTGCTGCGGGTGCGCTATGCCGCGGTGCTGTTCGGCGGCGCGATGAGCGGCCTCGCCGGGGCGTACCTGTCGCTCGCCTATACTCCGATGTGGGTGGAGAACATGAGCTCCGGCCGCGGCTGGATCGCGCTGGCGCTGGTCGTCTTCGCCACCTGGCGGCCCTCGCGCGCCATCCTCGGGGCGTATCTCTTCGGCGGCGTCACGATTTTGCAACTGCATGCGCAGAGCTGGGGAATCGGCGTGCCCTCGCAGGCGCTGGCGATGCTGCCCTACCTCGCCACCGTGGCGGTGCTGGTGCTGATTTCCCGCGACGAAACCAAGATCAAGTTGAATGCCCCCGCCTGTTTGGGGAAAGTGTTCCATTCCGGACGATGACACGAGGGAGAAGCATGATGATGATGACGCGGCGGGCGGGGCTGGCGGCGGTCCTGGCGTTGGGGTTGGGCGCGGCGGGCTCGGCCCTTGCGGCGGAGCCCTTGAAGGTCGGCTTCGTCTACGTCGGGCCGATCGGCGACTACGGCTATTCGCACCAGCACAACGAAGGCCGCCTCGCGGTGGAGAAGCGCTTCGTCGGCAAGGTGAAGACCACCTATGTGGAAAACGTGCCGGAAGGCGCGGACGCCGAGCGGGTGATCCGCCAACTCGCCCAGACCGGACATGCGCTGATCTTCACCACCTCCTTCGGATTCATGAATCCCACCGCCAAGGTGGCCAGGCAGTTCCCCAAGGTGAAGTTCGAGCACGCCACCGGTTATCTGCGCGGGCCCAACCTCGCCACTTACATGGCGCGCTTCTACGAGGGGCGCTATGCCTCCGGCGTCGCCGCCGGGCGTCTGACCAAGAGCAACAAGCTCGGCTACATCGCTTCCTTCCCCATTCCCGAGGTGGTGCGCGGCGCCAACGCCTTCACGCTGGGCGCGCGCAGCGTCAACCCCAAGGCCGAGGTCCGCGTCGTCTGGGTGAACTCCTGGTACGATCCGGGCAAGGAACGCGAGGCCGCCGAGGCGCTGATCGCCCAGGGCGTGGACGTGATCGCGCAGCACACCGATTCCGCCGCGCCGGTGCAGGCGGCGGACGAAAAGGGGGTGTGGGCGATCGGTCAGGCCTCCGACATGTCGCGCTTCGGCCCGCGTTCCCACCTTACCGCCATCGTCGATGACTGGTCCGGCTATTACATCGCACGCGTCCAGGCGGTGCTCGACGGGGCCTGGACCTCCACCGACACCTGGCGCGGCTTCGACGCGGGCATGGTGCGCCTCGCGCCGTTCAACCCGGCGGTGCCCGCCGCGGTGAAGGCCGAGGCGCTGAAGGTCGAGGACGAGATCAAGAGCCACAAGCTCCACCCCTTCACCGGGCCGATCAAGGACCAGTCGGGCAAGGAACGCGTCGCCCCCGGCAAGGTGATGGCGGACGCCGACCTGTTGCGGATGAACTGGTTCGTCCAGGGCGTGATCGGCGACATGCCGAAGTAAGAGCTAAAACTCAGTGGGGGGACTCGCTCCCCCCACACCCCCCATAACTTGTTTTTCGCCGCGTGATGGTCTTATGGCCCTGCGCGCAAAAGTTATGGGGTCCGGGATCCGCGACCCCGGCGGGTCCAGGGCGGAGCCCTGGCCTGGTTTTTTTATCCCGTCTTCTCCGGCGCGAAATCGAGCGCCAGGCCGTTGATGCAATAGCGCAGGCCGGTGGGCTGCGGGCCGTCGGGGAAGACGTGGCCGAGGTGGCCGCCGCACTTGGCGCAGGTGACCTCGATACGGGTCATGCCGTGGTCGGCGTCGGTGCGGGTGGCGACCGCGCCTTTTTCGAGGACGTCGAAGAAGCTGGGCCAGCCGCTGCCGGACTCGAACTTGGCGCCGGAGGAGAAGAGCGGCGCGCCGCAGCCGCCGCAGACGAAGGTTCCGTTGCGGTGTTCTTCGAGCAGCGGGCTGGAGAACGGCGGTTCGGTGCCGCAGAGTTCGAGGATGCGGCGGCGTTCGGGCGGCAGGGCGGGCATGGGCGGGCCTCCGGAGTTGGGTCTCCTCCGGATATGGTGTGCGCGGCTCAGTCCGTCACGAATTCGCTGCGGCGGTAGCCCTGGGCGAAGAGGAGGCCGGTGAGGTCGGCGAAGTTGAGCGCGGCGCGCGCGCCGGCGACCACCGTGGGCTTGCCGTGGAAGGCGACGCCGAGTCCCGCGGCCTGGATCATCGGCAGGTCGTTGGCGCCGTCGCCGACGGCGAGCGCCGCCTCCAGCCCCACCCCTGCCTCGGCGGCGGTGGCGGAGAGGGTGGCGCGCTTGGCGTCGCGGTCGAGGATCGGCTCCGCGACGGTGCCGGTGAGCTTGCCGTTTTCGATGACGAGGTCGTTGGCGAAGACGCGGTCGAAGCCGCAGGTTTTCGCCACCCGCCCGGCGAAGGGCAGGAAGCCGCCGGAAATCAGCACGGCGACCGCGCCGTTCTTGCGCATCGTCATCACCGCGGCGCGGCCGCCGGGGGTGAAGCGGACCTCGGCGTAGGTCTCGTCGATGGTGGTCTCGGGCAGTCCCTTGAGCAGGCCGACGCGTTCCCGCAGCGCGGCGCGGAAATCGAGTTCGCCGTTCATCGCCCGCGCGGTGATCGCGGCGATGCGGTCCTTGATCCCGGCGTGGGCGGCGAGTTCGTCGAGGGTTTCGCCGGTGACGAAGGTGGAGTCCATGTCGGCGATGAGCACCGCCTTTTTGCGCCCGTCCGCCTTTTGCGCGATGACGTCGAGGCCGCCCTGCGGGTAGAAGGGGGTGAGGGCCGCACGCGCCGCGGCGTCCGCCTGGTCGGGGTTGAGTTCGGCGAAGGCGATGTCGCAGGCGCTGCCCGCGGCCTCGGGGTCGTCGAGCCAGTCCGGCGCGGCGGTTTCCGCGCCGAGGTGGGCGAGCGCGGCGCGCACCGCATCGACCGCCTCGGGCGCGATGACGACGCCCCGGGGAAAGCGCCCGAGCGAGCCGGGGCCGGGCGCATCGACTTTCGGGGCGGCGATCAGGGTGAGGACGTGGGACATGGGCGTTCGGTCTTTCTCGGCGGAGACGGCGGAAAGCGGCTTTGCCGCCGCCGGGCCCTGCCTGATCGTGGCGGGGCCGACGGCCTCGGGGAAATCCGCGCTGGCGATCGCCCTGGCGCAGCGCCTCGGCGGCGAGATCGTCAACGCCGACAGCATGCAGGTTTATCGCGATTTGTCCATCCTCACGGCGCGTCCGCCGGATGAAGATACGGCGCTGTCGCCGCACCACCTCTATGGCGTGCTGGCGGCGGGGGAAACCTGCGCCGCCGGGCTGTGGCTGGCGTGGATGCGCCGCCTGCTGCCCACGATCTGGGGGCGTGGGCGGCTGCCGGTGGTGGTGGGCGGCACCGGGCTCTACCTGCGCGCCCTGACCGCCGGCCTCGCCCCGGTGCCGGAGGTGCCGCCGGAAGCGCGCGCCGCGGCGGCGGCGGATTACGACCGCCTGGGGGCGGCGGCCTTCGCCGCAGATCTGGCGAAGCTGGACCCCGCCGCCGCTGCCGCCATCCCCCCCGGCAACCGCCAGCGGATGATCCGCGCCATGGAAGTGGCGCGCGCCACCGGGAAGCCGATCTCCGTCTGGCAGGCGGAGCCGCACGCGGGCGGCCTTTCCCGCCCGCCGGTGGTGGTGAGCCTGCTGCCGGAGCGGGAGTGGCTTTATGCGCGGTGCGACCGGCGCTTCCGCGCGATGCTCGCCGCCGGGGCGTGGGAGCAGGCGGAGGCGGCGCTTGCCGCCGGGCTTTCTCCCGATGCGCCGGTGTGCCGGGCGCTCGGCGCCGCCGCGCTGATCGCCGCGATCCTCGGGCGGATGGACCGCGAGGCGGCGGTGGCGGTGGCGCAGCGGGAAACCCGCAACTACGCGAAGCGGCAGCTCACCTGGTTCCGCCGTCAGCTCGCGGCGGACATCGTGCTGCGCCCGCCGCAGGATTCCCCCGAGTCGCCGGAATTTGCCGCAAAACTGGCGGAAAACGTAGGGCTATGCCTGTCGAAGGCGGACAACGCTCTCCGCTGAAGCCGCAGCATCGAGAAAGAATGTTGCAGCATATGGAAAAAAACTTTCCGGATGTTTGTCGGTTTTAATTGACCCTGGTTCCGCGAAATCATAAGTAGGATGCTCTCTTTCAGGCGCCCTGAATGAAAAGAGGCGCCGGACGAACGGAGGACGGGGTTTCCCCGGCGAGGAGATGAAGAGGTTGATGCGGCGTGGCGTCCGGCGGAACCGGGCCGCGCCGTTGGCATTCGGCAACGGTTTTTGGAGCGGAAGGTATGATGCAGGAACGCATGTCCGGAGCGGAGATAGTCCTCAAGGCCCTGGTGGATCAGGGCGTCGAGGTCGTATTCGGCTATCCGGGAGGCGCCGTACTTCCGCTTTACGATGCGATCTTCAAGCAGAACCACATCCGCCACATCCTCACCCGCCACGAGCAGGCGGCGGTGCACGCGGCGGAGGGCTATGCCCGGTCCACCGGCAAGGTCGGCGTGGTGCTGGTGACCTCCGGCCCCGGCTCGACCAACGCGGTGACCGGGCTTCTGGACGCGCTTTTGGATTCCGTGCCCCTGGTCTGCCTGTCGGGGCAGGTGCCCACCCAGCTGATCGGCACCGACGCCTTCCAGGAGGCGGACACCACCGGCATCACCCGTCCGTGCACCAAGCACAACTATCTGGTCAAGGACGTGGAGCTGCTCGCCGGGGTGATGCACGAGGCGTTCTACGTGGCGCGCACCGGGCGGCCCGGCCCGGTGGTGGTGGACCTGCCGAAGAACGTGCAGGTGGCCGAGGGTCCCTACGTGCAGGCGCACCAGGTGAAGCACAAGTCCTACCGCCCGCCGGTGAAGGGCGACGCCGCGGCGATCGAAAAGGCGGTGGACCTCATCGCCTCGGCGAAGCGTCCGGTGTTCTATTGCGGCGGCGGCGTGGTCAACTCCGGTCCCGCGGCGTGCGCGGCGCTGACCGAGCTGGTGCGCGCCACCGGCTATCCGATCACCCTGACCCTGCAGGGCATCGGCGCCTTCCCCGGCTCCGACCCGCAGTTCCTCGGCATGCTCGGCATGCACGGCACCTATGAGGCCAACCTCGCGATGCACGGCTGCGACGTGATGGTGGCGATCGGCGCGCGCTTCGACGACCGCGTCACCGGCAACGTCGCGGGCTTCGCGCCGGGGGCGGAGATCATCCACGTGGACGTGGACGCCGCCTCGATCAACAAGAACGTGCGCGTCGATATTCCGATCATCGGCGACGCGGGCTCGGTGATCGCCGACATGCTGGCGGCGTGGAAAGCCAAGAAGTGCAAGCCCGACGGCGAGGCTCTGGCCCGCTGGTGGCGGCAGATCGAGACCTGGCGGGCGCGCAAGTGCCTGGCCTATGCGCCCTCGGAGGCGGTGATCAAGCCGCAGTTCGCCATCGAGCGGCTCTATGCCGCGGCCAAGGACCGCGACACCTACATCACCACCGAGGTCGGCCAGCACCAGATGTGGGCGGCGCAGTTCTACCGCCAGGAAGAGCCGCTGCACTGGATGACCTCCGGCGGCCTCGGCACCATGGGCTACGGCTTCCCCGCCGCCATCGGCGTGCAGCTGGCGCATCCGGACAGCCTGGTGGCCTGCATCGCGGGCGAGGCCTCGTTCATGATGAACATGCAGGAGATCGCCACCGCCGCGCAGTACCGCCTGCCGGTGAAGGTGTTCATCCTCAACAACGGCTACATGGGCATGGTCCGCCAGTGGCAGGAGCTTCTGCACGGTTCGCGCTACTCCGAGAGCCATTCCGAGGCGCTGCCCGACATCCCCAAGCTGGCGGACGCCTTCGGCATCACCGGCATGGTGGTGGACCGCCCCGCCGACCTCGACGCCGCGATCGCGCGGATGATCGAGACCCCCGGCGCGGTGCTGGTGGACGTGCGCGTGGACCCGGCGGAAAACTGCTTCCCGATGATTCCCTCGGGCGCCACCCACGACAACATGCTGCTCGGCGAGCTGGTCGGCTCCCGCGGCCCGACGGTCACCGAGGCGGGCAAGGGCCTCGTCTGATTCTCTTGGCAAGCGCCGCGGTTTCCGCCATACATCGGCGGGGGCCGCGCGTGGACGGTAAGGATATGCAAACAGTGACGACGCAAACCGAAGCCATCGAAACCCACACCATCGCCGTGCTCGTCGATAACGAGGCCGGGGTGCTGGGCCGCGTCATCGGCCTGTTCTCGGGGCGGGGCTACAACATCGAAAGCCTCACCGTCTCCGAGGTGGACCACCACGAGCGCCTGTCGCGCATCAACATCGTCACCACCGGCACGCCCATGGTGATCGAACAGATCAAGGCGCAGCTCGGCCGCCTGGTGCCGGTGCACCGGGTGCGCGACCTCACCTCCGAGGGGCCGTCGGTGCAGCGCGAACTCGCCCTGGTCAAGGTCGTCTCCACCGGCGAGCGCCGCGTCGAATCGCTGCGCGTCGCGGACATCTTCCGCGCCCGCGTGGTGGACTCCACCAACGAATCTTTCGTCTTCGAGATCGTCGGCAAGACCGGCAAGCTCGATGCGTTCATCCGGCTCATGGAGCCTTTGGGGCTGATCGACGTGTCGCGGACCGGCGTCGCCGCCATCGCTCGTGGGACGGACTCTCTCTAAGGCGGATTCTTCCGAACATCACTCCGAACTCTCATCCGAACCGAAAGGGGCATTCCGATGCGCGTCTATTATGACAGCGATGCCAACGTCGAACTGATCAAGTCGAAGAAAATCGCCGTGGTCGGCTACGGCAGCCAGGGCCACGCCCATGCGCTCAACCTGCGCGATTCCGGCGTCAAGGACGTGTGCGTCGCGCTGCGTCCGGGCTCCGCGTCCGCCGCCAAGGCCGAGGCCCAGGGCCTCAAGGTGCTCTCCCCCGCCGAGGCCGCGAAGTGGGCCGACGTGGTGATGATGCTCACCCCCGACGAGTTGCAGGGCGAGATTTACCGCAAGGACCTGCGCGACAACCTGAAGCAGGGCGCGGCGCTGTTCTTCGCCCACGGCCTCAACATCCACTTCAACCTCATCGAGCCGCGCGGCGACCTCGACGTGATCATGGTCGCCCCCAAGGGCCCGGGCCACACCGTGCGCGGCGAATACCTGCGCGGCGCGGGCGTGCCCTGCCTCGTCGCGGTGGCGCAGGACGCCTCGGGCAACGCCATGGACCTGGGCGTCGCCTATGCCTCCGCCATCGGCGGCGGCCGCTCCGGCATCATCGAGACCACCTTCCGCGAGGAGTGCGAGACCGACCTCTTCGGCGAGCAGGCGGTGCTCTGCGGCGGGCTGACCAGCCTCATCCGCGCCGGTTTCGAAACCCTGGTCGAGGCCGGTTACGCGCCGGAGATGGCCTATTTCGAGTGCATGCACGAGGTCAAGCTGATCGTCGATCTGATGTACGAAGGCGGCATGGCCAACATGCGCTACTCCGTCTCCAACACCGCGGAATACGGCGACTACGTCTCCGGCCCGCGGGTGATCGACGCGGGGGTGAAGGCGCGGATGAAGGACGTGCTCACCGACATCCAGAGCGGCCGCTTCGTCCGCGACTGGATGACCGAGTGCCAGGTCGGCCAGCCCAGCTTCAAGGCCACCCGCCGTCTGTGGGCAGAGCACCCGCTCGAGGCGGTCGGCGCCAAGCTGCGCGCGATGATGCCCTGGATCGCCAAGAACAAGCTGGTCGATAAGGCCAAGAACTGAGGCGACGGGCGGAAAACCGAGGGGTCCGGAGGGTCGCGCGCCCTCCGGCCCCCTTGCGGTTTTTCCATATTCGGAAAAACCGATCGATTCGGCCGGAAAAAATCGTCTTGCCTTTTTCCGGGGGTTCGGGTCACATGAATGCTCGATATCCGAAAGGTGGAACCGCGATGCACCATCGCACGCACATCAGGAACGCCAGGACGGCACGGGCCATCGCCCGCACTGCGCCGGTCGTTCCCGTGTGGGTTCTGCCGCTTTCCTTCCTGCTTCTTCTCCTCGCCCTGCGACTTATCGGCCCCTGGGCTGCTTGAGGCTTGGTGCATCGCACCGCCCGGCGTTCAGGGGACCGGAAACGGGTCGCGTGCGTTTTGCCATGAGATTTTGAAGCAGGAGTTTTCCCAATGACCGTATCCGCCAATGTGACCGCCTTCGGCGATGCCGACCGCGTCATCATTTTCGACACCACCTTGCGCGACGGCGAACAGTCGCCCGGCGCCTCGATGAACCTGGAAGAAAAGCTGCGCGTCGCCGAGGCGTTGGAGGCGATGGGCGTGGACGTGATCGAGGCGGGCTTCCCGGTCGCCTCCACCGGCGACTTCGAGGCGGTGAAGGCGATTGCCGAGCGCTCCTCCGGCGCGAGCGTGATCTGCGGCCTGTCGCGCGCCACCAAGGGCGACATCGCGCGCTGCGCCGAGGCGGTGAAGCCCGCGCAGCGCCAGCGCATCCACACCTTCATCTCCACCAGTCCGCTGCACATGCAGTACAAGCTGCAGCTGCCGCCGGAGGAGGTGTTGAAGCGGGTGGGCGAGAGCGTCGCCTACGCGCGCTCCCTGGTGGAGGACGTGGAATGGTCGGCGGAGGACGGCTCGCGCACCGAGTTCGATTTCCTCTGCCGCTGCGTCGAGGCGGCGATCGCCGCAGGCGCGTCCACGATCAACATCCCCGACACCGTGGGCTATGCGGTGCCGGAGGAATACGCGGCGATGATCAAGGGCGTGATGGAGACCGTGCCCAACGCCGACAAGGCGATCTTCTCGGTGCACTGCCACAACGACCTGGGCCTGGCCACCGCCAATTCCCTGGCCGCGGTGAAGGCAGGCGCGCGGCAGGTGGAATGCACGATCAACGGCCTGGGCGAGCGCGCGGGCAACGCGGCGATGGAAGAGATCGTCATGGCGATCCGCA
The DNA here is from genome assembly GCA_027864655.1 of Oleispirillum naphthae. Lineage (GTDB taxonomy): Bacteria > Pseudomonadota > Alphaproteobacteria > Rhodospirillales > Rhodospirillaceae > Oleispirillum > Oleispirillum naphthae. The sequence continues at coordinate 45,041 of JAQAZG010000008.1, forward strand.
CCCGCCACGACAGCGTGCCCTTCGTCACCGGCATCAAGACCGAGCACATCACCAAGGTGTCGCGGATGATCTCGGCGATCACCGGCTTCCCGATCCAGCCCAACAAGGCGGTGGTGGGGGCCAACGCCTTCGCCCACGAGTCCGGCATCCACCAGGACGGCATGCTGAAGCACGCCGGGACCTACGAGATCATGACGCCGGAGTCCGTGGGGCTGACCAAGTCCACCCTGGTGCTGGGCAAGCACTCCGGGCGCGCCGCCTTCCGCCAGAAGCTGGCGGAACTGGGCTATGGCGATCTCGGCGACAATGCGGTCAACGACGCCTTCACCCGCTTCAAGGACCTCGCCGACATGAAGAAGGAGGTGTTCGACGAGGACATCTCCGCGATCATCGACGAGACCGCGATGCGCGGCCACGACCGCATCAAGCTGGTCTCTCTGGAGGTCAAGTGCGGCACGGTGTTCCGTCCGCCGCATGCGGTGATGGAGCTGGAGATCGACGGCCAGACGGCGAGCAAGGACGCCACCGGCGACGGCCCGGTGGATGCGATCTTCAAGGCGGTCCGCGCCCTGGTGCCGCACGAGACGGTGCTGGAGCTCTACCAGGTGCACGCGGTGACCAAGGGCACCGACGCGCAGGCCGAGGTGACGGTGCGGTTGCGCGAGGCCGGCAAGTCGGTGAACGGCCAGGGTTCGGACACCGACACCATGGTCGCCTCCGCCAAGGCCTATATCCATGCGCTCAACAAATTGCTGGTGAAGCGGGAGAGGCAGATTCCCGGAGGCATCGCGGTTTGACCGAAGGGGGCGTCTTGCCGCGCTTACGAAAATGTCGATAATGAAAATCGGCTCTGCCAAGCCGCACGACTTGTGCTAAGAATGCCGGGGTCCGTCCCCGGCATTCGCGCATAGCGCGGGGGGAAACGACGGATGCGGGTCTTGGGACGGGGCGCTTCGGGCGTCGAAAGGTAAAAGCGAGGACGAATGTTTTCCAGGCTGACGGGATGGCTGTCCAGCGACATCGCCATTGATCTGGGCACGGCCAACACTCTGGTCTACGTGAAGGGAAAAGGCATCGTTCTGAACGAGCCGTCGGTGGTCGCCATCGCCGAGGAGCGGGGCCGCACCCATGTTCTCGCGGTGGGGGAGGAGGCCAAGCTGATGCTCGGCCGCACCCCGGGCTCGATCCAGGCGATCCGGCCCCTGCGCGACGGCGTCATCGCCGATTTCCAGGTGGCGGAAGAGATGATCAAGCATTTCATCCGCAAGGTGCACAACCGCCGCAGCTTCGCCTCGCCGATGGTGGTGATCTGCGTGCCGTCGGGCTCCACCGCGGTGGAGCGCCGCGCCATCCAGGAATCCGCCGAGGCGGCGGGCGCGCGCAGCGTGATGCTGATCGAGGAACCGATGGCCGCGGCGATCGGCGCCGGGCTGCCGGTGACCGAGCCGACCGGCTCGATGGTGGTGGATATCGGCGGCGGCACCACGGAAGTGGCGGTGCTCTCCCTCGGCGGCATCGTCTATGCCCGCTCGGTGCGCGTCGGCGGCGACAAGATGGACGAGGCGATCATCGGCTACATCCGCCGCAACCATAACCTCCTGGTCGGCGAAAGCTCGGCCGAGCGGATCAAGAAGGAAATCGGCTCCGCCTGCCCGCCCGAGGACGGCGAGGGCCGCACCATGGAGATCAAGGGCCGCGACCTGATGAACGGCGTGCCGAAGGAGATCGTCCTCTCCGAACGGCAGATCGCCGAGAGCCTCGCCGAACCGGTGAGCCAGATCATCGACGCGGTGAAGGTGGCGTTGGAACATACCGCGCCGGAACTCGCGGCGGATATCGTCGATAAGGGCATCGTGCTCACCGGCGGCGGCGCGCTGTTGTCGAACCTCGACTTCGTGCTCCGGCACGCAACCGGCCTGCCGGTGTCGATCGCCGACGATCCCTTGACCTGCGTCGCCCTGGGCACCGGCCGCGCCCTCGACAACCCCAAGACCTTCCGCAACGTGCTTTCCCGCATGTACTGAACGCCGCGCCGATGGCGCGGCCGCGGGAGGGGCATACGGTAGGCTACGCAACGTCACGGCATGATCGTGCTTGAGGAGATCTGTGCGTGAAACCCAGCGCCGCTCCCGGAAGGTGGCATACCGCCCGGCTGTTGTTCCAGCGTTTCGCCTTTGCGACGCTGGTGGTGGCGGCCTTCGGCCTGATGCTGCTCGGCAAGGCCGACACCATCCTGGTGGAGCGCATGCGCGGCGTCGTCGTCGATGCCATGGCGCCGGTGATCCGCGCCCTCTCCCAGCCCGCGGGCGCGCTTTCCCGCGTCGCCGACACGGTGCGCGACCTCGCCAACCTGCGCGCCGAGAACGCGCACCTGCGCGAGGACAACCAGCAGCTCCTGCGCTGGCGCGACATGGCGCGCCGCCTGGAGGCGGAGAACGCCCAGCTGCAATCCCTGCTCGACTATCGTCCGCCGCCCGCGGCGAGCGCCTTCGCCACCCGGGTGATGGGCGACACCGGCGGCGCGTTCGCCCATTCGCTGTTGATCGCGGCGGGCAGCCAGGACCGCGTGCGCAAGGGCATGGCGGTGCTGGCGGGCGAGGGGCTGGTCGGCCGGGTGGCGCAGGTGGGGCGGCACGCCTCGCGCGTGGTGCTGATCACCGACATCACCTCGCGGGTGCCGGTGGTGCTGGAAAACACCCGCACCCGCGCCATCCTGGCGGGCAACAACACCGAAAAGCCGCGCCTCATCTACGTGCCCGCGGGGGCGCGCGTCTCCCCCGGCGACCGGGTGGTGACGTCGGGGCACGCGGGCGCGCTGCCGCCGGGGATTCCGGTGGGGGTGGTCTCGGCGGTGGACGACACGGTGATCCGGGTGCAGCCGTTCATGGACCGCGACCGCCTGGAGGTCGTGCGCATCGTCGATTTCGGCCTCTCCGGCATTCTCGGCAGCCTCGACGAGGAGAGCCGCGCCGCCCAGGCCGAGGCGTTGAAGGCGGCGCGGGAGCGCGGCCGCACCCAGCGCCTGAAGGACGTCCAGCCCGCCGCCGAAGGCGCCGGGCCGTGACGCTGCGGGAAGGATGGTTGCGGTGATCATCGAAAAGACATTCAAGCAGAAGTTCGATCTGACGCTGCGCCAGACCCTGCCCTTCGTCACCGCGTTCCTCGCCGCGATGTTCATGGCGACGCAGACCCATGTGCCGCGGCTCAACTCGCTGATGCCGTCCCTGACCCTGTGCGTCGTCTATTTCTGGTCGATCCACCGCCCCGCCCTGTTCGGCATGGGCTCGGCCTTCGTCATCGGCCTGATGCAGGACCTGATCACCGGCGTGCCCTTGGGGCTCGCCACCTTCACCCTGCTGCTCACCCGCGCCGGGGTGTCCACCCAGGCGCGCTTCTTCCTCGGCAAGCCGTTCGTCGTGCACTGGTGGGGCTTCGCCCTCGTCGCCTTCGCCGCGGCGGTGGTCTCCTGGCTGATCGCGGCGGCGGTGCTGGGCATCGTCGCGCCGGTGGGGCAGGTGCTGATCTCCGCGCTTCTCAGCGTCGCGGTTTTCCCGCTCATCTACGGCGTCTGCGGCGTCATCGAGCGCGGCCTGCTGGCGGAGGAACCATGAGCAGCGCGCGCGACAGCGAACGCGGCAAGCTGTTCACCCGGCGGGCGATGATGCTTGCCGCCGGGCAGACGGGCCTGACCATGGCGCTCGCCGGGCGGATGTACTATCTGCAGGTGACCGAGGCGGAGCGCTACGGCATTCTCGCCGACGAGAACCGCATCAGCCTGCGCCTGCTGCCGCCGCCGCGCGGCCTCATCCTCGACCGCTTCGGCCGCGAGATGGCGGTGAACCGCCAGAACTTCCGCGTCCTCGTGGTGCGCGAGCAGACCCCGGACCTGATGCAGACCCTGGATGCGCTGGGGATGATCATTCCGCTCACCGACAAGGACAAGACCCGCATCCGCCGCGAGGTGGAGCGCAAGCGCGCGTTCATGCCGGTGCAGGTGAAGGAGAACCTCTCCTGGGAGGAGATGGCGCAGATTCAGATCAACGCCCCCGATCTGCCGGGCGTGGTGATCGACGAGGGCCTCACCCGCTACTACCCCTATGGCGACGGCGGCGCGCAGGTTCTCGGCTACGTTTCCAGCGTGTCGGAAAAGGACCTCACCGGCGAGGCGCTGCTGGAACTGCCGGGCTTCCGCATCGGCAAGGCGGGGGTGGAAAAGATCTACGATCTCGCGCTGCGCGGCAGGGGCGGCAACTCCAAGGTGGAGGTCAACGCGCTCGGCCGGGTGATCCGCGAACTCGAACGCAAGGAAGGCACGCCGGGCGTCGATGTCACCCTGACGCTGGATCTGGAGATGCAGCAGTTCGCGGTGGACCGCATCGGCGAGGAGAGCGCCGCCGCGGTGGTGATCGACGTGCACACCGGCGAAATCCTGGTGATGGCCTCGACGCCTTCCTTCGATCCCAACGCCTTCAACCGCGGCCTGACGCCGGAGGAATGGAGCGCGCTGATCACCAACGAGCGCGCGCCCCTGCGCAACAAGTGCATCTCGGCGCAGTTCCCGCCCGGCTCCACCTTCAAGGTGATCGTCGCCATGGCGGCGTTGGAGGCCGGGGTGATCTCGCCGGAGCAGACGGTGTTCTGCCCCGGCTACATGGACCTGGGCGAGCACCGCTTCCACTGCTGGCAGAAGCGCGGCCACGGTTCGGTCAACATGGTGGAGGCGTTGCAGCACTCCTGCGACGTCTATTTCTACGAGGTGGCGCGCCGGGTGGGCGTCGATCGCATCGCCGACGTGGCGCGGCGCTTCGGCCTCGGCTCTCCGCTCGGCATCGACCTGCCGAACGAGGTCTCGGGCCTGATCCCCGACCGCGCCTGGAAGCGCGCGTTCAACGGCCAGCCGTGGCTGCCGGGCGAGACGCTGAACGCCGGCATCGGCCAGGGCTACGTGCTCACTACGCCGCTGCAACTCGCGGTGATGGCGGCGCGCATCGCCAACGGCGGCATGGCGGTGAAGCCGCGGCTCACCCGCGAGACGGTCACCACCGCGGGGCTCAAGCCGATCGGCGCCGCCGCCCTCGCGCCGGTGGGGGTGAACCCCAAGTCGGTCGCCCTGGTGCGGCGCGGCATGTACGAGGTGGTGAACAACCCCGCGGGCACCGCGCACCGCTCCGCCTTCGACGTGAACGGCCAGCGCATGGCGGGCAAGACCGGCAGCTCGCAGGTGCGCCGCATCACCATGAAGGAGCGCGAGACCACCGGCGTTTTGAAGAACGACGCCCTGCCGTGGAAGGAGCGCGACCACGCGCTGTTCATCGCCTTCGCCCCGGCGGACGCGCCGCGCTATGCCTGCGCCGTCGTCGTCGAGCACGGCGGCGGCGGCTCCGCGGTGGCCGCGCCGATCGCCTCGGACATCATGAAGGAAGCGCTGAAGCGCGATCCCTCGCGGCCGCGCGGGCCGCAGCCGTTGCCGGAAGTGGAGGTCTAGGCATGCCGAAGGACTTCCGCTCCCTCCAGGACCGCCTGCACCAGCAGGACATGACGCTGGGCGAGAAGCTGCGGCAGATCAGCTGGACCTACATCCTCCTCATCTCCATCGTCGCCGCCGCCGGGTTCTTCATGCTCTATTCCGCGGCGAACGGCCAGTGGGAGCCCTGGGCGTCGCGCCAGATCGTGCGCTTCGGCATCGGCATCCTGGCGATGCTGGCGCTGGCGCTGATCAACATCCGCGTCTACCTGCGCTATGCCTACGTGTTCTACGCGATCAGCCTGGTGCTGCTCGTCGCGGTGGACGTGAAGGGGGTGATCGGCATGGGCGCGCAGCGCTGGATCGACTTCGGGGTGATCCGCCTGCAGCCCTCGGAGCTGATGAAGATCGCCCTGGTGCTCAGCCTCGCGCGCTATTTCCACGGCCTCTCGATCGAGGACATCGGCCGCCCGGTGTCGCTGATCGCGCCGCTTCTCATGACCCTCGCCCCGGTCGGCCTGATCCTCAAGCAGCCGGACCTCGGCACCGCCCTGATGCTGATGATGGGATCGGGCATCGTGTTCTTCGCCGCCGGGGTGCGGCTGTGGAAGTTCGCGGTGGTGCTCGCGGGCGGGCTCGCCGCCATCCCGGTGGGCTGGGGCATGCTCCACGACTATCAGCGCAACCGCGTGCTCACCTTCATCAATCCGGAACGCGACCCGCTCGGCGCGGGCTATCACATCCTGCAATCGAAAATCGCGCTCGGTTCCGGCGGGGTGTTCGGGCGCGGTTTCATGCAGGGCACGCAGAGCCATCTCAACTTCCTGCCGGAGAAGCAGACCGACTTCATCTTCACCATGCTGGCGGAGGAATTCGGCATGGTCGGCGGGCTGGCGCTGCTGTCGCTCTACACCCTGATCGTGGTGTTCGGCCTGGTCATCGCGCTGCGCTGCCGCCATCACTTCGGGCGGCTTCTCGCGCTCGGGCTGACCGCCAATTTCTTCCTCTACGTGTTCATCAACATCGCCATGGTGATGGGCCTGATCCCCGTGGTCGGGGTGCCGCTGCCGCTGATCTCCTACGGCGGCACGGTGATGCTCACCCTGATGTGCGGCTTCGGCCTGGTGCAGTGCGTCAACGTCCACCGCGACCTCCATCTCGGGCGCCGCGGCGGCGGCGACGAACCGTGAAAGGCCGGTTTTTTTGCTTGCGGAGCGGGGATGAACCCCCTATAAAACGCTCCTCGCTTTGCGGGCGCGTAGCTCAGTTGGTAGAGCAGCTGACTCTTAATCAGCGGGTCCACGGTTCGAGCCCGTGCGCGCCCACCATTCCCAAAAAGGCCTCAGCCGGGTTCGGCTGGGGCCTTTAGGTCTTTCGCGGCGTGCTCCTCCGCCACCACGCGGTCGCGGCCCTGCGCCTTGGCGGCATAGAGCGCGGCGTCGGCGCGGCGGCGCAGATCGGCGAGCGTGGCCGTGGCCGTGGTATCCGCGGCCACGCCGATGCTCACCGTCACCGGCGGCGCGGACGGCGCGGCGGCCAGAGCGGCGCGCAGGCGCTGCGCCGCCTCCACGGCGCGCGGCAGCGGGCAATCCGGCAACAGCGCGATGAACTCCTCGCCGCCGAGGCGGGCGAACACATCCTCGTCGCGCAGGTGGGCGTCGATCACGCGGGCGAAGTGGGCGAGCACCCTGTCCCCCGTCTCGTGGCCGTGGGTATCGTTGATCCGCTTGAAGCGGTCCAGGTCCATCATCAGCACCGCGAAGATGCGTCGCGGCGCGCGCTCGGCGAGAAGCTTTTCCGCCACCGTCTCGAAGCCGCGGCGGTTGAGCAGGTCGGTGAGCGCGTCGTGGCTGGCCAGGCGCGCGAGGTCGATGCGCAGGCGCTCGGACACCATCAGGGTGAACGCGGCAGCCATCATCATGCTGAAGGCGATGCCGCCGAGCAGGGTCGCCGCGGTGACCCATCCGGCCTGCAGGTAGTCGATGCCGGAGGGATGGGCCAGGGTCCAGGCGGCGCGGAAGAAATGGAACAGGCCGTAGGCGGCGAACAGCAGCAGAGCGAGGCCGCCGGCCGCGCCGCGCCGCCGCCGCGCCAGGGTCCAGGCGCTGCCGCCGAGCAGGATTCCGCAGCCGATGGATTCGAATACGACGCGCAGATCGGCACCCGCATTGAGGTCGGGCTGCGTCGCGATCAGCGCGGTGAAAAGAAAGGCGACGGTGAGAACCGGCAGGGTGCGCCCGGGCAGGCCATAGAACCGCCGGAAACCGACGAACAGCAGGCCGCAGCCCAGCAGAATCGCGGCGTTGCCCGCCAGCAGCGCGGCGAACTGCAGCGGGATGCCGCGCAAGAGGGAGAGCGCGAGCCCCGCGGAGATCAGGCCGGTGCCCGCCGCCCAGGCGCCGGGACCGGGAATCCCCGGATGCATGCGGTGCAGCAGCGCCAGCACCCCCGCGGTCAAGGTGACGGCGAGGACGAGAGTGACGATCAGGGTCGGGCCGTGCATCGCATCTCCGGCGTGTTGAGGCCAGGCGGAGATATAAGGGCACCTAAGCCGTGTGTTAAGGGCACATCACCGCGCTCTATGGCGTCGGACAGGCGTTCGGTCCACTCTTGGCCGGATGGTCCGCCGAACGCTCCGGCAACTTCGGCATCGCCCTGCAGGGAAGCGCCGCCTGCGTCTGCCTCGGCGCTCTGGTCCTCATCTACAAAACCGGGAGACGGAACCCATGCCCCTCGTGAACATCAAGATCACCCCCGAAGGCGCCACGCCGGAAAAGAAGGCCGAACTCATCGCCGGAGCCACCGCGCTGCTGCGCGACGTGCTCGGCAAGAATCCCGCCACCACCATCGTCATCATCGAGGAAGTCGGCACCGACAACTGGGGCATCGGCGGCGAAAGCGTCACCGTGCGCCGGGCGAAGGCGAAGTGAAAACCAAAACTTTGTGGAGGGACTCGGTCCCTCCACGCCTCCCGTAACTTTCGGTTTTTGCGCGCAGCGCGAGAGGGCCATCGCGCGGCGTGATGGTTGTCTGCCGCTGCGCGGCGAAAAACCAAGTTATGGGGTGCGCGAGGGGACCGAGTCCCCTCGCAGAGTTTTACCCCTGCGGCTCCGGCGCGTCGGCGAACTGCAGGGCGTGGAGGCGGGCGTAGAGGCCGCTTTTGTCGAGCAGGGCGTGGTGGGTTCCGGTTTCGATCACGCGGCCCTTGTCGAACACGTGGATGACGTCGGCGTCGCGGATGGTGGAGAGCCGGTGCGCGATGACGATGGTGGTGCGGCCCTTCATCAGCTCGGCGAGCGCGCCCTGGATGAGGCGTTCGGATTCGGTGTCGAGGGCGCTGGTCGCCTCGTCGAGCAGCAGGATCGGCGCGTCCTTGAGGATGGCGCGGGCGATGGCGATGCGCTGGCGCTGGCCGCCGGAGAGGCGCAGGCCATGTTCGCCGACGCGGGTTTCGAAGCCCTGCGGCATCGCCTCGATGAAGTCGAGCGCCGCGGCGGCGCGGGCGGCCTCGCGGATGTCTTCGTCGGTGGCGTCGAGCCGTCCGCAGCGGATGTTGGCGGCGACGGTGTCGTCGAACAGCACCACCTCCTGGCTGACGATGGCGATGGCGTCGCGCAGGGTGGAGAAGCTTGCCAGTTTCACGTCCATGCCGTTGACCAGGACGCGGCCTTCCTCCGGGTCGTAGAAGCGCGGGATGAGGCCGAACACCGTGCTCTTGCCCGCGCCCGAGGGGCCGACCAGGGCGGTGATGCCGCCCGCGGGCGCGGTGAAGGAGACGCCGTTGAGCGCGAAGTCGATGCCGTTGTAGGAGAAGCGCACGGCCTCGAATTCCACCGCGCCGGAGGCGCGCGGCATCGCCAGGGGCTCCGGCGCTTCCACCAGCGCCGGGGTGCGGTCGATCAGCGCGAAGACGCGGGCGGCGGCGGCCAGTCCGGTCTGGATCGAGACGTTCATCTTGGAGAGCGAGCGCAGCGGCTGGTAGGCCATCAGCACCGCGGCGATGAACGAGAAGAACGCGCCCGGCGTGGTCGCGCCGTCGATCACCCGTGCGCCGCCGTAGACGATCACCGCGGTGATCGCCGCGCCGCCGAAGACGTCGATGATCGGCTGGGCCGCGGCCTCGATGCGGGTGGCGCGGATGGCGAGGTCGCGCAGCGAGGCGACCAGGCCCTTGATGCGCGCGCGCTCGAACGCCTCCAGCCCGAAGGCCTTGATCACCCGGATGCCCTGGAAGGTCTGCGACAGCGAGGTGTTGAGGCCGCCCATTTCCTCCTGCGTCTGGCGGGCGACGCGGCGCATCCGCTTGGAAAGCCGCTGGATCGGCAGCACCGAGATCGGCGCGGCGAGGAGGCTGACGCAGGCGAGCAGCCAGTCCTGGTAGAAGGTGACGCCGACGAGGAAGACCACCGAGAGGAAGTCGCGGCCGATGCCGATGAAGGCGCTGGAGACCGCGATGCGCATGGCGTTGATGTCGTAGGTGAAGTGCGACACCAGCGAGCCGGAGGCGCGGTCCTGGAACAGCGCCACCTCCTGGTCGATGACGCGGGCGAAGAGGCGCGCCTGGGTGTCGGCGATGATGTTCTGCCCGACGTGGGAGAGCAGAACGTCCTGCAGGTAGCTCGCCAGGCTTTTCACCGCGAACACCCCCATCACCGCGCCGCCGATCATCCACAGCATGGCGCGGTCGCGTTCGACGAACACCTTGTTGACCACCGGGTCGAGGAGCCAGGCGCTGGCCGCGGTGGTGCCCGCCACCAGGGCCATGCACACCACCGCCGCGGCCATGTAGCCGAGGTAGGGCATCGCCGCCTCGCGGAACAGGCGGCGCATCAGCGCGAACGAACGGTCGTCGGTGAGCGCGATGCGGGTCTCGGGGGTGGGGCTCTCGGTCATCTTATCCTGTTCCGCTGGTGTGAGATGTTTGATACACCAACACCCCCGGCCATGGCTAGACGCGTGCGGCAACACAAAAACTTTGCGAGGGGACATCTCCGCCTCGGAAACGCCCACTGGGCGCTTCCGTCGCCTTCGGCGAACGGCTACGATCCCCCCACGCCCCCCGTAAGTTTTCGCCGCGCAGCGGCAGGCAACACCTCCCGTTGCCGACGCACGGGCTCATGGCGCTACGCGCAAAAACCAGGTTATGGGAGGTACGGAGGGTCCGCGACCCTCCGGGACGTTTTGTTTTTTGCAGGCGCGCGCGCCGCGCATTATGTTGAGCGGCGAACCGATGAGGAGGGTGTTTTCTTGGTCGATCTGCCGATCTCCGCGGCGCCCGCGCCGGAGCTGACGCCGCGCGAACGCCGCCGCGCCTTTCTCGACATGTGGCTGGTGGACCACGGCTTCATCCGCGACGTCTACTGGAACCTGCACCGGGTGAGCGACAACGTCTGGCGCGCCGCGCAGCCTGCGCCGCAGCATCTGCGCCGCGCCCGCGACATGGGGGTGGCGACGATCCTCAACCTGCGCGGCCGCCGCGACACCTGCGGGGCGTACCAACTGGAGCGCGAGGCGTGCGCCCGCCTCGGGCTGACGCTGATCGACTTTCCGATCCGCTCGCGCAGCCCGCTGGACCGCGAGACCCTGCTTGCCGCCGCGGGCCTGTTCAAGACCCTGGACTATCCGATGCTGCTGCACTGCAAGTCGGGGGCGGACCGCGCCGGTTTCATGTCCACGCTCTACCTGTTCCTGCACCAGGGGGTGCCGCTGCGCGAGGCGATGCGGGTGCACCTCTCCCTCGCCTACGGCCACGTGAAGCAGGCCAAGACCGGGGTGATCGACCACTTCTTCGAGACCTTCCTGGCGCAGACCGACGGCAAGAGGGAGAGCTTCGTCCCCTGGGTGGGGAGCGCCTACGACCGCGAGGCCCTGGACAAGAGCTTCAAGGAGGGCTGGTTCGCCGGTCTCCTCGTCAACAAGATCCTGCGCCGCGAATAACCCTACTCGCTTTCGAACACCGCGATCTGGGTGTTCATCTCTCCCTCGGTGAGGGGGAAGAGGCGGCCGCTGCCGGGCAGCGCCGCATCCGGGCTGATGTGCGCCAGCCGCGTCTGGATCATCCCGGTTGCGTCCATGTCGAACCCGGCGCGCCAGGAGAGCGCGGTGACCGCCTTGGCGCTCGCCGAGGCGAGGATGCGCAGCACCACCGGCACCGGCAGGTCGGCGCGCACCGCGAGCGCCGCCTTGACGAAGGCGATGTGGCCGGAGGCGAGCGCATCGAGCACCAGGGCATCGGTGAGCTGGCCGCTGTCGCGCAACAGGCGGGCCTTGTCCATTTCCACGTCCACCTCGGCGCGGCGGCGTTCCATCGCGTCGGCGGCGGGCGGCGGCTCGGCGAGGCGCTCGTGCACCGCGTGGCGCACCGCCTCCACGGTTTCCGGCGGCAGGTCGCGCCGCGCCGCGAGCACGGTGAGCAGGCTGTCGGCGATGAAGGTGGCGAGCCTGCGCGCCGCGCCCTGCGGCAGGTGCGGGCGGCGCACCAGGGGTTCGTGCAGGCGCGGCAGGGTGCGGGCGCGGGCGACCAGGGCGTCCAGCGTCTCCTCGCGCAGTTGCGCGCTCTCGTTGGAGAGGAGTTCGGCGATCGCCTCCACGTCGGCGCTGGCGGCGATGGTGTCGGAGACCGGCGCGGCGAGGTTGGCGCGCCGCGCGATCGCCGACAGCGCGCCCGCCACCGGGCTCATCCGGATGATGTCCATGAGGTCGGCGTCGGTGAGCACCGGGGAGAATTCCAGCACCGGCGCGGCGACGATGATCTCGATGTCGCGGGCGAGGCGTCCGATCACCTCCGGCGGCACGCCGGGTTCGCTCTTCAGCGCCTCGGAGAGCACATGGCGCACCATCGGCAGCTGGTCGCGGGCGAGGAGCGCCAGGGCGTCGTAGGTATTCTGGCGCACCTTGTCCTGTTCCGCGGCGGAGAGCCCGGGGGCGAGGCGGGCGATCTTGCGGGCGAGGTCGGCGCGCACCTCGGCGTCGGCGTCCTGCGCCAGCTTGAGGTCGGCCTGGCGCGGCGCGGCGGTGTTGGCGGCGATGTGGCGGCGCACCTCGGGGTCGGGGTCGGCGGTGAGGAAGTAGAGGATTTCCGGCACCACGTCGGGCCGCCGCGCCAGGGAGCGGCGGACCTCCGGGTCCGGATGGTTGGCGAGGCGTTTCGCCTCCTCGTAGGTGAAGCGCTCGGCGGCGTCGTCGCCCGAACCCCAGAGGAGGCGCGCCAGCAGACGGTTCATTTCCATGGCCGCATTCCTATCCGCTTACGATGCCGGGGGCGCGATGCGGTAGGAGCCCTTCCCCGAGTGCTTGCCCAAATACATCGCGCCGTCGGCGCGCGACAGGAGGGCGTCGATGCCCTCGTCGCTGTCCGGGTCATATATGGCGATGCCGAGCGACATGCTTAAGACCCGATCTGTGCTGCCGGAGAAGCTTTCCAGCGCGGTGCCCGAGGCGAGCAGGCGCTGCGCCTTGGTTTCCGCGATTTCGTAGGTCGCGCCGTCCATCCACACCGCGAACTCGTCGCCGCCCAGGCGCGCCACCAGGTCGGTGGGGCGGGTGCCGGCGAGCAGCAGGCGCTTCACCGCCATCAGGGCATCGTCGCCGCGTTTGTGGCCGTGCACGTCGTTGACCATCTTGAAGTTGTCGAGATCGACGTAGACCAGCGCGGCGGAGCGCCGCTCGTGGCGCAGGCGCGCGGTGCGGCGCTCCACCTCCTCGATGAAGGCGCGGCGGTTGAACAGCCCGGTGAGCGCGTCGGTGCGGCTGAGCGCGAGGATGTGGTCGTGGTTGCTGATCTGCTCGATGGCGATGCCGACCTGGGCGGAGAGGTCGGAGAGCAGGATGCGGTCGTCGTCGTCGTAGGGCACGCGGGAGAGTTCGCGCCAGAGGATGATCGCGCCGTTGACCGACTGGCGGTAGCGCGTCGCCGCGGCGAGCACGTTCCATTTGTCGATGCCCACCTCCACCACGTCGAGGCCGGAGCAGAAGTCCCGCACCACCAGGGCGAGGTCGTCGGAGGAGCCGAGGCGGCCGAACGCCGCGGCGATGGAGAACGCCTCGGGCGACAGCGGCGCGGGGGTGCCGTCCGCCGCCTTGATGCGCAGGATGTTGCAGCCGGAAACGCCGATGCCCTGCGCCACCGTGGCGGCGGCGATGGCGAGCATGTTCTCCGGGTCCACCTCGTCGCGGAAGGAGCGCACGATGAAGCTGAGCAGGCGCTCGCGGTTGCGCGCCCGGGCGATCGCGATGTCGCGCTCGCGCACGTCGGTGATGTCGCGGCAGACGCCGCGCGCGCCGGTCCAGCCGCCCGCCTCGTCGTAGAGCGGCAGGGCGGAAACCAGCAGGCACACCGCGCTGCCGTCGGCGCGGCGCATCCACACCTCGGAGTCGGCGAGCGGTTGGCGGGTGACGAAGGGCAGCACGCTGCCGCTGTCCATCGGCTCGGCGAGCAGTTCCGCCGGGCGGTGGCCGATCAGCTCGTCGAGGGTGTAGCCGAGCACCCCCTGCGGGCTGACGAAGACGAGCGTGCCCTTGGCGTTGGTCTCCCACGCGAAGGCGGCGGACACCTCCACCAGATCCTTGTAGCGCTGCCGCGATTCCACCAGGGTGCGGCGCATGCTGGTGGGCAGGGTGACGTCGTGGCCGACGATCAGCAGCATGCCGTCTTCCGCCGCGGGGATGACCGAGAGGTCGAACACCCGGTCGAGGCGTTCGTCCGGCGCGCCGACGGTGCCCGCGGCGACGCGGCCGGTGCGCCGCACGGTGCGGATCAGCTCCGGCAGGGTGGTCTGGTCGGCGGCGGAGGGTTCCGCCTCGGGCGCGGAAACGAGCGGCGCGAGCGGCGCGGCGAGCGGCGTGGCGTGCACGCAGCGGTCCTCCGCATCGAGCAGGAGGATGCAGGCGTCCTCGCCCGCCATCCGCGCGCAGGGGATGCGCACGGCGTCGGGGGTCTCCGCATTCCCGGGCGCGCCGCGCGCGGGTTCTGGCGCCTTGGACACGGGCATCTCCTCATCGGGTGCGTGGAAGTGCGCGGGGGATTCCCGCGCGGCCGGTTTCGGTCTATCGTGTCGGTTCCCGCCGGCTCCTCGTATTGTGGGAGTGCCGGTTTTTTCGTCAAGTCCATTAACTTGAGGTCCGTCTGCGTGTCCAGGTTCCCCGCCGCCGATCCCGTGCCCGCCGCGCGGGCGAGCCTGTCCCCCGCCGATTTCGCCGCCGCCGTGCGGGTCTGGGTGTTCGATCTCGACAACACGCTCTATCCGCCGACGTCGCCGATCTTCGACCAGATCGACCGGCGGATGACCGCCTACATCGCGCGCTTCCTCAAGATGGAGCCCGCCGACGCCTTCGCCGTGCAGAAGTCGTACTACCGCAAATACGGCACCTCGCTCGCCGGGCTGATGGCGGAGCACGGCATGGAGCCCGAGCCCTTTCTTTCCTACGTGCACGACATCGACCACTCGGTGATCGTCCCCGACCCGGCCCTGGCCGCGGCGATTCGCCGCCTGCCCGGGCGCGCCATCGTCTATACCAACGGCTCGGCGGCGCATGCCGAGGCGGTGCTGGCGCGGCTGGGGCTTGCGGGCGTCTTCGAGGGGGTGTTCGACATTCAGGCCGCGGGCTACGTGCCGAAGCCGCAGGGCGCTTCCTACGACCGGCTGATCGCCGCCTTCGGCTTCGACCCCGCGCAGGCGGCGCTGATCGAGGACAGCCTGAAGAACCTGCCGCCCGCCGCGGCGCGCGGCATGAAGACGGTGTGGCTCAGCAACGTGCGCAGCACCGCCGGCACCGACCTCCACGATCCGGCGGACTGCGATGCGGAGATCGAGGACCTGGCCGCCTGGCTGGATGCGGTGCTCGCCGCGTGCGGCAAAGGTTGACAGGCCGCGTCCCTCGTCTAAGGTCGCGGGAGAGCCACCCTCCATTCCAAGGATTCCCGTCATGAACACCGCCGCGCTTTCCGCCGCCATCGAGGCCGCCTGGGACAACCGTGAGGCCGTCGGCTTCCAGACCGGGGGCGAGGTCCGCGACGCGGTGGAAGCCGCGCTCGGCCTGCTCGACGCGGGCGAGGCGCGGGTGGCGGAAAAGGGCGCTTCCGGCTGGGTGGTCAACCAGTGGCTGAAGAAGGCGGTGCTGCTGTCCTTCCGCCTCAACGACATGGCGGCGATCGCGGGCGCGCCGGGCAAGGCCGCCAACTGGTTCGACAAGGTGCCCTCGAAGTTCGAGGGATGGGACGATGCGCGCTTCCGCGCCGCCGGGTTCCGCGCCGTGCCGGGCTGCGTGGTGCGCCGCTCCGCGTTCATCGCGCCGGGCGCGGTGCTGATGCCGTGTTTCGTCAACCTCGGCGCGCACGTCGGTTCCGGCACCATGGTCGATACCTGGTCCACCGTCGGCTCGTGCGCGCAGATCGGCAAGAACGTGCACCTCTCCGGCGGCGTCGGCATCGGCGGCGTGCTGGAGCCGTTGCAGGCCGGGCCGGTGGTGATCGAGGACAACTGCTTCATCGGCGCGCGCTCCGAGGTGGCCGAGGGCTTCATCGTCGAGGAAGGCGCGGTGGTCTCCATGGGGGTGTTCCTCGGCGCGTCCACCAAGATCATCGACCGCGACACCGGCGAGATCTTCCGCGGCCGCGTGCCCGCCTATTCGGTGGTGGTGCCCGGCTCGCTGCCCGGCAAGCCGCTGCCCGACGGCACGCCGGGGCCTTCGGTGGCGTGCGCGGTGATCGTCAAGAAGGTGGACCCCGGCACCCGCGCCAAGGTGTCGATCAACGACCTGCTGCGTGATTGAGATGGACGCTCTCGACCTGTCGCGGCGGTTGATCCGCTGCCCCTCGGTGACGCCCGAGGAGGCGGGGGTGCTGGATGCGCTCGCCGCGGCGCTGGAACCCGCCGGGTTCTCCTGCCGCCGCATGCGCTTTTCCGAAGCGGGCACGCCGGACGTGGACAACCTGGTGGCCACCGTGGGCGCGGGCGCGCCGCGCTTCGCCTTCGCCGGGCACCTCGACGTGGTGCCGCCGGGCGGCGGCTGGACGGTGGAGCCCTTCGCCGCAGAGGTGAAGGACGGCCTGCTCTACGGCCGCGGCGCGGCGGACATGAAGACCGCGGTCGCGGCGTTCGCCGCCGCCGCCGCGGACTTTCTGGCGGAGCGGGGAACGGACTTCGGCGGCACGCTTTCCCTCATCGTCACCTGCGACGAGGAAGGGCCGGGGATCAACGGCACCGCCAAGGTGATGGCGGCTCTGGCGGCGGAGAACGCCCTGCCGCAAGCCTGCCTGCTCGGCGAGCCGACCTGCCCCGACCGTTTCGGCGAGGCGATGAAGATCGGCCGCCGCGGCAGCCTGACGGCGCGCATCGCGGTGCCCGGGGTGCAGGGCCACGTCGCCTATCCGGAGCGCGCCGACAACCCGATCCACCGCCTCATCCGCATCCTCGACGAACTGACCGCGAAGAAGCTGGACGCGGGCAACGCCCACTTCCCGCCGAGTTCGCTCGCGGTGACCACGGTGGACGTCGGCAACCCGGCGGCCAACGTCATCCCCGGCGCGGCGGCGGCGGCGCTCAACATCCGCTTCAACACCGAGCAGACCGCCGAGGGCCTGATGCGCTGGATCTCCGAGGCCGTCGCCCGCCACGCGCCCGCCGCGTCGGTGGCCTTCGAATGCGGCGCGCATCCCTTCCTCACCCCGCCGGGCGCGCTCTCCGATCTCGTCGCCGCCGCGGTGGCCGAGGTTGCGGGCGTCGCGCCCGAGCTTTCCACCTCCGGCGGCACTTCGGATGCGCGCTTCATCAAGGACTATTGTCCGGTGGTGGAGTTCGGCCTGGTCGGCCGCACCATGCACGGCTCCGACGAGCACGTCGCGGCGGCCGACGTCGTGGCGCTCGCCGCGGTCTACCGCCGCGTTCTCGACAAGGTGTTCGCGTCATGAGCCCGCTCGCCGAAATCCAGGCCAACCTGCGCAACGTCATCGGCATCCTGCGGTTCGATCCGCAGGCGCCGAAGCGCTTCGACAACACGCCTTCGGGGGTGGCGCACTCCTTCCTCGCCGCGGCGGTGGGGCTGCCGATCTATCTGATGGTGCTCAAGGGCAGCTTCGCGGCGATGGTGCCGAGCCCCGGGCTCGCCCACTTCCTGCCGGTGATGCTGCTCTACTACGTCATCGAATGGTTGATCTGGCCGAACCTGATGGACGGGGTGTCGCGCTGGATCGGGCGCGAGAAGTTCTATTGCCGTTACGTCGCCGCTTACAACTGGTTCGCCCTGGCGCAGATGATCCTGATGCTGCCCTACCAGATCGCGATGATGACGCCCGGCTTCTCCCTGCCGGGGATCGCCGCGGTGGGGCTGTTCGCCACCATGGCCTTCGCCCTCTACGAATGGTTCATCGCCCGCCACGCGCTCGAGGTGCCGGGGCGCACCGCCTTCGGCCTGGTGATGCTCAACCTTCTCGCCGGGCTGCTGCTGCTGCAGATCAAGGCGCTGCAACTCTCCCTCTGACAAAGAAAACGGGCGGCCCGCAGGCCGCCCGCCGGTTCCGGCAGCGCCGGACGTTCCCTTACTTCACCAGACGGATGATGACGCGGCGGTTGCGCGGCTCCTTCTTGCCGTCCGGGGTCGGCACCGCGAGGTCGGACTCGCCGAAGGCGGAGATCGTCACCGCGGATTCCGGCACGCCCGCCTTGATCAGAGCTTCGCCCACCGCTTCGGCGCGCAGCGAGGAGAGACGGTCGTTGTAGCGCGCCGGGCCGGAGCGGTCGGCATAGCCCGCCACGTCGGCGCGGGAGGCCTTCTGGGTCTTGAAGGCGGCGGCGGCTTCCTTGACCACGGCGAGGGCGTCGCCCTGCAGCTTTGCGGAGTTGAGGCCGAAGTAGACGACGAACGGCGCGGTCGCCTTCATCGCCTTGGCCTTCTCCAGGTCGGCGAGCACCTTGATGCCGCCGTCGAACTGCTTGCGGCAGGCGGCGATGTCGTCGAGCTGCCAGTTCTCCTCCTGCTCCTGCATCCAGCACTCGTAGCCAGCCTGGGCGGCGGCCAGCGCCTTCGGCGCTTCGGCCTTGTAGGCCGGGGTGAGGAAGTGCATCACCTGGGCGCGCGCCGCGGTGAGTTCGGCCACCTTGCCGTCGGGCAGGTCGCGCTCGGCGATCGCCTCCGGCGCGGGCGGCGTGCCCGCGGCGGCCAGCTTGCCGCGCGCCACGAAGGCGGCGGTGTCGCGCCAGTCGTACTCGGCGCGTTCGGCGGCGGCGAGCGCCACGTACTCGTCGCGCAAGGCCTGGTCGAAGGCGTTGCCGGTGACCGCGGAGGACTGCAGCCCCTCGACGTCCCAGGCGCCGCTACATGCGGAGAGAATCCCCGCCATCCCCGCACAAGACAAGACAGTCAATGATTTGCGCATGACGAATTCCTTCTGATCCCTTCGACCCTGGGCGGCGCCTGTAGACAGGCACGAAAATCCGCCGCGATGGCGGCGGCATGGAAAACACAAGGTAAAAACCTACCCCGACTCTGCGGTAAAAGAAATTACCTGTTTACAAAAAATGCGGTTTTTTCGCGCTTCAAGTCCGTATATGACAAAGCCATGATCGAAACGCAGACGATTGCACCCGCGCCCGCCGACACGCGGCGCGACCTCATCGGCCTCTCCCGCGAGGAGCTGGCGCAGGAGCTTGCCGCCCTCGGCGAGAAGCCTTTCCGCGTCAAACAGCTCTGGCATTGGATCTACCACCAGGGGGAGACCGACTTCCCGGCGATGACGACGCTGGCCAAGGGCCTGCGCGAAACCCTGGCCGAGCGCTTTGCGGTTCGCCGCCCGCGCGTCGTCACCGAGCAGAACTCCGCCGACGGCACCCGCAAGTGGCTGCTCGCCATGCCCGACGGCAACCAGGTGGAGACGGTGCACATCCCCGAGGAGGACCGCGGCGCGGTGTGCGTCTCCACCCAGGTCGGCTGCACCATGACCTGCCGCTTCTGCCACACCGGCACCCAGCTTCTGGTGCGCAACCTGAGCGCGGCGGAAATCGTCGGCCAGTTCATGCTGGCGCGGGATTCCTACGGCGAGTGGCCGACTCCGACCGACGAGACGCGGCACCTTTCCAACGTCGTGCTGATGGGCATGGGCGAGCCGCTGTTGAACTACGACGCGGTGGTGCGGGCGATGAAGATCGTCATGGACCCGGAAGGCATCGCCATGTCGAAGCGGCGGGTGACGCTCTCCACCTCGGGCTACGTGCCCAACATCCGCCGCTGCGCCGCCGACCTCGGGGTGAAGCTCGCGGTCTCGCTGCACGCCGCCACCGACGAGGTGCGCGACGCGATCATGCCGATCAACCGCAAATATCCGATCGCCGAGCTTCTCGCCGCGTGCAGGGACTACCAGGAGATCGCGGGCGCGCGGCAGTACGTCACCTTCGAGTACATCCTGCTCAAGGGGGTGAACGATTCGCTTGCCGATGCGCGGCAGCTGGTGCGCCTGATCGAAAGTTCCGGCATCGGCGCGAAGTTCAACCTGATCCCGTTCAACGCCTGGCCCGGCGCGCCCTACGAGACGCCCGCGGTCAAGACCGTGCAGGCCTTCGCCGAGGTGCTGACCGCGGCGGGCTTCGCCGCGCCGATCCGGGTGCCGCGCGGCCGCGACATCCTCGCCGCGTGCGGGCAGCTGCGCTCCGCCAGCGAACGCCAGAAGCTCTCCCGCGTCCGCGCGCGGCAGGCCGAGGGCATCGACGATCCGCATGCGCCGCCGGAAAAATCGTAAAATCCTTGCGGATTCGGCTTGTCGCGGGACATGGGCGTCCTATACTGCCGTCCTTTCGTTTTCCCGCAGGTTCCGGGGGCTGCGCCCCGGGACGGCGGGACAAACTTGTTCGATGCGATGCTCAAGGAAAGGCATGCTCACATGACGAACGGCGTCAAGAAGGTCGTTCTGGCCTACTCCGGTGGCCTGGATACCTCGATCATTCTGAAGTGGCTTCAGGACGTCTACCACTGCGAGGTGGTGACGTTCACGGCCGACATCGGTCAGGGCGAGGAACTGGAACCGGCGCGACGAAAGGCCGAAATGCTGGGCATCAAGGAGATCTACGTCGATGACCTGCGCGAGGAGTTCGTGCGCGACTACGTGTTCCCGATGTTCCGCGCCAACGCCCTCTACGAGGGGCGCTACCTGCTCGGCACCTCGATCGCGCGTCCGCTGATCGCCAAGCGCCAGATCGAGATCGCCATCGAGACCGGGGCGGATGCGGTGTCCCACGGCGCCACCGGCAAGGGCAACGACCAGGTACGCTTCGAGCTCGGCTACTACGCGCTCAAGCCCGACATCAAGGTGATCGCGCCGTGGCGCGAGTGGGACCTGCACTCCCGCACCAAGCTGATCGAGTACGCGCAACTGCACCAGATTCCGATCCCGAAGGACAAGCACGGCGAGGCGCCCTATTCGATGGACGCCAACCTCCTGCACATCTCCTACGAGGGCAAGGCGCTGGAAGACCCGGCGCTGCCGCCCGACGAGGACATGTTCCGCCGCACCGTGAGCCCGGAAAACGCCCCGGATAAGGCCGAGATGGTGGAGGTCGAGTTCAGGAACGGCGATGCGGTGGCGGTCAACGGCGTGCGGCTTTCCCCCGCGCACCTTCTCGCCAAGCTCAACGAGCTCGGCGGCAAGCACGGCATCGGCCGCCTCGACCTGGTGGAGAACCGCTACGTCGGCATGAAGTCGCGCGGCGTCTACGAGACCCCCGGCGGCACCATCCTGTGGCAGGCGCACCGCGACATCGAGTCGATCACCCTCGACCGCGAATCGATGCACCTCAAGGACGAGCTGATGCCGCGCTACGCCAATCTCGTCTACTCCGGCTACTGGTTCAGCCCGGAGCGCGAGATGTTGCAGGCGGCGATCGATGCGAGCCAGAAGGCGGTGAACGGCTGCGTGCGGCTGAAGCTCTACAAGGGCAACGTCGTCACCATGGGCCGCGAGTCGCCCAACAGCCTCTACGACACCGCCACGGTGACCTTCGAAGAGGACGCGGTGTACGACCAGCACGACGCGGAAGGCTTCATCAAGCTCAACGCGCTGCGTCTGCGCCTGCGCTCCAACGCGCTCAAGAACCTCTGAAAAGAGGCCTGAACGGCGGTCCGGGACGCCCTTTCGCGAAAGCGGGGGCGGCCCGGACCGGCAAGAAGCGGTTTTTGGCGCGGGGACTGGGTTCCGGCGCGAAACGTCCATTGCGCGGCGTCTTGCGCTGCGTTACATATCGCCGTCCGGAAATGCGTTCGCGAAACGGTGGGCGTGGGGTGGAGGAAGGGATGAGCGTGCGGTGGGTTTCGGTGATCCTGGCGGGGATTTTGATGGCCGCGGGCGGTTCCGCCGCGGTGGCGGCCGAGGCGCAGAAGTCCAAGTCCGTGCGGCGCGATACGATGAGCGCCGAGTGCGGCTGGATCGGCAAGCGCATCATCCAGCTGCTCTCCCGCGATGACGTGGTCACCGCCGGGGAATTCCGCCAATTCTATGTCTCCTTCGGCTGCTCCGAGGCGCACCTCTCCGCCGCCTTCGGCTGCGCCATAGAGGGCGGCGCCGGGGCCGAGGCCTGCGCCGCGCGCTCCGAGTGCGTCGATCTCTGCTGGAAGTCGCCGACCGCCTCGACTCTCGACAAGTCGTCGAGCGCCACGCCGCCCGCCGCCAAGCCGGCCGCAGCGGCGCAGGGCAAGAGCAAGACCCCGCCGCCGCCGCCGAAGAAGCCGACCACGGCGAAGCCCCTGGCCTTGCCGACCGGCCCCTACGACAAGAAATAAAAGATTCGCGCGGGGGCGATTCCCCCGGTGTCTGCACGCGGGCGGCCGGGCCGTCCGAGGGTGAAGTTCGAACGCCATGAGACCTGTTGTGTTCGCGGCGTTGGCCGCCGCCTTTCTGCATGGCCTGATCTGGTACGCGACGCACGAAACCATTGCGCCGCCGGACCTCGAGGACGCGATCGAATCGCTGTCCTTCAACAACGCCACGCCGGAAGAGCGCGGACGCCCCTTCACCGATGCCGAACGCGCCGCCACCGACTACGACCTCGCCACCGTCGCGGGCGTCTCCCGCGGCATCCGCCTCTACGCCGCGACCAACCGCTTCGAGGAAATCCCGGCGCTCGCCCGCAAGCACGGACTCAAGGTCACGGTCGGCGCCTGGCTCGACAAGGACCTCGACTACAACACCAAGGAAATCGAGGCGGCGATTTCCGCCGCCAACCGCAACCCCAACGTCCGCGCCGTGGTGGTCGGCAACGAAACCCTGCTGCGCGCCGACCTCGCCTACGACCAGTTGGTCACCTATCTGCGCCAGGTGCGCAAGCGCGTCGGCGTGCCGGTCTCCACCGGAGAGATCTGGTACTCCTGGATCGAGCATCCGAAGCTCGCCAACGAAGTGGACTTCATCGCCGCGCACGTGCTGCCCTATTGGGAGGCGGTGCCGCCGAAGGACGCGGTGAAGTTCGCGGTGCAGCGCTACCAGGACCTGCGGAACGCCTTCCCCGGCAAGCGCATCGTCATCGCCGAGTTCGGCTGGCCGAGCCGCGGCTACAACCGCCACTCGGCGGAGCCGGACCCGGTGGGCCAGGCGCGCATCGTGCGCGAGTTCCTCGACGAGGCGAAGCGGCGCGGCATCGAATACAACATCGTCGAGGCCTTCGACCAGCCGTGGAAGGTCAACGAAGGCAGCGTCGGCCCCTACTGGGGCATCTTCGACGCCGACCGCAAGCTCAAGTTCTCCCTCTTCGGCACCGTGGAGCGCACCAACCTGCCGCGCCTCGCCGCGCTGGCGCTCGCCATCGGCGCGCTGGTCACGGTGTTCGGCCTCAGGCGGCGCAACCCCACCTTCGGCCATGCGTTCGCCTTTTCCGCCGCGGCCAACGCGCTCGCCGCGGCGATCGCGCTCGCCGCGATGTACCCGATCGAGAACTACCTCAACTTCGGCTCGGCGCTCGCCTGGGTGATCGGCTTCCTGCTGATGATTCCGCTGTCGGTGATGACCTTGGTGAAGGTGCACGAGGTGGCGGAGATCACGCTGGGCCGCCGCCCCCAGCGCCTGCTGCGCCCCAGCTCCGACGCGCCGGAACCCGACCGCTGGCCGATGGTCTCGATCCATATTCCGGCCTACCGCGAGCCGCCGGAGATGCTGATCCAGACCTTGAACAGCGTCGCGGCGCTCGACTACCCGAATTTCGAGGTCCTGGTCATCGTCAACAACACGCCGGAGGAACACCTCTGGCGGCCGGTGGAGGCGCACTGCGCCGCGCTCGGGCCGCGCTTCAAGTTCGTCAACCTGCCCAAGGTTTCGGGGTTCAAGGCGGGCGCGCTCAACATGGCGCTGCCGCACGCCGCGCCGGAGGCGGAAATCTACGCCCTCCTCGACGCCGACTACGTGGTGCATCCGCGCTGGCTGCGCGACCTGGCGCCCGCCTTCGCCGACCCCATGGTCGCCCTGGTGCAGGCGCCGCAGGACCACCGCGACGGCCACGAATCCCTGTTCAAGGAAGTGATGAACAGCGAATACGCCGGGTTCTTCGACATCGGCATGGTGCAGAGGAACGAGGACGACGCGATCATCACCCACGGCACCATGCTGATGATCCGCCGCTCCGCCTTCGATGAAATGGGCGGCTGGGCCACCGACACCATCACCGAGGACACCGAACTCGGCCTGCGCCTCTTGGCCGCGGGCTACCACGCGCACTACACCAACCGCCGCTACGGCTGGGGGATGCTGCCCGACACCTACAAGGCGTTCAAGACGCAGCGTCACCGCTGGGCCTACGGCGCGGTGCAGATCATCCGCAAGCACTGGCGGCTGATGCTGCCCGGGCGGTCGAAGCTTACCGGGGCGCAGCGCTTCCAGTTCGTCGCCGGCTGGTCGTACTGGCTCTCCGACGCCTTCGGCGTCGCCGCGGCGGTCCTCAACCTGGTGTGGGTGCCGGTGATTCTGTTCGTCGGCGTGCTCATCCCGATGCTGCCGTTCACCCTGCCGATTCTCGCCGCCTTCTTCGTCAACCTGTTGCACTGCATGGTGCTCTACGGCACGCGGGTGAAGGTGCCGCTGCCGCAGATCGTCGGCGCGGCGGTGGCGGCGATGAGCCTGCAACTCACCGTGGCGAGCGCCATGGCGGCGGGCTTTCTCACCGACAACCTGCCCTTCCTGCGCACCGACAAGGGCGGCGCGGCGAAGCGCAAGGCCGGGGAGAACCCGGCGAAGCGCGAGCTGATTCTCGGCATGCTGCTGCTCGCCGGCTCGATCGTCCTGGTCGCCACCAACTTCACCGGCATCACCGAGCTCAACATCTTCGCCGCGACTCTGGCGATCCAGGCGCTGCCCTTCCTCTCCGCCGCGGGGCTCGCCGCGCTCGAACGCCGCGCCACCCTGCGCGCCCGCGCCGCGGTGGCCCAGGCCGCGCCGCTGCCCGCCGCCGAATAGGCGGCCACCTGTTCAGCCGCGCCGCCGCCCCTTACATTATAGAAAGAAAATGGAAACAGGAGCGGCCATGACCCTTGCGACGGCGTGCAGCGCGGAAAAGGACACTGCCGCCGCCTTCGATGCGGCCTACCGTGTGCTCCGGGACCGCATGACGGGCGACCCGGATATCCTGTTCGCGCACTTCACCGAGGATCACGACGCCGCGGCGCTGGCGCGCGGCTTCGCCGCCCTGCCCGCCGCGGTGCGGGTGCACGGCGGCACCTCCTGCCGCGGCCTGATGACCGAGGAAGGGGTCTGCCTCGACGGTCCGGCGCTGGGGCTGCTCGGCCTGCGCCTCGCCGCAACCCGCTTCGGCACCGCCTTTGCCGAAAAGACCGATGACCCCCGCGCCGCGGCGCGCGCCGCGGTGCACGCCGCGCTCGCCGATGCCGGACGCCCCGGCGAAGTGCCGGACCTGGTGCTGCTCACCGCAGCGCCGGGCGGCGAGGAGGCGGTGCTCGCGGGCATCGCCGACGTGCTCGGCGCGGCGGTGCCGGTGTGCGGCGGCAGCGCCGCCGACGACGACGGCACCGGAAACTGGTGGGTGGCGGCGCGTGCAGGCGGCAGCCGCACCGGCCTTGCGCTCACCGTGATCTTCACCGGCGTGGCGATGAGCCGCGCCTTCCATGGCGGTTGCGCGCCGTCGCGTTTCTCCGGCGTGGTCACCGCCACCGACGGCCCGCGGGTGATCAGCCGCATCGACGGAGCCCCCGCCGCCGAGGTCTATGAAGCCTGGTACCGGGCCTGCGCCGGGCAGCCGCTCCCCCGCGACGAAAGCTTCCTCTCCTGCACCGCGCTCACCCCGCTCGGCCGCCAGGTGGGGGAGATCGGCGGCTTCGGTCTCTACGCGCTCGCCCATGTCCGGACGCTGCGCGAGGACGGCGGCATCGAGGTGCTCGCCGACGCCGCGCCGGGGCAGCAATGGCACCTCATGCTCGGCGCGCGCGACACCCTGGCCAGCCGCGCCGCCCGCACCGTGGAATCCGCCATCGCCGTGCAGTGCACCGACGTCTGCACCGTCTCCGGGGCGCTGATCGCGTTCTGCGCCGGGCTGGCGCTCACCCTCAAGGACGACATGCCCAAGGTGCAGCAGTCGCTGCGCGTCGCCATGCTGGGGCGGCCGTTTCTCGCCGCCTTCACCTTCGGCGAGCAGGGCTGCCTGCCGGAAGACCGGGCGATCCACGCCAACCTGATGATCTCCGTTTTGATCTTCGGAACGTGAGGGGGCGATGCCGAAAACCATTCCCTTCTCCGATGTCGAACTGCTGCGGGAGAGCCTGATCGAGCTCGACCGCGCGCGCGGCCACGAACGCTCGGTGCGCCTGGAAGCCGAGAGCCTGCTACGCGGCCTGCGCATCCTCAACGAAGCGCGCGACACCCGCGAGCTGTTCGATAATCTGGCGGGTATTCTGCGCCATCTCGTGCCTTTCGAGGACGCCTTCATGATCGCCCGCGAGGGCCGCGGCGGGATGCGCGTGGTGCGCTCCACGGCGCGGCAGTTCCTCGGGGTGAAGTGGGCGCCGCAGGGCGTGCTCGAACGCGTGTTCAAGGGCGAGACGGTGGCGATGTTCGATACCCACGCCGCGCCGGAATGGCGGCACCTGCCCCCCGCCGTGCGCGCCGCCGCGCGTTCCGCGGTGATGACGCCGATCCGCAGCGTGGCGCTACAGGCGGCGATGGTGTTCGTCCACCCGTCCCCGGCGTTCTTCTCCCCGGCGCAGATCCACCTGTTCAAGCGCTTCGGCCCGCTGATCGACCAGGCGCTCTCCAGCATTTCGGTGCGCGAGCGCCTGGAACGCGAATGCGGACTCGCCCAGGCGGCGACGCGCGAAAAGCTCAAGGAGATCGAGGAACGCCGCAAGGCCGAGGCGGAACTGCAGCGCGTCGGCGACCTGATGCGCAGCGCCATCGGCTTTTCGCCGATCTACCTGTGGCAACTCGACGAACGCAACCGCTACAGCTTCATCGAGGGCTGCCAGAAGGTGCTGGGCTACGAGCCGAAAGACCTCATCGGCTCCTCGGTGCCCGCCTACTTCGACGATCCGGACGACGCCAACCGCGACCCCTGGCTGGAGAACATGGCCCGTCAGCAACCCTTCGAGAACGTCGTGGTGCGCCGCCGCAAGAAGGATGGCGGCTACATCTGGGCCTCGGTGAGCGGCAGCCCGGTGCACGACGAGAGCGGGCGCTTCCGCGGCTACCGCGGCATCACCATGGACGTCACCGAAGCCACCGGGGCGAAGCTGAAACTGGAACAGATGGCGCTGCACGACGCGCTCACCGGCCTCGCCAACCGCCGCAAGTTCCTCGATCGCTTCGAAGAGGCGGCGGCGCGGCTTTCCCGCTACGGCCAGCCGGTCTCCCTGCTCGCCCTCGACATCGACAATTTCAAACGGGTCAACGACGGCTATGGCCACCCGGTCGGCGACGAGGTGCTGGTGGAGGTGGCGCGCGTGCTCGAACGCGGCGTGCGGCGCACCGACCTCGCGGCGCGCTTCGGCGGCGAGGAATTCATGATCCTGCTGCCGGACTCCGACCCCGCGGGCGCGGAAGAGGCGGCGGAGAAACTCCGCCGCGCCGTCGCCGCGCGCGCCATCGCGGTCGATTGCGAGGGACGGACGGAAATCCTCTCGGTCACCGTGAGCATCGGCGTCGCCACGATGACCAAGGACGCCCCGCTCTCTTTCGACGATCTGGTGGAACGCGCCGACCAGGCGCTCTATGCCGCCAAGCTCTCCGGCCGCGACCGCGTCTGCGTGGCCAACGGCAGCTAGAACTGGAACTTTGCGAGGGGATTCGATCCCCTCGCGCTCCCCCCGACTTTTTTCGCCGCGCAGCGGCAGGCAACCCCTGCTGCATCAACGACAGGCGTACGGCGTTTCGTGCAAAAACCACAAGTTATGGGGTCTGGGGACCGAGTCCCCAGCGGGGTTCGGGGCGGCGCCCCGGCCTGGTTTTTACGCGTCCCCGCCGAGGATATGGGCCGGGTCGGCGGTGATCGGGCGGTAGATTTCCACGCGGTCGCCCTCGGCGACCGGCGCGGTGAGCGGCGTGGCCTTGCCGAAGATGCCGACCTTCTGCCTGCCGAGGTCGATTTCCGGGAACTGGGTGAGGATGCCGGAGCGTTCGATCGCCTCCTGCACGGTGCTGCCGTCCGGCACGTCGAGCTTCAGCCAGACCTGGCGGGAGGGGGATGCATAGGCGACGCCGACGTGCAGGACCATGGCTGGGGTTCCGTATTTCAGTGGCAGCCGGGGGCGGCTGCGGCGGTTTCGGCGCGGCGCGCGGTGCGCAGTTCGAGCAGGCGCTTGGCCGCGAGCAGGAAGCCGAGGACGAGGAAGCCGCCGGGCGGCAGGACGAGCAGCAGGAAGCCCTTGTACTCGGGGATGACCACGGTCTCCAGCGCCTTGAAGGCGGGGCCGAGCATCAGCGAGGCGTTGGCGAAGAGGGTGCCGCTGCCGAGGATTTCGCGGATCGCGCCGATCAGGGTGAGCGCGCCGGTGAAGCCCATGCCCATGGCGAAGCCGTCGAGCGCGCTCAAGGACGGCGCATTGCGCGAGGCGAAGGCCTCCGCCCGGCCGAGGATGACGCAGTTGGTGACGATCAGCGGGATGAACAGGCCGAGCACCTTGTAGAGTTCGTGCGCCCAGGCGTTGATCGCGAGGTCGGCGAGGGTGACGATGCCCGCGATCACCAGGATGAACGCGGGGATGCGCACCTGCGGCGTGATCAGCCCGCGCACCAGCGAGATCGCGAGGTTGGTGAGGATGAGCACTGCGGTGGTGGCGAGCCCCATGCCGAGGCCGTTGGTGGCGGTGCTGGTCACCGCCAAGAGCGGGCACAGCGCCAGCATCTGCGAGAAGGTGACGTTGCCGGTCCACAGGCCGTCCTTGAGGATGGCGGCGGCGCGTGCGGGTTTCTTCATTCTCATGACACGCTCCTCGGCGTCGGCGTGCGGCCCGGGGCCTCGCGCTGCGGTTCGGCGGCGCCTGCGGCCTCGTCCAGCATGCGGGTGCGGTGCGCGGCGAAGAAGGCGAGCCCTTCCTTCACCGCCTTGACCACGCCGCGCGGCGTGATGGTGGCGCCGCTGAACTGGTCGAACTGCCCGCCGTCCTTCTTCACCGCCCATTTGGCGTCCGGCGTGTTGGCCAGAGATTTGCCGGCGAAGGCATCGACCCAGCGGGTCTTGCGCACGTCCACCTTGTCGCCGAGGCCGGGGGTTTCGGAGTGCTGGACGACGCGCACGCCGAGGATTTCGCCGTTGCGGTCCACGCCCATGACGATGACCACCTCGCCGCCGTAGCCCTGGCCGACGACGCGGTAGGCCACCGCGGTGACGGTGCCGCCCTTGCGCGCGCGGTAGACCGTCGTGGTCTTGCCGGAGGGGCCGTCGAGGACCACCGCGTCGGCGACCATGTCGTTGCTGCGGTAGCTTGCCGGGATCACCTGTTCGAGGGAGGCGGCCATGTCCTCCTTCTGCCGCGCCTCGATGGCGGGGGCGCTGAGGCGGTAGCCGAGCGCCAGCGTCACCGAGGCGACGAGGCAGAAACCGCCGAGCAGGACGCCCTGGAACCACGGCGCGGTACGGGTGCCGGCCATCAGCGGGTCTCCCTGGTCTTGACGGCGAGCGGGCGGCCCTTGCGGTCGCGGCCGTAGATGCGCGGCCGCACCCAACGGTCGATCAGCGGGGCGGCGGCGTTCATCAGCAGCACGGCGAAGGCCATGCCCTCGGGATAGCCGCCCCAGGTGCGGATGACGAAGATGAGGAAGCCGCAGCCCGCGCCGAAGATCATCTGGCCGGTGCGGGTGACCGGCGAGGTGACGAGGTCGGTGGCGATGAAGAACGCGCCGAACAGGGTGGAGGCGGCGAGCGCGTGCACCGCGGGCGAGAGGTAGCGGTCGGGCGCGACGAGGTGCAGCACCGAGGACGGCAGCAGAATGCCCAGCAGCAGCGCTGCGGGGATGTGCCAGGTGATGAGGCGCAGGGCGAGCAGCAGGATGCCCCCCGCGAGCAGCAGCAGCGCCGAGGTCTCGCCCAGGCTGCCCGGCGTGGTGCCGAAGAGCAGGCCGAGGAGGTCGGCGCCGTCGGCGAGCACGGAGTGCAGCGGCAGGCCGCGCGCCAGCTCGGTCTTGACGTGGCCGAGGGTGGAGGCGCTGGTCAGCGCGTCCATGTCCACATGGCCGCCGAAGCCGAAGGTGATGGCGAGGCCGTCCCGCGGCCCCGGCGCGCCGGAAAAGAAGATCGGCCGCGGCGCGAGGTAGCGCGTCATCTCCAGCGGGAAGGAGACGAGCAGGGCGACGCGCGCCACCATGGCGGGGTTGAACAGGTTCTGCCCGAGGCCGCCGAACACCTGCTTGCCGATGACGATGGCGAGAAAGGCCCCCGCCGCGCCGATCCACCAGGGGGCCCACGGCGGCAGGGTGAGCGCGAGAATCCACCCGGAGAGGATGGCCGAGCCGTCGCCGAGGGTGGCGAGCACCGGTTTTTTCGCCAGCAGCAGGCAGGCGGCCTCGAAGACCACGGCGGACGCCACGGTGACGGCGAAGAGGTAGATCGCGGGCCAGCCGAACAGGCCGAGGCCGAACACCGTGGCCGGGGTCAGCGCGATCATCACCCAGGACATGATCATCGGCGTCGTGCGCCCGGCGTGGGCGAACGGACCGGCGACGAAGGGGCGCGGATTCATGGTTCGGCGGTTCCTTCCTGGGCGGCGCGGGCCGCGGCGGCCGCGGCCTTCTTCTTTTCCATCATCGCCTTGCGTTCGGCGGCGAGCTTCTCCTGGCGGATCGCCTTCTGCTGCGCCAGGCGCTTGGCTTCCTCGTTGTGCTGTTTGACCCGCTGCTCCGCGGCGATGTGGCCCTTGGCGTAGTGGAAGCTCTGCACCAGGGGAATGCGCGACGGGCAGGCATAGGCGCAACTGCCGCAGCCGATGCAGTCCATCAACCCGGCGGAGACCGCGGCGTCGAAGTTGCCGTTGCGGATGTTGGCGGCGATTTCCAGGGGCAGCAGGCCGCACGGGCAGGCGGTGACGCAGGTGCCGCAGCGCAGGCAGGCGTGCGCCGGGCCGCGCCGGGTGTCGGAGGGCAGCAGCGCGAGAATGCCGTTCATCCCCTTGACCGTGGGAATGTCGGTGGAGCGCAGCGGCTGGCCCATCATCGGCCCGCCGGAGAGAATCTCCTGCGGCTCGGCGGTCAGCCCGCCGCACAGCGCGATGAGGTCGGAAATCGGCGTGCCGAGCACGGCGCGCAGGTTTTTCGGCTCCGCGACCGCGCCGCCGGAGACGGTGACGACGCGGGAAACCAGCGGGCGGCCGAGTTTCACCGCCTCGTAGACGGCGAAGGCGGTGGCGATGTTGTGCACCACCACGCCGATGTCGGCGGTGAGCGCGCGCGCCGGGGTTTCGAGCCCGGTCAGGGTGTGCACCAGGTGCTTTTCCGAGCCCATGGGATAGCGCGTCGGCACCGGCGCGACGTCGATGCCGGGGTGGAGGGCGGCGGCCTCGGTCATCGCCGCGGTGGCCTCCGGCTTGTTGGTCTCGATGGCGATCAGGGTGCGGCCCACCCCGAGCGCGCGGGCCATCAGGGCGACGCCCGCGGCCACCTCCTCGGCGTGCTCGCGCATCAGGCGGTCGTCGCAGGTGAGGAAGGGCTCGCACTCCGCGCCGTTCATCACCAGGGTGGTGAGTTTGTGGCGTTCGCGCAGGTTGAGCTTCACCGCGGAGGGGAAGGTGGCTCCGCCGAGGCCGACGATGCCCGCGGCGGCGACGCGCGCGGCGATCGCCGCGGGTTCCGCATCGTCGGGGAGCGGCGGCATCGGCTCCGCCCAGGTGTCCTTGCCGTCGGGAGCAAGGGTGATCGCCGGGGCGGCAAGGCCGGAGGCGTGCGGCACCGGCACCGGGCCGATGGCGGCGACGGCGCCGGAGGTGGAAGCGTGGACCGTGGCGGAGACCGGGCCCGCCGCCTCGGCGATCACCTGGCCCTTGAGCACATGGTCGCCCACCTTCACCACCGGGCGCGCCGGGGCGCCGATGTGCTGCTGTAGCGGCAGGTGCAGCACCGCGGAGATCGGCGCATCGACGATGGTCTTTTCCCGCGTGGCGTCCTTGCGCGGGTCGGGGTGGACGCCGCCCCGGATGCGGAACAGCTTCATTGCGTCAGCACTCCGTTGCCGGAACGCGGCGTCTTGCCGGTGCCGGGCTTGGGCCAGTACCAGGATTGCAGGGTCACCGGAATCGGCTCCAGGCGGATGCCGCCCGCCGGGCAGGCGGCGACGCAGGCGCCGCAGCCGGTGCAGGCGTCGGCGATGACGCCGTGAATCTGTTTCGCCGCGCCGATCACCGCGTCGGTGGGGCATTTGCGGGAGCACTTGGTGCAGCCGATGCACACCGTCTCGTCGATGCGCGCCACCATCGGGCCGGTCTCGGCGAAGCCGGAAAGGTCCACCGCGAGGCAGAGCTTTTCCGCCAGAGCGTGCG
The DNA here is from genome assembly GCA_027864655.1 of Oleispirillum naphthae. Taxonomy (GTDB): domain Bacteria; phylum Pseudomonadota; class Alphaproteobacteria; order Rhodospirillales; family Rhodospirillaceae; genus Oleispirillum; species Oleispirillum naphthae. The sequence goes on from JAQAZG010000008.1 coordinate 77,439, forward strand.
CCACGGGGCGGCCGCCGGGCGGGCAGACGGTGACCGGCGCCTCGCCCTTGGCCACCGCGGCGGCGGCGGCGGCGCATCCGGGATAGCCGCACTGGCCGCAGTTCTGGCCGGGCAGGATCGCCTCGATGTCGCCTTCCAGCGGGCTCGACTCCACATGCAGGCGTTTCGCCGCGATGCCGAGGAATACGCCCAGCCCGCCCCCGAGCGCGGTCAGTCCGACGATGGCTTCCAGCATGGCGGGTCCTCCCTTACGGCGCGACCAGGCCGGCGAAGCCCATGAACGCCATGGACAAGAGACCGGCGGTGATGAAGCTGACCGGCGCGCCGGTGAAGGCGCGCGGCACCTGCGACAGCGCCAGGCGCTCGCGCAGCCCGGCGAACAGCACCATGACCAGGGTGAACCCGGCGGCGGAGCCGAAGCCGTAGAGCACGCTCTGCACGAAGCCGTGGTTTTCCTGGATGTTGAGGAGCGCGACGCCGAGCACCGCACAGTTGGTGGTGATCAGCGGCAGGAAGATGCCCAGCACCTGGTAGAGGGTGGGAGAGATCTTCCTGATCACCATCTCGGTGAACTGCACCACCGCGGCGATCACCAGAATGAAGGTGAGAATGCGCAGGTAGGCGATGCCCAGGGGCTGCAACAGGCCGTGTTCCAGCACCCACCCGGCGGCGGTGGCCAGGGTGAGGACGAAGGTGGTGGCCATGCCCATGCCGAGCGCGGTGTCCACCTTGTTGGACACGCCCATGAAGGGGCAGAGGCCGAGGAATTTCACCAGCACGACATTGTTCACCAGAACCGTGCCGAGGATGAGAAAGAAGTATTCCGTCATGGTGCCTACCCTAGCCGAGCCATTCAACCCGGCATCTGCACGTCCCGTACCAACTCCCCGATGTCTGGAGACTGCCTTGGAAAGCGGCAGCGCCGCTTGCTATCCGGGCAATTCCCCCCGCGCCCCCCTTGTCATGAAACCGACACCCCCAGGGTGGCAAGGGCAGAAGATGTCACAAAACACACGGGGTTTCCAAGCGTTTCTGACGAAACGAGGCACGAATCCGGGCTTGGGCATATATCTTGCGAGTATGGCGGCATATTGCACGAGGGCACACGCATGCAGCGCGATAAGACCGTAGCCGCCCCTAACCACCCTGAGAAAACTGAGGATTTCCCCGAGATTCACACGGGTGGGCAGGCCCAAGAGGGTAGGGAGAAAAACCCTGGGCAGGATGCGACTCGGCAAATGCCGAACCTACCCCAAGGGCTGTTGGCGCACGTCATCGAGTCCCTCGCCTCGGGGGTTTCCATCGCCGACGCGGCGGGCACCATTCTCTACGTCAACCCGGCGTTCCAGCAGATCACCGGCTATGCCGCGGCGGAGGTGATCGGCCGCAATCACAGCGTGCTTTCCTACAAGAAGACGCCGCCCCGGGTCTACGAGGACATGTGGCGCACCATCGCCGGCGGCCGGGTGTGGACCGGGCGGCTGTTGAACCGCCGCAAGGACGGCGCGCCCTATCTCGCCGACCTCAAGGTGGTGCCGGTGGCGGGCGAGGGGGCCTCGCGGTCGCCGCACTACCTCGGGATTCAGCGCGACGTCTCCGCCGAGATGGGCCTCGAACGCCACGTCGCGGCGCAGAAGGCGCTGATCGAGAACATCATCGACGTCGCGCCGGTGGTGATGGCGCTCTTGAACGAACACGGCAAGGTGCTGATCGACAACCACGCCTACAAGGTGCTGATGGCCGACATCGGCGGCGAGGAACCGGCGTGGGAGTTCCTCAAGGCGGTGTCCGACGGCGACGCCGCGCGCTTCCTGCTGGAGCGCCGGGAATGCGACAGCGCCGAGGTGAAGATCGAGGCGGGCCGCCTCGGGCCGCGCTGGTTCACCTGCTCGGGGCTGTGGATCGACACCGCGCGCCCGGACGTGGACAGCTTCTACGAAGCCGCGCCGGGGCGGGCGCTGTTGCTCGTCTGCCTCGACGTCACCGCGCGGATGCGCGCCTTCCAGCAGGCCAAGACCTCGGCGATCCGCGCGCGCACCGCCGAGATCCAGCAGGCGCAGGGGATGCGCGAGGTGCTGCAGGGCGCGGTCTACCAGTTGCAGGGACCGCTCAACATGCTCGCCGCCGCCACCGCGATGATGGAGCGCGGCGGCGGCCTCAACCCGGCGCTCGCCCGGCCGCTCTCCGAGGTGCAGACGGCGGGGGCGGAAACCCTCGCCCGCCTGCGCGACAGCGTGCCGCACGGCGTCGCCGAGCCGGTGCTGCCGCTCAACGTCAACGAACTGGTGCGCGAGGTGATGGACTTCATGGTCGATCGCGTGCTCGCCGAGGGGGTGGCGCTCTCCTGGCTGCCTACCGCGGTGCTGCCCGCGGTCTCCGGCCGCGCCGGGCAGTTGCGCACCCTGATCAAGGTGCTGATCGACAATGCGGTGGACGCGGTGGGCGAACCCGGCGTTTCCGAACGCGGCATCGTCATCGAGACGCGGCGCGGCGCGGGCGGCGGCGTCGAGGTGGTGGTGAGCGATTCCGGCCCCGGCGTGCCCCCCGCCGACCGCGCGCGCATCTTCGAGCCGTTCTTCAGCGACTGGCGGCGCTGGCGCGGGCGGCCCGGCATGGGGCTGGCGATCGCGCAGAACATCCTCACCGAGCACGGCGGCACCATCGACGTGCAGGCCACCGCCGAGGGCGGCTGCCGCATCGTCGTCGGCCTGCCGGTGGAGGACGCGGCGCTGATCACCCGGGGGGACGGCGTCTGATGCCCACGTCGAGCGACCGCAGCGCCCTGATCGAGACCGAGCTGGAGATTCTCTTCGCGGTGAGCCGGGTGCTCAGCCTGTCGCTCGACCTGACGGAGACCTTCTCCGAACTGCTCGCCCTGCTGCACGACCGCGGCGGCTATGCCCACGGCTTCATCGTTCTCAAGGACGGCGACAGCGGCGAGTTCCTGGTGCGCGCCGCTTCCCGCGACATCGCGGGCACGCCGTCCGCGGTGCGCTACAAGCCGGGCGAGGGCGTGGTCGGGATGATCGCGGCAAGCGGCGAGGCGATGCTGCTGCCGCGCATCGCCGACGAGCCCGCCTTCCTCCACCGCTTGAAGGCGTTCGACCCGGAGCTGCCGTTCATCGGCGCGCCGATCGCGGGCGACGGCGACGAGGTGGTGGGCGTGCTCGCGGCGCAGCCGCCCGCCGAACGCGCCCTCCTCGGCGAGCGCTCGCGCTTCATGGAAATGGTCGCCAACCTGATCTCCCAGAGCGTCCGCCTCAACCGCCAGGTGCGCGCCGAACACCAGGAAATCGCCGAGGAACGCGACACCCTGCGCCGCCGCATGCGCGGCCAGCACGGCTTCGACACCATCGTCGGCCATACCCCGGTGATGCGCCAGGTGTTCGAGCAGGTGCGCCTGGTGTCGAAGTGGAACACCACGGTGCTGCTGCGCGGCGAATCCGGCACCGGCAAGGAACTCATCGCCAACGCCATCCACTACAACTCGCCGCGCGCGTCCTCCCCCTTCGTCAAGCTCAACTGCGCCGCGCTGCCCGAGAACCTGCTGGAATCCGAGATGTTCGGCCACGAGAAGGGGGCCTTCACCGGGGCCGCGGCGCAGCGCAAGGGCCGCTTCGAACTGGCCGACGGCGGCACCCTCTTCCTCGACGAGATCGGCGAGATCTCCGGCCTGTTCCAGAGCAAGCTGCTGCGCGTGCTGCAGGAGGGCGAGTTCGAACGCGTCGGCGGCGCCGAGACCCTCCGCGTCGATGTGCGGGTGATCGCCGCCACCAACCGCGACCTCGAAGGCGCGGTGGCGGAGGGCACCTTCCGCGAGGACCTCTACTACCGCCTCAACGTCATGCCGATCCGCACGCCGCCCCTGCGCGAACGCATCGAAGACATCCCCGACCTCGCCCGCTTCATGGTGGAGAAGATCGCCCGCGCGCAGCGGCGCGAACTCTCGATCGACGACGAGGCGATCCGCCTGCTGCTACGCCACCGCTGGCCCGGCAACGTGCGCGAGCTGGAAAACAGCCTGGAACGCGCCGCGATCATGAGCGAGACCGGCACCATCGACGAACGTGCGGTGGTTCTCGCCGGGTTGCAGGACCGCATGGTCGCCAGCCCCGGCATCGACGCGCCGCCGCCGCCCGCCTTCGCCCGCCCCGGGGCCGCACCGCCGCCGGACATCGGCGATTCCCCGCTTTCCGAGCGCGAGCGCGTCGTCGCCGCGCTGGAACGCGCCGGATGGGTCCAGGCCAAGGCCGCCCGCCTGCTCAACATGACGCCGCGCCAGATCGCCTACCGCATCCAGACCCTCGGCATCGACGTGAAGCAGTTCTGAGAGGTATAAAAAACTTTGCGAGGGGACTCGGCCCCCTCGCGCTCCCCGTAACTTTTTCGCCGCGCAGCGGCAGGCAACGCGTTCGTTGCAACCGTACAGGCCGATGGCGCTTCGCGCGAAAACGAAAGGTTAGGGGAGGTCCGGAGGGTCCGCGACCCTCTGGAAGGCTTTGGTTTTATCTGTTTTGAATCAATTGGGGTTTATGAGAATGCGCGTACTGTTCATCGATGCGACGGCGTCCCTGGCGGCGGTTGCGGAGCGGCTGCACGAGGCGGGCGACCCGGCCTTGGAAATCAATATCGATGCCGGGACGGGTCCGGTGGACATTCCGGCGCTTTTGGCCGCCTCGGGGGCGGACACCATTCTGGTGGACCACAGCTTCCTGCCCACCGAGGCGGCGCGGCGCTGCCCGGGGCTGCGGCATGTGGTGTTTCTCGGCACCGGCGCGCGCAGCTACATGAACATCGAGGAACTGGCCGAACTCGGCATCTCCGTGGACATCATCAAGGGCTACGGAGATGCCGCGGTGGCCGAGTGCACGCTGGCGCTGATGATGGCGGCGGCGCGCGGCATCGCGCGCATGGACCGCGGCGTGCGCGCGGGCGGCTGGCCGCGCACCGAGGGGATGCAACTCGGGGGCAAGACCCTGGGGCTGATCGGCTTCGGCGCGATCGCGGCGGAGGTGGCGCATGTCGCCGCCTTCGGCCTCGGCATGGAGGTGGTGGCCTGGAACCGCACGCCGAAGGCGCTGGGCCACGTGCGCTTCGTCGAACTGGACGAACTGCTGGCGGAGAGCCACGTGGTTTCCCTGCACCTGCTGCTGACCGATGAGACGCGGGGTTTCCTCTCGGCGGAGCGCATCGCGCGGATGCGGCCGGGGGCGATTCTGGTCAACACCGCGCGCGGCGCGCTGGTGGACGAGGCGGCGATGATCGCGGCGCTGCAATCCGGACAGATCGGTCACGGCGCGTTCGACGTGTTCGTCACCGAACCGCTGCCCGCCGGGCACCCGCTGGCGGCGCTCGACAATGTCACCCTTTCGGCGCATTCCGCCTTCCGCACGCCGGAGGCCACGGACAACCTGATCGGCGCGGCGCTTTCGATCTGCCGCGCGCGGGTGATCGACGAGGACTGACCCTCCGGTTTGTCGGCTTTGCAACAGCCGCCGATGCGACAAAACGGCGCCCATGACGGGCGTCGTTCTATTTTTATCGATTAATTTCAACAAACTAAATGGGTGTTTCGAAAACGGCACGGGGATTGCCCTAAGGGTCTGCGAGGGCGGGTTGATCCCGCGACCGACAAGAGCCGGAGGACGATCATGCCGCTGGGACTCACCGACGACGCAACGCTGCGCCACGAAGCGCCGGGCACCGGCTGCGCGGGCGCGCGCTGCGAAGCCCCGTCCACCCTTTCCGATGCGGTGCGCGCCAAGGTGGAGACCCACCCCTGCTATTCCGAGACCGCGCACCTGCGCTTCGCCCGCATGCATGTGGCGGTGGCCCCGGCCTGCAACATCCAGTGCAACTACTGCAACCGCAAATTCGACTGCGCCAACGAATCCCGCCCCGGCGTCGTCTCCGAGGTGCTCAACCCGGACCAGGCGCTGCGCAAGGTCAAGGCCGTGGCCGCCCGCATTCCGCAGCTCACGGTGATGGGCATCGCCGGGCCGGGCGACCCGCTGGCCAATCCCAAGCATACTTTCGAGACGCTGCGCCGGGTCGGCGCGGAGATGCCGGGCATCAAGCTCTGCCTCTCCACCAACGGCCTGATGCTGCCGCGCCATGTGGACGAGATCGCGGCCCTGGGGGTGGATCACGTCACCATCACGATCAACGCGGTGGACCCCCACATCGCCGCGAAGATCTATGCCTGGGTGGTGTGGGAAGGCCGCCGCCTGGAAGGCGAGGAAGCCGCCGCCATTCTCATCGCTCAGCAGCTCAAGGGCCTCTCGATGCTGGTGGAGCGCGGTATCCTGGTGAAGGTCAATTCGGTGATGGTCCCCGGCGTCAACGACCACCACCTCAAGGCGGTGTCCCGCCTGATCAAGGCGAAGGGAGCCTTTCTCCACAACATCATGCCGCTGATCTCCGCCCCCGAGCACGGCACGGTGTTCGGCCTGACCGGCCAGCGCGGCCCGACGGACGCGGAACTTGCGGCGCTGCGCGACGCCTGCGCCGACGGCATCGCGGTGATGCGCCACTGCAAGCAGTGCCGGGCGGACGCCATCGGCCTCTTGGGCGAGGATCGCAACGCCGAGTTCACCATGGACAAGGTGGCGGCGATGGAGGCGGCGGACGCCGCCCTGCCCGCGCCCGCGCCGCTGCGCATGGCGGTGGCCACCAGCGACGGCAAGGCGGTGGACGTGCACTTCGGCCATGCGCGGGAATTTTCGGTCTATGAGGTTTCGGCGCAGGGCGCGCGCTTCGTCGAGCGCCGCTCCGCCGCCGCCTATTGCCGCGGCGCGGAGGAGTGCGGCGACGGCGCGGACGACCTCGCCCGCACCATCGCCATGCTCGCCGACTGCGCCGCCGTGGTGTGCGCCCGCATCGGCCTTGCGCCGTGGGAGCGGCTGGAAGCCGCGGGCCTGCGCCCCAACGGCGAACACGGATGGGAAGCGGTGGAACCGGCGCTTGCGGCGATCTACGCCGAGCTGCGTCCCGCCGCGCCGCTTGCGCAAACCGCCCGCCGGTCCGCGGGCTGAAGCAGGAGGAAAAACCCCGGGAATCCGGGGGCATGCAGACAAGGGCTTTCGTCTGCCGCCAAGGTGTGCGAGCATCTGCCCGAATGAGGGGGATGCGCGCTACCGCCGGTGCAGCGAAAATTCCCCCGCGGCGTACCGGAGACGGGGGTCGAATACCCGGAACGCCGCGCTCGGCCATCGCCGGCGGAGAGAGGGGACTCTTGCATGGGTAAGGTTAAAGTCACTTTTGCCGACTCCGAAAAAACCGTGACGGTGCCTTCGGGGACGCGTCTGATCGATATTTCCCAGGATGCCGATACCGGCATCGTCTATGGCTGCCGCCAGTGCAATTGCGGCACCTGCATGGTCGAAGTGGTTGACGGAGAGGACGGCCTGTACCCGCCTTCCGTCTTGGAAATCAAGGTATTGGAACATCATGAAGGCGGCGCGCACAGCCGCCTTGCCTGCCAGGCCAAGGTCGTCGGCGACGTCGCTCTGCGCCCCAGACCCCGCGACTAGAGGCAGGCCCCGGAAGGAGGGTGCATGCCGAAGCCGCCGTCAGCCGTTCCGCCCGCCTCCCGCGGTTTTTCCGGCGGTTCCGGGTTCGGGGACATCGCGGCGGCGGCGGCGGTGCGCCGCTCCGACACGCCCCGCGCCCGCCGCGCCTGGACCGCGGCGCGTGCCCGCCTTCTCGGGTGGGGAAAGGGGCATTCCACCGATGCGCCGCTCGCCTCCCTGATCGCCTCTCTGTGGACCGGCGCGGCCGCCCTGCCGCCGCGCCTCGGCCTGCGCGCCTGGAGCTTCCGCAGCCTCGTCCGCCGCAGCTTTCCCGGCTGGCCGAAGGGCCGCGCCATCCCGATGCCGCGCCGCGCCGCCGCCTGCCGCCTGCACGAACCCGGCATCGCCGCCGAGCGCGCCGGCCTGGAAGCGCTGCTGCGCTCCGGCTGCGCCGCGCCCAACCCGCACAGCCACGCGCTGGCGCGCGTGCTCGCCGCGGGCTGCCTGGGCTATGGCCACATGTGGCGCGACATGGGCTTTTCCACCCGCGCCGAATTGCGGGCGATGCTGTTCGCGGTCGCGCCGCGCCTCGCCCGGCGCAACGTCCACGACATGAAATGGAAGAAGTTCCTCTATCGCGAACTTTGCAGGAGCGAGGCGGGTTATGTCTGCCGATCCCCCAGTTGCGACGCCTGCCCCGGTTACGCCGACTGCTTCGGCCCCGAAGCCTGAGGCCGACCCGGCGCTCGCCTGGCCGCACGCCATGCCCGCGGACTGGCAGGCGGCCTTCGATGCGGCGCGCGCGCCGTGCCCGCCCGATCGCCTGGAAATCCTGAAGGACCGGGCGGTCGCCGCCTTTCTCGGGCTTGCCATCGGCGACGCGCTGGGCGCGACCGTGGAGTTCCTCACCCCGCGCGAGGTGCGGGCGCAGTACGGCACCCACAAGGACATCGTCGGCGGCGGCTGGCTCCACCTCAAACCCGGCCGCGTCACCGACGATACGGACATGAGCCTGGCGCTCGGCCGCGCCATTCTCGACCGTGGCGGCCGCATCGAAGCCCGCGCCGCCGCCGAGGCCTTCTCCGCCTGGATGAGCAGGAAGCCGGTGGATATCGGCCATACCGTGCGCCGCGGCATCTCCGCCTATCGCCGCAGCGGCGTGCCCTTCGTGCCCGACAACCCGATGAACGCCGGAAACGGCGGCATCATGCGCGTGCTGCCGGTGGCGCTCGCCACCCTCGGCGCGCCCTGGGCCGAGGTGGTGCGCGCCGCCCGCCTGCAGGCCCACGTCACCCATACCTGCGAACTCGCCGACGCGGGCATGGAAATCGCCGTCGCCCTCGTCCAGACCGCGCTTGCCGCGCCGGAGGCCGACCTCGCCGCCCTCGCCGTCCTCGCCGAACGCGCCACCGCCGCCTGGCCGGACCTCAGCCCCGCCGGGAAACCGGAGGCCGGACCCACCGCCTTCGTCGGCCATACCCTGCGCGCCGTCTTCCAGGCGCTCGGGGCCGCCGCCAACCTCGAAACCGGCCTCCTCGACGTGGTCAACCGCGGCGGCGATGCCGATACCACCGGCGCCATCCTCGGCATGATCCTCGGCGCCGCCTGCGGCACCGCCGCCCTGCCCAAACGCTGGACGAAAAAACTCGACCCCGCCACCGCCCGCGCCTGCACGGACCAGGCCTCGGCGCTGATCGCCTTCTCTCCCGCCGCCTCCGGCCTCGACCGCCCGGTGACGGGGTAAAATCAAAACGTTCCGGAGGGACTCGGTCCCTCCGGGCCTCCCATAACTTTGGTTTTTGCGCGTAGCGCCATAAGACCGTCACGCGGCGTGACGGTTGCCTGCCGCTGCGCGGCGAAAAACCAGTTATGGGGTCAAGGGGCCGCCCGGCCCCTTGCGGGTCCGGGCGGAGCCCGGCCTGGTTTTTCCCATGGCGGCACGGATGGTCGAGCGGAGTTTCTTCGCCTCGGCCTGTGCCGAGAACATAAGCTTCTCGATTTCGTCTCGTCGGTTCCAGTGTGCGTTCCACACGTCTTCGCCGACCAAAGCGGCGAGGTCGATCGGCTGGACATTCCCCCATGCCTCGAAGGCGTGTAGTCGGGCGATGCGTTGCGGGATGCCCTTAACCCCGCGCTTGGCTGGAGACTGGGCGGCGGAGCCTTGCATCCATGTCTCCCAATCCTGCCCGCCCTTCGAGTTGTTGCAGGTGCTGCAAGACGGAACGAGGTTGCGGATTTCGTCGATGTAGCCGGTCGGACGTCGGCCTTTGACGAAGGGACGCAGATGGTCCCAATCCGTTGCAGGAGCCCCGCAATAGACGCATTCCGGATGATCCGGCGATGCTCCGAGAATGGTCAGGGCTTCGAGCACCTCATCTTCCGTGGGCTTCACGCTGGGGATGATGGCCTGCACGAACACGTTCGTCACGGATGAAACCCGGCTCGTGATCGTCAGCGGCTGACGTCGTTTTTTGATCAGCTTTTCAATCAGGCGATGCATCCCTGATCCTCGGAAATCATATGCCGGCCCCTCGTCATCTGGCGAGGCGCTTTTCGGCGGCTTCAACGAGGAAGCGGGAACGCCCGCCGGGGCCTGCGACGGCATCGATCCTGCCCAGGAGATTGCGGGGAATCATGATGTTTACCCGTTCCGGCTTGAGCAGGGAGGGATCGAGATCGACGAGAAAGAGGACGGCGTCCCCTCGCTCCGGATCGGAGGTGAGATCGTCGATGGATGACGGCGGCGGCACCGGGAGTCCCTCCTCCTCCAGGACCGCGACATGCCCTGCCAGCGCCTCGGCGGCCATCGCCTTGGCCTCCTCCAGCGTGGCGCCCGCGCTGAAGCAGCCGGGAAGATCGGGAAACTCCACACCGTAGTCGCTGCCCTTGTCCTTGCGCAGGTAGGCGATGTAGGACGCCATGATGCTACCTCGTCAGTTTCAGACCGCTTTGCCGTTCGATCGCGCGGAGCGTCCCTTGCGGCATGTCCCGCTTCGGGTGGGGAACGGTCGTCAGCCCCGGCTTCTCGGGATGGATATAATGATGGTGGCTCCCGGTGATGCGTTTCAGGAGCCATCCGCCCGCTTCCAGAGCCTTGATGACGTCGCGGCTATCCATGTGTGTATTTATACACAAAAGGTGGAAAAATCAAGGCCGGTTATGGGGTCAAGGGGCCTCCCGGCCCCTTGCGGGCCTGGGCGGAGCCCGGCCTGGTTTTTACTGCGGCCAGAACGCGGTGAGCGGGGCGTCGATCACCGCGAGGCCGAGGTGGTCGGCGAAGCGGCGTTCCTTCGGCGTGGGGTTTTCGGCGACGAGCCATCCGGTGGCCTGGGGGTCGGCGTCGTAGACGATGTCGCGCACCACCATGCGTTCGGTATCTTTTTTCAGGCGAACCCCGGCGACGAGGTATTGGCGGCCCTTGCGGTAGGACTTGAGGAACGGCGGGATGGCGAAGCCGCCCATGAGTTCGGTGATGTAATCGACGAAGTCGGCGTCGGAGGCGATGTAGCTCGGCTGCGGCCGGGCGCAGCCCAGCGGCTTGAACAGGATGGGCATGTCCGCCGGGGGTGCGTCGTTTTCGGCAAGCGGCGCGTAGCCGCTGCCGTCATGGCGGAAGGCGCGATAGCGCGGATGTTCCTTGGAGATGCGGGCGATGCCCTGGATCAGCAGGTGCGGGATGGCGGCGAACAGGCCGGGCAGCACCGAATCGCGGTTGAGATCGACGACGTAGCGGGGGGTGGCGGCGGCGATCCAGCGCAGTTGCGGGCTCGCCGACCAGATGCGGGTTTCGTAGAGGTCGGTGAGGAAGCGGTCGATGAATTTGCGGCCTTTCTTGAATTCCAGGTTCATCGCGGCGCGGGAGAACTCGGTCATCAGCTTGGGCGAGAGGGGTTTGCCGCCGGTCATCGCGAGGATGAGGTCGTCGCCCTGGGCGGGCAGGGGGGCTCCGGTTTCGGCGTCGATGCTGCCGCTCTGGCTGTCGGGGCCGAGGATGGGGACGATGCGGCCGCCGGCGATGCCGGTCTGCCAGGTTTCGAGCAGGGCGGCGGTTTCCGACGGGCTCATGGCGCGGGTCTCCCTGGTTGTTCGCGGGAAGCCACGCAAGAATCGCTCCAACCGGGCGTTGCGGCGGCGCGGGCGGGGTTCGGCGGCGTGGGGGGTGTCGTGAATCCGACAAATGGAGGGATTCAGCGCGCCCAGTAGTGCAGGGAGACGCGGTACGCGCCGCCGATCACCATCACCTCGTTCTCTCCCTTCAACCGGCCGGGGAGGAGGTCGGAGGTGCAGAACACCTTCTGCCGCGGGATGCGCGCGGTGAGGATGTTGTCGCCGAACTCCCCGGCGCGGTCGGAGTCCGCGGTGAAGGAGTTCATCGCGTTGAGCACCACGGTGGCCGCGCGCGGGCCGGTGCGTTCCAGGATGTCGAAGTCGTCGATGGCGTTGACGCCGCGGTAGAGCGTGAGGTGGCCGGGCGCGGATTTCGCCAGTTCGTACTGGGCGTAGGCGTAGAGCAGGTCGAGCTGCGCGTCGAGGGCGTGGGTGGCGTAGATGCCGCGCGAGCGCTCCTCGGCGAAGCGGGCGTCGGCGGCGTCGTCCCCGGCGTGCAGGCGGCCTTTGTGGAAGCGGGTGATCAGGCCGAAGCGGCTTTCCACCCAGCCCTTGATCACCGCCGCCTCGCGGCCGTCGGAATCGAAGAACCAGCCGCGCAGCATGCGCAGGTAGTCCGCCTTGGTGCGGTGGCGTTTCGCCGTGGCGCCCGCCTCCTCCGGGGTTTCCAGGCAGAAGTGGACGGTCATGTAGTCGATGAAGCGCTCGGCGCGCGCGGCGCGGTCCGGCAGCGAATCGAGCATGGCGAACAGCTCGGCATGGAAGGGGAACACCCCGTCGAGGCGCAGATCCACGGGATCCTCCTGGAAGGAGAGCCCGCCCAGGACCACCGGCGGCAGGTTGCAGCGGTTGATCGGCAGGCGCGCCCAGCGCGGCAGGCTGGGGGTTCCGGGGGTGGTTTCAGTGTCGTCCGCCATACGGTTTCCCGAGGTTTTGTTGGGTATGCCACGCGGCCCGGGCGCCGCCCTCACAAAATTACTATAGCGGAATCAGTGCATTGTCGAGCGTTTCGGGATTGGCACAGGCATTGCTGTTGGGGGTGTGGGCCGGGTTTGTACGCCAAGCCCGCCGAAAGGATTTCTTGATCGGTCCCGCAGAAGGGGCCGCACAGAAGGGGAGAAAGACCATGGCTTTGCGTCAGTGCGCGATTTACGGCAAGGGTGGCATCGGCAAGTCCACCACCACCCAGAACCTCGTCGCCGCCCTCGCCGAGGCGGGCAAGAAGGTGTTGATCATCGGCTGCGACCCGAAGGCGGACTCCACCCGCCTGATCCTGCATGCCAAGGCGCAGGACACCATCATGAGCCTCGCCGCCGAGCACGGCAGCGTCGAAGACCTGGAACTCGAAGACGTGCTCAAGGTCGGCTACCGCGGCATCCACTGCGCCGAATCCGGCGGGCCGGAGCCGGGGGTCGGCTGCGCGGGCCGCGGCGTGATCACCGCGATCAACTTCCTGGAAGAGGAAGGCGCCTACGAGGAGGACCTCGACTTCGTGTTCTACGACGTTTTGGGCGACGTGGTGTGCGGCGGCTTCGCCATGCCGATCCGCGAGAACAAGGCGCAGGAAATCTACATCGTCTGCTCCGGCGAGATGATGGCGATGTATGCCGCCAACAACATCACCAAGGGCATCGTCAAGTACGCCACCACCGGTTCGGTGCGGCTCGCGGGCCTGATCTGCAACTCGCGCAACACCGACCGCGAGGACGAGCTGATCATGGAACTGGCGGCGAAGCTCGGCACCCAGATGATCCACTTCGTGCCGCGCGACAACATCGTGCAGCGCGCCGAAATCCGCCGCATGACGGTGATCGAGTTCGACCCCGCCAGCAAGCAGGCCGACGAGTACCGCACCCTGGCGAAGAAGATCGTCGAGAACAAGATGTTCGTGATCCCGACGCCGATCGAGATGGAAGACCTGGAAACCCTGCTGATGGAATTCGGCCTGATGGACGTCGAGGACGAAGCCATCGTCGGCAAGACCGCCGCCGAGCTGGCCGTCTGATCCGGGTTTTGTCTCAACACACGTCGGAGGAGGGCCGAATATGGCTGCGATGACGCGCGAAGAAACGCAGAACCTGATTGCCGAGGTTCTCGCGGTCTATCCCGAAAAGGCGAAGAAGGACCGCGCCAAACACCTGATGGTCAACGACCATTCGCTGGAATCGGCGAAGAAGTGCATCACCTCTAACCGCAAGGCGCTGCCCGGCGTGATGACCATCCGCGGCTGCGCCTACGCCGGGTCCCGCGGCGTGTGCTGGGGCCCGGTGAAGGACGTGGTGCACATCTCCCACGGCCCGGTGGGCTGCGGCATGTATTCCACCATGGGCCGCCGCCACTACGCCAACGGCACCACCGGGGCGGACATCTTCACCACGATCAACGTCACCTCGGACTTCCAGGAACGCGACATCGTGTTCGGCGGCGACAAGAAGCTGAAGGCGATGATCGACGAGCTGGAAAAGCTGTTCCCGCTGGCCAAGGGCTACACCATCCAGTCGGAATGCCCGATCGGCCTGATCGGCGACGACATCGAAAGCGTCGCCAAGGTCAAGTCCGCCGAGATCGGCAAGACCATCGTGCCGGTGCGGTGCGAGGGCTTCCGCGGCGTTTCGCAGTCGCTCGGCCACCACATCGCCAACGACAGCATCCGCGACTGGGTGCTGCCCACCCGCGACGGCAAGGACGACGGCTTCGAGACCACGCCCTACGACGTCAACATCCTCGCCGACTACAACATCGGCGGCGACATCTGGCCGTCGCGCATGCTGCTGGAGGAAATCGGCCTGCGCGTCATCGCCCAGACCCCCGGCGACGGCACCCTGATGGAAATGGAAAAGCTGCCCAAGGCGAAGCTCAACCTGCTCCACTGCTACCGCTCGATGAACTACATCGCGCGCCACATGGAAGAGAAGTACGGCACGCCGTGGATGGAATACAACCTCTTCGGCCCGACCAAGATCGAACAGTCCCTGCGCGCCATCGCGGAGCGCTTCGACGACAGGATCAAGGACGGCGTCGAGCGCGTGCTCGCCAAGTACAAGCCGCAGTGGCAGGCGGTGGTGGACAAGTACCGCCCGCGCCTGGAAGGCAAGACCGTGATGCTCTACGTCGGCGGCCTGCGCCCGCGCCACATCATCGGCGCGTACGAGGACCTCGGCATGAAGGTGGTCGGCACCGGCTACGAATTCGCCCACAACGACGACTACGACCGCACGATCAAGGAAATGGGCGACGCCACCCTGATCTACGACGACGTGACGGCCTACGAGCTGGACGAGTTCGTCAAGAAGATCAATCCGGACCTCATCGGCTCGGGCATCAAGGAAAAGTACCAGTTCCAGAAGATGGGCTTCCCGTTCCGTCAGATGCACTCCTGGGACTATTCCGGCCCGTACCACGGCTACGACGGGTTCGCGATCTTCGCCCGCGACATGGACATGACGCTCAACAATCCGTGCTGGACCGAAATCAAGGCCCCGTGGCTGCGTCCCGCCCAGCCGGAAACCCAGGCGGCATGAGCCGGCAACACAAAAACTTTGCGGAGGGTCGCGGACCCTCCGCGCCTCCCCTGACTTTTGGTTTTCGCGCGTAGCGCCATAGGCCTGCGGCGGTTGCAACGGAAAAGTTGCCTGCCGCTTCGCGGCGGAAAACCGGGAATGGGGGTCCGGGGCCTCAGGCCCCGGCGGGTGCGGGCGGAGCCCGCGAGGTTTCGAGCAAGCGGCGGAGCCCGCGCGTTTTGGAGTTTGACCCCCGTCGTCCACGGATGAGTGGCGCGGGAAGGAGAAGAGCCATGAGCCAGACTGTCGAGAACATCAAGGCCGGCTACCCGTTGTTCCTGGACCAGGACTACCAGGAGATGTTCGCGGGCAAGCGCGCCGGTTTCGAGGAAGCCCCCTCGCCGGAGAAGGTCCGCGAGATCTTCGAATGGACCACCACGGCCGAGTACAAGGAGATCAACTTCTCCCGCGAGGCGGTGACGATCTCCCCGGCGAAGTGCTGCCAGCCCCTGGGCGCGGTGCTGTGCGCGCTGGGGTTCGAAAAGACCCTGCCCTACGTGCACGGTTCGCAGGGGTGCGTCGCCTATTTCCGCACCTACTTCAACCGTCATTTCAAGGAGCCGGTGGCCTGCGTTTCGGACTCGATGACCGAGGACGCGGCGGTGTTCGGCGGCCACAACAACATGTACCAGGGCCTGGAAAACGCCTTCGCCCTCTATAAGCCCGAGGTCATCGCGGTCTCCACCACCTGCATGGCCGAGGTCATCGGCGACGACCTCAACGCGTTCATCAACAACGCGAAGAAGGAAGGCCACGTGCCGCAGGACCTGCCGGTGCCGTTCGCCCACACGCCCAGCTTCGTCGGCAGCCACGTCACCGGCTGGGACAACATGATGGAAGGCATCCTGCGCACCTTCACCGCGCAGGCGATGGAAGGCAAGGAGCCGGGCGCGAACGGCAAGATCAACCTGGTGCCGGGTTTCGAAACCTACCTCGGCAACTATCGTGTGCTGAAGCGCATGATGGACGAGATGGACGCGCCCTACACCCTGCTTTGCGACCCCACCGAGGTGCTGGACACCCCGGCGGACGGCGAATACCGCATGTACGCGGGCGGCACCACCCAGTACGAGGCCAAGGACGCGCCCAACGCCATCGACACCCTGCTGCTGCAACCGTGGCAGCTCACCAAGACCCGCAA
This sequence comes from Oleispirillum naphthae, assembly GCA_027864655.1. Classification (GTDB taxonomy): domain Bacteria; phylum Pseudomonadota; class Alphaproteobacteria; order Rhodospirillales; family Rhodospirillaceae; genus Oleispirillum; species Oleispirillum naphthae. Next base: position 93,758 of record JAQAZG010000008.1, read on the forward strand.
GATGGTCAAGGACCTGTGGAACCAGCCCGCCACCCCGGTGGTCTACCCGATGGGCCTCGCAGGCACCGATGCCTTCCTGATGGCGGTCTCGGAACTGACCGGCAAGCCGATCCCCGAGAGCCTGGTGAAGGAGCGCGGCCGCCTGGTGGACATGATGACCGACAGCCACTCCTGGCTGCACGGCAGGAAGGTTGCGCTGTGGGGCGATGCGGATTTCGTCCTCGGCATGGTGCGCTTCCTCCTGGAGCTGGGGGCGGAGCCGACGCACATCCTCTGCGCCCACGCCAACAAGAAGTGGGAAAAGGAAGTCCAGAAGGTGCTGGACGCCTCCCCCTTCGGCGCCAACGGCAAGATCTACGTCGGCAAGGACCTCTGGCACATGCGCTCGCTGGTGTTCACCGACCGGCCGGACTTCATGATCGGCAACTCCTACGGCAAGTTCATCCAGCGCGACACCCGCGCGCTCGATCCGGACTTCGAGGTGCCGCTGATCCGCATCGGCTTCCCGATCTTCGACCGCCACCACCTGCACCGCGCCACCACCATCGGCTACGAGGGCGCGATGCAGATGCTCACCACCATCGTCAACGCGGTGCTGGAGCAGCTGGACAAGGAAACGGGGTTGCTGGGCAAGACCGATTACAACTACGATCTGGTTCGCTAAGGTTTCCGAAGGGCGGCCGCGGCGCTCCGGAGCTTCCGGAACGGCGCAGCCGCCCCCCGGTTTTTCCGGGCGGAAGCTCCGTTCAACTTCGGAAACCTGAGGAGGCAGCCATGCCCAGCGTCATGGTGCGGCGGAACGACGAAGGCAAACTGTTGTTCTATGTCGCAAAAAAGGACCTGGAGGAGGTCATCGCGTCGGTGGAGCACGATACCGCCGACGCATGGGGCGGCGAGGTCACCCTCGGCGATGGGGAGACGTTCTACATCGACCCGATCAGTCCGCCCCCGGCCTTCCCCACCACTCTGCGTTTCAAGCGAATCGATTGAACCCGGACGGGCCGCAGTGCCGCGCGGCCGATCCGTAGAGAAGGAGAACCAAGCCGTGGCCATGATCATCGACAAGGACAGCTGCACCGCCTGCGGCGAATGCCAGACCGTCTGCCCGACCGGGGCGATCTCCCCGGCCAAGGGCGTCTACAAGATCGACCCCGAGGTCTGCACCGAATGCGCGGGCGAGGCCGACGAGCCGCAGTGCATGAATACCTGCCCCGACGGCTGCATCGACTACCTCACCGCCTGAACCTCATCGGCGGAGGACCGGCAAATCCCGGTCCTCCCCATCCACCCACGTTGCGGGAGGTTGCCATGCCTGAAGCCGTCCACCCGATCACCGAGGCGATCGCCCTGCGCATCGGCCTGGCCGCCCGCGCCCTGCCGGATGTGGAGCCGCAGCGCCTGATCCAGGCGATCCTCGACGCGCTCAAGGGCGAAACCCCCAACCCGATCAACCTCCAGGCCCTCACCGTGCGCCGCCTCAAGGAATCCCTCTCCGGCGAACTGGCGGAACAGCCGAACGCGCAACTGAAGGAGGCGGTGGCCTACCTGCGCGGCGAAATCGCGGTGACCGAAATGGCCGGCGACCTGCCCACGCCCGCGCCGTACGAAGACGGCGACATGCCCGCCTCGATCCGCGTCGCGCTCGCCTCCAACGCCGGGCAATCGCTCGACGGCCACTTCGGCACCTGCGTGCGCTTCCTGATCTATCAGGTCTCCCCCACCGAGACCCGCCTGGTGGAGGTGCGCCGCGCCGAGAACGGCCGCACCGAGGACATGGACAAGAACGACCTGCGGGCCGAACAGCTGCGCGATTGCGATCTGCTCTACGTCGTCTCCATCGGCGGCCCCGCCGCCGCCAAGGTGGTGCGCCGCGATATCCACCCGGTGAAGAAGCCCGCGGGCGGCGAGGCCCGCATCATCCTCGCGGAACTCCAGGGCGCGCTCGCCGCGCCGCCGCCGTGGCTCGCCAAGGCGATGGGCCGCACCTATGCCCACGCCTGGGAACCCGTGGATGATTGACCGCGAAACCCTCGCCCAGGCCCTGGAAACCGTCGCCCGAAGCGCAAGCCGCGACGCCGACGCCATCGCCAAAACCCTGCGCGCCGCGCTGCCGGACCTCATCGTCTCCACCTGCGACGACGACGACGTCTGCGGCATCCCCCCGCTCGCCCGAACCCCGGGCGTCAACCTCTACCTCCTCTCCTCCTCCGGCGCCTGCCTCGGCCTCACCCGCGACCCGGAAATGGCGCTGGGCCTGGTGCTGGCGCAGGTGACGGACCCGGAAGAGTAGAAGGCCAAAAACACGCGGGCGGTAAAATTCCGCAGATGCGGAGTATTACCCTTCGGGCCGCCTCCGGCGTCTCTCGAAACGCTTTGCGTTTCTCGCCCGCCCACACCCGCGAGGGGAGTTGGGGAAAGCCGAGTGATGGGATCGAAGGGGCCGAGCCCCTTCGCGGGGTCCAGGGGCGGCGCCCCTGGCTCTATGAGTCCTGGAATTTTTCCACATCCAATGTGTGGGCGGGTGTACCCTTGCGGCGGGGCGTTTTCGGCTGCGCGGGGGCTTGCGCGGCCGGGTTTCAGCAAGAGGAATCGGACTGTGAGCACCATCAAGAATTTGCAGGAGGCGTTTGCCGGCGAGAGCCAGGCGAACCGCCGGTATCTGGCCTATGCCGAGCAGGCGGATGCGGAGGGGTTGCCGGGCGTGGCGCGGCTGTTGCGCGGCGTGGCGGCGGCGGAGACGATTCATGCGCTGACCCATCTCAAGGCGATGAACGGGGTGAAGGACACCGCGGCCAACCTTGCCGAGGCGTTGTCCGGCGAGGAGCACGAGTTCGCCGAGATGTATCCGCCGATGGTGGCGGAGGCCGAGGCCGAGGGGCAGAAGCGGGCCGCCCGTTCGATGGGCAACGCCATGCAGGTGGAGAAGATTCACTTCGGCCTGTTCGGCAAGGCCGCGGAGGCGGTGAAGGCGGGGCATGACCTGGAGGCCCCGGAGGTGCGCATCTGCCCGGTGTGCGGCCACACGGTGATCGGCGATGCGCCGGACGCCTGCCCGGTGTGCGGCTGCGGCGGCGCGCGTTACGAACTGGTGGCATAGGCGGAAAGCGCCGCGCCCGGGGCCGGTGCGGGCGCGGCGTCAGCGCCGCGAGAGCAGTGCGGAGAAATCCGCGCCCGGCATCGGGTGGCCGAACAGGTATCCCTGCGCGAGATCGCATTGCTCCAGGCGCAGCAGGGCGGCGGCCTCTTCGGTTTCGACGCCCTCGGCCACCACGGTCAGCTTCAGGCTGTGCGCCATCTGCACGATGGCGCGGACGATCGCCACGTCCTCGTCGTTTCGGCAGATGTCGCTGACGAAGGAGCGGTCGATCTTCAGACGATCGACGCGGAAGCGTTTCAGGTAGGCGAGGCTGGAATAGCCGGTGCCGAAGTCGTCGATCGACAGCCGCACCCCCAGGCTGCCCAGGCGGCGGGTCAGGCCCATCACCGCATCGACGTTGTGCATGAGCAGGGATTCGGTGATTTCCAGTTCCAGGCGTTCGGGCGCGAGGCCGCTCTCGGACAGGGCGGCGACGACGCGCGCCTCCAGGTCGTCGCGCCGGAACTGCACCGCCGACAGGTTGACCGCGACGCCGGGCGCGTTCCGGCCGCCCGGCCAGGCGGCGGCCTGGCGGCAGGCCTCGCGCAGCACCCAATCGCCGATCGGCACGATCAGGCCGCTTTCCTCCGCGATGGGAATGAACTCCGCCGGGGAGACCAGGCCGCGTTCCGGATGCTGCCAGCGGATCAGCGCCTCCGCCCCCACCAGGCGTCCGTCCTCCAGGGCGACCAGCGGCTGAAAGAACAGGCGGAACTCGCCGCGCTCCAGGGCGCGTTGCAGGCCGCCGCGCAGGTCCAGGTGCGCCATCGCCTCGACGTTCATCTGCTCGGTGAAGAAGCGGTAGGTGCTGCGTCCGCTCTGCTTGGCGTGATACATCGCGGTATCCGCCTTTTTCAGCAGGGTGTCGAAGTCGCCGCCGTCGTCGGGGTAGAGGACGACGCCGATCGACGCGGTGGAGGAGATCGCGGTGCCGTGCAGCGTCACCGGCAGGGCGATCGCCTCCTGGATATGCGCCATCGCCTCGGTCACCGATTCGGTGTCGCGCACGTGGTTCAACACCACGACGAACTCGTCGCCGCCGAGGCGGCAGACGGTGTCGCTTTCGCGCAGGGCGGCGCGCAGGCGGGCCGCCGCCAGGCGCAACAGTTCGTCGCCCGCCGGATGCCCCAGGGAATCGTTGATCGTCTTGAACTGGTCGAGGTCGAGGAACAGCATCGCCATGCGCCGCCCCAGCCGGTCGGAAAGCGCGATCGCCTGCTCCACCCGGTCCTGCAGCAAACGCCGGTTGGGCAGGCCGGTGAGCGCGTCGTGGTGCGCCAGGAACTCCATGCGCGCCTGCGCCGCCTTGCGCTCCGAGATGTCGCGCGCCACCACCAGCATCCGCTCCCTCTCGCCGTCCAGGCGGGCGAGGCGCATCGACACCTCGGTCCAGAAGAACTCGCCGTCCAGTGTCCTGGCATGCCACTCGAAGATCTGCGGCGCGCCGGACGCCGCGAGGCGGAACCGTTCCTGCGCCGCCTCGCGGCAATAGGGGTGCCGTCCCTCGCTGAGGTCCTCGACGGCGAACGCCGCCTCCGGCGCGTCGCCGAGGCGGAACATCTCGCGGGCGCGGCGGTTGACCGCCAGGATGTCCATGCTCTCGATATCGTGGACGAAGATCGCGTCGTTGACGTTGTCGAAGATGGCGCGGAAGCGTTCCTCCCCCACCGCCAGGTTGGCGAGGGCGCGGGAGAGGCTGGCGGTCTTCGCCGCGACCCGGCGGCGCAACGCCCAGTTCCACGCCAGCAACAGGGCGGCGGCGGCGGCGGCGAACGGCAGATACCGCGCCATCTCGCGCAGGGCCTGGGTGCGGCCGTTCAGGGCGATGCCCAGCCAGCGCTCCTCGACGGCGCGCCGTTCCTCTGGGCCGATGCGGGAAAAGCCGTCGCGCACCTGCTGCAGAAAGGCCTCGTCGCCGCGGTTGACCGCCCAATGGAACCGGCCGGAATAAAGCGGCGCGGTGTGGCGGATCAGGCCTTCCACGCCCTTCTTGTAGGCGAGGTAGAGCGCCGGGGGATTGTCGATGCAGGCGACCAGGCTCTCGTGCGCCACCAGGGCGTCGATCATCGCCCCGTAGTTCGGGTAGGCGCGCACCGCGGTGATGTCGTGCTCGGCCAGCCAATCGATGCAGGCGTCCCCCGCCTTGACCCCGACGGTGAAACCGCGCAGCGACGCGATATCGGCAATTCCCGAAAGGTCGCGGTGGAAGAAGATCGATACGTCCAGGGTGGCATAGGGTTCGGAGAAGGCGAGGCTTCTTTCCCGCTCCGGGGTCTGGAAGATGGTGTCGATGACGTCGGCGCGGCCGGTCGCCATGCGCCGTTGCGCCTCGCTCCAGTCGAAGGCCTGAAGATCGACGGCGACGCCGGTGCGCGCCGACCACAGCCCCCACAGATCGACCAGGATGCCGCGCAGTTCCCCGGATTCGTCGCGGAAGACATAGGGCGGGTAGTTGCCGTCCAGCACCACGGTGACCGGGGCGGCGGCGGTCGAGGCCGCGGCGCCGCGGCCGCGCGCCGCGGCAGGCGCCGCGGCGGACGCCATGGCGAGCAGCAACACGCATGCGAACCCGATGCCGCGCAGCCGGTTGTTCAAGTCGTCTCCCCCTCGCAAGGCCGACGATGCTAGTGTGCGTCACCGGACCTGAAAAGTGAAACCATGCGGTAAAAAGCGGATATCCCGGGAAAGCCCGGCACGTGCGTGCGCCCACGGGTCTTCGGCGCACGAGAAAACGCCGCGCCGGGAGCGATCCTGGCGCGGCGTTCGCATTTCGGCGGTGTGCCGGAAGGCTTACTCGACCACGAGGTTGGCGGCGGAGGTCTTGCCCTTGCGGGGGTCGCGCTGCAACTCGAAGCTCAGCGTCTGGCCTTCGTTGAGGGTGGACAGACCGGCGCGCTCCACGGCGCTGATGTGCACGAACACATCGGCAGAGCCGTCTTCCGGCTGGATGAAACCATAGCCCTTTTGGGCGTTAAACCACTTTACGGTTCCCTTCGGCATTCTTAATCCATTTCAGTAAGAGGGTTGTCGTTCCACCCCCGTCCGGCCTGTCCGGGCGGGGGAATTTTGTTCAGGCGGCTCGGGAGATCGGCCGCGAGCCGCGGCGGCGGCGGGAGCCGCTCTTGCTTTTCCCGGCCGGGGCGGCGGTTTTCTGCCGTTCGTTCGGCTGGGGCGCCCGGCGGTTAGGCTCGTCGGGCCAGTCGATCAGGGTGCGCTTGATCAGCTTCTCGATATCGCGCAGGAGCGGGCGCTCGGCGTCGTCGCACAGCGAGACGGCGGTGCCGGAGGCTCCGGCGCGCGCGGTGCGGCCGATGCGGTGGACGTAGGATTCGGGCACGTTGGGCAGCTCGAAATTGATGACGTGGGAGACGCCTTCGATGTCGAGGCCGCGCGCGGCGATGTCGGTGGCCACCAGGATGGCGATGGCGCCGTTCTTGAAGTCGCGCAGCGTGCGCTCGCGCTGGGACTGGCTCTTGTTGCCGTGGATCGCCCCTGCCGCAAGCCCCTCCTGGGCGAGGTGGCGCGCCACCCGGTCGGCGCCGTGCTTGGTGCGGGTGAAGACGATGGCCGAGGTCATCGTCTTGCCGCGGAGGATATCGACCAGGGCGGCGCGTTTGTCCGCCGCGGGCACGCGGATCGCGGATTGCGTCACCAGGTCCGCCGGGCGCGCCGCGGGGGTGACGCTCACCTCCTGCGGGTCGTGGAGGAACTCCTGCGCCAGGGTGCGGATCGGCGGCGGCATGGTGGCGGAGAAGAGCGCGGTGCGGCGCGCCTTCGGCACCTTGGCCATGATGCGGCGGATCGCGGGCAGGAAGCCCAGGTCGAGCATCTGGTCGGCTTCGTCCAGCACTGCCCAGATGACGCCGGAGAGGCGCACCGCGCCGGTGCCCATGTGGTCGAGCAGCCGCCCGGGGGTGGCGATCACGATGTCGGGGCCGCGGCGCAGCGCCGCGAGCTGCGGCTGCGCCGAGACGCCGCCGAAGATCACCGTGGAGCTGAGGTGGAGGAAGCGCCCATAGCTTTGCACGCAAGCGCCGATCTGCGCCGCGAGTTCGCGGGTGGGGGCGACGATGAGGGCGCGCGGCTCTCCCGGCGCGGCGCGGCGCGGCAGGGCGGAGAGCGCCTGCAGCATCGGCAGCACGAAGGCCGCGGTCTTGCCGGTGCCGGTCTGGGCGACGCCCACGACGTCGCGTCCGGTGAGCAGCGGCGGGATTGCGCCTGCCTGGATGGGGGTGGGGGTTGTGTAGCCTTCCGCGCCGATTGCGCGGAGGAGAGGCTCGGCCAGGCCGAGCTCGGAAAATCGTGTCAAGTCGTATCGTACCGTTGTCATCGCTGCTCTCCGGCTCGATTCGGGCCGGGCGCGGCGTAGTGAAATCAGGAGGAAGCTGGCGTAGATCCGCTGCCTTATGGCATCCCTTTTGGGACCACTCGATGGCGGCAAACCGTATGCGGCGCGGCACATCCAGAGAAAACGCCGTCGGGGAATCCGCTATATGCGATCCGTCTACGCGCGGCGTCTTGATGCGCTGAGATGCGCATAGTTCGGGACAAAGCACAAGAGATTTCGTAAAGCGGCGGTTTCAGGCGTGGCGATTGAACCAGTCGGCGATGGCGCGCGCGTCCATCGCGCCGCTGGTGCGGGCGATTTCCCGGCCGCTGTCGAAGAGGATCATGGTGGGAATGGACTGGATTCCATGGCGCGCCGCGAGCGCGGGCGCCGCCTCGGTCTCGACCTTCACCAGGCGGGCGCGCGGCTCCAGGTTCTGCGCCGCCTGCGCGAACATCGGCGCCATCATCCGGCAGGGGCCGCACCAGGCGGCCCAGAAATCGACGAGCAGCGGCAGCCCGCTCCCCGCCAGGTGCTTTTCGAAGCGCGCGGCGGTGAGTTCCACCGGGCGCCCCTCGAACAAGGGCTTGCCGCAGCTGCCGCATTTGCCGCGCACGCCGGGGACGAGCCTTTCCACCGGCGCGCGGTTGACCGCGTCGCAATGCGGGCAGACGACGTGGATGGTTTCCGGCATATCCTGTCCTCCCGCAACAAGATGTGCGGTGCGGCGGCGCGCTTGTCCAGGCGCTCAGGTGGGGTAGACCGAGACGCTGTTGGCCACCGAGTCCGCCACGTGTTCCTTGGTGATCACGCCCACCAGGTCGTCGGGCTGCGGCGTGCCGTGCTTGCGCACCACCAGCGCCATCACCGCCTGCTTGCGCCACATCCGGCGGATCACGTCGAAGGCGATGTCGTCCTCGTAGACCAGGGTGAACTTGCGGGTGGCGATGTCGCGCATGGTGAGGCCCGGCAGGCGCTGCGCCGATTCGTGGGGCAGCGCCATGTTGAAGCGGATCGCCCCGAGGATGCGGTTGTTTTCCGTCACCGCCACATGGCACATCCGTCCGGCATAGTCCGCATGCGCCGCGAGGAAATCCTCCAGCGGCATATCCGCGGGGACGATCAGCAGATCGGTGTCCATCACCTCCCTGGCGTGGCGCACCAGGAACATGTTGGCGTGCAGCGCCTTGGGCATCACCCGGCCGCGCCGCACCAGCTTGAGGGTGTAGATGTTCTCCGGCGAGAGCAGACGGCGCACCCCGACGCTCACCGCCACCGCGAGGATCAGCGGCAGGACGATGCCGTAGTCGAGCGTCATCTCGAAGATCATCGTCACCGCGGCCATCGCCGCGCCGGTGCCGCCGCCCACCATCGCCCCCATGCCGACCATGGCGAAGGCGGGCACGTTGACCGCGAACGGCAGCCCGAGCAGGGAGAGCCCGGCGGCGAAGGCGCCGCCGATGGTCGCGCCCATGAACAGCGAGGGCGAGAAGATGCCGCCGGAGGAGCCGGAGCCGAGGCTGAGCGAGGTCGCCGCCATCTTGCAGAGGAACAGCAGCAACAGCAGCCCCGCGCCGGACAGGTTGCCGACCAGGATCGCCTGAATGGTGGAATAGCCGACTCCCTCGACGAAGTAGTGGCCGAAGCCGACCTGCAGCAGATAGATCATCACGCCGACCAGCAGCATGCCGAGGATGTGGCGGGTGTAGCGGCCCTCGATGCGGTCGAAGAGATCCTCCGCCAGGTGCAGCCCGCGCACGAACCCCGCGGCGGCGATGCCGGTGATCCCGCCGAGAACCGCATAGAGGCAGAGCAGCAGAAGGGCGGCGCCGTCGGTGCCGATGGGGGTGAGGTGCGGCACCGCGAAGGCGGGCATGTCGCCGAAGAAGAAGCGCCCGATGAAGGTGGCGGTGCCGGTGGCCACCGCCACCGGCAGGAAGGTGCGGGTGCTGATCTCCGGCATCATCAGCTCGACGGCGAACATCACCCCGCCGAGCGGCGTGTTGAAGGTGGAGGCGATGCCCGCGCCCGCGCCCGCGGCGACCAGGATGATGCGCTCCCCCGGCGGCATGCGCACGATCTGGCCGAGGGTGGAGCCGAGCGCCGCGCCGATCTGGATGATCGGGCCCTCGCGCCCCACCGCCGCGCCGCTGCCGATGGCGAAGGCGGAACTCAGCGACTTCACCACCGCCACCACCGGGCGGATGATGCCGCCCTTGTAGTAGATCGCGTCCATCACCTCGGGCACGCCGTGGCCCTTCGCCTCCGGCGCGAAGGTGGAGACCAGGAAGGTGACGATGATCGCGCCCGCCACCGGCACCAGAATCACCGCCGGTCCCCACGGGCTCGCCGGGGTGAACAGGTTGGCGTCGTAGTTCACCGCCCATTCGCCGAGGAAGAACACGTTGTGAATCAGCCCGATGAGCGCGCGGAACAGCACCGCGCCGAGGCCGGTGACGGTGCCCACCATCACCGCGAGGATCGACAGAACCACCAGCCCGATGCGGTGGACCTCGTCATCGGACGAATCGGGTGAGGCCCCTGCCTCCCGTCCGGCCTTCGCCGTCAGGCGGTTGAGCAGGGGGATACGCTGAAGCCGGATAGCCACGGAATGCCTCTCGAAGATCGCAAAACAAAACCACAGGCACGGCGCGCGCGCGCCTGCCTTGAAATAGGGATGTCAAATCATGGGCCGAACGCGCGGCAAAGGCCACGGTTGAGTCCGATTCCGGGAAAATTAATCGCCGATACGCCCCCTCAGAGGGGAAGCTCCATGTCGCGGTGCGGAATCCCCGCTTCCAGGTATTCCCCGCCGACCACGGCGAAGCCGAGCTTGAGATAGAACCCCAGGGCATGCACCTGCGCCCCCAGGCGCGCCGTCTTCGCCCGGCCTGCGCGGCGGATCTCCGCCAGCGCGAAGTCCATCACCGCCGCCCCCGCGCCGGTGCCGCGCCGGGATTCGATGACGCAGACGCGCTGTATCTTCGCCACGCCGTCCAGATACTTGATCCGCGCCGTGGCCACCGCCTCGCCGTTCTCCCGAGCCAGAACGTGCACGCACGCATCGTCCAGGCCGTCGAACTCGATCTCCTCGGAAACCCCCTGCTCGCCCACGAACACCAGATGCCGCAGCCGCAAACATGCGGCGCGGTCGGCCTCGCTGGCGGCGATGACGATGTCCATGACGGCCTCCTGAGCTTCCCCCATGCCCCTACCGCTCCCCGCCCGGCTTGGCAAGAGGAGACGCGGGAAAAACCAGGCCAGGGGCGCTGCCCCTGGACCTCGCAAGGGGCCGGGAGGCCCCTTGACCCCATAACTTGTTTTCGCCGCGTAGCGGCTATCAACCGTTACGCGGCGTGATGGCTCTATGGCGCTCCGCGCAAAACCGAGGGGAGGTCCGGAGGGCCCGCGGCCCTCCGGGCGGGGCGCGGGGCGGCAGCCCCGCCGTAATCTCAGGCGGGCTTTGCAGGCCAGGCGATGAGCGCGGTCCGGGCGACGGCTTCCAGTTCGGCGCGGCCGGCGCCGGAGGATGCCTGGATCGCCATGCCCTGGACGACGGTGGTGAGGTAGCGCATCAGCGACGGCAGGTCGGCGTCGGCGGGAATCTGCCCGGCGTCGCGCGCCGCGGCGAGGCGCTTGAGCATCGCGTCCTCGTAGTCGATGCGGATTTTTTCCAGTTCCCCCTTCACCGAGGCCGACTGTTCGGTGCAGGTGGCGAGGCCCTTGACGGCGAGGCAGCCGACCGGGTGCGTCGGGTCGGTCATCATCGCAGCGGCGCCCATCAGCAGCTTTTCGGCGAGGCCGTAGGCGTTGGGCGCGGCGAGGGCTTCGGAGAGGTAGGCGACCTTGACGTTGACGTAGCGGTCGAGAGCCTTGCGGAAGAGGTCTTCCTTGTTGCCGAAGGCGGCATAGAGGCTGGGCCGGTTGATCCCCATCGCCTGGGTCAGATCGGTCAGCGAAGCGCCATCGAACCCTTTGCGCCAGAACACTTCCAGCGCGGCGTCCAGGGCCTTCTCGACGCAGAACGCGCGAGGCCTGCCCATCGCCATTTTTCGCTCCTCCTTGACTTTTGTATCTTTCGGTAAAAATAGTCTGTTGACAGCCCGCTGTCCAGACCCATATCTGTACCGTTCGGTATAAATATGGGAGCGTGTCATGCGCATTTCCGGCAAGACGGTCTTCTTTGCGCTCGCGGGCGTGGCGCTGCTCGGCAGCGCCGCCGCCGGTATCGTCGAGTCCAACACTCCCCCCGCCCGCGCCGCGGAGGCGAAGCCGCAGCCGCCCGCGGTGCCGGTTTCGGTGGCGAAGGTGGAAACCCGCGCGATCGTGCCGTGGGTGGATTTCTCCGGCCGCCTCGAAGCGGTGGACCGCGTCGCCCTGCGCGCCCGCGTCGCCGGGCAGGTGCTGTCCGTGCAGTTCCGCGAGGGCGGCCTGGTGGACAAGGGCGATGTGCTGGTCCGCCTCGACCCTGCGCCTTTCGCCGCCGAGTCCGACCGCGCCTCCGCCGCGCTCGCCTCCGCCGAGGCGCGCCTCGCCTATACCCGGCGCGAACTCGACCGGGCGAGGAAGCTCTCGCAGACCGGCAACATCACCCAGAGCGAAGTGGACAACCGCACCAACGCCTTCCGCGACGCCGACGCCGCGGTGCGCGGCGCCAAGGCGGCGCTGGCCACCGCACTGCTCAACCTCTCCTACACCGAGGTGCGCGCCCCGGTCTCCGGCCGCATCGGCCGCGCCGAGGTGACGCCCGGCAACCTCGTCGCCGCGGGCGCGGATGCGCCGGTGCTGGCGCGGTTGGTCTCGGTGGACCCGATCTACGCCGCCTTCGACGCCGACGAGGCGGCGGTGATGAAGGCGCTCTCCGAGGTGCGCGGCGGCGGCGACGGCAGCCTCGCGGTGGAGCGCATTCCGGTGCAGATGCAGGTGCAGGGCGGCAAGCCGCTGACCGGCCATGTGCAGATGATCGACAACGCGGTGGACGCGGCGAGCGGCACCATCGCGGTGCGCGCGGTGTTCGACAATCCCGACGGCATCCTGATGCCCGGACAGTTCGTCAAGCTCCGCCTCGGCGAGGCGGAAGCGAAGCCGGTGCTGCTGGTCAGCGAGCGCGCCGTCGGCACCGACCAGGACAAGAAGTTCGTCCTCGTCGTCGGCGGCGACAACCGCGCCTCTTATCGCGCCGTCACCCTCGGCGCGTCGGCCGAGGGCCTGCGCATCGTCACCTCCGGCCTTGCGGCGGGCGAGCGGGTGATCGTCAACGGCCTGCAGCGGGTGCGCCCCGGCGCCCTCGTTTCGCCCGAAGACGTGGCGATGGACGCCCGCGCCGAAACCGCGCCGCGCACCCTGGCGCAGCGCTGAAACCCGAAATCGGCAGAGCAACGGAGCGATCCATGAACCTCTCCAAGTTCTTCATCGACCGCCCGGTGTTCGCCGGGGTGCTGTCAACCCTGATCTTCCTTGCCGGGCTGCTGGCGTTGCGCGCCCTGCCGATCTCGGAATATCCCGAGGTGGTGCCGCCGACGGTGGTGGTGCGCGCGCAGTATCCGGGCGCTTCGCCGCGGGTGATCGCCGAGACGGTGGCGACGCCGATCGAGGAGCAGGTCAACGGCGTCGAGAACATGCTCTACATGGGCAGCCAGGCCACCGGCGACGGCGCAATGACGCTGACCATCACCTTCCGCCTCGGCACCGACCCGGACAAGGCGCAGCAGCTGGTGCAGAACCGCGTCTCCCAGGCCGAGCCGCGCCTGCCGGAGGAAGTCCGCGCGCTTGGCGTCACCACGATCAAAAGCTCGCCCGACCTCACCATGGTGGTGCACCTGCTGTCGCCCGACGGCCGCTACGACGACGCCTATCTGCGCAACTATGCGCTCTTGAACGTCAAGGACCGCCTGGCGCGGATCGAGGGCGTCGGCCAGGTGCAGCTCTTCGGTTCCGGCGATTACGCGATGCGCATCTGGCTCGACCCGCAGAAGGTGGCGCAGCGCGGCCTTTCGGCGGGCGACGTGGTCGCGGCGATCCGCGCGCAGAACGTCGCCGCGGCGGCGGGCACGGTCGGCGCGTCGCCGGGGCTGCCGAACCTCGACGTGCAGCTTTCGGTGAACGCCGAGGGCCGCCTCAAGACCCCCGAGGAATTCGGCGACATCATCGTCAAGACCGGGGCCGACGGCGCGGTGACGCGGCTCAGGGACCTCGGCCGCATCGAGATGGGCGCGGCGGACTATTCCCTGCGCTCGCTGCTCGACAACCGCTCCGCGGTGGCGATCCCGATTTCGCAGGCGCCGGGCTCCAACGCCATCGCGATCTCCGACGCGGTGCGCGCGACCATGGCGGAACTCAAGACCTACATGCCGCCGGGCGTCGAGTATTCCATCGTCTACGACCCCACGCAGTTCGTCCGCGCCTCGATCCAGTCCGTGGTGCACACCCTCGCCGAGGCGATCGGCCTCGTCGTCCTGGTGGTGATCCTCTTCCTCCAGACCTGGCGCGCCTCGATCATTCCCTTGCTCGCGGTGCCGGTTTCGGTGGTCGGCACCTTCGCGGCGATGCACCTGATCGGCGTGTCGATCAACGCGCTGTCGCTGTTCGGCCTGGTGCTCGCCATCGGCATCGTCGTCGATGACGCGATCGTCGTGGTCGAGAACGTCGAGCGCAACATCGCCGCCGGGCTCTCGCCCAAGGACGCCACCTATCAGGCGATGCGCGAGGTCTCCGGCCCGATCGTCGCGATCGCCCTGGTGCTGGTCGCGGTGTTCGTGCCGCTCGCCTTCATCTCCGGGCTTTCCGGGCAGTTCTACAAGCAGTTCGCGCTGACCATCGCGATCTCGACGGTGATCTCCGCGGTCAACTCGCTCACCCTTTCGCCCGCGCTGGCGGCGCTGCTGCTGAAGGGCCACGACGCGCCGAAGGACCTCCTCACCCGCATCATGGACCGCGGCCTCGGCTGGCTGTTCCGCGGCTTCAACCGCGGCTTCGGGCGCAGCGCTTCGGCCTATGGCGCGGGGCTCGGCCGCGTGCTCGGGCGCAAGTCGCTGGTGCTCGTCGTTTATGCCGGGCTGCTCGGCGCGACCGCGTGGCTGTTCCAGGCGGTGCCGGGCGGCTTCGTGCCGATGCAGGACAAGCAGTACCTGATCGGCTTCGCGCAGCTCCCCGACGGCGCGACGCTCGACCGCAGCGAGGGGGTGATCCGCACGATGAGCAAAATCGCCATCGACGACCCCGGCGTCGAGCACGCCATCTCCTTCCCCGGCCTGTCGATCAACGGCTTCACCAACAGCGCCAACTCCGGCATCGTCTTCGCCGGGCTGAAACCGTTCGAGGAACGCCGCGACCCGGCGCTCTCCGCGGGCGCCATCGCGATGCGCCTGAACCGGCAGTACGCGGCAATCCAGGACGCCTTCGTGGTGATGTTCCCGCCGCCGCCGGTGATGGGGTTGGGGACCACCGGCGGCTTCAAGCTCGAAATCGAGGACCGCGCCTCGCGCGGCTACCGCGCCCTCGACGCGGCGACCAAGGCGTTCCTCGCCAAGGCGGCGCAGGCGCCGGAACTCGCCAACCTGTTCACCTCGTACCAGGTCAACGTGCCGCAGCTCTTCGCCGACGTCGATCGCACCAAGGCGCGCCAGCTCGGCGTCGCGGTGCCCGACATCTTCGCCACCCTGCAGGTCTACCTCGGCAGCCTCTACGTCAACGACTTCAACACCCTGGGCCGCACCTACTCGGTGCGGGTGCAGGCGGACGCGCCGTTCCGCGCGCACGCCGACGACATCGGCAGGCTCAAGGTGCGCTCGTCCTCCGGAGACATGGTGCCGCTCTCCGCGGTGCTCACCGTCACCCCCTCCGCCGGGCCGGAGCGCGCGATGCGCTACAACGGCTTCCTCGCCGCAGACGTCTCGGGCGGCGCTGCGCCGGGGTATTCCTCCGGGCAGGCGCAGGCGGCGGTGGAGCGCATCGCGGCGGAAACCCTGCCCCCCGGCTTCGCCTACGAATGGACCGACCTCACCTACCAGCAGATCATCGCGGGCAACACCTCGACCCTGGTCTTCGGCCTCGCCATCCTCCTCGTCTTCCTCGTCCTCGCGGCGCAGTACGAGAGCCTGACCCTCCCCGCCGCGATCATCCTGATCGTGCCGATGAGCCTGTTCGCCGCGATCGCCGGCGTCTGGCTGACCCAGGGCGACAACAACATCTTCACCCAGATCGGCTTCATCGTCCTGGTCGGCCTGTCGGCGAAGAACGCCATCCTCATCGTCGAGTTCGCGCGCGAGCTGGAACTCGCCGGACACTCGCCGGTGGCCGCGGCGATCGCCGCGGCGCGGCTGCGGCTGCGGCCGATCCTGATGACCTCGCTCGCCTTCGTCATGGGCGTGGTGCCGCTTGTGCTCGCCACCGGCGCGGGCGCGGAGATGCGCCGCGCCATGGGCGTCGCGGTGTTTTCCGGCATGCTCGGGGTGACCGCCTTCGGCATCTTCATGACGCCGGTGTTCTACGTGCTGATCCGCGCCCTCGGCGGGCGGCTGCACGCCCACCACGCGCCCTCGGTGCGGGAGGAAGAGGTGGCGGAAATCGAAGCGGCGGAGTGACGCGGCCAGGGGCGCTGCCCCTGGACCTCGCTGGGGACTCGGTCCCCAGACCCCATGACTCTTTTGCGCGTAGCGCGATAGAACCATCATGCGGCGTGACGGTCGATAGCCGCTGCGCGGCGAAAAATTAAGGGGAGGGGCGGAGGGACCGAGTCCCTCCGCGAAGTTTTGGTTTTGTCGCGTTCCCGACAGCGGCGTTTTTTCTTAATTCCCTGGAACTCCTGGTTTTATCGGCTTGGCATGGCGGTTGCTGCGAAAGCGGCGAGAGGTCAACCCGTGCCGGAGTGCCGCCGATGAAGCCGCAGGACATTCGCGCCCTCATGGACCAGCCCGCCTGCGCCCACAACGCCAAGGGCAAGTCCGGCTGCGCCAAGCCGAAGCCGGGCGCGGCGGCGGGCGGCTGCGCCTTCGACGGCGCGCAGATCGCGCTCTTGCCGATCGCCGACGTCGCGCACATCGTGCACGGCGCGATCGGCTGCGCGGGGTCGAGCTGGGAGAACCGCGGCACCCGCTCCACCGGCCCCAGCCTGTATGCCACCGGCATGACCACCGACCTGACCGAGCAGGACGTGATCATGGGCCGCGGCGAGAAGCGGCTGTTCCATGCGATCAAGCAGGCGATTTCCACCTACGACCCGGCGGCGGTGTTCGTCTACGCCACGTGCATTCCGGCGTTGATCGGCGACGACATGGAGGCGGTGTGCGCCGCGGCGCAGGAGGCCTTTGCAAAGCCCGTGGTGCTGGTGGATTCCGCCGGTTTCTACGGCACCAAGCAGATGGGCAGCCGCATCGCGGGCGAGGTGATGGTGAAGCACGTGATCGGCACCCGCGAGCCGGACCCGGTGCCCGCCGCGGCGGCGCGCCCGGGCATCAAAGTCCACGACGTCAACCTGATCGGCGAATACAACATCGCGGGCGAGCTGTGGCACACCCTGCCGCTCCTGGACGAGCTGGGCATCCGCGTGCTGTGCACGCTCTCGGGCGATGCGCGCTACCGCGAGGTGCAGACCATGCACCGCGCCGAGGCGACCATGGTGGTATGTGCGCGGGCCATGGTGAACGTGGCGCGCAGCCTGGAGAAGCGCTGGGGCATTCCGTGGTTCGAGGGCAGCTTCTACGGCGTGTCCGACGTGTCCGCCGCGTTGCGCAGCTTCGCGCGGCTGATCGGCGACCCCGGCCTTGCCGCACGCACCGAGGCGCTGATCGCGCGGGAAGAGGCGAAGGCCGAGGCGGCGCTCGCCCCCTGGCGGCCGCGTCTGAAAGGCAAGCGCGTGCTGCTCTACACCGGCGGCGTGAAGTCGTGGTCCGTGGTCTCCGCGTTGCAGGACCTGGGCATCGAGGTGGTGGCCAGCGGCACCCGCAAGTCCACCGAGGAAGACAAGGCGCGCATCCGCGACCTGATGGGCGAGAACGCCGTCCTCATCGAGGAGGGCAGCGCGCCGCAACTGCTCCAGGCGGTGGCGGACTTGAAGGCCGACATGCTGATCGCGGGCGGGCGCAACCAGTACGTCTCGCTCAAGGCGCGGATACCCTTTCTCGACATCAACCAGGAGCGCGACTTCGCCTACGCCGGGTACGCGGGCATGGCGGAACTGGCGCGGCGTCTCGCGCTGTCGCTGGAAAGCCCGATCTGGAAGGCGGTGCGCTCCGCCCCGCCGTGGCGCGCCACGGCGGAGAACTCCCTGCCCAAGGAGGCCGCGGAATGACCGAGATCGTCAAGCGCAGGAAGGCGCTGTCCGTCAATCCGTTGAAGGCGAGCTCCACCCTCGGCGCGTGCCTGGCGATCATGGGCATCGGCCGCGCCGTGCCGATGATCCACGGCGCGCAGGGCTGCACCGCCTTCGGCAAGATCTTCTTCATCCAGCACTTTCAGGAACCGATCCCCCTACAGACCAGCGCGCTCGACCAGACCGGCACGGTGATGGGCTCCTACGACTACCTCAAGGAGGGCCTGGAGACCCTGGCGAAGAAGAAGCCCGCGCTGATCGGCGTGCCGACCTCGGGCCTCGCCGAGGTGCAGGGCTTCGACCTCGGCATGGGGGTGCGGGAGTTCCGCGCCGCGCATCCGGAGCACGACGACGTGGTGGTGGTGCCGGTGCATGCGCCGGACTACGTGGGTTCGCTGGAAAGCGGCTTCGCCCACGCCACCGCCGAGATCATCCGCGCCACCGTGCCGGATGCGCCGGGCCGCGCCGGGGAACGGCGGCGGCAGGTGAACGTCCTGGCCGGGGCGTCGCTCACCCCCGGCGACATCGAATACCTCAAGGAGACGGTGGAGGCGTTCGGCCTGCGCCCGGTGGTGGTGCCGGATATTTCCGATTCGCTCGACGGCCACCTCGCGCCGGAGCGCTATGCGCCGCAGACCACCGGCGGCACGCCGGTTTCCGAACTCGCCACTTTGGGGCTTGCGGTGGCCACCGTCGTCGTCGGCGCGTCGATGGCGGAACCGGCGGACGAACTGCGCCGCCGCACCGGGGTGCCGGACATCCGCTTCGACCACCTCTGCGGCCTCGATGCCGCCGACGCCCTGGTGATGACCCTGCGCGACATCTCCGGCGCCGAAGTGCCGGAGCGCCTGGACCGCCAGCGCGCGCAGTTCCTCGACGCGATGCTCGACACCCACTTCATGATGGGTTTTTCCCGCGTTGCGGTGGCCG
This sequence comes from Oleispirillum naphthae, assembly GCA_027864655.1. Taxonomy (GTDB): domain Bacteria; phylum Pseudomonadota; class Alphaproteobacteria; order Rhodospirillales; family Rhodospirillaceae; genus Oleispirillum; species Oleispirillum naphthae. The sequence continues at coordinate 112,460 of JAQAZG010000008.1, forward strand.
CCGAGGCCGACCTGCTGGTGGGGTTGGCGGCGCTGCTGCACGGCACCGGGGCGGAGGTTTCCGCTGCGGTGGCCCCGGCCTATGCGCCGGTGCTCACCCGCTCCGGCCTCGCGGCGGTGCGGATCGGCGACCTGGAGGACCTGGAGACCGCAGCGCGGGAAACCGCCGCCGAGGTGCTGATCACCAATTCCCACGGCGTCGCGGTGGCGGAGCGTCTGGGCATTCCGCTGTTCCGCGCGGGCTTTCCGCAGTTCCACTGGTTCGGCGGCTTCGCCAAGGCGTGGATCGGCTATCGCGGCGGGCGGCAGGCGCTGTTCGACCTCGCCAATATTCTCACCGCGCTGGAACGCGGCGACCTCCACCCCTACCGCTCGATCTACGGGCAGAAACCGGAATATCGGGCGGAGGCCAGGACCGCATGAGCCCGCCCGCCGCCACCCACCTGGCCGTCGTGCCGCCGCCCGAGGTTCCGGAGTCCGCCGGCACCGCGCTGCGCGTCGCCTTCGCCACCGGCGACCGCCGCCACGTGGACCAGCACTTCGGCTCGGCGGAAGGGTTTTCGGTCTACCTCGTCACCGCGTCGGGCCACGCCTTCGCCGAGGCGGTGCGGTTTTCCGCCGCGGAAGAGGACGGCAACGAGGACAAGCTCGCCGAGCGCATCGCGGCGCTGGAAGGCTGCGCCGCGGTCTACGTGCAGGCGGTGGGCAGCTCGGCGATTCAGCGCCTCCTCGCCGCGGGGGTGCAGCCGCTGAAAGTGATGCCGGGGCTGCCGATCGCCGATGCGATCGCCGGTCTGCGCAAGGAAATCGCCGCGATGAGCGCGCCATGGATTGTGCGCGCGCTCAAGGTGCGCAAGGATCCCTCCCGTTTCGAAGCCATGACTGCGGAGGAGTGGGATGAGTGATGGGAGGGTGCCGCCACCGGGGCGACAGGACGCCCCGGTGGCGGAACGCCCGGTTCGGGTGGAGTCCCTGGAGGGGGGCTTCGCCTGGGTGGTCGCCGACCGCGCGGGCGGCTGTTCCGGCTGTCCGGAGAAGGGCGGCTGCGGGCATGCCGCGCTGCTGGGGGAGGCTCCGCCGATCCGCCTCAAGGTGGACAACCGGCTGAACGCGAAGCCCGGCGAGTGGGTGGCCATCGGCCTGCCGTCGTCCGGGTTGATCGCCTCTTTCGGCGTGGCCTACGGGCTGCCGGTGCTGGGCTTCCTGGCGGGAACGCTGGCGGGCTCCGCCTTCGGCGGCACCGCGGCGGCGATGCTGGGCGGGGCGTGCGGACTGGGATTGGCGTTTCTCGCCGGACGCCGCCTGTGTGCGGCGGGACGCGGCCGGACGGCGCCGGAGATGTTGCGTAAGGTGCCGCCGCCCGCCGGGCCCTGCGGCACGTAACCGGAGAACCAGGAGAAGGGGACGGGAATGGTTGTGAAGGACGATTGCGTGATCGCCGCGGACGACCCGGTGCTCAAGACCGCCTTTGCGGCGGAGATGCTGCGCCAGATGCGGGCGATCGACCGCTACGGCGTGCAGGACGGCTGGCCGCTGCACAAGGTTCTGGACCCGTTCGTGCTCACCATCGAGCGCCGCCGCGAGATGCCGGTGATCGGCGACCCGGACGAGGACGTGGTGGCCCGCGTGCGCGCCTTCTACAACGGCATCGCCGCGATGATCGAGCAGGAGTGCGGCCTCATCGCGGTGCCGCTGGTCTCGCTGACGCACGAGGGCTTCGGCCGCGCGCTGATCACCGTGGGCAAGCTGGTGGTGACGGACAAGACGCTGCGCGACGTCCACCGCTTCGGCTTCCTCAGCCTCTCCAAGATGAAGGACGAGGCGGACAAGCACCTCTCCGTCGCGCTGGCCCTGGTCGGCCGGTTCCCCGCCGTCGCGGGGCTGTAACCGCACCCACCCAAGCAGGAAGGACCATCTCATGGCCAACATCATGGGAACGACGCGCGGCGGCACGCCGTGGGAACCGCAATTCATCGTCGCGATCGACCAGACCCTCTGCATCGGCTGCGGCCGCTGCTACAAGACCTGCGCGCGCGACGTGCTGGAGCTGATCGAGCGCGAAGGCGACGACGACGACCTGGACGACGATCAGGCGATGGTGATGAGCGTCAAGAACGCCATGGACTGCATCGGCTGCGAGGCGTGCGGCAAGGTCTGCTCCAAGAAGGCGATCGCCCACGCCCCCGCCGCGCTGTAAGGGCTGCGCCTTGCCCGCCCGGACCGCCGGGGGATAGACTGTTCGCCCTTTCCACGAAAACGGAGCGACGGGCGATGAAACCTGCGGGCCTGGCGGCGGTGCTTCTGCTGCTTGCCGGATGCGGCGATGCGACCACCGAGTACAAGACCTCGGAATACGTCTTCGGCACCCTCGTCGAGGTCACCGTGCGCGGCGTCGCGGAGGAAAAGGCCCGCGCCGCCGTGGCCGCGGTGAGCGAGGGCTTCCGCCGCATGCACAAGGACTGGCACGCCTGGAAGCCGGGCGGCGAACTGATGACCCTCAACGCCGCGTGCAAGACCGGCGCGGCGGTGACGCTCTCCGACTTCACCCTCGACCAGATCAAGGCGGCGAAAACCTATTACGCGCAGAGCGACGGCCTGTTCGACGCCGCGGTGGGCGAGATCGTCGGCGCGTGGGGCTTCCATGCCGACGAGCCGCCGAAGGGCCGCATCCCGCCGCTCGCAACCATCCGCGCGCTCGCCGCGGCGCACCCCGGCATGGACGACATTCATATCGACGGCCACACCGTCACCTGCGCCAACCCTGCGGCGGGGCTGGACTTCGGCGGCTTCGCCAAGGGCGCGGCGGTGGACTGGGCGCTGGCGGAGATGAAGAAACGCGGCATCGCCAACGCGGTGATCAGCGCGGGCGGCAACGTCGGCGCGATGGGCAGCCACGGCGACCGCCCGTGGCGCATCGGCATCCGCGACCCGAAGAAATGGGGCGTCATCGCCTCGGTCGATCTCGAACCGGACGAGAGCGTCTATACCTCCGGCAACTACGAACGCTTCCGCGAGTGGGAGGGGGTGCGCTACTCCCACATCATCGACCCGCGCACCGGCATGCCGGTGGACCATATCCTCTCCACCACGGTGATCGCGGAAAACGGCTCGCTCGCCGATGCCGCCTCCACCGCACTCACCGTCGCCGGAATGCGGGACTGGCCGCGCATCGCCAAACGCATGGGCATCACCCGCGTCCTCATGGTGGACGATAGCGGAACCATCGCCGCCAGCCCGGACATGGCGAAACGCCTGATCTTCCCCGAGGGACAGAAACCCAATCTGGTGATCCGCCCCATCGAGTGATCCTGTCGGGTTTGCGACACAAAGCAGGGGCTATGCCCCTGCACCCCACGAAGGGCCGGGAGGCCCTTCGATCCCCCCTTGTTTTGCCGCGAAGCGGCGGAAATTTGGGATGATTCCATAAGGGATTGCGCTTCGCGCGAAAAATAAAGAAGGGTCCGGGAATTCCTTCCCGGGCGGGGTCCGGGGCGGCAGCCCCGGCTCTGGCACGCCGCTTGCGCAGCACCTCCCCGAAACGCTCTTCGAGCCGAGGGAGGCGCAGGATGATGATCATGACCGAAATCGCCCGCGACAAGATCGCGGAGCTTCTTTCCCCGATGCCGCAGGGCGGCGTGCGGGTGGAGGCGATCCTCGGCGGCTGCGCGGGCATCCGCTACGTGCTCGGCTTCGCCGCCGCGCCCGCGCCGGGCGACATCGTGGTGCGCGACGGCGGCGCGGCGCTCTTCGTCGATGCGGCGAGCGCGCCGAGCCTAACGGGCACGGTGGTGGACTTCGTCGCCGATGTGGGCGGCGGCGGCTTCACCTTCGACAATCCCAACGCCGTCGGCCGTTGCAGTTGCAGCGACCCCGACGCCCCGTGCGCGAGGGCGGCATCATGACGGTGCTCGCGGCGGCGCTGCCCGGCATCGCGGACAGCGGGACACACGCCATGACCGAAGCGGAACGCCTGGAGCTGATCGAACGCACCATCGCGGAGATCCGCCCGCGCGTCGCCCGCGACGGCGGCGGCATCGAACTCGTCGCGGTGCGCGGCCGCGACGTCTACGTGAAGATGAGCGGCGCCTGCGTCGGCTGCCAACTCGCCTCCCTCACCCTCGGCGGCGTGCAGCAACGCCTGATGGCCGCACTCAAGCAGATCGTCCGAGTGCTCCCCGCCGAACTGCTGAAGCCGGACGCATGAGGCCAGGGCAAAAAACCAAAACTTTGCGAGGGGACTCGGTCCCCTCGCGCACCCCATGACTTTCGGTTTTTGCGCGGAGCGCGATAGAGCCGTGGCGCGGTGTGACGGTCGATAGCCGCTGCGCGGCGAAAACAAGTCAGGGGGTCCGGGGACCGAGTCCCCGGCGGGTCCAGGGCGGAGCCCTGGCCTGGTTTTTACGGAGGAGGCGGCGATGGCGGCGATCTATCTGGACAACAACGCGACGACGCGGGTGGACCCGCGGGTGGTGGAGGCGATGCTGCCGTTTTTGACCGAGCATTACGGCAACGCCTCGTCGCGGCATGGTTTCGGCGCGGTGGCGGCGGCGGCTGTGCGCGCGGCGCGGCGGCAGGTTCAGGGTTTGATCGGCGCGTCGCATGAGAGTGAGGTGATCTTCACCTCCGGCGGCAGCGAGTCCGACGCCACGGCGATTCTGTCGGCGGTGCGCGCGCATCCGGGCCGCCGGGCGATCGTCACCTCGGCGGTGGAGCATGCGGCGGTGCAGGCCGCCTGCCGCGACCTGGAGAAGGAAGGCTACGAGATCCGCGAGATCGGCGTGGACGGCGAGGGGCGGCTGGATGTGGCGGCCTATGCCGCGGCGCTGGGGCCGGACGTGGCCTTGGCCACGCTGATGTGGGCGAACAACGAGACCGGCGCGGTGTTCCCGATTGCCGAGTTGGCGGCGATGGCGCATGCGGCGGGGGTTGTGTTCCACACCGATGCGGTGCAGGCGGGCGGCAAGGCGGCGATCGACGTGGCGGCGGCGGGGGTGGACATGCTGTCGCTCTCCGGCCACAAGCTGCATGCCCCCAAGGGCATCGGCGTTCTGTACCTGCGCCGCGGCACGCGGTTCCGCCCGCTCTTGCGCGGCGGACATCAGGAGAAGGGCCGCCGCGCGGGCACCGAGAACGTGCCTGCCATCGTCGCCCTCGGTGCGGCGGCGGATTTGGCGCGGCGCGGCCTCGCGGCGGAGGCTTCGAGCATCGCCGCCTTGCGCGATGCGTTGCAGGCGGGGGTGTGCGCCGCGGCGCCGGGCGCGTGGGCGCTGGCCGCGGCGGCGGAGCGCCTGCCCAATACGTTGGCCGTGGTGTTCCCCGAGATCGAGGGCGAGGCGATGCTGGCGCATCTCGACCGCAAGGGCATTGCCGCCTCCGGCGGCTCGGCGTGCAGCGCCGGGTCGATGACCGCTTCGCACGTGCCGTTGGCGATGGGGCTTTCCCCCACCCTGGCGCGGGGGATGATCCGTTTTTCCCTGTCGCGGGAGACCACGGCGGCGGAGATCGCCTTCACCGTCGCGGCGGTGGGCGAGGCCGCGGCGCGGATTTCGCGCGGCGGCGCGGCGCCCGCGCGCGCGGCGGCTGCCTACGTTTGAGGCAAGCGCCGCCCGCGCCGCACGCGGCGGGTCATTGTCGTAAATGCGACAAACGGATGTCCGCCTCAACGCCTTGATTCGCTTTGAAAAGAGTCGTTTCTCCAGGTGGCATGGCGGTTGCGACCGCATCACCGGACGGGTTCATGGAGGATGGTCCGCATGAAGCGAGGCTGGTTCGGCATCAACGACACGACCCTGCGCGACGGCGAGCAATCGGCGGGCGTCGCCTTCTCCTTCGAGGAGAAGGTGCTGATCGCCCAGATGCTCGACAGCATCGGCGTGCCCGGGCTGGAGATCGGCATTCCGGTGATGGGGCCGGAGGAGCGCGACGCGATCCGCACCATCGCCTCCCTCGGCCTGAAGGCGGAGCTGATGGCGTGGTGCCGGATGTGCGACGCCGACCTGCGCGCCGCCTCGGCCTTGAACCTCACCTTCCTCGACCTTTCGCTCTCGATGTCCGACCAGCACATCGAGAGGAAGCTGAAGCGCAGCCGCGCCTGGGTGCTCGAAACCATCGCCAACATGGTGCCGAAGGCGCTGGACCGCGGCTTCTCGGTGTGCGTCGGCGGCGAGGATTCCTCCCGCGCCGACCCGGACTTTCTCTGCCGGGTGCTGGAAACCGCGGAGAAGGCGGGCGCGCGGCGCTTCCGCTTCGCCGATACGCTGGGCATTCTCGAACCCTTCGGCACGCGGCGGATCTTCGAAACCCTGCGCGCCGCTTCCGGCCTGGAACTGGAGATGCACGCCCACGACGACCTCGGGCTCGCCACCGCCAACACCATCGCCGCGGCGTTGGGCGGCGCGACCCACGCCAACACCACGGTGCACGGCCTCGGCGAGCGCGCCGGCAACGCGCCGCTGGAAGAGGTGGCGATGGGCCTTTCGCGCCTGCACGGCATCGACACCGGCGTCGATCTCTCCCGCTACATGGAGGTCTCCAAGCTGGTGGCCGCCGCCTCGGGCCGCCCGGTGCCGTGGAACAAGAGCCTGGTCGGCGAGGGCGCCTTCGCCCACGAGGCGGGCATTCACGTCGATGGCCTGCTCAAGGACCCGCTCAACTATCAGGCGGTGGACCCGGCGGAAATCGGCCGCGCCCATCGCTTCGTGCTCGGCAAGCACTCCGGCGCGCATGCGGTGCGCCAGGCCTACGAGCGCCTGGGCATCGGCCTCAGCCCCTTGCAGGAACAGGCGATCCTGGCGCAGGTGCGCAGCTTCGCCACCCGCACCAAGACCATCCCGGCGGAGGCCGACCTGCTGCGCTTCTACGCGGCGGTCACGGTTCCGGCCCCGCAGGCGGCGGAATAGGAGGACGCGGCGATGACCCCGGACTGGGAAGACGCGATGCACGACCTGGAGGCCGCCGAGGACTTCTTCGCCCTGTTCGGCGTGGACTTCGACCCGGCGGTGGTGCGGGTCAACCGGCTGCACATCCTGCAACGCTTCCACGACCGCCTGGCGACGGCGGCCATGCCCGCGGATGCGGCGGCAGGCTTCGCCCTGCATGCGGAGCTGCTCGCCGCCGCATACCACGACTTCGTCGTCTCCACGCCGAAGAAGGAGAAAATCTTCCGCGTCTTCCAGTCCCTGCCCGACGAGCCCGCCTTCGTGCCGCTCGCCGCGCTCGCGCCGAGGCACGAACCATGATCGCGGCGCGCTACGGCTATGGCGCGGCGGTGCGCGTGGTGCGCAACCTGCGCAACGACGGCACCTTCCCCGGCCACGCCACCGGAGAACTGCTGGTGCGGCGCGGGCGCATCGGCTACGTGCGCGACGTCGGCACCTTTTTGCAGGACGAGGTGATCTATTCCGTGCACTTCCTCGACGTCAACCGCGTGGTCGGCTGCCGCGAGCAGGAACTCATCCCCGCCGATGCCCCCTGGGTGGACAGCGCCTTCGACTCCCGCGACAAGGTGGCGGCGAAGAAGGCCCTCGCCCTGGGCGGCGAGACGGTGGTCGAGACGGGGGAAATCGGCGAGGTGATGCAGGTTTTGCGCGACGCGCCGGGCGAAGTGGCGTATCACGTCGCCTTCGGGGAGCACGTCTACGCGGTGCCGGAAAGCGCGCTGGCGCCGCACGCGCTGAAGGAGGATGGGGGCTGATGAGCGATCTTGCGGCCTATCACGCCTGGAACATCGCCGCGCTGCGCTTTTCCGCCGCGCCGGGCGCGCTCTCGCCGGAGCAGGCGGTCCGCCTCGCCGACGAGGTGGAGCGCGCGCAGATCCTCGAATCGCGCATTCTCGAAACCCGCGAGGCGGCGGCCATCTCCCTGCCCTACGACCGTATCGCCGCCGCGGCGGCCGGCTGGCGGCGGGAAAACCCGGACTGCCCGCTCGCCGAAGCCGAACTGTTCGAGGCGCTGCACCGCGAACTGCGGGTGCAGGCGGCGCTCGATTCCGTCGCCGCCCGCGCGCCGGAGGCGGACGAATCGCAGGCCCGCGCCTTCTATGCCGCCAATCCCGCCCGCTTCCAGAAGCCGGAACGCCGCGCGGTGCGCCATATCCTGATTACCGTCAATCCGGAGTACCCGGACAACACCGAGGACGCGGCGCACGCCCGCATCGATTCCCTCGCCGCCGCGCTCAAGGGCGGGGCCGCCTTCGCCGACCTCGCAGCGCGCCACTCCGAATGCCCCACCGCGATGCAGGGCGGCCTCGTCGGCACCGTCGCCGCGGGCGCGCTCTACCCCGCCGTCGAGAAGATCGCCTTCTCCCTCCCCGCCGGAGCGTGGGGCGGCCCGGCGCGCACCGAACTCGGCTGGCACCTCGTCGCCTGCGACGCCATCCTGCCGCCGGAAACCGTCGGCTTTGCAACCGCGGAAGCGGATATCCGCGCCCACCTGACCAAACAGGCGCGCCGCGCCGCCCAGGTGGAGTGGCTGCGCCTCCTGATGAACCGCCCGGTCGTCGTCGCGGCGTAGCCGGGATAAGCGGGGCTGCCGCCCCGCGCCCCGCCTGGGGCGATGCCCCAGCCCCCCTTCTTTTTTATGCGCGTAGCGCTATCGGCCTGTTCTCGATGCAACAGGTATCGATCGCCGCTTCGCGGCAAAAACCAAAGGTTATGGGAGGTCCGGAGGGACCGAGTCCCTCCGGGAAGGTTTGGTTTTTACGGCTTCCCGCCGATGCAGCCGAGGAAATCGGGGCCGAGTTGCGCCATGCGGCGGTGCAGGATGGCGGCGCGGCCGGCGACGTAGGCGGAGGGCGCGGCGGGGGACCAGTTGCGCGGGCTGGGCAGCGTTGCGGCGAGGAGGGCGGCCTGGCGGCGGGAGAGGCGGGCGGCGGAGGTTTTGAAGTAGCGCCTGGCGGCGGCTTCCGCGCCGTAGGTTCCGGGGCCCCATTCGGCGATGTTGAGGTAGACCTCGGCGATGCGGGTTTTCGGCCAGAGGAGTTCCATCCACAGGGTGGCGTAGGCTTCCAGCCCCTTGCGCAGGAAGTCGCGCCCCGGCCAGAGGAGGAAGTTCTTCGCGGTCTGCATCGAGATGGTGGAAGCGCCGCGCAGGCGTTTGCCGGAGTCCCAGTCTTCCACCGCGTCCTGCAGCGAGCCGAGGTCGAAGCCCCAGTGGGTGCAGAACCGGTTGTCCTCCGCGGCGATCACCGCGGCGCGCAGGTGGGGAGAGACGGCGGAGAGCGGCACCCAGGTGCGGTCGAGCCCTTCGCCCTGGGCGAGGCGGATGAGCATCAGCGGCGTGGCGGGCACCGGCAGCACGCGGAACAGGGCAAGCGCCACCGGCGGCCCGAGGAGGACCACCAGGGCGGCGGTGCGCAGTGCGGCGCGCCAGGGGAAGGGTTTGCTCGTGGGTGTCATGCCGCCGAGGATACGGGGGAGGCGGCATTTGCCGCAAGGCGGGCTTGTTCTCGCGGGGTGTGGGGCGTATCAGGGGAGAGGCGTAAAAAAGCAAAGGGGAGGCAACGCAATGAGCGAGGCGGCGGTTCTGGTGGAAGTGCGGGACGGCGTGGCGTGGGTCACGATCAACCGTCCGCAGGCGTTCAACGCGCTGGACATGGCCTGCGCGCGGCAGCTGGCGGAGGCGGCCAACCGCTGCGGCTCGGACCCGGCGGTGCGTGCGGTGGTGCTGACCGGCGCGGGGGAGAAGGCGTTCTGCGCGGGCGGCGACGTGGCGGCGTTCGCCTCCGAGCCGGAGACGGTGGACCTTTTCCTCAAGGAGATCACCGGCTATCTCAACCTCGCGGTTTCCCGCTTCGCGGCGATGGATGCGCCGGTGATCGCGGCGGTGAACGGCATTGCGGCGGGTGCGGGGCTGAGCCTCGCCGCCGGGTGCGACCTGGCGATCGCGGCGGAGACGGCGCGCTTCACCAGCGCCTACACCCAGATCGGCCTGTCGCCGGACGGCGGCTCCACCTATTTCCTCTCCCGGCTGATCGGTCCGCGCCGGGCGATGGAGCTGTACCTGGAGAACCCGGTGCTCTCCGCCTCGCAGGCGCTGGCCTGGGGCATCGTCAACCGCGTGGTGCCCGCCGAGGATCTGGTCTCGGAGGCGGGGCTTTTGGCGGCGCGGCTGGCCTCCGGGCCGACCAAAGCCCACGGCGGGGTGAAGCGGCTGCTGGCGATGGCGACCAACGACACCCTGGAGAGCCAGATGGCGCGCGAGGCGCGGCAGATCGCCGAGCTTTCGCGCACCGCCGACGGGTTGGAGGGCGTGGCCGCCTTCGCGGCGAAGCGCAAGCCCGCGTTCACCGGGCGCTGACCCCCCCTGGGGGGCGACCGTTTGAACGGCCAGGAAACGGCGAGCCGGGGATTTCCGGCGTCTCAGGCGGCCGTGTCCTGCCGCAGGCACAGTGCGCCGAAAAACTGGTTCAGCATCTGCGGCGACTGCTTTTTCATGTCGATGAACGTCGGCATACTCAGCCAAAGATACGTCAGTCCGGTGACCATGCTGCACAGGCTCAGGGCCGCGCAATGCGGATCGACCTCCTCCGGGATCAGGCCCTGCCGTTTGGCCTTGTCGAACGCCTGTTCCATCAATGCCACGGACTGGGTGACCCACGCATTGGTGCAGGTGGCGATTTGGTCGATCTCCTGGATGTACTCGCATTTGCGGAGCAGGATATCGACCACGCGGCGCGTATGCTCGCATTCGCAGAGGTACTCTATCGCGCGCGCCCAGTAATCCCGTAATGCGATCAGCGGGTTGTCCTGCTCCAGGATGGCGTCGGCCATTTCGTCGAGCGGAAGGGCCACCCTGGCGTGCATGGCGACGAACAAGTCCCCCTTGTTGGCGAAATGCCAATAGAGGGCGCCGCGCGTGACGCCGGCGGCCGTTGCGATTTCCTCAAGAGTCGTTCCGGAGACGCCTTTTTCGAAAAACAGGATTTCCGCCGCATCAAGCAGGTTTTGCCTGGTGGATTCCGCATCCGTTTTCGTCTTGCGGGCCATGGTTCCCCTCTGTCGAGTACGAAGATGTACTTATGCGGATATCCCCACGACTCCGCATGTATCTTTTTTACCCTTCCCGTCGTCCGGATAAAAGGCTGGACTTCAAGGGTAATGCATCCGCAGGAATACCGGGGTGACCGTCTGGGATGCCCGGAAGGCGACGGCATCGAAGGAGGGGACTCCCAAGAGGACGGGCGGGTCGTTGGAAAAGGCGTAGCCCTCGCTCGGCAATCCGAACAGCCCCCGCGTCAGGTGGCGGTCACCGTCTTCGTCATGATAGGCGGCCAGCGCATACACCCCCGGCCCGGGGAGGTCTATGCAGCCCTTGACGGTTCCCGGCCGTGCCGGAATGCGGAGCTTCGCCACCTTGCGCCCCTTGGCGAGGAAGTCCTCGGGCCGGCCGCCGTAGACCGAGATCTTCACGTTCCCTTTCGTCGAGCGGATGTCCTCGACCGTCACCTGGAGATGGGGGTGTTCTCCTCCAGCGAGGCAATCGCCCTCCGGCGATGCCGTTTCTGCGGCTCCGGCGCTACGGCCGGAGGGGACCGAAACGATGAGGGCGACCGCCATGCACCAAGCGATCCGGGAAAATCGTTCGCGAGCAGTCGAATGGTGACTCATCGCTTTTCCTCTCGTGTCCGGTGCGGCTTCAAGGTTGATGACGCCGGGCCGGGATGACGGTGGGGTGGTGGCTCAAGGCGAGCATTTCCGCGTCATGAGGCCAGTTGCCGTAGCACCAGATTTCCCCTGCGGTTCCGGCGAGCCATTGTTCGACGCGTCGGGCCTTTTCCTCCCCGGTGCATGCCGGAGCCGCCAGTTCGCCGGTCAATACCCCGTCTTCCACGACCATTTCGGTCGCGAGGAGGCCGTCTATCCGGAGGCCCTTCAGCCGCAACAGGATCGGCATATAGCAGGAGAGCCCCCCCGAGGCGACGAGGATGCGCCGTCCGGCGGCGCGATGCCGGGCATATGCGTCCATGGAGTCGGGCCTCCATTCGAGGCGGGGGAAGATGCGCGCCGCCGCCGCATGGACCTCGGCGATCCTCCTGCCGGAAAGCGTCCGGCGCAGGAGGGTGTTCCGGTAGATCTCGCGCCGCTGCCGGGCTGGAGCGAAAAGCGCCGCCGCCGCCGCCGCGCCGCAGGCGGAGACGTACCGCCGCGTCCCCAACAGGGCACGGAGCAGCATTCCGAGGCTGCCCTGCCGGATCAGAGTCCTGTCGAAATCGAATACGGCGACTCCCGGGGCGGGAGGCTGCCGCTCGGCCTGCCGGAGCCGGGGATCGATGCGGTCCATGATGCTCTTTCCAGCGCGATTGCGGGTCTTCCACAACGGCCGATAATAATATACATACGAGGATGTATGCACTATATCTTCACAAATGCTTGGGGGGCGCCCATACCGGGCAACCTGTTGGCTGTTACATTGGAATGGGTTCACCGTGATCGAAAAAGCGTTGATTCTCAGTGCCGGGCAAGGAAAACGGCTGCTTCCTCTGACAGAACGCAAGGCGAAGTGTTTGTTGGCGTTCAACGGGCGCACGCTTCTCGAATGGCAGATCGCGTGCCTGGCTGAGCAGGGCATCCGCGAGATCACGGTGGTGACCGGTTTTCGTGCGGAAGCCATCGACGCCATGCTTCATGCGCGGACCGTTGACGGCGTGCGGGTCGATACGCTGTTCAACCCGTTCTTCCAGGTCGCGGACAATCTGGGCAGCTGTTTCATCGCCCGGGAGATGATGCGGTCGGGTGGGTTCGTGCTGCTGAACGGCGACACCTTGTTCCATCCGCAGGTGTTCGCCCGCGCGCGGGCGCAGGCGCGAGGCCCGATCACCCTCACCGTCGATCGCAAGGACCGCTATGACGACGACGATATGAAGGTGCAGTGCGACGGCGGTCGCCTGCGCGCCGTCGGCAAGCATCTGTCCGAGACCGCCACCAACGGCGAATCGATCGGCATGACGTTCTTTTCCGCCGAAGGGGGCGCGATGTTCGCGGCGGCCGTCGAGGCGGCCCTGCACGACCCCGAAGGACTGAAGCTCTGGTATCTCAGCGTCATCGACCGCCTCGCGAGAGAGCACGAGGTGCGCATCGCCTCGATCCGGGGACTGGAGTGGTGCGAGGTGGATTACCCCAAGGATCTGGCCGCGGCGGGCGCCCTGACCGCACGGCTTTGGCACGAACGGACGCCCCGGCAAGATGGGGCGATTCCTTTGGAGCAGACCGGCAGGGCGATGTGAGTGTGGGTATCGCGGTGGTGGCGGGGGAGAAATCGGCGGACAGCCCAGACCGTCCCGGCGGCGTTTTTCGGCGGACGATGCGGAATCTTGCCTTCCTCGTGGGGGGCAAATCGGTCAGCGGCGTTCTCGGGCTGGTCTACCTGACACTGGCGGTGCGGGCCCTGGGCGTCGAGGCCTACGGACAGCTCGCCCTGATCTATGCCTTCGCGCTGACCGTCTCGACGGTCGTCAAGTTCCAGACCTGGCAGCCGATCCTGCATTACGGCACTCCCGCTTTGCAGGAAGGGCGGGTGGCGGACTTCCATCGCCTGGTGCGCTTCACGGTGGGGCTGGACGTGGCGAGTTCCGTGGCCGGCGCCGCCCTGGCGGTGGGCGGCATCTGGCTGGTCGGTCCCCGAATCGGCCTGCCGGAGGCGATTCTGCCGCAGGCCAGCGCCTTCGGAGCGTCCCTGCTGTTCATGGTCACGGCGACCCCCAACGGCCTGCTGCGCCTGTTCGACCGCTTCGACCTGCTGCTGGTGGAAGACAACGTCGAGGCGGTGATCCGTCTGGCCGGAAGTCTGCTGCTTTTCCTGATCGGCGGCGGCCTGACGGGGTTTCTGGCGGTTTGGGCGTTGTCGGTGGTCGGCAGCGGCACGGTGTGCGCCGCCCTCGCGTGGCGGGAGCTGCGCCGCCGCGTCGCCCGGGTTCCGGCGGCGGATCTCAAGGCCTCGTCTCTCACCATGGGCTTTCCGGGCATGTGGGGTTTCGTCTGGTCCACCAACATCAACTCCTCGCTGAAGCTGTTGAGAGGCCACTTCGCCACCCTGATCGTCGGAGCCCTGCTGGGCACCGCCGAAGCCGGATTGTTCCGCGTCGCCAGACAGATCGCCGAGGCCCTGGCGAAACCGGTCAAGCTGCTGACGCCGGTCGTCTATCCCGAACTGGCGCGCTTCGTCGCGGACCGCCGTTTCGGCGCGCTGCAGGCGCTCAACCGCCGGACGTTGCAGGTATCCTGCATCGGAGCGGGGGCGAGCTTTCTGCTGCTGGCCGTCGCCGGGCGCGGACTGCTCGGCGTGGTGGGGGGGGGCGAGACCGCCGTCGCCTATACCGCGATGCTGCTGCTGAGTGCCGCCGCACTGATCCGGATCGCCGTTTTCGTCCTCGAACCCACCCTGATCTCTCTCGGCCATCCGGCCCTGGCGCTGGGCGTTCAGGGAGTGGCGGCGGCGGTCTATGTCCCTCTTCTGATCGTTTCCGTGCGCGTCTTCGGGATCGAAGGGGCGGGAGGAGCCGCCGTCCTGGCGTCCCTGGTCGTGGCGGTGTTGCAACATCTGGCGGTTTCCCGGCGGGTCCGGTCACGGATCGCGGCGGAGAATTACGGACAGGGAGTAGAGACGTGACGTTGGTTAGCAAATGCACCGAGGCGGATCTCGCCGAAGAGATGCCGACCTTCCCGATGGGGACGCCGACCCTGCCGGGACTCCCACGCGAGACCGTGTTCCGGTCCTTGCCCGAGGCCCTCGACTATGCGGCGACCGGGTGCACCGGCCTGAATTTCTATTCCGGCCATCTGGACCTGGTGGAAACCCTGCCCTACCGCGACCTGCGGCGTGCGGCGATTTCCCTGGCGCGGAAGCTGCGGACCCGCGGCCTGCACCGGGGCGACCGCGTCGCCCTGGTCGCCGATACTTCGTCCGATTTCGTCACCGCTTTCGCCGCCTGCCAGTACGGCGGCCTGATCGCGGTTCCCCTGCCGCTGCCGTTGGCGTTCGGCGGGCGCGACGGCTACATCGCGCAGATCCGCCAGATGGCGGAGGGCGCCGGGATTTCGGCGATGATCGCGCCGGAGTGGGTGGCTCCCTGGTCGGAAGAGGCGATGGCCGGACTCGACCTTGCGTTCCACGGCACCGTCGGCGGGCTTTCGGAAGAGGCGGAGGCGCCGGGGCCGCTGCCCGTCGCCGAACCCGGAGATCTCAGTTACCTGCAGTTTTCCTCCGGCAGCACTCGGACGCCCGCCGGGATTGCGATCGCCCACCGGGCGCTGATGAGCAATGCCCGCGCCATCATCGAACACGGCCTCGCGCTGCGGCCCGGGGACCGCTGCGTTTCCTGGCTGCCGTTCTATCATGACATGGGGCTGGTCGGCTTCCTGCTGACGCCGATCATCGCGCAGATTTCCGTTGACTACATGGCGACGCGGGACTTCGCCCGTCGGCCGCTGAATTGGCTGCGGCTGATCGACCGCAACCACGGGACCATCAGTTACAGCCCGAGCTTCGGTTACGACCTCTGCGCCAAGCGGGTGGCGGGGGGGCGCCTGCTGCAGGCGGATCTGCATTCCTGGCGGGTGGCGGGGATCGGCGGCGACATGATCCGGCCGCATGTCCTGGAACAGTTCCACCACGCGTTCGCACCCCTGGGTTTTTCGGCCTCCGCGTTCGTGCCGAGCTACGGCCTTGCCGAATCCACCCTGGCGGTCAGTTTCGGCATGCCGCAGGGGGGAACCCGCGTCGATCGCGTCGACTCCATGCAACTGGAGTTTCGGCAGTGCGCCGTGCCCGCCGTCAACGGCGGGGTGCGGGTCCGCGAATTCGTGGTGTGCGGCCGCGTCCTCCCCGGCCATGCGGTGGAGGTGCGCGGCGAGACCGGCGCCCTCCTGGAGGAGCGCCGGGTCGGACGGGTCTTCGTGCGCGGGCCGAGCCTGATGTCCGGCTACGATCGCCGCCCCGAGGAGACCGCGGCGAGTCTCGACGCCGAGGGCTGGCTCGATACCGGCGACCTCGGGTACATGATCGGGGACGAACTGGTGATCACCGGCCGCGCCAAGGAGCTGATCATCATCAACGGCCGCAATCTGTGGCCGCAGGATCTGGAATACACGGCCGAACAGGTCGATGGCCTGCGTCCCGGCGATATCGCCGCCTTCAGCATCGAAAACCGGGAAACCCACGAGGAACAGGTCGTCGTCCTGGTGCAGTGCCGCGCTTCCGATCCGTCGGTGCGGCAGGATCTGGCGCAGGCGGTGGCCGCCGCCCTCGGCAAGACCCACGGCATCGGCGCGCTGGTGGTTCCGGTTCCCAACAACGCCCTGCCGATGACCACGTCGGGCAAGCTGCGGCGCAGCAATGCGCGCAAGGCCTTTCTGGCCGGGGAATTCACGCCGGAGGCGCCGCGATGACGGACAAACGGGGACGCCTCGTCGCCGTGACCGGCGGGACCGGCTTTCTCGGTCCGCACATCGCGGACGCCCTGCGCGCCGCGGGCTGGAGCGTCCGCCTGCTGGTGCGTCGGCGCCCGGCGGCGGCCGGAAGCGACATCGTGCCCGGCTCCCTGTTCGACGACGCGGCCCTGGACCGCCTGCTGCAGGGGGCCGATGCGGTGGTGCATGCGGCGGGCCGGATCAAGGCGGTGTCGCGGGCCGAGTTCCTCCGCGTGAACCGGGACGGCAGCCATCGTCTGGCGGCGGCGGTGATGCGGCAGCCCCGTCCGCCGCGGGTCGTCGCGGTATCCTCCCTCGCGGCGCGCGAACCCCGGCTTTCCGCCTATGCGGAGAGCAAGCGCGCCGGGGAGGAGGCCTTGCGGGAGGCGGGCATCGCGGACCTTGCGGTGGTCCGCTCCGCCGCGGTCTACGGACCCGGCGACCGGGAGACCGCCGTGTTTCTCCGCGCCGCCGATGGCCCCGTGCTGCCGGTTCCCCGGGTGCCCGGCGGACGCGTCGCGCTGATCCACGCCGCCGACGCGGCGGCGGCGGTCGCCGCGCTCGCCCCCCCCGGCATGCCGGGCGGGGTGTTCGAGATCTCCGATCGCCGCATCGACGGCTACGGCTGGCGCGAACTGGCGGAGGAAATCCTCGCCGCTTCCGGCGGCCGGGCCCGCATCGTGGAGGTGCCGCGGGCGGTCTTCCGGGCCGTCGCCGGTCTCAACGCGGCGGCGGGGCATGCCACCGGACGGGCCGTGATGCTGGCGCCGGGCAAGGTCCGCGAGCTGTTCCACCCCGACTGGTCGAGTGCCCGCGACCGCCAGCCGCCGCCCGAGATATGGAGCCCGCGGGTCGATCTGCGGGACGGATTGCGGCAGACCCTGCGTTGGCTGAACGCGGCGGCACCTGCCGAGACAAAGGATGCACGATATGCCGACTGAAGCGGAAATCACCGAGACCATCGTCATCCGGCTGCGGGCCCTCGTGCCGCCCGGCGTCGAGATCGGCCCGCAGACCTCGATCATGGGCGATCTGGGCCTGGATTCCCTGACCGTGATGAACTTCGTGATGTGGCTGGAGGACGTCTTCGACGTCTCCCTGCCGATGGACCGCATCGTCGAGATGGAAACCGTCGCCGACCTGGCCCGCGCGCTGCAGTCCCTGGGAGCGAAAGAGGCGTCATGAGCATTCTCGACAAGTTCGAGGCGCTTCGGCACGCCCATGAGGCGTTGCAGGAGCTGGGGGCCGATCCCTTCGCGGTGTGCTTCGATTCCGTCGCCTCGGCGACGGAGGGGACGGTCGCCGGCCGTCCGGTCCTGATCTTCGGCAGCAACAACTATCTCGGACTGACCTGCGACCCCGAGGTGGTTGCGCGCGGTGTTTCGGCTCTGCGCGCCTTCGGCAGCGGCACCACCGGCTCGCGCATCGCCAACGGCACCTATCTGGGCCACCGGACGCTGGAAACGCGCCTGGCCGCCTTCTTCGGGCGCCGCAACGCGATGGTGTTCACCACCGGCTATCAGGCCAACCTGGCGATGATGTCTACCCTGGCCGGGCGCGGCGATCATCTGCTGGTCGATGCCGACAGCCACGCCAGCATCTACGACGGTTGCCGCCTCGGCGCCGCGGAGGTGATCCGTTTCCGCCATAACGATCCCACCGATCTCGCCCGCCGTCTGCGCCGCCTGGAGGGTGAAGCGGGCGACCGGCTGATCGTCGTCGAAGGAATCTACAGCATGCTGGGCGACCGCGCCCGCCTCGCCGAGATCGTCGAGATCAAGCGCGCCGCCGGGGCCTGTCTGCTCGTTGACGAGGCGCACGCCTTCGGCGTTCTGGGGGAAAACGGGCGCGGCGCGGCGGAGGAGGCCTGCGTCGAAGCGGACGTGGACGTGATCGTCGGCACTTTTTCGAAGAGTCTCGGCGGCATCGGCGGGTTCGCTCTTTCGGACCTGCCGGGGTTCGACGTACTGCGGCTGGCCTGCCGCCCCTACATGTTCACCGCCTCCCTGCCGCCGTCGGTCGCCGCCGCCGCACTCGCGGCGCTGGAGCGGATCGAGCGGACGCCCTCCCTGCGCCGAACCCTGCACGCCAACGCCCGGCGCTTTTACGACGGCCTTGCCGCCGCCGGGTTCGCGCTCGGCGGCGAGGCCGGTCCGATCGTGTCGATCCGTTTGTCCGATACGCCGACCGCCGCCCGCTTCTGGGCGGCGCTGCTGGAGGCCGGAGTCTACGTCAATCTCGCCCTGCCGCCGGCCACGCCGACACTGGAACCGTTGCTGCGGTGCAGCGTCACCGCCGCCCACACGACGGCTCAGATCGACTATGCGGTGGAGACCGCCGTCGCCGTCGGCAGCCATCTGGGGGCGATCGGCGAACGCAGGAGTATCGACGGATGAACCTGCACGCATCGTCCCCGGCCGCCCCGCTCGGCATCGTCATGGGCGCATGCCCGGTTCGCCTGTGGGGCATGAGCGGCACGGAGCGGGCCCGCCGCATCCTGCTGAAAACCGGGGTTTCCGAAGTGGCCGACGCGGTCCGTGGCGATGCGCCCTGCCTGCTGCTGCGTGCCGACTGGGTGGTCGATCCCGCACTGCTCGGCCTGCTGCGGGCGGAGCCGCCGGGCGTCGCGCTGACGGTGCGCCGTGCGGACGGGTGCGAAACCGTGCTCGCCGCCCATCTCTCCGCCGCCGACGCGGCGGCGGTGTGTGCGGATGTTTCCACGCTGCCGCCCGGCGTACGGGCGATCACCTGCGCCGCCGCCGCGCCGATCTATCTGCCTGCGTTGCGCAAGCGTCTGGTTCCGGTGGTGATGCCGTTGACCGCCGAGACCGTCAGCGCCGCCGAAAAGGTGACTTTCGGCGGGGCCTACAAGGGCGTCACCGACATCGTGACGAAGTATCTCTGGCCGTGGCCGGCGCGGCAGGCGACGCGCTGGTGCGCGGAACGGGGGATCACGCCCAATGCGGTGACGCTGGCCGGTCTGCTGTTGACCGTATGCGTGCCGTTCCTGTTCGCGCACGGCTGGTTCGCGGCCGGGCTGGCCGCGGCCTGGCTGATGACTTTTCTGGATACCGTGGATGGCAAACTCGCCCGCTGCACCCTCACCTACACGCCGTTCGGGAACGTTTTCGACCATGCCATCGACCTGATCTCGCCGCCTTTCTGGTGGTGGGCGTGGCATGTCGGCTGCCGTGCCGCGGGCATCGCCTATCCGCTGCCCGAGGCCGCGCTCGCGGCGGTGGTCGGCGGCTATGTGGTTCTGCGGCTGCAGGAGGGGGCGTTCAAGCGTCTCTTCGGCATGCATATCCACGTCTGGCGCCGTTTCGACAGTCTGTTCCGCCTGGTGGTGGCGCGGCGCAATCCGATCCTTCTCATCCTCAGCGTCTCGGCGATCCTCGGCGCGCCCGGCTGGGGGATGGCGGCGACGGCGGCCTGGACCGTGATCTCGGTGGCCGTGCACGCGACCCAGATGTCCCAGGCCCTGATCGCGCGGCGGGTGCGGCCGATCGTCTCGTGGATGGCCGAATGATCCGCCTCGGCGTCATCAGCAACCGTTACAGCGACGGCAACGCCGGAACCTCGGCGCTGGCCGGGTTCGCCGCGGCGCAGCCCGACGTGGCCTTCGCCGCGCCCGGGGGCATCGCGGATCTGCCCGGGGTGCTGGCGGAATTTTCCCGCCGTGGCGTCGCCCTGCTCGCGGTGGACGGCGGCGACGGCACCCTGCGCGAGGTGCTTTCGGCACTGCCGCCCGGCGGGACATGGCCCGCCATCGCCCTGCTGCCGTCGGGCAAGACCAATCTGGTCGCCCGCGACGTCGGGTCGTGCGGTGGCGGCGTGGCGGGGTTGCGCCGTCTGCTCGAGCGCCTGCGCGGCGATCCGGACGAACTCCGGTGGACGCGGCGCTCCAGTCTGGAGGTCGTCTGGCGCGACGATCCGCACCGGATCGTGCGGGGGTTCTTCCTGGGGGCGGGGGTCTTCGTCGGCGCGACGCGCACCGCCGGGGCCTGGGCGCGTTCCCGCGGCATCAAGCAGGGCCGGGCGGTCGCCCTGGGCATGGCGCGGGTCCTCTGGCAGAGCCTTTGGGGGAGACACCATGCCGCAGTCGCGCTGAGCCTGTCCGACGAGGCCGCGGCGCAGCCCTGTTTCCTGTTTCTGGCGACGACCCTGGAGCGGCTGATGTTGGGGTTCTGGCCGTTCCCGCCGGAGGGCGAGGGCCCCCTGCATTGGCTCGCGCTCCGGGCGCCGCCGCGCCGGCTGCTCGGTGCCCTGTGGGCGGCCCGGCGCGGCCGCCTGGGGGCCGATTCCGGACGAGGCCGCGAGGGCGGGCGTTGCCGAGGCTTGAGCCTGCGCCTGAATGACCGTTTCGTCGTCGATGGTGAGATCTTCACACCGGGAGAACACGGCGTTCTCCTGCGTGCCGGTCCCGTCGTGCGGTTCGTCCACGGCTAGGCCGGAGGGGGAGGCATGCCCGATCGCGCGCATCTTCGTTCTCTCCTGTGGGAGGAACTGGCGCGTCCGGTTCCGGACGACGTCCGCGCCATGGCCGCAACGATCGCCCGCCGCCACGGCGGCGGCGTGGCCGCCGTGCTGTTCTACGGCTCGCGTCTGCGTGCCCCCGAGACCGCGGCGATGGCCGACCTCTACGTCCTGGTTGACGGCTACCGCGCCTTCCACGGCGGACGCGCGGCGGCGCTGGCCAACCGGGTGTTGCCGCCGACGGTGCGGTTTCTGCCTGCCGCGGACGGCGGCGCCGGGTTCAAGGCGGCGGTGATCTCGCTGCGGCAGTTTCGCCGCCGGATGCGGCCCGACGCCATCGACACCACCCTGTGGGCGCGGTTCTGCCAGCCCGCCGCTCTCGCCTATTGCCGCGATGCCGAGGCCCGCCGCCAGGTCGTCGATGCCCTGGCCGCGGCGGCGGCCGCGGCGGTCCACTGGGCGGCGCGCCTCTGCCCGGAGACCACCACCGCCGAGGAACTGTGGCGCACCCTGTTCCGGCGGACCTACGGCGCCGAACTGCGCGTCGAAGATGCGGCCCGCGCCGACGCCCTGTACGCCGCCGCCGCCGCCCGCTACGACGCCCTGCTGCCTGCTGTCCTGACCGGAGACGAGTTGGTCCGTAGCGCCGACGGCACATTCCGGCGTGTCCTGCCCGCTCCCGCCGTCGCTGCGGCGCGCGCGGCGTGGCGGCGCAGGCGGGGCCTGGGCAAGGCGCTCAACCTGGCGCGGCTGGCGAAGGCGCTGTTCACCTTCGGGGGAGGCATCGGCTACATCGTGGACAAGCTCGAACGTCATTCCGGACGGCGCATCGCGCTGACGCCCTGGCAGCGCCGCCATCCGCTGCTGGCGGCGCCGGGGGTGATCGCCGATCTGCTCCGGCGGGGGATCATCCGATGAGCGCTCCCCTCCGCATCGAACGCGTGGATGGAGGGAGCGGCCTCGACGCCTTCATCCGGGTGCCGTTCGGGCTGTACCGCGACGATCCCAACTGGGTGCCGCCGCTGCTGCTGGAACGGCGCCGGGCGCTTGCCCCGGGAGGCACGCCATATCTGCGGCGCGCCGACGTCGCCCTGTGGATCGCCCGGCGCGGCGGCCGTGCGGTCGGGCGGATCAGCGCCCAGATCGATCCGCTCGCGCTGGAGCGCGATCCGGGCACCGGGCACTTCGGCCTGATCGCCGCCGAGGACGACCCCGAGGTTTTCGCCGCCTTGCTGGGCGCGGCCGAGGAGTGGTTGCGGGCGCGGGGCATGGAGCGCGTGCGCGGCCCGTTCAACCTGTCGATCAACGAGGAGAGCGGGGTCCTGGTGGACGGCTTTTCGACGCCGCCGATGCTGATGATGCCGCACGATCCGCCCTATCTCGGGGGGCGCCTCGCGGCAGCCGGGTACGACCCGGTCAAGGACATCCTCGCCTACCGCCTGGACCCGCACGACGTGCCGGAGGCGCTGCTCGCGGTGCTCGACAGGCAGCCGCCGTCCGGCGTCGCGATCCGGCCGCTGCGCTGGGCCGACTACCGGGAGGAGGTGCGCCGCCTGGTGGAGATTTTCAACGACGCCTGGTGCGGCAACTGGGGGTTCGTGCCGATCACCGGCGAGGAGATCGAAGTGATGGCGCGCGAATTGCGGCCGCTGATCGACGAACGCCTGGTCTGGTTCGCCGAGGCCGATGGAGAGGCGGTGGCCTTCATCGTCTGCCTGCCCAACCTCAACGAGGCGATCGCCGACCTGAACGGGCGTCTGTGGCCGCTGGGGTGGGCGCGGCTCCTCTGGCGCATCCGGATGCGCCGGCTGACGACCGCGCGGGTGCCGCTGATGGGGGTGCGCAAGCGGATGTCGCAGACCCTGCTCGGCAGCGCGTTGCCGTTCCTGTTGATCGGGGCGCTGCGGCGCGAGGTCCTGAAACGGCGGGTACGGGCCGTGGAAATCTCCTGGGTGCTGGAGGACAATCGCCCGATGCGCGCCGTCGCGGAGGCCCTGTGCGGCCCGGCCTATAAGACCTGTCGCCTCTACGAGAGGGCGTTGCGATGATCGAACAGCCCTTGCACGTGCTGATTCTGGCGGGGCGGCGTGGCGGCGACGATCCGGTCGCACGCGCCGCCGGGGTCTCCCACAAGGCCCTGGCGGCGGTCGGCGGCGTGCCGATGATCGAACGGGTGGTGATGACCCTGCGCGAGGCCTTGCCGTTCTGCATTCCCCACATTGCCATCGACGCCACGCCGGAGGTGGCTTCGGTTCTCGACGCGCTGGCGGACAAGGTCCGTATCGAGGTGGTCCCGGCCGGTGCGTCGCCGTGCGCCACCGTTGCCGCCGCACTGGATCGGGCGGGTACGGCGCCGCCGCTTCTCGTCACCACCGCCGATCATCCGCTGCTCACCCCGGCCATGGTGCGCCACTTCCTCGACCATCTGCCGGCGGGAGCCGGCGCCGCGGCGGGCGTCGCCGCCCGCGAGACGATCACCGCCCGCTATCCCGCGGCGCGGCGGACCTATTGGCGATTTGGGGACAGGCAGTTCAGCGGCTGCAACCTGTTCTATCTGGGGCCGGGCGGCGGCGCGCATGTCGTCGCGTTCTGGCGGCGGCTGGAGCGCGACCGCAAGCGCCCCTGGGCGGTGGTCCGCCGCCTCGGCCTGGGGCCGCTGCTGCGATTCGGCTGCGGCCGCCTGTCCCTGGCGCAGGCGTTGCGCCTCCTGGAGGACAAGGTCGGGGCGCGGGTGATCGCCGTCGATATGCCGTTCGCCGAAGCGGCGATCGACGTCGATCGCCCCGCCGACCTGCGCCTGGCCGAGGAGATTCTGGGGCGGGCGCCGCCATGAAGCGGATCGACCGCTATCTGCTGACGGAACTGTCGAAGAGGCTGGCGGTCGCCCTGGCGGTGGTCCTGATCTCCCTGGTGATCGAGCGGTTGCTGCGCCTGTTCGATCTGGTCAGCATGAAGGGCGGTCCCCTCGATCTGGTCTGGCGCATGGTGCTGATGCTGGTGCCGCACTACCTGGGCTTGGCCCTGCCTGCGGGCTTCTTCGTCAGCATCTTTCTGGTGGTGGCGCGGTTCAGCCGGGACAGCGAATTCGACGCGCTGCTGGCCGGCGGCGTTTCTCCCGGCCGCTTTTCTGCGCCCTTCTTCGGCGCCGCCCTGGTCCTGACGGGGATGAGCATCGGAATCTACGGCTATGTCCAGCCCTACACCCGCTACGACTACCGGGCGATTCATTATCTGGTGATGAATATCCCCTGGGTTGCGCGCATTCCGGAGCTTTCCTTCTCCCGCGTCGATAAGGACGCCACGGTGTCCGCCGACCGCGTGGACGAGACGGGCCGCGAGCTGTCCGGCGTGTTCATCCACATGGCGCAGGACGGCCGGGACGTTACCGTCACCGCGCGGACGGGGAAACTGCTGTTCGGGCCGGGCAACGCCTATTACCGGTTGCGGCTGTTCGACGGCGTGCGGCTGGAGATGCGGGAGGCGGGGAGCCCTACCGTCACCCGCTTCGACGAGGTGACGCTACAGAGGGACTTCGCCACCACGGTGGCGCCGTTTCGCGCGCGCGGCAACGACGTGCGCGAACTCAGCCTTGGCGAACTGGCGCGCGGGGGCGGCGCGGTGCGCGGCGCGTGGACGAAGGCCGGGGTGCGGGCCGAACTGCATGCCCGCCTGATCCGCGCGCTGGCCCTGCCGTTTTTGCCGTTTCTGGCGATTCCCCTGGCCCTGACGGCGAAGCGCAGCCGCAAGAGCGTCGGCATCGCCGTCGGCGCGGTCCTGCTGGTGCTGTACCATTACGTGTTGCAGACCCTGCAGGGGCTTGCCGCCTCCGGACGCCTGCCGGTGGGGTGGATGTGGCTGAGTCTGGCGGTGTTCGCCGGTCTTTCGGCCCTGTTGTTCCGGCGCGTTCAGAGCAATCCGGGGCAGAACCCCCTGGACGTGCCGCTTGCCGTCCTGGACGATGCCCTGGGCCGGGTCGGCCCGCTGTTCCGGCATTTGCGGCGGGGGTGGCGATGACCCTGGTGCGCTATCTGTCGCGGCTGTTCCTGACGCGGTTTCTGGCGGTTCTTCTGGCGCTGAGCGCACTGGTCGAACTGCTGGACCTGCTGGACGCGATCCGCCGCCTGCTCGGCCCCCGTTCCGACCCGTCGAACGTGGTGACCTTCAGCCTGTTGCGGCTGCCGCTCGCCATGGAGCAGTTGTTCCTGCTTGCCGTTCTGATCGGCGCGGTTCTGGCCTTTCGTTCCCTGGTGCAGAACAACGAGATCGACATGCTGCGCGCCGCCGGGGTGTCGCCGTACCGTCTATTGGCGTGCCTGCTGCCGCTGGCGGGAGGACTCGCGGTGTCGTATTTCCTCATCGTCGATCGCGTCGCTCCGGCGGCGGAGCGTGCCTTCGCGGAGTGGTGGAGTACGGTTTCCCCGGATTCCGAGGATGCCGACGAGTCGGCCCCTCGGCTGCTGTGGCTGCGCGCGGGACGGGAGATCGTTTCCATCGCCGCGGTCGAGGACGAAGGACGGCGGCTCGTGGACGTCACCCGTTACCGGCGCGACGCCGACGGCCTGTTGACCCTGCGAATCCGGGCCGGGGAGGCCGAGTTCGACGGCGTGTCCTGGCATTTGCGCGACGTCGGGATTCTGCACGTCACCGCCGACGGCGCGGCCGGTGAACGCCGCGATGCGATGCCCTGGGAGGGCGCTCCGCCGACCCGCAACTTCCGGGAGATCGCCCTGCCCACCGAGCGCCTGACGAGCGGCAGGAGCCGCGAGGTGCTGGCCGGCGAGTGGGCAGGCGTCGCCGGGAGCGCCCATTACCGGACCCTGGTGCAGAAAAGCCTGTGCTCGCCCGTCCTGCCGCTCCTGATGCTGCTGCTGGCGATGCCCGCGGCGACGGGCGGGCGGCGCACCGGGGGCATGGCGCGCGGCATGACCGTCGGGCTGACGATGGGACTTCTGTTCCTGGTCCTCAACGGTGTCCTGCTTTCGATGAGCGAGACCGGTGCGCTGCCGGCGATCATCGCGGTGTGGGCCGCTCCGGCGATCTTCGCCGCCCTCGGCACGGCCCTGCTGCTGCATAACGAGGAATGATGCCCCGCCATCGCCGTCATGCTCCGGCCTTGCCGAGGGTGTGGAGCGGAGGCGCGGCAGATCGCCGAGCTTTCGCGCGCCGCCGACGGGTTGGAGGGCGTGGCCGCCTTCGCGGCGAAGCGCAAGCCCGCGTTCACCGGGCGCTGAGCGGCCAAAGAAAGAAAAAGCCCCCTGGCGAGCCAGGGGGCAAAAGTTTGAACAGGGAGGCTTCACGTCAAGGAGACGTCGGACCGTCAAAAAACGGCCCGGGCGGCATTGGGGTATCGGGTTGCCGCCGGACCCGAACGCGGAAGGCCGAGGGGGTCCCGGCCTTGCGGGGCATGTTTTAGGTCAAAGCCACTGCCCTAACCATCTTGATTTTCGAAATCGAGGTATGCGCCGATCGCATGGGTGTGACGGCTGTCACCCGCTCAGGTTATGGCTTTGTGACAGGCGGGGCATAGTCCGTGGCGATCTTCTTCAGCAGGAAGTCGCGGAACACCGCGACGCGCTTGGAGTGGCGCATCTCCTGCGGATAGACGAACCAGGCGTCGAAGGACGGGCCGTCCATCTCCGGCAGCACCCGCACCAGGCCCGCAAGCTCGGGGGAGAGGTAGTCCGGCAGCGCGCCGATGCCCAGGCCGCTGCGCACCGCCTGGAGGATGCCGTGGACGTTGTTGACCTTGAGGACGGGGCGGCGGCCGCCGCTGCGCCCGGTCTGGTAGGTGAGCAGCCAGTTCATGTTGTCCACCGGCGGGCGGGTGTCCTCGCCGTAGACGATGACGCGGTGCTCGTCGAGGCTGCTCGCCGCCTTGGGCGTGCCGTGCGCCTCGAGGTAGGCGGGCGCGGCGTAGAGGTGGTAGTGCATGGTGAAGAGGTTGCGCTGGATGAGGTCCGGCTGGTGCGGCGCCTTGAAGCGGATGCCGACATCGGCGGCGCGCATCGCAAGGTCGAGCTCCGCGTCGTCGAGGACCAGCGAGACCTGGATTTCCGGATAGGTTTCGATGAACTCGCCGATGCGCGGGGCCAGCCACATCGCGCCGAAGGCGACCGTGGTGGTGATCTTGAAGGGGCCCTCGGGGCGCAGCTTGCTTTCGGTGAGGCGGGCCTCGGCCATGGCGAGCTTGGCGAACACGTCGTGGACGGTGCGGTAGAGGTCCTCGCCCTGCTCGGTGAGCAGGAGGCCGCGGGCATGGCGGTGGAACAGCGGAATGCGCAGGCTTTCTTCCAGCGCGCCGACCTGGCGGCTCACCGCCGACTGGCTGAGGTTGAGGATCTCCCCGGCGCGGGTGAAGCTGCCGGCCTCCGCCACCGCATGGAAGATGCGCAGCTTGTCCCAGTCCATGGTGGTGCCCTGGCGCGAAATCATGCAATCCCCCGTCGCTGAGCGAAGAGATCCGTCCCCGAGCCAACCTTAAGCCGAAAAACCAAGCCACGGCAAGGGTTTCCCCCTGCCGTGGCGGGCTTGTGGATGATTTTTCCGCTCAGATTTCGGCGCCGTGCGCGACCAGGAAGTGGTCGGCCTCGATCGCCGCCATGCAGCCGGTGCCCGCGGCGGTGACCGCCTGGCGGAAGATGCGGTCCTGCACGTCGCCCGCGGCGAAGACGCCGGGCACGTTGGTCGCCGTGGAGTCCGGCTTGGTGACCAGATAGCCCTCCGCGTCGGTGTCGAGCACGCCCTTGAACAGCTGGGTGTTCGGGGTGTGGCCGATGGCGACGAACACGCCTTCGGCCGGAATGTCGGTGAGCGCGCCGGTCTTGACGTTCTTGACGCGCAGGCCGTTCACCGCCTTGGGCTCGCCGTCGCCGAGAATCTCCTCCGGCACCGAATCCCACACCACTTTGATCTTCGGGTTGGCGAACAGGTGCTCCTGCATCACCCGCTCGGCGCGCAGGGCGTCGCGGCGGTGCACCAGGGTCACCGACTTGGCGTGGTTGGTGAGGAAGATCGCCTCCTCCACCGCGGTGTTGCCGCCGCCGATGATCGCCACGTCCTTGCCGCGGAAGAAGAAGGCGTCGCAGGTGGCGCAGGCGGACACGCCGAAACCGCGGTATTCGGTCTCGCTCGGAATGCCGAGCCAGCGCGCCGTGGCGCCGGTGGCGACGATCAGGGTTTCGCCTTCGTAGACGTCGCCCGAGTCCCCGACGCAGCGGAACGGCCGCTTGCCGAGGTCGGCCTCGGTGATGATGTCGTAGATCACCTCGGCGCCGACGCGCTCGGCCTGCGCCTGCATCTGCTCCATCAGCTCCGGCCCCTGCACGCCTTCGGGGAAGCCGGGGAAGTTATCGACGTCGGTGGTCAGGGTGAGCTGCCCGCCCGGCTGCAACCCGG
This sequence comes from Oleispirillum naphthae, assembly GCA_027864655.1. GTDB lineage: Bacteria > Pseudomonadota > Alphaproteobacteria > Rhodospirillales > Rhodospirillaceae > Oleispirillum > Oleispirillum naphthae. Next base: position 140,733 of record JAQAZG010000008.1, read on the forward strand.
CGACCAGAAGGGGCTTCAGGTTGGCGCGCGCGGCGTAGATCGCCGCAGTCAGCCCGGCGGCGCCGGAGCCGATGATCAGAACCTTGGTGGAATACGTGGTCATGATGTCTCTCAGGGGTGGGAGGGGGCGTTTCGGGTCTATGAGGATTCGCTATAGAAAATAGGAAACATTCAAGGTTGGCGCAACGCGAACCGCCGCGCCGCACCGCCGCGGAAAGGCCCAGGATGGCCGATTGTCCGATGGAAAAAAACCGGATAGATCGGGGCGGTTCAGGCCCGGCATTGCATTTCCGTTGTGCCGGATACAGATTGAGAGTAATAAAATTTCAAATTCCAGCCCGGCCGCCGGTCCGGGCGCACGAGGGGGATGCATCGTCCATGCAACGGGTCAAACTCGATCGGGTGGATCGCCAGATTCTGGCGGATTTGCAGGCCGACGGCCGCATCACCAACGTCGATCTGGCGCGCCGCGCCGGGATTTCTGCGCCGCCGTGCCTGCGCCGGGTGCGCGCATTGGAAGACGCGGGCATCATCCGCGGCTACCATGCGGCGATCGACCCGGGGGCTCTCGGCTACAACGTCACGGTGTTCGCGCAGGTGGCGCTCAACTCCCATGCGGAGGGCGACCTCAAGGCCTTCGAGGACCGCGCCGCGGCCTGGCCGGAGGTGCGGGAGTGCTACATGCTGGCGGGCGAGACCGACTTTCTGCTGAAGGTGGTCGCCCGCGACTGGGAGGACTACCAGAAGTTCCTCACCACCCGGCTCACCGCCGCGCCCAACGTCGGGCACGTCACCACGGCGCTCGCCATCCGCTCGGCGAAGCAGGAGCCGGGGGTGCCGATCTCCACCATTGCGCCCGAGCGCGAATAACCCGCGGTTTTCTCAGCCGGAAACGATGCCGAGCCGCGCCCACGCGGCGAGGCGCTGCGGCGTGAGTCCGGAAAGCCCCTTCCGCGCCAGGGCGGCGATGGCGGCGCGCCCCGCGGCGCTGCCGCCGCGGCCGTTGGCGGCGGCGAGCAGGCGGGCGATGACCGCCGCCTCGGCTTCGGCGAAGCCGCAGCCGGTTTCGGCGATGGCGGCGAGCGCCAGCGCGGTCTCCGCCGTCACCGGCAGCGCGCACCCGGCCACCGGCGAAACCAGGGGCGTCGGGGCGGGATGGGCGAACGCATCGGAGAGCAACGCGCGGTTGAGCGCAAGCGGCACGCGCAACGCGTCGCCCTGCGGCGCGGCGGGTTCCGCCTCGGCGCGGGCGAAGGGGATGAGCATCCCGGCGGCCAGGCCGACGCGCACGGCGTCGCGCGCGATCTCGGGGATGAGGCCGGGAATGCCGCCCACCCGGCACGGCCCGGCGGCCAGAGCCTCGCGCAACAGCGGGAAGGGGAAGGCTTCGGCATCGACGCCGCACCCGTCGCCGCCGTCACCGTCGCCGACGGCAAGTCCGACGAGAAGGGCGTCGTGCTGCGCCCAGAAGGCCGCCTCGCCGTCCACCGGCGCGCCGCGCACATAAACGTCGCGGCGGTAGGCGGGGCCGGAAAGCGCATCGCGCAGGGTTTCGAACTCGATGCGCGAGCGCGCGCGCTTCACCAGAGGGCGCACCGCGGCAGGCAGCGCGAGGTCGAGCATGTTGAGGCGCATCGCCGCGTTGCCCGCGAAGGTGAAGCCCTCCGCCGCCATCGAGGCGTTGACCTGGGCGAAGTGAAAGGGGGTGAGGGTGGGGGAGAAGAGTTCCGCCGCGGCAGTCTCCTCGGCGATCTCCGCATAGGCGCGGACGCGCCGCCGCAGCGCCGCGTGGTCGGCGAAGAAACCCTCCTCCGCGCGGTCCGCCTGCGCCAGCCAGTCGAGCGCGGCGCGCAGGCGTGCCGTGGGCGACCCGCTGCGCCGCGCGGTGACGGAGTTGAGCACGTCGCGCAACGGCATCATCGCGGCGAAGCCGGGCAGCGCGTGATAGCCGAGCAGCAGAATGCCGCCCGGCTTGACCGCGCGGGCGATGCGGGCGAGCGTGCTCTCCCGCTCCGCCGTGGCGAGCCCGGCGAGGCCGCCGTCGAACACCGCGAAATCGAGGGGAAGCAGCGCCGCCTCGGCGATCTCCGCCACCGCGCCGGACAGCCATTCGAGGTTGGCGAGCCCCGCCGCCTCGGCGAGCGCCCTGCCGCGGCTGCCGGGGCCGCCCGCGGCGAAGCAGCGTGCCTGCGGATAGGCCGCGGCGATCACCGCCGCATTCTCGCCGTTGCCGCAGGAGAAATCCGCCCAGGCGAAATCGGCGCCCAGCGGGCGCGGCAGGAAGCCGTTGGTCACCGCCACCGCGTTGAGGCGCACCGGCGCGTGCGCGGCGCAGGCCCCCGCGGGTGGAAAGTCGTCGCTGTCCGGTTCCCGCATCGGCGGCATGTTCCCCATCGTCCGGCCCCCGCCGGGCGCGGCGCGCCCGGCAGTGCCGGAGGCGCGCGCGCAATCAGGCAATCAGATGTTGGATTCCAGCCATTTCTGGAGCTGGGACTTCGGCAGCGCGCCGATCTTGGTGGAGACCACCTGGCCGTCCTTGAACAGCATCAGGGTGGGAATGCCGCGCACCCCCAGGCGGGTCGGGGTGGTGGGGTTCTCGTCGATGTTGATCTTGGTGATGGTGATCTTGTCGCCGAGCTCGGCGTCCAGCTCTTCCAGAACCGGGCCGATCTGGCGGCAGGGGCCGCACCACTCCGCCCAGAAATCCACCAGAATGAAGCCCGAGCCCTTCTCCACATCGGTCTCGAAAGTCGCGTCCGTGACTTGCCGCATCTAAAAAACCTCTTTCATGCGCCGGGCAAACCCGGCTTGCGGGGACGGCGGACCCACCGGACCGCCTCGATTAATCTATAGGGGTTCCCGCCGGTGATTACCACCCCCTGCCTGGAAACGCCGGATCGTGAGGATCGGAAAACAAAAACTTTGCGGAGGGTCCAGACCCTCCGCGCCTCCCATAACTTTTGGTTTTTGCGCGTAACGCCATAAGACCGTGCGGCGGCAATGGGAGGTGTCGCCTGCCGCTACGCGGCGAAAAAAGTCAGGGGGTGCGCGAGGGGACCGAGTCCCCTCGCAACGGTTTGGTTTTACGCGCCGCCATCGACCGGCACTTCCATCAGCGCCGGGCCGTCGGTCCACAGCAGGAAGGTGCGCACCCGGTGCGTGGGGAACATCGCGGCGAGCGCCGCGGCATAGGCGGCGAGTTGGCGGCGGTAGGCTTCCGGCACGTCTTCCGGGGTTGCGGGCGGGTTGCGGTTGGTCTTGTAGTCGGCGATCAGCACCTCGGTCGCGGTGACCGCCAGGCGGTCGATCTGGCCGGAGATCAGGCGCGGTCCTGCGGGGGTTTCGATGCGTCCGCAGACCGGCGCTTCGGCGCGCGAGTCCGGTCCGAACAGCGCCTGCGCCTGCGGCAGGGCGAGCACCGCCAGCACCTCGGCGGCGCAGGTCTCGCGTGCCTCTTCCGGCCAGCCGGCGGCGGCGGCGGCGAGGAAGCGCCGCGCCGCTTCCGCGCGCTCCGTCCCCGGCAGGTCGGGCAGGCATTGCAGCAGCCGGTGCATCAGGGTGCCGCGGCGGAAGCGGCCGCCCTCCGCTGCGGCGAGCGGCGAGGCGGCGGGCGGATCCTCCGCATCGGGGCGCGACGGCATCAGCGGCCGGCCGGGGTGCGGTTCCGGCGGCGGCGCGGCGTCGATCCACGCGGGCAGCGCGGCGGCGGCGGCGGGGGCGGCGGTCTCCGCGGCGCGGGGCAGGGCGGCGGCGGGGGCGAGGCCGCGCCAGCGCAGCACCGCGGCGGGGCCGCCGAAGGCGGCGGCAAGCGCGGGGTCTTCCTCCTCCGCCGCGCCGAGGCGCTGCATCCCGGCGCGCGCCAGGTCGTGCCAGGAGGGCGCGGCGGGGGCGGAGCGCATCTCCCAGCCGCACACATAGAGCCGGTCCTCGGCGCGGGTCATCGCCACGTAGAGCAGGCGGCGGGACTCGCGTTCGTCCTCCGCCTCGCGCGCCGCGCGCGCGTCGGCCAGCGCCTCCGGGGCCTTGGCGTAGGGCGGCTTCCACAGCAGCAGGGGCCGCCCGGCCTGGTTCTTCGCCCATTCGAAGGCGGGCGCAGTGGGCCTGCCGCCGCCGGTCTGCGGCAGGAAGACCACGGGAGCCTGCAGGCCCTTGGCCCCATGCACGGTGAGGATGCGCACCGCGCCGCCGCCGCCCTGGTCCATGTCGCGCTTGATTTCCACCGAGCCCGCGGCGAACCAGGCGAGGAAGCCCTGCACCGTGCCCGCATGGCCGCGTTCGTAACCCTGGGCGAGGTCGAGAATCTCGTCCAGCGGGTCGTCCACCTCCGCCCCCAGGCGGCGGCGCAGCGCGGCGCGCCCGCCCTCGGCCTCCAGCAGGCGGGCGAAGAAGGCGAACGGGCGGAGCGACCGCGCCGCCGCGCCCCAGGCTTCGATCTTTTCCACCGCCTGCCGCGCCTGCGGCAGGGCGCGCAGCGCCGTCCACAGGGCGAGCCCCGGCGGCCGCCCGTGCGCGGCGGCGAACAGGTCCTCCTCGCTCCAGCCGAGGAACGGCCCCTTGAGCGCGCAGGCCAGGGTGAGGTCGTCGCCGGGGAAGAGCGCCGCCTCGGCGAGCGCCAGGCAGTCCTGCACCGCCATGTGGTCGGCGAGGTCGAGGCGGTCGGCGCCCGCCACCGCCACGCCCCGCTGTTTCAAGGCACGGATGAGGTCGGTCTGGAAGGCGTCGCGCTTGCGCACCAGCACCATGATGTCGCCGGGGCGGATGGCGCGGCCCTTCGCCGCCAGAACCTCCGGCTCCGCGCCGTCCGCGCCGACCATGCGGGCGATGCGCTGCGCCACCAGGGCGGCGCAGCGCGCCGCCGCCGAGGGCACGGAGAGGCGTTCCACCGGCGGGCTCCACGGCGTCTCCTGCGGCGTTTCGGGAACCGGCAGGCGCGGCCACAGTTCCACCAGGCCGGGTTCGGCCTCGCGCGCCGCGACGTGGCGCTGTTCGGCGATGGCGCGGTCGGGGTCCAGCACCCCCGCCGCCGCCTCGGGCGTGGCGAAGACGGCGTCCACCGCATCCAGCACCGCGGGCACGGAGCGGAAGGAGATGTCGAGCGGCACCGCGTCGAAGCGCAGCCCCGCCTCCGCCGCCGCGGCGGAAACGCGGGCGCGCTCCGCGGCGAACATCCGCGGCTCCGCCCCCTGGAAGCGGTAGATCGACTGCTTGATGTCGCCGACGGCGAAGAGGGTGCGCCGGGTATCAAAGCGCGCGCCTTCCCCCGCGAAGAACTCGGCGGTGAGCGCGCCGACCACCGCCCACTGGTCGGGCGAGGTGTCCTGCGCCTCGTCCACCAGCACGTGGTCGAGGCCGCCGTCGAGCTTGTAGAGCACCCAGGGCCGCGCCTCTTCCGAGGCGAGGAGGGCGCGCGCCTTCTCGATCAGGTCGTCGTAGTCGAGCATGCCGCCGCGGCGCTTCTCCCGCGCATAGGCGGAAAACGCGGCATCGGCGAGGGCGACGAGGTGCGCGGTCATCGCCGCGGCGTGCGCGGCGCGGAGGGAATCCTCCGCCGCGAGCAGGCGGTCCTGCTCCGCCGCCACGACCTCCGCCAGGGCGGGGTCGGACTCCCGCACCGCCTTGCCGGGAAAGGTTTTGGTGCTGCGCGGTTCGCCCGCCTGGGTGAGGAAGGCCTCCACATAGTCCGTCCACAGCGCCGGGCGCTCCGCCGCGCCCGCGGCGAGCCAGGGGGCCATTTTCGCCGCCTGCCTCTTGTCGGTGGCGGTGCCCCGGGTTTCCAGCGCGGCGCAAAGGCGGCGCAGCCCGGCGAGGTCGCAGGCCGCGTCGCGGCAGGCGGCGGCGCGCAGGCTTTCCGCAGTGTCGCCGGGGGCGAGGCCGTAGTGCCGCATCAGTCCCGCGGCCATCGCCGCCGCGCCGCCCCAGGCGGCGAGCGCGCGGCCGATGCGCACCCGCGCGCCGGTGATCGCGGCGATCAGCTTGGGGAACTCGGAATCGGACACCGTGGAGGTGATCGCGGCCACGGCTTCGGCGAGGGGGGTGCCCGGCGCGGCCTCGCGGAACACCCGTTCGCGGGCGCGCCGCAGCATTTCCAGCGAGGTGCGCTCGTCCATCACCTCGAAGGTGGGGGAGACCCCGGCCTCCACCGGGAAGCGGCGCAACAGCCCCTGGGCGAAGCCGTGCAGGGTTTCGATGCGCAGCGCCTCGGGCGCGTCCAGAACCGCGGCGAACAGCCGCCGCGCCGCGGTGCGTTCCGCCGCCTCCGGCGCGCGGCCGAGCAGGGCGGAAAGCTTCCCGGCGAGCCGTTCTTCCGGCATCGCCGCCCAGGCGGCCAGGTTGGCGGCCAGGCGGTCGGCCATTTCCGCCGCCGCCGCCTTGGTGAAGGTGAGGCAGAGAATGCGCCCCGGCGGCGTGCCGGAGAGCAGCAGGCGCAGCACCCGGTCGGTGAGCACCTTGGTCTTGCCGGTGCCCGCGCTCGCCCCCACCCAGACCGAGGCGGCGGGGTCGGCGGCGCGGCGCTGGGTGCGTTCCGCGGCCTGGGCGAGGGCGGAGGTTACGGTCATGGCGCATCCCCCCCGTCGCTGCCGGAGGCGGCCCACTCGGCCAGGCGCTCCAGCACCAGATAGTCGGAATAGCCGGGGGCGAAACCCTCCGCCGCGCGCGGCACGTAGGGGGTCTCCGGGCGGTCGTAGCGGTCGATCAGGGCGCGCAGGCCTTCCTCCGCCGCGTCGATCAGACTGTCCGCGTCCTTGAGCGGGGTGAGGGTGCCGCCCGCGCCCGCGCCGTTGACCCGCCAGTATTCGAGCCCGGATACGCGGTCGGCGGAAAGCCCCCCGACCCCCCGGTGGCGCACGATCGCGCCCTCCAGCGGCAGCTGCGGCGCATAGCCCGCGGCCACCGCGCGGGCGGTGGGCGGCGTGCCGGTCTTGTAGTCGATCACCGTGACGCCGCCGTCGCGCCCCACGTCCAGCCGGTCGGCCTTGGCGAACAGGGTGAACGGCAGGCCGGACTTGGCAGGGAAGGTCCACTCCCCCCAGCGCTCCGCCAGGGTGACGTCGAGGCCGGGCCGCCGCGCCGCATCGGTGGAAACGAACCAGTCGAGCGCCCGGCCGATGCGCGCCCGCCAGAACGGCGCAAGCTCCGCCGGGACGTCGCGCATGGCGAGCGCGGCATCGGCCAGCGCCTGCAACTGCGCCCTGGCGTCCGGCTGCGTGGTGTCGCCGCCCGCGGCGGTGAAGTTTTCCAGGATGCCGTGCATCAGGTTGCCGAGGTCGGCGGGGGAGACCTCCTGCTCGCGGTCGTCCAGCGCCCGCAGGCCGAGCACGTATTTCGCGTAGACGCCGTAGGCGTCGCGCATCAGCATTTCCACGTTGGTGGCGGAGAGCCTGCGCGGACGCGCTTCCACCGGCGGCTTCGGCGCGGGCGGCGCGGGCGGCTGCACCACCGCGGGCGCGGCCTCCAGCGCGCGCGCCCAGGCGAGCCACGGCCCCTGCGGCAGCGCCGTCCCGGCGGCGGCGAGCACCGCATCGAGGCGGCGCAGCCAGCGCGAGGGTTCGGCGGGCGCGCCGTCCTGCTTCGCGGCGCGGGTGAAGACGATGGTGGGCGCGCCCGCGGCCATCATCACGTCGTGGGCGGAAAGCCCGATGCGCCGCTCCGGCGGCGGCAGGCCGAAGGCGGCGCGCATCCCCCGGCTCATCCACGGGTCGGGGGCGGGGCCGCGCGGCCAGGCGCCCTCGTTCATGCCGCCGAGGACCATCACGTCGGCGGGCTGCATGCGCGCTTCCATCGGGCCGAGAATGGCGACCCGCCGCGCCTCGCCATGGCGCGGCCGCACCGCGATGGCCGCGATCAGCGCGTCGAACAGCACGGCGTAGTCCGCCGGGTCCACCGGCCCGAGGCTGCCGGTCTCGGCGATCGCCTCGGCCAGCGCCGCCTGCGCCGCCTCGCCGTCGTCGCCGCGCCACAGAGCCTCCCAACCCTCGGTCTCCACGTCTCCGGCCAGCGCCTCGGCGCAGGCCACGTGGGCGCGCAGCAGGGCGGGCAGGTCCGCCGTCTCCGCCGCCAGCGCGGCGGCGAAGTCCCGCGTCGCCGCGGCCAGGGTCTCGACCAGCCAGTTGAGGCCGAGGAGGCGCGGGCCGGAAAGGTGAGGGTCGGTTTCCAGCGCGTCGATGCGGCGGCGGTAGTCGGCCCAGCCGGGGGCGGGCCTCGCCCCGCGCGCGAGGAAGCGGTCGAAATCCGCCACCGCCCCCGCGTTGACGCCGCGGGCGAGCGCGCACAGCGGGTGGCGCAGCAGCGCCAGCAGCGCGATCGGCGAGAACCCCTCCCGCGCCGCCCGCGCGACGAGGCGGAGGAAGCGCCCGGCGCGGCTCTGCCCCAGCGGCACGCCCGCGGAATCGTCGATCTCCACCCCCCAGCGCCGCATCTGCGCCGCGACCCGCTGGGCGAGCGCGCGGTCCGGCGTCACCAGGGCGGCGGTGCGGGCCGGGGTTTCCAGCGCCTCGCGCAGGATCAGCGCGATCGCCGCGGCCTCCTCGCGCGGGCCCGCCGCGTCGATGCGGTGGATGCCCGCCGTGGCCTCGGGCGGCAGGGAAAGCGCGGTCCACGCCTCGGCGGTGGCGGCGGGACGGAACATCTCGCGGATCAGCGCGGCGCGCGGCGTGGCCGGCGGCGCGGGCCGCCAGTCGGCCACCGCATCGCGCGGCGTTTCCAGCACCGTCAGCAGGTGGCGCAGTCCCGCCTGCGGGTGGGACTCTTCCATCGCCCTCCACGAGGTCTCGTCCATCTCCCGGTCCAGCCCGGGCAGCACCACCGCCCCCTGCGGCAGCGCGGCGACCACCCGCATCAGCCGCGCCGTGGCGGGGAAGCTGCCGGTGGAGCCCGCCGCGATCACCGGGTCGGCGGGCGGGCACGCCGCCCATGCCTCCGCCTGGCGGTGCATCAGGGCGACGCGGCGCGCCATCGGGTCGAGCCGCCCCGCTTCGGCGAGGACCGGCGGCCAGAGATGGGTGACGGTGCGCAGCACCGCGGCGACATGTTGCCAGTGGGCGGGCAGGTCGAGCCCCAGCCGTTCCAGCCGGTCGAAGCAAAGCTCCTCCGCCTGCACCTGGTCGAGGAGCGCGGCCAGCGCCTCGGCGAGGTCGAGCGCCTGCTCGGCGGCGGGCGGCTCGCCGGTGGCCGGGTCCGCCGCGGCGGAAAGGATGCGCGCCAGCATGCAGCGCCGCGCCAAGGGCGAGATCGCGGGCGGCAGTCCGAGCGCCGCCGCGTCCTCCTCGACGAAGGCGAGCGCGTCCTCCTCCACCTCGCCGAGGGGGCGCATCGCGGGCAGCAGGGTGGGCCGCCCGCCGCCGATGCGGAGGAACGCCTCGCGCAGGGCGCGGCAGGCGCGCCGCGTCGGCAGCAGCACGGTGACGCGGGCGAGCTCCAGCGGGCTGCCGCCGTGGCGCGCGAGGATTCCCGCCGCCAGAACCTCGGCGAAGGGCTGTTGCGGCGCAATGGTGTAGACCCCGGGCATGGCGGGAAGCCTCAGATGTAGTCGTTGCCCCGCGTCAGCAGGCGCTCGGTGTCCAGCACCGCCTGCGGCGTGCCGAGATGATACCACGAACCGTCGTGCACCACCGCGCCGAGGCGGCCGCGTTCGAGCGCACGGTCGAACAGCAGGTTGAGGGAGAACCGCCCGGCAGGCGAACCGGCGAAGGCGGCGGGATGGGCGATCAGCACCCCGGCGTAGACGTAGGGCGCGACGTGCGCCGCGTCGCGCCGCACCGGCAGCCCGGCGGCATCGATCGAGAAGTCCCCGGCCCCTTCGTAGCCGGTGGCCTTGGCCGAGGGTTGCAGCAGCAGCACGAAGTCGAACTTCGCCGGGTCGAATGCCGCCCACAGGCGGGTGAGCGCGGACTGCGGCCCGTCGCCCCACAGCACGTCGCCGTTGAGCACGAAGAACGGGCCGCCGCCGAGGAAGGGCAGCGCGCGCCGCACTCCGCCGCCGGTCTCCAGCAGCGCGTCGCTCTCGTCGGAAAACACAATGTGCGGCCGGGTGCGGCCGTGTACGTGGTCGCGCAGCACCGGGGCGAGGTGGTGGAGGTTGAGCACCGCCTCGGCGACGCCCCATTCGGCCAGGCGGTCGAGCAGGCGGTCGAGCAGCGGCAGCCCGAGCACCGGGATCAGCGGCTTCGGCGTGTGGCGGGTGAGCGGCCGCATGCGGGTGCCGAGCCCGGCGGTCAGCACCATGGCGCAGCGCGGCCGCGGGCAGGCGGTCTCCGGCGGGTCGGTCAGGCGCAAGTTCGGGCTGGGCACGGCGGCCTCCTGCGGGGAGCCTCGGGGACGAAATCGGCGGTCCACGCCGCCACCGCGGCGAGGGCGGGGTGCGCCAGCGCCGCCTCGAACAGGCGCCAGACGCGCGGAATGTGCGGCAGGTAGCCCGGCTTGCCGTCGCGCACGGCCAGCCGCGCGAAGATGCCGATCACCTTGGCGTGGCGCTGCGCCGCGAGCACCGCCCAGGCGGCGTCGAACCCCGCAAGCTGCGGAAAGGCGGCGCGGTAGCGCACCTTGCCGCGCGCCGCCAGGGCGGGCGGCATGTCGCGCCGCGCGTCTTCCAGCAGCGACATCAGGTCGTAGAGCGCGGGGCCGCGCACCGCATCCTGGAAGTCCAGGAGGCCGCACGCGGCGACGCCCCGCCGCCCCGCCAGGCGCATCAGGTTGTCCACGTGGAAGTCGCGCAGCACCAGGGTCTGCGGCTGGCCTTCCAATGCCGCCAGGGCCTCCCGCCACGCCGCATCCCAGGCCGCGCGCCCGCCCGCGGGCAGCGCCACCCCGGCGGCGGGGAGGAACCACTCGGGCAACAGCGCCGCCTCCGCCAGATAGCGCGTCGCGTCGTAGACCGGCAGCGGCATCTCCGGCGGATCGTCCGCCGCCCCCGGCGCGCGGTGCAGCGCGATCAGCGTGTCCACGGCGAGGTCGTAGAGCGCGGTCTCGTCCGCGCCCTCGCGCAGCAGGCGGGTGAAGGTGCCGTCGCCGAAGTCCTCGAGCAGCAGGAAACCCTCCCCCGCGTCCTCGGCGAGGATGGCGGGCGCGGAAAGGCCGAGCGCGATCAGCCGCCGGTCGATGGCGCGGAAGGGGCGCACGTCCTCCAGCGGCGGCGGCGCGTCCATCAGCACCGACCGGCGGTTCTCATGCCGCACCCGGTGGTAGCTGCGGAACGAGGCGTCGGCGGCCAAGGGCGCCACCGCGGCGCCGCCCCAGCCGCAGCGCGCCAGAAATTCCGCCCGTGCACTCGCCCGCGCGTCAGTCACCGTCGGCGGCTCCGTGCTCGGTTTCCAGGCGATCGACGCGGCGCGCCCAGTCCGGCCCGCGGCCGATCAGCCGCAGCCGCCGCGCCGTCGGCCCGAGGTCGGGGGCGAAACAGAGCTCCACGTCGAGACGCCTGAGCGGCAACTGCCGCCCCAGGCGCTCCGGCCACTCGATCAGCGAGACCGCATCCTCCAGCGCGTCGTCGAACCCAAGCTCCCAGATGTCCTCCGGCCCGTTCAGGCGGTAGAGGTCGAAGTGCCACACCGGCGCGCTCTCCGGCGGTTCGTAGATCTGCACCAGGGTGAAGGTGGGGCTGGGAACCTCCTCGCCGTCTCCCGCCCGGTCGTGCACCAGGGCGCGGCAGAAGGTGGTCTTGCCCGCGCCGAGGTCGCCCCACAGGGCGATCACGTCTCCCGCATCGGAAACCGCGCCGACGCGCGCGGCCAGCGATGCCGTCTCCTCCGCCGTGGATACGGCGAGGCCCCACTCCCGGTCGTCGGGGCCGGGGGCGTGCGGGCAGGGCGGGGATGCGGCATGTTCCGTGGTCATGCCCTCCTTTTTACCCGTCCGCACCGAGGAGAGCAATCGCGGCCCGAACGGGTTGCCAACGCGCCGCATTCGTCGCACAGTGCGCGCCGGAACCTATCTGGGAGGAAGCGGATGCCTCAGCATGTCACCGATGTGGTGGTGATCGGCGCCGGGCCGGTCGGCCTGTTCGCCGTGTTCGAATGCGGCATGGCGAAACTCGCCTGCCACGTCGTCGATGCGCTGGAAGCCGTCGGCGGCCAGTGCGCCGCGCTCTACCCGGAAAAACCCATCTACGACATCCCGGCCCACCCGGCGATCAGCGGGCAGGAACTGGTGGACCGCCTGGCGCAGCAGGCCGCGCCGTTCAAGCCCGCCTACCACCTCAACCAGAAGGTCGAGGGCCTGGTCCGCGACGCGGCCACCGGGCGCTGGCGCGTCACCACCTCCGCCGGGGTGGAGATCGACGCGGGCGCGGTGATCGTCGCCGCCGGAGCCGGGGCCTTCGGCCCCAACCGCCCGCCTCTGAAGGGCCTCGCCGCGTTCGAGGGGGTCAGCGTGTTCTACATGGTGCGCCGCCGCGAGGACCTGCGCGGCAAGCGCGTGGTGATCGCGGGCGGCGGCGATTCGGCGGTGGACTGGGCGCTGTCGCTGGCCGACATCGCGGCCAAGGTCTCGGTCATCCACCGCCGCCCGAAGTTCCGCGCCGCGCCGGACAGCGAGGCGAAACTCGCCCGCCTCGCCGAGGACGGCGTGATCGACCTGGTGGTGCCCTACCAGCTCAAATCCATCGGCGGCGCGGACGGCCAGCTCGAAACCGTCACCGTCGCCGACCTCGAGGGCAACACCCGCGACATCGCCGCCGACGTGCTGCTGCCGTTCTTCGGCCTCGCCGCCAACCTCGGCCCGATCGCCGCATGGGGCCTGGACATGGACGGCGCGGCCATCGCCATCGACCCCGCCACCGCCGCCACCTCGGTGCCCGGCATCTTCGCCGCGGGCGACATCGCCGCCTACCCCGGCAAGCTCAAGCTCATCCTCATCGGCTTCGCCGAGGCCGCCGCCGCGGCCAACTCCGCCCGCGCCGTCATCCGCCCCGACGAGGTGGTCCACTTCGCCTACTCCACCACCCAGGGCGTGCCGATCGCCTGAGGCGGGAAGGCGAAAACCTTGCGGGGGGACTCGGTCCCCCCGCGCCCCCCATGCCTTTTCGCCGCAAAGCGGCCATCACCCCCTGCGGGCTTATGGCGCTGCGCGCAAAAACAAGAAGTTATGGGAGGCGCGGAGGGGCCAAGACCCTCCGCAAGGTTTTCTTTTTTCCGCCGGGCCGCGCGGCGCGCCGGGAAGGCCGTACGATTGCCGCAGAGGCGGCTGTTTTCGTTTAATTTTCGTAAATACAATCGCGAGATTTCCGGGGAAATCCGGGGGTCGATTTGAATATATCGTCAATACGTGTTAATAATCGCTTCGCGTGAGAGCGCAAAATTCGATGACAACCCTAGAGAGGCAACCATGACAGACGTTCAATCTGCCAGAAATACAGGTATGTCCCCTCCGGCAGGCTCGTCCGATCTTAGCGATATGACGCATGCGAGTCTGGATCAATTGGAGGCGTATTACGACCGTTGGTCCGCAACCTACGAAGAAGAGCTTCTGGGCATGGGCTACGACGCGCCGCAACTGGCGGCCGAGGCCCTGCACAAGCTGGGAATCGACGGCGCGCAGCCGGTGCTCGACGCGGGCTGCGGCACCGGCCTGACCGGCCTGCACCTCAAGGAACGCGGCTTCACCACGGTGACCGGCGTCGATTATTCGACGGTCTCTCTGGAGAAGGCGCGGGAGAAAGGGTGCTACAGCGACTTGAAGCGCCTGAACCTGAACGAGCGGTTGGACTTTCCCGACGACCACTTCGCGGCGGCGCAGTGCATCGGCACCCTGACCTACGTGAAGAACGTGCCCGGCCTGATGCGCGAATTCCAGCGCGTGGTGCGCCCCGGCGGGGTGGTCTCGTTCACCCATCGCGTCGATCTCTACGACGACGCCTTCGAAAACGCCTTGAAGGCGATCGCCGACGACGGCCTGTGGAGCGCGGTCTACCACTCCAAGCCGCAACCCTACATTCCCGACCATCCGGACTTCGGCGACGACAAGGCGATCATCTACGACATCTTCCGCGTGAACTGAGCCGCGCGGCGAAAAGGCGCCCGCCGGGCGTCTTTTCCATCCCCCATATGTTCCCGTCTTGTTCCCTTTTGTGGAATCGCCTATGCTGCCCGGAGGAAGGGAGAGACGCGATGCGGATGTGGGGAACGGTTGCGGCGGTTCTGATCGCGCTGTGCGGCAGCGTCGCGCGGGCGGGGGAGACTTTCCCCTCAGATATCCGCACCATCACCGCCGACGGGGCCACTTCCTCCTGCATCGGCGCCCCCAAGACACCGCTCTGCGCGGCGGAGACCTTCCTCGCGTGCGACTCCCGCCAGGATAAAAGCCTCTGCCGACGTGTCGGGGTGGAGAGAACCGAGTTCCAACTGCCTCCCTACGATCTGCGCTATCGCATCCTCTCCGTACGCATCCTCAAGCCCGAAGATATTCCTCCGGACTTCCGAGACAGCCCTTTCCTGAAACCGGGAGACGCTGAAATGGTCTTTCTCGAATTTCCTCCTCCCCCTCAGCATGCATGCCCGGATGGTTGCAAATACGATTACATCGCCCGATCCGTAAACGGGGAATGGCGGATTGTCGATTGGGCGATGTGGGGGCTCGACGACTAACTTCAGTCCTGCCCCATCCATCCATCGATGGTCGGCTTGGGGTCGATCTTTCGGCCGTTTTCCTCGATCTCGAAGTGGATATGGTTCTGCATGCCGGGGTCTTTCGTCGCGCGGTCCTGCACCGAGCCGATCGGATCTCCCGGCGCCACCCGGTCGCCGGTCTCCACCAGCGGATTGCCGTCGGCATCCCTGGGCGTGACGTAATAGAGGCCATAGGAGCGGCCATCGTCGCCATGCACCCAGATGTTGGTGTACTGCCCGGCCAGAGGATGGTTCCGCCCGTAGGTAGGGCGGACTTCGATATCTCCCCAGCTCGGACTGGTGACCGGCGCGCCCGGCTCCGCCGCGATGTCCACGCCCTTGTGTTCGCGAATGGAGCCATCCGGATTCTTGCGATGGGCACCAAAAAAAGGATTGCCTTTCTTGTCATTCCGGTACTTCGGGTTGGGAATCGGGCTTTTGGGCCGGTCCGGCTCATGCGCCTTGTGTCCGCCGCCGCCGGGGGCGGAGCGGTCGTAGGCGGAGACGTGGACGTCTCCGTCGCGGGTGTGGGCGCGCACATGCACCGTGCCGCCGTTTCCCGTATCGCCGCCGGTGCCGTCGAGAGCGGCGGAGAGCGCCTGCTCCTCCGCTCCGCCGGGGCGGATGCTGCCGGAGGCCTCCACCCCGAGGCTGTTCTGGAGTTTCTTCACCCCGTCGAACATCGCCTCGTCGGGATACGGCGTCATGCCGTAGCGCGGCACCTCGTAGAGGCCCATGCGGTGAAGCGCGGTTTTGATGGCTGTGGTGTCGGCCTCCGAAACCGCGATATCGGTGCCCACCCGCCGGGACAGATGCATATTTTCCTCCTCGCTTGGATATGAGGAGGCTATATTACTATATTCGTTATCATGTGTCGAGAAGTGATAACGAATATCGGTATTTCTTTGTTGTTGCGCGTAGCGCGATAAGACCGTCACGCAACGTGACGGGTGTCTGCCGCACCGCGGCGAAAAAACTTAGGTTATGGGGTCAAGGGACCATCTCCGCCTCAGAAACGCCCACTGGGCGTTTCTGTCGCCTCCGGCGAACGGCTACGATCCCCTTGCGGGTCCGGGCACGGAGAACGCCGAAGGCGTTCGTAGGGACGTTGCCGAAGGCAACGGTCCGAGGCGAAGCCGAGGATGAGGAAAATGCCTGAAGCATTTTCCGAACTGCAGCCCGGCCTGGTTTTTACGCCCGCTCCCGGCGCAGGGTCACGGCGGTGCCTTCGTTCGGCACGGTGACGAAGGAGAAGCGCCAGCCCTGTAGCGCGGCGTAGCTGCGGATGGCGGCGAAGCGGGCCTCGGCGGCGCGGTCGCCGCCGGGGGAGACGTCCCATCCGGTGCCGGTATCGGCGATGGTGAGGGTGAGGCCGCCGCCGGGTTCGCGCTGTGCGGCGAGCGAGATGGCGTCGCCCGGCGAGCATCCGGTGAGCGCCATGTCCAGCGCCATGCCGAGCAGGCGTTCGAAGGCGTCGAGCGACAGGCGTTCCGCGCCGATGGCGGGCTGGCAGTCGAAGTGGAGGTCCACCTCGCGGCGGCCCGCGCGTTCGCGCGCGGCGGCGAGCACATCCGAGAGCGCGGCGTGGACGTCGAGGGTTTCCGGCGGTTCGGGGTCGCCGCCGCCCCGGAGTTCGTCGGTGGCGACGAGGAGGCGTTCCATCGCCGCCGCGGCGTCGCGGATGGAATCGATGTAGGCCTGCTGGCGCGGGTTGAGCGCGCCGTAATGGGCGTAGGCGAGCACCTCGCTCCACCCGGCGATGGAGCGCACGCCGCCCGCGAGCACCGGGGCGAGGCTGCCGCAGCCGTCGGCGGGGATATCGGCGGCGGCGTCGTAGCTGAGCACCGCGCCGCCGTCGGCGAGCGGCGCGGAGCGCCAGCGCACGGCGCCGCGGCCGGTGTGGGAGAGCGCGCCCTCGGCGGCGTCGCGGTCGTGGAAGAGGCGCGCCATGCGGGCGGTGAAGTCGCGGCGTTCGGCGGCCTCGGCGATCAGGCGGGCCTGCAGGTCCACCACCTCGGTGAAGCGCAGCGCGGCGTCGGATGCCTCCGCGCCGCCGGGCAGGGGGCGGATTTCCGGCAGTTCCCACAGCGCGGCGAAGGCGGCGTTGGAGAGGCGCAGGGTGCCGCCCGCGTCGAACACCGCCACCGCCTCGCGCAGGTGGTTCAAGGTTTCCGCCTGCACGTCGATGAGGGTGTTGTAGGAGCGTTCCAGCGCCAGGGTGTCGGTGACGTCCTCGTAGGTCAGCAGCAGGCCGCCGAGGGGGTGCGGCGCGACGACGCGGCGCAGCGTGGTGCCGCCGGGCAGGTGCATCAGCGCCTCCACCGGCTCCAGCAGGTCGGTGAAGGCGGCGATCTCCGCGGCCTTGTAGGCGGGGAAGTCGGCGACCTCGGGCAACTGGCGGCGGTCGCGCAGCACTTCGAGCACGGTGCCGTAGTCCGGCTCGCTGTCGAGCCAGGCGTCGTCGAGCTGCCAGAGGCGGACGAAGGCGGTGTTGTAGAAGCGCAGCCGCTGGCCGCCGTCGAACACCGCGATGGCGGTGCCCAGGCGCTCCAGCACCAGGGCGTGGGCCTCGTCGTGGCGGGCGAGTTCGGCGCGGCTGTCCTGCTGCTCGGTGGTATCGAGCGCGATGCCGACGGTGCCGCCCAGCACCTTGGCCTCCGCCGCGGTGACGGCGCTTGCGCCGTGGGGCATCAAGGGGGTTTCGCGCACGTCGAGGTGGCGCAGGGTGCCGCCGAGGGCCAGCACCTCGCGCTCCTGGCGGCTGTCGCCCGCGGCCTGGGCGCGGGCGGCGAGGTCGCGGCCCTCGCGCCCCGCCGCACCGCGCAGCAGTTCCGCGCCCTCGCGGCGGGCGGAGATCGGGTCCGCCGCGCCGACGGCGCGGGCGAACGCGGTGTTGCAGAAGGTGATGTCGAGGTCCTCGTTGCGCAGCCAGATCGGCAGCGGCAGGGCGTCCAGCGCGGCGCGGTAGCGGCTGCGGTCGCGGCGCAGGGTGTGGATGTCGCGCTGCGCCTCCTCCTGTGCCGCGGTTTCGCGGGTGACGTCGGAGAACCAGATCACCGAGGTGATGCGCGTGCCCGGGGTTTCGTCGGCGCGCACGCCGGTGAGGCGCAGCGTGCGGCCGCTGCCGGGGGCGGCGACGGTGCGGTCGAAGGTGTCGCCGGTCTGCAACAGCGCGGCGATCGGCGCGGCGAGCGCCTCGGCATCCGCCGGGGCGAGGGCGGACATCACGTCGAAGAAGGCGGCGCGTTCCCCCTGCGGCAGGGCCAAGAGCACGGCGAGGCGGCGGCTGCACGCCACGGTGCATTCCGCCGGGTCGGCGACCTCCGCCTCGTGCACCAGAACCAGTGCGCCGTCCTTGGCCTGCGCCAGAATGCCGGAGAGGCGGGCCGCTTCCACGGCGCGGGCCTTGGCGCGGCGGCGGACGGCGGCGGCGCGGCGCATGCCGCCCGCGGTAAACAGAACGGCGGCAGCCAGAAAACCGGCCGCCGCCGCGCTGAGTTCGGGAAGGCGTTCGGTCAACGCCGGAAACGTCATCCTTCGCTCCCCCACGGTGTCTTTTTGCCGGGCGGCTCAGCCGCCCGGTCGGTCAGTAACGATATTCCTCCGGCTTGAAGGGGCCGTCAACCGACACGCCGATATAGGCGGCCTGCTCTTCGCTCATCCGGTCGAGCTTCACCCCGAGCTTGGCGAGGTGCAGGGCGGCGACCTTCTCGTCCAGGGTCTTCGGCAGCACGTAGACCTTCTTTTCGTAGGCCGCGGCATTGTTCCACAGCTCGATCTGCGCCAGCACCTGGTTGGAGAACGAGGCGCTCATCACGAAGCTCGGGTGGCCGGTGGCGCAGCCGAGGTTGACCAGGCGGCCCTCCGCCAGAACGATGATGCGCTTGCCGCCGGGGAACTCCACCTCGTCCACCTGCGGCTTCACCGGGTGCCACTTGAGATTGCGCAGCGCGGCGATCTGGATCTCGCTGTCGAAGTGGCCGATGTTGCAGACGATGGCCCCGGCCTTCATCTTGCGCATGTGGTCGATGGTGATGACGTCGATGTTGCCGGTGGCGGTGACGAAGATGTCGCCGCGGGTGGCCGCATCCTCCATGGTGGTGACTTCGAAGCCCTCCATCGCCGCCTGCAGGGCGCAGATCGGGTCCACTTCGGTGACCAGCACGCGGCAACCGGCGCGGCGCAGGGAATCCGCCGAGCCCTTGCCGACGTCGCCGAAGCCCGCGACCACGCCGACCTTGCCCGCCATCATCACGTCGGTGCCGCGGCGGATGCCGTCCACCAGGGATTCGCGGCAGCCGTACTTGTTGTCGAACTTCGACTTGGTGACGCTGTCGTTGACGTTGATCGCGGGCGCGAGAAGGGTGCCCTTCTTCGCCATCTCATAGAGGCGGTGCACGCCGGTGGTGGTCTCTTCCGAGATGCCCTTCACCGCGGCCATCAACTCCGGATGCTTTTCGTGCATCACCAGGGTGAGGTCGCCGCCGTCGTCGAGGATCATGTTGGGGCGCCAGCCGTCGGGGCCGAAGATGGTCTGTTCGATGCACCACCAGGCCTCTTCCTCGGTCTCGCCCTTCCAGGCGAACACCGGAACGCCCGCCTTGGCGATCGCCGCCGCGGCGTGGTCCTGGGTGGAGAAGATGTTGCACGAACTCCAGCGCACCGTCGCGCCGAGCGCCACCAGGGTCTCGATGAGGACGGCGGTCTGGATGGTCATGTGCAGGCAGCCGGCGACGCGCGCGCCCTTCAGGGGCTGCTTCGGCCCGTATTCGGCGCGAATCGCCATGAGGCCGGGCATCTCCGCCTCGGCAAGGACGATTTCCCTGCGTCCCCAGTCGGCCAGCCCGATATCGGCAACCTTGTAGTCGGTGAATTCCGTCATCTTGTCCTCGTTCTTGAAACCCGGTTCGTCCCCATCCGGGGCGGCGGGATGATAGCGGCGGGGGCCGCGGGTCACAACCGCAAATCTCGAGCGGTTGATATGGGTCCGGCATCGGCGCGCTGCGAGGGGCAGGGTTGTGCACAATCGGCGGCAAGCAGGGTTCC
This sequence comes from Oleispirillum naphthae, assembly GCA_027864655.1. Taxonomy (GTDB): domain Bacteria; phylum Pseudomonadota; class Alphaproteobacteria; order Rhodospirillales; family Rhodospirillaceae; genus Oleispirillum; species Oleispirillum naphthae. Next base: position 160,376 of record JAQAZG010000008.1, read on the forward strand.
ATCGCCTCGCGATCTGCTCTATACCAAGCGCTCCGCAACACAATAGGGACCGGGTCATGGGGCAGGTCATTGGCGTTTTCGCGCCGATTTTCGTCATTGCGCTTCTCGGCTACGGCTGCGGGCGGCTGCGCCTGCTCGGCCCCGCCGGTCCCACCGTGCTGTCGCGCTTCGTCTTCTTCGTCGCCATGCCGCCCCTGATCTTCATCACCCTGGCGAAGCGCCAGCCCGCCGAGGTGGCGCACTGGGACTACCTCGCGGCCTATTTCGCCGCCATCGTCATCGGCGGCGTGGCGTTCTTCGCTCTGGCGCGCTTCGTCTTCCGCGAAACCGGGGCGAAGCTCGCGCTCGGCATCTTCACCGTGGTCAACGGCAACGCGGGCTACCTCGGCATTCCGATCTGCCTCTACGCCTTCGGCTCGCCGCTGCCCGCGATCCTCGCCACGGTGATCCACATGATCTTCGTCTACCCGGTGCTGCTCACCTGGACGGAGATCGACCTCGCCCGCGCCGCGGGCGCGCCTGCGGCCTCGCGCGCCGCGAAGATCGGCCAGGTGTTCCTGGTGGTGGCGAAGAACCCGCTGATGATGGCCACCTTCCTCGGCGTGGCGGCGGTTGCCTCCGGGCTGGTGCTGCCCGGCTGGGTGGAGCGTGCCTGCAACCTGCTGGGCCGCGGCGCCATCCCGGTGGCGGTGTTCGCCCTCGGCCTCACCCTGGCGGAAAAGGACGTGGACGCGGGCGGCGTGGACGTGCGCGAAATCGCGGCGGCGAGCGTCATCAAGCTGGTGCTGATCCCGCTGCTCGCCTTCGTTCTCGGGCGCTTCGTCTTCGGGCTTTCCGGGGAGTCGCTCGCCGCGCTGGTGTTCGTCGCCGCGCTGCCCTCGCCGAAGAACGCCTTCATCCTGGCGCAGCGCTACGGCGTCTACGTGCGCCGCGCCGCGGTGACGGTGTTCGTCACCACGCTCACCTCCGCCGTCACCCTGCCGCTCATCCTCTACGCCTTCGGCGGCGTGACGTCTCCGGGGCCGTAAAACCAAAACGTTGCAGGGGGACGCGGTCCCCCCGCACCTCCCCTTAGTTTTTCGCCGTGTAGCGGCTGTCAACCGTCAAGCCGCGTGACGGTCCTATGGCGCTGCGCGCAAAAACCAAAAGTTATGGGGGGTGTGGGGGGGCCAAGGTCCCCCACGAAGTTTTGGCGTTTACGCGTCTTCGCCGTTGAAGGCGGCGACCAGGGCGCGGATTTCCGTGCCTTCGGACTGGCGCAGCACCGCCTGCACCAGGGCGTGCGCCGCTGCGGCCTCCATCTGGCGCACCTGCGCCTTGACGAACAAGAGGTTGCCCGGCGCCATGGAGAGCTCCTTGATGCCCATGCCGAGCAGAAGCCCGGTGTAGTGCGGGTCGCCCGCCACCTCGCCGCACACCGAAACCGGCACGCGGGCGCGGCGGCCCGCCTCGGTGGTGAAGTGGATGAGGCGCAGCACCGCGGGGTGCATGCTGTCGTAGAGGTGGGAGACCTGCTCGTCGGAGCGGTCGATGGCGAGCGTATACTGGGTCAGGTCGTTGGTGCCGATGGAGAGGAAATCCGCCTCCTTGGCGATGGCGTCGGCGTTCAGGGCCGCGCCCGGCACCTCGATCATCACGCCCAAGGGCGGCGGTTCGTCGGGCAGGGCCACGCGGGCGCGGCTCAGCGCGGCGAAGGTTTCGGCATAATGCACGCGGCACTGCCGCAGTTCGTCCGGCGAGGCGACCATGGGCAGAAGCACGCGCACCGGCCCGTGGCGGGCGGCGCGGAACGCCGCCTCGAACTGGGCGCGCAGCAACTCCGGCCGCGCCAGCGACAGGCGCACCGCGCGCAGGCCCATCGCCGGGTTCGGCCCGGCGGCGAGGTCGAACAGGCGGGAGAGCTTGTCGCCGCCGACGTCGAGGGTGCGGAAGGTCACCGGCAGGCCGTCCATGCGCTCCACGACGTTGCGCAGGATGCCGTATTGTTCGTCGGCGGTGGGCACGTCGTCGCGGTTCATGTAGAGGAATTCGGAGCGGAACAGGCCGATGCCCTCGGCCCCCGCGAGCACCGCGGCGCTGGTTTCCTCCGGCCGTTCGATGTTGGCGAGCAGGGTGGCGCGCAGCCCGTCCCTGGTCACCGCGGGGAGTGCGCGCAGGCGGTTGAGCGAGCGGAAGCGGCGCAGCGCCGCGGCGCGCCACTTGCGGTAGTCGGCCAACTGCTCCGACGTGGGATTGAGGATCACCCGCCCGGCGGTGCCATCGACGATCACCGTGCAGCCGGCGCAGAGGTTGTGGGTCAGCCCGGAAACCCCGACCACCGCCGGAATGCCCAGCGAGCGCGCCATGATCGCGGTGTGGCTGGCGATGCCGCCGAGTTCGGTGGCGAAGGCGACGACGCGCGCCGGGTCCATCTGCGCGGTGTCTGCCGGGGTCAGCTCGTCGGCGAGCACGATGGACTGGCGCGGCAGGTCGGCGAACGGCGTGCCCTCGCCGTGGCCGAGGCGGCGCACCAGGCGCTGGCCGAGGTCGCGCACGTCGTCGGCGCGCCCGGCGAGGTAGCCGTCCTCCATCGCCGCGAAGGTCTCCATCAGATCGTCGATCTGGTGCTTCACCGCGGCTTCGGCGTTGATGCTCTTCTCGGCGATCAGGGTCTCGACGCCGCGCACCAGGCGCGAGCGCTTCAGCATCAGGACGTGCGCCTCGAGGATCACCGCGACTTCCTCGGCGCTCTGGCCGGGCAGGCGGCGGACATCCTCCTGGATCTTGCGCAGGTCCGCGGCGACGTGGGCCACCGCCTCGCGGAAGCGCGCGACCTCCTGCGCGATGCGGGCCTCGGGGATGCAGTATTCGATCACCGAGAGGCCGCCGGTCTCGTGCACATAGGCGATGCCGAGCGCGATGCCGGGGCTGACCCCCAGGCCGTGCATTATCCGGGTCGGCAATTCCGGAATCGGCTGATCGTCAATCTTCATGGAACTTGGCTTCCACCAGGTCGCAGAGAGCGTTCAGCGCGGCCTCCGCCTCGGCGCCTTCCGCCGAGAGGCGGATGGCGCAGCCGAGACCGGCCGCCAGCATCATCAGGCCCATGATCGATTCGCCCGAGACGGTCTGCCCGTTCTTGGACACCGAGACGCGCGCGTCGAAGCCGCTCGCCAGTTTCACGAACTTGGCGGCGGCGCGGGCGTGCAGGCCGCGCATGTTGCGGATCGTCACTTCGCGGTCGGTCAGGGCAGTCTTCGTCAACGCGTACTCTCCATAGGGACTCAGGGCTGCGCCAGCAGCTTGGAGGCGACATTGATGTACTTGCGCCCGGCCTCCTGGGCGCTCATCACCGCATCGTTCAGGGTCTCGCTGTCGCGCACCGATGCGAGCTTGATCAGCATCGGCAGGTTGACCCCGGCGATCACCTCGATGCGGGTCTTGTCCATGATCGAGATGGCGAGGTTCGACGGCGTGCCGCCGAACATGTCGGTGAGCACCACCGCGCCTTCGCCGCTATCCACCGCGGCGACGCTGTCCATGATGTCCTGACGGCGGCGTTCCATGTCGTCGTCGGGTCCGATGCACACGGCCTTCACCTGCTCCTGGCGGCCGACCACGTGTTCCAGGGCGGCGATCAATTCTTCGGCCAGACGGCCGTGGGTGACGAGTACCATGCCGATCATTGCGCGATTGGTTCCTTCCCTCTGTCCGGATCTTCCCGAATCCGGCCCTTCGCTTCTCCGCTCCGCAAGGGTCCCTATTGAGCCGGTTTTTGCGCCCGCTTTCAAGATTTTCGGGCAGACGCCTCAGGACCCCGGGGATTGCAACTCGCGGTGGCGCACCGAGGTGCCGTAGCCCGCCTCGGCGAGCCAGGCGCCCAGGCGCTCGGCGACGAACACCGAGCGGTGCCGCCCGCCGGTGCAGCCCACCGCGATGGTGAGATAGCTTTTGCCCTCGGTCACGTAGCGCGGCAGCAGCGGGTCCAGAAGGGCGGTGAGGCGGCCGAGGAACTCCGGAAAGTCCGGGTCGGCGGCCACGTAGTCCTGTACCGCAGCGTCGCGTCCGGTGAGGTCGCGCAGCGCCGTATCGTAGTGCGGATTGCGCAGGAAGCGCACGTCGAACACCAGGTCGGCCTCGCGCGGCAGGCCGCGGCGGAACGAGAACGAGGTGACGAACACGTGCAGCCCGGTGGAGGCGAGGCCGTAGCGGGTGAGCAGCATCGTCTTGAGCGCGCCGGGCGGCAGGTCGGAGGTGTCGATGACGTCGTCGGCGCCGTCCTTGAGCGGCGCGAGCAACTGGCGCTCGAGCGCGATGCCGTCGGCGAGGGGGCGGTCGGCGGCGAGCGGGTGGCGGCGCCGCGTCTCGGTGTAGCGGCGTTGCAGCACGTCGTCGTCGCAGTCGAGGAAGACCACGCGCGGCCGCGCCATGCCCGCCTTTTCCACGTCGCGGACGAAGCGGCGGATCGCCGCGACGTCGAAGTCGCGGGTGCGGATGTCCACGCCGATGGCGAGCGGCCGCCGTGCCCCCTCGGGGCCGGCGGCGCCGCCGATCATCCGGCGCAGCAGGAACAGCGGCACGTTGTCCACCGCCTCGTAGCCCAGGTCCTCGAAGGTCTTGAGCGTGGTGGACTTGCCCGCGCCGGAAAGCCCGGTGACCACCACCACTTCGGGGGCGGAGGCGGTGCTCATCCGTGCACCCATGTGCGAACGCCCCGCACCGCGGCGAGTGCGGTTTCCACCACCACGGCGGCGGAGGCGGCGAAGCCGAACACCGCGACCACGGGCACCGCGGCGCCGAGAATTTCGGCGGTTTCGGGTTCGGGCAGGCGCTCCACGGCGCTGGTCGAGGTTTCCACGGAGACCGCCAGGGCGACGGGGAAGGTTTCCTCCGGCGCGGCCGCGCCCGGCACCGAAACCAGGCCGAGGCCGCGCACCTCGATATTTCCGGCGATGGTGGCGGGCGCCCGCGCGGCGAGGGTGCCGTCGGCGCAGAGGTCCACCTCGGTCTGGTCGTCGGCGACCAGCCGTGCGCCGCGGTCGATCAGGCGCAGGGCGAGGTCCGACTTGCCGCAGCCGGGCGGCCCGGAGATCAGCACCGCGAGACCGCCGATGGCGACGGTGGAGGCGTGGACGACGGTGGAGGCGGGGGCGCTTGCGTTCATCCGCTCACCGTCGCGCGGCCCGCGCCGCCTGTCAATGGCCGTGACCCGCGCCGAGCCGCGGGAACACCAGGGTGAAGCGCGCCCCGGGGGCGTGCGGCCCCTCGGCGTCGTGGCGGTTGACCGCGGAGATGCGGCCGCCCAGGGCCTCGACGATCTGTTTGGAGATGGCGAGCCCGAGGCCCGAATGGGTGCCGAACTTCTCCCCCGGCGGGCGTTCGGAATAGAAGCGGTCGAAGATCGTCGCCTCCTTGCCGTCGGGGATGCCGGGGCCCTCGTCGTCCACCTCCACCGATACCGTGGGGCCGAACTCGTCGGCCCCGGCATAGGCGCGCAGCGTGATCACCCCGCCCGGCGGGCTGAAGGTCACGGCGTTGCGGATGAGGTTGCGGAACACCTGCACCAGGCGGCCCTCGGAGCCGGGAATCCACAGATCCTCGCCGCGCGGCAGGTCGAGCGCGATGGCGGGCGCGCCGTCGTCGGAGGGCAGGCTCTCCACCTCGGCGATGGCGGTGAGCATGGCGCAGATGTCCACCGGCTCGGTGGGGGCCTTCATCAGTTCCGCATCGACGCGGGAGAGGTCGGCGATGTCGCTGAGCAGGCGGTTGATGCGCTGCACGTCCTCGCCGATGATCGCGAGCAGGCGCTTCCGCGCCGTGGGATCGTCGATGCGGCTTGCGGTTTCCACCGCGCTGCGCATCGAGGACAGCGGGTTCTTCACCTCGTGGACGATGTCGGCGGCGAAGCGCTCGGTGGATTCGATGCGGTTCCACAGCGTCTCGGTCATCTGGCCGAGCGCGAGGGAGAGGTCGCCGATCTCGTCGTCGCGGCGCGACAGGTCGGGGATGCGGCCGCGCCCGCCGCTGGAAACCTGGGCCGCGGCGCGGGAGAGACGGCGCAGCGGGTGCACCACGGTGCCCGCCTGGTAGAGCGACAGCAGCACGGTGACGCCGAGGGTGATGAGGAACAGCCGCAGGATCGCCTTGCGCACCTGGAACACGTCGGCATCCACCGCGCGGGTGCTGGCGCTGATCAGCACCGCGCCCACCACCTGCTTGTAGTACTGCACCGGCACCGCGACGGAGAGCACCTTGGTGGTGCGGCCGCGGCGCAGCGCCTCTGCGGTTTCGCCGTAACGCAGCGCGGCGTTGAGCTCCTCGTAGGTGGCCACCGGGTCGGCGGGGGCGGCGGTGTAGACCGGCGGCCCTTCTTCGGACGAGAGGTGGCCGAGCAGGCTCACCACCTTGTCGTTGAACCAGCGCAGCACGCGGTCGGCGGCGGGATAGGGCGATTGCGGCGGCAGCGCGGAGACCTCGACCACGCCGCCGGAGACGAAGAGATAGCGGCTGTCGGCGAGAAGCGCGCCCGCGGCGTCGAACAGGCGCACCCGCCGCCCGCTGTGGGCGGAGAGGCGGCGCACCATGTGGCGCGCCTGTTCCGGCAGCAGGCGGTAGCCGTATCCGCCGTCTTCGGCGGAGGAGCCGCTCGTCGGGTCGCCGGAGACCGAGCTTTCCGCCACCGCGGAGGCGATCATCTCGCCCTGCTCGCGCAGCGACTCGAGCTCGGAGCGCAGAAGCCCCTGCTCGTAGGTGTCGAGGTAGAGCGCGCCGAGCACCAGCAGCACCGGGGCCAGCAGGTTGACCGCCAGGATCTTGCGGGTGAGCGGCGAGATGCGCCGGAGGCGGCGCGTCCGCCCGGACGCCTCGGCGGCGCGCGCTTCGTCTCCGGGCGGCATCATCGCCACGATGCGGGCTCCCGGCGCATCGGCCTACTCGATCTTCTCGCGGTAACGGTAGCCCACGCCGTAGAGGGTCTCGATGTTGGCGAAGCTGTCGTCCTCGTCGCGGAACTTCTTGCGGATGCGCTTGATGTGGCTGTCGATGGTGCGGTCGTCCACGTAGATGTGCTCGCCGTAGGCCACGTCGATCAGCTGGTCGCGGCTCTTCACGTGGCCGGGCCGCACCGCCAGCGCCTGCACGATGAGGAACTCGGTGACGGTGAGGTCCACCGGGCGGCTCTTCCAGGCGCACATGTGGCGCGCCGGGTCGAGCACTAGGTCGCCGCGCACCAGCGCCTCGCCGGACACCGCGTCCGGGTCGCCGCCGGAAAGCTTGCGCTGGCGGCTCACCTCGCCGCGGCGCAGCAGGCTGCGGATGCGCTCCACCAGCAGGCGCTGCGAGAACGGCTTCTTGATGTAGTCGTCCGCGCCCATGCGCAGGCCGAGCACCTCGTCCACCTCCTCGTCCTTGGAGGTGAGCAGGATCACCGGCACCGCGGAGTTCTTGCGCAGCTCCATCAGCATTTCCATGCCGTCCATGCGCGGCATCTTGATGTCGAGCACCACCAGATCCGGCGGTTCGGCGGCGATGCCGGCCAGCCCCTCGGCGCCGTCGTGGTACATCGCGACCTTGAAGCCCTCGGCCTCCAGGGCCATGGACACCGAAGCCAGAATGTTGCGGTCGTCATCGACCAGGGTAATCGTATACGACACGGCTATGATCCTCCCGGATTTCCGCCCCGTTGACTGGACACCTAACGCTCTCAGCGCGCCTTCGCGCTTTTCACCTCGACCGGAACGACGATGCGCCCGGCCTTCTCGAACACCAGGGTCAGGTCGAAGCGCTGCCCTTCCTTGAGCGGCGCGGTCAACCCGATGAACATCACATGCAGCCCGCCCGGCTTCATCTCCGTCCGGCCGTTCGCGGGCACCGCGATGCGCGGAACCTTGCGCATCCGCATCACGCCGTTGTCGTCGATATGGGTGTGCAGCTCCACCACGCCCGAAACCCCCGCCTCCGCGGCGATCAGCGCGTCGGCCTGCGGATTGGGGTTGTCGATGGTCATGAACGCGGCGCCCGCCCGCGCCATGCCCGCGGAAGCGCGCGCCCAAACGCCGGAGATGCCGAGTTCGGCCGCGGCGGCGGAGGCCGGCGACGCAAGGATCATGCAGAAGATTGCGTAAAAAAGCCGAATGTGCATCGTCTCCCCCTTAACCTCCTCATCAAGCGACATATCTTATACCACGGTCTCTGAATAGTGTGATTCGCGAAGGTGCCGCTCGCAGGCCGGATTTCGTTGCCGCAAGGGCACTGGCCGGTTCCGGCTTTTGCGGAAGCGCGCTATGCTGGACCGTTAAGGCCGGTGACCGTCGGTCACCGCTTGCGCCGCCTGTCGGGACGGGGCGGACGGCGCATGCGGAGACGGTCGAGACCGGCTGTCCGCATGAACTTTTGGGGAGACCTGAACGTGGAAAATCTTGGTCCGGTCATTAGTAAGCACGGGGTCGATAAGCTGGGTCTGGGTGGCGTCGGCCGCGTGTATTGGAACCTGTCCACCGCGCAACTCGTCGAAATGGCGGTGAAGCGCAACGAGGGCCACCTGTCGCGCTACGGCGCGTTCGTCGCGCTCACCGGGGAACACACCGGACGTTCCCCCAACGACAAATTCACCGTCAAGGACGCGATTACCGAAGCCACCACCGACTGGGGCAAGGTCAACGTGCCGTTCGACCGCGACCGCTTCGACGCGCTGGTCGCCCGCATGTGCGACTACATGATCGGCCGCGACGTGTTCGTGCAGGACCGCTTCGCCGGCGCCGACCCGGACCATCGCCTGGCGGTGCGCATCATCACCGAGCAGGCCTGGCACGCCCACTTCAGCCGCAACATGTTCCTCCAGCCGACCCGGGAAGAGGCGGAGGACTTCGTGCCCGACTTCACGGTGCTGCAGGTCCCGTCCTTCCACGCCGACCCGACGCGCGACGGCACCCGCACCGGCATCTTCGTGGTGGTCAACTTCACCCGCCGTCTGGTGGTCATCGGCGGCACCTCGTATGCGGGCGAAATCAAGAAGTCGGTGTTCTCGATCCTCAACTTCCTGCTGCCGCCGAAGGGCATTCTGCCGATGCACTGCTCGGCGAACATCGGCTCCACCGGCGACGTCGCGGTGTTCTTCGGCCTCTCCGGCACCGGCAAGACGACGCTCTCGGCCGATTCGTCGCGCACCCTGATCGGCGACGACGAGCACGGCTGGGGCCCGAACGGCGTGTTCAACTTCGAGAACGGCTGCTACGCCAAGGTGATCAACCTCTCCGCCGAGGCGGAGCCGGAAATCTTCGCCACCACGCGGCGCTTCGGCACCATCCTCGAAAACGTGGTGATGAACCCCAACACCCGGCGGCTCGACCTCACCGACGACCGCTATACCGAGAATACCCGCGGTTCGTATCCGCTGTGGTTCATCCCCAACGCGTCGGAAACCGGCCAGGGCGGCCAGCCGAGCAACATCATCATGCTCACCGCGGATGCCTTCGGCGTGCTGCCGCCGATCTCCAAGCTCACGCCGGAACAGGCGATGTACCACTTCCTCTCCGGCTATACCGCGCGCGTCGCGGGCACCGAGAAGGGCGTCTCCGAACCCTCGGCCACCTTCTCCACCTGCTTCGGCGGGCCGTTCATGCCGCGGCACCCCTGGGTCTATGGCGAACTGCTGGCCGACCTGATGCGCAAGCACGACACCAACTGCTGGCTGGTCAACACCGGCTGGTCGGGCGGCCCCTACGGCGTCGGCAAGCGGATGAAGATCGCCTACACCCGCGCCATGGTGCACGGCGCGCTCGACGGCCATCTGGCGAAGGCGGGCTTCGCGCCCGATCCGGTGTTCGCCATGATGATCCCCGATGCCTGCCCCGGCGTGCCGCCGGAGGTGTTGCAGCCGCGCGAAACCTGGGCGGACAAGGCCGCCTACGACGCCACCGCGGCCAAGCTCGCCGGGATGTTCGAGGCCAACTTCAAACAGTACGAACCCCACGTCTCCGACGCGGTGAAGAAGGTCGCCATCCGCGGCAAGGCATGAGCCTCCGCATACGGAAAAAACGCCCCGGAGACCTCTCCGGGGCGTTTTGCGTCGGCAGGGCGCGGAAAAACCGAATAGCCTCCGGAACGGTAGACGCCGTGCCCCTGAACTTGCGGCAAGGCGGCCGAGACGGGCAAAGCCCCGGCCTGGTTTTTTTCCGGGGCCCGTAGGTTTCCTTAAGTTTTTCCCGCAAAAGTTTTTTCTTCTTTTTCGAGTCAGGCGGGGGGAAAGGCGGTAAATTCGCGTCGTTCGAGTCCGTTTTGGGAAGAGTTTCGGTGATGGGCGAGCGCGATCGCGAGGCCGGTTCGGAGTCCTTCCGGCCTCCGCCCGATCCGGCTCTTCGCATGGCGGAGAAAGAGGCGGCATGCCTCCGAAAGGACGGATAATTCCCAACCGAATAACTGTGAGAAAGCAACGATGACACGGGTGGTGGAGATCACGGACGTGATCTTGCGGGATGCGCACCAGAGTCTTCTGGCGACGCGCATGGCCATGGAGGACATGGTTCCCGCTTGTGAGGATCTGGACAACGCAGGTTATTGGTCGTTGGAATGCTGGGGCGGCGCGACGTACGACTCCTGCATCCGCTTCCTCAACGAGGACCCCTGGGAGCGCCTGCGAACTTTCAAGAAGCTGATGCCGAAGACGCCCTTGCAGATGCTGCTGCGCGGGCAGAACCTGCTCGGCTACCGCCACTACGAGGACGGCGTGGTG
>JAQAZG010000009.1 GCA_027864655.1 Oleispirillum naphthae
GACGTCCTTGTCGTAGGCGGCGTAGCGCGCCTCGAACTGCGCGAGCAGCGCCTTGCCGCGCTCCGAGGTGAGAAGCGCGGCGTAGCGTTCGTGCGCCGCCTCCAGCAGCTTCACATAACCGGCATGCTGGCCCTCGAAGGTTTTCATCTCCGCATCGTCGGTGGAGAGGACATGCATGTATTCCAGGGTCCGGCGGGCCACCAGGAGGTAGCGGATTTCTCCGTTGACCTGAATCCCGGGCATGCGGACGGAGGAAATCTCGTTCGTCGCGGCGCCCATGCGGGACATCTGCTGCAAGGCGCTGCCGCCCATCGCCGCCACGAGCGCCGTCAGCAAGGCGAACACCAGCAGCAATTTGCGTCCCATCCTCAGGTTATTGAACCATTGCACGGCTTTCTCCTTCCACTAGAGCCATCCAGAGAACACGCTCCGGTCGTATTCCGGAACGCCGCAAGCGCAGCGTTCCACCGTTGCGCAAAGACAGGTTCTCCGCTCTCCCCGTGCAGATATGCCGCCCTAAACGATCAGAAATAGATATCGACTACACGCAATAGTTCTGCGCCGAATATGCGCAATCGACCCGTCATTAATCTCCTTAGTCTTACCGGCATCTTCCCCTTGCCGACATCAACTCAGAGCTTTTCCCCTACCAATCTTGACGAGCGCACCCGCTATCGTGCATAACCCCTTATGCAGACCCGCAAAGGGTTTAACTCGCGCAGGCCTTGCAGCATGAAGTAAAAACATAAAATCGAGAACAGAGTTCCAATGCGCTTGCACTGAGATGAAACGTTTCCTGCGCTCAGAAATAATTCCGCTGGGAAATCAAAAAACCCTCCCATTTTCCGCACGATAACTACAGAACAAGGGTGAGTTGACTCTCAATCTCATGCGGGCACGCCAGTTTCACAGGCGGTCCGATAAAATTTTCATCATGCCGAAGCACCAGAACCCACAACCCCGGTTTTATCTCTCCACGAACGATGTTCCCGCCCCGCAAAGAGTGGGCTTTTGGGAAGAGCATCTGGCTTCCCTGGGGTTCGGCGGAGAGATCACCCCGCACCAGGGCCACGCCTTCCACGCACAGACCAGGGGCCGCGCCTTCGGTCACGGCAGCATCCTGGTGTTCGAACGCACGCCCTGCGCGTATGAGAGAAGGGACAAGCACTGCCTCGGCGACCTGAGCAAATCCTTCGCGCTGATGCTGGTGCTGAAAGGGACCGGCGCGCTGGAGCAATACGGCCGGAGAGTCACCCTGGGGCCGGGCGACTGCTGCCTGATCCATGCCGGCGCGCCGCTCTCCGGCATGAACCATGAAATCCGGGTCGCCGCCCTGATCTACGACAAGGAGGTCGCCGCCCGCTGGCTGCCGGATGCGACCGCGATATGCGGCATCACCCTGCCCCAGAACACGCCTTGGGGAAGAACCCTCTCCGCGGCGATGGCGGCCCTCTCCCTCGACACCGCGGCGAACCTGCCGATGCCGGAGGACATGGTGATCGAACAGATCAACTGCCTGCTGACGCTGGCCGCCAGCCCCGCCCCGTCCTTCGGCGGAACCTACCGGGAGTCCCTTCTCCACCGGCTGCGGCAAATCCTGCGGCAGCACGCGGCGGACCTCACCTTCGGCCCCGCCGCGTGCGCGGAGATCTGCGGCATTTCATTGCGCACCCTGCACATGACCTTCGCCAGCCAGGGCACCAGCTTCTGCCGCGAATTGCGGGGAATCCGCCTGAACATGGCGCGCGCCTACCTCGAAGACCCGAAGTTCGGCCGCAAGACCATCGCGGAGATCGCCGGGCTGTGCGGTTACGCCCACGCCAGCCATTTCGTCACATCCTTCGGCAAGGCCTTCGGCGCCTCGCCGATGAAATACCGGAAGAACGCCGGTCTCTGAGCCCGGCCCTACCCCTTGCGCGCCACCTTCAGCGTTTCGTCGTCTAGGCCGGTGATGCGCACCTCCGCGCCCGCCGCGATGTCGGAGGGGCCGGTGGCGGCATAGGTTTCGCCGCCCAGGATCACCGTGCCGTGGCCGTTGCGGAAGTCGCGGGCGGCGACCGCGGTGCGGCCGACCAGGCCGAGGCCCGCGCGGTGACGGTCGGGCAGGGCGTCGGAAAGGCGCTGGGTGAGCCTGCCGCCGATCAGCGCGACGGCGGAAAGAATGACGAAGAGCCCCGCCTGCGCCGCGGCGGAGGAAACCCCGAGGCCCCATTCCACCGCCCCGGTGAGCAGCGCGCCCGCGCCGATGGCGCGCGCCGCGCGGCCGTCGCGCCAAACGCCGAAGGCGAGGAAGGCGGCGCCCCCGGCCGCCCACATCCAGGGCGGAAGCGGCGTCATCCCGGCGGCGCCTCCGGCGGTTTGTGGGCGATCGCCGGGGCTTCCGCCGCGCCCAGCTGCACCGCCTCGATGCGTTCGGCCCGCCGGGAAATCTTGTCCATCGAGGTTTCCACCGGGTTGATGTCGGCCTGCGCCTGGTTGATGTGGGTGAACAGCTTCTTCAGGCGGTCGTCGAGGCGGCCCACGTCCTCCAGCAGGGTGCCCACCTCTTTCTGGATGCGGCCCGCCTGCTTGCGCATCTGCACGTCCTTCAGCACCGCGCGCACGGTGTTCAGCGTCGCCATCAGGGTGGTGGGGGAGACGATCCACACCCGGCTGCGGTAGGATTCCTCCACCACGTTGCGGAAGCTTGCGTGCAGTTCCGCATAGACCGCCTCGGAAGGCAGGAACATCAGGGCGCTTTCCGCCGTTTCCCCGGCAATGATGTACTTCGCCGCGATGTCGTGGATGTGCTTCAGCACGTCGTCGGAGAAACGCCGCGCCGCGGCCTTGCGCTCCGCCTCGGGCGCGTCGCGGAAGGCCTGGTAGCCGTCGAGCGGGAACTTCGCGTCGATGACGATCGGGCCAGGCGGGTTGGGCAGCACCAGCAGGCAGTCGGCGCGCCGCCCGTTGGACAGAACCGCCTGGAACGAGAACGCCTCGGCGGGCAGCGCGGCGGTGACGATGTCGTGCATCTGCACCTCGCCGAAGGCCCCGCGCGCCTGCTTGTTGGAGAGGATGTCCTGTAGCCCCACCACCTGGGTGGAGAGCTCGGTGAGGTTCTTCTGCGCCGCGTCGATCACCGCCAGGCGCTCGCGCAGGTCGTGCAGGGTGGCCGCGGTCTTCTCCCCCGAGGCCATCAGGTTCTCGCCGACGCGGCGCGTCACCTCGCCCAGGCGCTCGTCCAGCGCCTTGGCCAGCGCCCGCTCCTGCGCCTGCATCCGCTCCGCCAGCTGCGCCTGCTGCGCCGCCTGGGCTTCCGCCATCTGCGCCAGCCGCCCGGTCAGTTCCGCCAGCGCCGGGTCCGCCCCGCGCCGCCGCGAAAGCGCCCAAACCGCCGCCGCCGCCGCGACCGCGGCGAACAGCAGAACCGCGAGCAATCCCTCGAAACCCGGCATCATCCGCATCATCCCCTTGCAGTTGCGAGCAGGATAGGCCAGCCGCCGCTTGACGCGAAGGGGCAAAACACTCTATCTCCCCATTGACACTCGTTTGCAATTGAGGACACCCGACCCCATGGCGATCTTGCCCATCGTCGTCGCCCCCGACCCGGTCCTGAAGGCCAAGGCCAAGCCCGTCGCGGCAGTGGACGACGAAATCCGCCAGCTCATGGACGACATGCTGGAAACCATGTACGCCGCGCCCGGCATCGGCCTCGCCGCACCGCAGGTGGGGGTTTCCAAGCGGGTGATCGTGCTCGACGTGGCGCACAAGGACGAACCGCCCGCGCCGCTGTGCCTCGCCAATCCGCAGGTGATCTGGGCCTCGGAGGAACTCGCCTGCTACGAGGAGGGCTGCCTCTCGGTGCCCAAGCAGTACGCCGAGGTGGAACGCCCCGCCGTGGTCAAGGTGCGCTTTCTCGGCCGCGACGGCAAAAAGCACGAGATCGAGGCCGACGGCCTGCTCGCCACCTGCGTGCAGCACGAGATCGACCACCTCGACGGCATCCTCTTCATCGACTATCTGTCGAACCTCAAGCGCAACATGATCCTGCGCAAACTCAGGAAGGAACAGCGCACCGCCTGAGGGCCGCGCTGCGGGGGAATGCCATGGGGGAAACCCGCCTGCGCGTCGCGTTCATGGGCACGCCGGAGTTCGCCGCCGCGGCGCTCGCCGCGCTTGCGCCCGCGCACGACATCGTCTGCGCCTATTCCCAGCCGCCGCGCCCGGCGGGCCGCGGCTACAGGCTCGCCCCCTCGCCGGTGCACGCCCTGGCGGAACGCCTGGGCATTGCCGTGCGCACCCCGGTCTCGCTGAAATCCGCCGCGGAACAGCAAGCCTTCGCCGCGCTTGAAGCCGATATCGCGGTGGTCGCCGCCTACGGCCTGATCCTGCCGCCGCCGATCCTCGATGCGCCGCGCCTGGGGTGCGTCAACATCCACGCCTCGCTGCTGCCGCGCTGGCGCGGCGCCGCCCCCATCGCCCGCGCCATCATCGCGGGCGACGCGCAAACCGGCATCACCCTGATGCGGATGGACGCGGGCCTGGATACCGGCCCGATGCTGACGCGCGAAACCCTGCCGATCGACCCCACGGACACCGCGGAAACCCTGCACGACGCCCTGGCCGCCCTCGGCGCGCGGATGATCGGCCCGCTGCTCGCGGACCTTGCCGCCGGGCGCATCGCCGCCACCCCGCAACCGGCGGAAGGCGCCACCTACGCCGCCAAAATCGACAAGGCCGAGGCCCGCATCGACTGGAGCAAACCCGCCGCCCAGGTCTCCGCCCATATCCGCGGCCTCTCCCCCTTCCCCGGCGCATGGTGCGAACTCGCGGGTGAACGCCTCAAGCTGCTCAACGCCGTGGTGGCGGAGGGCGACGGCGAACCCGGAACCGCGCTCGACGACCGCCTCGCCATCGCCTGCGGCTCAGGGGCGATCCGCCCCACCCGCCTGCAACGCGCCGGAGCCAAACCCGCCGACGCCGCAGGCTTCCTCAACGGCCGCCCGGTGCCGAAGGGCACGCGCCTGGGCTGAAAACCAAAACTTTGCGAGGGGACATTTCCGCCTTGGGAACGCCCACCGGGCGTTCCCACCGCCTCCGGCGGTCGGCTTCAATCCCCTCGCGCACCCCATAACTTTTTTCGCCGCGCAGCGGCTATCAACCGTCACGCCGCGTGACGGCTCTATCGCGCTACGCGCAAAAACCAAAAGTTATGGGGGGTGTGGGGGGACCGAGTCCCCCCATAACGTTTTAGTTTTTCTTGATGATCGGGTAGGCCTTTTTGATCGCAACGGCGACGAAGGCGGCAAGGATGGCCTTGATCAGGTCGCCGGGGACGAAGGCCATGGAGCCGATGAAGGCCTTGGCGAGGCTGATTTTCGCCACCGCGGCGAGCCACGGGATGCCGAGCAGGTAGACCATGCCGATGCCGCCGACGATGCAGGCGACGAAGGCCTTGAAGGTATTGAGGCCGCTCCACATGCGTTCGACCAGCCAGCCGGTGACGAACGCGCCGAGGATATAGCCGAGGGCGTAGCCGCCGGTGGGGCCGAGGAACAGGCCGATACCGCCGCGTCCGCCCGCATAGAGCGGCAGCCCGGCGGCGGCCAGCGCGGTGAACACCAGCAGGGCGAGCGCGCCGCGCTTCGCCCCGAGGATGGAGCCCGCGAGCATCACGCCGAGGCTTTGCGCGGTGATCGGCACCCCCGGCAGCACCGGGATCATCGGCAGCAGGCCGAGCGCCGCGGTGACCGCCGCGAACAGGGCGGCATAGACCATATCCTTGACCGACATGCGGGTTCCCTTTTCTTCAGTTGCCGTCGTAGCCGCGCGCGGCGATCGCCTCGGCGAGGTCGTCGGCCATGCGCAGGGTGCGCACCAGCAGCGGCATCACCACCGCGAAGACGCTGCCTTCCAGGCCGCGCGCCCGCTGCGCCTCGCGGATTTCCGCGATCATGGTGAACAGCACCGGAATGAAGCGGATGGCGAGCGCCAGGGTGAAGCCCGCCTTGGCGGGATCGACTCCGATGCATTTAAGCGGCGTGAGGACGCGTTCAAGCGCATCGACCATGGCGGAGACGCGGGTGGTGAAGGTGAGCGCCGCGGCGAGCAGGATGACGGTGCCGAGCCGAGCCGACACCAGGAAGGCGTCGCGCGGATCTCCCGTGACCAGGTGGAAGGCGGCGAGCGCGGCAATCAGCACCAGGGCGGGGGCGATCTGCCTGAACAGCGGCCTCGCGGGCAGCCAGGCGGAGAGCGGCAGCAGGGCGGCAAAGGCGACGAGCCCGCCCAGGATGCGCACATCGTCGGTGAGGAACACCGCGGCCCCCGCCGCCGCGAGTGCGAAAAGCTTCACCCCCGCGGGGATGCGGTGCAGCCAGGTGATGCGGGTGAGGCAGATCTCAAACACCGCCCGCCTCCGCCGCCATCAGCTCGCGGTAGAAGGGAACGGCCTCGGCGGGCGGCGCGTCGCAGACGATGCGCCCGGCCTCGAAGACGAGGACGCGCTCGAAATCGGTGAGGAACTCCAGGTCGTGGGAGACCACCACCGCGGTCTGCGGCATTTCGGCGATGGCGGCGGCGACGCGGCGCTTGTTGCGCAGGTCGAGGAGCGTCGTCGGCTCGTCGAACACCACGTAGGCGGGTTCCATCACCAGCACCGCGGAGATCGCGAGCATCTGCTTCTGCCCGCCGGAGAGCAGGTGCGCCGGGCGCAGGCGCAGGCTCTCCATGCCGTAGCGGGCGAGCACCGCATCGACGCGGGCGGCGATCTCCGCCTTCGGCAGCTTGAGGTTTTTGAGGCCGAAGGCGACGTCCTCCTCCACCAGGGGATAGACGATCTGGTTGTCCGGGTTCTGGAAGACGAAGCCGACCTTGCGGCGCACCGCGCGCGCATCCTTCGCGGTGCAGAGGCCATCCACCCGCACCGTGCCGGTGGAGGGCGCGAGCAGGCCGTTGATCAGGCGGGCGAAGGTGCTCTTGCCCGAGCCGTTGGCGCCGATCACCGCGACGCGGCGTTCGGCAAGGCTCAGGGAGAAGGGTTCGAGCACGGTCAGGTCGCCGAAGCGCATGCTCACGTTGTCGAATTCGATCATCGCCGGGAGGCCGCCGTTTCAAAACCGGCCCTTTAGGTACCGCGCCCGGCGGCGCGGCGCAAGCCTACTGACGGCCCGGAGGCAGCCGGGCGCCTTGCGGCGCCCGGACCGGCGTTCAGCGCGGCAGCGAGGGAATCTGCTGCGGAGCACCGGCGGGGAGCGGCGTCTGGGCGACGTTCATCTCCGCCGCGAGCAGGGAGTAGTACCCGTGGATGCCGACCAGGTCGATCACCCCGCGCTCGCCGAACTTGCCTTCGATGCGGTTGTAGGCGGCGTCGCTGACGCTCTTGTTGCGGATCAGCTCGTCGAGGAAATCGTAGACCATCTCCTCGTCGGCGGTCATCCCGGCGGGGCGGCGGCCTTCGGCGATGGCGGCGATCACCTCGGGCTTGATCCCGGCCTTGAGCGCCAGCTTCTGGTGGGCGAACCATTCGTACTGGTTGCTCCACTCGCGGGCGGTGATGAGGATGACGAGTTCGCTGAGGTTGGGCTTATAGGCGCTTTCGTAGCGCAGGTAGGCGCCCGCGCGCTGGATGCGGTTGAGGAATTCCGGGCTGCGCAGCAAGGGCACCCACGGGCCGCGCCCGACGCTGCGCTTCGGCGCGCCTGCCGGGGCTCCCTCGGACAGCTTCTCGACCGCCTCCTTCTGCGCGGCGGTGAGTTTTTCCGTGGGGATGGGCTTCATCCGGTCTTCGGCGGCGAAGGCGGTTCCGGCGACCAGGACGACCGTCAAGGCGGTGGCGAGCAGACGAAACTTCATGATGGAAATCCTCCCTGTGCATGGGAACAGGCCGAAACCCGCCCCTTTTTGTTCGCATAAAGAACGTTAGTTCGCACAGAAAGGCTACTCCGGTTTTCTACCGTGGAATAGTCCAAGAAAGAAGCCCGAGCAAAAAACCCCGAAGTTAATGGAACAGGCGGAATAAATCGTCCGCCGCATCGAACGGACGGCAAAAACCATAGCCCTGCCAGCGGCATGATGCGCACCGAAGGTGCCGCCCCTTGCCAGGGGACACCGCCGCGTTTAGGGTTTGGACGCTGCCCGCTTGATGGAATCGGTAGACATAACGGACTTAAAATCCGTGGCCTTATGGCGTGGGGGTTCGAGTCCCCCAGCGGGCACCACGCACTGGGGGGAGGGGAAAATGCCGAAGCGCTTCGCCGCATATGCCGTTGCCGCCGCCATCTGCCTGCTTGCCGCTGCGCCAGAGACGCGGGCGGGAGGCGGGCCTCCCTGGGAACCGATCGATGCGGATGCGGAAATCGAGCGCTGCTATGTCCCGTTGAAGCCGGAATTCGACAGCGGCGTCACCGCCCGCATGCGCAATGCAGGGAACGATTACGCCGAATGCCTGAATCGGCGGGTCGTCGTGCACACCACCGCTCTGATCAGCGAAGCAAGCTACCCCAGGGCGCAGATCGAGGCCGATCTCGGCACCCTGGCCAAAACCACGGCACGCTTCCATTGGCGTCTGTACAACGAGAACCGCGCCTGCAGGCTCAGTTGCGGCACGATGTACCACGTCTTCGGCGCTGCTGCTGTGATGGGACTCTTTGAGAGGCTCCTACGCGAAGTGATCCAGCAAAGAAACGAATTGCAGATGTAGCCCTTACCTTCCCTTGAGCTCCTTCACCTTCGCCTCGGTGCGGGCGATCAGGCGGTCCATTTCGGCGATGTCGGCGGGCGAAAGCCTGGGGCCGGGGGCGCGTAAGCCGGCGTCGGCGATCGCGCCGCGGCGCATCAGGATGTGCTTGCGCAGGGCGAGGCCGAGGCCGAGCTGCTGTTCGTGGCGGAGAAGCGGCAGGTAGCAGCCGTAGAGGTCTTCCGCCGCGTCCTCCTCGCCCGCAGCAGCTTCTCCGGTGGGATCGACGGCCTACCCATTTCCAAGTAGAGCGCTGCAAAGTTGCCCAACAACGCCGCCAGCGCCGTATTGGTCATCTCCCGGATCGTCCGCAGAGGGTGGTCCATGCGCACCCGCTTCTCCAGGTCAACATGGGAGAACAAGTCTCCAGACCGCTTGTCTGTCCCGCGCATCATCCCCCTCGGCAACAATCCACTGCCGAGATTGAATCATGCCGATGCCGGCCATGCCACCGGGATTTTCAACACCCTGCTAAAGGAACGGAAGCGTCCAGAAAACTCGGGGCTATTCAATCCGCAACATGCGGTTCCGGCACGATTGCGGCGTGGGGGATTGGATTTGCTGTCGGGCTACGGGTCGAAGGGGCCATCCGGACGGGGGTGAGTAGTTTCCGATCCTTTCTCGCCTGTTCCGCCGGCTGCTATACCTTACCATACAAGAAATCCATCATATTTTTCGGTCGCGCCATTCTATCGTTTCGAATGCGTCCCCGGCGTGCCGTTGGCGCAAGGCCGCTCATGGTTGGGAGGGTTCGGATGTCGGTTCCGTTGTCGCAGGCGCGGTTTCGCGCAGTTTCCATGGAACTGATCGCGTGTTCGGATGAGAGCCGTTCGAACCTGCTCGTCGTCGCCGACGATGGAACCGCCATCACCATAGAATGCGATAACGATTCAATTTCGGAAATTCAACGGCACATGGCACGGCGCGCGTCGGCCAGTTCCGAGGCGGAGACACGTCTCACCGCTAGAGACCGGGACTTGGGCCTTGCGGATGACGGCGGGACTGTAGCCGCCAGAGACGTGAGAGAGCGGATCAAAGCGCAGCGCGAGAATGTCGAGAGTCGGCGGATATTCGAAGATCTTCTGGAAAACTCCGACGCCGCGATCATCGACTATGACTTTTCCGTCCTGTTTCGGGTCGTACAGGATCTGAAACGGGATGGTGTGCGCGACTTGCGGGGATATGTCGGAGAATCGGACGAGCGGATGGATAAATTCGTTGGCGTCGTGCGTATCAACTACGCCAATGCGGCCGCCCTGCGGATGCTCCGTGTTTCCTCGTTGCAGGAACTCGTCAGGCAATCGACCAATATCATCGATATCGCCGAGGCGATCTTTCAGAACGATACGCGTATCCGCCGTTCGGAATATCTAGTCGCCGACGGCATGCCCATCCCCGTCGTCTATTCGCTGCGGGTTCCAAGGACGGAGGAAGAGGCGCGCCGCGTTCCCATCGTCATCATGGATCTGTCCGATGTTCGGCTTGCCGAGGCGGCCCGCCAGGCGGCCATCGCCAAATCACAATTCTTTTCAAGCATGAGCCACGAGATTCGGACGCCGCTGAATGGCGTAATCGGCAACCTTGAACTGCTCGCCCTGACCTCTCTCGATAACGCGCAGTTCGAGTTGATTGACGATGCCGACAAGGCGGCCAAGGCGCTTCTGGGGCTGATCGGCAATATTCTCGATTTTACGAAAATCGAGGCCGGTAAATTGACCATCGAAATGGGCGACATCAGCCCCGCCGCCTTGGTGGATGAGGCCGTCGACGTCGTGCAAAGCCTTGGGCGGCAGAAGAACATTTCGGTCGCGGCCACATTCGGTCCCGATGTGCCGTGTCTGGTCCGTGGCGATGCCATGCGCGTTCGCCAGATTCTGCTCAATCTGATCGGCAACTCGGTGAAATGCACCGAGCAGGGCGGCGTGCAGGTGAATCTCACGGTGGTTTCCTGGAGCCAGGAAACATGCCTCCTGCGCTTCGATGTGCACGATTCCGGGCGAGGCTTCAACCAAACCCTGGCAGCACGGCTGTTCGAGCCTTTCACCCAGGAACAACCGGACGCCGAGGGGGGGGAAGGCACGGGGCTTGGCCTGTCCATTTGCAAAAGTCTGGTGGAAGCCTTCGATGGGACCATAGGCTGCGAAGGCGTGCCCGACGAGGGCGCAACTTTCTGGTTTACGCTTCCGGTCGATGTCGTCAGGCGGGCGCAGCCGGTGGATCACCCCGACTTGTCGAAGGTCAGGGCCATGGTGATCGGCGGCGATATCGAGGTAGGGCAGTCTCTTGAGGCGTATTTCAAGAGATGCGGCGCTACCGTGATCTCGGAAGTTCATCGGACTTTCTCTGCTCTCGCAACGGAACTTAGCCGCACCGAATCTTCTCTTGTGGATGTCGCCGTGTACGTTCCCGAAGGCCGTGATGACGATGCCTCGGACGTTGCGCAGTGGCTGGAAGAGCGGCATATCGTCCCGCTTTTGTTCGGCTCCGGACAACCCCTGCGTGCCCGGCTGCGCCAAGGATTCGCGGCTGTGATCGAATCTGCCGCCGGTGCCAATTATTTCGACCACAACAACCGTCTTCTGGTGGGGCATGCCCAGGCCCGCGACCGGCTTGTCGCCCAGCAGTCGGCCATCGTTTCGGCGTTCGGCCCCGGTCTCACGGGAATGCAGGTGCTTGTCCTCGAGGACCGGGTGGTCAACCAGACGGTCATCCAGAAGCAACTTAAGAAGCTCGGTATCGACTGCATGTTGGCGATCAATGGCATCAAAGGCCTCGAAGTACTGGATCATCAGGATTTCGATCTGATTTTGTGCGACTGCTTCATGCCGAGGATGGACGGCTACGAGTTCACACGAGTCCTGCGCAAGCGCGAGGCCGATCAAGCGGATGGTCTTCACGTGCCGGTTATCGCACTTACGGCGAACGCCTTTCGCGAGGACGCAGACAAGTGTCTTGAAGCCGGAATGGACGACTTCATCAGCAAGCCGGTGACCATGGATCGGCTCATCGCAATGCTGGTCAAGTGGCTGCCTCCCGCGAAGCCCGTTTCCGTCGCCTCCAACCAACCGCGGAGCGATCAAGCGGACACGATACAGATGATCGATATGGAGGCCCTGGCGGAAATACTGGGCACGAACGAGCCGGATATGCTGAACCAGATGCTGAGCGAGTTCCTGACCGTCGCCGGGACCTCGCTTGCGGAGGTTGAAACTGCGGTGCTCTCCGGCGGAGCGGACAGCATCAAGAGTGCCGCGCATGGTGCCAAAGGAGAGGCGCGCTATGCGGCGGCCTCAGGACTCGCCGGGTTGTATGCGGAGGTGGAGCGCCAGGCTAATGACGATTCCGGCAGCTTGCGGGATTTGCTGGCCCGTGCCGCCGTGGAGATACACCGCATCGAGGAATTTGTTCGTGGGCGCCTGGAAGCCTCCCAGCCATAACCGGAGGGGGCGGAGCCCCCGTAGGGAAAACGATGTATAACAGGGTGCATGAGGGAACTAGGGTACTGATCGTTGACGACAACGCTTTTGCCCGCAGCGTCGGCAGACGGGCATTGGCGGCTGCCGGCGTCAATTCGATTCTGGACGCAGCGAGTGGGCAGGAGGCCTTCGACTTGCTCGGCCGTGCAGGACAGACGATCGATGTCGTCTTCTGCGACCTGATGATGCCGGATATGGACGGTATCCAGCTTGTCCGGATTGCCGCGACTCTGGCCAATCCGCCGTCATTCGTATTCTTGAGCGGCGCCGACGCGACGGTGCTGGCCGCTGCCGAAAATACTGCGCGCGCCCGGGGCTTGCGTGTCTTGGGCGCCATCGAGAAGCCTCTGACGCCCAAGGCCGTCCGCCGTGTGCTTGTCCGACGTGACGACCTGCCGCCGCCACCCGAGGCCGATCAAAAGCCGGTCGATCTTACCCCTCAGGAGATGGACGCGGCCTTGGCAAAAAATCAGTTCCTGCTTTACTTTCAGCCAAAGGTCTCGTTGACCGATGGCAGCATCGTAGGTTTCGAATCCTTGGTGCGCTGGCAACATCCCGAGCTCGGCTTGATCCTTCCCGACGCCTTCATCTCCATGGCGGAACGAAGCGGCCGGATTGGCCCTCTCACGGAGGTCACCACGAAGCTCGCTCTGAAGCAATGTGCCGCATGGGCCTCAATCGGCCTCTATCCCAAGGTAAGCGTCAACCTGTCGGCCCATATGTTGGTGGACCTGGATCTGCCGGATCGCATGGCCGGCGAGGCGGAGCGTTCCGGGGTCGATCCACGGCAATTGATTCTGGAGGTCACGGAATCGGGATTATTTCAGAACAAGGCCAATACGCTCGACATCCTCGCCCGGTTGCACATGAAAGGGTTTCCCTTATCCATCGACGATTTTGGCACAGGGTATTCCTGCATGGAGCAGTTGCGCAGCGTTCCGTTCTCCGAAATGAAAATCGATCGAGTTTTCGTCATGGGTGCGGCGGGAAATTCGCGTGCAAGGACGATTCTGGAATCGAGCGCCGCCCTTGGACGGAGTCTGCAGATGTGCGTGGTTACGGAAGGTGTCGAAACGCAGGAAGACTGGGACACCGTATGCATGGCGGGCGCGGATGTTGTGCAGGGGTTCTTTATCGCCAGGCCGATGGCGGCGGAGCTTGTCCCGGCATGGATGAGCGCGTTTCCGCATGAGAGAAGAATAATATTTTCCAAGTAATACTGGTGTATATAGGGGCAACGGTGAAAAAGAAATGAACGATATATGTATTCCGTCCGTCAAATTCATTGTTGTAGATGATCGTTCGTTGATTCGCAGAATCGTGAGGCAACATCTTGAATCCCGTGGCATAGACCTCATCGATTTGGTCTGCGACGGTCAGGAAGCCCTCGATTTATTGAAATTTTCATCTCCCGTCCTCACCGCGCCGCCACTCACGGGCGCGTCCGGCTTACCGCCTGACGACGTCGATGACTCCTCATCCAAATATTTTAACTATAAAACATCACATACATACTGCGTTATCACCGACTTCAGTATGCCAAATTTAAACGGATTGCAGTTGGTGAAAGCGATCCGTTGTGGCGAGACGGGAATACCGCGCGATACTCCGATTATACTTCTTACGGGATATTCAGATGAATACATCGTTTCCACGGCGTTGTCTCTGGATGTGAATGCCTTCGTTCCGAAGCCCGTTTCCCACGACGTCTTATGGGAGAAAGTGGAATGCGTTCTTACAACAGAAGTTCCCGTTAAAGAGGTTTCCGCATACGCGACAGTCGAAATTCCCGACGAATCTGGGAAAGTCATTGAGGATAAATCGGATCTCGCCAACTTGGAGATTGTGGTCGACGATCAGACTCTGGCCTACAGTTGGATTCCTCTGGACAAGGTCAAGTCCGGCACCGTGTTGGCTGGAAGCCTGCGCAACGGGCGAGGAGATCTGCTTTTCCGCCAAGGAATGGTGATTTCGGAAGACATTCTCCATAAGCTCATGGACATCAAACGCACACGCGGGTTCAGTGGAAAAATTCCGATCACAAAATCGCCGAAGAAAGGATGACCCACCCCGGTCCCGTCGGCTTTGGCAGGGTTGCTGTGCCCCCGGGTTTCATCCAGCGGAGACTGGAGCCCTCACGCTCCCTTGAGCTCCTTCACCTTCGCCTCGGTGCGGGCGATCAGGCGGTCCATTTCGGCGATGTCGGCGGGCGAAAGCCTGGGGCCGGGGGCGCGTAAGCCGGCGTCGGCGATCGCGCCGCGGCGCATCAGGATGTGCTTGCGCAGGGCGAGGCCGAGGCCGAGCTGCTGCTCATGGCGGAGGATCGGCAGGTAGCAGTCGTAGAGGTCTTCCGCTTCGTCCGCCTTGCCCGCAGCAAACAGGCGCACGGTCTCCACCAGCGCCTCGGGGAAGGCGAAGCCGGTCATCGCGCCGTCCGCGCCGCGGCCCAGTTCCTGCGGCAGGAAGATGCCGCCGTTGCCGCAGAGAATGGACATGCGCGGCGCGGTGCCCGCCGCCTCCGCCGCGCGCACCGCGCCGATCTTCGCCAGGCCCGGGCTTTCCTCGTGCTTCAGCATGACGATCTGCGGCAACTCGCGGGTCAGCTCCAGGATCGCGCGCGGCGACACCGGCACCCCCGTGGCCTGCGGGAAATCCTGAAACACCACCGGCACCTGCGGGCCGATCGCGGCGCACACCTGATGGTAATAGGCGGTCACCCGGTCCTCGCGCGCCGGGCCGCGCGAGGGGGCCACCATCACCCCGGCGGCGCCCGCATCCATCACGTAGGCGGTGAGGCTTGCGAGGTTGGCAAGCCCGGCATCCGACACCCCGGCCACCACCGGAACGCGGCCGCCGATGCGCTTCATCACCCGGTCGAACACCGCGCGGCGTTCCTCCGGCGTCAGCTTGTCCGCCTCGCCCATCATGCCGAGCACGGTGAGGCCGTTGACCCCCTTTTCCAGGTAGAAGTCGATCAGGCGGTCGAGGCTGGCGAAATCGATGCGGCCGTCGGGGAAGAACGGCGTGGCGCAGATGATGTAGACGCCGCGGGTGGTGCGGGAGATCAGGTCGGACACGGAAGCCTCCTCGGTGGGGGAACGGGGAGACCCGATGATACGCCGCGCGCGCCCGCTTGTCCCGGGCGCGCGCGGTCCCGATGGTCAGGCCTTGAGCTTCGCCGCGATCTTGGCGAGGTGCTCGGCCTGGAAACGCATCAACGCGAGCTCGTTCTCCGAAGGCTGGCGGGAGCCGTCGCCCGCCGCCAGGGTGCTGGCGCCGTAGGGGGTGCCGCCGGAAATCTCGCTCATCGTCATCTGCCCCTGCGCCGAATAGGGCAGCCCCACCACCACCATGCCGTGGTGCAGCAGAACGGTGTGGAAGGTGAGCAGGGTCGATTCCTGGCCGCCGTGCTGCGTCGCGGTGGAGACGAACGCCCCGGCGGGCTTGCCGATCAGCTTGCCCGCGAACCACAGGCCGCCGGTCTGGTCGAGGAAGTTCTTCATCTCCGCGGCCATGTTGCCGAAACGCGTCGGCGTGCCGAAGAGGAAGCCGTCGTACTCCGCCAGTTCCTGCGGGTCGGCCACCGGCGCGGCCTGGTCGAGCTTGATGCCCGCCTTGCGCGCCGCGTCCTCGGGCACCAGCTCCGGCACCCGCTTGACCACCGCCTCGGCTCCGGCGGCGCGCACGCCCTCGGCAGCCGCCTGCGCCATCGCCTCGACGTGGCCGTAGCTGCTGTAATAGAGGATCAGAATCTTGGTCATCATGTCGCTCCGGGTTGGAATTTCCTGCCCCAGAGATGCGCCCAAACGTGCGCGGCAACAATGCAGCTTGTTTGAAAAAGATCGTTGCACTAGCAGCAACAAAAAACAGGCCGGGCGCTGCCCGGACCCGCAAAGGGCCTTGGGCCCTTTGATCCCATAACTTTTTTCGCCGCGTTAGCGGCTATCCACCATCGCGCGGCGTGACGGGCCTATCGCGCTACGCGCAAAAACCAAAAGTTATGGGGTGCGCGAGGGGATTGAAGCCGACCGCCGGAGGCGGTGGGAACGCCCGGTGGGCGTTCCCAAGGCGGAAATGTCCCCTCGCAACGTTTTGGTTTTGCTCAGCCGCCGCTGAACAGGTTGATGAAGAGCGTAATCACCACCGGATTGAGCAGGTTGATGAACACCACGGTGATCACCGGCAGGACGAACCAGGCATTCGGCGCGGGGCCGTTGCGTTCGATCACCGAGGCCATGTTGGCGATGGCGTTGGGGGTCTGCCCCAGGCCGACGCCGCAGTGGCCCGCCGCCATCACCGCCGCATCGTAGCTTTTGCCCATGGAGCGGAAGGTGACGAAGTAGGCGTAGATCATCATCACCGCCGACTGCACCATCAGGATCACCAGCATCGGGCCCGCGAGGCTGGCGAGCTTGGCGAGGTTGAGGCGCATCAGGGTGATGGAGAGGAAGAGGTTGAGGGTGATGTTGCCCACCGCATTGATCTCGGGCATGTGCAGGTCCACGCCGCGCGCATCCGCGATGTTGCGCACCACCGCGCCGCCGAACAGGCAGCCCACGTAGTAGGGGAAGGTGAGGTGCGTCATCTTGAGGAGCGCGGAGATCAGCGTGCCGCCCGCCGCGGCCAGCAGCACGATGAGCACCGCGTTGAGCAGGGTCAGCTCGACGAACGGCGCCGACGCCTTCTTCTCCTTCAGCGATTCGTCGTCGTGCGCGTAGTCCGAGGCGAGGCCGTATTTGTCGATCAGCCGCTTCGCCACCGGGCCGCCCACCAGGCTGCCCATCAACAGGCCGAAGGTGGCGGCGGCGACGCCGATGGTGGTGGCGCCGTCGGCCCCCAGCTTTTCCAGCGTCGGACCGAAGGCCGCCCCCGAGCCGACCCCGCCCGACATCGAGATCGAACCCATGGCGATGCCCAGGAGCTTGTTGATGCCGAACACGTCGCACAGGGCGACGCCGACGCCGTTCTGGATGAACAAGAGCGCCACGGCGACGACGCTGAGGATCGCGCCCTGCTTGCCGCTCTGCTTGATCACCTTGAGGCTGACGGTGAAGCCGATGCAGGTGAAGAACAGGTTCATGAAGAAGTTTTGCAGCGTCGCGTCCATCTTCACGTTGACGCCGAAGCCCTTCATCGCCACCAGCACCAGCACGCTGAAGATCAGGCCGCCGACCACCGGCGCGGGAATGAAATACGTCTGGAGGAAGCGGACCTGCTGCTTCACCCATCTGCCGAAGTAAAACACGATCACCGCAAGCCCTACGGTCTGCAGCAGATCCAGAGAAATCACCATGTCGGGTCCTCCCTAAATGCAAGAGCGATCAGATCCGTCGGAGGGAATGTGCGAACGCGGCAATCCGGTGGTGTCTTAACTTGGTGATCCGGTATCGAGAAACTCTCCCGGGCGCGCCTTCTCCGTATTTTATCGCCGCGCCCACGCAAAGCCTGCCGCACTCCGTCCGTCTTTCTTCCGGCCTGCGGCGCGCCGCGGACCGGGCGATGGCGCCTAGGCCACCGCGCCGTCGAGGCCCGCGGCCTCCAACACCTTGTCGATCCACGATTGCGAAGCCGCGCCGGTGGCGATCTCCGCCTTCACCGCCTCCTCGGCGGCGGCATGGCGGCGCGCCAGGACGATCAGCTCCGCCGCGTCGGCGGCGGGGAAGCACACCAGGCCGTCCTCGTCGCCCACCAGGATGTCGCCGGGATTCACCACCTGCCCGCCGATCGCCACCGGCACGTTGATCTCGCCCGGGCCGGTCTTGTAGGGGCCGCGGTGGGTGACGCCGCGCGCATAGCAGGGGATGTCGGCGAAGCTTTCGACGTCGCGCACCGCGCCGTCCACCACCACGCCCGCGCAGCCGCGCATCACCGCGTAGCTGGTCATCAAATCGCCGATGATCGCGTTGTTGAGGTCGCCGCCCGCATCGATCACCAGCACGTCGCCGGGGCGCACCATGGTCAGCGCCTTGTAGACGTAGAGGTTGTCGCCGGGGCGGGTCTTCACCGTCAGCGCCGCGCCCGCGAGCTTGCCCGTCTTGTTGTAGCGGGTAAGGCCGATGGTGCCGACGCTGCGGTTGAGGTTGTCGCTCAAGTGCGGCGTGACGATGCCGCGCAGCGCATCGAGAACGGCGGGGTCCGCCGCCGGTGCGCAGGGGTTCAGGCGATGGCCGAGCCGAATCACAGGGGGTCCTCCTTCGCAACGGGCGGCCCGGCGGGAAAACCCCTGGACCGCATGTCCCGAAAAAGGTAGAACGAATCAATGCTGAAAATTAGCGATATTTAGTTATCTATTTTCATCGCTATTTGCGATGCTGAAGCGCGGCGGGAGGTCAAAATGATCACCTTCAAGCAGATGGAAGCGCTTTTCTGGATCGCCGAACTCGGCAGCTTCGCCGCCGCGGCCAACAAGCTCAACACCACCCAGTCCGCGGTTTCCAAGCGCATCCAGGAACTGGAAACCGGCTTCGGCATCGCCATCTTCGACCGCAGCCGCCGCACCGCCCGCCTCACCGAAAAAGGCGAGGAACTCCTCCTCCTCGCCCGCGACCTGCTGGAGCGCCGCGACCGCGTGGTCGAACGGGTCAGCGCCAAGGAGGTGCTCGCCCGGCGCTTCCGCCTCGGCGTCACCGAACTCACCGCGCTCACCTGGCTGCCCGCGCTGATCGACGAAATCCGCGCCCACTACCCCCGCCTGATCGTCGAGCCGGAGGTGGAGCTCAGCTCCGTGCTGTTCGAACGCCTCGCCGAGGACAGCATCGACCTGATCGTCACCCCCGACGTGTTCCACGACGCGCGCTGCATCGTCACGCCGCTCAAGCGCGTGGAAAACGCCTGGATGTGCACCCCCGCCCTCGCCACGGCCACCCTCGGCCCGCACCCGCCGCGCCGCCTGCCGCTCGCCGGGCTTTCCGCCTTCACCGTGCTCACCCAGGGCAACCTCTCGGGAACCGGCGTGGTCTACGGGCGCTGGTTCCGCCAGAACGGCATGCCCACCGTGCACAGCCTCAGCAGCAACAACCTCGTCGCCCAGCTCGGCCTCACCCTCTCCGGACTCGGCATCACCTACCTGCCGGTCCATACCCTCCGCCCGCTGCTGCGGCGCAACCTGCTGCAGATCGTCGAAACCGACCCGCCCCTGCCGGATATCCCCTACGCCGCGCTCTACCGCGCCGAACACGCCTCCACCCTCTGCGCCGATGTCGCCGCCTTCGCCGCCCAACGCTGCGACTTCACCTCCCCCCTGATGTCCGCCGGGACGCAGACGGGGGGCGGGGAAAAACCAGGCCGGGCGCTGCCCGGACCCGCAAGGGGCCGGAGGGCCCCTTGACCCCATAACTGGTTTTTCGCCGCGCAGCGGCCATCAACCGTCACGCCGCGTGATGGTTCTATGGCGCTGCGCGCAAAAACCAAAAGTTAGGGGAGGCGCGGAGGGACCGAGTCCCTCCGCAAAGTTTTGGGGGGTTCCCTACTCCACCAGGTCCCAATAGGGGCGCGGGCCGAAGCGGGCGGCGAGGAAGTCGATGAAGGCGCGGACTTTGGGGGAGAGCAGCCTGGACTGGGGGTAGACCGCGTGGACCGCGAGGTCTTCCTGCGTGTAGTCGGGGATGAGGGAGACGAGGCTTCCGGCCTGGAGATCCCGGCCGACGAGGAAGCTGGGGAGGCGGGCGATGCCCTGCCCCGCCAGTGCGGCGACGCGCAGGGTATCGCCGTTGTTGGCGGCGAGGCGGCCTTTCACCTCCACCGTCCAGGGCGCGCCTTCGGGGGTGGCGAAGCGCCAGTCGCGGGGGGAGTCCGCGTTGGTGTAGAGCAGGCAGTCGTGGGCCTTGAGGTCGGCGGGGGTGTGCGGCGTGCCGCGTGCGGCGAGGTAGGCGGGGGCGGCGCAGACGACCAGGCGCACCGGCGCGAGGCGGCGGGCGACGAGGGAGGAATCGCTCAGCCGCCCGATGCGGACGGCGAGGTCGAAGCCTTCCTCCAGGAGGTCGATGGTGCGGTCGTTCATCGCCATCTCCACGTCCACCTCCGGATAGGCGGCGAGGAAATCGGGGATCGCCGGGGCGAGGTGGAGAATGCCGAAGCTCATCGGCGCGTTGACGCGCAGCCGCCCGCGCGGCGCGGCCTGGAGGTGACCGACCGAGCGTTCGGTTTCCGCGATGTCGGCGAGGATGCGGCTCACCCGTTCGTAGTAGGCGCCGCCGATTTCGGTGAGCGCCAGCGCCCGGGTGGTGCGGTTGAACAGGCGCACCCCGAGGTCGCATTCGAGCGCCGCGACCTGGCGGCTGACCACCGACTTGGAGAGGTTGAGGCGGCGCGCCGCCTCGGAGAAGGAGCGGGTTTCCGCCACCCGCGCGAACGCCTGCATCGCCGCCAGCCTATCCATCATCGTTCCTCTATCGGCAACAGTATTATGCAATCATCATGGATTGTTGTTTCAGGGAAGGCAATGCATCTTTCGGGCAGGAGCTTCATCAACCCGGAGGCACGACCATGACCTTGACCGTCCGCCCCGCCCGCGACCGCGGCCATGCCGAGCACGGCTGGCTGTCCTCGCGCCACAGCTTTTCCTTCGCGCACTATTTCGACCCCGCGCACATGGGGTTCCGCAGCCTGCGCGTGATCAACGACGACACCGTCGCGCCGGGCGCGGGCTTTCCCACCCACGGCCACCGCGACATGGAGATCGTCACCTACGTGGTTTCGGGCAGCCTGGAGCACAGGGACAGCGCGGGCAACCACGCGGTGCTCCCGCGCGGCGGGGTGCAGCAGATGACCGCGGGCAGCGGCATCCGCCACAGCGAATACAACGCCTCGGACAGCGAGCCCTTGCGCCTGTTGCAGATCTGGATTCTGCCGCAGCGCGACGGCCTGACCCCCGGCCACACCGAGGCCCAGGTTTCCGACGAAGCGAAGCGCGGACGCCTGACCCTGATCGCCGCGCCGGGCGGCGACGGCGTGCTGCCGTTGCACCAGGACGCGCGGGTCTATGCCGCCATCCTGGCGGACGGCGAGACGGTGCGCCACGCCATCGCGCCGGGGCGCGGCGTGTGGATTCAACTGGTGAGCGGCGCGTTGCGCATCGGCGATGTCGCGCTTGCCGAAGGCGACGGCCTGGCGGTCGAGGATGCGGCGGAAATTTCCATCGCCGCCGTGGGCGGGGCCGAGTTCCTGCTGTTCGACCTCGCCTGAAACGGAAAGGGCCGGGGTTTCCCCGGCCCCCCCCCCCGCTAGAACTTGGAAAGGCCTTCGCTGAGGCCCTTCAGCGACACCGGGATGATGCCGGTGCGGCTGCCGAGGTGGAACTTGATCTTCGCTTCCTTGCCCTTCTTCAACTGGGCCATCAGCGCGGGTTCGATCTTCGCCGCCACCTCGCAGCCCTGCGGCACGCAGCGCTGCGCGAACAGCTCGTGTTCCTGCCCGTCGTCCACCGAGATGCGCACGCCCGGCGGGATGGAATAGCCGAGCGGCAGCAGCGCGCCGAGCACGAAGTCCTTCTCCCCCAGGTGGAAGATCGAGGCGCG
Organism: Oleispirillum naphthae; assembly: GCA_027864655.1. Lineage (GTDB taxonomy): Bacteria > Pseudomonadota > Alphaproteobacteria > Rhodospirillales > Rhodospirillaceae > Oleispirillum > Oleispirillum naphthae. The sequence goes on from JAQAZG010000009.1 coordinate 21,708, forward strand.
CAGCGCCTTGACCGGCTTGCCGTCCTTGTCCTTGATGTCGTCGATCTGCATCAGGCGGCAGTCTTTCGCCGTCGCGCCCGGCTCCTTGGGGCAGTGCACGGACCAGGCGCCGAAGGCGTCGCCGTCCTTGGCGGCCGCCGGGGCGGCAAGCGCGGCACCGGCCGCGGACACCAGGACCGCCGCCGCCGCGAGGGCACGAAACTTCCGATAAACGGGCATGAATGACGTCCTTTGAGAAAACCGGCATCGCCGCGCACGGCGCGGCGGCGCACCGGCGCGGTCTCCCGCCGCAGCCGGAGCCTCCCCCACCCGGGGAGGCGAACCTGGCCCGGATGGTAACGGCAGAAGCCGCGCCGGTCAAATCCTCCGCAGAACCGTCACAGCCCGAGGATCACCGCCGCAGTGGCCTGGGCGCGCGGCACCAGGGTGTCGAGGCGGCAGACCTCCTCCTCGGTGTGCGCCTTCTCCCCCACCGGGCCGAGGCCGCAGAGGGTGGGAATGCCCATCACCGAGGTGAAGCCGGAGTCCGCGCAGCCGCCGGTGAATTCGCCGTCCACGGCAAAGCCCAGCTCCGCCGCCGCGGCGCGGTAGCGGGCGAGCAGGTCGCGGCTGGTTTCCTCCGCCATCGGCACGCGGCGAGACATCATCTGCCAGGTCGTGGCGGTGCCCGGCACGTCTTCCGCCTTCAATATCTCCTCGATCGCCGCGACGATCGGCGCGCGCTGCGCCTCGGAGACGATGCGCACGTCGAACTCCGCCTCGGCGAGCGGCGGCACGGTGTTGTGGCCGATGCCGCTTTTCACCACGCCGACGTTGGTGGTGATGCCGCTTTCGTAGTCGGTGAGCGCGTGCAGGCGGACGATCTTGCGCGCCAGCGCCTCCATGGCGTTGCGCCCCGCGGCGTGGTTGACCCCGGCGTGGGCGGCGCGCCCGGCGACCGAGATTTTCATCCAGAAACCGCCCTTGCGCGCCGAGACGACGTTGCCCGAGGCGCGCCCCGGCTCCATGTTCAGCACCGCGCGCGCGCCCTTCGCGGTTGCCTCGATGATCGGGCGGCCGGCGTCGGAGCCGATCTCCTCGTCGCCGGTGAACAGGCCGATCACCGGGAACGGCGCGCCGCCGGTCTCCGCCAGCGCCTTGAGCACGAAGGCGATGAGCACGTCGCCGCTTTTCATGTCCGCCACGCCGGGACCGAAGGCGAGGTCGCCCGCGGCGCGGTAGGGGCGCTTTGCCACCGTGCCGGTGGGGAACACCGTGTCGCAGTGGCCCATCATCAGCACCGGCGCGCCGCCGCCCTTGCCCGCCACCGTGACCTTGAGCGCATCGCCGAAGCCCGCGACCGGGATGCGCGCCAGGCTCACCCCGGGGCCGGAGAGGAAGGCGGCGAGCGCATCGAGCACGCGGTCCACCCCCGGCTTGTCGTAGCTGAAGGACTCGATGTTCACCAGGGTCTCGAGCAGACCCTCCATCCCGGCGCGGCGCGGCGCCAGCCAGTCGATCGCCTCGTGCTTCGCCATGTTCATCCTTTCGCCTGCCGCACCAGTTTCGCCCCGTCTTCGCCGAGGTCCCAGAACAGCCCCGCCATGATCTTCAGGGCCTCGCGCGCCACCGGCGCAAGCAGGTGCTCGTTGGGGGCATGCTGCGAGCAGGCGGGGTACGAATGCGGCACCCACAGGGTGGGCAGGCCCAGCGCGTCGGTGAAGGCGTCGTTGGGCAGCGAGCCGCCGAGGTTGGGCAGCAGCGCGGGGGTCTTGCCCGAGGTCGCGGCGATCGAGGCGAGCGCCCAGGCGACCCACGGACTTTCCGGATCGACGCGGGTGGCGGCGAAGGCCGAGCCCGCGGGCGCCACCTCGATGTCCGCGAAGCCGTGCGCATCGAGATGCGCGCGGATGCCGGAGACGAAATCCGCATGGCGGCTGCCGACCACATAGCGCAGTTGCAGGTGCGCCCACGCCTCGGGCGGGATGGCGTTGACCGGGATGTCGGCGTTGCCCGCGTGGAGGGACAGCACCTCCAGCGCGTTCCACCCCCACACCCGCTCCGGCGTGGTCAGGCCGGGCTCGCCCCAGGCGGGGTCCACCTCCGGGTCGCCGGGGTTGCCGCCCAGCGTGAGGTCGGCGATCGCCGCCTTCACCGCGGGCGGAATCGGCGGCGGCCGCAGCGCCTCCACCAGGATCCTGCCGTCCTTGTCCACCATCGAGGCGATCGCCGCGGCGAGCACCGTCGCCGGGTTCCTGAGCGCGCCGCCCCAGTTGCCGGAGTGGTGGCCGCCGTCGCGCAAATTCAGCCGCAGGTCGAAGCCGAAGCTGCCGCGCGAGCCGAGAAACATCGTCGGCCGGTCGGCGGACATGCGCGGTCCGTCGGAGGCGATGAGCACGTCGGCGGCGAGTTCCTGCGCATGCTGTGCGCACACCTCGCGCAGGCCGGGGGAGCCGACCTCCTCCCCCATTTCCAGGATGATCTTGACGTTGACCCCGAGCCTGCCGCCGCGCGCCGCCAGCGCCGCGGCGAGGCCGCCGAGGTTGATGCTGTGCTGGCCCTTGTTGTCGGCGGTGCCGCGGCCGTACCAGCGGTCGCCCTGGACCACGATGTCCCACGGCGACTGGCCGGTACGCCACTGGCCTTCGTAGCCGCGCACCACGTCGCCGTGGCCGTAGGTAAGGACCGTGGGCAGGGTTTCGCCCTCGATGCGCGCGGCGATGAGGAACGGGCCGCTGCCTTCCGGCCCCGCGACGATGCGGCTTTCGAAGCCGAGTTCGGCCAGCGCGGGGATCATCGCCCCGGTGAAGTAGGTGACGAGAACCTCCTTGCGCGCCGCCACCTGGCTTTCGGTCGGGATCGCCACGCGGCGCGCCAGGTCGGCGAAGAAGCCGCCGCCGTCGAAATAGGCTTCGGCATTGGCGATGGCTTGGGCTCGACTCATCATGCGGTCCTTTCGATCGGATAGTGACAGGCGACGCGCCCGCCGCCATCGGCCTTGGGCGCCGGGGCGTCGCCGCGGCAGCGCTCCGCCGCATGCGGGCAGCGCGGGTGGAAGGCGCAGCCGGACGGCGGGTCGATGGGGTTGGGAAACACCGCCCCCAGGCGGGTGTCCGGCACGCCCAGCGCCGGGTCGGGGGTGAGCACGGACTCGAGCAGCGCGCGGGTGTAGGGGTGGCGCGGCCCGGCGAACACCTCCGCGGCGGGGCGGTCCTCGACGATGCGTCCAAGGTACATCACCGCCACGCGGTCGGCCAGATGCTCCACCACCGCGAGGTTGTGGCTGATGAACACATAGGTGAGGCCGAAGTCGCGGCGCAACTCCAGGAGGAGATTGAGGATCTGCGCCTGCACCGAAACGTCGAGCGCGCTCGTCGGTTCGTCGCAGATCACGATCTCCGGCCGCATCACCAGGGCGCGGGCGATGGCGACTCGCTGGCGCTGGCCGCCCGACATCTGGTTGGGGGTGCTGTCGGCGGCGCGGCGCGGCAGGCCGACCACGTCGAGAATCTCCTCGACCATGCGGGCGCGCTCGTGCGCCGTGGCGATGCCGTGCACCTCCAAGGGCATGGCGACGATCCGGCGCACCGTCTTGCGCGGGTTGAGCGAGGAATACGGGTCCTGGAATATCGGCTGGATGCGGCGCGACAGCTCCTTGCGCCAGCTCGCGCCGGAAACCGCCACCCCGTCCACCAGAATCTCCCCCGCGGTCGGCTTTTCCAGGCCGAGGAGGAGCTTGGCGAGGGTGGACTTGCCGCAGCCGGATTCGCCCACCAGGCCGAGCGTCTCGCCGCGCGGAATCGAAAGCGACACGCCGTCCACCGCCTTCAACGGCAGCTTCGGCGAAAACATCCCCTGGCGCACCTGGTAGGTCTTGGCGAGGTCCTTGAGTTCGAGAATCGGCGGCACCGTCATCGCACCCCCTCCGCAAACAGGCAGCGCACCCGCCGCGCATCGCCGAAGGCAACGACCGGCACCTCGCCGGAACAGGCTTCCTCCGCCCGCGGGCAGCGGTTGCGGAAGACGCAGCCGGAAACCCGCCCGGTGAGGCTGGGCACCAGGCCGGGGATCGAGCCCAGCGGCTCGCCGGGCCTGGTCTTGCCGGGCTGCGGGATGCACTCCAGCAGGCCGCGGGTGTAGGGGTGGGCCGGAGACTGGAAGAGCGGCGCGGCGGGGCCGCTCTCCACCAGTTCGCCCGCGTACATCACCGCCACGCGGTCGGCGATGCGCGCCACCACCCCGAGGTCGTGGGTGATCAGGATGATCGCGATGCCGAGTTCCTTCTGCAGGTCTTTCAGCAGCAGCAGGATCTGCGCCTGGATGGTGACGTCGAGCGCCGTCGTCGGCTCGTCGGCGATCAGGAGGTCGGGTTCGCACATCAGCGCCATGGCGATCATCACCCGCTGGCGCAGGCCGCCGGAGAGCTGGTGCGGGTACTGCTTCATCCGCCGGTCGGCGGCGGTGATGCCGACCTTTTCCAGAAGGTAGACGGCGCGGCCGAACGCTTCCTTGCGCGTCGTCTTGCGGTGGCGCAGGAACGCCTCGGTCAGCTGGTTGCCGATGGTGTAGGCGGGGTTGAGGCTGGTCATCGGCTCCTGGAAGATCATCGCCATGCGGTCGCCGCGCAGATCGCTCATCCGGCGCTCGGGGATGGAAAGCAGGTCGATGCCGTCGAAGCTCATCGCCGCCGCCGCGCGCTTCAGCCGCCCGGGCAGCAGGTTCATCAGGGCGAGCGAGGTCAGCGACTTGCCGGAGCCGGACTCGCCGACGATGCACAGGGTCTCGCCGCGCGACACCTCGAAGGAGACGCCGCGCACCGCGTGCAGGGTGCGCCCGCCGAGCGGGATGTCGATGGTCAGGTCGGAAACCGAGAGCAGCGGCGCGGCGGTCAATTGCGGTTCTCCGGCGCGGTGACGTCGCGCACGCCGTCGCCGAGAAGGTTGATCGCCAGCACCAGCACCAGCAGCGCCACGCCGGGAATGACGATCACCCAGGGCTTGAAGAACATGTACGACTTGCCCTCGGCGATCATCAGCCCCCACGAGGGCTCGGGCGGCGGCACGCCGAGGCCGAGGAAGGAGAGCGTCGCTTCCAGCAGGATGGCGTGCGCCATTTCCAGGGTGGCGACGACGATCAGCGCGTTGAGGATGTTGGGGAGGATTTCCGAAAACACGATGCGCCAGGTGGAACAGCCGATACAGCGCGCCGCGGCGATGTATTCGGCATGGCAGATCTGCTGCGTCGCCACCCGGGTAACCACGGCGAAGCGGTCCCACAGCAGAAAGCCGAGCACCAGGATGACGATGTTCAGCGAGCCGCCGACCAGCGAGGCGACGGCGAGCGCCACCAGCACCACCGGCATCGACAGCCGCGTGGTGATCAGGTAGCTGATCGCCGCGTCCACCCGGCCGCCGAAATAGCCCGCGGCGACGCCGAGCGTGGTGCCGATCACCCCCGAGATCGCCGCGGCGAGGCAGCCGATCATAAGCGAGATGCGCGCGCCGTAGATCAGCCGCGAGAGGTAGTCGCGGCCGAGCTTGTCGGTGCCGAAGACGTGGTCCCAGCCGCCCTTGGCGTCCCACACCGGCGGGATCAGGCGGCGGGCGACATCCTGCGCGTAGGGGTCGTGCGGCGCGATCAGCGGCGCGGCGAGCGCCATCAGCACGATGGCCGCGAGCACGCCGCCGCCGATCAGGAGCCCGTTGTGGCCGAGCGCGCGGCGCAGGAAGCGGGCGAACGGCGAGATGCGGGGCAGGACCTCGGCAAGCGGGTCGGCGGCGGCAACGGATGCTTCGCTCATCGCAGCCTCCTCAACCGGTCCGCATGCGCGGATCGAGCGCGGCGTTCAACAGGTCCGCGGCCAGGGTGACGAGGATGTAGACGACGGAGAGCAACAGCACCACCGCCTGCACCACCGGATAATCGTTGCGGGAGATCGCCTCCCAGGCGAGGTGGCCGAGCCCGTGCAGCGAGAACACCGTCTCGATGACGATGGAGCCGCCGAGCATGAAGCCCAACTGCACCGCGGCGAGGCCGACCACCGGGATCACCGCGTTGCGCAGCGCGTGCTTGAACAGCACCACCGCGGTGGACAGCCCCTTGGCGCGGGCGGTGCGGATGTAGTCCGCCGCCAGCACGTCGAGCATGCCGTTGCGGGTCAGGCGCATGATCGCGGGCATGGCGTAGGTGCCGAGCGCCACCACCGGCAGGATCATGTGCTTCCAGGTCGCGCCGCCGGAGGCGGGCAGCCAGCGCAGCTTCACCGAGAAGATCAGCACCAGGGTGAGGGCGAACCAGAAGCTCGGCATCGCCTGGCCGAACACCGAGATCATCAGGGCGGAGCGGTCGATCCAGGTGTCGCGCCTGATCGCCGCGACGACGCCGAGCGGAATCGCCACGAGGAGGGCGAAGCCGAGGGCCATGCCGCCGAGCGCCATGGTGACGCCCAAGCGTCCGGCGATCAGGGTGGTCACCTGGTCCTGGAAATAGAACGAGCGGCCGAAATCGAAGTGCAGGGCGCGCACCAGCCAGTCGATGAACTGCGCCATGATCGGCCGGTCGAGGCCGTACTCGACGCGAATCTGCGCGATCTGTTCGGCGCTCGACTCCGGCCCCGCGATCGCGGTGGCGAGGTCGCCCGACAGGTGCAGCAGGAAGAAGCTGAACACCGCGACGGTGAAGGCCACGCACACCGCCACGCCGATCCGCCGCAAAGCAAATCTCAGCATGCCTAGTTCCTCACGCGGGGGCCGCGCCCCGGCGACAACCGGGGCGCGGCGGGTTGGTCACGCTACTTCCACGACGCCGCATAGAAGCGCGGCAGCTCGTCGGGATAGGCCTGGAAATTCAAGTCCTTGGTAAAGGCGTAGTTGGCGGAGTAGGAGAACAGCGGGAAGACGTAGGCCTTCTCGGAAATCCGCGCCAGCGCCTTGCCGTAGAGGCTGCGCCGCTTCGCCTCGTCCACCGTGGAGTCGGCGTCCTTCAGCCAGGCGATCACCTCCGGGTCCTTGGAGCGGTCGTCCGGGCTGCCCTTGAAGTAGTTGCCGGTGAACGCCGAGGCGTCGTTGACCGAGTACGAGCCCCAGGTGTTCATCGTGATCGGCGACTTTCCGGCGTGCAACTCGCCGCGCATCGCCGGGTACTTGAGGAAGTTGAGCTTCGCCTTGATCCCCACCGCCTGCAGGTAGCCGATCATCGCCTCGGCGTAGTCGCGCTCGCGGTAGGCGTACATCTCGGTGTCGAAGCCGTTGGGATAGCCCGCCGCGGCGAGCAGCTCCTTCGCCTTCTTCGGGTCGTAGGCGTACTTGGCGACGGTGTCCTGCACGCACATCGCCTGCTCGATGAAGCAGGCGGCGTTCATCACACGGCTGCCGCCGCGCACCAGATTGTCCACCATCGCCGGGCGGTCGATCGACATCGAGATCGCCTTGCGCACCCGCTCGTCCGCAAAAGGCTTCATCGCCGGGTCGTCGCTGTGCATCTCGAAGATCAGGAAGGCGACGCGCATCGTCTCGGAGCTCAGCACCGAAACCTCGGGCACCGCGCGCAGGCTGTCCGCCTGGTCCGACGGCACGCGCCAGATCCAATCGACGCCGCCGGTCATCAACTCGGCGATGCGCGATTCGCCGTCGGGAATCACCTTGAACTCGAGCTTGCCGATCTTCGGCCAGCCCTTCGGGCTGCCCTTCATGTAGGCGTCGTTGCGCACCATCTTCACCCCCTGGCCGGAGGCGACGGAGACCACCTTGTAGGGGCCGGTGCCGACCGGCGCCTTGGCGAAGCCGGCGAGGCCCACCTTCTTGAAATAGGCCTCCGGATACATCGGCACCGCGGCGGCGAGGTATTCCATCGCCGCGGGGAAGGGCTGCTTCAGCTTGATGCGCACGGTGTAGGGGCCGACCTTCTCGGCGCCCGCCATCCAGCCGACGTTCTGCTTGGTCACCACCTTGGCGTCCGGCGAGAGCACGTAGTTGACGGTGAACACCACGTCGTCGGCGGTGAAGGGGTCGCCGTTGTGGAAGGTCACGTCCTTGCGCAGCTCGAACTCCAGGGTGGTCGGATCGATCCACTTCCACGAGGTGGCGAGCAGCGGCACGTACTTGCCGTCGGTCACCGAGCGCAGCACCAGTCCGTCCCAGACGTGGTGCATCAGGATGACGCCTTCGCGCATGTTGTTGTGGTAGGGACCCACGTTCTCCAGGTCGCTGTCGGATACGTAGACCAGGGTGTCGTTGGCCTTGTTCGCAAGAGCCGCCGCCGGGCCGAACAGAATCGCCGCCGCCAGGACGCCTCCGATGATGGGTGTTTTCGCCATTGTGATGCCTGCCTGCCGTAAGTTGTGCGTAGCTTCCGGACATGGCCGCGTGGACGCGGCATTTCCAGAGCGGATCGCTGGGTTATTACGCCCAGATTTTAATCAACGCCACAAACTGTCTTTTTCTTGTGCAGATGGTGCGGGAAGCGTATGGTGCGCGCAAGTATAATGTTGCGAAGACATCGTTGCCGAAACGGCAATGCAGAGGGCGGCGATGCAGAGCACCGCGCTGAGATACTTCCTGGAGGTCGCCCGCACCGGCTCCATCGCCGAGGCCTCGCAACGCATGCATGTCGCCGCCTCGGCGATCAGCCGCCAGATCGCCAAGCTCGAGGACGAGGCGGGCGCGCTGCTGTTCGAGCGGCGGGCGCGGGGCATGGCGCTGACCCCGGCGGGCGAGGTGCTGGCGGCGCACGCGCGGCGCAGCCGCCTCGACCTCGACCGCGCGCTCTCGGAAATCCGCGGCCAGTCGCACCTGCGTTCCGGCCTGGTCACCGTGGTCACCTCCGAGGGGTTCGCCATCGACATCCTGCCCGAGGCGATCGCCGCCTTCCGCCGGACCTATGCCGGCATCCGCTTCAACCTGAGGGCGATCCCGCCCGCCGCGGTGAGCCGCCGCATCGCCGACGGCGAGGCGGACATCGGCATGACGTTTTCTCTGGCGCCGATTCGCGGCACCCGCATCGTGCGCTCCTGGCCCGCGCCGATCCTCGCCCTGATGCGCGCCGACCATCCGCTCGCCGGGCGCGCGTCGCTCAAGGCTTCCGAGATCTGCGCCTATCCGCTGGCGATTCCCGAACGCGACACCACGATCCGCCAGCTTCTCGACATCACGCTGGCCGCCGAGGCACTGCCGATCGAACCCGCCCTGGTCAGCAACTACATGGGCGCGCTGCGCAACTTCAGCCGCTCGGGCGGCGGCATTTCGCTCACCAGCTTCCTCTCGGTGTCGCTGCGCTATGAGATGGAGGGAATGGTCCTGGTGCCGATCGCCGACCCCGGCATGCACGTGCGCCGCATGGAACTGCAAACCATGGCGGAACGCACCCTGCCGCCCGCGGCGCAGGCGTTCCTCGATCATCTCACTGCGATGATCGAGGGCTTGATTGCGGATGTGACGAAGGGCGGCGGCGCGGCCTGACCGCGGCGCTTAAACGTGCATCATGCCGAATCCGAAACGCTCGTGATTGGTCTCCGGGTGGAAGGCGGATTCGCCGTAGGCCGCCACCGCCAGCCACGAGCCGTCCTGGACGATCGCCACCTTGAGCTTGAGCGAACACTCCCCCGAGATCAGGGGGGTGACGCCGTGAAACGCCTCGAGACCGGCGTGCACCACGGCATGAATCTGGCCGCCGGTCTTGGAGATCACCTCGCCGTGCAGGGCGGAGCCGACCAGGGTCTTGACGAAATTCTTGCGCACGAAACCGAGAGGGCCGGAGACATAGGTCACCGCGATCTTGATCGGCCCGGTCGCGAGCTTCTCGCGGAAGCCCGCCTCGTCCTCATCGCTCGACATGGCGACCATCATCGCCACCTTGCCGATTCGATTGCCAAGCTTGTTCATGTCATTCCTCCGATGCTTCATGCCTTCCGTTGTCCGGCTTGGATGAACGGCACGGTTTTTTGATTATTGCCCGATTACGGCAAAGGCATTGAGCTTTTTTTCGTCCTGCCCGACAGGTTGCGCGAATGGAAACGCCGCTCCTCTTCCGGATGCGGCGAAGCGGGCCTGGAAACACCAGACCCGGCATGGGCGGCGAGTAGTGGCGGACGGCGCTTAGACCCTCCTTTTCCGGTTCACCCCTGGGGGGTGGGATGAACCGGCCACGCCGGAGTGGGGGAGGAGGCTTGACGAGACGGGGCTGGAGATTGTCTCGTGACCTTCGTCTCCGGCGCGGCCGGTCGCGCCTGCGCGGACGGCTGGAAAGAAACCCCGCCCGCGCAAGCGCATCAGATCAATAACGTCAGCCGACGATCGCTTTGATGATGAAGAAGCAGATCGACGGGCCGACCAGGCAGCCGAAACCGGTGTAGAAGGTGGCGGTCATCGCGCCGTAGGGCACCAGTTTCGGGTTGGTGGCGGCCAGACCGGCGGCGGTGCCGCTGGTGGTTCCCATCAGGCCGCCGTAGACCGTGGCAGCAGCCGGAGTGGTGAGGCCGAAGGGCTTGGCCAGGATCGGGGTGAGGATCATCACCGAGATCGACTTCACCACGCCCGCGGCGATGGACAGTGCGATCACCTCGGAGGTCGCGCCGAGCGCCGCTCCGGTCACCGGGCCGACGATGAAGGTGGCGACGCCGCCGCCGATGGTGGTCAGCGACACCGCATCGCGGTAGCCGAAGCCCCAGGCGACCACCGCCCCGATCAGGAACGACAGGAAGGTGGACACCACAATTGCCAGGGTACCGGCAAGGCCGGCCTTCTTCAATTCTTCCAGCTTGATGCCGAACGCCGTGGCGATGATGCAGAAGTCCCGCAGCATGCCGCCGCCCATCAGGCCGATTCCGGAGAAGAAGGCGACATCGGAGATGCCCTTCTTACCGTGGGTGAATTCGCCGCCGATGTAGGCGAGCAGCAGGCCCGCGACGATGGCGATGGCGGAACCGTGGATGCGGCCCTTGGTCAGACGCTTGGAAACGAAATAGGCAAGCCAGGTAACCACGCCGACGATCACGAATGCCGTGATCAGGCCGTTCTTCGTGGCCACTTTCATCACAGTAGCAATAAAAAAGTCCATGATTTTGACCCCTTAGTAAGCGTGTTTCAGGCAGACGCCTCGTCGTCGTCTTCCATCAATTCGGAGGGTCCCGCCATGGCCGTCAGAGGCCGAATCAGAGCGAAACAAATGATGACGGCGCCGAGACCGCCGATGAAGGCGATCCAGCCGCCCTTGAGCGCCGCAACGACGTTCTGCTGCGCGGCCATGGCGACCACCACCGGGATGTACATCGCGTTCCAAAACTGGATGCCGCTTTCGGCGGGCTTGGAGAGCTTGCCCTGATCCATCAGGCGACGGGTCACCAGAACCAGGAAAAGCATGGCGAAACCCACGCCGCCGACGTTGGCGGTAATCCCCAGGATTCCACCGAGAAGATAACCCAGCACGTTCCCCACGATCGCGCACAGGCCCATGATCAAAAGTCCGTAGATGACCATTCTCGAACTCCCTGAATAGGTAAAAAATCGCACGGGTTGCCGGGGCGGCGCGAACCGCCGCCCCGGCCCGTACGTCTTATTCGACAACCATGATCAGGCCGCCCGGCTTCAGGCGGTCGCCGACCTTCACCGCGATCGACTTCACGGTGCCGTCCGCCGGCGAGGGCATGGGGTTCTTCATCTTCATCGCTTCGAGGACGCAGAGCACCTCGCCCTTCTTCACCTCCTGCCCGACCGAAACCTTGATCGAGTCGATGGAGCTCGGCATTTTGGCCTTGATATCCATTACTTTTCTCCTTTCGAAAGTGACGCCGCCATAAAGGCCTTGGACAGCGCCGGGGTAAACCTCGTACACAAAACCAGACCGTCACAAAGCGGCCAGAACCTCGTCCCGGCCGACCATCCGCACCTCGGCGAGGTCCTTCGCGAGAAGGCTCCGCGATGCGGACAGCAATTCCATCAGCTTGATGCCGCTGCCGTCGGCAAGCTCCACCTCGGTATCGACGGCGAAGCCGAAGGCGCGGCCGATCTCCGCCGCGTCGGCGGCGAAGCGGCCATAGCGCGCCATGTCCCCACCCTTGACCAGCAGGTCGATATCCGAGACGCCGCCGGTGTAGGGAAGGCCGGTGGCGGCTTCGAGCGCGGCGGAACCGATCAACCCCACGGTGACGCCGCAGGCCGCGCCGCGGGCGATCAGGGCGCGCGCCGCGCCGCCGATGGCGCCGCTCAAGTTCCCCGCCCGCGCCGCCACCTGGTAGGGATCGGTGAGCGCGGCGATGTCGTCCGCCTCCGCGGCGATGGCGGCGCGCACCCGCACCCCGTCCTCGCGGAAGGGGAAGGAGAGCCCGAGCTGCACCTGCGTCGCGGCAAGCGCCATGGTCGGCCGGCAGACGATCCCCGGCAGGGCGGCGCGGCGCAGCGCCTCGACCACCCGGTCTTCCAGCTCCGGCGCGCGGAACGGCGGCAACAGCCCGGCCACCGCGCGCTCGGGCAGGCGCGCCTGCGCGGACGGGGTGAACTCGGCCAACAGGTGCCGGACGAACCGCATTGCGCCTACCTCCGCTTGGTCCAGACCGGATCGGTCTTGGCGGTCTGTTGCAGCTCGACCTGCGCGGCGAGCAGGTCGTCGAACATTTTGGTGGCCACCGGGCCGGTGAAGCGCGGAGCGTCCGAAGGCATGGCAAGGCCGCCGGTCGCGAGACCCGGCACCAGCATCAGTTCGGTGGCCGGGGCGCCGGTCGCGAGGCTGGGGGAAACCTTCACGACTCGCCCCTTGATTCGCAGAATCGTCCGCGCCGCCTTGTCCACGCTCTCCGCGGCGGAAAGCGCGGTGGCCAGCACCACCACTTCGTATTCCGGGTGGGTGCGGCGGCGGCGGTAGGTGATGACCTTGCCCGCCGGGTTGCACACGTGCCCGCTCTCCGACAGCGGGAAGCTGTCGGCCATCGGCAGGCCGCCGACGACGAGCTCGTGGTAGTCCTTGCCCGCGGGCGAGGGGATGAAATTCAAGTCGTCGCGCAGCGGCACGCCATCCAGGGTCAGCCAGCCGAATTCCTGGCAGCCGTAGAGGTCGTGCACCGCATAGCCGAAGCGCTCCGCCACCGGCAGCAGTTCCAGATCCAGCGGCGTGCCCGCGGTCAGGATGACGCAGGACTTCGGCATCTCCGCGGCAAGGCCGAGACTGCCCGCCGCCTCCAGGGAGGCGCGGATGAACGAGGATTCGCCCAACAGCAGGTCGGGCTTCTCGCGGCAGAACCTGGCGAGGAAGGCGTCGCGGCTCGAGCGGTTCAAGAAGAACCACTCGATGCCGCAGGCTTCGAGCGCCGCCCTGGCAAACACGTTGACCAGCGGCGCATAGGTCACGAGCATGCGCCGCCCGGCATCCATCCCCAAGGCCAGAAACAGACGCCGGGCGACTTCACAGCGACCGTCGAGTTCGCTGTGCGCCACGCCGACGATGTTCTGGAACGCCGAGGAACCGGTGGTGAAGGTGAGATACGCGAGATTGAACGGCGTGTGCACCTCTTCGATGACGTGCGCCGCCGTCGCTCCCGCGATCCCCTTGTCGGCCAGCGTGCGCCGCGGCATTTCGGCCAGCGACGGCGCGGTGGACAAGGTTTCCGCCAGTTCCTCGAAACGATCCAGATCGTCGGACATGGGTGGGTTCCTCCTGCTTATGCGGCGCCCGGCAGGTACTTGGAAGCGACCGCGTCGAGCTCTTTCTCAAGCAGCGCAATCACCTCCGGCCGCACCGTGCGCCCGCCGCGTTCCGCACCCAGCGCGCCGCGGCCCCACGGCCCCAGCGTGTCGTCCTCGCCATTGGCCTTGCGGCCGCGCACCTCGGCGACGTGCGCGATCACCGTGGCGCGCATCGCTTCGATCGTCGGCACGATCTCCTCGACGCCGCCCAGGCGGTAGAAGAACTGCGGACCGGCGGCGAACACCGGGTTGCCTTCCGCAAGCTTCTCCAGCACCTCGATGTCCTTCTTGACGATGCGCGAGATCGAGGTGAGCGGCATGACGTGGATCATCGTGCCGAACTTGGCGTCCAGCGAGAGGATCTGGTCCGCCTGCAGGCCGTGGCAAAGGAACGCGCCCGAGATCGCGCGCCCGATCACCATGGCGACGATCGGGTGCCCGGCGATGCGGGCCTCGGCCAGCGCCAGCTGATAGGCGCCGGTCGCCTTGTTCATGCCGAAGATTTCCTCGGTCTTGCCCGGGCCGTTGCCGGGGGTATCGACGACGAGGACGATCGCCTGCTTCTCCGCCTTCGGCTTGGCGGCATCGGCGGCGACGGTGGCGTAGACCGCCTGCGCCATCTTGTAGGCTTCCTCCATGCCGATCACCCCGGCATAGACCACCGGGAACTTCTCGTTGAAGGCGTCGGCATCGTTGGCGATCACCGTCACCGGCTTGCCGTCGAGTTCGGCGGTGCCGACCACCGCGCCCGGCCCGAAGTCCGGATCGTCGAAGGTCTTCGCGCCCACCTTGTTCTCGGTGAAGCTGTCGGGATCGAAAATCAGACCGATCGCCTGCCGCCCCTGACCCAACAACGTTTCCATGTCTTCCATGGTTTCCATCAGACTCTCCTGTTTCCTTGTGCCGGGGCTAGACCGTCAGACGCTTCACCGCCTTGCGGAAATCGTCCAGGGGCGCGTTGCCGAGAGCCGCAGGGTCGGCGTTGCCCGCCTTCGCCCACACGTCGCGGGCGTCCTTGGGCTGCATCTCCGCGGCGAGCGCGACGCGCTTGAGCTGCTTTTCCACCAGCTCCGGCGAGCCGATGCGGCGGAACTCCGCGAACTTGGCGCGCGGCGTCTTGCCGAGTTCGGCCAACTGCTTGCGGAAGGCCGCGATGGTGTCGTCCACCAGGAAGTTGCAGTCGCCCATGATGTACTTGTGGCGGCCGCCGGTGGTGCGGAACACCAGCCCGCGATCGGCGGAGTCGAACTCCTCCTTGCCCATTTCCTGCTCGATCACCTCCGGCCCGGTGAGGCCGAGGCGGCCGAACTCGCTCATCACCACCACGTCGGCGGCGGCGGCGACGAAGCCCATGCCGCCGAAGCAGCCGACCTTCGAGCCGATCACCGAAACCACCGGCACGATGCCGCGGCAGCGCTGGAACTGGTCCATCACCTCCGCATGGGCGAGAAGGCCCGCGTTCGCCTCGTGCAGGCGCACCCCGCCGGTCTCGAAGGAGATCACCACGATCGGCTTCTCCTCCTCCTTGGCCTTGGGGAAGTCCTTGGCGATCTTCTCGGCGAAGGCGCGGGCCGCCTTCAACGCGCCGACCATCTTGGCGCCGCCGACCTCGCCCACCGCGCCGCCGATGAAGCGGCCTTCCTGCGAGATCATGAACACCGGGGTCTTGCCGATCTTGCCGATGCCGGTGACGATGCCGTCGTCGAACTCCACCGCCTCGCCCAGCACCTCGAGGTGCGGGCTGGTGCGGCGGTCGAACGGACCGACGAACTCGGTGAAACTGCCTTCATCGACCAGGCCAACCGCGCGGGCGCGCGCGTTGGATTCCAGAAAGCTCCGATTTTGGAGAGCGCTCCAATTCGACATGCCTTAGGTTCCTTTCGCTCAGGCGGCCGCTTCGGACAGGGCCTGCCGCAGACGCAGCATCACCACCGCCGGTGTCGCGTTGTTGTCGTTGATCTCGATGCTGACGTCGCCGAGCTTGCTGTTCTCGACGAAGGTGGCGAGCACCCGCCGCCACAACTCGTCGAAGCCCGAGACCGGGGTCACCACCTTGACCGCGACCGCGCCTTTCAGCGCCTTGGGCTCCATCAGCACTTCCAGATCGCCGGAGCCGACCACGCCGAAGTGCAGCGGCTTGCCGACCAGAGCCGCCGGAGCGGCGCTCTTGCATTCGAATTCGATGGTATTGAGAGCCATTGCCGTTCCTCCTCGCTTACCAGTTCCGGAACCGCGCCGGCGGCTCGTAGAGTCCGCCCGACCAGGTGACGAGTTCCTGCATGCTCTTCGCCGACAGGAGGTCGCGGCTGGCGCGGTTGCGATCGACCCCCAGGTCTTCCGGCGTCCGGACGATCTTCGCATCGCGCAGGCGGCGGGTTTCTTCCGGCTTGGCCTTAAGGCCGATGTCGGTGTAGCCGGCCACCGCACGGATCGCCGCCGAGCGGGTCTCCATGTCGCCGCACCGGCAGAGGTAGGCGATGCCTTCCTCGGTGATGATGTGGGTGACGTCGTCGCCGTAGATCATCACCGGCGGCAGTTCGAGGTTGGCGTTCTTGGCGAGCTTCCAGGCGTCGAGCTCCTCGACGAAGGCCGGAGCGCGCCCCTCGCCGAAGGTTTCGATCCCCTGCACCACCAGACGCTTGCCGCGCGGCATGGCGCCGATCTGGTCCTTCATGCAGGGCAGTTCCTGCCCGCACTTCAGCCACGCCTCGGTGGAGTGACGCCGCCCCTTGGGATCGCAGCCCATGTTCGGCGCGCCGCCGAAGCCCGCGACGCGGTTGGCGGTCGCGGTGGAGGAGTTGCCGTAGGGGTCGATCTGAAGGGTGCCGCCGATGAACATGTCCACCGCATAGTGGCCCGCGGTCTGCGCGAAGGCGCGGTTGGAACGCAGCGTGCCGTCGGGGCCGATGAAGAACACGTCCGGCCTCGCCGCCACGTACTTCTCCATGCCGAGTTCGCCGCCGAAGCAGTGGATGGTGTCCACCCAGCCTTCCTCGATCGCCGGGATCATCGTCGGGTGCGGGTTGAGGATCATGTGCGTGCAGCACTTGCCCTTCAGCCCCAGTTCCGCGCCATAGGTCGGCAGCATCAGTTCGATCGCCGAGGTGAGGAAGCCGATGCCGTGGTTCATGCTCGCGACGTTGTATTCCGCATAGACGCCCTTGAGCGCCAGCATCGCCAGCAGGATCTGGGGATCGGTGATCAGCGCCGGGTCGCGGGTGAACAGCGGCTCGATGAAGAAGGGCTTCGGCGACTGCACCACCGCGTCGATCCAGCCCGCCGGAATGTCGATGCGCGGAATCTTATCGACGATCTTGTTGACCTGGGCGATGACGATGCCCTGGCGGAACTTCGTCGCCTCGACGATCACCGGGGTGTCCTCGGTGTTGAAGCCGGTGTAGAGGTTGCCCTCGCGGTCGGCCTCGTAGGCGCAGATCAAGGACACCTTCGGCGTCAGGTCGAGGAAGTAGCGGCCGAACAGTTCGAGGTAGGTGTGGATCGCGCCGAGTTCGATCTTGCCTTCGCGGATGAACTTGGCGACGCGGCCCGCCTGCGGACCGCCGAACGCGAAGTCGAGCTTCTTGGCGATGCCGCTCTCGAACAGGTCGAGGTGCGAAGCGAGCGGCACGCAGGACTGCACCATGTGCAGGTCGTGCACCTTGCCCTTGTCCACCTGGTTGAGGCAGTCGGCCAGAAAGTCGGCCTGTTTCTGGTTGTTGCCCTCGATGTTGACGCGGTCTCCGGGACGGATCACCGCCTCCAGAAGAGCGACGACATCGCCGGATTGGACTTCCTTGCCCTTCCCGATGAAACGGTCGGCCGCAGCCATCCGCTCCGCGGTATCCGTGGCCAGGTTGTCCCATTTCCTTTGCTTTGTCATGAAGCGGACCTCATGTGGTTGGGTTCAAACGCGACCCGCACATCCCGCACGGCCGCATTTCTCCGGAACTGGAACCGGCGGCAGCCGCAGGTTCCGCCTTGGATCGACGCCCGCCGCGCGCTTCCGCGGCGGGCGAAGAGAATTCAGTGGACCAGGCCGATGGTCGAGGCGAAGACGCCCACCGCAATGGCCGAAACGATCACGCCGCATACCGACGCGCCCATGGCGAGCGGCATGATGATGGCGTAGGGATTGACCGCGTAGGCCTCCTTCTGGGCGATCTTCGCGGTGGACGGCATGCACGAGACGCCGGCGATGCCGATCGTCGGGTTGTACTTGCCCTTGGTGAAGAACCAGATCGTCCAGCCGCCCAAGAGGCCGCCCAGGCCCGAGACCGCAAGCGCGGTGATGCCGAGCACCAGCAGGATGGCGACGCGCGGGTCCAAGAGCGTGCCCGCCTCGCACAGCACGCCGAGCACCAGCCCGAGGAACAGGGTGGAGCTGTAGGTCACGGTCTTTTCCAGGAGCTCCTGGTAGGGCTCGATCTCGGCTTCCTTGATCGCCACGCCGAGGAAGAACGACAGGATCAGGGGCGCGGCCACCGGCAAGAGCAGGCAGAGCAGACCGGCGATGACGATGGTGAAGATGAACTTCGCTTCCTGAGAGACGTCGGGGAAGTCGAACTCGGTCTCGAGGCCGCGGTACTTCTCCGGCACGAGCCACCTGATCAGGTAGGGGTACCCGGCATAGGTGAGCGACAGATAAAGGTACGCGATGATCGAGATCGGAACGAACAGCTCCCTCGCCATCACCAGCGAGGCGAACAGCACCATCGGCCCGTCGGCGCCGCCGATCGAGGCCACCGCGGCGGCCTGACCGGGGGTCAACCCGCAGTAGTAGCCGATCACCAGGGTGACGAAGGTGCCCAGCTCGGCGAACAGCGCGACGATGATGCTCGCCCACGGACGCGCCAGGATGAAGGAGATGTCGGACATCGCGCCGATGCCGAAGAACAGCATGCAGGCGACGAACGAGTTGGTGAAGGTGAAGTTGTAGACCGGCTGCAGGAAATCGATCTGCATGATGTTGACCAGCGCGGCGGGGTCCTCGATCAGCGGGTCGAGGAACAGCGTGCCGATCTTGTGCGCCTCGAGGAACATCACGCCGCCGTTGACGCACATCATGCCGAGGCCCATGGGCACCATGATGAGGGGCTCGAGTTTGCGTTTGAAGCCCATCAGCGCGAGCACGAAGCCGAGCGCGATCATCCCCACGCGCGACAGCGCGATGACCGGGTCCTGGACGAACATCGTTCCGATGCCGGGGAACATGTAGGTGAGTTGTTCGAGCATGATCTTCCCTCGGCTTTATTGGGTTTCGGCGTCGCCGCGGCGCGAGAACGAACGCGCCAGCACGACGACGACCCCGATCACGGCAAACGCAATCGCGGCTGTGATGCCGTAACACATGATGGAATAGACGATTATGTTCACTTCATCCTCCGTGCGGCCCTGGCCCCGGCGGGCAGAACGGACCCTCCGGGAGGTGTGACTTGATCATCGCGCTTTCCGGGAAGCGCCGGTTTTCCAAGAGGTACGCGGCGGCGGTGACCGCCAGCAGATCGGCAGCGCCCCCCGGGCTGAGCCGCCTTTCGACGCAGACGGCGTTCAACCCCTCGATTTCGGCGCGCCCCGCCTCGCCGAGCGCGCCGCCCAGATTGAGGATGCGCACCGCCTCGCCCTGTAGAAATGCCAGCCCGTCCGGCCCGCCTCGCCAGAGGATGGTGGTGTCCTCCGTCTCCGCGATGAGAACCATCAGGGTGTGCACCAGGGCGTCGTTCAGGCCGTGACCCTCGGCCAGGGCGGTGCGCAATGTGGGCAGCCCGTGGAAGGCGACCGACGGGAAACCCGCCTCCACCTCGCCGCGGATGCCGAGAACTCCATAATCCCGATAGAGAATTTCGCCGTTGCTTTTGGCGCACGCCGGATCCCTGCTCACCAGTTCGCGGTCGGTGAGGCCGTGGGTGATGCGCGCCGTCATCGCGAACACCGCATCGGCGGTGAGCCCCCCTTCCTCCTGCGCCGCGGCGCCTGCCGCAGCCGCCAGAAGGCCCGCGCAGAAGAGAGCGCCGCGCTGGGTGTTGACGCCATGGGTGGCGAACAGCAGGCGGCGGTCGAAGTCGCGCCCGATGGCGCGGATCGCCGGCAACAGCGTTTCGGGAGCCTCGGCGTGCGCAAACCCGGCCCGCGCGCAGTCATAGAGCGCGGGCGCGATCGCCGCCGAGGAGAGGATGAAGGTCTGGAGATCCATGTCGCGGTGCGCACCCATGGCGCGCGGCGCGACCAAACCCGGTTTCGGCCAGGCCGAAACCTCGAGCAACAGGCCGGTGAGAACGGCGGAGCCGATCTCCCGGATGGTCGATTCCGTTCCCTCGCTTATCGCGGTCGGCCGCGAAAACAAGTCCGGCGAGAAATCCATAGCCGTGCCCCTTCGGACGCGGGCGCCCCACAGCGGGGCGCACGGACTCCGGGCCTGGCCAAACGCACGGATGCACGCATCCGGCGACGGCGCATAGGCCGAAGCTCAGGATTCCACCGACACGAAATCACACGTTCACTTGGTGCTTATGTCCGCTTGAACGCTCGGGTTCAACTGTCCGGCCACATGCCGGAACCTCGAAGCGGACTCTCACTCGCGGTTCCTCCACGCCTTTTCACGACGGGGGGCCGACCCAGAACCGCTAGGGCCGAACCTGCGTACACACCCACCCTATGAGGCGGGTTCGAGGACTGTCAACGCAAAAAGACAAAACCGTAAAAAATCTACGGAAAAAGCTTTCGGAACGGCATGTCGGCATGCCTCGGTATGCACGAATCGTATTCAATCGAGCATCGCGCCGCCGCCGAGCGCCACCAGTTCGTCCACCAGCGGCCTGGCATAGGGAATGCCGCCCGCCGCCCGTCCCGCCGCGGTGCGCGCCATGCGCTCGCCGGGATAACGCACCGCATCGAACCCCGCGGCGGGCGGCAGGGCGTGCAGGCGGTCGATCTCCTCTTCCATGCGGCGCGCGAAGTCCGCCGGGTCGAGGAAGGCGTCGATGCGGAACGCCAGGAAGAAGTGGCCGTTGCCGGAGGCGCGGTCGTGGTTGGTGAAATTGTTGCGCACGTCGATGGAGAACAGTCCGCCGGAGAGGCAGCCGGTGAGGATGTCGAGGAGGAAGGCCAGCCCCGAGCCCTTCGCCCCGCCGAAGGGCAGCAGCATCCCGGCGATCGCCGCGGCGGGGTCGGTGGTCGGCGCGCCGTCCGCATCGGTGGCCCAGCCCCGCGGAATCTCCCGTCCCTCGGCCAGCGCCTTGCGCACCTTGCGCAGCGCCCCGTCGGAGGTCGCCATGTCGAGGGCGAAGGGCGGATATTTGCCCGCGGGCACCACCGCGGCGAGCGGGTTGGTGCCGAGAAAGCGCGCCTTCGCGCCGAAGGGCGCGGTCATCGCGATGGCGTTGGCGGAGGCGAGCGCGATGCAGCCCTTCTCCACCGCGCGCTCGATGTAGACCCCGGCCGCGCCGTAGTGGTTGGAGCCCTTCACCGCCGCCATGGCGATGCCTTGGGTTTCCACGGTTTCCAGCACCGCGTCCATCGCCTTTTCCGCCACCAGGGGGCCGAGGCCGTTGCCGCCGTCCACCGCGATCGCCCAGGGCAGGCGGCGGGTGACGATGATCTCGGGCATCGGGTCGATGCGGCGGTCGGCGACGCTGCCCGCGTATTCCGGCAGGCAGAACAGGCCGTGGGTGTCGATGCCGCGGATGTCGGCGGCCACCAGGTTGCGCGCGACGATTTCGGCATCGGCGGGCGGCACGTCGCGGGCGGTGAGGATATCCACCGCGGCGGCGGTGGCGGCGGCGGCGGAGACGGTGAGGGTTTCGACCATGATCGGGGGTTTTCCTTGTGAGGCAGCTATGCGGAACAGGCGGCGGTCACCTCTTGCGGCGTTCGGCCGACCAGGCGGGCGTAGGTTTCGGGGTCGGTGGCGCCCTCGCTGCCGAACACCAGCACGCGGGACCCCTCCCCCAGGCCGAGGGCGGCGGCCACCGCGGGCACGGCGGCGGCGGCGAGGCACCCGGCGAGGCCCGCCACCGCGGATTCGCCCGCGACGAACGGCGCGTCGCCGCAGGCCCCGTCGGCGAGCAGCTTCATCGCCGCCACCGCCGCGGCGTCGGAGACCACCAGATAGTCGTCGCCGCCATCCTCCAGCACCTCCCAGGCGAGCAGCGAGACCTCGCCGCAGGCGAGCCCCGCCATCACGGTTTCCAGGTCTCCCCCCACCGCCACCGGACGCCCGGCGGCGGCGCTCTCCAGCAGGCAGGCGGCGTTTTCCGGCTCCACCACCGCGATGCGCGGCCGCGCCGCGCCATAGGCTTCCCACGCCTGCGCCGCGACCGCCGCGGCCATCGCCCCCACGCCCCCTTGCACGAAGATGTGGGTGGGCGGCGCGGCGAGCGCGGAGAACGCCTCGTCGGCCATCACCGTGTAGCCCTGCATCACGTCGCGCGGCACCTCCATGTAGCCGGGATACGAGGTATCGGACACCACGAAGCGCCCATAGGCCTCCGCATCCGCGGCGGCGCGGCGCACCGCCGCATCGTAGTTGCCGTCAACCCGCACCACCTGCGCGCCGTAGGCGGCGATGGCGCGCTCGCGCCCCGGACTCACCGTGCCGTGGATGTAGACGACGCAGGCGCAGCCGAAGATGTGCGCCCCCCAGGCGACGGAACGCCCGTGGTTGCCGTCGGTCGCCGTAGTCACGGTGACGGCGCGCGCCGCCTCGGCATACTTGCCGGAAAGCAGGTCGGCGGTGGCGGCGGCGATGCCCCGTTTCGCCAGTTCCGCCTTGAGCAGGCGGTTGACCGCATAGGCCCCGCCCAGGGCCTTGAAACTGCCGAGGCCGAAACGCGCGCCCTCATCCTTGTAGAGGAGAGCCCCCAGACCGGCGGCGCGGGCGATGCCCGCGAGGTCGCGCAGCGGAGTCGGCGCATAGCCCGGCCAGGAGCCGATCTCCGCCTTCGCCGCGGCGAGTCCCGAAGACGGCATCACCGCGCGGACGCGCGCCGTCACCGGAACGCCGGTCGCGGCCTTGGGATTGTGCTGATGGCGCAGGCCGGAAACGGGAACCAGGGGCATCGGATCTTCCTCGGGGGCGGGAGACGGGGGTGCATATTCTTTATGCACTTATTTCTATAGCCTTTATGCGCCCCGAAAAAGGGCAAACATCTCCCCGCTCTTGCCAGCGGCACGGCGCTCCCCCAGGATGCCCGGACCCCTACCGCATCGAGGCGTCAGATGATGCATACCCTCAATCCGGACCGCCTGTGGGCACGCATCGAGGCGCTCGCCCGCTTCACCCGGCCCGACCTGCCGTGGACGCGGCGCGCCTTCACCCCGGAATTCGCCGCGGCGCGCGCCTGGCTCGCCGAGAACTTCGCCGCCGCCGGTCTGGCGGCCGCAACCGACGCCGCGGCCAACCTGATCGGCCGCCGCGAAGGCAGCGTGCCCGGCCTCGCCCCCCTCGCCGTCGGCTCGCACTGCGACACCGTGCCCGCGGGCGGGCGCTTCGACGGCATCGCCGGGGTGGCGGCGGCGCTGGAGATCGCCCAGAGCTTCGCCGAGGCGGGCATCGCGCTGCGCCATCCGCTGGAGGTGATCGACTTCCTCTCCGAGGAACCCAGCGACTACGGCGCTTCCTGCATCGGCAGCCGGGCGATGGCGGGAACCCTCACCCCGGCGATGCTCGCCGCCCGCAACGCCGAGGACGAACCCCTGATCGCCGCGATCGAACGCGTCGGCGGCATCCCCGGCGCGCTCGCCGAGCCGCTGCGGCGGCCGGGCGAGATCGCCGCCTTCCTCGAACTCCACATCGAACAGAACACCGTGCTGGAAAGCCGCGGCGAGGCGGTGGGCATCGTCTCCGCCATCGTCGGCATCCACCGCCTGCGCCTCACCGTGACCGGCCGCACCGACCACGCCGGATCGACCCCGATGCACGCCCGCCACGACGCCCTGGTCGGCGCGGCCAGGGTGATCGACGCGGCGCACCGCCTCGCCCGCGAAATGACCGGCAACCCCGGCTACGTGGTGGCGACGGTGGGCCGGATTGCGGTCTCCCCCAACGCCGCCAACGCCATCCCCGGCCGCGCCGAGATGATCCTCGACCTGCGCAGCACCTCCGACGACGTGCTCGCCAGGTTCCCCCGCCTGTTGCGCGAGGCCACCGCCCCCGGCCTGGCGGAGATGGACCTCGCCTTCGCCTGCGAACTGATCACGCGGGCGCGCCCCGCCCCCTGCGCGCCCGAAATCCGCGAAGCCCTCGCCACGGCGGCGCGGGCGCAGGGACACGCGGCGCTGGAACTGCCGAGCGGCGCAGGCCACGACGCCATGCAGATCGCCGAGATCGCGCCCGTCGGCATGGTCTTCGTCCCCTGCCGCGGCGGACGCAGCCACTGTCCCGAGGAATGGGCGGAAGCGGCGGATATCGCCGCAGGCGCGCAGGTGCTCGCCGCCGCGCTGCTCGACCTCGACGCACGGCTCGGGTAGAGGGGAAAAACCCGGCCAGGGACCCCAGACCCCATAACCGGTTTTTCGCCGCGGAGCGGCAGGCAGCCGTCACGCCGCGTGATGGTTCTATGGCGCTGTGCGCAAAAATCAAAAGTCATGGGGGGCGCGGGGGGACCGAGTCCCCCCGCAAGGTTTTGGTGTTCAGTCCCGGATCATCGAGAACGCGGCCTGGCGTTGGCCGGGTTTGAGCTTCATGAAGAGGGCGCGCGCCTTTTTGATATCGGCTTCGCTGCCGC
This sequence comes from Oleispirillum naphthae, assembly GCA_027864655.1. Lineage (GTDB taxonomy): Bacteria > Pseudomonadota > Alphaproteobacteria > Rhodospirillales > Rhodospirillaceae > Oleispirillum > Oleispirillum naphthae. Next base: position 46,078 of record JAQAZG010000009.1, read on the forward strand.
TGTCCGCCGCGCGTTTCAGGGCTGCGGTGGTGGGGTGGTCGGCGCCGCAGATGAAGCCGAGCGCCTTGGCGAGCCGCCCCATGGCGTCGCGGTCGATCACGTCCATACGCTACTCCCTTCTCAGACGATGCCCTGCGGCGCGAGCAGCAGGTCGTTGACCTTGCAGCCGTCGGTGAGGCCGCAGACGGTGCGCACGATGCTGTTGGCGTCGAGGCCGTTGTAGCGGTAGAGGTCGCCGATGCGCCCGGTCTGGCCGAAGTGTTCCACCCCCAGCGGCACCGTCTTGTGCCCCGCCACCGCGCCGAGCCAGGCGAGCGTCGCCGGGTGGCCGTCGATGGCGGTGACCAGGGTGCAGTGCGGCGGCAGGCGGCCGAGCAGGCTTTCCACATGGCCGTGCGCCGCGCGGTTGCCGTGCCGCCGCGCCCGCTGCGCCGCGAGCCAGCCCGCGTTGAGGCGGTCGGCGGAGGTGACCGCGAGCACGCCGATATCGCGCCGCGCCTCGGCCAGCTTGCCCGCCGCGGCGATCACCTCGGGGGCGATGCAGCCCTGGTAGACCAGCACCACCTCGGGGTTCGGCCCCGGCTCGCGCAGCCAGTAGGCCCCGTCGATCACGCCCTGGCAAAACGCCGCGTCGGTGCGCCGCGTCGGCTGCTCCAGCGGCCGGGTGGAAAGGCGCAGGTAGACCGAGCCGCCGGTTTCGTCGCGCAGCCAGGTGCGGCCGTCCGAGTCGCCATCGCCGTCGCGTTGCAGGTAGTCGAAGGCCCAATCCATGATCACCGAAAGCTCGTCGAGGAAGGCGGGCTCGAAGCTCGCCAGGCCGTCCTGGCTGATGCCGATCAGCGGTTCGGCGATCGACTGGTGCGCGCCCCCTTCCGGCGCCAGGGTGACCCCCGAGGGCGTGCCGACGAGGAGGAAGCGCGCATCCTGATAGCAGGCGTAGGTGAGCGCATCGAGCCCGCGGGCGATGAACGGGTCGTAGACCGTGCCCACCGGCAACAGCCGCGTGCCGAACAGCGAGTGCGCCAGCCCCGCCGCGCCGAGGAGGAGGAAGAGGTTGTTCTCGGAAATCCCGAGTTCGATGTGCTGCCCGGCGGGGGAGAACGCCCACTTCTGCATCGAGGGCACGCGCTCGTCGTGGAAGGTGTCGGCCACCGGCAGCCGCGCGAACAGGCCGCGCCGGTTGACCCAGGGGCCGAGGTTGGTGGACACCGTGACGTCCGGCGAGGTGGTGACGATGCGTTCCGCGATCGGCGCGCGGGCGGCGGCGAGCGCATCGAGCACCTTGCCGAAGCCCGCCTGCGTCGAGAGCGCCCGGTCGTCGAGGAACACCGGGCCGGGGGCCTCCACCTTGGCGGCGCGCAGCCGCCGCGTGCCCCGCGCGAAGAAGGGCGCGGCGGCGAGGAAGTCGCGCAGCCCCGGCACGCCGCCCATCGCCGCGTGCGGCTCCCACTCCCCGCCCGGCGCGACGCCGAGTTCGGCCTGCAAAGCGGCCATCTGGTCCGGCGTCATCAGGCTGGCGTGGTTGTCCTTGTGCCCGGCCAGAGGCGTGCCCCAGCCCTTCACCGTGTAGGCGAGGAACACCGTGGGGGTCTCGCCGGTGGCGGCGTCGAAGGCCTCGACCAGGGTTTCCAGGCAGTGGCCGCCGAGGTTGGCCATCAGTTCCGCGAGTTCGGCGTCGGAGCGGCGCTCCAGCAGCGCGGCGGCCCCGGCGTCATCGCCGAGATCGGCGGAGAGGCGCTTGCGCCAGGCCGCGCCGCCCTGGAAGGTGAGCGCCGAATAGAGCGTGTTGGGGCAGGAATCGATCCACGCCCGCAGCTTCTCGCCGCCCGGCTCGGCGAAGGCGGCCTGTTGCAGCGCGCCGTACTTCAGCGTCACCACGTCCCAGCCGAAGCCGCGGAACACCGTCTCGATGCGGTGCCACAGGCCCTCGCGCACCACGCCGTCGAGGCTCTGGCGGTTGTAGTCGATGATCCACCAGGTGTTGCGCAGGTCGTGCTTCCAGCCTTCCTGCAGGCATTCGTAGATGCTGCCCTCGTCCAGCTCCGCATCGCCCGCCAGCGCCACCATGCGCCCCGGCGCGGCAAGGTTGCCCCACGGCTTGGCCATCAGGTAGTCCTGGATCATCGCGGCGAACGGCGTGACCGCCACGCCGAGGCCGACCGAGCCGGTGGAGAAGTCCACGTCGTCGATGTCCTTGGTGCGGCTGGGATAGGACTGCGCGCCGCCGAAGCCGCGATAGTTTTCCAGCTTTTCGCGGTTCTGGTTGCCCATCAGGTACTGCATGGCGTGGAACACCGGCGCGGCGTGGGGCTTCACCGCCACGCGGTCTTCCGGGCGCAGCGCGTGGAAGTAGAGCGCGGTCATGATCGACACCATCGAGGCGCAGGAGGCCTGGTGTCCGCCGACCTTGACGTCGCCCTTCTCGCGCAGGTGATTGGCGGCGTGGATCATCCAGCAGGCGAGCCACAGGCTCTGGCGTTCGATCGCCTTCAGGCAGCGCAGGTCTTCCGATCGCATGGCGTTCCCCCTTGCATCCGGTGCGGGCAGACTCGGATGCTACGCCCATTCCGCCGCCGGGGGAACCCGAGTCGCGCGCCTCAGGCCGAGGTCTCCGCTTCGCCGGGCACGTCGAGGCCGGTCACGCCGACGGCCTGGGTGTGCGCCGCCACCGGGTGCGCCTTGCCGGTGTCGGCGGGCGGCGGGGTCTGGCGCTGGCGCACCGCCGCCACCCCGGCCAGCACCGCGGCGAACAGGGCGAGCAGCATCAGGAATCCCCGCGCGCCCAACTGGCCGATCGCCGCCGGCCCGGCGAACGCGCCGAACAGGCCGCCGAGGTAGTAGCAGAACACCAACGTTCCGCTGCCCGGCACCCGCTGCGCCGCGGTCATCTGGTCGTTGGCGTGGGCGACGCAGATCGAATACATCGGCAGGGTGACCGCGGCGATCAGGGCGATCTCCGCATAGACCACGCCGCGCGGCCCGCCGAACAGCCCGCCGAGGCAGACCGCCACGGCGAGCGCCGAGGCCGCCATGACGACGATGCGGCGGTCGGTGTGGTCGGAGGCCCAGCCCACCGGAAACTGCGCCGCCGCGCCCGCCGCCGCGCCCGCCATCAGAAGCGTCGTGGTCTCCGCCGCGTCCATGCCGAGGCGCAGGCCGTAGAGCGGCAGCGCCACGTAGAACGCGGTCTGCGACGCGCCGGAGAGCAGCGCGCCGAGAATCGCCATGGGGGAAATCTTGAGGAACTTGCGCAGCGTCATCCGCTCCGAGGCGGTGAACTCCGGCGCCGGACTGCGCGACACCAGAAGCGGAATCAGGCACAGCGAGATGAGGATGGAGGTGAGGCCGAAGAGCTTGGTGCCGGTGCTGTCGTGCAACCCGGCGAGGCCCTGGCCGATCACCGTGCCGACCGTCTGGGTTGCGAAGTAGATGGAGAGCAGCGCGGCGCGGGAGCGGTTTTCCGCCTTGGCGTTGAGCCAGCTTTCGGCGACGACGAAGAGGCCGGGGAAGCACAGCCCGGCGAGGAAGCGCATGCCTCCCCAGACCCACGGGTCGTTGCTGAGCAGATGCACCACCGCGGCGGTGGAGCAGAGCGAGGCGAGCGCGCCGAAGGAGCGGATGTGGCCGACCCGCTCCACCAGTTTGGGGGCGTACGACGACCCGGCGAGCGCGCCGAGCGGATAGGCCGCCTGGATCAGGCCGATCTCGGTGCTGGTGAAGGCGATCGCCGCGCCGCGCACGGAGAGAAGGGTGGTGAGCAGGCTGCCCGCCGCCACCAGCATCAGAATGCCGGCGAAGAGGGCCCAGTCGTTCTTGAACGTACGCCACATCGGAAACGCACTCTGAGGAGGAAACGCACGCCCCAACACGTACGGGAAATCGCCGCGTCTGGGAAGCGCCGAATCGCGCACCGTCCGCATGCGGCACAACCGGTTTTTTCTTGCGGCGAGCCCCTTCCCGGCGTTCTAGAATGAAACGGAAGGGAGGCCTCCATGCTCGGCAAGGTTCTGTTCATCGCCCCCTACAAGGGTCTCGCCGCGCTCGGCGGGCGGCTGGCGCGGCGGCGCCAGGACCTCGACGTGACGGTGCGCACCGCCGACCTGGAACAGGCGCTGCCGCTGCTCGACTGGGCACGCGGCAAGGGCTTCGACCTGATCGTCAGCCGCGGCGGCACCGCCTCCCTGCTGGAGCGCAAGGGCACCCTGCCGGTGGTGGAGATCCCGGTATCCGGCTACGACCTGTTCCGCCTCACCAGCTTCATCAAGGACTATCCCGGGCGCGTCGGACTGATCGGCTTTCCCAACGTCTGCGCCGGGGTGGCGACCTTCTCCTCCTACCTCGACGTAGACATCCCCTACACCGTGATCCACAGCACCGAGGAAGTCCCGGCGGCGATCCGTCAGGCCCGCCACCAGGGCCGCATGATCATCGGCGACACGGTGACGGTACGCCTCGCCGAGGAGGCGGGAATGAAGGGCCTGCTGGTCACCTCCGGGCCGGAATCGGTGAGCCTCGCCTTCGACATGGCGGCCAACCTGCTGCGCGGCATGCAGCAGATACGCAACCGCCAGGGCGTTCTGGAACGCGGTCTCGCCGCCCTCGGTCGCGAGGTGGCGCTGTGCGATGCCGACGGCGCGCAATTGCCGTTCGCGGACTCGGCTCCGCTCGACCCCGCACGCGTGGAGTGGCGCGACCACCTGAGCGATTTCTTCGCGGCACACCGCGCCATGCCGGAGGGCCCCTACCTGCTGCGCACGGGCGTGCTCTCCAGTTCCCCGGAACGCCTCGCGGCCCTGGCCCCCCTGGTCTCCGGACGCCGCTTCCTGCTCTTCCACGCCGCCGACGTGATCGGCGACCGGCCGCTGCGCCTGCGTCTGGTGCAGGCCGCCCCGGCGAGCCTCTCCCAACTCGTCGCCGACCGCCACCACCTCAGCCGCGCGGCGGAGCGCGCCCACGCCCTGCTGCAGAGCTTCGGCCCGGTCGCGCTTTCCGGCGGGCCGGGCACCGGCCGCACCCGCATGCTGCGCGCCATCCAGACCGCCCTCTACGGTGCCGGAGCGCCGCTGCTGCTGTGCGCCGAGGTGTGCCAGCCGACGCGCGCCGCGCTGCGCCAGACCCTCGACCTGCTCGCCGCCGCCACCGGCATGCTGGCGACGCTCTCCGGGGTGGAGCGACTCAAGCGGGTGGACCAGGAACAGCTCCTGCGCGAACTCGCCAACTACGGCCACGGCATCGTGCTGCTGTTCGACACGCCCGCGGGCGAACTGGCGGAGCGCGGCGAACTGCTGCCCGGCATCGCCGCTCTGGCGGAGGAGCGGCAGATCGTTCTCCCCAATGTCGCCGACGACCCGACGTTGTTCGAGGCGACGGCCGTCTATAACCTTATGGAAGCCAACGCCGCCCACGGGCGGCACCTGCGCGGCTTCTCCCCGGCCGCCATGGAAGCCCTGCGCGCCCGTCCCTGGCCGAACAACTATGAGGAGTTATCGCATTTTATCGACCGCCTGGTGCACGACGCGCCGGATGGCGCGACCCTGATCTCCGAGGCGCCGCCTTCCTCTCGAGTTCCAAAATGGAACATATCTGTCCCGGACTTCGATTTTTCCGGCAGCCTGGATGACATCGAGGCCCGAATCATCGCCGCGGTCCTGGCAGAGGAAAACGGAAACAAGAGCGCCGCCGCGGCACGCCTGGGTATCGGACGCAGCACGCTGTGGCGAAAATTGCGCCGCCGCCGTTAGTCTCAATACGAGACGCTATTTTTGTAACAATTTAGCTATTGCCCCCCTCCCGCCCCATCCCGGAGAGTCGAGCGAAGCCTCAAGAGAACTTGGGCCCCGGACGGCGATTACGCGCCCCACCGGCACCCCGACAGGGAGAACACCATGAAGATCAAGGCAACCCTCGATCGCATCCCCGGCGGCATGATGGTTGTGCCGTTGCTGCTGGCGGCGACCATCAACACCCTTGCTCCGGACCTCCTGCGTATAGGCAACTTTACCGAGGCCCTGTTCGTCAAAAGCGCCAGCGCCTTGATCGCCTTGTTCCTGCTGTGCGCGGGATCGCAAATCAACGTCCGCAACGTCGGCACCGCCTTTGCCAAGGGCGCCTCCCTGCTCATCCTGAAATGGGCGATCGGCGCCGCCGTCGGCCTGATCGCCTATATCGTCGCCGGCAGCGACGGGCTGTTCATCGGCCTGACGCCGCTCGCCATCATCGCCGCGATGACCAACAGCAACGGCGGGCTTTACGTCGCCATCGTCGGCCAGTACGGCAAGGCCGACGACAAGGCCGCCTATTCGCTGCTCGCGCTCAACGACGGTCCGTTCCTCACCATGGTGGCATTGGCGATCTTCGGCGCCATGGGCTTCGTCGAGGGCTTCTTCTCCATCGTCTCGTTCATCAGCGTGCTGCTGCCGATCGTCGTCGGCATGATCCTCGGCAACGCCGACGAGGACATGCGGGCCTTCCTTGCCAAGGGCAGCGACATGCTGATCCCGTTCTTCGCCTTTTCGCTCGGCATGGGGATCAACTTCACCGCCATCATCTCCGGCGGCGCGGCGGGCGTCCTGCTCGGCATCCTCACCGTTCTGCTGACCGGCGGCTGCGGCTATCTGCTGTTCAAGGCGCTGGGCTGGAACCCGATCGTCGGCGCCGCCGAGGGATCGACGGCCGGTAACGCGGTCGCCACGCCGATGGCGATCGCCGCCGCCAATCAGGTCTTCGCCCCGGTCGCCAAGCTCGCCACCGTGCAGGTCGCGGCGAGCACGGTGACCACCGCGATCCTCCTGCCGCTGTTCATCAGCTTCCTGGTCAAGACCTTCGGCGCACCGAAGGATACCGGCGCCGAGGACTGACCCGGGCGGGCAACGCACGATTCGGGTTCGTTTCCCTCAGTCTGTTTCCGGCGGCCCGTTCTCGCCTCGCGCGGGGCGGGCCGCCTTCACGGAGAGTTCCATGCGCATCGCCATCATCGCCGACGATCTCACCGGCGCCAACGACAGCGGCATGCAGTTCGCGGCCCACGGCCTGCCCACCACGGTGCACCTCGGCGACCCCGTCGGCGGCCTCGCCGAGGAGGGCGGCGTCGCGGTGATCGACACCGAGACCCGCGGCCTCGCCGCCGGGCGGGTGCCGCCGCTGGTGGAGGCGGTGGCCCGCCGGGTGCGCGCGGCGGGAATCGCCCGCGTCTACAAGAAGATCGACTCCACCCTGCGCGGCCACGTCGGCCTGGAGCTCGACGCCGCGGCGCGCGTGCTCGATGCCGACTACGTGTTCCTCGCCCCCGCCTTCCCGGCGATGAAGCGCACCGTCGAGGACGGCCTGCTCCTCGTCGATGGCGTGCCGGTGGACCGTACCGACATCGCCCGCGACCCCGGCTCGCCGGTGACCAGCGCGGAGATCGCCCGCCTGGTGGCGCCGCACATGCCGGGCGCCGCCTGCCTCACCGTCTCCACCGCCGAGGCCGCGAATCCCGAGGCGCTGCGCGCCCGCCTCGCCGCCGCCCGCGCGCACGGCCGGGTGTGCGCCGCCTTCGACGCGCGCACCGACGCCGACCTCGCGGCGGTGGCCGCCTTCGGCGCCGCCATGGCGGAGGAAGACGGCGCGGCGATCCTGTGGGCCGGGTCCGCCGGACTCGCCGCTCAACTGCCCGCCGCCTGGGGCATCCCGGCACGGCCGCCCGCGCCGCCCGCGCTGCCGCGCGCGGCGCGGCCGCCGCTGCTCGCCGTGGGCAGCGTCAACCCGGTGTCGGTGGCGCAGACCGACCACGCCATCGAGACGACCGGCGCGACCCCGGCGATCCTCTCGCCCGAAGCGCTGCTTGAAGAAGGCGGCCGCGACGCCGAGATCGCGCGCGGCATCCTCCTCCTGCGCGACCTCGCCAGGGGCGGCGCCGAAATCCTCATCCTCACCACCGCGCACGGCCGCGCCGACGTGGAGCGCACCGTCGCCCTCGCCGGGCGCCTGGGGCTCTCGCGCGGCGAGGCCGGACGGCGCATCGCCGAGGGACTCGCCGCGGTGGCCCGCCGCCTGCTCGACGACGGGCTCACCGACCGCCTGGTCACCACCGGCGGCGACACCGCCCGCGCCATCATGGACGCCACGGGAATCGCCGCGATGTCCGTGGCGGGCAGCATCGAGCCGGGCATCCCGCTGATGCGGGCGCACGGCACTCCGGAGCGCCATATCATCACCAAGGCCGGAGGCTTCGGCGCGCCCGACGCCCTGCTCCGCGCCATCGCATTCCTGATCGAGGGGGAAATCGCGCGATGAAGCCCATCATCGGCATCACCATGGGCGACGTCTGCGGCATAGGGCCGGAAATCGTCGCAAAAAGCCTCGCCGCGCCGGAACTGTACGCCCTTTGCCGCCCCCTGGTGATCGGCGACGCTGCGGCGCTCGCCCGCGCCCGCGACGTCGTCGGCGCCGGGTTCTCCATCGCCCGGCTCGACCCCGCCGCCCTGCCGGAGGAGATCGCCCCCTCCCCCGCCGCCGCCCTCTGCGTCGATCCGGGGCTTTCCGTCGGAGACCTGCCCTACGGCGAGGTGCGGGCCGAAGCGGGGCACGCCGCCTTCGAATTCGTGCGCGTCGCCGTGGACCTCGCCCAGGAGCATCGCATCGCCGCCATCGCCACCGCCCCCCTCAACAAGGAGGCGCTGCACAAGGGCGGCCACCTCTATCCCGGACACACCGAGATTCTCGCCGAACTTACCGGCACCGAAAGCTACTCGATGATGCTCGCCACGCCGAAGCTCAAGGTCATCCACCTCACCACCCACGTCGGCCTGGTCGATGCGGTGGCGCGCATCACCCCGGAGCGCACCTATCAGGTGATCCGCCTCGCCCACGACACCCTCGCCCGCGCAGGCGTGGCCGCGCCGCGCATCGCGGTCTGCGGCATCAACCCGCACGCCGGGGAGCACGGCCTGTTCGGCCGCGGCGAGGAAGAGGAGAAGCTGGAACCCGGCATCCGCCGCGCCATCGCCGAGGGCATCGCGGCGAGCGGTCCGTGGCCGGGGGACACGGTGTTCTTCCGCGCCATGCGCGGCGACTTCGAGGTGGTCGTGGCCTGCTATCACGACCAGGGGCACATCCCGGTGAAGCTGCTCTCCATCGACGAGGGGGTGAACATCACCCTCGGGCTCAACGGAGGCATCATCCGCACCTCGGTGGACCACGGCACCGCCTTCGACATCGCGGGCAAGGGCATCGCCCGCCACGAAAGCCTGATCGCGGCGGCGCGCTTCGCCGTGGAGCTGGCACCGAAACGCGCCACCTGAACGGCGGCGCGTTTCTCCGATCGTCCGGCCTCAGGAGGCGAACAGGCCGCGCAGCACGTAGTCGAGGATGCCGCCGTTGCGCCAGTAGTCCACCTCGTAGGCGGTATCCAGGCGCACCTGCAGGGTCACCGTGCCCTCCGCCTCGCCGGGACGACGGATGCGGCAAAGCAGGGTGCCGCCGGGACGGCGGATCTCGGTGAGGCCCGCGATGTCGAACACCTCGCAGCCGGTAAGGCCGAGGGTGGTGCGCGTCACCCCTTCGGGGAACTGCAGCGGCAACACGCCCATGCAGATCAGGTTGGAGCGGTGGATACGCTCGAAGCTCTCCGCGATCACCGCGCGCACGCCGAGCAGGCGCGTCACTTTCGCCGCCCAGTCGCGCGACGACCCGGCGCCGTATTCCTTGCCCGCGACGACGACGAGCGGCACTCCCGCGGCCCGATAGGCGGCGGCGGCATCGTAGACGTCCACCACCGAACCTTCCGGCATCAGGCGGGTGAAGCCGCCTTCCGTGCCCGGCGCCATCTCGTTCTTCAAACGGATGTTGGCGAAGCCGCCGCGCATCATCACGTGGTGGTTGACCCGCCGCCCGGAGAAGGAGTTGAAGTCCGCCGGCTCCACCCCCTGGTCGATGAGATAGCGGCCCGCGGCGCTGTCCGGGGTGATCGCGCCGACCGGGGAGATGTGGTCGGTGGTGATCGAATCGCCGAGCATCAGCAAAGGCCGCGCCCCGACGATATCCACCGGCTTCGCGGGTTCCGGCGTGGTCTCGCCGAAGAACGGCGGCTGCAGGATGTAGGTGCTCTGCGGGTCCCAGGCGAAGGTCACGCCGCCGGTGGCGGAGAGCGCGTCCCACTCCGCGCCGCCGTCGAAGACGTCGGCATAGGAGCGGCGGTAGAGATCCGGCGTCACCGCGTCGCGCAGCGCCTCGGAAATCTCCTCCGGGCTCGGCCAGATGTCCGCAAGGAACACCGGCTTGCCCTCGGGATCGGCGCCGAGCGGCTCGGTGAGGAGGTCGCGCCGCAGCGTCCCGGCGATGGCGCAGGCGACGACCAGGGGCGGCGACGCGAGGAAGGCCATGCGGCACTGCGGATGCACCCGTCCCTCGAAATTGCGGTTCGACGAGGTGACGGCGGCGACCATCAGGTCCTTCTCCGTGATCTCGCGGCTCACCGCCGCGGAGAGCGGCCCGGAGTTGCCGAGGCAGGTGGTGCAGCCGAAGCCGACGACCTGGAACCCCAGTTCATCCAGCGGCTTCTGCAGTCCGGACCGTTCGAGATAGGCCGCAACCACCTGGGACCCCGGTGCAAGCGAGGTCTTCACCCACGGCTTGGCGGTGAGTCCGCGCGCGCGGGCGTTGCGGGCGATCAGCCCGGCCGCCAGCACCACCGAGGGATTGGAGGAGTTGGTGCAGCTGGTGATTGCGGCGATCGCGATGTCTCCGTCGCTGATCGCCGCCATGGCTCCGCTCTCCGGGGCGGTGGGGGGGAACGCCGCGGAGGCATCGACGCCACGAAACTGCGCAACCGTCTGGGCGACGGTCTGCGAAACCTGGGTAAGGGGCACCCGGTCCTGCGGGCGGCGCGGACCGGCCATGCTCGGCTCGATCGCGGAGAGATCGACCTCGACCACGTCGCTGAACACCGGCTCCGGCGTATCGGCGTCGCGCCACAGGCCCTGCGCCCGCGCATAGCTCTCCACCAGGGCGATCTGCTCCGGATCGCGGCCGGAAAGGGCGAGGAAGTCGATGGTCTGGCGGTCGATCGGGAAGAAGCCCATGGTCGCGCCGTACTCGGGCGCCATGTTGGAGATCGGCGCGCGGTCGGTGAGGCTCAGGTGGGAGACCCCGTCGCCCCAGAACTCGACGAACTTCTGCACCACGCCCATGCGCCGCAGCACCTGGGTGACGGTGAGAACGATGTCGGTGGCGGTGAGCCCCGGGCGCGGCTTGCCGACCAGGCGGCAGCCGACGACCTCGGGAATCGCCACCGAAACCGGCTGCCCGAGCAGCGCCGCCGCGGCCTCGATGCCGCCCACGCCCCAGCCGAACACGCCGAGGCTGTTGACCATCGGGGTGTGGCTGTCCATGCCGAGCAGAGAGTCGGGACAGGCGGTCTCGCGGCCGTCCGCGTCGCGACCGGTCCACACCACTTGCGCCAGATATTCGAGGTTGATCTGGTGACAGATGCCGGAGCCGGGAGGCACCACCTTGAAATTGCGGTAGGACCCCTCCGCCCACTTGAGGAAGCCGTAGCGCTCGCCGTTGCGCTGGTATTCCTGCTTCTTGTTGCGGGCGAGGGCGTCGGCGCTGCCCGCGAAGTCCACGTTGACCGAGTGGTCGACGACGAGGTGCGCCGGGATCACCGGGTTGATCCGCGCCGGGTCGCCGCCCAGCGCCCGCATCGCATCGCGCATCGCCGCGAGGTCGGCGAGCAGCGGCAGGCCGGAGGAATCCGGCATCAGGATGCGCACCGGATGGAAGGCGATCTCGCCGGAGGGGTGACGATGACGCGGCCAGGTGGCCAGCGAAACGATGTCGGCGACGGTGACGGCGTGGTTGTCCTCGTGGCGCAGAGCGTTCTCGAGCAGCACCTTGAGCGAATAGGGAAGCCGCGAAACATCGGGAAGGCCGTTCTGCTCTGCCGCCTTGAGGCTGTAGTGGAGGAGCTTGCGGCGGCCGACCTCCAGCTCCTTCAACGCATTAAAACTGTTGGGATTCGGCATGATATTGCTCTGTCCTCAAACTACACCAGCCATGATCGGCGGCGGCCGCGCGAAGCGCCTCGCAACGCGGGCCGCCGCCGAGGCGGGAAGGGGCCGGGAACGTTCCCGTCAAGGGGTCACCGCCGTCCAGGCGCGGGACATCGACCCTAGTCCCGCACCGCGGCGATGCGCGGCTGACGGAACAGCCGCCGCGCATCACACCCGGTAACGCTCTTCGAGCGCGTCCCACAGGTCCTTCCTCACCGCCTGCTGGCGTTCGTCGAAGGTCGCCAGCTTGTCGGCGACAAGATCGAGCGACCCGTTCTTCATCAGCGAGCCGAGGACCTCGTAGGAGGACCGCAGCGCCGCCTGCAACGCCGCATTCGCATAGAGCACGATGGAGAAGCCCATCTCCTGAAGCCGCGCACGGCCCGGATCCGGGGTCTTGCCGCCGTAGACGATGTTGGCGATCTGCGGCACGCTGAGCTCGCTCGCGATGCGCGCGAGTTCCTCGTAGCTGGTCGGCGCCTCCACGAAGGTGACGTCGGCGCCCGCCTCGATGTAGGCGTGGGCGCGGGAGAGCGCCTGATCGATGCCTTCCACCGCACGCGCATCGGTGCGCGCGATGATCTGCATGTCCGCATCGCCGCGGGCATCGACCGCGGCCTTGATCTTCGCCACCATCTCGTGCGTCGGGATCACGGCCTTTCCGGAGAAGTGCCCACACTTCTTCGGAAAGACCTGGTCCTCGATCTGGATGCCCGCAGCACCGGCGCGCTCCAGCATGCGGACGGTCCGCGTCATGTTGAGGGAATTGCCGAAGCCGGTGTCCGCATCCACGATGATCGGAATATCGATCACGTCGGCGGTGGCGGAGACCACACCGGCAACTTCGGTAATCGTGCTCAGGCCGATGTCCGGAACGCCGAGCTGCATGTTGGCGATGCCGGCTCCGGTGATATAGACGACCTCGTAGCCCAGGTCCTCGATGACACGGGCGAACAGTGCGTTCGGCGCACCCGGCACGATCGTCGCCCCGCGGCGCTCGACTATGGATTTCAGTTCCTTCGTCTTTTTCACGGTCATAAAAGCAGATCCATCGATACTGGCCGACAGAGGCGGCGGCGCCCCCTTGGCGTGTTCCTAAACAGACGACCGAACTCGGCGTATTGACGACGCACAACCCCTCCTCCGAAGAGACTGCCTCTTCGGCCGTTCACGTCCCTGCGCTCTGCACGGTCACTACGAAATGCCGAACCCGGCGTCGTTACCCGGAATTCCGGAGGGACGGCGCTCCAAGTCTGGCAGCGATCTTGCCGACGTTCGGCATCTCGAAGATTCCCTTCAAATCCACGAGCAGGCTCTCCGCCGTCTCCTTGTCGGTGGTCGAGGCGACGAGGGAGACGAACTTCGCGGACATTTCCTCCGGCGACATGCGGTTCTCCGGCATGCCCTTGGAGAAGTCCACGCGCTTGGTCACGGTCTTGCCGTTCTTCAAGTGGATGGTGACGATGCCGCCGTAGCGCCCGGGGTAGATCGCATCCATTTCCGGATCGACCACCACGTCGATGCGCTTGATCAGCGCCTCGAGCCGCGGGTCTTCCATACGCTCGGCGGTGAACTGCTCGATCAGGGCGCCCCGGTCGAGAAGCGCCACCGCGACGTTGTAGCGGATGTTCATCTGGGCGTTGAGGACGGTGGACTTCTCGTACGGATAGCCGGTCTGCAACAGCACGACGCGGCTCACCCCGATCACCACCTTATCGACGTCATCGGCGGCGAAGCCGTTCTCCGCCATCAGGTCCAGACTCGCCCCGATGCTCGCATGGTTGCTGCCGCAGCAGGGATAGGGCTTGAAGCACACCGCCTCGGCGCGCCATTCGATGCCGAGGCCGCGCACCACCTCCTCCGGACGCGGATCGTCGGAAGTCGCCCGCAGGAAGCTGCCGTCCTCGGCTTCGAGGATGTGGCTGCCGCCGAAGAAACCGCGCTGCACCAGCAACGCCGAGGTCAGGCCGTTGCGCCCGGCGAAGCCGGGGTGGATGCGCTTGGTCATCGCACCGTCGGCGGTAAAGGCCCAGAGCCCGGAGGACTGCGTCCCCGCAAGGCCGAAGGCGCCGGCCGTGGCCTCCGCGTCGAGACCGAGGATCACCGAAGCGGCCGCGGCCGCGCCGAAGGTCCCGGTGGTCCCGGTGAGGTGCCAGCCCTTGGTGCGGGAGGCGTTGGGGTTGGCCCCGAGGCTTATCCGGTTCATCACCTCATAGCCCGCGGCCACCGCGGCGAGGAAGGTCTCGCCGTCGATGTTCTCGCGCTCGGCGAGCGCAAGGGCGGTGGGCAGCACCGCCGCGCCGGGGTGAATCTTGGCTCGGCTATGATCGTCGAAATCGAAACCGTGGATGGCCGTACCGTTGGCCAGCACGGTGTTGAGGAGCGAGACCTTCCCCGCCCCCCCGCTGCACCACACGCTCGCCTCGGCGGGACCGCCCTGGTCGAGCGCGAAGTCGTGCGCGATGCGGCATGGCTTGGTGGTGAGCCCGAAGAAGCCGCAGCCGATAGCGTCGAGCACCGCGTCGGCGAGGACGGCACGAACCCCGTCCGGCACGCCGTTGCGCTTCACTCCGACCACGAACTCCGCGAGGGCACGCGTCGGCTGACCCGCGAGTCGCGCGGCGCCGGACGTTTCCTTCTTCTCTACGACGGTCATGCTTGTGCCTCCTTCATGCGCCGAGGGCGGAAGGAATCGTATTCCGGATGACTTCGGTAACCGATTCTGCGTCCTCCAGATGATCGACCGCCGCAATCAACGCATCGACCGAGGCCTTGCCGACCACCGGATCCGCCAGCAGGTGCACCTTGGCGTTCATCTGTTCCGGAGTCATCGGGTTCTCGATCGAGCCGCTCGGGTGATCGACCTGCGAGGTGAGGGTGTTGCCGCCTTCGGTCTTGAGTTCCATCAGGCAGGAAACGCCGCGCGGCAGGCTGTCGTCGGAGACGATGTCCACCATCGTCGATAGGCGGATGATCTCCGCATCGCCGAGCTTGTCGTTGCTGTACTGCGGGAACAGGGCGGCGCCTTCGATCAGCGCCACGGCAACCGAATAGGGCAGGCTCACCTGCGCCTCGTGATAGGTCTTCGGATGGGCGTTCTTGTGGTATTCCGCCCACTTCGGATGGCGCCGCATGGAGATCGACTTCACCGCGCTCAGCGGCTCCTTCAGCTCCTTGCGGATGTTGAGCGCGCAGTCGATCGCGTTGTGGATCGGGCGGGCGCAGGAGTAGGGCTTGTACTCGAATTCGTCCGGATAGCCGGGCCCGAGGTCGGCGGTCAGGGCGCTGACGTCGAATTCGTCGCTGAACGCCCGGCAGAAGCCGCGTTCACCGTCGAAGATCGTCGCCGCGCCGGTGAAACCCAGGCGCGCCATCCATGCCGAGGTCACGCCGTTGCGCGCCGCCGGACCGGGGTTGAAGCGCTTCTGCATCGACGGGCCGTACATCTCCATCAGTCCCGAGGACTGCGCGCCGGCCAGACCCAGCGACGAGACGAACTGGTCGCCGTTCAGGCGCATCAGATAGGCGGAAGCGATCGCCGCGCCGAACACGCCGCAGGTCGGCGTGGTGTGGAAACCGCGGTCGCGCAGCGAGAAGTTGGTGGCGTGGCTCGCCCGCGACATCATTTCGCAGCCGGCGATCACCGCGGCGAGGAACTCCTTGCCGCTCGCGCCTTCCTGCTCGGCCACCGCAAGCGCGGCGGAAACCACCGGGGGGCTGAAGTGGAAGAGCGCAAGGTAGTCCACGTCGTCGAGCTCGATGCTGTGCGAGGCGATCGCGTTGGCGAAGGCCGCGTGCACCGCCGGCACCCGCGCGCCGTTGCCGATCACCGTGGCCTGCGGCGCCCCGCCGATCTCCTTGGCAAAGCCGGCGGCGACCTTGCCGCTGTCGGTGCGGCTGCCGCCGAGGGCGACGCCGAGGTAGTCCTTCACCAGGGTCTTCACCTGGCGGATGCGCTCTGCGGGCAGATCCTTGAACTTAAGATGCACGAAGTGGTCGGCAATCTTTTCGGCCGCTGTACTGGTCATGGGTTCCACTCTCTCTTGTCAAACTTCGCCCGCCCGAGGATTCCGTATCCACCCGACGACGAGACGCCCTCGCAAAGACACCGTACCGCCCGTCCATTCCGCCGGGGCCGCCGCGGACCCCGCCCCGAGACTGACGTGCGGGGCCCGGTCCGGCAAGCCGGCCATGGCAAAATCCACGGCATTACGACGCCTTCAATCCGACACGAACTTAAGATGTTTAATTTACATTGTCAACAATTTAACTGGGCCATTGCCCGCCGACCTCCTTTGCCCGAGGGACTCGCATGTTTTCCTAGCTTCATAGTACATAAGGATTTTTTCATATATATTGAAGAATCCGATGCTTCCGGCCGCGATCACGCAAAACCACCATGGCTGCGCCGCAAGCGGAGGGTGGCGATTCTGTGGCAGCGTCCGTCTCCGCCGCGAGTCCCCCCCATGCGTGCGTGCCGCAGCCGCCGATCCGGGCTGCCCCGCATCTCCGCCGCCCGCCCCGTCCTCTCCTGGGAACTCCATGGAATAGCGCGATTTTCCGCGCTTCACATGCGGCCGGAACGCCTCGCACGTCGGACACGAACACCTCCCGGATTCCGCCGCGCCGTGCCCCTCCCCGTGCGGCTTCATCCGCGCAAATCGCCATCCCGCATCCACAATCGGGCAATCGGGCAGAAATAAGAGAACGCCCTTGACGTGCCTTCGCAAAAGTGCACACTCATATTGTCAACAAAATAATGTTGGCACTCAGGCGATCGAAAAAAAGCGCGGGAGAAAAGCATGAAGCATCATTTCGTCCGCAGCGCTCTCTGCGCTGCTGTCGCACTTTCGTCGGCGATGGCTCTGGGGGCCCCCAACGCTCAGGCCGAGACCTATCGCTGGTTGACCTGGAAGAGCCAGAACGCCGGGGATTCAATGGCGGCCAATATCCAGTGGTTCGTGGACGAATTCGCAAAGCGGACCGGTGGGAAGCACAAGATCAACGTGATGTGGGGCGGCAGCGCCGCTTCCCAGGTCGAGCTTCCCGATGCCATTTCTGCCGGTGTCGGCAGCATGGGCGATATCGTCATTTCCTACTATATGGACAAGTTCCTGCTCAACAACGCGGTGAGCTATTTCGTGCCGCAGCCCCTTTCCACCGAGGAAATCGGCGACGCGATGCAGCGCTGGCATACGACCTATCCGCAGTTCGACCAGGAACTCGCCCGCTACAACCTGAAGGTCATCGGCTATCGTCCGCTCGAGCCCTACGGCCTGCTCTGCACCAGCCCGGTGCGCACTCTCGCCGATTTCCGCGGCAAGCGCGTCCGCAGCTACGGTTCGGCGTACCCGGCCCTGTTCAAGGCTCTCGGGGCCACCCCGATCTCGATCACGACGACCGAGACCTATGAGGCGCTGCAGCGCGGTATCATCGACTGCACCACCACGGGCGTGACCTACACCCGCAGCTTCCAGTGGCAGGAAGTGGCTAAGTACTACACCGACATTCCGTTCGGTGCCTCCTACGGCCAGTTCATCGTGATGAACCTCGACATGTACAAAAAACTCGATCCGGTTGCGAAGAAGGCCATCGACGAGCTCGGCCACGAGAACCACAGGAACTTCGTCGCCTTCAGCAAGAAGCTCACTGCCGACGTGATCGAAGGCTGGAAGGCCAAGGGCGTGACCCACATCCCGTTCCCGCAAGACATCTTCAAGGATGTGATCAAGGACAAGGACATCCAGAAGCTGCGGCAGTCCTGGATCGACCGCGCGACGAAACTCGGCGTGCCGGGCGAGAAGATCGCCGAGGAACTGACCGTCCACTGATCAATTTCCCCAGCGGGCGCTCGCTCCCCACACTGCAAGCCCCGGTGCATCCGCAGGCTGTGTGAAAACGAGAAGAGGCTCCGGTCGATCCCGGAGCCTCTTTGTTTGTTTTTGGCCTCATGCGGCCGAAGCTCTGAGGTTGATGGCGCGGAGGAGGTTGCAGGCGAGGACCGAGAGGGCGATTTCGGTTCGTGTCCCGTTGAGGCCCCGTGTGAAGAAGGTGCCGAAGGGCTGCCCTGTCAATCGGCGTTGAATCTCGCCCCCCTATCGGCGTCCAAAAATGCCCCCCCCTTTCCGCATGAGGCGGTGACGGCATGAACAGGCCCCCCTGTTCATGAGCGCGTCTCGAAGCGCCGGCTTTCGTTGCCGATGCGGCCATTATACCCCGTTTCAATATCCGCTTTTCACACAGCCTGGAGACTTCACCGGGGTTTTTCGTGCCCGCCGCCGGACGGACACCCCATGCCGTGAAAGGACGAACTCCCGACAGGGAGCGGGGGCGCGATCCACGACGCCGGAGGAAGCTCTGCGCACCCGTTCCCGGGGCGCCTGCGATCCCCGCCTCCCCGGGTCGGGCGCGGGATATCTGCGCCAGAGGCCCCCGGAGAGACGGACGCACCGCCGCGGCGGCGGCACGACCGCGAGGCGTGCGGCAGAGAGCAACCCGGAAGGACACCCCGCCACGGCGCACGAAACGCCGCCGGAGAAAGATCTCCGGCGGCGTTCGCACAGTCAGTCAGGTCGGGAAAGAAGATGCGGGGCGCACAAGGGGAGAGCCCGCCCCGCAAAGGGGGCTCAACGCATCATATGGGGCAGCAACAGCGCGAGCCCGGGGAAGACACAGAGGGTGATCAGCATCGCGAAACCCGCAAGCACGAACGGTATCAGACCGCGGAAGACGTCTTCCAGTTCGACCCGGCCTTCCGATGTCGCCTGGACGACGAAACAGTTGATGCCGACGGGTGGCGTCACCGCCGCGATCTCGCAGAGAAGCACGACGTAGGTGCCGAACCAGATCGGGTCGAAGCCGAGCTTCATCATCACCGGGTGGGTGATCGGCAGGGAGATGGCGAGCAGCGCCGGCGAGTCCATCATCATGCCGAGGACGAGATAGATCAGGGTGATCAGGAAGACCACCACCCAGCGGTTGACGTCGAGCGTGGTCAGATAGTCTCCGATCTGCTGGGTGAGACCGCTCAACGCGAGGAAGCGCGAGAAGACGAGGGCGCAGATGATGATGCCGAAGATCATCGCCGAGGTGCGGGCGGTGTCGATCAGCGTCGGGATGACCTGGATGCCGCGGAATCCCTTCTGCCGGAAGACCGCGAGAATAAAGGTGAGAAGACAGCCCACCCCACCCGCTTCGGTAGGTGTGAAGGCGCCCGTGTACAGCCCCGCGATGATGCAGAAGATCACCAGCGCGAGCGGACCGGCGAGGCGCAGGGAATAGAACTTCTCCCTCCAGGTCGCGGTGTTTTCGACGTAGGGAGCGTAATCCGGATGCCGCAGCACGGTGATGTAGATCGCCGCGCAGATAATCCCCGCGAACACCAGCCCCGGCAGCAGACCGGCAATCAGCAGGCTGCCGATACTGGAGTCGGTGAGAATGCCGTAGATCACCACCACGGAACTCGGGGGGATCATCACCGCGAGCGTGCCCGCGATGGCGATGGAGGCCGCCGCCAGACTCTTGTTGTAGCCGCGGTCCAGCATTTCCGGCAGCGCGATCTTGGTGAACACCGTCGCGGTGCCGACGCTCGAACCGGAAGCGGCGCCGAAGCCCGCCGCGGCAAGGGTCGTCGAGATGGCGAGACCGCCCTTGAGGCCGCCCAACCATTTTTCCGCAGCCTCGAACACGTCGCTGCCCAACCCGGCGCGCAGGGCGAAGAACCCCATCAGCAAGAACAGGGGAATGACGCTGAAGTGGAAGCTGTGGGTGGTGCTGAAGAAGATGGTCCGCAGCACCGAGGTCGCCGCGTCCAGGCCGACCAGCGCCGCCAGTCCGACCACACCGACAGACCCCAGGGCGATCATCACGTTCACCCCAAATAGAATCATCACGAACAGTGCGGCGATCCCAACCAGGCCAATTTCTACGCTCATGGTGAAAATCCTACTTGCTCAAAGATTCACGGAATTGCTTTACGGAGCCGAGGGCATACTGAAAACTGAGGAGGGCCAGGCCGAAGAAGACCACGAACTTCACGGGATACAGCGGATACTGGATCGTCCCCCACTCGAGTTCGTTCGTGTGGTACGATTCCATCGCGAAGTTCCAGGTGGCAAAGCTGCACCAGAGCGAAAACACCAGACTCAGCAGGGACGTAACGCAAGAAACTACGCACTTCCCCTTCCGGGGAAGGTGCCTTATCAGAAGCACGACCCGGATATTCGCTTCCTGGTGTTCCGCCAAGGCGAGGGAAAAAAACACCAGGATCGTCAGCAGCGACTGAGAGATTTCGAACGCGCCGTCGATCGGCTTGTTCAAAACGTACCGCGAGAACACGTTGCAGACGACGAGGATCGTCATGAGCGCCGTCGAGAGCCCTGAGAGGACCCCGAGTCCCTTCAGGAAACCTCCGAAGGAACCCCATATCTTTCCAAAAGACATATCAAACCCTTCCCATAGTGCATTGCGCGAGATCTGCTGGACCACCCATAGGAACGCGTGGTGGAAGACGGGGACCAAGAAGACGCCGCCCGCCCCGGTTTCCCTGTCGGGGGGAGGGACCGGGCAACACCCTCAAACCGTTCCGTACCGAGTCCGAAACCCCCGGGACAAAATGTGCTGCTGTCGGGTGGCCGCAGTGGACACCTGTTTGCTCCCGTGCACATGAGGCCGGGCCGCAGAACACGGTGTCGCCATGCGGTGGGATTGGATGTTCATGTCTGAACTCCTTGTTCCTCCCATTCTTTTGTACATTTGTAATCGCCCGTAATGTTTTATGTCAACAATATAATTACGCATATTTGACAAAATCCCTGCCGCGCCGGCCCTCCGAACGACCCGGACTCCGCTCCCGCCGCAAGAAAATCAGCTTTTCCGCAGAGCCGGAGGCCCGAGATGGGGGAAAAGCCCGCACAGCCACGCGTCACCTCCACAACCAAGCCATAACCTCGGTGCATCGGGGGGCATTTCGGGAGTTCGGCGCAACCAACTGTAATCGAAAGATTTATGAGTGAAACAAGGGGTTGACAAAAACTGTCGACAAAACTCTCTCCCTTATGCAACACTGACCTTATCTAAAGAGGTGATGTGGCCTGCAATGCAGGGAAGGGGAGCCACCCGCATCGAGGGGGCTGATTCCGGCCGATAGGACTGTCGACCCGCCGCCGGGATTGTCAATGGCAAAGGAGCAACATATTGAAGCCGCCTGCATTCGGTGGACTGACCCTGGCCGATCGAGCATTCGAATGGCTGGAGGCTGCAATCATTAAGGGGGATTATCCGGCCGGGACCAAGCTCGACGAGGTCGAACTTGCACAGGCCTTCGGCATCAGTCGCGGCCCGGTACGCGAAGCCATCCGCAGGCTGGAAGGCCGCAAACTGGTGGAACGCATCGCTCATGTCGGCGCCCGGGTCGCCAAACGTTCGCAGGCCGATCTGATCGACCTGCTGTACATCCGGGAAGCGTTGGAAGGCATGGCCTGTCGCCTGGCCACCTCCCGCATTTCCGATGCGTCCCTGGACGATCTGGAGGAACTTCTGGCGAAGCACGCCTCGGAAAAGCCGGTCCAGGCCGGGGATTCCTATTTCCAGAAGCCCGGAGACCTCGACTTCCACTTCCGCATCATCCAGGAAAGCGGCAACCGCCAGTTGACCGAGATGCTCTGCGAGGATCTCTACCACCTCCTGCGCGTCTACCGCTATAAATCGAGCGCACGGAAGGGGCGTTCCCTCGAGGCGCTGGAGGAGCACCGCGCGATTCTCGCAGCGATGCGGGCCCGCGATCCGGACCTCGCCGAGAAGTGCATGCGTCAGCACCTCAGCCACTCGCGGCAGGCCGCGCACGAGGAGCAGGAGAACGGCGTGCGCCCCCCTCGCCTGAAAAGGGCCTGAATCCAGGAACGCGCCCCGTACGGCGGGGTAAGCGGCATATTTTATCAACCGTAGACTTCTGACAATCTGCCCGGCTTTGTCCAACCCGCGCGATGCTCGCCGCCGCGGCATCCGGAAGGATCGATGCTTACACAAGAGCCGGGGGACCGTCACCCCGGCTCTTCGCGCTTTCCGTCGCGACTCCGAATGCCGAAGCAGCGTTTCTGCGGCTTTCCGGCCCGGAAGGCCGCCGCGCCGCCATGCCGCGGCAGGATTCGGACCGCCACGCCGTCGCCGCCGCGCCGCCACATTTCCCGCCTCCGGACCCGCCGCGAGTCCCACGGAGCGCCTGGGGAACCCGGGATTCGCCTCCAAATATTGTTGACATAAGAATTTATAATACACATACTCGAAGTCCGTTGTTTCATGGAGAGTAACGATGGCTCAGGCAGTTGATTGCGTGATCATGCGCGGCGGCACCAGCAAGGCGGTCTTCCTCAGGGAAGAGGATTTGCCCGCGGACGCGGACTCCCGCCGCAAGCTGATCCTGCGAATTTACGGATCGCCGGACCGCCGCCAGATCGACGGCTTGGGAGGGGCGGACCCGCTGACCAGCAAGCTTGCCGTGATCGGTCCGCCGCCCCCGCCGCAGAGTGGGCGGCCGCCGTTCCATCTGACCTACACCTTCGGGCAGGTGGAAATCAACACCCCTGAAATCGACTGGCGCAGCCTCTGCGGCAACATCACCTCGGCGGTCGGCCTCTACGCCATCGAAGAGGGCTTCGTCCCCGCCACCGCGCCGATCACCTATGTGCGCATCTACAACACCAACCTCAAGCGCCTCCTCACCGTTGAGGTCCCGGTCGAAAGCGGCAAGCCGGTCGAAACCGGCAGCTTCGTCGTGCCGGGCGTGCCGGGCAGCGGCGCGCGCATTTCCATCGACTTCTCCGACACCGCGGGCGGCGCCACCGGGCGGCTCCTGCCGACCGGCAAGCCGATCGACCGCCTCACCGTTCCGGGCTTCGGCGAGATCGACATGTCGCTCGTCGATATCGGCAACGCGCACGTCTTCGTCCGCGCACGCGACGTCGGGATGAAGGGAACCGAGACCGCGTCCGAGATCGACGCCAACCCTGACCTGCTCGACCTGCTCGAGCGGATTCGCGGCGTCGGCGCGGCGAAGATGGGGATGATTCCGGAGGCGGCGCGTTCCCGCCAGGAGAGCCCCGCCACGCCGATTCTCGGGGTGGTCGGCCCACCTGCCGACTATTACAACGACATCGCGGGCAGCACGGTCTCCGCAGACGAGGTAGACCTCGTCTCGCGTCTGCAGTTCATGCAGCAGACGCACAAGACCTACGCGGGGACGAGCACGGTGTGCACCGGCGTGGCCAGCCGCATCCCGGGCACCATCGTCAACGAATGCGCGCGCAGGCGCGAAGGGCCGCTCGTCCGCATCGGGCACCCCGCCGGGGTCATCGAGACGGAAACCGCCCTCCGCACGGAAGGCGGGGAGATCGCCGTCGAACGCGCCACCCTCGGACGCACCGCGCGCCGTATCCTCAAGGGAACGGTCTTCGTCCCCGAGGGCACGCTCGGCTAAGGAGAGAACAGGTATCATGACAGACCTCCCGACTGCGGCGGCTTCCGCCGCGGGCAGCCCCGCCTACCCGCTTCTCGCCCAGGCCGGGCGGATCGGCCGCATGCGGCTCAAGAACCGCATCGTCATGGGCCCGATGGGGACCAACTACGGCACCACCGACGGCTTCCCCACCGACCGCGACAAGCGCTACTACGCCGAGCGGGCGCGCGGCGGCACCGCGATGATCATCACCGAGGCGATGAACATCTCCAGCGGCGCGCGCAACCACAACAACTCGCTCTGCATCTATCACGACTGCTTCATTCCCGGCCTCGCCGAAATCGTCGATGCGATCAAGGACAACGGCGCCCTCGCCGTCGCCCAGCTCAACCACCGCGGCCAGCTTCTGCGCCGCTCGGTCCTCGGCATGGAACCGGTCGGCCCCTCGGCCGGCGCCCATCCCTTCACCGGCGAGCCGGTGCGCGCCCTTGCCGTGCCCGAGATTCGCGACATCCAGCGGCTGTTCACCGACGCGGCGCGGCGCATCTGGCGCGCCGGTTACGACGCCTGCGAAATCCACGCGGCCAACGGCTATCTCTTCCAGCAGTTCTTTTCGGAACGCTTCAACAAGCGCACCGACGAGTACGGCGGCTCCCTGGAGAACCGCATGCGCCTGCTGCGCGAGACCGTGGAGATGATCGGCGACGCCGTGCCCGACCTGCAACTCATGGTGCGCATCAGCGCCAGCGAATTCACCGAGGGCGGCTACACCATGGAAGAGGCGATCGCCCTGGCCGAGACCCTGGAGCGCGCCGGTATCGTCGCCCTCGACCTCTCCGGCGGCTCCAACGAACACCCGAGCCTGTCGCGCTACTGCATCCAGCCGCCGTCGTTCCCGCGCGGCTGCCTCGCCCCCTATGCCAAGCCGTTCAAGGACGCGCTCGGCATTCCGGTGATCATGGCCGGGCGGATCATCACCCCCGAGGACGCCGAGTCGGTGCTCGCCTCGGAGAGCACCGACTTCGTCTCCCTCGGCCGCGCCCTGATCGCCGACCCGCACTGGGTGGGCAAGGCCCTCGGCGAGGTCAAGGCGCCGATTCGCCGCTGCATCTCGTGCAACGTCTGCTTCGAGCGGCTGACCCTGGAGCTCGACGTTTCCTGCGCCGCCAACCCGATGGTCGGCACCGAGTTCGAGGCCCTGGAGTTCCTCGAACCGCAACTCTTCGCCGGCGCGCTGCCGACGGACGAACGCAAGAACGTCCTCGTCCTCGGCGCCGGAGTCTCCGGGGCGGAGACCGCGCGCATCGCGGGCGGACTCGGCCACCGCGTCGAAATCTGGGAACAGTCGGACGTCGCGGGCGGCCAGTTGCCCCTCACCACCGCGGCGCCGGACAAGGAAGACGTCAACGGCATCTGGATCTACCGCAAGGAGTCGCTCGCGGCCCTCGGCATCCCGATACGCACCGGCGTCGCGGTAAGCGCCCAGGCGCTGCGCCGGGCCGCCCCCGACCTGATCGTCGTCGCCACCGGAGCGAAGCCGCGGCCCCTGCCGGTGAAGATGGACTTCGCACCGCCGGTGCTGCAGTCCTGGCAGGTGCTGCACCATCCGGAGCGCCTCAAGGAGAAGGCCCACGTCACCATCATCGGCGGCGGCATGGTCGGCGTCGAGACCGCCGACCTCCTGGTCACCCGGGGCTGCACCGTCACCATCATCGAGATGCGCACCGCGCTCGCGCCGGAACTCGCCCGCAACAACCGCTTCGAGATCGTGCAGCGGCTGGAAGCGGCGGGGGTGCGGATCATCACCGGCGCGCGCATGCAGCGCACCGAAGGCAACGGCGTCGTCCTCTCCATCGACGGAGCGGAAACCACCGTCGATCTCGGCGATGCGGTGATCCTCGCGGTCGGCTCGCAGCCCAACCGCGACTCCCTGCAGGCGGTCGAGGATTCGGGCATTCCCTACGTGCTGGTCGGCGACTGCAACAAGCCCGGCGACTACCGCACCGCAGTGCGCGACGCCTCGATGACGGCGCTCTCGATCAACCACATGCCCCGGAAAAAGCGGCATGAACCGCTCCACGCCTCCGGCTGAGCCGCCTCATGCCACTGGTCAGATCAGGGAGGAAACATGACCGACCGTCCGCCTCAATACGAACTCTACGCGATCCGCTATGCCACCCGCGACGCCCGGCGGGCGGATCATTTCATCGGCGGAGACCCCCACGACGGGCCGATGCCGATGGACTACTTCCTCTGGGTGGCGATCGGCGCGGAGAAGACCGTCGTCATCGACACCGGCTTCACCAAGGAGGTCGCCGCGCAGAGGAAGCGCACCTTCCTGCGCGACCCCATCGAGGTGCTGCCGCAGCTCGGCGTCGCCCCCGCCGAAGTCAGCGACGTGGTGATCACCCACATGCACTACGACCACGCGGGCAACCTGGAACGCTTCCCCAAGGCCTGCTTCCACATCCAGGAGAAGGAAGTCCAGTTCGCCACCGGCCGTTACATGCGCTACCACAACATCTCCCACTCGTTCGAACCCGACGACGTGTGCGACCTGGTGCGGCTGAACTTCAAGGCGCGCGTGGCGATGTACGACAGCCCGGCGGATCTCGCCCCGGGCATCCGCCTGCATCCGGCCGGAGGCCACTCCCTCGGCCTGCAGTTCGTCAGCGTCTACACCGCGCGCGGCTGGGTGGTGCTCGCCTCCGACGTGTCTCACTTCTACGAGAACATGGAGGCCGGGCGGCCGTTCCGCACCGCCGTGCACATCGGCGAGATGATGGAAGGCTTCGACGCCCTCTATCGCGTCGCGCCGTCGCCGCAGCATATCGTCCCCGGCCACGACCCGCTGGTGATGAGCCGCTACCCCGCGGCGCGTCCCGACCTGGAAGGGATCGCCGTGTCCCTGCACGCCTCCCCCCATTAAGCGTGCATGGGATGTCGCGCGATGCCCCCCTCATCGCGCGCACCTCTCCCGGCCCGGGTGGCGATGCCGTCCGGGCCGAGGGAGAAATTTCGAAGCATCGAAGAGAGTATGAATTGTAAGGCCCCTTTCGGCGGCCGGCTTTATAAGGCCGGCCGCCGCTTTTTATGCGGGGCCGGCGCCTCAGTTCGCAAGGCGGGCGATCGCGTTCCTCAATTCCGGCTTTTCCTCCAGGCCGAAGCCCGGCGCATCGCTGGGGCGCACCTGGCCGCCGCCGAGGGCGCAACTCGGCGCGTAGCCGCCGAACGGCTGGAACACCCCCGGATAGGCCTCGCAGCCGCCGAGTTCCAGGCCCACGACGATGTGCAGGTTGATCAGGTGGCCGCCGTGCGGATGGGCGGAGCGGCGGTCGAAACCGTTGGCCTCCAGCATGTCGATCATCCGCGCGTATTCGGTGAGGCCGTAGCTCAGCCCCGCATCCATCTGGAAGATGTCGCGCCCCGGGCGCATGCCGCCGTAGCGCGCGAGATTGACCGCGTCGGCCAGCGAGAACAGGTTCTCGCCGGTGGCGATCGGCCCGTCGTAGACCTCGGCGACGCGGCGGTTGAGGTCGAAGTCGAGGGGATCGCCGATCTCTTCGTACCAGCGCAGGCCGTAGCCCTTGATCGCCTCGGCGTAGGCGAGGGCCGTATCCAGGCCGAAGCGGCCGTTCGCATCCACCGCGAGGCCGGCGCCGCTGCCCGCCACGCCCAGCGCCTCCTCGATGCGTTCGAGGTCGCGCGCCAGGGACGCGCCGCCGATCTTCATCTTGAAGCCGGTGAAACCCATGTCGCGGTACGCGGCGAATTCGTCGCGCAGGGTGCGGCCGCTGCCCGGCGGATAGTAGTAACCGCCCGCGGCGTAGACATCGGCGCTCTGCGACTGCGGGGCGCGGCCGAAATGCCGCGCGATCAGCACGTGCGCCGGAACGTCGGCGAGCTTGGCGTTGAGGTCCCAGATCGCAAGCTCCAGGGCGCCGACGGCGGCGGCGCGATCGCCGTGACCGCCCGGCTTTTCGTTGCGCATCGCCGCGGCATAGACCTTGCCGGGGTCGAAGCGCAGGCCGCTCTCGTCGAGCAGGGAGGCCGGATCCGCCGCGCGCAACCGCGGGATGATGCGGGCGCGCAGGATGCCGCCCTGGGCGAAGCGGCCGATCGAATCGAAGCCGTAGCCGGTGACCGGCCTGCCGTTGCGGATGACGTCGCTTTCCACCGCGACCAGCGACACGTCGTGCTCGGCGAAGCTGACCACGGCGTTGGCGATGTTGCCTTCGAGAGGAACCGAAACTTCTCGGATATCGACGATGCGCATGCTGCCCCGCGGATTGTGCAAGGTGGGGGGCGCCACGGACCGCCGGATCTTGCCCGGGCAGGGGGAGGCTCCGGGCACCGGCAGGGGGGAGAGAGCCGGCCCGGCGCCGCGGCGCCTTTATGTTCGGACATTTATATATGTCCGAACATGAGAGTCAAGCCCCTTTCGCGCTCAGGCGGGGGTGTTGGGCTGACGGGTCAGGCGCATGGTGAAGGTGAAGCGGTCGGCGGGGAGGATGCTCTCCGACACCACGAAGGCCTCGCCCGCCATATCGACGTAGTGGCGGACGATGCGCAGCGCCAGCGAGGCGGGCGGCACCCCCAGCGCCGCGGCCATCGCCTCGGAAACCAGGGTGGGCGCGATGGTCTGGCGCACCTCCGCGATCCGGCGGCCGTAGTGCCGCTCGATCATCGTGGCGATCAGCAGTTCGGGGTGTTCCCGCACCATTTCGCGCACCGCGGAATAGGTTTCCTCGGCGTAGATGTCGGTCCAGACGATCGGCGTTTCGTCGTCCGGGCCGGTGACGCGCACCGCCGAAAACCGCACCCAGCGCGTCCCCGCCGGGCGGCCGAAGGTCTTGGCGAAGGTGCGGTCGGCGATGATGTCGGCGACCTCGCGGATCACCCGCTTGTGATCCACGCCGAACTGGCTCAAGTCCTCGACGCTGCTGATCGACGAGCGGTAGAGGCTGGCGGTGGGCGTCGACTCGACGCGGGTGCCCGCCTTCTTGCGCCGCGAGATCAGGCCCAGTCCCTGTAGCTCCCGCATTGCGGTGCGGATGGTATGGCGGCTCGCGCCATATTGCGCGCACAACTCCATCTCCGTCGGCAGATGCGAACCGACGGGGAAGCGGCCGGAGGCGATTCCTTCGGAAAGATCCCGCGCAACCTGCGCGTAGAGCGTCTCTTTCATACTGATATTCATAGCAAATCCCAGACCGGCTTGACAGCGAATCCTCCGGCGGCGGCACGGCCCGCCACCGCCGGTTTGCGTCCCCATTATGTCAGGACATAACGGCTTGAATTATGTCCTGACATAATATAATGTCCGTATATTAAATCGACAGGCCCCAATAACATAAGGGAGGATTTTCATGGCGTTAGGCTTTTCCGGAACGTCCTGCACCGTTCTCGATTCCATACTCTATCGCGATGCCTTCGGCACGCCGGAAATCCGTGCGGTCTTCTCCGACCGCGCCCTCATCGACCGCTACGTCGAGGTCGAGGTGGCGCTCGCCCGCGCCGAGGCGAAGTGCGGAGTGATCCCGCAGGCCGCGGCGGAGGAGATCGCCGCGAAGGCGGATTCCGCCAGGCTCGATTTCGACATCCTCCGCCACGAGACGGAGATCGTCGGCTACCCGATCCTGCCGCTCGTCCACCAGCTCTCCAAGATGTGCGGCGCAGGCGGGCGCTACGTGCACTGGGGCGCCACCACCCAGGACATCATGGACACCGCCGTGGTGTTGCAGGTGCGCGCCGGTCTCGACATCGTCGCCGCCGACGTCGCCGAGCTGCGGCGCATTCTCGCCGCCCTTGCGCTGCGCTACCGCGACACCCCGATGGCCGGGCGCACCCATCTGCAGCACGCCCTGCCGATCACCTTCGGCTACAAGGTCGGGGTGTGGCTCGCGATGTTCGACCGCCATGCCGAACGCCTGGAGCAGGTGCGTCCGCGCGTCCTCGTCGGCGAGTTCGCCGGCGCGGCGGGCACCCTGGCCTCCCTCGGCGACCGCGGCCTCGACGTGCAGGACGCGCTGATGGCGGAGCTCGGCCTCGGCAGCCCCGCCGCCACCTGGCACGTCGCCCGCGACGGCTTCGCCGAAGCGGTCAACCTGCTGGCGCTGATCACCGGCTCCCTCGGCAAGATCGGCTACGACGTGATGATGCTGATGGCGAACGAACTCGGCGAGGTGTACGAGCCCTTCGTCACCGGGCGCGGCGCCTCCAGCACCATGCCGCAGAAGCGCAACCCGATTTCGAGCGAACTGATGCTCGCGAGCGCCAAGGCGGTGCGCCAGCAGGCCGGCCTGATGGTCGATGCGATGGTGCAGGACTTCGAACGCGCCACCGGCCCCTGGCATGCCGAGTGGATCGCCATCCCCGAAAGCTTCGTCCTCACCGCGGGTGCGCTGAACCAGGCCCGCTTCATGCTCGGCGGACTGATCGTCGATGCCGCGCGGATGCGCAGCAACCTCGACATCACCAACGGCCTGATCGTCTCCGAAGCGGTGATGATGGGGCTCGCCCCCCACACCGGCCGCCAGGAGGCGCACGACATCGTCTACGCCGCCTGCCGCGTCGCCGCGGAGGAGAAGCGTTCGCTCGCGGACGTGCTCGCCACGGTGCCGGAGGTGACGGCGCATTTCGACCGCGCCGCGATCGACCGGCTGACCGATCCCGCCAACTATCTCGGCGTTGCGCCGCAGATGGTGGACCGGGTGCTCGGCCGCGCCGAACGCTGACCGCCCCCCGAACAGGACGGCGCTTCGCCGTCGTTTCCCGCCGCGAAGCGCCGGGTTGTGCAGAGTGTGCCAACCGTGCTTCCGCACGCAGAAAATCAGGGGTTCATATTATGTCCGACAATCCGTTACCCGCGAAATCCCGGCTGCTGTTTTCCGCCGGGCTGCCGATTCTCGTCATGGCGGCGCTGTGGCTCCTGCCCGTGCCCGCAGGCCTGAGCGTCAAGGCCTGGCACATGTTCGCCATCTTCGCCGCGATGATCTGCGGCATTCTCACCCAGCCGCTGCCCTCGGGCGCGGTGATGATCGTCGCGCTGTCGGTGGCGATCTTCACCGGCACCCTCAGCCAGGGCAAGGCGCTGGTCGGCTTTTCCAACGGCACGGTATGGCTGATCTTCTGCGCCTATGTGCTGTCGCTCGCCTTCATCAAGAGCGGGCTCGGACGCCGCGTCGCCTACAAGCTGGTTTCGATGTTCGGCGGCAGCAGCCTCGGCATCGCCTACGCGCTCGGCATCACCGACCTCATCATCGCCCCGGCGACGCCCTCGGTCACCGCCCGCTCCGGCGGCATCATCTTCCCCGTCGCCCGCGCGATCAACGAGGTGCTCGGTTCCGGCCCCGGCCCGACCGGCAAGAAGATCGGCGACTTCCTGACGATGTGCTGCTTCCAGGTCACGCCGATCACCGGCGCGATGTTCCTCACCGGCATGGCGGCCAACCCGCTCGCCGCGAGCCTCGCCAAGCAGAACCTCGACATCGAGATCAGCTGGGGCGGCTGGGTTCTCGCCGCGGCGGCGCCGTGCCTGGCGAGCTTCGTGCTCACGCCGCTGCTCGTCTATGCGCTGCTCCGCCCCGAGCTCAAGCGCACCCCCGAAGCCCGCGAGATGGGCAAGACCGCGCTCGCCGAGATGGGCGCGCTCAGCCATGCCGAAAAGCTGGTGGGCGTGGGCTTCGTGCTCGGCCTGCTCGGCTGGGGCACCAGCCTGATCACCCACCTCAGCGCCACCACCGTCGCCTTCGGCCTGGTCGCCTACCTGCTCGCCACCGGCACCCTGGAGTGGAAGGACATCCTCAAGGACCATGCGGCCTGGGATACGGTGATCTGGTTCGCGGTGATCATCAGCCTCGCCACCGGACTCACCGACCTCGGCTTCGTCAAGTGGATGACCACCAAGGTCGGCGCGGGGATGACCGGCTGGAGCTGGATGACCGCCTTCATCGTGCTCTGCCTCGGCTACGTCTACGTGCACTACATGTTCGCCACCGCGAGCGGCCACGTCGCGGCGCTGTTCGTGCCGTTCACCGCCACCGCGATCGCGGCGGGCACGCCGCCCCTGATGGCGGCGATGGCCTTCGGCATTCTCTCCAACCTGATGTGGGGAATCACCGAATACGCGGGCGGCCCGGGGCCGATCTACTTCGCCCAGGGCTATTTCCAGCGGCCGCGCTTCTATTCCATCAACTTCGTGGTGGTCAGCGTCAACGTCGCCCTGACCCTGAGCATCGGGCTGATCTGGTGGAAGATCATCGGCTACTGGTGAGATGGAGGATCGGATGACGGGGACCTTTCGCATCGAACGCGACGCCTTCGGCCCGGTGGAGATTCCCGCCGGGCGCTACTGGGGGGCGCAAACCCAGCGCGCCCTCGCCGTGTTCGAGGTCGGGGAGGAACGCTTCCCCGCCTGTCTGATCCATGCCGTCGGCCTACAGAAAATCGCCGCGGCGCGGGCCAACCTGCGCCTCGGCGTGCTGCCCCCCGACCTCGCACAGGCGATCGAGACCGCCGCGCGCGAGGTGCGGGAGGGCCGCTTCGACGACCACTTCCCGCTCACCGTCTGGCAGACCGGTTCCGGCACCCAGACCAACATGACCGCCAACGAGGTCATCGCCAACCGCGCCAACGAACTGCTCGGCCGGCCCCTCGGCACCAAGTCGCCGGTCCACCCCAACGACCACGTCAACGCCTCGCAATCCTCCAACGACAGCTTTCCCACGGTGATGCACCTTGCCGCGGCGCTCGAGATCGACGGCCGTCTGCTGCCTGCGGCGCGCGCGCTGTCCGCCGCGTTCGCCGCCAAGGCGGAAGAGTTCGCCGACGTGGTGAAGATCGGCCGCACCCATCTGATGGATGCGGTGCCGATGACCGTGGGCCAGGGGCTCGACGCCTTCGCCCGGATGATCGCGGCGGACGTCGCGCGCCTCGAGGCGGCGCTGCCGCGCCTCCGCCTGCTGCCGCAGGGCGGCACCGCGGTGGGTTCCGGCCTCAACGCGCCGGAGGGATTCGACCGCCTGTTCTGCGAGGAGGCCGCCGCGCTCACCGGCCAGCCCTTCCTCCCCAATCCCAGCAAGTTCGAAGGCATGGGCGCGCACGATGCGCTGGTGGAGGCGTCGGGCGCGATGCAGGTGCTCGCGGTGTCGCTGATCAAGATCGCCAACGACATCCGCCTGCT
This sequence comes from Oleispirillum naphthae, assembly GCA_027864655.1. Lineage (GTDB taxonomy): Bacteria > Pseudomonadota > Alphaproteobacteria > Rhodospirillales > Rhodospirillaceae > Oleispirillum > Oleispirillum naphthae. Next base: position 78,746 of record JAQAZG010000009.1, read on the forward strand.
CGGCTCCGGCCCGCGCTGCGGCCTCGCCGAGTTCGTCGTCCCCGACGACGGCCTCACCTCGTCGATCATGCCCGGCAAGCGCAACCCGACGATCGCCGAGGTGGTGGCGCAGACCGCCTTCCTGGCGATCGGCAACCACACCGCGATCACCATGGCGGGCGCCGCGGGCACCTTCGAGCTCAACGTCGCGAAGCCGGTGCTGATCCACGCCCTGCTGCAATCGGTGCGCATCCTCGCCGACGGCATGCGCGTCTTCACCGAAAAGCTGGTGCGCGGCCTCGACGTCAACCGCGAGCGCCTCGCCGCCAACGTGGCGAACGCGCTGCTGCTCGCCACCGCGCTCAACCCCGTGCTCGGCTACGACCGGGTGGCGCAGATCACCGCCCGCGCCGTAGCCGAAAACATCACGCCGCGCCAGGCGGCGGCCGAACTCGGCCTGCTCTCCGCCGAAGACTACGACCGCCTGGTCGATGCCGTTGCGATGACGCGCCCCGGCGCGCCGCGTCCGGTGCGCCGCTAGCGCCGGGCCTCAGTCCCGCATCTGCACGATCTTCTTGTGCTTCCGCAGCGCATAGACCAGCGAAACCGCGGCGAGCACGAGGAAGGCGAGCGAGATCGGCTTCTCGTAGAAGATGCCGAAGGAGCCGTTTGCGATGGTGAGCGCGTTGCGGAACGACTGCTCCGTCATCGCGCCGAGGATCAGCGCCAGCACCAGCGGCGGGATCGGAATCTCCAGCTTCACCAGCATGTAGCCGCCGAGCGCGCACACCGACACCAGGATGAAGTCGAAGGCGCTGTAGTTGAGGAAATAGGTGCCCATGTAGCCCATGCCGAGGATCAAGGGCAGCATGATGCGCTGCGGAATCTTCAGCAGGCGCACCAGCGGCACCGCCAGCGGCAGGTTGATCATCAGCAGGATGACGTTGCCCACCAGCATCGAGGCGATGACGCCCCAGGCGATTTCCGGATGCTGCTCGAAGAGGACGGGGCCGGGGCGCACGCCGAGCATCATCAGCGCGCCGAGCATCACCGCGGTGGTGCCGGAGCCGGGAATGCCCAGGGTGAGAAGCGGCACCAGCGCGCCGCAGGAGCAGGCGTTGTTCGCCGCCTCCGGCCCGGCGAGACCTTCGATCGCGCCCTTGCCGAAGGTTTCCGGCTTCTTGCTCACCGATTTCTCCACCGCATAGGCGAGGAAGGTGGCGATGGTGCCGCCCGCGCCGGGCAGCACGCCGACGCAGAAGCCGAGCGGGCTGTTGCGCAGCATCGGCATGATCGTCGCCTTGAACTCCGCCCAGGACAGCCACACCCGGCCGATGCTCTTGGCGTCCACGTCGTAGCGCACGTCGATGGCCTTGTAGTTCTTGAACACCTCGGCCACCGCGTAGAGGCCGATCATCATCACCAGGAAGTCGATGCCGTCCTGCAGTTCGGAAATCCCCATGGTGAAGCGGATCGCGCCGGACTGCCCGTCGATGCCGATGGTGGAGAGCATGAAGCCCATGCCCATGGCGATGAACCCCTTGAGGACGCTGCCCTCCGACAGGGTGATCGTCGCGGTCAGCGCGAACAGCATCAGCGAGAACTTCTCCGCCGGGCCGAATTGCAGCGCCATCGCCGCCACCGGCGCGGTGAAGAAGGTGAGGCAGATCATCCCGACGATGCCGCCGACGAACGAGGCGATCGCCGAGACGGCGAGCGCGCTGCCGGCGCGGCCGCTCTTCGCCATCGGGTAGCCGTCGAAGCACGAGACGATGGCCGAGGCGTCGCCGGGGGTGTTGATCATGATCGCGGCGCGCGAACCGCCGAACATCGCGCCGTAGTAGATGGCGCACATGGTGATCAGCGCGGTCGCCGGGTTCATGCCGTAGGTGATGGGAATGAGAATCGCCACGCCGGTGGCCGGGCCGAGACCGGGCAGCATGCCGATCACCGTGCCCATCAGGCCGCCGATGAACACCCAGAGCACGTTCGTCGGGGTCAGCGCCAGGTCGAGGCCGAGAAGCAGATTGTGGAACACCGCGTCCATGGTCGCATCTCCGTCAGAAGGGAAGAACCGCGCCGAGAATGCCGCGCGGCAGGCTGAGCTTCAGGATCAGCGCGAAGGACACGAAGGTCACCACCGAGAACAGCACGGCGATGGTGAGGTTCTGCACGTGACGCCCGACGTTGATCAGCGAAGACACGAGGATCATGAACAGGAAGGTGGCGATGAGATAGCCGAGGTCGTCGAGCACCAGGCCGTAGGCGATGCCCGCCGCCATGGTCAGCAGGATGCGCCCCCACACCACGCGGTCCACGGCGAACCCCCAGGAGAAGGGCTTGCGCTCGGCGCTGCGGAAATCCCGGACCAGCAGCGCCGCGCCGCAACCGATCACCAGCGCCGCAATGAGAAACGGAAACGCGCGCGGACCGACCTGGTCGCCCGCATCGAACACCGGGACGGCGAACGCCCCGGCCAGATAGAACACCCCCAGAACCACGGCAAGAATGCCGGCCGTCCTATTCTTGGTCATCCCCATCGCTCCATCGGTTCGGAACGCCGGTGCGGAAAGGGCGTCGCGCCGCGTTCCGCACCGGCCGGAAGTCGGAAAAACGGGGACCTACTTGATCAGGCCGACGCTCTTCAGGCTATCCCGCATCAGGACGTCCTGCTTGCCGAGGAAGGCCTCGTGCGCCGCGGCGTTCTGGTAGAACGAATCCCACTCCAGGGTTTCGAGCGACTTCTTCCAGGTCGGGGTCTTCACCATCTTGGCGATGGTGTCGTTCCAGAACTTCTTCTGCTCCGCCGAGAGACCCGGAGCGGCGATCAGGCCGCGCCAGTGCGGGAACACGAAGTCCACGCCCTGTTCCTTCCAGGTCGGCACCTCGGGGATGGCGGGCACGCGCTCGGGCGAGCTCACCCCGAGGAGGCGGATCTTGCCCGCCTTCACCTGCTCCAGGGTTTCCGCCAGGCTGATCGTGATCGCCTGGATGTGGCCGCCGAGAAGCGCCGGAATCTGCTCCGAAGCGGTCTTCGGATAGACCACGAACTTCACCGCCTTCGGGTCCGCGCCGAATTCCTTGGTCAGGGTGAGGAACTGGATGTGGTCGTCGTTGCCGAGCGCCGGGCCGACGCCGATGTGCATGCTCGACGGGTCCTTCTTCATCGCCTCGAAGAACGCCTTGCCGTCCTTCCAGGGGGAATCCGCCTTCACCGCCACCACTTCCCATTCCGCCATCAGGGCGGCGAGGGGGAAGAAATCGTGGAAGGTGAGCGGACTCTTGCCGAGAAGGTTGTTCTGCAGAATCAGCGGCGAGGTGGCGGCGAGGAACTCGCCCTGCCCCTCTTTGCCCTTGAGGTAGGTCCAGCCCGCGGCGCCGCCGCCGCCCGGCTTGTTGGTGACGATGATCGGCCTATCGACCAGTTTCTCCTCGGTCAGCGCCTTCTGCACGGTGCGGGACAGGAGATCCCAGCCGCCGCCCGGACCCGCCGGAGCGATGATCTCGATCGGCCGCTGCGGTTTCCAGTCCTTGGCCAGCGCCGCCTGCGCGCCTCCGGCCACCAGGGCAGCGGCGATCAGGCCGCTCAACACACCCCATTTCCTGTTCATGCGATCTATCCTCCCTAGCTTTACGCGTTATGCATGACGATCCGCACTACAGGGGGGCGCGGCGGAAGCCTGCGCCTCCGCCCCGCCGCCCGAGAAGGACGTGCGGCTCCGGTTTCGGAAACCATCCGCGCGATGCCGGGGCGATGCGGCAACGCCGCGCCCAAGCGCCCGGAAGAGACGCCGGACTGCGGCGCGCCGGACCGGAGGATTGCCTCACGTCGATCATGTTTTCGTATATGGGTATGCTCCGCCGCAACAAAACACGGGCAGGTGGAAATCCCGAAGACGGAGGTCTTCTTTTCCGGGACAAGCCATCGCGGAAAACTTCCGGTTGACATTCCCGCCGGAGTATTCAAGCATGGACCGGCAAATTGGTCCGACAACCCGATGATACCATGACCGACATCGATACGCAGACTCTCGACTTCACCCCCATCGCGCGCCGCCAGATCTCCGGCGAAGTGGCGCGGCAGATCCAGCATCTGATCGCCACCCGCCGCCTGCGCGAGGGCGACCGGCTGCCCACCGAACGCGAGCTGGCCGTCGCCTTGAACGTCGGGCGCGGCGCGGTGCGCGAGGGACTGAAGCTGCTGGCCGGCCTCGGCATCATCGAAGCGCGCCAGGGCGCGGGCAGTTTCGTCAAGGAACCGCAGCGCCTCGTCCTTCTCGATCCTTCGCTCGTCGGCTCGGAGGAACGGCTCGACCTGCTCAAGCAGGCGACCGAAACGCGCCGCGTCCTCGACGTCGCGGTCACGGAGATTGCCGCCGCGACGATCTCCGACGAGGACCTCGAGGAGATTCGCGTCTTCCTCGAGAAGATGGACGCCGAGCCCCGCCGCACCAAGCTCTCCCACTCCATCGACCTCACCTTCGAAGCCATGATCGCCAAGGCCACGGGAAATCTCTACCTCGCCGCGGTCCAGGACGAGGCGCACCGCTATTTCCGCGCCACGTGGGAGAAAGCCGGATTCATGCCGCGCCCCGCCGTCGAGCGCAGCGAGCAGCATTGGGCGATCTTCGAGGCGCTCGCCGCGCACGACCCCAAGGCGGCACGGGCGCGGATGGAGGAGCACCTCGCCCTCCAGGCCCTCCACCACTCCCCCTCGCGTTGAGTCTCCGAGTTCCACGAAAAAACACGGGAGCAACAACCATGACAGCGTTGAAGCAGATTCTGATCGGCGCCACTGCCGCCCTTGTCGGCCTCGCCGCCGTGCACGCGGCCGAAGCGCGCCCAGTCACCGTCGCCACCGTCTACGGCGCGCGCGACATCAGCACGCAGGCGATGGAAAAATGGAACGCCCTGTTGAGCAAGGCGACCGAGGGCCGCCTCTCCATCAATGTCATCCCCGGCGGCACCCTGGGCGGCGACCGGGAATTGTTGCAGCAGCTCTCCTCCGGCGAGATCGACATCGACCTGTCCTCTCCGGTGGTGATGCAGCACGTCGCGCCGCAATACCAGTGCCTGGAAGCGGAATACATCTACGAAAGCGAAGACCAGGGCTTCCGCGTCTGGCGCGGGTCGATCGGCCATGCCGCCTCCGATGCGATGAAGGCGAAATACGGCATCGAGATCGCCGCCGTCGGCCGCCGCGGCGGCCGCGAGATCACCGCCGACAAGCCGATCCGCGAACCCTCGGACCTGCAAGGCCTGAAGTTCCGCGTCACCAACGACCTCCGTGCGCGGGTGTTTTCGGCCTATGGCGCACAGCCCGCCCCCCTGCCGCTTTCCGAACTGTACGGCGCACTGCGCCAGGGCGTGTTCGACGGACAGGAGAACCCGCTCTCGACGATTTACAGCCTGCGCTTCCACGAAGTGCAGAAGTACATCAGCATGACCAACCACGTCTGGACCTACAACCTCGTTCTGGTGAACAGCAAGTTCTACCAGGGCCTCGGCAAGGACCGCGCCGCCTTCGACAACACCCTCTCCCAGGCGATGGACTGGCTCTACGAGGCGGTCGCGAAGGAGGACGCGCGGGTCCGCGCGGCGATCGAGAAAAGCGGCAAGGCCACGTTCATCACGCCCGACGTCGCCGCCTTCCGCAAGCAGGCGCGTCCGGTCCTCGCCGCCTATGCTGCGGCCAACTGCCGGGCCGGTCTGCTCGACGAGGTCGATACATTCGCCGCCAAGCCTTAAGGCGGGCACGAAAATGACCTCTCCCCTGCGCCGCTTTGCCGAGGCTCTCGGCACGGTCTGGATGGCGATCTCGGTGGTTCTGCTGTTGGTCACGGTGCTGACCGTGCTCTGCCAGATCGCCTTCCGCTACCTCCTCGCGTTTCCCCTCGCATGGACCGAGGAGGTCTCGCGGCTCGCCCTCGTCTGCGCGGTCTATGCCGGGCTGCCCCCCGCCTACCTCAAAGCCGAGCAGATCGTCGTCGATTTCTTCGTCGCCAAGCTGCCGGAACCGCTGTTCACCGGGTACGTGATCGGCCTCAAGGCGGTCTCGGCCGCGGTCATCGCCTACCTCGCGGCCGGAGCGTTCCTGCAGATCGGCGCGACATGGGAGATGACCCTGATCGCCCTGCCCACCGTCCCGGTGGCGGTGGTCTATGCGATACAGGCGGCCTCTCTTGCCTGCTTCGCCCTGCTGATCGTGATCACCTGGCGGGATCCCTGGGTCTACATCCCGCGCGAAGTGGGGGATGATACCTGATGCTGCCGATTTTTCTCACTCTCGCCCTCGTCGGCCTGATCCTTGCCGGGTTGATGCTCGGTCCGGCGGCGGGCCTCGCCTCGATCATCGGCGGCCTTTCCCTGTTCGGCGATCCGCTCGGCAGCCGCGTGCCGATGATGATCAGCCGCTTCTCCATCGACCGCATCGACAACTTCCTGCTGCTCGCGATCCCGTTCTTCATCCTCGCCGGGCGGCTGATGAACACCGGCGGCGTGACGCTCAGGCTGTTCGACTTCATCGCCGCCCTGGTGCAGCCGCTGCGCGGCGGCCTCGGGCACGCCAACGTGCTCGCCAGTTTCGTCTTCGCCGGAATGTCGGGCTCGGCGACGGCGGATGTGGTGGGCCTGGGCGCGATCGAGATGAAGGCGATGCGCAGCAACGGCTATCCGGAAGGATTCTCGGCGGGAGTCACCGCCGCCTCCTCGCTGCTCGGCCCCAACATCCCGCCCTCGATCGTGCTGATCGCCTACGCGGTACAGGCGGAGCAGTCGGTGGCGACGCTGTTCCTCGCCACCATCGTCCCCGGCATCCTCCTCGCGCTCTGCTTCATGGCGTGGGTCGCCTACCGAGCCTCCCGCCTGCGCCTCCCCACGGGCGACTGGCCCGCGCTCGGCGAGATCGGACGCAAGGCGGCACACGCGCTGTTGCCGATACTCACCCCGGGGATCATCCTCGCCGGCATCTACGGCGGCGTCTTCACGCCGACCGAGGCGGCGGCGATCGCGGTGCTCTACGCCTTCTGCCTCACCAAGTTCGTCTACCGCGAACTCACCTGGCGGGCGCTGCTCGAACAATTGAAAGGCACCGCGCTCGACACCGCCACCTTGATGTTCATCATCGCGATGACCTCGGCCTTCGGCGTGATCATGCTGCGCCTCGGCCTGCCTCAGGCGCTGGTCGGGCTGATCGCCGGCATCTCCGAAAACCCCACCGTGGTGCTGTTCCTGCTGATGATCGTCTGGCTGCTGGTCGGATGTTTCATGGCCCAGACCCCGGCGATCATCATCCTCACCCCGATCCTGATGCCGATCGCCGATCGGGTCGGACTCGACATGATCCACTTCGGCGTGGTGATGGCGCTGACGCTGACCGTCGGCCTGCTCACCCCTCCGGTGGGGATGGTCCTTTACGCCCTCAAGAAGGTGGCGATCGTACCGATCGGCACGCTGTTCAAGGTCAGCGTGCCTTACGTCATCATCGCCATCGGCCTGATTTCCACGCTGATTCTGATTCCCGAATTGGTGACGGCCCTGCCGCACGCATTCGGACTTTACTGAGAGGGGACCCCAAATGAAGATAGAAAGCGCCCGCCCCCGCCGTGTCGGTCAGTTCCTGTTCGCCGAGATCGTCACCGACGGCGGCATCACGGGTTACGGAGAAAGCGGCGCCTGGGGACACCTGGAGGCCTCCGAGGCGGCGTTGCGGAAATACTGCGACTACCTGATCGGCAAGGACCCGCGGACCATAGAACGCCACTGGCAGATCATGCACCGCTTCGCCCACTTCAACGGCGCGGCGGTGGGCGGCGCGATCTCGGCAATCGACATCGCCTTGTGGGACATCCAGGCCAAGCACTACGGCGTGCCGCTTTACCAGCTCCTCGGCGGCGCGGTGCGCGACAGGCTCCGCACCTACGCCCACGTCTACGCCGGGACCCTGGACGACGTGGTCGCCTATGCGGCGGAAAAGGCGGCGGAGGGATACACCGCCATCGGCCACTTCAACCCCTTCCTCGACGAGCCGGAGGACCGGCCCTATTTCCTCGGCCACGCGGGGCTGATCGACATGGGTCTCGAGACGGTGCGGCGGGTGCGTGATGCGGTGGGTCCCAAAGTGGACCTGATGCTCGAACTCCACCGCCGCCTCACGCCGGCGGAAGCGGTCAGCTTCGCCCAGGCCGTCGAGGGCTACCGCCCCGGCTGGCTGGAAGACCCGATCCGCCCCGAAAACATCGACGGCATGGCCGAAGTGGCGAAAAAATCGCCGGTGCCGATCGCGACCGGCGAACGCTACTTCAACATCTACCAGTTCAAGATGGCGATCGAACGCCGCGCCATGTCGTTCGCCCGGGTCTCGGTGGGAATCTGCGGCGGCATCACCGCCGCGCTGAAAATCGCCGCCATCGCCGAGGCCAACGACGTCCAGATCGCGCCGCACAACCCGATCTCGCCGATCGGGCTCGCCGCCTGCGCCGCCGTCGGCTTCTCGCGCGCCAACGTCGCGATTCAGGAATGCCCGACCGGCTACGACAACTATGTCTTCGAGAGCACCCCCCAGCTTCTGGGGCGCAACGTCGTGGACGGCGATCTGACCATCGAGACGGGATTCCTCCTGCGCCCCGAGGCTCCCGGACTGGGCGTCACCCTGCGCGACGACGCGGAGGAAATCCGCCCGCCGATCACCCGCGCAGTGAGCATGCGCCGCCACCTCGACGGCGGCGTGGTGGACCAGTGAGGCGGACGGCTCCGCGAAGGGTGGGCGGGCCTCAGTGGGACACCGCCCAGGTGGTGAAGCCGGGAACGTAGGTGACCAGCATCAGCACCGCGATCATCACCGCCCAGAAGGGCAGCAGGGACCGGGTCAGCCTGAGCATCGGTACGCCCGAGATGTTGCTGGCCACGTACATCGCCGTGCCCACCGGGGGCGTCAGCAGGCCGATGGTCAGGTTGATCACCATCAGCAGCCCGAACTGGACCACGTCCACGTGCAGGTCCACCGCCACCGGCACCAGGATCGGCGCCAGCAGCATGATCGCGGGGCCGCTGTCGATGAACATGCCGGTGACCAGCAGCAGCAGGTTGATCAGCAACAGCAGCAGATATTTGTTGTCGGTGACTGCCAACAGCGCCTGGGTGATCTGTTGGGGAATCTGCTCGCTGGCGAGAAGCCAGCCGAACAGCGAGGTCGCGGCGATGATCGTGCCGATGATCGCGGTCCCGATCGCGGCCTCCATGCAGATCTCCGGGAGGTTGCGCAGGGTGATTTCCCGATAGACGCAGACGCCGACGAACAGGGCGTAGACCGCGACGACGGCGCCGCCCTCGGTGGCGGTGAAGACGCCGCAGCGAATGCCGCCGATGATGATGATCGGCATGGCCAGGGCCCAGGCCGCATCCTTGAAGCGGCGCCATTTCTCCGCCCCGCCGACGCGGCCCTCGATCGGGTATCCCCGCTTGACGGCGAAGGCGTAGGAATAAGCCAGAAAGCCCAGGCCGATCAGCACGCCGGGGGCGATCGCGGCCAGGAACAGGTCGCCGATGGAAGACTGGGTGGTGACGCCGTAGATGATGATGGCGATGCTGGGCGGAATGATCAGGCCGATGCTGCCCGAACAGGCGACCAGGGCGGCGGAGAATCCGTCCTCGTACTTCCGCTTCCGCATTTCCGGGATCATCACGGATCCCAGGGCGGCGACGTCGGCGACGCCGGACCCGGAAATGCCGCCCATGATGACGCCGCTCAAGGCCACCACGTGGCCCAGGCTGCCGCGGATGTTGCCGACGAAGGACAGGGTGAAGTCGATGATCCGGCGGGTGATGCCGCCGTGGCTCATCAGCGAACCGGCCAGCATGAACAGGGGGATGGCCATCAGGGGAAAGGAATCCACCGCCGTGAACATCCGCTGGCCGAACAGCGCCAGGGGATAGCCGCTGTAGGCGATGGCCCCGAGGGAAGCGAGGGCGAGGCCGAAGCCGACCGGCAGCCCCAGGAACAGCAGGATGGCGAAGCCGCCGAACAGGATCAGGGTCAGCATGGTCCTATCCCTCCTCGTTTCCAAGGGCGCAGGTCCACAACGCGCGAATGGCGAAATACAGGAAAATCAGGCCGCTGATCGGTTCGACGAGATAGACGTAGTACATGGGAATCTTGAGTGCCGGACTTTCCTGGTGCAGACCGAACTGCAACAGCTTGATGCCGCTGATCGACAGGGCCGCGGCCAGCAGGACGATCAGCAGAGCGTCGATCAGGGCGACGATGCGGTAGGGCACGCCCTTCAACGCCTTGGCCAGAAGGTCCAGAGCCACGTGCGAGCCGGACTTGAAGGCGGCGGCAAGGCCGAGGAAGGTGATCCAGACGAAGATATAGCGGCCCACCTCTTCGGACCAGCTCAGCGACTGGTGCAGGACGTAGCGGGCGACCACCTGGGAAAAGATGACGGTCATCATCGCGAACATCAGGACCGCACACGTCCACAGCAAGGCGCGTTGCAGGAATTCGTCGAACTTCTCCAAGATGGCACTCCGCCGTTCGTCCGAGGGGGTGTCCCGCGCCCCCCGCCGCATCGCGCTTCCGCGGTGCGGCGGGGATTCGCCGGGTCGGGTACTTACCTGCCCAGAGTCTTGAGAATGCGCTGATAGAGGTCGATATCAACGGTCTTCGCATAGCCTTCGTGGGCGGTGCGGGCCTTGGCGGCGATCGGCTTCTTGTCCGGATGGGTGACCTTCAGCCCTTCCTTTTCCATGGTCTTGAGAATCTCGGCGGTCTTGTCGCTGACCAGTTTGTTCTCATAGGCGGTGGCGGCGGCGGCGGCCTCGGTCACGATCTGGCGCTGTTCCTTGGTCAGGCCCTTCCAGCGCACGTCGCTCATGGCGATGGTCACGTATTCATACTTGTGATCGGTGAAGGCCAGATACTTCTGCACTTCGTGAATCCGGCCGCCGTAGATGAAGGGGATCGGGTTTTCCTGGGCCTCGATCACGTTCTGCTGCAGGCCGGTGTAGACCTCGCTCCACGCCATCGGGGTGGGGTTGGCGCCGAGGGCCCGCCACACCGTCACCATGGCGGGAATTTCCGGCACGCGGATCTTCAAGCCTTGCAGGTCGGCCAGACCGTTGATCGGCTTGTTCGAGGTCACCTCGCGCGGGCCGCGGTCCCACCAGTTCATGATGCGGATGCCCGAGGACTTCAGCACCCGGGCCGCGATCTCGTCGCCGATCTGGCCGTGAATGACCTTGTTGAACTCCTCCTGGGAATTGAACAGATAGGGCAGTTCCAGCAGCGAGATGCTCTTTTCGAAGTTCCCCAGCACCCCGGCGATCAGGCCGAAGTCCACCGTACCCATCTGCATCCCTTCGACCAGATCGCGGTCGCCGCCCAGGGTCGAATTGGGGAAGATCGCCAGGGTGATCTTGCCGTGGGAACGGGCCTCCAGTTCCTGCTTGAACTTGAGAGAACCCAGATGCCAGAAGTCCTGCTCGGACTGGATGTGGCCCAGCCTGAGGGTCAGGACCTTGTCGGCGGCCCGGCTGCCGGTCGCGAATCCGCCGCAGGACAACCCGATGGCGGCGCAGAAGGCCACGGTCTTCATCATGAACGCAAGGGATTTTTTCATTTGTTCCATCCTTGTTGGTGGGAATGTCCCCCGGCGGGGAACACCCGACTGACGAAACTTGTCAAACCGTTACAACGACCTTGATGACGTCTTCCTTTTTCTGGCTCAAAACGTCCAGTGCCTCCTGCGAGCGTTCGAGCGGCAACTTCTGGGTCACGAACTCGGACAGATCCAGGCCCCGGTTGACCATCTCCGCCGCCTTGACAAAGTCGCGGGTTTCGTAGGTCATGGCCCCGTACATGGTCTGCTCGTTGAAGACCATGCTGTAGCAATAGAAGGGAATCTTGTGGGTGATCATGGCGACCAGGCCGATCTCGCCGCGCTTGCGCACGCAGGCCGACGCCTGGTCCAGGATGCCGTCCGCCCCTGCGGCGACGATGGCCAGATCCGCACCGCGGCCGCCGGTCAGGTCCTTGACCTTGGCCACCACGTCCTCGTCGATCGGGTTCAGGACCGCCGTGGCGCCCAGCTTGGCCGACATCTCCCGGTTGAAGGGGGCGGTGTCGGTGGTGATGATGGTCTTGAAGCCCGCCTCGCGCGCCACCACCTGGCACAGCAGGCCGATCGTCCCGGCGCCCAGGATGACGATGCAGTCCTCGGCCGCGTTGCCGGCCCGGTTCAGGGCATGAACCGCCACCGCCAGGGGCTCGATCAGGGTCCCGACCTCGTAGCTGACCTTGTCGTCCAGCTTGTAGAGCGTCCGTTCCGGCGCGTTGAAGTATTCGACGAAGGTCCCGACCCAGCTGGGGGTGCCCGGGACCTTTTTGCCGACGCACAGGTTCGTCAGGCCCTGCTTGCAGAACTCGCAGGTCCCGCAACCGACCTGGGGCTCCACGGTCACCCGGTCGCCGAGCTTGAACCGCTTCACGTCCTTGCCGACCTTGACGATATCTCCGGCCATCTCGTGACCGAGAATCGCCGGCGGCTTGCGGAAGGCGTGGGTCCCCCGGAACAGGTGCAGGTCCGAACCGCAGACGCCCGCGGTCTTGATCTTGATCAGGACCTCGTCGTCCTTGGGCGTGGGGACGTCCACGTCCTCAATGGTGACGATTTCCTTGCCGGTTACCACTGCTGCTTTCATCGAGGGTTCTCCTTCCCTATGCATCCGCCGGGTCAAGCGCGGCTGCGGCCCGGTTCCCGGCCGCCCGTGACGTTCCGCATCCCGGAGCCTTTCGCGCCCAACCTCCGCTGCGAAGGCAAACCGTCGCCCCCCCGGGCGGGCGGCCCCGCCCGCCCGTACATCTTCATGGTTTCGCGGGAATGTCCCCGACCGCGGTCAGGAAGAACCGCTCGTCGCCGAAATTCCCGGATTTCAAGGCAAACGACAGCGGCGCGTCCACCGCCCGCACCCAGGGCACCCCGGGGGCGATCTGGGGGCCGATATGGAAGCCCGTGACCTTCAAGGCATGGATGATGACGCTGGCGGTCTCGCCGCCTGCAACGATGAAATGGTCGAAGCCGCCGCGGCGCAGGCACGCGGCCAAGTGGGCGAAGAACGCCTCCACCTGCCGGTGCGAGGCCTCGGCGCCGAAGCGGTCCTGGATTGCCGCCAGTTCCGCCGGGGCCGCGGTCGCCGACACCAGGGGCGGCAGTTTGGCCGCCGGCGCGGCCAGCAGGGCCGCAGCCGTTTCCTCGGCATAGGCTTCGGGATTTTCCATGCAGCGGTCTACGGCAACCGCATGAAACGGCGCCTGCTGCCGGTAGAGGGCGACCTGACGGTTGGTCATCTCCGAACACGACCCGGACAGGACCACGGCCCGGCCGCCCCGGGGCAGGCCGAGACCGGTGGCGTCCGCCGCCGACTTGCCGGATTCCCGGACATACCGGCGGGCGATCGCGCCGCCCAATCCCGACCCGCCTGTCACCAGGGGCAAATCCGCCACCGCCTGGGCCAGAACGTCCAGGTCCCGGTCGGTCAGGGCGTCCAGCACCGCATAGGACAAACCGTCCCGCCGCAGTTCGGCGAAGCGGGCTTCCACCGCCTCCGCCCCGCGGGCGACCACGGCAAGGGCCACGTTGCCGCAGCGGCCCGCAGCCTGGGACTCCATCAGGCGCATCAGGTTGGCGTCGTGCATCGGGTTCAAGGGGTGGTTGCGCATTCCGGATTCGTCCAGGGGAACCCCGTTGACGAACAGATGGCCGCAATAGACCGTCCGGCCGTTCACCGGCAGCGAGGGGCAGATCACAGTGAAATCGCTGCCGAGTTCGCGCAACAGCGCATCCGTCACCGGACCGATGTTGCCCTCGGCGGTGCTGTCGAAAGTGGAACAGTACTTGAAGAAGAAGCGGGAACAGCCTTCGCCCCTGAGATAGCGCAGCGCATCGACCGACAGGGAGACCGCCTCCGCCGCCGGACAGGACCGGCTTTTCAGGGAGACGACCACGGCCTGCACGTCGGACGGCAGGCGGATATTCGACACGCCGTTCAACTGGACCGTGGGCAGGTCGTTGTTGACCAGGAAGCCCGCAATGTCCGTCGCACCGGTAAAGTCGTCCGCGATGACTCCGAGAAACATGACCTCCCTCCGTGCCGATCCGCCGGGAAGCCTGCGGCGTCCCTGCCTTTTGCTTGGATGTCGGCTTGTCACAGAAGTTACCGCAAATGCCGCCTATGGGCAAGCGTATCATAAAAAAATTTCACATTTTTTATCATTTCCTTTCAAAAGGGATGGCATCGACCGCGTATTCTATGCTATTCTGCCTGCGAAAAATGCCCCGAAGGATTTCCGGCGCATCTTCGTATGATCTGCCATAAATTCGGAAAATATCGATACTGCTTTAAGTGATTTTCAGTAAAAAATAAATAAATTCGTAGTAAATTTTACATATTTGTTTCCGTATATGTTGGTAACATTTGTAATTTCTGCGCGATATGTGCGGTTAATGATTATATTTATTGATTTATATAGATTTTCTCTTTTTTATTCCGGCCGACTGCCGTGCGCACGGCCCGGAATCGGATGAAAACAGCGGCACGGAGCCAGCATGGCAGAGTTACACATTCGCGAACACATGGTGGCCCTGGGGGCCTCGCTCTTCGCCAGGGGATACAGCGCCGGCAGCGGCGGCAACCTGTCCGTCCGTCTGGACGACGGCACCTTTCTGACGACCCCCACCAATTCCTGCCTCGGCCGCCTGGATGCGGGCCGGCTGTCCCGGATTCGCCTGGACGGAGCCCTGGTTTCGGGCGATTCCCCAACCAAGGAGAGCGCCTTTCACCTCGCCCTCTACCGGGCCAAGCCCGACTGCGGCGCGGTGGTCCACCTGCACAGCACCTATGCGGTTGCACTCTCCTGTCTTCTCGGGCTAGACGAACAGGATGTGATTCGCCCCTTCACGCCCTACTATGTGATGAAGATCGCACCGTTGCCGCTTCTGCCCTATTTCAAACCCGGCAGCCCGAAGCTGGCCGAACTTCTGGAGGCGAAGGCCCCCACAGCCAAGTGCTTCCTCCTAGCCAACCACGGCCCCGTGGTCACGGGGAAAAATCTGGAGGACGCGGTCAACGTCGCCGAAGAACTGGAGGAAACCGCAAGGCTGGTCTTCCTGCTGCACCAGGGACAGGGTGGGGTGCGCCATCTCAGCGGTGCGGAAATTCGGGAACTCCTTCCCATCCATTGAGGCGATCGATGATTCCAGCCGAACGACAGCAGCGAATCCGGGAAGCCCTCGACGCCAGAGGGATGGTCAGCATCGCCGAAATGGCCGAGAATCTGGGCGTATCCCAGATGACGTTACGCCGCGACATGCAGGCCCTGGAACGGCAGGGCTACGCCGTCCTGGTTTCCGGCGGGGCGCAGAAGACCGGCCGCATCGCCTTCGAACTGCCGCAAGTGGAAAAGCGCCGCCTGCAGTACGCGGAAAAGACCGCCATCGCGCGGAAGGCGGTGTCCCTGATCCGTCCCGGCGCGGCGGTGTACTTCGACGCGGGGACCACCTGCCTGGCCATCGCCGAGGCTCTGACCCAGCAGAGCGAGCTTGGCGACACGATTCTGGCGATCAGCAACGATTTCACGGTGGTCACCCACCTGATGCTGCATTCGGATTGCCGCCTGTACCACACCGGCGGCGAGGTGCTGCGCGACAACAAATCCTGCGTCGGGGAAACCACCGCCAACGTCATCAGCCGCCTCAACCTGGACCTGGCGTTCCTCTCCACGTCGTCGTGGAATTCCGAATGGGTCTCCACGCCGAGCGAATCCAAGATCGCGGTCAAGATCGCCGCGGTCCGGGCCTCGCAGCGTTCGATCCTGGTGTCGGATTCCACCAAGTACGGCAAGGTCGGCTTCTTCAACATCATCAAGCTGCAGGAACTGGACGGCATCATCACCGACACCGGGCTGCCGCTTGCGGTCCAGGAACAGATGGTGCGGTCCGGCATCAACCTGATGCTGGTCGAACCCTCGGCCGCGGCCGGGCCCGGCGAAGTCCAGGAGCAGGCCTGACCCCGCCCGGCCGGCGCGCTTGCGCAGGAAGTTCCGGACGCCGTCCGCCATGCCGCCGGGATCTGGCCGGTGCGCAATCCGGCCCGGTTCCGCCGCAGCGTCGGCACCCGCCTCACCCTGGAAAGCACCGCTGCGGCGCACGCCTTCTACCACGCCCAGGACTTCCGCGACGACGGCGCGCCGCAACCCTGCTGCGGCGTCCTCGCCCAGCCGATGGCCGAGGTGCTGGGATAAGCGTTCTAGTTCTTCCCGGTCTCGGCGGCACGCGCCTGGCGCCGTGTGCGGTACTGCTCGATGAACGCCCCCGCGAGGATGCCGCTCGGCAGCGCCACGGTGCCGATCCCGACCACGGCGAAAAGACCCGCCGCCACCTTGCCGACGGCGGTTTCCGGATACACGTCGCCGTACCCCACGGTGGTCAGGGTCGCCACGCCCCACCACATGGCGCGCACGATGCTGCCGAACTTCTCCGGCTGCGCCTCTCCCTCGCAGGCATAGAGCACGACGGAGGAGAGGTACCAGAGCGCCGTGGAAAGCGACAGTGCCACCAGCAGTTCCCGGTAGCAGGACCGCAGGGCATCCAGCACCAGCCGGAATGCCGGAAAATACCGGGCGATCTTCAACAGCCGGATGACGCGGAAAGACCGCAGAAAGCTCGGCGGCGACGGCACGGCAAGAAAACACAGAAGCTCCGGCGCGAAGGCGATGAAATCGACGGCGAGCATGAAGCGATTGGCCTTGACGTACGCCCACAGGCCGCCCCGCCCGCCGAACCGCGCCTCGGCTCCGGCGGACCAGAGCCTCAAGACGAATTCGGCCGCGAAAACCCACAAGAACACGTTGTTCAACAAGACGAAAATGCCGCCTTGCCCGGTGCGGAAGGCGACCTCGGTTTCCAGCGTATAGAGGACAATGCTCGACAGGATGACCAGCACCAGAACCCGGTTGGCGGCCGACAGCCCCTTCTGCCGCCTGGATTCGGTTTCTAGCTGGTCGTACACCACACGCCGCATCGAGCGGCGGCTCCCCCGCGCAACCATGGCGAACCCTCCCCCATCCCCTTTGCCGGAACGGTGGAATTTTCAACGGAAAGAAGAGGAAAGGCAACAGATCCCGCCACCCAGAGGGAAAGCCCCCTCCACGGCACTCCGCAGCTCCGCCTGAGACCTGACGATGAACCGGCAAACGAGGGGGAATGGTGGGCCCGGCAGGACTCGAACCTGCAACCAGACCGTTATGAGCGGCCGGCTCTAACCAATTGAGCTACAGGCCCGGGAGTTCCGGGAGGGAAGGAGGGGGCGGGACCGCCCCCTTTCCGGATCAGGTGTCGAGGAAGCTGCGCAGCTTGCGCGAGCGGCTGGGGTGCTTGAGCTTGCGCAGCGCCTTCGCCTCGATCTGGCGGATGCGCTCGCGCGTCACCGAGAACTGCTGGCCCACCTCTTCCAGGGTGTGGTCGGTGTTCATGCCGATGCCGAAGCGCATGCGCAGCACGCGCTCCTCGCGCGCGGTCAGGCTGGCGAGCACGCGGGTGCAGGTTTCGCGCAAATTCGCCTGGATCGCCGCGTCGAGCGGCTGCACCGCGTTCTTGTCTTCGATGAAGTCGCCGAGGTGGCTGTCTTCCTCGTCGCCGATCGGGGTTTCCAGGCTGATCGGCTCCTTGGCGATCTTCATCACCTTGCGCACCTTTTCCAGCGGCATGGTGAGCTTGTCGGCGAGTTCCTCCGGCGTCGGCTCGCGGCCGATCTCGTGCAGCATCTGGCGGGAGGTGCGCACCAGCTTGTTGATCGTCTCGATCATGTGCACCGGGATGCGGATGGTGCGCGCCTGGTCGGCGATGGAGCGGGTGATCGCCTGGCGGATCCACCACGTGGCGTAGGTGGAGAACTTGTAGCCGCGGCGGTATTCGAACTTGTCCACCGCCTTCATCAGGCCGATGTTGCCTTCCTGGATCAGGTCGAGGAATTGCAGTCCGCGGTTGGTGTACTTCTTGGCGATGGAGATCACCAGGCGCAGGTTGGCCTCGATCATCTCCTTCTTGGCGCGGGTGGCCTCGCGCTCGCCCTTCTGCACCGTGGCGACGACGCGGCGGAACTCGCCGATCGGCATCCCCGCCAGCGAGGCGACCTCGGAAATCCCGTCGCGGATCTTCTGCGCCTCGGCGCCGTGGCGCTCGACGAACGCCACCCAGCCCTTGCCCGGCCGCGCCGCCACCTGCTCCACCCAGGTGGGGTCGAGCTCGCAGCCGCGGTACGCCTCGAGGAAGTCCTCGCGCTTCACCTTGCACGCCTCGGCGAGGCGCAGCAGGCGGCCCTCGTGGTTCATCAGGCGGCGGGAATAGCCGTTGAGCTGGTCCACCAGCTCCTCGATGCGGCCGGTGTTGAGGTGCACCGTCGCCATCAGGCCGACCAGTTCCGCCTTCAGCTTTTCATAGCGGCGCTCGGTGGTCGGCGCCACCGGCTTGCCGCCCTGCAGCGCGGAGAGGCGCTGGTCCTGCACGCGGCGCATCTTGACGTAGGTGGCGCCGATCAGCTCCAGGGTGGCGAGCACCTGGGGCATCAGGGCCTCCTCCATCGCGGCGAGCGACACCGTCGCCTCGTCCGCGCTCTCGCCCTCCTCGGAGACCGCTTCCTCGTCCTCGTCCTCGCCGCCGGCCGCCGCCGCGGGCTCGTCGCCGTTCTCCGCGGGTTCGTCGTCGTTCGCCGGGGCGTCGTCGTCATTCGCCGCCGCGGGGGCATCCTCCGCCGCGCCGGGCTCCGCATCCTCCACGCCGGGCTCGGCCTCCTCCTCCGCCTCCGCCTCGTCCTCGCCGATCGGCTCGCCGCCGTAGGTGGCGTCCAGGTCGATGATGTCGCGCAGCAGCATCCGGCCGTTCTGCAGGCTGTCGTGCCAGACCAGCACGTGCTTGATCGTCAGCGGGCTTTCGCACAGGCCGCCGATCATCATCTCGAGGCCCGCCTCGATGCGCTTGGCGATGGCGATTTCGCCCTCGCGGGAGAGCAGCTCCACCGAGCCCATCTCGCGCAGGTACATCCGCACCGGGTCGTCGGTGCGGCCGATCTCGTCTTCGTCCACATTGCCGGCGGCGGCTTCCTGCGGGTCATGCGCCGCGTCGTCGGCGGCCTCGGCGGTATCCTCCGCCTCCGCCGCATCGACTACGGAAACGCCCATCTCGGACAGCATCGCCATGGTGTCCTCGATCTGCTCCGAGGACACCTCGTCCTGCGGCAGGGCCGCATTGAATTCGTCGTAGGTGATGTAGCCGCGTTCGCGGCCCTTGGCCACCAGCTTCTTCGCCGCGACGCCCCAGGCATCGAGGAGAGGGCCGTCGGCCGTCTCGTCGTGGGAGTCCTCGCCGACCGTAGATGCAGCCGCTTTCGTCACCATGAAATATCCGCTCCCTCGAGGCCCTTTCCGGGCCGCACGCCCCGCCCGCGACGGCGCGCAGTGTGCGAAAAATCACCGGCCGGGCTCCGCGCCCCCCGACGCGTCTACACTTCTGCCCGAACCGGACCGGCACCGGAGTTCGACTTGGTTGCGCCACGCGCCAAAGTCAAGCCAGGAGCACGCCGCAGCACGCCCCGCGCGAACGCCGAAGTCCCTCCCGATGAAACGGCTGATTTACGGAGCGCGGAAGCGGTTGTCAACCGCTTTCACCGGGAAAATCGTCAGGATTCGCCATCCAGGCCGCGCAGGCGCTCCCGCTCTTGCCGCAGGGCGCGCAGGCGCTGCCACAGCGCATCGCTGGGATCGCCCTCCATCGCCGCCTGCACCGCCGCGATTTCCTCGGCCAGCGCCGCGTCCTTGAGCGTCGCCACCAGGTCGGCGATGCGGCCGTCCGCCTCGAACGGCGAAAGCGCCGCCCAGCGCATGCGCTCCGCCCAGTCGCGCACCGGGGCCAGCGCCTCCGGGGCCACCCGCGCCGCGACGAGGCTCGAAAGCGCCGCGTCGTCCACCTCCTCGCGCACGTCGGCGAGCACGCCGAGCAGCGCGTCGAGGAAGGCGCCTGCCCGCGCGTCCGCGACGCGGATGCGGCTCACCGTCTCCAGATGGCGCAACGCATAGAGCGGCCGCGCGTAAAGCCCGGCGGCGAGCTGGCATTCGTTGGCGCGCGCCGCCGTGGGCTGCGCCGGCGGCGGCCCGGAGAGCACCGGGGGGCGCGGCTCGAAGCGGCGGTTCGCATTGCGCGGCGCGGGCGCGGGGCGCGCCGCGCGGAAGAGGTCGAACATCCGGCCGCGCAGTTCCTGCTGGTACTGCGCGCGCACCGAGTCGTCGCCGATGCGGCCGGCAAGCTCCTTGATGTCGCGCTCGAGCGCGGCGCGGCGCTCCGGCGTGGCGAGGTCGCGGCCCTCCACCGTCATCTCCCACAGCACGTCGGCGAGCGGCCGCGCCGCCGTCAGCACCGCCTCCATCGCGGAACGGCCC
The DNA here is from genome assembly GCA_027864655.1 of Oleispirillum naphthae. Lineage (GTDB taxonomy): Bacteria > Pseudomonadota > Alphaproteobacteria > Rhodospirillales > Rhodospirillaceae > Oleispirillum > Oleispirillum naphthae. The sequence goes on from JAQAZG010000009.1 coordinate 99,210, forward strand.
GCGGACTTGATCAGTTCGTCCGGGTCCTTGCCGCCGACCATCAGGGCGAAGCGCAGCGAGCGCCCGGGCTTGAGTTCCGGCAGGGCGCGCTCCGCCGCGCGGCGCGCCGCGCGTTGCCCCGCCGCGTCGCCGTCGAAGCAGAGGATCGGCTCGTCGCAGAGGCGCCACAACTCCGCCAGGTGGCCCTCGGTCAGCGCGGTGCCCAAGGGCGCCACCGCCTCCGCCAGGCCCGCCTGGGACAGCGCGATGACGTCCATGTAGCCCTCCGCCACGATCACCCGCCCGGCCTCGAACGCCGCGGCGCGCGCCTGCGCCAGGCCGTAGAGCACCCGCCCCTTGTGGAACACCGCGCTGTCGGGGGAGTTGAGGTATTTCGGCTGGCCGTCGCCGAGGATGCGCCCGCCGAAGGCGATCACCCGGCCGCGCCGGTCGGCGATGGCGAAGGTGAGGCGGTCGCGCAGGATGTCGTAGGAGGACCGCCCGTCGTCGGGAATGCCGATCAGCCCGGCCTCGGCCAGCGTCGCCTCCTCCCAGCCGTCGCGCAGGAGCGCCGCCTTGAGCGCGTTGCCCGCGGGCGCATAGCCGAGGCGGAAGCGCGCCACGGTCTCCTCCGACAGTTCGCGCCGCGCCGCATAGGCGGCGGCGGCCCGGCCCTCCGGCATGCGCAGCTTCTGCTCGTAGAACTTGCAGGCCGCCTCCAGCGCCTCCAGCACCGTGGCGTCGCGGCGCGAGCGCGCCGCCTCCTCCGGCGTCGCCTGGGGCACGTCCATCCCCGCCTGCGCGGCGAGGCGCTCCACCGCCTCCATGAAGGAAAGGCCGTTCGCCCGCATCTCGAAGGAGAGCACGTCGCCGTGCGCGCCGCAGCCGAAGCAGTGGTAGAAGCCCTTGTCGGCGCTCACCGTGAACGACGGCGTCTTTTCGCTGTGGAAGGGGCAGAGGCCGGAATACTCGTGGCCCTTGCGGACGAGCTTCACCTTGCGCGCCACCACGTCGGCGATCGGCACGCGCGCGCGCAGCTCGTCCAGAAATCCCCGTGGCAGCGACATTCCGAATCACCCGTGGCGCGGCCGTGCCGCTTTGCGCTCAGGCCGAGAGCAGGGTCTTGGCGCAGGCCGAGGCCTTGGCGAAGTCCATGCTGCCCGGATAGCGCTCGCGCAGCACCGCCATCACCTTGCCGATATCCTTGAGCGCGGAGGCCCCGGTCTCGGCGATGGTGGCGTCCACCGCGGCGCGGATTTCATCCTCGCACATCTGCCGCGGCAGGAATCCCTCGATGATCTCGATCTCCGCGGCTTCCTTTCCGGCCAGCTCCGGCCGGTGGCCCTGCTCGTACATCTTGATGCTCTCGCGCCGCTGCTTCACCATCGATTGCAGCAGGGCGACGATTTCCTCGTCGGAAAGCCCTTCTTCGCGGCCCTTGCCGCGCTCCGCGATGTCGCGGTCCTTCAACGCCGCGAGACTCAGGCGCAGCACCGAGGTCGCCAGTTCGTCGCGGCCGCGCACCGCCTGCTTCAGGGCTTCGTTCAATGCGATTCGAAGAGACACGATCGTTCCCTCGCCCTCAATGCCCACCCAGAAAAACGAAGGATTTCCCCCCGGAACCCCGGCTTCCCCGCCCCTGCGGCCAAGCGCCGTGACGGGAGTCCGGAGCCTAGCCCATTCCGGCGGCCATTTCAAATCCTTACTCCTTGAATAACGCATTGAAATATCTTACTTTTCATAAAATCCAGGGAATCCTTGACGACGCCCCGCGCTTGGCTTAGGTAACGGCGGTTTGACATGTACCCACGCGATGACTGGAAGGATGGATGAGTCGATGAGCAGAACAGCGCCCACCGATGCGGTTTCGTTCGCCCCGGAATTCGGCGCGTTTCCGCGCCCCGCCGGAGCAACCGGGGTGGTGGTTCTGAACGACGGCACCCTGTTTTGGGGAAAGGGACTCGGCGCACCCGGTGCGGCTGTCGGCGAGGTGGTGTTCAACACCGCGATGACCGGCTATCAGGAGGTCCTCACCGACCCGTCCTACGCCGGACAGATCATCACCTTCACCTTTCCGCACATCGGCAACGTCGGCGCCAACGCCGAGGACATCGAATCTCCCACCCCCTTCGCGCGCGGCCTGATTCTCCATACCGACATCACGCCGCCCTCCAACTGGCGCGCCACGCAGCCCTTGAACGCCTGGCTGGCCTCGCACGGGCTGGTCGGCATCGCGGGGATCGACACCCGTGCGCTGACCCGGCGCATCCGCACCGCGGGCGCGCCGGTGGGCGTCATCGCGCATGCCCCGGACGGCGCGTTCGACCTCGATGCGCTTTATCGGCAGGCCATGGCGTGGCCGGGCCTCGCCGGCATGGACCTGGCGAAGGACGTCTCCTGCCGCCAGACCTACGCCTGGGACGAGAGCCTGTGGACCCTGGGCGAAGGCTACGGCCGCCAGACCGCCCCCACCACCCACGTCGTCGCCGTGGACTACGGCGCGAAGCGCAACATCCTGCGCTGCCTCGCCGCGGCGGGGTGCAGGGTCACCGTGGTGCCCGCCACCGCCACCGCCGAGGACATCCTGCGGCATGCCCCGGACGGGGTGTTCCTCTCCAACGGCCCGGGCGACCCGGCGGCGACCGGCGAATACGCGGTGCCGGTGATCAGGAACCTGATCGCGAAGGAGGTGCCGATCTTCGGCATCTGCCTGGGGCACCAGCTGCTCGCCCTGGCGTTGGGGATGACCACCCACAAGATGGACACCGGCCACCGCGGCGCCAACCACCCGGTGAAGGACCTCGCCACCGGCAAGGTGGAAATCACCAGCCAGAACCACGGCTTCGTGGTGGACGAGGCGAGCCTCACGCCCAACGTGAAGATCACCCACCGCTCGCTGTTCGACGGCTCGGTGGAAGGCATCGCCTGCACCGACAAGGCCGCCTTCGCGGTGCAGTACCACCCGGAGGCCTCGCCGGGCCCGACCGACAGCCACTACCTGTTCGCGCGTTTCATGGAGATGATCGCCGCGCACCGGCGCTGAGCCGGCCCGACCGCCCGACCGCGTTCTCATTCGGAAGTGATCATGCCAAAACGTACCGACATCCAGAGCATCCTCGTCATCGGCGCCGGACCCATCGTCATCGGCCAGGCCTGCGAGTTCGACTACTCCGGCGCCCAGGCGTGCAAGGCGCTGCGCGACGAGGGCTACAAGGTCATCCTGGTCAATTCCAACCCGGCGACGATCATGACCGACCCGGAGACGGCGGACGTCACCTACATCGAGCCGATCACCCCGGAGATCGTCACCCGCATCCTGGAGAAGGAGCGGCCCGATGCGCTCCTGCCCACCATGGGCGGCCAGACCGCGCTCAACACCGCGATGGCGCTGGCCGATTCCGGCGTGCTCGACCGCCTGGGGGTGGAGATGATCGCGGCGAAGCGCGACGTCATCGCCAAGGCGGAGGACCGCCAGCTGTTCCGCGACGCGATGGACAAGATCGGCCTCGCCTCGCCCGCGAGCCGCGCCTGCCACACCGTCGAGGAAGCGCGCGAGGCGCTGACCGGGATCGGCCTGCCGCTGATCATCCGCCCCTCCTTCACCTTGGGCGGCCAGGGCGGCGGCATCGCCTACAACCTCACCGAATTCGAGACCATCGTGCGCTCCGGGCTCGCCGCCTCGCCGGTGCACGAGGTGCTGGTCGAGGAATCCGTCCTCGGCTGGAAGGAATTCGAGATGGAGGTGGTGCGCGACAAGGCGGACAACTGCATCATCATCTGCTCGATCGAGAACGTCGATCCGATGGGCGTGCACACCGGCGATTCGATCACCGTGGCGCCGGCGCTGACGCTGACCGACAAGGAATACCAGATCATGCGCAACGCCTCGATCGCGTGCCTGCGCGAGATCGGGGTGGATACCGGCGGCTCCAACGTGCAGTTCGCGATCAACCCGCAGGACGGGCGCATGGTCATCATCGAGATGAACCCGCGCGTCTCCCGCTCCTCGGCGCTCGCCTCCAAGGCCACCGGCTTCCCCATCGCCAAGGTGGCGGCGAAGCTCGCCGTGGGCTACACCCTCGACGAGCTGATGAACGACATCACCGGCTGCACGCCCGCCTCCTTCGAGCCGACCATCGACTACGTGGTTACCAAGATTCCGCGCTTCACCTTCGAAAAGTTCCCGGATGCCGAACCGCTGCTCACCACCTCGATGAAGTCCGTCGGCGAGGCGATGGCGATCGGCCGCACCTTCGCCGAGAGCCTGCAGAAGGGCCTGCGCAGCATGGAGACCGGGCTGACCGGCCTGAACGAGGTGGAGATCCCCGGCGTCGATCCCGACAATGCGGAGATCACCCGCGACGCGGTGATGAAGGCGCTGGCGCAGCCCACGCCGGACCGCCTGCTGGTGATCGCCCAGGCGTTCCGCCACGGGCTTTCGGTCGCCGAGATCAACCAGGCGTGCGCCTACGACCCGTGGTTCCTCGAACAGATCCGGGAGATCGTCGCCGCCGAGGACGGCCTGCGCAGGAACAACCTGCCCACCGACGCGCAGGGCATGCAGCGGATCAAGGCGATGGGTTTCTCCGACGCGCGGCTGATGGAGCTCACCCGGCGCACCAGGAAGGAAGTCCTCTTCCGCAGCGACATCCTCAACGTCCACCCGGTGTTCAAGCGCATCGACACCTGCGCCGCCGAGTTCCCCTCCAAGACGCCCTACATGTACTCCTGCTACGAGGGCAACGGCCTCGCGCCCGGAGAGTGCGAATCCGAGCCCTCGGAACGCTCCAAGGTGATGATCCTCGGCGGCGGGCCCAACCGCATCGGCCAGGGCATCGAGTTCGACTATTGCTGCGTCCACGCCGCCTTCGCGCTGAAGGAGGTCGGCTACGAGACGATCATGGTCAACTGCAACCCGGAGACGGTGTCCACCGACTTCGACACCTCGGACCGCCTCTACTTCGAGCCGCTGACCGAGGAGGACGTGATCGCCATCGCCCGCAAGGAGCAGGAGAAGGGCTACCTCAAGGGCGTCATCGTGCAGCTCGGCGGGCAGACCCCGCTCAAGCTTTCCAAGGCGCTGGAAGCGGCGAAGATCCCGATCCTCGGCACCTCGCCGGACGCCATCGACGTGGCGGAAGACCGTGAGCGCTTCCACGACCTGTTGCAGAAGACCGGCCTCAAGCAGCCGGTCAACGGCACCGCCCGCTCGGTGGAGGAGGCGCGCAAGGTCGCCGCGCAGATCGGCTATCCGGTGGTGATCCGCCCGTCCTACGTGCTCGGCGGACGCGCCATGCGCATCGTCCACAACGAGGCGGCGCTCAACGCATACATGGGCAGCGCGGTGAAGGTCACCGGCGACAGCCCGGTGCTGATCGACAACTACCTGCAGGACGCCATCGAGATCGACGTGGACGCCATCGCCGACCACACCGGCGTCTACGTCGCGGGGATCATGCAGCACATCGAGGAGGCGGGCATCCACTCCGGCGATTCCGCCTGCTCGCTGCCGCCCTATTCGCTCTCCGCCGAGATGATCGCCGAACTCAAGCGCCAGACCCGCCTGCTCGCCAAGGAGCTGGACGTGATCGGCCTGATGAACATCCAGTTCGCGATCAAGGACGGCGAGGTCTACCTGCTGGAGGTCAACCCGCGCGCCTCGCGCACCGTGCCCTTCGTCGCCAAGGCCACCGGCGTGCCGGTGGCGAAGATCGCCTCGCGCGTCATGGCGGGCGAGACTCTCGCCTCCTTCGGCCTGGTGGAAGGCTTCCCCGCGCATGTCGCGGTGAAGGAGGCGGTGTTCCCGTTCGCCCGCTTCCCCGGCGTCGATATCCTGCTCGGGCCGGAGATGAAATCCACCGGCGAGGTGATGGGCATCGATTCCGACTTCGGCCGCGCCTACGCCAAGGCACAGCTCGGCGCGGGCACCGGCCTGCCGCTTTCCGGCACCGTGTTCATCTCGGTGAAGGACCGCGACAAGGCCGCCGCCGTCGCCGTCGCCCGCGACCTCGAGGACCTCGGCTTCAAGGTCGTCGCCACCCGCGGCACCGGCAAGGTGCTGGCGGATGCGGGCCTGCCGGTGACCATCGTCAACAAGGTGATGGAGGGCCGCCCGCACTGCGTCGATCTGATGATCTCCGGCGGCGTGCAGATGGTGATCAACACCACCGACAGCGCGATGTCGGTGACCGACAGCTTCTCGATCCGCCGCACCGCCCTGGTCAACAACATCGCCCACACCACCACGATGACCGGCGCGCACGCCGTGGTCGCGGGGATTCGGGCGCTGAAAATCGAAGGGCTTGATGTCCGCCCCCTGCAAGGTTACTTTCAAACTCCTTTGCCGGAGGCGTGATCGAGGCGGTCGAACCGCCGCGGCAATCTCTCCCGACTGAACTGAGGGTATGGGACATGGAGAAAATTCCCATGACTCCCGATGGGTTCGCCCGTCTGGAGGAGGAACTGAAATACTTGAAGGGCACCGCCCGGCCGGACGTGGTGAAGGCCATCGGCGAGGCGCGCGAACACGGCGATCTCTCGGAGAACGCCGAATACCATGCCGCGCGCGAACGCCAGAGCTTCATCGAGGGCCGCATCAAGGAACTCGAGGACCTGGTGAGCCGCGCCCAGATCATCGACATCTCGCTGATCTCCGGCGACCAGGTGCGGTTCGGCGCCCGCGTGCTGCTCTCCGACGAGGACACCGACGAAGAGAAGGAATACCAGATCGTCGGCGCGCACGAGGCCGACATCCGGGGCGGGCGCATTTCCATCGTCTCGCCGCTGGGCAAGGCCCTGATCGGCAAGAAGGCCGGGGATTCGGTGGACGTCTCCACCCCCGGCGGCCGCAAGTCCTTCGAAATCATCGAGGTCCGCTACGCCTAAATCCTGAGGGGAGCAGATGAGAGACTTCTTCCGCGGCGGGCGCAGCCCCGCCTTCGCCCGCGAGGCGATGATCGCCACCTCCCATCCGCTCTCCACCGCCGCGGGCGTCGAAATCCTCGCCGCGGGCGGCAACGCCATGGACGCCGCGCTTGCCGCGGTCGCCGTGCAGTGCGTCGTCGATCCGCTGATGACCGGCATCGGCGGCGACTGCTTCGCCCTCTACGCCCCCGCGGGCGGCGAGGTGGCGGCGCTCAACGGCTCCGGCCGCGCGCCCGCCGCCGCCACCGTGGAGCGCCTCACCGGCCTCGGCCTCGAAGGCGCGATCCCGCAGACCAGCCCGCACGCCGTGACCATCCCCGGCGCGGTCTCCGCCTGGGCGGCGCTGCATGCGCGCTTCGCCTCCCTGCCGATGGACCGCCTGTTCGCCCGCGCCGTCGGCTATGCGGAAAGCGGCTTCCCGGTGACGCCGCGCGTCGCCTGGGACTGGCAACGCAACGCCGAACTCGTCGGCAAGGACGAAGGCGGGCGCGCCCTCTTCCTCCCCCGCGGCCACGCCCCCAAGACCGGCGAAACCCACGCCAATCCGAACCTCGGCCGCACCCTGCGCGCCATCGCCGCCAAGGGCGCGGAGGCATTCTATCGCGGCGCCGTCGCCGACTCCCTGGTGGCGCGCCTCAACGCCTTGGGCGGCCTGCACACCGCCGAGGACTTCGCCGACGGGATGACCGCCGCGGCCTTCGTCGCGCCGATCTCCGCGCCCTACCGCGGCTACGAGGTGGTGGAGTGCCCGCCCAACGGCCAGGGCGTCGCCGCGCTGATGATCCTGCGCATCCTCGAAGGCTTCGACCTGTCGGACAGGCTCTCCGAGGCGGAGCGCATTCACCTCCACGCCGAGGCGACCAAGCTCGCCTACTACCACCGCGACGCCCTGATCGGCGACCCGGCGACCCTCGGCGGCACGGTGGAAACCCTGCTCTCCGAACCCGCGATCGCCGCCCTGCGCCGCCGCATCGACCCGGAACGCGCCCTGCCGCCCGCCCTGTGGGACGAACCGGAGCACAAGGACACCGTCTACCTCTGCGCCGTGGACAAGGACGGCAACGCCGTCTCGTTCATCAACTCGATCTTCCACGGCTTCGGCTCCACCCGCGCCGACCCGGAAACCGGCGTCGTCCTGCACAGCCGCGGCGCTTCCTTCCGCCTCATCGAAGGCCACCCCAACGCCATCGCCCCGCGCAAGCGCCCGATGCACACCATCATCCCCGGCATGCTGCGCAAGGACGGCGAAACCGTGATGCCCTTCGGCGTGATGGGCGGCCAGTACCAGGCGGCGGGCCACGCCGCCTTCCTCTCCGGCATGCTCGACCGCGGACTCGACGTCCAGGCGGCGATCGACGCGCCGCGCAGCTTCGCCTTCGGCGGCAAACTGGAACTCGAACCCGCCTTCGACGCCACCACCGCCGCCAACCTCGCGGCGCTCGGCCACGACCCGGTCACCGTCGCCGTGCCCTTGGGCGGCGCGCAGGCGATCCGCATCGACCGCGAAAACGGCGTGCTGTGGGGCGGCTCCGACCCGCGCAAGGACGGCTGCGCGCTGGGGTTCTGAGAAAAACCAGTCCAGGCGCGCTGCCCCTGGACCCCGCTGGGACCGCGTGCCCCAGCCCCCCTAAGTTTTTCGCCGCGCAGCGGCAATCAACCGTCACGCCGCGTGATGGTCTTCTGGCGCTCCGCGCAAAAACCAAGGTTATGGGAGGCCCGGAGGGACCGAGTCCCTCCGGAAAGTTTTGGTTTTACCGCCAGGATACGCCGCGACCGCCCGTATATCCCGGAGAGGAAGGGACAACCCGGCGGGGATTTTCATGCACGATCGGCTTATGCACGGCGCTGCGCCGCACGTTCGCGCCGTCGCCGAGGCGCGGCGGCTGTTGGCCGCGGGCGGCATCACGGCGTTTTCCTGCGACGTTTTCGACACCTTTCTGCTGCGGCGCTGCGCCGAGCCCGCCGGGGTGTACGAGCGCGCCTGCGCGCTGGCGGGGGTGGCGGAGGCGGGCGCCGCCACCGCAGCGATGTTCGTGGCGCAGCGGCGCAGCGCCGAGGCCAGGGCGCGGCAGGCGGCGAAGGCGGCGCGCGGCTCGCCGGAGGTGGGGATCGGGGAGATCTACGCACGCTTCCCCCTGCGTCCGTTCGGGCTGGCTGCCGGGTCGGCGGCGGTGCTGGCCGAGGCGGAGTTCCAGGCGGAGCGGGAGCTGTGCTTCGTCAATCCGGAGATTTGCGGCCTGCTCGCCGAGGCGCGGCAGGCGGGTGCGATGGTGGGGTTCATTTCCGACACCTACTGGGACGAGGCGCGCCTCGCGGAGTTGATCGCGGCGTGCGCGCCGGGGTTCGGCTGGGATTTCCTCTTCGCCTCCTGCGACCGGGGCGGCGGCAAGTCCGAGACTCTGTTCGACGACTGCCTCAAGGAGCGCAGGCTGAACCCCGCGGCGGCGCTGCACATCGGCGACAACCCCGGCGCGGACGTGGCGGCCCCGGCCAGGCGCGGCATCGCCGCGGTGCATTACCCGCAGGCGGACCGTCGCCTGGCGCGCATCTTCGTGCGCGAGACCGCGCTGTTCGACCAGATTGCGCTCGCCGGAAAAACCCGCCTCGACGGCGGCCTGCGCAACCTGCGCCGCAGCGTGGCCGGGGCGGCGCCCGCCGCGGACCCGGCCTTCGCCTGGGGGCTGACCGTACTCGGCCCGGTGTTCGCCGCCTTCGACCGCTTCGTGGCGGAGCGCGTGGCGCGCCTGCGCGCCGAGGGGCGCTCGGTCGCCGTGGCCTGCGTCGCCCGCGACGGCCTGCTGCCGCTCCTGATCTGGCGCGATGCGCGCGCCGAGCCGGTCTCCTACATCGAGGTCAATCGCCGCACCGCGCTGATCGCCGCGGCGGAAAGCGGCAGGATGACGGATTTCTTCAAGCGCATGCCCGCCGTGGACCTCGCCTCCGCCGCGCAGTTCCTCAAGGGCGTCACCGCGCCGATGCGGCGTTTCTTCGCGCACGCGCCGGGCGGCGTGGTCGGCGGCGCGGACTTCGCCGCGGCGCTGCCGCGGCTGGTGGATGCCGCAACGCTCACGCGCATCGGGCGCGAAGCGCGCGCCGCGCTGTTCGCGCACCTGGACGCGGCGATGCCGGATCTGGCGGAGGCGACCGACCTGGCGCTCATCGACCTCGGCTATTCCGGCACGGTGCAGAAGGGCCTGCGCAGCGCGTTCTCCCTGGCCGGGCGGCCGCAGCGGCTGCACGGGCTCTATCTGCTCGGGGTGGACGAGGACCTGGCGGAGATCGCCGAGCCGGACAGCGCGGAGGGATTCCTCTCCGGCCTCGCCCTGCCGCCCGCGGCGCGGCATGCGGTGCTCGCCAACGTCGCGCTGCTGGAACAGATGTGCGGCGCGCCCGAAGGCTCGGTGATGGACTACGGCCCCGACGGCGCGGTGCGGCGCGAGCCGGACCTCCGCCCGCCGGAGCAGGCGACGGTGGCCGCCCGCGCCCGCGACGGCGCGCTCGCCTTCGCCGCGGCGGCGCGCGCGGCGGTGGCGCGCGGCCTGCCCGACCCGCTTGCCGACCCGACGGCGACGCCCTGGCTGGCGGCGATTCTGGCGCGCGCCCTGCTGCTCCCCGACGATACGGAGCTCGCCGCCTTCGGCGGACTGAAGCACGACGTCAACCTCGGCACCCGGGCGCTTGTCCCCCTGGCGGAACCGCAGACCGCCGAAACTCTGGCGCTGGCCAAGCCTCTGCCCGCCGCCTTCGCGGCGCGGCAGCCGCCGATGTGGATGGCGGGCAGCTTCGCCGCTCTGTCGCCTGCGCTCGGCTTCCTGCATGCGCTCGCCGGGTGCGGCGGGCTGTGCGCGGAGACCTTCGGCGAGGCGGAGATCGGCCCGGCCACGGCGATGCTGTTCAAACGCGGCGACATGCAGGCGTGCCTGCCGCTTTCCGTCACCTGCACCCGCACCGGCTTCAACGAGTTGCGCATCCGCGTGCCCCTCCTGGCGAAGAGCGGCATCGGCGCGGTGATGCTGCCCGCGAGCGCCCTGCCGCCGCGCGGCGCGGTGCGCGGCGTCGTCCTGCAATATGGCGAGACCGCCGCCGCCGCGATGGCCGCGGCGGACGCGGAGAGCATCCCGGTTTCCGCCCTGCGCGGCGCGGGCATGGCGCTGGACGGCGGCATTCTTTCGGCGCAGGGGGAGGACGGCTACCTGATGATCCCGGCGCCGGAATTCGCCGCGCCGGTGGCGGTGCTGACCCTCACCATTGCGCCCCTGGACGGCCTGCGCCTGCTCGCCGCCGGCGACACTCCGGAGGAGACCGGCCTTGGCTGACCTGCTGCTGCACTCGCTGGCGGAATTCACCCCCTTCATCCTCTCCCTGCTGGATGCGGCGGAGGCGCGGAACACCGTGGAGATCGGCGTGGAATACGGCCTGATATCGCCCACGCTGATCGAACGGGCGCGGCGCGAGGGCGGCGTCCACACCGGCATCGACCCCGCGCCGCAGCCGGGGGCGGATGCGCTGTTCGAGGGCGGGCACGCCCGCCTCGCCGCCGCGCCCAGCCTGGAAGCCCTGCCCGGCCTGCCGCCGTCGGACGCCTATCTGGTGGACGGCGACCACAACTACTACACCGTGCTTTCGGAATTGCGGCTGATCCGCGATGCGGCGGCGGCGGCGGGGCGCGGCTTCCCCCTCGTCATCCTGCACGACATCGGCTGGCCGTGCGCGCGGCGCGACCTCTATTACGCGCCGCAGCGCATTCCGCCCGAGTTCCGCATGCCGCACTCCTTCTCCCTCGGCATGCGTCCCGGCAAGCCCCTGGCGGGCAAGGGCGGCTTCCGCGGCGAAGGGGTCTTCGCCTGCGCCCTGAACGAGGGCGGGCCGCGCAACGGCGTGCTCACCGCCCTCGAGGACTTCCTGGAGGAAACGCCGGGCCTGCACCTCTCCTGCATCGCCGCGGTGTTCGGCCTGGGCGTTCTGGCGACGGAAGAAATGGCGGAGCGGCTGGAGCCTCTGATCTCGCCGCTGCGCGACAACCCGCTGCTGGCGAAGATGGAGCGCAACCGCCTGGACCTCTACATCCGGGTTCTCGACTGGCAGGACGGAATCCTGGCGCGCTGAGGCTAGTCCGGCGCGCCGATGCGGTTGGCGGCGAGAATCTCCCCCACCAGATAGAGCGACCCCGCCGCCAGCAGGCGGCCCGCCTCCCCCCTTTCCGCGGCCAGCGCATCGCGCCAGCCCGCGTGCGCGGTTACGTTTCCGTGCCCGGCGGCGCGCACCGCATCGGCCAGCGCCGCGGCGGCAAACGGCGCGGGGGCGCTTTCCACCGGCACGGTGCGGATGGCACGGAGGTGCGGCGCGACGGCGGCAAGATAGCCCGCCGGGTCCTTGGTGGTCTGCATGCCGAGGACCAGATCCACCGGCCCCTCCGCCGCCCAGGCGGCCAGCACCGGAGCCAGCGCCGCCGCGGCGGACGGGTTGTGCCCGCCGTCCACCCAGAACTCCCGGCCCAGTTCCGCCACCAGGTCGCCCGCGCCCAGGCGTTGCAGCCGCCCCGGCCAGGAGACCCGCGGCAGCGCCGCCGCGGCGAGCGCATCGGTGACCGCCAGCAGGCCGGAGGCATGGGCGGCGACCAGCGCCAGCGCCGCGTTCTCCACCTGGTGCGGGCCGAGGAGAACCGGCTGCGGCGCAGTCACCCGCCAGCCCGCCGCCGCGACGGAAAAACCGTCCGGGGTTTCCGCGATCTCCCACTCCACGCCGCGCCGCCACGGCACCGCGCCGATCGCCTCCGCATGGCGCAGGATCGCCGCCATCGCCTCCGGCGGCTGCGCGGCGATCACCGCGGGCACGCCGGGGCGCAGGATGTGCGCCTTCTCGGTGGCGATTTCGGTCAGGGTATTGCCCAGAAAGTCCTGGTGGTCGTAGGCGATGGCGGTGAGCACCGCGGCGCGCGGCCGCGCCACCACGTTGGTGGCGTCCAGCCGCCCGCCGAGGCCGGTCTCCAGCAGGCAGGCCTCCGCCGGGGCGCGGGCGAAGGCGAGCAAGGCCGCCGCCGTGGTCGCCTCGAAGAAGGTGATCGTCTGCCCCGCGTTGGCCGCCTCCACTTCTTCCAGAAGCGCCGCCAGGGCCTCGTCGGAGGGCAGCGCCCCGGCGATGCGCACCCGCTCGGCGAAGCGCACCAGATGCGGCGAGGTGTAGGCATGCGCCCGCCGCCCGGCGGCGGCGAAGAGGGCGGACAGCGTCGCCACCGCCGAGCCCTTGCCGTTGGTCCCGGCGACGTGGATCACCGGCGGCAGGGCCTGCTGCGGGTTGCCGAGGTCGGCGAGCAGCCGCCACATGCGCGCGAGCGAAAGATCGATGACCCTGGGATGCAGCCGCGTGAAGCGGTCGAGAACCGCGTCAAGCATCGGGGGCGGCGTCGATCAGCTTCGTCTCCTGCCCCGGATAGGCGAGAATCGTCGCCGAGGGGAAGGGACGGCACAGAATGTCGAGAATCGCCGCGATCTCCGCCTTGATGTCGCGGCGGTCGGCGATGCGGTCGATGCGGCCGCGCCGCCGCGCCGCCGCCGCGCCGACCACGCCGCCGCGCGGCGCAAGAAACGCGGGCGTGTCCATCGGCGCGAAGGGGTCGGCGGGCGGCGGGCCGAGCCGCGCCTCCGGCTCCGCCAGAACCACGTCCGCCTGCTGCAACAGCGCCTCGGAGATCGGGTCGAACGCCGGGTCGGCCAACACCACGATGAGCGGCAGGTTGCGCTCCGCCACCTTGCGCAACGCCAGAATCACCCGCGGCAACTGCAACAGCGCAAACGCCCCGTCGGGAATGCGCGGCCCCTGGCTGCCGGTGACGACGAGCAACGGCGCATCCTGCAACACCGCCAGCTCGGCGGCGGCCACCACCGCCTCCCCCGCCGCCGCGCCCGCCGTGCCGCAGAGGAAATGCGGCTCGAACGCCGCGATCACCGCGCCGCGCCCGTCGATGCGGCCGTGCGCCACCGCCACCGCCTCCGCCTCGCGGCTCTGCGCCGCAGCCTCCTTCAGCCGCTCGCCATAGCGCCGCGCATCGCGGAACTTCAACGGATCGGCGGGCGCGCCGGGAATCTCGATGCGCGCCCAGCTCTCCGCATCCAGCAGCAGGTCGAACCGCCGCGCCGCGGACAGCGTCAGATGATGGTCGCAGTGCGGGCAAATGCGCCAGTTGGCGTCGAGGTCGCGGTGAAACACCGTCGCCCCGCACTTCGGACAGGTCACCCACTGCGCCTCGCGCAGCACCCGCGGCGATATCCACCGCCGCAAGGTCGGCCGTACGAAATTGGTGAGCCAACTCATCCCGTTTCCCCCGGTAATACCCGGCCAGGGCTCCACCCTGGACCCGCTGGGGGCGCGGCCCCCGAACCCCATTAGGAATAATCCGCTTTGTGGAAAAAACAAATGGGTTGCGGTCTGGGGAAGGCAATCAAGGACGTGGGCGCTGCCCACCCCAGCCGGGGCCTGGAGGCCTCGCCCCCCCGCTCATTTTGGTTATGGGAGGTGGCGAATTTATCGATTACCGCCGTTCAGAAACGGTAGGCGATGGCGGTAGTGAGGATGAACTGGTTGGCGGAACCATCGCCATCGACCAGTGGGCTGTCGGCGGCGTCACCGAGCAGGCGGGTGTATCCGAGCCCGCCGCTCAGAAGCCAATGTTCGGCGAACGACCAGTCGAGGCGAGCGGAGAGGCCCGCGTCGGAGAAACCCGACCCCGCTTCGAAGCGGACGTGGCCGGAGCGTGCCGCCTGAGCTGGTGAAACCCCGAAATACGCCTGCATTTCGTCATCGTCCGCCCAGCGGAGGTTGCCGGAAAGGGTGAGTGTGGTGCGGGGAGTCACCGGCAGCGTATGGCCGACGAACAGCGAGAAGGTATCGCCATTGGTTTCGTCGGTAATGTCGGCTTCGTATTTGATGCCGTAGGAGGTGCCGATGCGGCGCGGATTCGCGGGCTCGCTCGCCAGGGTGATGCGGGCGATCCCCTGCCCATCGATGTCGCCCATGCCCTTGAGTGCGTCGTTGTCGTCGGCATCGCGTCCGAAACGATAGCCGCCGCCGAGACGCAGGGTGAAGTTGCGGGTCGGGGTGGCGACCCGCGCGACGCCGACGTCGACGCCGTTGGGGAAACCCGCCTGCACGTCGATCAGGCCGAGGCTGGTCTTGTAGCCGGAGGCAGGCGAGGCCGCCGCCTCACCGCTCCAACCGTAGTACAGCATCGGCAATGGCGTGGCTTCGTAGTCGTCGGAGCCGAGGTAGTCGGGCTTCCAGCCCGCGCCCGCGCCGAGGATGAGTTGGGATTCGGCGTGTGCGGCGCTGCAGAAGGCAAGGCCTGCGAAAGCGGTAAGCGCGGCGCGGCGCAAAACCGATGGCATCATGATTTCAGTCCTTTTCCTGCGGGTCATCAGCCCCGGTTTCCACGTATTCGAGAAGGTCTCCCGGCTGGCATTGGAGCGTGGCGCAAATCGCCGCAAGCGTCGAGAATCGCACCGCGCGGGCCTTGCCGGTCTTGAGAATCGACAGGTTGGCGAGAGTCACCCCGACCGCATCGGAAAGGTCGGACAGCTTCATCTTGCGCCGCGCCAGCATCACGTCGAGGTTCACCATGATCGGCATCGTCCGCTCCTAGATCGTCAGATCGGCGTCGGCCTTCAGCGAAAGACCGATCTCGGCGATACGCGTGAACACGAAGAACAGCGCGGTGAAGAGAAAGATATGAATGCGGACGATGTCGAACACCGACATCTCCGGCAGCGCGGGCAGGGCATCGGCGAAGACCAGGTAAACGGCAATCGCCGGATGCTCCAGGGTTTCAAGGACGGCGAAGCCAAGCAGAGCATGGGAGAGACGGCGGAACCGCGCGACCACCCGCTGCGAAAAGTACTCGCCAGCGGAGAGAAGCCGGGCAACCGCTTCGATCTGCAGGAACGCCACCAGCCACGCCAGCTTCGACACCCATTGCAGGGTTTGCAGCACCATCCAGTGGGCCTCCCCCAGGTCGGGACGCGCCCACGCGTGGTCCGTGCCCGCGAATTCCACCGAAAAACTCGTGCCGACGACAAGACGATAGGCGAACTCGAACACCAGCAGCGGCAGTGCGCCGAGAGCGAGCCCGTGCAGGCAGAAGATCAGCTTTTTCATGTCGGGATTGTTCATGGCCGCACGCTCCACCGCTTCGTCGGTCGGATTATTGGTGCGAATGATCTCGTTAGTCAACGAATAATTATCGATGAACGATATATTAAGCGCCATACCATCGTGGCGGAGGAGTAAGGGAATGGGATGCAAGGGCCGGTCGGCCCTTGCCGGGTGTGGGCAGCGCCCACGGGTTTTTCGGGTCAGGGCAGCACCCGGCCTTTTTGTTGAAGGCGTGGACCCCCGGATCAAGTCCGGGGGTGACGGCCGGGGGCAGCGCGCCCCGGCCCTTTTTACTGCCGCGCGCCGCGCACGCCCTGGGCCAGATCGGCGACGAAGGCGAGGGTATCGGGCACCGCCCGGGGCGTGGGTTTGCCGTTTGCGTCCAGCCCGGCGGCGAGGCGGTCGATCACCGCGGAGCCGACCACCGCGGCGTCGGCGACGCGGGCGACGGTGGCGGCGGCTTGCGGCGTCTTGATGCCGAAGCCGACGGCGATGGGCAGGCTGGTGTGGCGTTTCAGCCGGGCGACGGCGGCGGCCACCGCGTCGGCGGCGGCGCTGACCGTGCCGGTGATGCCGAGCACCGAGACGTAGTAGAGGAAGCCGCCCGCGTATTTGAGGATGGCGGGCAGGCGCGCGTCGTCGGAGGTGGGGGTGGAGAGGCAGATGAAGGCGACGCCGTGTGCGGCGAGCACCGGCTGGATTTCGTCGGCCTCTTCCGGCGGCACATCGACGACGATCACGCCGTCCACCCCTGCGGCGGCGGCGTCGATGGCGAAGCGTTGCGCGCCGTAGGTGTCGATGGGGTTGTAGTAGCCCATCAGCACGACCGGCGTGTCCGCCTCGGTCTTGCGGAAGTCCTTCACCATGGCGAGGGTACGGTTCATGCAGGCCCCGGAGGCGAGCGCGCGGAGCGCCGCCCTCTGGATCGACGGGCCGTCGGCCATGGGGTCGGAGAACGGCATGCCGAGTTCGATGATGTCCGCCCCCGCGCCGGGCAGCCCGGCGAGCAGTTGTGCGGAGGTTTCGAGGTCCGGGTCCGAGGCGGTGACGTAGACCACGAGGCCCGCCCGGTCTTCCGCCTTGAGCGCCGCGAAGCGGCGGGTCAGGCGGTTGTTCGCGAATGCGTTTTCCATTTCAGAGCTTCACTCCCATCGCCTTGGCCACGGTGTCCACATCCTTGTCGCCGCGCCCGGAGAGGGAGACGAGCATGATGTGCTCGCGCGGCAGCCCGCCCGCGACCTTGAGAGCCTGGGCGATGGCGTGGGAGGATTCGAGCGCGGGGACGATGCCCTCGCAGCGCGTGGTGCGGTGGAAGGCGTCGAGCGCCTCGGCATCGGTGACCGAGACGTAGGTGACGCGGCCTGCGTCCTTGAGCCAGGAGTGTTCCGGCCCGACGCCGGGATAGTCGAGGCCGGCGGAGATGGAATAGGCCTCGGTGATCTGGCCGTCGCCGGTCTGCAACAGGTAGGTGCGGCTGCCGTGCAGCACGCCGGGGCGGCCCTTGCCGATGGAGACGGCGTGTTCTTCGGTATCGGCGCCGAGGCCCGCCGCCTCGACTCCGACGATCTGCACCGACGGCTCGTTGAGGAAGGTATAGAACAGGCCGATGGCGTTGGAGCCGCCGCCGACCGCGGCGTAGAGGCTGTCGGGCAGGCGGCCTTCCATCTGCATCATCTGCGCCTTCGATTCCTCGCCGATGATCTTCTGGAAGTCGCGGACCATGCGCGGATAGGGGTGCGGCCCGGCCACCGTGCCGATCAGGTAGTAGGTGTCCTCCACATTCGCCACCCAGTCGCGCATCGCCTCGTTCATCGCGTCCTTGAGCGTGGCGTTGCCGCTGGTCACCGGGCGGACCTCCGCGCCGAGGAGCTTCATCCGGAAGACGTTGGGCTGCTGGCGGGCGATATCGGTCGCGCCCATGTAGACGACGCAGGGCAGGCCGAACAGGGCGCACACCGTGGCGGTGGCGACGCCGTGCTGGCCCGCGCCGGTTTCCGCGATGATGCGGGTCTTGCCCATGCGGCGGGCGAGGAGGATCTGCCCGATGCAGTTGTTGACCTTGTGCGCGCCGGTGTGGTTGAGGTCCTCGCGCTTGAAGTAGATTTTCGCGCCGCCGCAGGCCGCGGTGAGGCGTTCGGCGAAGTAGAGCGGACTCGGCCGCCCGACGAAGTGGGTGAGGTAGCGGTTCATCTCCGCGGCGAAGGCGGGGTCGGCGGAGGCCTCGTCGTAGGCCTTCTCCAGGGAAAGGACGAGCGGCATCAGGGTCTCGGCGACGAAGCGTCCGCCGTAGGGGCCGAAGTGGCCCCTCTCGTCGGGGCCCTGGGTGAACGAATTGGCAAGGGTCATGGACTGCTCTCTTGTCGGCAGGGCGCGCGCCTCGCCGGGAAGGGCAAGGGCGGCGCCGCATCATGAAAGGGTTGAATGACGCGTCGGCGCGTCGAAATCCAGGAAAAAAGCGTCACCAGCGCCCGGCGCCCGCGCTTTTTGCGGCCTTGATGAAGGCGGCGATGCGCGCCGGGTCCTTCACCCCGACGGC
Source organism: Oleispirillum naphthae (assembly GCA_027864655.1). Classification (GTDB taxonomy): domain Bacteria; phylum Pseudomonadota; class Alphaproteobacteria; order Rhodospirillales; family Rhodospirillaceae; genus Oleispirillum; species Oleispirillum naphthae. The sequence goes on from JAQAZG010000009.1 coordinate 117,793, forward strand.
GCGCTCGACGCCGGAGGAGACGTCCACCGCGCCCGCGCCCGAGGCGGAAATCGCGGCGGCGACGTTTTCCGGCGTCAGGCCGCCCGCGAGCATCCAGGGCGTTTCGCCGTTCCAGCCGCGCATCAGTTCCCACGGGAAGGGCTGGCCGAGGCCGCCGGGGCGGTCGGCATCCACCGGCGGCTTGGCGTCGAACAACAGCCAGTCGGCGTGGTCGTCGTAGGCGTGCGCCGCGGCGACGTCGGCGGCGGTGGAAATGCCCACCGCCTTGATCACCGGCAGGCCGAATTCCAGGCGCACCGCGTCCACCCGCGCCGGGGTTTCCGCGCCGTGCAGTTGCAGCATGTCGAGGCGCAGGTGGGCGAGCACCGCCACCAGATCGTCGTCGGTGGGATCGACGAACAGGCCGACCTTGCGCACCTCGGAAGGCAGCGCATCGGCCAGTTCGGCCGCGGCCTCGGGCAGGATCGCGCGCGGCGACTTGGGGTGGAAGACGAAGCCGACGAAGTCCGCCCCCGCCTCCACCGCGGCATCGAGGGAATCGACCTCGGCAAGGCCGCAGATCTTGACCAGCGCGCTCATGCCGGTGCGCTCCGGTAGGGGGCGTCGGCGCAGCCGAGGTCCGCGGCGATGCGCCAGGCGGCGTCGGCAGGGTCGGCGGACTTGCAGATCGGGCGGCCGATCACCAGGATGTCCGCCCCTTCGGCCAGCGCCTCGGCGGGGGTCATCACCCGCTTCTGGTCCTGGGCGGCGGCCCACGGCGGGCGGATGCCCGGCACGATGCGCAGAAGCCGGCCGAATTCCGCCTTCAGACGCTTGGCCTCGTGCGCCGAGCAGACCAGGCCGTCCAGCCCCGCCTCGGCGGCGATCGCGGCCAAGCGGCGCACCTGGTCGAGCACCGCGCCCGGCACGCCGACGCGGGCGAGGTCCGCCTGATCGAAACTGGTGAGCACGGTGACGCCGATCAGCTTGGGCGGCGCGGCGTCCACCTTGTCGGCGGCTTCGCAGGCCGCCTCGCGCGCCGCCTTGAGCATGGAGAGCCCGCCCGCGGCGTGCACGGTGAGGTAGCGCGGGCGCAGCGGCATCACCGCGACCACGGCGGAGGCCACGGTGTTGGGGATGTCGTGCAGTTTGAGGTCGAGGAAGATCTCCTTGCCCGAGGCGCGGGCGACCTGGCGCACCCCTTCCGGCCCGTTGGCGCAGAAGAATTCGAGGCCGAGCTTGAGCCCGCCGACGTGCGCGGCGATCTGTGCGGCGAGGCGGCTCGCCTGCGCGAGGTCGGGGGTGTCGATGGCACAAAAGACGGGATTGCTGCTCATGCGCACGGTCTTTCCGGAAGCGTGGGGAGGTACTTTACGGCGAAGCGGCGGTTCGCGCTAGCGGGGTACGGAAAAAAGCTTGCACGCGCGAGCGAAGAGAGATTTTCGGCAAGGCTAGGAGCATTTGAAGCAAGATAGCGGGACTATCTTGCGAAAACGCGACGCGGGATTGACGAAAAGACCCCGAGCGCAGCCGGGCAATGGTTTTTCCGTGCCCCGCTAGGCCTTGCTGCCGGGAGGCGGCAGAGCCTCCGTCGTCCGCTCGCGCAGGCGGGCGCATTCCGCCTCCGCCTCGCGGGCCCTGACCTCCGCGGCGCGCGCCCGGGCGGCGGCGCGGCTGCCCGCGGTGGCGCGGCCGAGCAGCAGGCCGAGAATGAGGCCGACGACGAGCGCGCCGAGGACCGCGAGGTAGACGCTCAATCCCACGGAGATCGGCAGGGGCCAGAGATCGAGCTCCACCGTCTGGCGGTTGGCGACCGCAAACGCGACCGCCACGGCGGCGAGGGGGAGTCCGATGATCCAGGTGAGAATGCGCACGGTCGTGGGCCCTTGGTGAAGACGCGGGAAGAAAGGCCGCGCCGGAACCCCGGCGCGGCGGCAGATCGGCCTAGGCGGAAGCCTCGCCGTTGATCAGATCGCGCAGTTGCTTGCCGGTCTTGAAGTAGGGCACCACCTTGGAGCCGACCCGCACCGCATCGCCGGTGCGCGGGTTGCGGCCGGTGCGCGCGTCGCGGGTCTTGGTCGAGAACGCGCCGAAGCCGCGCAGCTCGACCCGGTCGCCGCGCGCCAGAGCCAGGGTGATTTCCTCGAAAATGGTGGCGACGATCCGTTCCACATCCCGCTGGTAGAGGTGCGGGTTGCGTTCGGCCAGGCGCGCGATCAGCTCAGACTTAGTCATAGCGTGCAATCCCCTTCGATAGAGGCGGGACGTCCGCCCATGGTGCATGCCGAAGCCAGGGAATCCCTCGGGCGGAAAACCGGCGCACCCGGAGAAACCGAAACAGCAATCCTGTCGATACGTGTTTTCGAGACTGCCAGATTTCAACCCCTGCTTCAAGGTTAAGCCTCTCAGGGGCAAGCCTTTTTCATAATCGAAAACGCAAAAACGCCGCCCCGATGGGGCGGCGTTTCGCAAATTCCGGAAAAACCGGTCAGGAATTCGCCTTCTCGTCCTGCGCCTGGCGCAGCGCCGCGCCCAGGATATCGCCCAGCGACGCGCCGGAATCGGTCGAACCGTATTCCGCCATCGCCTGCTTTTCCTCGTCCATCTCGCGCGCCTTCACCGAGAGGGTGAGCTTGCGGCTCTTGGCGTCGATCTGGATGATCTTGGCGTCGATCTTCTCGCCGACGGCGAAGCGCTCGACGCGCTGCTCGGAACGCTCGCGCGACAGGTCGGCCTTGCGGATGAAGCCGGTGGCGCCGCCCTCGGCGGCCGAAACCTCGAGACCGGCATCGGTCACCTGAGTGACCACGCAGGTCATCACCGCGCCCTTCTTCAGGCCCTTGGTGGCGTTCTCGAAGGGATCGTTGGTGAGCTGCTTCAGACCGAGGCTGATGCGCTCCTTGTCCACATCGACGTCGAGGATCTTGGCGGTGACCATGTCGCCCTTCTTGAAGGACTTCACGGCTTCCTCGCCGCTCATCTCCCAGGAGATGTCGGAGAGGTGCACCATGCCGTCGATCTCGCCCGGCAGGCCGACGAACATGCCGAACTCGGTGATGTTCTTGATCTCGCCTTCGAGGCTCGAACCCACCGGGTGGTTGGCGAGGAAGTCGGTCCACGGGTTGGACAGGCACTGCTTGAGGCCGAGGCTGATGCGGCGCTTGTTGGGATCGACGTCGAGCACCATGACTTCCACTTCCTGGCTGGTCGAAACGATCTTGCCGGGGTGGATGTTCTTCTTGGTCCAGGACATCTCGGAAACGTGCACCAGGCCCTCGACGCCGGGCTCCAGCTCGACGAAGGCGCCGTAGTCGGTGATGTTGGTGACGCGGCCGGTGAACTTGGTGCCGACCGGGTACTTCGCCTCGACGCCCGACCACGGGTCGGCTTCGAGCTGCTTCATGCCGAGGCTGATGCGCTGGGTTTCGGAGTTGAAGCGGATCACCTGCACCTTGATCGTCTGGCCGATGGAAAGCGCCTCGGCCGGGTGGTTGATGCGCTTCCAGGCGATGTCGGTGACGTGCAGCAGGCCGTCAACGCCGCCGAGATCGACGAACGCGCCGTAGTCGGTGATGTTCTTGACCACGCCGTCGAGGATCTGGCCTTCCTTGAGGTTTTCGATCAACTCGGAGCGCTGCTCGGCGCGGGTCTCTTCGAGGACCGCGCGGCGGGACACCACGATGTTGCCGCGGGTGCGGTCCATCTTGAGAATCTGGAACGGCTGCGGCTGGCCCATCAGCGGCCCGATGTCGCGCACCGGGCGGATGTCCACCTGGCTGCCCGGCAGGAACGCCACCGCGCCGGAAAGATCGACGGTGAAGCCGCCCTTGACGCGGCCGAAGATCACGCCGTTGACGCGCTGGTTGCCTTCGAAGGCCTTCTCCAGCTCGTTCCAGGACTCTTCGCGGCGCGCCTTCTCGCGCGACAGCACGACGAGGCCGTCGCGGTCCTCGTAGCGATCGACGAACACTTCGACGGTGTCGCCGAGCTTGATCTCGGCCCTGTGGCCGAATTCCTTCAGAGGCACGCGGCCCTCGGACTTCAGTCCGACATCGACGAGGGCGAAATCGTTGTTGATGCTGACGATGTGTCCGGTGAGGACGGAACCTTCGAGGTTCGCATTGACGGCGAACGATTGTTCCAGGAGGGCGGCGAAATCTTCGTTCGCGCCCGGGATGGTACCGGTTTCGGTCATGCCGAAGGGTTTCCTTTTCTCGTGTCGCTTTCGGGCCAACCGGTTTTTCCGGTGGTCTTGCCGCTATGGCGACCGGGTTGCACAAAAACCGCCGCGGCCGCGGGTTTTCTCCGCGTCACGGGCGATCCGGTTTGCCGGATTTCTCCGGCTCTGTTTCCGCGAGTTGGTCGGCCCTGGAGCGGAAGAGGGCGGCGGCCAGCCCGAAGACCGTATCCGCATCCATCTCCGTGGTGTCCAGGACGAACGCATCCCTCGCCTCGGCAAGGGGCGCCGCCGTCCGGTCGCGGTCACGCTCGTCGCGGGCGATGATGTCCGCGAGAACGCGCTCCTGTATAGCGTCGAAGCCCTTCTCCTGCAACTCCAAGGTCCGCCGCCGCGCCCGTTCCTCCGCCGAGGCGGTGACGTAGAGCTTGAGATCGGCGTGCGGGCAGACCACGGTGCCGATGTCGCGGCCGTCCAAAACCGCGCCGGTGCAGGGACTTGGCGGGGCCTTGGCGAAGCCGCGCTGGAATTCGAGAAGCGCGGCGCGCACCTCGGGGACCGCCGCCACCTTGGAGGCGGCGTCGCCCGCGTCCTCGTCGCGCAGACGCGCCGACTCGAGACTCGACGGGTCCAGGGTGCGCGCCGCGTGCGCCGCGGAGGCCGGATCCGCCGGGTCCGCGCCCATCTCCAGCACCCGCACCCCGACGGCGCGGTAGAGCGCCCCGGTGTCGAGATAGGCGAGGTTGAATTCCCGCGCGAGGCGGCGCGCCAGCGTGCCCTTGCCGGCGCCCGCCGGTCCGTCGATGGCGACGATCATCCGATATCCGCCCCCAGCCCGTTCATCAAGGGCACGAAGCCCGGGAAGCTGGTGTCCACCGAACGGATGTCGTCGATCGCCACCGGCTTCTCGCTCACCGTGCCGAGCACCAGGAAGGCCATGGCGATGCGGTGGTCGAGGTTGGCCGCAATCGTCGCGCCGCCCGCGGGCGGCCGCCCCGCGCCGTGCACCAGAATGTCGTCGCCGTCGGCCTCCACCGCCGCGCCGCAGGCGGCAAGCCCGGAGAGGATCGCGGTGAAGCGGTCGCTCTCCTTCACCCGCAGTTCGGCGAGGCCGCGCATCCGCGTGCTCCCCTCCGCGCACGCCGCAGCCACGGCGAGGACGGGGTATTCGTCGATCATGCTCGGCGCGCGGGCGGCGGGCACGTCCACCCCCTTGAGCGCGGAGGCGCGCACGCGAAGGTCGGCCACCGGCTCGCCCGCCGCGGCGCGCTGGTTCTCCAGCGCGATGTCCGCGCCCATCTCGCGCAGGGTCTGGAACAGGCCGAAGCGCAGGGGGTTGGTGCCGACGCCGGGCAGCAGAATCTCGGAACCCGGCAGCAGCAGCGCCGCCACTGCGGGAAACGCGGCGGACGACGCATCGGCGGGCACCATCACGTCGCAGGGGCGCAGCTCCGGCTGGCCGGTGAGGCGGACGGTGCGCACGCCGTCGGCGGCGATGGACACCGCGATGTCCGCGCCGAAGCCGGTGAGCAGGCGCTCGGTGTGGTCGCGGGTGGCCACCGGCTCGATCACCGTGGTGACGCCCGGCGTGTTGAGCCCCGCCAGCAGCACCGCCGACTTCACCTGCGCGCTGGCCACCGGCAGGGTATAGGTCACCGGCGTCGGCGCGGCGTTGCCGCGCACCGCAAGCGGCAGGCGGCCGCCCTCGCGCCCCAGGAACTCCGCCCCGAATTGCGAAAGCGGCGCGATCACGCGGGCCATCGGACGGCTGCGCAGGCTGGCGTCGCCGGTGAACACCGCGGTGATCGGGTGGGTCGCCACCAGGCCCATGAGCAGCCGCGCGCCGGTGCCCGCATTGCCCATGTCGAGCACGTCCGCCGGTTCGGCGAGGCCGCCGATGCCGACTCCGCGCACCGTCCACACGCCTGCGTCGCTGCGTTCGAGGCTCGCCCCCATGGCGCGCATCGCCGCGGCGGTGCGCAGCACGTCCTCGCCTTCGAGCAGGCCGGTGATCCGGCTTTCCCCCACCGCCAGCGCGCCGAACATCAGCGCGCGGTGGGAGATCGACTTGTCGCCCGGCACCCGCGCCGAACCGGCGAGCCGCGCCGCGCGGCGCGCCGCCGCCGGAAGCGGAAGATCGCGGGAAGAAGTGGTGGACTCGGTGCTCATGCGCGGTCTCGCAGCGATGGTCGGGGCTCGTCCGCCGTCGTATCACACTTGCCGCCCCCGCTTCCAGACTCTTCCCCGCGCGAAGCCGGTTTGCACGCGGCGGCTTCCATGTTATGGGGGATTTCAGGCGGCGCACGCCGCCGCACAGATGAATCGCTTTGACAGGACAGTCGCTTCATGGCAAATGCGCGTTCCCGGCACCGGATTCGCCGCAAGCGGGGCGGAACGGTCGCCGACGGAATCGTGTCGGGGAAGGAGGTCTATCCGTGACGAAGCCGGAATGGGGAAGCAAGCGAACCTGCCTGAACTGCGGCACGCGGTTCTATGACATGCAACGCACGCCGATCGTCTGCCCGAAATGCGGCAGCGAGAACGCGCCGGATGCGGTTTCCAAGGCGCGGCGCGGCATGAAGAAGCCCGCCGTGGCCCACGCGGCGGTGGCGGCGGCGGTGACGACCAAGGCCAAGACGGCGGTGGTCGCGGCGGACGACGACGCGCTCGACGACGTGGACGTCGAAGTCGAGGTCGAGGTCGAGGACGACGACGTGGACGACGCGCTGATGGAGGACGCCTCCGATCTCGCCGAGGACGACGACATGTCGGAGATGATGGAGCACCTCGCCCCCGGCGAGGAGGACTGAGCCTCCGCGCGCGGTTTTTGCCCGGAAGGCCCGCTTTTTTTTGTTGCGGCGGACCGAATCTCGGGCTAGCTTGCGCCTCCCATGTCCGCCGGAGTTCCGGCGGATCCCGGAGACGGGGCCGTAGCTCAGTTGGGAGAGCGCTTGAATGGCATTCAAGAGGTCAGGGGTTCGATTCCCCTCGGCTCCACCATGAAAACCCGCCGCCTAAAGCCGCGGGTTTTCTCTTGCCCGGATTCCCCGCTATGGCGTCCGCGCCACGCCCGCCGACCATCCGCACGCATTCTTGCGACAAACGCTTGCGCTGCGGCGGCAACGGCATAACTTCATGGGGAAACATCCAACCCTGGAGACACTGCATCATGCGTTCCTTGTCGATGATCGTTGCCACGGGCCTGGCGCTGGGGCTTCCCGCCGCCGCCCACGCGGAGTGGTATGCCGGCGCCGATCTCGGCGCGTCGTGGCTGCCTGACCAGAAGGTCGATTTCAACAACGGTACCCATTACAAGGCCGATCACCAGGTCGGGCCGGTCGGCCTCGCCCAGTTCGGCTACGACTTCGGCGGTCTCAAGCTCGAAGGCGAGTTCGGCGCGCGCACCAACGACATCGACAAACTGAAGAACCGCGCCACCGCCTCCGGCCGCAACGGCGCCTCCGGCTCCACCACCGTCTACAGCCTGATGGGCAACGCGATCTACGACTTCAACGCCACCGGCGCGCTGCATCCCTTCCTCGGCGCGGGCATCGGCCCGGCCTATGTGGACATCAACCCGGTGACCGACAGCGACGGCGCGCGCGTCTACTCGGGCGAGGACTGGCGCTTCGCCTACCAGGGCTTCGCCGGTGTCGGCTACGACATCGATGCGAACTGGACCCTGAAGGGCCAGTACCGCTACTTCGCCACCCTCGACGGCGACGTGTCGATGAGCGGCAGCGGCGTCGGCGGCGACACCGAATACAAGAGCCACGAAGTGCTGATCGGCCTGACCTACCGCTTCGGCGCGCCGCAGGCCGCCGCCGTCGCCGCGGCCACCCCGGCCCCGGCCAAGACCGCCGCCCCGGCTCCGGCCCCGGTGGTGCAGAACTTCATGGTGTTCTTCGACTTCGACAAGGCGGTCCTCACCCCCGAGGCGCAGACCATCCTCAACAAGGCCGCCGTCGCCTTCAAGAACGGCAAGAAGCCGCGCATCGACCTCACCGGCCATGCCGACCGCGCCGGCACCGAAGCCTACAACATGAAGCTGTCGAAGCGCCGCGCCGATGCGGTGAGGGCCGCCCTGGTGCGCCTGGGCGTGCCCGCCGCCGAGATCGCCGTCGCCGCCAAGGGCGAAAGCGCGCCGCTGGTGGCGACTCCGGACGGCGTGCGCGAGCCGCAGAACCGCCGCGTCGAGATCGTCCTGCCGTAAGCGCGGCAGCAGATACGAAAAGGCCCCGCTCTCCGGCGGGGCCTTTTTCGTTGGGGGAATTCAGCGCGGGATTTCGGCGCGGCGGCGCGGCACGGCGGCGGACTGGATCTCCGGCACCACGACGCACAGCCCGGGGCCGGACACCGGCGGCTCGTGCGCCGCGGCGAAGACGCCGAGCGCCGAGGGCGCGCCGGACAGCATGGCGTCGAGCATGTCGCGGTGCTCCGTGCAGTAGTCGGCGGTGTTCTCCGCCTCGCCGGAGGCGCGGTTGGCGATGCGGGTGATGAAGCGGTCGAACTGCGCGTCGGAGCGCGCCACGCCGGTGCGGCTCAACGCCGCGCGCAACGCCTTGGCATTGGCCGAGAGGCTGCCGCCGAACTGCGTCACATAGGCGTTGTAGCGGTCGCGCAGGCCCCAGCCGGGGTCGCTGCACTTCAGCGCCGCCACCTGCAGGCGGGTGTGGAACTGCCGCACCTGGACGGCGCTCGCCTCCTCGAGAGTAAGACAGGCCGGCGCGGCGATGGCCGGGGCGGCCAACGCGACATAAAAAGCGGCGCACAAACGCAGGGTGGAAACTCGCACGTCCGTCTGTCCCTCAACAGCTTGATCCGCAGTGTGCCGCCGGATCGGCGCAAGATCAACAAGTTTCCCTAAGCTGCACTCTACACGGCTGATTGCCCTGAATTTTTTCGGGGCAACGCCTGCCCGCCGTTGACGCCGCCGCCCGCCGACCACACGTCAAGTCATCCGACACCCCGAGGAGGCCATCGATGCGCGCGATCTCCCCCCTTGTCGCCATGGTTGCGACGATGTTTCTCACCGCCCCGGCGCAAGCCGCCGAACCGCCGGCAGGAGTCCACAAAATGAAACTGGGCGACTTCACCATCGTCGCGTTGCAGGACGCCTTGAACTCCCGGCCGCTCGCCGGACTGATCGCCAACCCCGGAGAACTGGCCGGAACGCCGGGCGCGGCCGCCGCGCCCGACCCCTCGCCGCTGCCCGTCGCCGCCTTCCTGGTGGATACCGGCAAACAGACGGTGCTGATCGACACCGGCCTCGGCGACCCGGCGGGCAAGACGCTCGCCCGCCTGCGCGCCGCCGGATATGCGCCGGAGCGCATCGGCGCGGTGCTGCTCACCCACCTGCACGGCGACCACATCGGCGGCCTGCTGGAAGGCGGCAAGGCAGCCTTCCCCCAGGCGCAGGTCTACGTCAACCGGCGGGAAACCGCCTACTGGCTCGCCGCGGACAACGCAGGCGCGCAAAAGGCCAAGGCCGCGCTCGCGCCCTACCAGGCGGCGGGCCGCGTCACCCTGTTCGACGGCGCGGCGGCCATCCTCCCCGGCATCGCGTCGTCGCCCGCCTATGGCCACACCCCGGGCCATACCGGCTATATGATCGAAAGCGCGGGCCGGCGCCTGCTGATGTGGGCCGACATCGTCCACGTGCAGGCGCTACAGTTCGTCAACCCCAACGTCTCGGTGAACTTCGACATCGACAAGGCGGAGGCGCGGGAAACCCGCAAGGCCTTCCTCGCCGACGCCGCGGCACGGGGCTATCTGGTGGCGGGCACCCATATCGCCTTCCCCGGCATCGGCCACGTGCGCGCCGCAGGCGCGGGCTACCGCTGGGAGCCCCTGGCGGAGTAGGGGAAAACCCGAACCTTCGCGGGGGACCTCAGGCCCCCCGCACCCCCCCCGACGTGTTTTCTCCCGCGCGGCGGGTGATGCGCAGGCGGTAGGACATGCCCGCCTTTTCCACCAGCTTGATCTCGAAGCCGTTCTCCGCATCGGCGTAACTGTCGCGGCCGGGGAGGCTGAAGGCCGCGCCGTTCAGGTATTTCTGCGCCGGGTCGGCATCGACCAGCTTGACCGGGGACCACCCGTGCCGGCACTCCGACACGTTGTCGTCCGCCTTCATGATCAGCACGCCGTGACCGGGCAACTCCTGGTCGAACAGCCCGATCGGCTGCCGGTTCTCGATCAGCACGTAGCGTCTTTCGCTCAACGGCAGGCGGATGGCCAAGGTCTCCGAAGCGGCATCCTCCAGCGGCCCGAGCAGAATCTCCGCCGACTGCCCCGCGGCGACCTCCCGGACCTTGCCGGGGGGAAGCCACCCCAGCCGCAACTTGGTCCAGGAGGAAATTCCCGGCGGCGGCCGCCTGTACGCGATGAAGTGGCACGACATCGGGTCCCAGAACCCCATGTTGATCAGCGCTTCCGCCCAACCGGCATCGCGCGTCGGGTGCTGCGCCTGGAGATCGTGGTCGTAGAGGCAGGGCAGCACGCGCTTGCCGTTCTTCACGCCGCCCCAGATGTGGGCGCAATCGTGGAACAGCGTGCCCAGGTGCGCCGACGAGGTGAAGATCGCCGCGCCGCCCGGAATCACCTGTCCCTGGCGGGTCTTGAGCACATCCCCCGCGCTCCAGCCGAGCATGCCCGGATAGCCGCACAGCCCGACCATGCCGTAATCGCGGAAATGCGCCCGCAGGAAGATCGCAACGTGGTCGTAGGCGGAAAAGTCCTCGGTGGCCCCGGCCGCATCGACGGCATCCCGCACCAGCCGGGAGACCCGCGATTTATCGACCTCCAGATTGGCCGGAGAAATCGCATAGCTGCCGATCTCGTCGGGCAATTGCAGCCAGTCGGTGAAGCGGTGCTCCAGGCCGACGGCGCCATAGGACATGCGGCGCACGTAGCCGTCGAGAAGGCGGAAGCGCCCGACCGCGAACTCCTTGTCGATCGGCCGGTTCAATCCCGGAAAAGCCGCCAGGATGACCAGGCCGCGGCGCAGCGCCGGTCCCTCGGCGGCACGGACGGAGCCGGGAAAGGCGGCAAGCGGCGCGACGGCGAGAAGACCTGCGACGAAACGACGGCGCGTACACGCGGCAAACATGGCGGCACCTCCCGCGCGGACCCGGAACGCCGCGGCATGTCCGCGATTATCCGGGCGCGGCGGCGAAAGAGCAAGACCGCCGGGCCCCCTTGGCGGCGCGGGGAAAACCGAAACTTTGCGGGGGGCCTGAGGCCCCCCGCGCAGTTTCTGCCTTCACGCGGAGACGAGGCGTTCGCCGAGGCGAGCCGCGGCGGCGCAGTCGGCGGGGAAGGTTTCCTGCCGGGAGCGGATTTTGCGGCCGGTGTCGAAGTAGTCGGAGACGACGCGGCCGTAGTCCGCGAACTGCCAGGTATCGCAGGCGGTCAGGATTTCGCAGTTGCCGAACACCCGTTCCAGGAAGCGCGCGTTGGAGTCGATGTGCACGGTATAGCCGCGCTCCTTCATCTCCGCCTCGGTGACGTTCATGGTGTAGACGAAGGCGGCGCGCACCTTCCCCGGAAACAGCGAGGAGCGTGCCTTGTCGTAGGCGAGATAGGGAAAGAGCAGGCGCTCCATGAACGACTTCATCTCGCCGGTGACGCAGGCGAGATAGACCGGCGAGCCGAGGACCAGGGCGTCGGCCTGCGCGGCGCGGGCGAGCACCGGGGTGAGGCCGTCGCGCGCAGCGCAGCGGGCGTAGCTCTTACCGCCCTTGGTCTTGCAGGCGAAGCAGCTGGTGCAGCCGGTGAAGGCGAGATCGTAGAGGTGGATCATCTCCACCTCCGCCCCCCGCGCCGCCGCGCCTTCCAGCACCTTGCCGAGCAGCGTCGCGGTGTTCCAGTCCTTGCGCGGGCTGCCGTTGAACGCCATCACCTTCATCCGCGCCTCCTGAAGAACTCCTCATCCGGGCACGATCATCCGCCCGTCGGCCGCCGATGTCGAGAGGTGGCGTGCCGCCGTTCAGGCCGTCACGCACCAGCTCTCCTCCGTCCAGGGCAGCAGCCGCTCGCGGTGCAGGTCGAGCCCGGTTCCCGGCGCGTCCGGAATGGCGATCGTGCCGTCGGCGGCAATGGCCGCTTCGCCGCAGAGCCGCAGCAGCGGGTTGTCGGTCGCATCCACCTCGATGAACGGGTACGGCGCGGCCCAGCCGCTGTGCGCGCCGGGCAGCAGCGCCGCCATCTGCAGAGAGGCGTGGAAATTCACCGCCGTGCCGAAGACATGCGGCATCACCGGCAGGTCGTAGGCCGCGGCGAGCGCCGCGACGCGCGCAAAGCCGGTATATCCGCCGCAGACCGAGAGATCCGGCTGGAGGATCGCGAAGATTCCCGCGGCAAGAACCTCGCGGAACGCCGCGACGCCGGCGAGCGCCTCGCCGCCCGCGACCGGCATCACCGCGGCGCGCGCGATCTCGCGGTAGCCGGGGATCGCCTCGGGGGAGAGCGGCTCTTCCATCCACAGCAGGTCCGCCTCCGCCATCCGGCGCGCCGAGGCGAGCGCCGAGCCGAGGGTGCAGCCGCGGTTGAAATCGATCATCAGGGCCGCGTCGTCCCCCGCCTGGCGGCGCAGCGCCGCGGTCATCGCGCCGTCGGCGCGGGGGGTCACCCCGGCGCGCGGCTTGATGCCGCGGAAGCCCCGCCGCAGGTAGGCCTCGACGTGCCGCGGATAGTCGCGGTAGGGGTCGCCGCCGGGGGCGAGGAACGGGCCGCTGGCGTAGGCGGGCAGGCGCTGCCGCAGGGCGCCGCCGAGCATCGCGGCGACGCTCAGCCCCCGCTCGCGCGCGGCGGCGTCGTGCAGCGCCATGTCGAGCGCCGAGACCGCCATCATCCCGGCGCCGCGCCGGTCGTAGCCCAGGGCGGCGGTCATCCTGTGCCACAGGCGTCCGTAGTCGAACACCGATTCGCCGAGCACCAGCGGCGCCAGGGTATGCCGCAGAAAAGCCCCGGCCGCATACGGCGAGGAGAACACTTCGCCCCAGCCGGAGAGGCCGCTTGCCGTCACCGCCTCGACGAGAAAGAACCCGCGCCGCCGGATGAACCCGGAGGCGTTGCCCAACGGTTCGGCCGGGGTGTACCCGACCTGATAGCCACGCAATTCGACGATCTTCATGGTCCGCCTCACCAGATCACGCATGAACCCCGCAAAAGGCCTCCACCGGACACCGCTGTCCGAAGTGTCCGGTGGCCGGTCGCGAAGGGAGAGCAACGCGCCCGGGTAGGGGCCGCCGGAACGAAGGCCGACGGCCGGAACCGGATGCGGCAGGGTGGGACGCATCCGGGGAACGCCCCCGCCTCAGCGCGGCATCCAGGCCGGGCTGTCGCCGCCGAGTTTCGGCGTCGGGTGCGGCCAGTTGCACGGCGTCTCCGACATTTCGAGGGCGGGGCCGAGGGTGCGCAGGTCGCCGTAGGCGGTGCCGGGTTCGAGCACGTAGCTTGCCGCGATCTCCGCCTCGGTCAGCCGTTCCGGCGCGGCGGAGAAGTCCTCGACGAAGCCCTGGCGCAGCACCAGCATCGCGGCCTGGCAGAGCGTCGTCTCGACGTAGTAGCTGCCGCCCTCGCGCGCGCGGCGGGCAAGGGCCAGCATCGTGCCGTAGGCGGCGAGGAAGCCGGTCGTGTAGTCGCAGAGCGGCGCGAACACCAGCTTGGGCTGCCCCGCGCCGGTCAGCATGCCGTTGGCGTGGCAGACGCCGGTCATCACCTGGGCGACCTGTTCCCAGCCCGCCCGCTGGGCGAGAGGCCCTTCCGAACCGAAGCAGGAAACGTTGACGCAGATCAGGCCGGGGCGGCGCTTCATCAGCTCTTCCATGCCGAAGCCGTGCGCGGCGAGCCGCCCGCGGCGGTAGCCATCGACGAAGACGTCGGCCCCCTCGGCGAGTTCCCACAGGCGCTCCGCCTCGTCGGGCTTGGTGTAGTCGAGGAAGCAGCTGCGCTTGCCGTGGCTGGTGTCGCGCACGTGCTCCGGGGTCTGCGGCAGTCCGGGCGCGGTCACCATCAGCACGTCGGCGCCGTGTTCGGCCAGGCTCCGCCCGGCCACCGGCCCGGCGAGGACGCGGGTGAGGTCGAGGACGCGCAGCCCGGAAAGCGGCCGGTCGCCGGGGTGAAACGGCTCGGGCGCACTGTCGCCGATGCGGGTGACCGTGACCACCGGCTTGGCTGCGAGAACCTTCCCCTGCGGGTGTTCCAGCCATTCCTCGGCGGTGCGGATCTTGCCGCCGCAGGCATGCACCGCGGCGATCGCTTCTTCCAGATCGTCCGCATTCCACTGCGACACCGCGGCGCGCACGGACTCCGGCGTATAGTCGCACTTCAGCACCCCGAGGACGCGCGCCTTGAGGTTGGGCAGGTTGAAGTGCGGCAGCACCCAGCGCCCGTCCCGCGTCCGCCAGGGCTGGGTGACCTTGAGCATCTCCGACATCACCTGCGGGATCGGGATGTTGCGGAACGCGCCGCCGGCGTCGCGCGCCTGGCTGTAGTCCACGGTGCGCAGGCGCGCCGCCGCCTGGCGGAGATCGACGCCGAGGCGCTGGCGCCTGCCGGTGCGCATCTCCCAGATGTCGTTCGCCGCCACGCCGGTGGCCGCGATCGTCGCCGCCACCGTCTCGCCGACGCGGAACGGCGTGCGGAAGAAGGGGTCTCTCCCCCGGATCGCGACCTCGCCGTCCGCTACACCACGGCCGCGCAGGCCCATCAGTTCGGCAAAGACCGCATCCTTGCCCGGTTCGACGGCTGGTGTTCCTCGCTTTTGTCCCATCGCTCAGATGTCCTTGAATTGTTGTGTTTTTTCCGTGGCCGGCACGGGGAGGCGGGAGAATGCGCAACGGCCGGGGGGGCGAAAACGCACCCGGGGAAAGGGGGTGCGAAGAATGCCGCGCATTCTCCCGTCCAGGATATTGCGGGAGGCAACTTCTTATGTTCAAATACAAAAATCTACACAGATCATAGCTTTTGGTTATAAAAATGAACCTCCGCGAACTCGAAGTCTTCCGCAAGGTGATGGAGCTCGGCAGCGTCACCGCCGCCGCCGCCGCGCTGCGCATCTCCCAGCCTGCCGTCAGCAAGATGCTGCAGCAGGCGGAAGAGCAGCTCGGCTTGCAGCTGTTCATCCGGCAGAAAAAGCGGCTCTTCCCGACCGCCGAGGCGCAGGCCCTGTTCCCGAAGACGGTCAGCGCCTTCGCGGCGGTGGACGTGGTGCGCCATCTCGCCGCCGACCTGCGCGCCGGGCGGATCGGCCAGATCACCCTGGCGGTGACGCCGACCCTCGCCCACAGCATCATTCCCCTGGCGATCCGGCAGTTCCGCCGCGACCACCCCGAGGTGATCATCAACCTGCGCAGCGAAACCGCGCAGGAGGTGGCGCGCCTCGTCGTCGATTCCCACGTCGATTTCGGCCTGATCATCGGCCATGTCGGCGATTCGCGCCTGATCATACGGGAGTTGCCGGCGATCGATACCGGCTGCGTGCTGCCGCCCGGACACCCGCTTTGCGCGCGTGAGGAGATCACCGTGCAGGATCTCGCCGACGAACCGCTGATCACCATCCGCCGGCATCTGCCGGTGGGTTCCCTGGTGTCGCGCATCTTCGAGGACGCCAACCTCCCCCTGCGCGTCGCCGTGGAGGCGCCGCAATCGGCGATCGCTAGCGCGCTCGCGCACGCCGGGCTCGGCATCGCCGTGCTCGACGGCTTCGCGGTGCTGGCGGCAAGCCAGCTCGGCATGGAGACCCGCCCCTTCGTCCCCCGCTTTCCGATGGCGGCACGATTGATCCGGATGCGCCAGCGCCCTCTCTCCAACCTGGCGGAGAGCTTCATCGAGGTTCTGGATTCCCTGCAGATCGACCGATTTCAGGCCGCAAGAACATAAATTGAAGTTATGATCTATGTAGAATTTTGTATTTGAACATAAGAACACCCTTCCCGCAACATCTCCCCGTGATCGGCTCCCAGGGTACCGGGCTCCTCTCCCAGCAGACGATCGCATGCAGATACGCGTGCGCTTTACGCACCGGAAGCGTATCCATGCATGCAGACCGTACGCATCGGGCGAGACCGGCGGATACCTGCGGGGCCTGCGTAACGGCCCCATCGATAGAGGGCTCCCGATTGATTTTGAACCGTCTGCGGCAGATCGCGCCGGAAACCGCATACACGGCATATGCCGTGCGAACCCCGCAGACACAGGGAGGACAATGAATTGCGTACATGGTCCATAGAAACCGCGCGCAAGACGCTGGGGATCCCCCTGGCTGCCGCAGTGCTGGCGATTGTTTTATTGATGGGCCCGTTCCCCGGCCTCTCCTCCGACGGGCAGAAGGCGGTGGCGCTGTTCGCCGCGGTCTTCATCCTCTACACCACCGAGGCGGTGCCCCTGGCGGTGACCAGCGTCGGCATCGTTCCGGCCATCGTCATCCTCCATCTGGGCAAGGTCGGCGAAGCGCTCTCCGGTTTCGCCGCGCCGTCGGTGTACCTGATGCTCGGGGCGTTCATTCTCGCCTCGGCGATGGTCACCACGGGCCTCGGGCAGCGGGTCTCCTACATCATCCTCAAGAAGATCGGCTGTACGGCGTTCAACGTCACGCTCGGCATCACCGTCGCCAACGTCCTCCTCGCGTTCTTCGTCCCCTCGACGACGGCGCGGACCCTGGTGCTGCTGCCCACCTGCCTCAGCATCATCCGGCTGTTCTCCGAGGAGAAACGCTCCAAGTTCGCAATCAACCTGCTGCTCACCCTGTCGTTCACCAACGCGACGATCAGCGCCGGCATCTTCACCGCGAGCCCGCCCAACCTGATCACCGCGGACTTCATGGCGAAGGCCGACGCCGCGACGAGCTACCTCGAATGGCTGATCTACGGCCTGCCGCCGGCCGCGGTGATGACCTTCCTGACCTGGGGCTACATCCAGTGGTACTACAAGCCTGAAAAGCAGACCATCGAAGGCGGCGACGCGTTCATCGCCAAGGGCCTCGCCGAGATGGGCAAGGTCACCCCGGCGGAATGGCGGGTGCTCGCCGTCTTCCTGCTGATCGTGACGCTGTGGGCGATCGGCGACCGCATCGGCATCGACACCTCGACCGCGTGCCTGATCGGCGTGGTCCTGCTGATGGCGCCGAAATTCGGCGTGATCCACTGGGCGGAGGCCAGCAGGGAGGTCAACTGGGGCGTCCTCATGGTCTGCGGCGGCGGCCTGTCGATGGGCAGCGTGCTGATCAAGACCGGCGCGGCGAAGTGGATTTCCACCACGGTCTTCGGCGCTCTCGGCCTCAGCAGCGTCTCGCCGATGATCCTGCTGCTGATCCTGATGGTCGTCGCCCAGTTCATGCACCTGCTCTTCGCGGCGACGACGTCGATGGCGGCGGCGCTGCTGCCCATCGTGCTCGCCCTGGTGCAGTCGAACGGCATGGACATGCGCCAGACCATGCTGGCGATGGGCATGATCATCGGCGGCTACCCGCTCCTGATGTTCTACAACACCCTGCCGAGCATCGTCGTCTACGGCACCGGCAAGCTCGAGGTCGGCGATTTCCCGCGTGTCGGCATCGTCCTCTGCGCGATCGCCTGCGTCGTCTACGAAATTTGCGCCATGACCTACTGGCAGTGGCTCTGAGCCCCTCGCCCGCGGCCTGAACCGCAAGCGCTCCGCCGCCCGGCCAGCCGGACGGCGGAGCGCTTTTTCGTTGCGGCGCCGATCAGGACTGCGGCGGCGGGCCGCCGCCCAGGGACTTGTAGAGGGTGACGAGGTTGGCGAGCTGGGTGAGCTCCAGGCCGATCTGCGCCTGCTGCGCCGCATAGAGGGAGCGCTGCGCATCCAGCACCTCGAGGTAGCTCGACACCCCGCGGTCGTAGCGCGCCTGCGACAGGAAGAAGGATTTTTCGCTCGCCGCGACCAGGGCCGTCTGCGCCGCGATCTGCTCGACCAGGGTCTTGCGCGCCGCCAGGCCGTCGGCGACCTCGCGGAAGGCGGACTGGATCGCCTTTTCGTAGGTCGCAGCCGCGATGTCGCGCTGCGCCTTCGCCGCGTCGAGATTGGCGAAGTTGCGCCCGGCGTCGAAGATCGGCGCGCTGACCGAGGGCGCGAAGGTCCAGGCGCGCGACGCCCCCTCGAACAGGCTGCCCAGCCGCGCGCTGCCGAAGCCCGCGCTGCCGGTCAGCGAGATGGTGGGGAAGAACGCGGCGCGCGCCGCGCCGATAGTGGCGTTGGCGGCCCTGAGCGCGTGCTCCGCCTCGCGGATGTCGGGGCGGCGCAGCAGCACCGCGGAGGACAGCCCGGCGGGCGGCAGCGCCACCAGGGAGGAGAGGTCGTCGCCGTCGTCGGCGATATCCGCCTCGGCGAGCGGCCGCCCGGCCAGGAGTTCGAGGGCGTTGCGGTCCTGCGCCACGGCGCGGGTATAGGAGGCGAGGTTGACCCGCGCGGTTTCCAGCGAAGTGCGCGCCTGCGCCACGTCGAGTTCGGTGGCGATGCCGTTTTCGAACCTCGCGTCGATCAGCGCCTGGGAGGTCTGCCGCGTCTCCAGGGTCTCCTCGGTGAGGCGCAGCTGCCGCCGGTCGGCCTGCAGGGTGAGCCAGGCGTTGGCGACTTCGGCGATCAGCGCGATGCGGGCGCCGGTCTGCGCCTCCTGGGTGGCGAGGAAGGTCTCCAGCGCCTGGGCGTTGAGGCTGCGCAGGCGGCCGAAGAAGTCGAGTTCGAACGCCGTCACCCCGAGGTTGGCGGTGTAGGTGGTGGCGGTCGCCGCGCGGCCGCTGCTGGTGAGTTCCCGCGGCGTGCGCGCGCGGCTGCGCGCGCCGTTCGCGTCCACCGTGGGCAGCAGGTCGGCCCGCGACACGCCATAGGCGGCGCGCGCCGCCTCGACGTTGAGCGCGGCGATGCGGAGGTCGCGGTTGGCCTCCAACGCCGCGGCGATCAGGCTGCGCAGGGTCTTGCTGCGGAACACCTCGTCCCAGCCGAGGTCGGCCAGGGTCTTGCCGCCGGGTTCCGCCGCCTGGGGGGCATAGGCAGACCCGGCGGGCCAGGCCTGCGCCACCGGCGGGGCCGGGGTTTGCAGGTCCGGGATCAGCGAACAGGCCGAAAGCGCGCCGAGCATCGTCGCGGCCAGAAGCGCCCTGCGCAGGGCGGTCGTCCTCGTCATTGCGCTTTTCCTTCCTGGTCGGAGAGTATGGTGACGCGCCGCGGCTTGCGCCCGAAGATCCGCAGCACCACGACGAAGAACACCGGCACGAACAGCACCGCCAGCACCGTCGCCGAGATCATGCCGCCCATCACGCCGACGCCGACGGCGTTCTGGCTGCCCGCGCCCGCGCCGCTCGCTATGGCGAGCGGCAACACGCCGAGGATGAAGGCGAGCGAGGTCATCAGGATCGGCCGCAGGCGCTGGTTCGCCGCCTCGATCGTCGCGCCCATCAGGGGCTTGCCCTGTTCGTAGAGCTCCTTGGCGAACTCGACGATGAGGATGGCGTTCTTCGCCGACAGGCCGATGGTGGTGAGCAGGCCGACCTGGAAGTAGACGTCGTTGGACAGCCCGCGCAGCGTCGCCGCCGCCACCGCGCCGAGCACGCCGAGCGGCACCACCAGCATCACCGAGAACGGCACCGCCCAGCTTTCGTACAATGCGGCGAGGCAGAGGAAGACGACGATCAGCGAAATCGCGTACAGGGCCGGGGCCTGACTCCCGGCGAGGCGCTCCTCATAGGAGAGGCCGGTCCATTCGTAGCCGATGCCCACCGGCAGTTTCGCCGCCATGTCCTCCATTGCCGCCATCGCGTCGCCGGAGCTTTTGCCCGGCGTGGCGTTGCCCATGATCTCCATGGAGGCGACGCCGTTATAGCGTTCGAGCTGCGCCGCGCCGGTGATCCATTCGCCGGTGGCGAAGGCGGAGAACGGCACCATCTGGCCGCCCGAACCGCGCACGTACCAACGGTTGACGTCGTCGGGCATCATCCGGAAAGGCGCATCGGCCTGGATGTACACCTTCTTCACCCGGCCGCGTTCGTTGAAGTCGTTGACGTAGGACGACCCCCACGCGGTGGAGAAGGTGGTGTTGATATCGGAAATCGAGACGCCGAGGGCCTGCGCCTTCTCCTGGTCGATGGTGACGCGGTACTGCGGCGTGTCCTCCAGGCCGTTGGGGCGCACCGCCGTCACCGCCGGGTTCTGCGCCGCCATGCCGAGCAGCATGTTGCGCGCCTCCAGCAGTTGGGCATGGCCGACGCCGGAACGATCCATCAGTTGGAAGTCGAAGCCGGTGGCGTTGCCGAGTTCGGAGATCGGCGGGGGCTGGATGGCATAGACCAGGGCCGCGCGCAGCGGCGCGAAAGCCGCCATCGAACGCTTCACCAGGGCGGGCAGTTTCTGCTCCGTCTTGCCGCGCAGATCCCAATCCTTGAGCTTGACGAAGGCCATGCCCGAATTCTGGCCGCGTCCGGCGAAGTTGAAACCGGCCACCGACATCACGCTTTCCACCGTATCGGTTTCCTTGGTGAGGAAGTAGTCCTCGACCTGACGCATCACCTCCGCGGTCTTCTCGCGAGGCGTGCCGACCGGCGTCGTCACCTGGACGAACATCACGCCCTGGTCCTCGTCGGGGAGGAAGGAAGTGGGCATGCGCAGAAACAGGAACGCCAAGCCGCCGACGATCAGCCCGTAGATCAGGAGGTAGCGCCCGGTGGTGCGCACCGCGCCGTGCACCGCGATCTTGTAGCGCAGGCGCATGGCGTTGAAGTTGCGGTTGAACCAGCCGAAGAAGCCGCCCTTGCGTTTCTCGCGATCCTTGTCCACCGGCTTGAGGATGGTGGCGCAGAGCGCCGGAGTAAGCACCAGGGCGACCACCACCGAGAGCACCATCGCCGAAACCATGGTGATCGAGAACTGGCGGTAGATCGCGCCGGTGGAACCGCTCATGAACGCCATCGGCACGAACACCGCCGACAGCACCAGGGCGATGCCGACCAGAGCGCCGGAAATCTGCTCCATGGATTTTCGCGTCGCGGCATAGGGGGAAAGCCTTTCCTCCGCCATCACACGTTCGACGTTCTCCACCACCACGATGGCATCGTCCACCAGCAGGCCGATCGCCAGCACCAGGCCGAACATCGTCAGGGTGTTGATCGAGAACCCCGCCGCCGCCATCACGCCGAAGGTGCCGAGCAGCACCACCGGCACCGCGATGGTGGGGATCAGCGTGGCGCGGAAGTTCTGCAGGAACAGATACATCACCGCGATCACCAGGAGGATCGCCTCGGCCAGGGTCTTCACCACCTCCTCGATCGAGATCTTGACGAACGGCGTGGTGTCGTAGGGGGAGACCACCTTCAGGCTCGGCGGAAAGAACTTGGACAGATCCTGCAGCTTGGCCTGCACCGCCGCCGCGGTATCCAGCGCGTTGGCATCGGTGGCGAGGTTGATCGCGATGCCGGACGCCGGCATGCGGTTGTAGCTGGACAGGATGCTGTAGTCCTCGCCGCCGACCTCGACGCGGGCGACATCCGCAAGACGCAGGCGGGAACCGTCCCGGTTGACCCGCAGCAGGATGTCCTTGAACTCGTCGGCGGTTTCCAGACGTTGCTGCGCGATGATCGTGGCGTTCAGCACCTGCCCCTTGACCGCGGGCTGGCCGCCCAACTGCCCGGCGGAGACCGTGGCGTTCTGCGCCTCGATGGCGGCGGCGACCTCGGTGGTGGTGATGCCGTAGCTGTTGAGTTTGTCGGGGTCGAGCCAGATGCGCATGGCGTGCTGGCGGCCGAACAGCGTGGTGTCGCCGACGCCGGAGACGCGGCTGATCGGATCGACGATGTTGGATCCCACGTAATCGGCGATGTCCTCCCGGCTCATCGAGCCGTCGGCGGAGACGAAGCCCACCACCATGAGGAAGCTTTTCGACGCCTTGCCGACGGTGATGCCCTGCTGCTGCACCTCCTGCGGCAGAAGCGGCGTGGCGAGCTGCAGCTTGTTCTGCACCTGCACCTGGGCGATGTCGGGATCGGCCTCCGGCTCGAAGGTGAGCTTGATGCTGACGTGACCCGACGAATCGCTGGTCGAGGACATGTAGCGGAAGTGGTCGAGGCCGATCATCTTCTGCTCGATCACCTGGGTGACGGTGTCTTCCAGGGTTTTCGCCGAGGCGCCGGGATAGGTGGCGGTGATCGCGATCGAGGGCGGCGCGATGGTCGGATACTGCGCCACCGGCAGGCTGAGCACCGCCAGGCCGCCCGCGAGCATAATGACGATGGCGATCACCCAGGCGAAGACCGGGCGGTCAATGAAGAATTTCGAGATCATGAAACGGATTCCTTAACGCGCGGCGGCGTCTCCGGGGGGGGCGGTCTCGGCGGTCTGGGTAAGGTCCACGGCCTTGACCGGCACGCCGGCGCGCAGACGTTGCAGGCCATCGACGATGACCTTGTCGCCCGCCTTGAGGCCGGAGGCGACCACCCAGCCGTCGCCGTTCGCCTGGGCGAGCTTGACCGGGTGCAGCCCGGCCTTGCCGTCGGTCCCGGCCATCCAGACGTTGGCGCCGCCCACCGCATCGCGCACCAGCGCCGCCTGCGGCACGGTGAGCGCATCGGGGTTCACCCCCTGGGCGACGCGGGCGCGCACGAACAGGCCGGGCAGAAGCTCATGCCGCGGATTGGGGAAGATCGCGCGCAGGGTCACCGTGCCGGTGGTCTGGTCCACCGTCACATCGGAGAACTGCAGGGTCCCGGTTTCGGCATAGGCGTAGCCGCCGTTCGAACTGCTCAGCGACACCCGCGTGCCGGTGCCGAGCTTGCCCTGCATCTGGCCGCTTTCCACCGCGCGGCGCAGCTTCGCCATGTCGTCGCTGGACTGCGTCATGTCCACGTAGATCGGATCGAGCTGCGTCACCGTGGCGAGCGCGGTGGTTTGGCCGGCGGTGACCAGCGCGCCCTCGGTGACCGCGGACCTGCCGATGCGGCCGGAGATCGGCGCGTAGACCCTGGTGTAGCCGAGGTCGATGCGCGCCAGGTCCACCGCCGCCCTGGCCGCCTGCACCTCCGCCCGGTATTGCGCCAGCGAGGCGACGACGTCGTCGCGATCCTGTTTGCTCACCGCGTGGACCGCTACCAAGTCGGCATAGCGCTTCGCCTTGGCCTCTACCGTCTTGACGTTGGCTTCCGCCTTGGCGAGATCGGCGCGGGCGCTGGCGAGGTTGGCCTCGTACTTGGCGGGGTCGATCTGGTAGAGTTGCTGCCCGGCCTCGACCTCCGCGCCTTCCTCGAACAGGCGCTTCTTGACGATGCCGTTGACCTGGGGGCGCACCTCCGCCACCCGGTAGGCCGAGGTCCGGCCCGGCAACTCGGCGAAAAACTCCACCCGCTGCGGAACCAGGGTCACGGTGCCGACCTCGACGGCGCTCCGCGGCTGCGGCGCCTTATCCTGGCAACCGCCCAGAACGGCCACGCCGACCACGCCCAGGGCCAGCGCCCCAGCTTTGACGAAACTTCTCATTGCTTCCTCGACCCTGCGTTCCAAAATCGTGTACTATGTAGTACAGTATTTTCCTGCGAGCAAGCGATCCGAGATTTTTTAGGGTGACATAGCTCACAAATCCGGTCAGGAACGCGCACCCTGTGGCAAAACCGCCTGCACCGGCGGGACAGGCCGCGCCGACGATGGGAAAACCAGCCGATGGACAAGCCCCTCTCCGCCAGGATCGCCCTCCGCCGCCAGGCCATGCTCGCGGCCGGGCGCGCGGTGTTTCTGGAAAAGGGCTTCGAACGCACCACGCTCAGCGACATCGTCACCCGCTCCGGCGGCTCGCGCTCCACGCTGATCGGGCTGTTCGGCAGCAAGGCGGGGCTGTTCGCCGAGGTGATGCAGGAGGGCAGCCTGCACATCTCCTACACCTTCGACTTCCTGGGGGAGAGCGACACGCCGCCGCAGGAGGCCCTGCGGGATTTCGCGCGGCGGTTCGTCGCGGCGCTGTTCGACGACCCCTTCGCCATCGCCTTCCTGCGCATCCTCATCGCCGAGGGGCCGCGTTTCCCCGAGCTCGGCCAAGCCTTCCTGCGCCTCGGCCCCGACACCCGCGACCGCAAGCTCGGCGCCTATTTCCAGCGCTGCATCGACAAGGGGCTGCTGCATCCGCACGACCCGGTGATGCTCTCCCAGATCTTCTGCGGCATGGTCATCGGCGATTCCCTCATCCGTCACGCCATCGGCGAGGACATGACCGCGCAGATGGCGCAGATGCAGGCGCACGCCGACGCCGCGGTGGAGATTTTCCTCGCCGGCGTCCTTGCGCCCGGCGGCGCGGCGGGTTAAGGCAGCGCATGGACAGCGATTTCGAAATCTTCCTCGTCACCGCCCCCGGCCTGGAGGCCGCCCTCTGCGACGAGGCGCGGGACAAGGGCTTCGCCGCGCCGCGCACCGGCCGCGGCGGGGTTTCCGTGCGCGGCGGCTGGCCCGAGGTGTGGCGCGCCAACCTCGAACTGCGCGGCGCGGCGCGCGTGCTGGCGCGCATCGGCGCGTTCCGCGCCCTCCACCTGGCGCAGCTCGACAAGCGGGCGCGGCGCATCCCCTGGGGCGAGGTGCTGCGCCCCGGCGTGGCGGTGCGGGTGGAGGCCTCGTGCGCCAAGGGCTGCCGCATCTACCACGGCGGCGCGGCGGCGCAGCGCATCGCCCGCGCGATTTCCGAGGAACTGGGCGCGCCGGTCGCCGAGGACGCGCCGGTGCGGGTGCTCGCGCGCATCGACGACGACCTCTGCACCCTCAGCATCGACACCTCGGGCGAGCCCCTGCACAAGCGCGGCCACAAGGAGGCGGTGGCCAAGGCGCCGATGCGGGAGAACCTCGCCGCGCTGTTCCTCCGCCAGTGCGGCTTCACCGGGGCCGAGCCGGTGCTCGACCCGATGTGCGGCTCCGGCACCTTTCCGATCGAGGCGGCGGAGATCGCCCTGGGGCTGAGCCCGGGGCGCTCGCGGGGTTTCGCCTTCGAGCACTTGGCGAATTTCGACGCCGCGGCGTGGCAGGCGATGCGCGCCGCGCCCCCCGGCCCCGCGCCCGGCTTCCGCTTCTACGGCAGCGACCGCGACGCCGGAGCCGTCGAAATGAGCCGCGCCAACGCGGCGCGCGCCGGGGTGGACGGGATCACCGCGTTCCGCTGCCATGCGGTCTCCGCCCTCGCCGCGCCGGAAGGGCCGCCCGGCCTGGTCATCGTCAACCCGCCCTACGGCGCGCGCATCGGCGACAAGAAACCCCTCCTCGCCCTCCACCATGCGCTGGGGCAGGCGCTGACCGCGCGCTTCTCCGGCTGGCGCGTCGGCCTCGTCACCAACGAGGCCGGCCTGGCCGCGGCCACCGGGCTGCCCTTCGCGCCGCCCGCGCCGCCGGTGCTGCACGGCGGGCTGCACGTGCGGCTGTTCCGGACCGCCCCCCTGGCAGGGTGACGCCGCCGCCGGGAATGCCTATCTACGTCCTCCGACGCCCGCACAAGGAGGACGACATGCCGACCTATACCGTCACCGCCGCCAACCTCACCCTCACCGCCGCGCAGGAGGCCGACCTCGCCGCGGCGGTCACCCAGGCCCACCATGCGACCACCGGCGCGCCCGCCTTCTTCGCCCAGGTGCGCTTCGCGCCGGTGGCGGAGGGCAGGCACTACATCGGCGGCAAACCCAACACCGCGCCCCACCTCTTCGTCCACGGGCTGATCCGCGACGGCCGCAGTTCCGAGACCAAGACCGCCCTGGTGCAGGAGATCGCAGCCCAGGCCGCCGCCATCGCCCGGCTCTCGCCCGAGGACGTCTGGGTCTACGTGCAGGATATTCCGGCGGAGCAGATGGTGGAGTTCGGCCGGGTGCTGCCCGCGCCGGGGGAGGAGGCGCAATGGCGGCAGGGCATCGGCGCGGCGAAGCGCCAGGCGCTCGCCGCCGCAGGCGTGCGGGTCTGAGTCCGGAGCCTAGGCGTCCGCGCCCGGCCCGGACGCCGCCGTGCCGTCCTTCCGCGCCGCCGCCTTTTTGTTCCGCAGATAGGCGAACCCCAGAACCACCGCGGCGACCGCCAGCCCGGCCGCATCGGAAGAGATGCCGGGCTTGATCAGCACCAGGCCGCACAGGACGAGCAGGATTCCGGAAACCTTGTCCAATTTCAGGGAAAACGCCTGCAACTGGAAACCGCAGGCGAGCAGGGTCGCGCCGATCATCGCGGATGCGGTGGCAAGCAGGATGACGCTTGTCTTGCCCACGCCCAGCAGGGACGGGCCGGAGATGAACATGAACGGCACGATGAACGCGGTGATCCCGAGCTTGCAGGCGATGAAGGCCACCTCGATCGGCTTCGCCTTGGCCAGACCCGCGCCCGCATAGGCCGCCAGCGCCACCGGGGGCGTGATCGCCGAGATGCAGGCGAAGTAGAACACGAACATGTGGGACGCCAGCTCCGAGACGCCCAGCTGCACCAGCGCCGGAGACGCCACCGACGCGCAGATCAGATAGGCCGCGGTGGTCGGCAGGCCCATGCCCAGGATCAGGCAGGCGATCATCGTCATCACCAGAGCGATCCAGAGGTTGCCTTCGGAAAGCGCGACGATGGCGCTTGCGAACTTGAGCCCCACGCCGGTCAGATTCAGCACGCCGATGACGATGCCCGCCGTCGCGCATGCGGCGATGACGCCGCAGGAGGACTTGGCGCCGTCGGAAAGCGCCTTCAGAATCCCCCGCGGGCCGAGGCGCGTCTCCTTGCGCAGGTAGGTGACCGCGATCGCGGTGACGATGCCCCAGACCGATGCGCGGATCGGGCTGAGGTCCAGCACCGCGAGGGTGAAGATCAGGACGAAGAGGGGAAGGATCAGATAGCCTTCCTTGAGGGCGACCGTCTTGAACTTCGGCAGCTGGTCCTTCGGCAGGCCGGTGAGGTTGTGCTTCACCGCCTCGAGATCGACGGTGATGAACACGGTGTAGAAGTACAGCAGCGCCGGGATCAGGGAGGCCTTGACGATCTCCATGTAGGGGATGCCGATGATCGAAGCCATGATGAAGGCCGCAGACCCCAATATCGGCGGCATGATCTGGCCGCCGGTGGAGGCCGTCGCCTCCACCGCGGCGGCGAAGGCGTTCTTGTAGCCTATGGACTTCATCATCGGGATGGTGAACGACCCGGACGAAACCACGTTGGCCACGGAATTGCCCGACACGGTGCCGAACAGCGCACTGGAAATGATCGCCACCTTCGCCGGTCCGCCCCGGTAGGCGCCGGAAACGCTCACCGCCAGGTCGATGAAGAACTTGGACGCGCCGGATACGGACAGGAACGCGCCGAACACGATGAACAGGAAGACGAACGACGCCGACGCCTGAATCGGCGTGCTGAATATCCCGTCCAGACCCATCATGTAGCTGAGGGTCTTGCCCCAGGAATACGCCCTGTGGCCGTACCTGCCGGGCAGCAGGTGCCCGAACTGGGCATAGGCGAGGAAGATGATGGCGATGGTGGGCAGAATGTTGCCGCAGGTGCGCCGCGTGAATTCCAGAACCCCGAGGATCAGGATGATGGAAACCACCAGATCGAGGGTCGTGGGGGATACGCCGATGCGGTAGACCAGCCCCTCCACCTCCACCATCAGATAGCCGAAGGCGAACACCGTGGCGGCGATGATCAGGTAATCGTAAAGCGGAATGGCGTTGCCGGACGACTTGGCCGAGCCCCGGTAGAGCGCGAAGGTGAGCACCGCGGCCATGCCGACATGGAAGGAATAGACGTACCACATCGTCACCGCCTGGATGGACAGGGCGTAGATGTGGAACAGGGACATGAAGATCGCCAAAACGTAGACGATATTGTCGATGCCGCCCGTCAGCTCCCGCCTGGAGCCTTCCTGATCGAGGTTCTTCAGATCGATCTCGTCCGAATCTTTCTTCTTCCTGAACAGCATGGCGTTCAATCCCTCAATCGAAAACGCTCCAGTCCCATCGGCGGCGGCGCGAGAGAGCCGCAGCCGATGCTCCTGCCCCCCGGACCCGTGCGGACCGCCGCGGAAACCGCATTGCGGCGGCCCGGACCGGGACCGCAGTCCCGGCCCAAGCTGCCGATGCGCCGCTTACGGAGCCGTTACTTCGCGATCAGGTTGGCGGGGATCTTCAGCCCCACTTCCTTGTAGTACTTGAGAGCGCCGGGATGCAGCGGAACGGTCATCTTCGGCACGTTCTCGAGATTGAAGCCCGCAGCGCTCTTGGAGACCGCCAGCATATCCTTGTAGTGCTCGTAGGTGGTCTTCACCAGATCGTAGACCACATCCTCGCGCGCGTCCTTCTTCACCACCACGAAGTTCCAGAAGGAAACCGCCTTATAGGGCTTCGTCTGATGCTTGTAGGTGTTGGCCGGGATCTGGTCGATGCTCCAGAACGGATACGCCTTGGAAAGCTTGGCGATGTCGCCGTCCGACAGCTGGATGAGCTTCACCTCGTGCGTCGTCTCGAGGTCGAGCAGCCAGGGCGCCGGAGAACCGGTCACGCCGAAGACCGCGTCGATGGTGCCGTCCTTCAACGAGTTGACCTGCGCTCCGGAAGGCAGGCGGCTGAGCTTCGAGGGCTTGATGCCGAGAACATCGAGAACCGCGCGGCCCGCCACGTCGCTGGTCGAGCCGACGGTGCTGACGCTGACGTGCTTGCCCGCGAAGTCGTAGATCGTGTCGATGCCGTTGCCCTTCAGCGTATAGATGTAGAGATAGCTGCTGTGGGTGGGGAACAGGCTCTGGAAGCTCTTGTAGGGGCCGTGCTCCTTCGCCCAGCCGGTCCCGGTGGTCGCCTCGCCGGCGAGCCACGCGGTGACCATGCCCAGATCCATGTCGCCTTTCTCGATCAGCTGCATGTTGGTGGTCGGGCCGGGGGTCACCTCGCAGGTGACGTCGATGTTCTTGCCCGACTTGTTGATGATGTTGGACCAACCGGCGCCGAGATTGTAGTAGGTGCCGCCCGCGCTCGACGTGCCCAGCAACAGACGCTGCACATCATACGCAGAGGCGGTGCTTGCCGCCGTAACCGTGGAAAGCATCAAACTGGCGGTAAACAAGAGAGGGACAACTCGCTTCATTTTCTCCTCCTTATTTAAATCGGTGAACTTTACATGCGCCGACCGGCCCAAGAACAAACGTATTTTCCATGAATCTTCAAACGGCAATGGCGCTCATATCTCCGCTTTCCCGATGATCCTGGCGATCTTGTCTTTCCTGGTATTTTCCGAGGATTCGATTTTACCACGCCAGTCCTGAACCTGACGGGCATGGCCCTGGAGACGCAGCCGCATCTCCTCGAGATCCTTGGACACCGTTTCCGGGGCCGGCCCGCCCAGAACGGTTCTCTTCTTGACGTTCCCCAACGGAGAAAGCGCCCTCTCCACGTCCTCGGCGGTGATCTCCAAAGGCCGCTGAAGCACCTCCATCGCGGCGTGGTTCAGCTCCTCCAGGGTCAATGCCTCCGACGTCTTCCCCTGGCGGTACAGGGGCAATACGGATTTCTTCACGATCTGATAGGCGGTCCTGAAGGAAACATCCATTTTCCGCACGATCTCGTCGGCGACCTCGGTCGCCGTGGAGAAGTTTTTGTTTGTGTTCCTCAACGCGTTTTCTTTATCGATTTCTATCTTTTCCAGAACGGCGGACATGCATTTGACCGCCGCCCTGGTTTCATCGAAAGCGCCCCACAGCGTGGTGAAGACCTCGCCGCTGGTGGCGCGGGAATGGGTGTAGGGCACCCCCTTCATCGCCGTGATCACGGAGACGAAGGCGCCGAGCAGGCAGGAAAGCTTGCCCATGGTGTGCTCGAAGATGATGGGGTTGCGCTTCTGCGGCATGATGCTGCTGCCGACGACGAATTCGTCCGGCAGTTTGAGGATCGAGAACTCCGAGGTCACCCAGAAATAGAAATCCTGGTTGATCCGCCCGATATCGGACAGCAGCATGGTCATGGCGAAGACGATGTCCGCCACGTAGTCGCGCGAGGCGACCGCATCCAGCGCGTTCTCGAGGTTCCCGTCGAAGCCGAGGTAGCTCCCCACCAGGGTCCTGTCGATGGGGAAGCCGGTCCCCGCCAGGGCGCAAGCGCCCAAGGGGTTGAGGTTGGTGCGGGCGTAGGCCGCGGCCAGGCGCTCGAAATCCCGTTCGAACGCGTGCCCCAAAGCCGCCAGGTAATACCCGAAGGTGATCGGCTGGGCGGGCTGCATGTGGGTGTAGCCGGGGATTATGGTCTCGGTGTTTTCCTCGGCGATGCGCAGCAGGACCCTTCTGAGGTCGAGCATGTCGTCGGCCGCATCCAGGACCATGTCCCGGCACTTGATCCTCTGGATGGTGGCGTACAGGTCGTTGCGGCTCCGCCCGGTGTGGAGCTTGCCGCCGACGTAGTCGCCGAGGGTGTCGATCAGGTGCGCCTCGATGTTCAGGTAGAGGTCTTCCTTTTCCGGCGTCAGCTCGATGGCGTCAACGCCCTGGGCGGAGAGTTGCCGGGAAAAGTTCAGCAGTTGCCTCGCCTCGTCCTCGCGGAGGATTCCCTCCTCGAGAAGCATCAGCGCATGCGCGTCGTCGGCCTTGAGCATAAGGTCGAAAAACTTCTCCGCCTGTCCCGCGATTTGCGGTTCAAGCAGATATTTGAAGAATACGTTCTCCCCTGCAGACACTTGCCGCTCCATCATCACACCCATCAACAGCCGTAAGCACGTCCTTCGCGCGGACGCCGTCAGTCCGCGATCGCAAATTCCCGGACCCTGTCCATATCCAATTCCACGCCGAATCCCGGCTCCTGGGAGGGATAGATGTCCCCGCCCTCGATTCTCACCGAGCTCTTGGTGATGTCCTTGAGGAAGAACGCCGGGCCGTAAATCTCGCCGCCGTAGTCGAAGCAGTTGGCCGACAGGGCGTAGTGCAGGCCCGCGGCCGTGCCGATGCTGGTTTCGGTTTGCGAGCCGAGATAGCACTTGATCCCCGCGCAATCGGCCAGCGTGGCGATCCGCCGCGCGGCGAGAATGCCGCCGGACTTGACCAGCTTGATGCTGATGAAGTCCGCGGCCCCCTTCTTGATGATCTCCAGCACGTCGTGTTCGGTGGCGGCGGACTCGTCGGCGAGAATCGGCGTCAGCGACTTGGTTCTCAGATAGGCCATGCCGTCGAGGTTCGACTTGGCGACCGGCTGCTCGAGGAATTCGAGGCCGCA
Organism: Oleispirillum naphthae; assembly: GCA_027864655.1. Lineage (GTDB taxonomy): Bacteria > Pseudomonadota > Alphaproteobacteria > Rhodospirillales > Rhodospirillaceae > Oleispirillum > Oleispirillum naphthae. The sequence goes on from JAQAZG010000009.1 coordinate 149,116, forward strand.
ATCCTCGACGCCGCGGATGAACTTGAGCGCGGTAGGCACGTCCCAGCCCTGGTTCGCATCGGCGCGGAGCGACACCTTGGACCCCGTCACCTCGCGGATCGCCTTGACCCGCTCCACATCCTCGCCGACGCTGAGGACGCCGACCTTGACCTTGATGATGCGGTAGCCTTCCTCCATGTATTCCCGCACCTCGGCGATATCCTTCTCGAGATCGGAATGGGAGGCGGAGCGGCTGACCGGGAACCTGTCCTTGGTGATGCCGCCGAAAAGATTGTAGACGGGCGTGTCGAGGCACCTTCCCAGCAGGTCGAGGACCGCCGTTTCGATCGCGCCCTTGGCGCCGTAGTTGGCGTAGAGCTTGTGGTCCATCGACGTGCAGATCTTGTTCAGGTTCATCGGATTTTCGCCGAGGGCGCATTCCGCCAGGCAGTTCACGCCCGCCTTGAGCGCGCCCAGGGTCTCGCCGGAAAATGCGGGATGGGCGATGGCTTCGCCAAGGCCGACCAGTCCGTTGTCGGCGGTCATCCGCACGATCAGGACTTCCCTGCCTTCGGCAGAACCCAGGGCGATCTTATGGGGCCTCAAGAAGGGAATCCGAACCGGAAACATATCGATTGAGGAAATCTTCGTTTTATTTGCAGAATTACCGCTCATTCTGTCGGTTCTCCTCTCAGGCAATATCGATCCCTGTCGGCGATGAACGCCCCATCGACGCTTCGAGGGTAGGGCATCGGGACAATACCGTGAAATCGATTGTTTGAATGCCCTATGCATAACACGTATACTATCTCTGCGAGAGAGTGACCGGCCAACGATTTGGGGGAAGCCATGGAACTCGAGTGGCTCGAGGACTTCCTCGCACTCAGCACAACCCTGAATTTCTCCCGTGCCGCCGAAATGCGGAACGTCACCCAGCCGACCTTCAGCCGCCGCATCCAAAGCCTCGAGCTGTGGCTCGGCGTGCCCCTGGTGGACCGCAGCACCTTTCCCGTCACCCTCACCGAGGAAGGCAAAAGCTTCCGCAGGACGGCCGAGGAGACGGTGCAGACGATCTATCGGGAACGCGACAACTGCCAGGGCCTGACGCGGCACCGGCGGAGCTTCATGGCCTTCGCCACCCTCCACACCATCGCCACCGATTTCTATCCCGACTGGATCAAGACCCTGGAGGCGGAGTTCGGCCCGCTGCGCGCCCGCATGCTGTGCGCCCCGATCCACGACTGCGTGGCGAATCTCAGCGCCAACAACTGCGACTTCATGCTGTGCTATTTCCACCCCTCCGGCCCGCTGCTGCTGGACGGCGCGCAGTACCCCTCGCTCAAGGTCGCGCAGGAGCGCCTGATCCCGGTGTCGGTCCCCGACGCTTCGGGCGCGCCGCTTTACGCCCTCGACGGCCCTGCGGACCGCGCGGTGCCCTACCTCGACTACGGGCCGCAGACCTTCATCATCAAGCTGGTGCGGATGATCCTGGCGAACCAATCGCAGGGGCCGGTTCTCGACACCGTCTACGAGAGCGCCGTCGTCTTCGCGCTCAAGGCCATGGCCCTCAAGGGCTATGGGCTCACGTGGATGCCGGAGACGGCGGTTGCCGGTGAAATCGCCGACGGAAAACTCGTCTGCGCCGGATCGTCCGCCTGGACGACGAAAATGGACATCCGGATATACCGCTCCGCCAAGCCGTTGCAGCGCGAAGCCGAGCGGTTCTGGCGCTTCCTCGCGGAAAGGCGGGCCGACAAGCCGGAGACGGCCTAAGCCCGGCACCGGCCGCCGCGCCGTTGAGCGCAGGTCGATCCCGCCGACGTCGCCGCGATCCGGCGGGGCGCGCCCGCAACCGGCGTCAGGGGGCGTGCAGGCAACCGGCCGCTTCCTGCGCGATATCGGCGGCCGAGGGTTTGCCGGGCGGCGGTTCGATGCCGAAGCCGTAGATCATCAGACCGGCCTGGGGGTCGGCGGCGAGGACGCGGCACAGGCTGCGCACCCCTTCCAACGAGATATCGGGCTGCCGGCCGTTGTCGGGCGGCACCAGGATGCCGACCGCCAGGGGGCCGGGCCAGGCGGCGCGGTAGGCGCGATAGGCCTCGGCGGCGTCGTAATCGGCGGTGGCGTTGTAGGCCATGACGTTGATCAGGTCGATCTTCTTGCCGGCTTCGTGGCGGAAGAGGCCCAGCAACTCGCCGGTGTGCGGGCTGCGCGGCTTGGCCTCCGCCCAGGCGCCTTCGCCGTATGCGGCGACGCTCCATCCGGCGATGGAGATCGTTGCCGCGGGCGGCAGGGCGGCGCGGAAGCGCTCGATGGCGAGACGCCACAACCGGCCGCCGCTGCAGGAGACGTGGGCGCCGCCATCCGGACCGCAGGCCGGATTGTCGAGTTCCATGTCGATATCCACCCCGTCGGCGCCCAGGTCCGCCACCAGGCGGGCGATCGCCTGGTGGTCGAGGGCGCGCCATGCGCCGTACGTGGCGCCGCCGACGGCGATGAGGACGCGCGTGCCGGGCAGGCGGGCCTTGCGTTCGGCGATCGCCTGGGCGAGCAGCGCGCGCGGATAGGGAAAGCTGAAGCCGGTCGAACTCAGGTTCTCGCTGCCGGAATAGACGGCATCGGGCCGCACGAACGCCAGGATGATGACGTTGACGTTGTCGGGAAGCCGGGCGAGGCCGGTATCCTCGGCGTGGAGGGCCGGGTGTTCCGCCCAGCTGAGCAGGTAGGCGACCGTGGGGCGCGGCACCGCCGCCCGGGCGGCCGGGGCAAGGCAGCAGAGGACTCCCCAGGCGGCGAGGAGAAAGAAGAAGATCAGGAAAACAGGCCGCCGAGTATGGTTCGGAAAATGATCTTGATATCCAGCCATGGCGTCCAATTTTCGATGTAATAAAGGTCTAATTGTACGCCACGCCGCGCCGTTTCGATATCGCGAATTCCACTGCGCATCCCGTTCACTTGCGCCCATCCGGTAATCCCGGGCTTGATGCGGTGGCGCGCCACGTATTCCGCAACCGTTGCGCCGTAGACGGAGTCCTCCACAAGCATATAGGGGACATGCGGCCGCGGGCCGATGACCGACATATCGCCATGCAGCACGTTGAGCATCTGGGGGAGCTCGTCGATGCTGGTCCGGCGCAGGAATGCGCCGACACGGGTGACGCGGGGGTCGTCGTCCACCACGCCGACGCGGCCGTCGTCGGCGGGGTCGTCGCGCATCGAGCGCAGCTTGAGCATCGGGAAGAGGTGGCCGTCCCGGCCGATGCGCAACTGCCGGATGAGGATCGGCCCAGGGCTTTCCAGGCGGATGGCGATCGCCGCGAGCAGCAGGATCGGACTGGTGAGTATGAGCGCCGCGACCGCCAGGCAGACGTCCTCGACCCACTTGAACAGGGAGGGGAATCCGCGAAAAGGCCGCCCCTTGATCCGCAGGAAGGGCAGGCCGCCGAATTCGCAGTAGTCCTGCCAGGGGAACTCCGGGTCCCGGTGCTCACGGGGGAGGTAGATGTCCACCGCGGTGGTGCCGATGCGCTCGATGATCTCGAACATCCGCTCGTTCGGCGCGTCGTAGAGGGTGATGATGACGGCGTCAACGGCCTCGCGTTCGACCAGCCGCCGCAGGCCCACCAGGCCGCTCTGCACGGGCTCCCGGCCGATCTCGTCCGGCGGCCGCTCGCTGCGTTCGTCGAAGACGCCGACGATCTTGTGGGTGTCCTGCGCCTCGGTGCGCAGGTATTCGACCAGCGCTTCGCACAGCGGGCCCACGCCGACCAGGGCGATCCGCGTCTGCCTTGCGGAGGCAAGAGGGCATTTCAGGAAGCGCCGGTCTTTCTCCGCCGTCGGCGCGGCGGCGGGGGAGGCGGTTGGGAATTCCGGTTTCTTGACCATCAAGACCTCGCTCGACATCACGTCTCATCGGTTCCCGGCGCACGGCCGAACAGCCGACGCGCGTAGCGCGCGGGCAGTCGCGGCCCAAGCGGCGCGGAACGCGGCAAAAGCCAGGCAACCGCCATCACCGATGCGGTGCACCCCAGCGCCAGAGGCACCGCCGACGCGATGGCGGCGCCGATCATCTGGATACGGGGGATGAGGGCGATACTGGCGGCCAGACACACGATGAACTGCATCAGGTTGATGCGTCGCAGGATGCGGCCGTGCCCGGTCATCGCCAGCACCACATCCTGGCCGGTGAACAGGGCGTTGAGGAACTGCCCGGCCGCCATCACCGCCAGGGCCGCCGCCGCGATCTCGTAGCCGCTTCCCACGAAGCCGAGGAGATACGGGGCGAGCAGCGCCATCAGGACGGCGCCGACGCCGCCGAAGAGGGCGCCCAGGACCTGCAGGGTGCGGTTGAGGGACTTCAGCGTCGCATCATCCCGCAGGCGGTGCGCGGCGCCGATGCGCGGCGCGGCGATGGTGCCGAAGCTGATGAGGACGACCCAGACCAGTTGGGTGATGCGGTTGGCGACGCTGAAGGCGGCGACGGCGACGGGAGAGACGAAAGCGCCGAGGACCAGCACCGGCATGTTGGAGATCGACACCTGCACCACCTCCACCACCGCCAGCGGCAGGGCGGTGCTGCGCAGCGGCGGCAGCGGCGGCGTATCCGCCGCCGGAACGGCGTCCGCGCGCAGGCGGCGGCGCTCGCGGGCGATCAGGCCCAGGCAGAGCAGCCCGGCGGAAGCGCCCGCCGCCGCAAACCCGGCGAGCAGGTCCGCGGCGGAGCGGCAGCCCGCCGCGACCAGAGCGAGCAGCACCAGCGGCCACCAGGCGTTCTGCAGGAACTGGGAGACGACGGGCCGCCCCAGGCCGACCAGGGCGGCGCAGAGGACGACGCAGAGGGCCTGCGGCGGGATCGCCAGGGCGGCCATGCGCAGCGCCGGAGCGAGGCCGGGCATGGAGAACACGTGGGTTTCGAGCAGGCCCGCCCCCGCCCAGCAAAGCGCCGCAACGGCGCAGGCGAGCAGGCCGCTGCCTGCCACGCCCTCCCGGATGCAGCGCGCCGCCGACGTGCCCTGCCCCACCGCAAGCTCGGCGGAGACGTGGCGGATCAGGGCGCGGTCGAGGCCCATGCGGGTAAGGGTGGAGAGCACGTGCGCCCAGGTCAGGCAGAGGAAGAAGAAGCCGCTCTCCTCCCCGCCGAGCAGGCGGGCGACGGCGAAATAGAGGACGAACTTGCCCCCCACTTCCACCCCGCGCACAAGGAGGGCGGCTCCGGCACCGCGAACCATGCCGGAAGCCCGTCCGGGCGTTGCCGGAATCTGGACCATCTCTTTCGTCTTCTGCATTTCCATCAAATCTTAAGCTTTGATAGGTTAAAAAAGCTTATCTGAGAGATGTGGGTGTTCGTGCGTGTTCCCGCTTGGAAGCAAAAAAAACAGCCATATCTAAAATGATGTCATGTCTTGGGTGTCGAGGCGGCCTCTCTGAAAATATTCCATTATTTCACAATGGGTTACGGTAAAAACGCCATGTCGGAAGTCGGCCCGGTGTCTGGAGGCCAGGCGTTTTTCAGTGCTGCGCCGCAGCGGGAACGGAAGAGAAGACGAAGCCCGGCCCGTGCCCTCGCCCTGGCGGCCGTGGCGTTTTTTCTGCGCGTTCCCCCGGCGGCGGCGGAATTGATGCAGAAGGACCGCGGCGACGTCCGCTATGAGGTGCGGGAGTATTTCCGCTCCGTTCTGCCCTACGGATGGTGGGCGACGGATGCGGTGATGGATCCATGGGGATGGCGCGTCGATCTGCACATTCCCGATAACTGGGGGGGAAACCCCGCCTCCGCCGCGATGTCGCTGTGTCCCCCGCGGGGAAGCGTCGTCTGGACGGCGGTTCGGAGCCTGTTCATTCACCCGTATTGGCAGAGCCGCAGGTGGGCGGGGTTCCAGTGCCGAAAGCCCTGAACCCGGGTTCGAAAGGCATGCGAAGGTGAATATCCCGCCAGAACTGGAGAGACGGACTTGACGGCAACAGTTCCTTCGGGGGCGGACCCCATGACTTCCGGCAGCGCAGCCCCACGCCCCACCTTCACCCTGCGCGACGGCCTGTCCTCGGCGTTCTTCCACCGCAAGGTCATCCTCGTCAGCCTGCTGCTGCCGGTGCTGCTGGCGGCCCTGGCTGCGCCGAGCTTCCCCCTGCTCTACACCGCCGAGGCGCGGCTGATGGTGCTGTTCAGCCGCGAGCAGTCCGGCGCCCAGGACCTGATGGGCGTGCCGTCGATGATCTCGGTAGACGGGCTGCGGGCGACGGAAACCGAGATGGGCATCCTGCGGTCGAGCGAGGTGATCCAGGGCATGATCGGCGAGATCGGCGCCGAGACCCTGTTCCCCGAGTTGAAGCAGCGGCGTTTCCTGGGGCTGCTGCCGCCCTATCCGCCGGAGACGCGCCGCCAGCACGCGATCGAGATGGCGCAGAAGCGGGTCCGCGTCGATACCCCGTCCAACTCCAACCTGGTGAAGGTGTCGTTCGAGCACGAAAACCGGGAGATCGCCCTGGAGGCGATCCGTTCGCTGGTGGACATCTACCTCGACCACCGCTTCAAGGTGTTCGAGAACGTCCGCTCCCCCTACCTGCTGAAGGAGGCGGAGAGGTATCTCCACGACCTGCACGTCACCGAGCGTCGCCTCTCCGACCTGAAGTCGCGCTACAGCATGCTCGACCCCAAACAGGAAACCCTGCTGGCGGTCAACCAGATGGACAGCATCGTCCAGCGCAGCCGCCAGATGGCGGAGCGCCGGGTGGCGGTGCGCGCGGAGATCGACGAGGCGCAGAAGTTCCTGGACGAATTGCCGCAGGTGGTCGGCAGCTTCACCGAGAAGTCCAACCAGACCGACAACGACCAGGCGCGCAACCAGCGCCTCGCCCTGCAGCTGGAGCGCGACCGGCTGATCGAGCGCTACCAGCCGGACTACCCCCGCATCCAGGAGATCGACACGCAGCTGAAGGCGATCGATACCTTCATCGAGAAATACCAGCCCGAATACGAGACCAGCCGCCAGGTCCGCAACCCCGCCATCGAGTTCTTGACCAACCACCTGCTGACCCTGAGGGTGGAAGCGGAGGCGGTGGACCGCCAGGTGGCGGAACTGACGGAGCAGAAAGTGCGGGCGCAGGAGCGGATGAACGACCTGCTGACCGTGGAACCGACGATCAAGGACCTGGAGCGGCTCTACTCGGTGCAGGAGGAGAACTACCGCGAATACAGCCGCCGTGCCGAGGCGGCGCGGCTGGAGGAGGCGGCGGCGCGTTCCCGCAGCGCCAACGTGCGGGTGATCGAAGCCGCGTTCGCCTTGCCGAGCGGGCACAGCATGCTGCCCAGCCTGCTTGCCGGGGGGCTGTTCATCGGGGTGCTGCTGGCCGCCCTGTGCGGCCTGACGGCGGCGCGCGGGCGGCAGGTGATGCTGACCCCGGGCGAGGTGGAACGGCGCGTCGGCCTGCCGGTGCTGGGAACCTTCGACGACGCCGGGCCGGAGCGCAGCCGCCAGAATTCCGACGAGATGATCTTCCTCGCCAACCGCCTGCGCGATATCGGCGAGGACGGGCGGCGGCTATCGGTGATTCAGGTGGTCGCCCCCTCGCAGACGGTCGGCCGGCACGGGCTGGTGCGCGGGCTGGCGCTGGAGGTGGCGCAGGGCTACGGCCAGAAGACGCTGCTGCTCGATCTCGACGAGACCTATTCCAAACACCGCGAGAACCTGATCGCGCCGGATGCCGCGCGCCTGCCGCTGTTCGCGCCGGAGATCGCCCCCGCGGGCGGCAGCGAGGCGCCCGAGGTCTGGGAGACGCTCCAGCCCAACCTCTACCTCACCGCCAATGCGGCGGCCTCGGTCTTCGGCGACCCGCGGATGGACCGCCCGCAGATCCGCGAGGTCCTGGACAAGCTGGCGGCGGCGTTCGACCTGATTCTCATCGATGTGCCGCCGCTCAACGCCAACCGCGCCGGCCTGCGCTATGCGCCCCTGGTCGATGGCTCGATCCTGGTGGTGCGGGCGGAAACCACGCGCCTCGCCACCGCACAGTACGTCCGCGACGCCATCCTCTCGGTGGGCGGCGACATGCTGGGGGCGTTGGTGGCCGGGCGGCGCTATTACATCCCGAAAGGAGTCCTGCGGTGGCTCTGAGACCGTTCCGCTTCCTCATCCTCGCCGCGGCGCTGCTGGTTGCGGCCTGCGGCGGCACCACCGTCACCCCCCGGGACCGCAACCCCCAGGGGTTCGCCGCGTGGAGCGACGCGGCGCCGCCCTATCTGATCGGCCCGGGCGACCATCTCTCCGTGATGTACCGCAAGACCCCGGAAATGGACGAGACCGCCGTGGTGCTGCCCGACGGGCGAATCACCCTGAAGACCACGGGCGTCGTCTCGGTCATGGACCAGACCGTCGAGGAAGCCACGGCGACGCTGACGGAGAAGGCGCGGAAGCTGCTGCGCGACCCGATCGTGACGGTTGCGGTGGCCGATGCGGTTTCGGCCAAGGTGTACGTGGACGGCGCGGTGGCCCGCCCCGGCGCCTACCCGATCAACGGGCGTATCGGCGTGATGGAGGCGATCGCCCAGGCCAACGGCTTCCGCGACGAGGCGCTGCTGAGTTCGATCGCCCTCATCCGGCGGTCGCCGCGCGATACGCCGATGCTGAAGGTGATCGACCTGCAGGGCTTCCTGGAGGGCGGCGCCGCGGCGAAAACCGCCGACGTGCCGCTGGCCGCCGGCGACATCGTCTTCGTGCCGCGCAGCTCCATCGGCGAGTTGAACCTCTGGATCGAGCAGTTCGTGAACAGGGCCCTGCCGTTCGGCCGTGCGTTCAGCTACACCCTGAACCGCGACCTGTGAGGCCGGAATGATCCGCGCGGTGCCCGTCCTGCCGTACCTCGGCGTCGCCTTTACCCCCCTGGGGCTGGACGAGGCGGCCGCCGCGGTCGCGGAAAGGCCGGCGGACGCGCCCTTCGCCTATGTGGTGACGCCGAACGCGCAGCACGTGGTGCGGATCAACCGCGCGGACCCGGATCTCACCACCGCCTACCGCGATGCGTGGCTGCGCCTGTGCGACAGCCGGGTGCTGGCGCTGCTCGCCCGCCTGCTGGGCGGCCCGGCGCTGCCCGCCGCCGCGGGAAGCGATCTCACCGCGCGGCTGTTCCGCTCGGTCATCCGCCCCGACGATACGGTCACCGTGGTCGGCGGCGATGCGGAGATGGCGGAACGCCTGCGCGGCATCTACGGCCTGCGCGCCCTGCAATGCCATTTCCCGCCGATGGGCCTGCTGCGCGATGACGCGGCGATGCGGGCCTGCGTCGATTTCGTGGCGGCGCATCCCGCGCGCTTCGTGTTCCTCGCCGTCGGCACGCCGCAGGGCGAGGCGATGGCGCAGCGGATATTCCGGCACGGCGGCGCGACCGGCACGGGGCTGTGCATCGGCGCTTCGCTTCTGTTTCTCACCGGGCAATCGCGGCGCGCGCCGCTGTGGATGCGCCGCCTCGCCCTGGAATGGCTGTACCGCCTGCTCGCCGACCCGCGCCGCCATTTCCGGCGGGTATTCGTCGAATCCCTGCCCCTGGTGGGGCTGGTGGCGGCCGACCGCTTGCGCAGGGCGTTCGGGCGATGAGCCGGGGGCGCATCGTCGCACCGTCGGGGCGGATCGGCCGCATCCGCCCGCTCCCCGGCAGGGGAGGGCCGAGGACTCCGCGACCCGCCGCGCCGCAGGGCGCGGAGGAGGCGCAAGGCGGGGCGAAAACCCTGATCCTTTTCGTCGCGCTCCCGATGTTCCTGCAGTCCTTCCACTACATGGTCGATGCGGGCCCCCTCTACTATCTCTCCAAGGCGTGGCCGGTGCTGGCGTTCCCGCTCGCCCTTCTCTGCCTGCGCGGCCGCCTGACGGCGGCGCAGGGCGTCTATGGCCTCACCCTGGTCTATGTGGCGGGGGTGACGCCCGCCCTGTCGATGATCCACTTCGGCAATTCGGTGTTCGACGCCCTGGCGACCACCGCCAAGGTCTGGCCGCTGACCTATTTTTTTTCCGCCCTCGGCGGGCTGCTGCTGCTGAAGCCGGGGGAGGAACGCCTGCGCCGCGTCGTCCTGGCGCTGGGGATCGCCACCTTCGCGGTGATGTGGGCGCTGTGGCTGATCGTGCCGAAGTCCTTCTATGCCAGCAGTTCCGCCGTCACCAAGCTGTTCCTGTTCGACTACGAGCGCGGCTACCGCATCTACATGCCGATGACCTTCGGCCTGATCCTGATGTTCTTTTCCGCCCGGCGCGCCCTGTCGTCCTTATCCGCGTGGGCCTGGTGGGTGCCGGTCGGCTTCGGACTGATCAGTCTGCTGGTCATCTACAAGCAGCGCACCACCATCGCCGCCGCGCTAGTGGTCGTGGGGCTGATCGCGCTGCGCAGCCTGCCGCGGCGGTTCATCCTCGGGCTGGTCGGCGTCGGCGGCACCCTTGCCCTGCTCGCCGCCCTGACGGTGCTTCTGGGGGGCGACGGCGGATGGACCGAGACGCTGATCGGTTCCCTCGGCGCGTCGCTCTCGGTGCGGCAGGAGACGGCGGCGACGGCATCGCGCTACCTGCTCGTTTCCCCGCTGTCGTGGATCTTCGGCGTCGGCTCGATCACCCGCTTCAGTTCGATGACGCTGAACGACGTCTTCGGCTCCGATCTGTTCTTCCTCGCGGATATCGGCTGGCTCGGCGTGGTCTTCGAGTACGGTGCGGTGGGGGCGGTCCTCATTCTCATGATCCATGCCGTCGGCCTGCGCCGTGCCCTGCGCCGCGCGCCGGTGCGCGCCGGGACCCCCGCCGGGGATTTCCGCCGAGCCCTGGGGGACATGATCATAATGGTCTGCCTGGAGACGGCGATCTACTCTCCGGTGTTCACGCCGGGCATCGTCGCCGCGCTGACGGCGAGCCTGATTTATCTGGATGCGGAGTTCTCCGCGCACGGCACAGGGAAGGGATGACGGAATGACCGGTCGGATCGTATCCAAGGTTCGCAAGCTGTTCGACCACCCCGGGTTCAAGGCGCATCCGGCGGCGGTGCTGTGGCGGTGCGCGGCGCTGCTCGTCCGCGTCGCGCTCGGCCGCCCGATCACCTTCCATCTCACCGCCGACGGCGAGAGGCTGCAAGTTCCCGCCAACCTGCGCTACACCACCCTGACCGCCTTCGTGATGCGGGATCATCTGGAGCCGGAGCTGCACCACTTGCCCAGGCTGGTGCGCGCGGGCGACGTGTTCATCGACATCGGCGCCAACATCGGCGTCTATTCGCTGCGCGCGGCCAGCCTCGCCGGGCCGCAGGGACGCATCGTCGCCGTCGAGCCGGGCGCCGATGCGCTCGCCGCGCTGCGCCGCAACATGGCGCTCAACCCGGAGCGCGCGGTGACGGTGGTGGCCGCCGCGCTGGGCGACCACACGGGCACGGCAACCCTCTACCATGTCGGCAATGGGTACGACCCGCAGGCCTTCTCTCTGCTCTCGGACGAAACCGCCAACGGCGAGGAAAGCGTGCCGCTGACGACCCTCGACGCCATGTGCGCCGATCTGGCCCTTGCGCAGGTGGACTGCGTGAAGATGGACGCCGAAGGGGTCGAACCTCTGGTTCTCGCAGGCGGGCGGGCGACCCTGGAGCGCTTTCATCCTGCGGTGATCCTGGAGATGAACATCGCCACCCTCGGGCGGCGCAGCAGCCCCACGCATCAGGCCTGGGATTTCCTGGAGGGCCTCGGCTACGGCTTTCACCGCATCATCGACGACGCCCCGGTGAAGCTTTCCGCGCCGCCGCAGGATTTCTGCAACGTCATCGCCACCCACCCCGCGAACGACCGTCTCGGCGGTTTGCTGTGACGGGGGCGGATACGGCAAAGCGGGCGACTGATGTCGCCCGCTTGTGCATTGTATTAGTTTAGGTATTTGGTTGCGGGGAGAGGATTTGAACCTCTGACCTTCAGGTTATGAGCCTGACGAGCTACCGGGCTGCTCCACCCCG